>NZ_PJMC01000049.1 GCF_002892795.1 Arthrobacter sp. AFG20 | reverse complement strand
CCTAATGCCAAGGCATCCACCGTGTGCTCTTAAAAACTTGACCACAAAAGATCAAGGAGTAATTTTCGAGAGAACCACGAAACCGCCCCGCACACCCAAAGGGCATGCGAACCAGATCCAGGTTCATATTCTTGGAAATTGCTTCTTATAAAAGATGCTCGCGTCCACTATGTAGTTCTCAAACAACAACCCCGTACCACACACCCCGCACACACCCCAAAGGGCAACCATGCGATCGGCGCAGCCAGGAAACCAGAAACACAAGTCCCGGAACAGCAAGGAAACAACCCCGCCCCCCGGCCCTGTTGCCTCAGGACCCAACAGTGTGCCAAACACTACCCAACAGCCACAAACCACCCGCGTTCCAGGACCACCCCAAAGGGAAATCCGTACTAACAACCGGTCCGTGCCACCAGGCACCTATTCGTTGATATTCCACCCATGAGCACCCGCCGCAGAACGATCGCCTGCGCAACGGGCCTTTACTCCTGACAAACCACACACCCCGCATACACGGGAACATG
>NZ_PJMC01000048.1 GCF_002892795.1 Arthrobacter sp. AFG20 | reverse complement strand
GCCATGGGATCCATGGTGTCGCTCATGATCGGTCCTCCCCGCCAGGCAACGCCCGGCGTGTCAGGCCAACCACGGATCCACCGTTATTCAGACAGTCCCATCGAAGACAGTATCAATACGGCTGTAGAGATGGCCCGTGATCACTCGATGAGTGAAGGATGGCAGGGCATTCTCGTAACGCGCCACGGAGCTGACATGTACACAGTGAATCTAAGCGCTGAGGTTCCCTACGGAGCAACGGTGGAACGGGATCTGTTCAGCAGTAACAAGCCTTAGAGGGGTTGGATCAAGGATGAGACCCATGTCGTCCGAGCGGTCGTGGCAACCATTGATGAGCGTGTTGGGGTTGCTCACCACCGCAGGCAGCTTCCGATCGGAAACCTCCGGGGAGCGAAAGTCCCCGCCCACTTGAGGTACACCCCAACCTGACGTCAGGATGATGAGTATTTGAAGCTTTGAGCGCCACCTGTTCGTGCGGTTCAGCGCCGGGGTTCGTGCGAGAGAGCGCCAGCGGTCGTATGGCCTGGCGCCGCTGACGCC
>NZ_PJMC01000047.1 GCF_002892795.1 Arthrobacter sp. AFG20 | reverse complement strand
TGGCAGTTCCTGTACCGGTCCTCGTACTGGCGCCGCGGCCCGGTGACGATGGCGGCGATCGCTGCGGTGGACATGGCGTTGTGGGACATCAAGGGCAAGGTCGCCGGCATGCCGGTCTACCAGCTGCTCGGCGGGGCATCCCGCAACGGGCTGCGCGCCTACGGCCACGCCTCCGGCTCCGACATCCCGTCGCTGTTCGATTCGGTCCGGGAGCACCTGGAACTCGGGTACAAGTCGGTGCGGATCCAGACCGCCGTGCCCGGGATCAAGGCCGTGTACGGGGTGGCCGCGCAGGCCCAGGCCTCGGGGGAGCGGTACGACTACGAGCCGGCCGGCCGTGGCGCGTTCCCGGTGGAGGAGGACTGGGACACCCGGGCGTACCTGCGCCACCTGCCCGGCGTGTTCGAGGCGGTCCGGAATGAATTCGGCCCGGAACTGCCTTTGCTGCACGACGGGCACCATCGGATGACGCCGATCCAGGCCGCGAAGCTGGGCAAGGCGCTGGAACCGTATGACCTGTTCTGGCTCGAGGACTGCACCCCGGCCGAGAACCAGGAAGCGCTGCGCCTGGTCCGCCAGCACACCACCACGCCGCTGGCCATCGGGGAAATCTTCAACACCGTGTACGACTACCAGAGCATCATCAAGGAACAGCTGATCGACTACGTCCGCGCCGCGTCCACGCACTTCGGCGGGATCTCGCCG
>NZ_PJMC01000045.1 GCF_002892795.1 Arthrobacter sp. AFG20 | reverse complement strand
ACCACGCGTTCTACCTCTCCATCCCGCCGAAGGCCTTCGAACAGGTCTGCCGGCAGCTGTCCAAGCACGGCCTCGCGCAGGCCGGGGGTGAGAAGTGGCGTCGGGTGGTTATCGAGAAGCCGTTCGGGCACGACCTCGAATCGGCCCGGCAGCTTAACGACATCGTGGAATCGGTGTTCCCGGCCGACGCGGTGTTCCGGATCGACCATTACCTGGGCAAGGAGACGGTGCAGAACATTCTGGCGTTGCGGTTCGCGAACCAGCTGTTCGAACCGCTGTGGAACGCGAACTACGTGGACCACGTGCAGATCACCATGGCCGAGGACATCGGCACCGGCGGCCGGGCCGGGTATTACGACGGCGTGGGCGCGGCCCGCGACGTGATCCAGAACCACCTGCTGCAGCTGCTGGCGTTGACGGCGATGGAGGAGCCGATTTCCTTCAATGCCGATGACCTGCGGGCGGAGAAGGAAAAGGTCCTCGCCGCGGTGCGTTTGCCGGAGGACCTGTCCACCCATTCGGCCCGCGGCCAGTTCGCCGGCGGGTGGCAGGGCGGCGAAGAGGTCCAGGGGTATCTGGAGGAGGAGGGCATCCCGGCCGACTCGACGACCGAAACGTATGCCGCGATCCGGGTGGACATCAATACCCGGCGCTGGAACGGGGTGCCGTTCTACCTGCGCGCCGGGAAACGGCTCGGACGCCGGGTCACGGAGATCGCGGTGGTGTTCAAGCGGGCACCGAACCTGCTGTTCCGTGACCATGGCGACGATGATTTCGGCCAGAACGCGGTGGTGATCCGGGTCCAGCCCGATGAGGGCGCCACGATCCGCTTCGGGTCCAAGGTTCCCGGCACCCAGATGGAAGTGAGGGATGTGACCATGGACTTCGGCTACGGGCACTCGTTCACCGAGTCCAGCCCGGAAGCCTACGAGCGGCTGATCCTGGACGTACTCCTGGGCGAGCCGCCGCTGTTCCCGCGGCACGAGGAAGTGGAGCTGTCCTGGAAGATCCTGGACCC
>NZ_PJMC01000005.1 GCF_002892795.1 Arthrobacter sp. AFG20 | reverse complement strand
CCTCGACGTCGAAGGCGTCATCAAGGGCATCTACAAGCTCGCGGCCTCCACCACCGAAGGCCCCAAGAGCCAGATCCTCGCCTCCGGCGTCTCCGTCCCATGGGCCCTCGAAGCCCAGCGGATCCTCGCCGAAGACTGGGGCGTCTCCGCCGACGTCTGGTCCGTCACCTCCTGGAACGAACTGCGCCGCGACGGCCTCGCCGCCGAAGAGGAAGCCTTCCTCAACCCCGGCAAGGAAGCCCGCCAGCCCTTCGTCACCAAGCAGCTCGCCGGTGCCCAGGGACCCGTCGTCGCTGTCTCGGACTACATGAAGGCCGTCCCGGACCAGATCCGGCAGTTCGTCCCGAACGAGTTCGCCACCCTCGGCGCCGACGGCTTCGGCTTCTCCGACACCCGCGCCGCCGCCCGCCGCTTCTTCAAAAACGACATCCACTCCGTCGTTGTGAAGACCCTGCAGCTGCTCGCAGCCAAGGGTGAGGTTGACGGACAGGCGCCGGCGCAGGCGATCGAGAAGTACCGCCTGCTCAACGTGAACGCCGGCACCACGGGCAACGCCGGAGGCGAGTCCTAACCAGCGGAGCCAAACCCAACAAAAATGACGGCGGTCCCCACCCACGGGTGGGGGCCGCCGTCGTCGTTGGGCGGGTGCTTCCCCGGTACTACAGGAAGTGCCGGATGTGCTGTGATGCAGCGCAACCGCAGTTGTAGCCTTTGCACAAAATGGAGCTTGTCCCGCAGGCACCGTATGCTCGAATTATGCCCGAGCCGTCCCCTGCCCCTGCACCGCGCAAACCGTCCTCCCGGTCCATGACTCCGGAGAAGACGGAGACCCTGAAAAAGCTCAGGGCCAGCGTCGGTCAGTTGTCCACCACTACCATGCGCCAGCTGGAGAAATCACTACCCTGGTACAGCCGGCTCAGTTCGGACGAGCGCTCAGCGCTGGGACTCGTGGCGCAGAACGGGATCGCCGCATTCGTCACCTGGTATGAGCGCCCCAGTTCCCCTTCCTGGATCCTTTCCGACGTTTTCGGCACCGCCCCGACGGAACTGACCCGCTCCATCAGCCTGCAGAAGGCGCTTCAGCTCATCCGGATCGTCGTGGAAGTGGTGGAGGACCAGGTTCCGGTCATCGCCCCCGAAGCGGACCAGCCCTCCCTGCGCGAAGCAGTCCTCCGGTACTCACGGGAGGTGGCATTTGCCGCCGCCGACGTGTACGCCCGGGCCGCGGAGTCCCGGGGATCCTGGGACACGCGGCTCGAAGCCCTGATTGTGGACGCCATCCTGCGCGGCGAAAACACCGACGCGCTGCGCTCCAGGATCGCTGCCCTCGGCTGGAAGGCGCAGGAACGCTTCACCGTGATGGTGGGGAACTCGCCGTCGGAACCCAGCGCCAGCTACGTCAGCGAACTGCGCCGCATGGCCGGCCGGTACGCGGAGGATGCCCTCGTGGGCATCCAGGGCGACAGACTTATCCTCATCCTGGGCGGCGTGCACGACCGGGAGACCGCGTATGTGAAGCTCAGCGAGATGTTCGCGCCCGGTCCGGTGGTCTACGGGGCGGAGGCCAGCTCCCTGCTGGAAGCCAGCGGATCTGCGCAGTCCGCCTTCGCCGGGCTCACCGCCGCCCGGGCTTGGCCGGCCGCGCCGCGCCCGGTGGCGGCCGACGATCTCCTGCCGGAACGGGTCATTTCGGGGGACGATGCCGCCCGGCGGTCGCTGGTGAAGAACATCTACCGTCCGCTCCTGGCGGCGTCGAACGGGCTGGTGGAGACGCTCGGCACCTACCTGGAGCTGGGACATTCACTCGAGGCGACAGCGCGGGAACTCTTCGTCCACGCCAACACTGTGCGGTACCGGCTCAAGCGCGTTTGTGACGTGACAGGCTGGGATCCGCTGCTCCCGCGCGAGGCTTTCGTGCTGCAGGCAGCCCTTGTGGTGGGGCGGCTTTCGACTCCCGCGAAGCCCGCCGCCGAGCGTGTTGCCGCGCGGAACACTAACTGAACCGTTGTAGACTTCCTACAATCTGACCCCGTGAGGTTGGTGTACGGAAACACCAATGAATCACCCGGTAATTTGGAAAGCTGGATACGTGCTTGCAATCGTCTGCCCTGGACAGGGCTCACAGACCCCCGGTTTCCTGGCCCCATGGCTGGAACTGCCTTCCGTAGCAGGCCATCTGGCCTCCCTGAGCGAAATTGCAGGTATCGACCTCACTGCGCATGGGACCACCTCTGACGAGGAAACCATTAAGGACACCGCCGTCGCGCAGCCGCTCATCGTCGCGGCTGGGCTGGTGGCCGCCAAGTCGCTGTTCGACGTCGAACTCAGCACGCTGCCGGTCATCCTGGCCGGGCACTCGGTGGGCGAGATCACGGCGTCCGCGCTGGCCGGCGTGCTCACCGAAAAGGAAGCCATGACGTTTGTGCGCGAACGCGCCAACAGCATGGCCGCGGCCGCTGCCGTCACCCCCACCGGCATGAGCGCCGTGGTGGGTGGCGACCCCGCCGAGGTCCTCGCCGCCATCGAGGCCGCGGGCGCAACGCCCGCGAACGTCAACGGCGCGGGCCAGACCGTCGCCGCGGGCACGTTCGAACAGCTCAAGGCCCTGGCCGAGAACCCGCCAGCCAAGGCGCGCGTCATTCCGCTGAAGGTCGCCGGGGCATTCCACACCTCGCACATGGCTCCTGCGGTGAGCGCCCTCGAGGCGCTCCGCCCGGAACTTCAGCCGCAGGCACCTGCCGTGCCGCTGCTGTCCAACTTCGACGGCCAGGAGGTCACCGCGGGCAACGCCGCCGTCGACAGCCTGATCGCCCAGGTCTCGCGCCCGGTCCGCTGGGACCTGTGCATGGAGACCCTCGTGAACCGCGGTGTCACTGGCGTGATTGAACTCGCACCGGCGGGTACCTTGGCCGGACTGGCCAAGCGGGGCATGCCGGGAGTCAAGACCGTTGCTGTCAAAACGCCGGACGACCTGTCCGCGGCCCTTGCACTCTTCGCAGAACTGGAAGGACAGGCATGAGCACGCCGGTACTGAAGCAGACCCCGGTCAACGAGCACACCCGGATCCTGGGCATCGGCGCGTACCGGCCCGACGTCCTGGTCACCAATGAGGATGTGTGCCAGTGGATCGATTCCTCCGACGAGTGGATCCGCCAGCGTACCGGCATCGTCACCCGCCACCGCGCACCCGCCGACGTCAGCGTGATCGACATGGCCGAGGGCGCTGCCCGTGAGGCCATGCAGAAGGCAGGGATCGAGGCATCCCAGCTCGGCGCCGTCATCGTCTCCACGGTGACCCACCCGTACGCAACGCCGTCGGCCGCGGCGAGCCTCGCCGACCGGCTGGGCGCCACGCCTGCCCCTGCCTTCGACATCTCCGCTGCCTGCGCCGGCTACTGCTACGGCATAGCACAGGGCGATGCGCTGGTCCGTTCGGGGGCCGCCAACTACGTGCTCGTTGTGGGGGCGGAAAAGCTCTCCGACGTCATCGATAACCGCGAACGCACCATCTCGTTCCTGCTGGGTGACGGCGCCGGCGCCGTTGTCATCGGCCCGTCGGACACCCCCGGCATCGCTCCGTCGGTGTGGGGATCAGACGGCAGCAAGTGGGATGCCATCGGCATGACCCGCTCCATGCTGGACGTCCGCGACCTTGGCATGGCGGCACGCCGGTCCGACTCCACCGGCGACCTCGCGCTCCTCGAAGAGGCGCAGGAGCTCTACCCGACCCTCCGCCAGGACGGCCAGACGGTGTTCCGCTGGGCGGTCTGGGAGATGGCCAAGGTCGCCCAGCAGGCGCTGGAAGCCGCCGGCGTCCAAGCCGAGGACCTGGTGGCCTTCATTCCGCACCAGGCCAACATGCGGATCATCGATGAGATGGTCAAGAAGCTCAAGCTGCCCGAGACCGTTACCGTGGCCCGGGACATCGCCGATGCCGGCAACACCTCCGCGGCATCGATCCCCCTGGCCACGCACCGCCTGCTGCAGGAAAACCCCGCACTGAGCGGCGGACTGGCCCTGCAGATTGGCTTCGGCGCCGGACTGGTCTTCGGCGCCCAGGTAATTGTCCTTCCGTAGCAATTCCGATCACCAAGCCGCGACCGCGGTTTGCCCATTTCCGGCATCCTCCGCCGGCAATAACAAGAAAAGGAGCCATCAATGGCTAGCAACGAAGAAATCCTGGCCGGACTGGCTGAAATCGTCAACGAAGAGACCGGCCTGGCCCCCGAGGCCGTCGAGCTGGACAAGTCCTTCACCGAGGACCTGGACATCGACTCCATCTCCATGATGACCATCGTCGTCAACGCCGAAGAGAAGTTCGGCGTCCGCATCCCCGACGAAGAGGTCAAGAACCTCAAGACCGTCGGCGACGCCGTGGACTTCATCTCCAGCGCCCAGGCGTAAGCAGGACACCCGCCTTCATTGGCGTCAGCCTCTACAGGCTCCAGCCTTCATGGGCTGAACCCGGCTGGCCGGACCGGACGCTAACGTTTTCCGGACCGGCCAGCCGATGCACCACCCCTAAAATTTTTGCAGATTTCCCCGCACGCCACCCACTCCGGCCTCCGGCCAGCAGCACAGGACACGGCAGGCGCACCGACAGAGAGTGATCCCATGACACGCAAAGTAGTCATTACAGGTCTGGGTGCCACCACGCCCATCGGCGGCGATGTACCCACGATGTGGCAGAACGCGCTGAAGGGGGTTTCCGGAGCCCGCACCCTCGAGGACGAGTGGGTTGCCAAATACGAGCTGCCGGTCCACTTCGCCGCCCGGTGCTCCACGCCCGCCCTCGACGTCCTGAGCCGTGTTGAGGCCAAGCGCATGGACCCGTCAACGCAGTTCGGCGTCATCGCCGCCCGCGAGGCCTGGGCCGACTCCGGCATCACCGAAATCGACCACGACCGGTTGGCCGTTGCCTTCGCCACCGGCATCGGCGGCGTCTGGACGCTCCTGGACGCGTGGGACACGCTGAAGGAGAAGGGCCCCCGCCGCGTCCTTCCCATGACGGTTCCGATGCTCATGCCCAACGGCGTGGCCGCCGCCGTCAGCCTGGACCTGGGCGCCCGCGCCGGTGCGCACACTCCCGTTTCCGCCTGCGCGTCCGGTACGGAAGCATTACACCTCGGACTGGACCTGATCCGCTCCGGCAAGGCCGACGTCGTCATGTGCGGTGGCGCCGAAGCCGCCATCCACCCGATGCCGCTGGCAGCGTTCTCCTCGATGCAGGCCCTCTCCCGCCGCAACGACGATCCCGAGCGCGCCTCGCGCCCCTACGACCTTGACCGTGACGGCTTCGTCATGGGAGAGGGCGCCGGCGCGCTGGTGCTGGAAGCCGAGGAGCACGCCCTCGCCCGCGGCGCACGGATCTACGGCGAGCTGGCCGGCACGTCCGTGACCGCCGACGCGTACCACATCACGGCACCGGACCCCCAGGGCCTGGGCGCCACCCGCGCACTCAAGGCAGCCATGTTCGACGGCCGCATCCAGGCCGAGGACGTGGTCCACGTCAACGCCCACGCCACGTCGACGCCGGTCGGTGACAAGCCGGAGTACACCGCCCTGAGGGCAGCGCTCGGCAACCACGTCGACAACGTCGCCGTCTCGGCCACCAAGTCCCAGATGGGCCACCTGCTCGGTGCCTCCGGCGCCGTAGAGGCCGTCCTCACCGTCCTGGCTGTGCACGAACGCAAGGCCCCTGTCACGATCAACCTCGAGAACCAGGACCCTGAGATCCCGCTTGACGTCGTGACTTCCGCCCGCGCCCTGCCGGCCGGCGACATCGTTGCGCTCAGCAACTCGTTCGGCTTCGGCGGGCACAACGCCGTCGTTGCCATCCGCAGCGTGTGATGTGACCTGACTGATAGCGAAGAAGCCCCCGCCGGTTGGCGGGGGCTTTTTCGTTGCTATGGGGAATTGCTGCGGCTGGCACGTTCGCCGGCGCCGCCGTCTTCTGCCGAGCTGCCGCCGTCAGCCGACCTGGTGCAGCCAGCGCACCGGCGCGCCTTCGGCGGCGTGCCTGAAGGGTTCCAGCTCCTCGTCCCATGCCTCGCCGAGGGCAAGCGACAGTTCGTGGTAGACGGCGGAGGGGTCGCCGGCGCCGGCCTCGTAGGCGTAGCGGATCCGGTCCTCGGACACCATGATGTTGCCGTGCACGTCTGTCACGGCATGGAAAATGCCCAGCTCAGGTGTGTGGGACCAGCGTCCGCCGTCCACGCCCTGGCTGGGTTCTTCGGTGACCTCGAAGCGCAGGTGCGCCCAGCCCCGAAGGGCAGACGCGAGCTGCGCACCTGTCCCCTGCGCGCCGGTCCAGGACAGCTCCGAGCGGAACATGCCGGGCGCGGCGGGCTGAGGGGTCCATTCCAGATCCGTTCGCTTGTCCACGACGGATCCGATGGCCCACTCAACATGAGGGCACAGGGCGGTAGGGGCCGAGTGAATAAACAGCACACCGCGGGTCATTGCAACAGACATTCCATCCTCCATAGCTGTAGGTACGTCTTCCCCAACGACCTGCATGGACGGATATTTGCTGCTCCGGGCGCCGCGTGGTGCCGGTGATTCCTGCCAATCTATGAAATTACTTGCCGGACTCACAAGAGGCGCCTGGAGACAGGTGCTTCAAGCACAACTTGAAAGTTGCCGAACTTGGATCTTATTGTGCCGTACGCCGCCTAATTACGCCAGTGCAATTCGGCGTGGTGTAGAAGACGCGCCGGCGGAAAGTGCCTAGGCGCGCGGGTGGGCCTGCTGATAGCTCTTACGCAGCCGGTCCACCGACACGTGGGTGTAGATCTGGGTGGTGGCGAGGCTGCTGTGACCGAGGATCTCCTGGACCGCCCGAAGGTCGGCGCCGCCGTCGAGCAGATGCGTGGCGGCGGTGTGCCGCAGGGCGTGCGGGCCCGTGGCGGACGTGTCGCCCAGCGCGTCGAACAGTCCCTTCACCACGCTGCGGACCTGGCGCTGGTCCACCCGGCGGCCGCGCATCCCCAGGAACAGGGCCGGGCCGCTGTCCGCGACTGCGAGCGTTCCCCGTCCGCGGCGCAGCCAGTCATCAACGGCGAGCGCAGCCGGAAGCCCGTACGGCACCGTCCGTTCTTTGTTGCCTTTGCCGAGCACACGGAGGGTTCTGCGGTCCGGGTCGAGGTCATCGACGTCCAGACCCGCCAGCTCGCCGACCCGGACCCCGGTGGCGTAGAGCAGCTCGACCATGGCCCGGTTGCGCAGGGCAATGGGCTCACCGTCTTTGGCTGCCTCGTTGAGATCGGCCAGCAGCCGCGCGAGCTGCTGCTGCTGCAAAACCCCCGGCAGTGAGCCGTCACGCTTGGGGGCCTGCAGGCGCAGGGCAGGATCAGTTTCGATGAGTTCTTCCCGCAGCGCCCAGGCGGTGAAGGTCCGCGCCGTGGCGGCGCGGCGGGCAAGGGTGGAGCGTGATGCTCCGGCCTCGCTCTGGCTACCCAGCCAGCGCCGGAGGGTTCCCAGCTCGAGCCCCGCGGGATCGGTGACGCCTTCGCCTGCCGCATAACCCAGCAGGCTGGAGACGTCGGACAGGTACGCGCGCACCGTGTGTTCGGACCGGGCCCGCTCACCCGTCAGGTAGCGTCCGAAACCCGTGGCGGCCTTGGCGAGCGCGGCCGGCAGTTCCTGTTTCTCCACTCCCCCACTGTCCCAGCATTTGGCACGGAACCAAGGAACGGCGCGCCAATCATGCAATGGCGCGTAGCCGCCCGGCGAGGGGACGTCGCCGGACGGCAGGCCCTATGTTGATTGCTTGGTGCGCTTCCAGCCTCCCATCTCGGATACGGCCAGTCCCAGCAGCGCCAGCCTGCCAAGCCCCGCGCGCACCGATTCGGCGCCCAGTCCGGCAACACTGCAGAGTTTTTCGACGGAGCTGGCGGACCGCAGTGGGAGCGCGTCCAACAGGATCAGGTCCTCGAGCGTCAGGCCGTCGTGATCGGCGGACTGCCCGCCCTTCTCATCAGGCAAGGACTGGCCGCTGGGAGACGCAAGCTCGGCGATCTCCCCGGCATCAGTGACACAGACAGCGCCGCCCTCGCGCAGGAGCCGGTGGCAGCCGGCCGAGTTGGCGCTGTGGACTGATCCGGGGACAGCTCCGACCGCCCGGCCCAGGGTTTCCGCGTGATGGGCGGTATTCAGGGCGCCGGACCGCCATCTGGCCTCCACCACAACCGTGACGGACGCAAGGGCAGCGATCAGCCGGTTCCGCTGAAGGAACCGGTAGCGGGTGGGTGCGGAGCCGGGCGGAACTTCGGCGAGCACGGCGCCCTGGTTGGCTACAGCACGCAGGAGGTCCTCGTTGCCGGAGGGATAGAAGCGGTCTACGCCGCCCGCCATGACGGCGATGGTCGGCATCGCATCGGAGCCCCCTGCCAGGGCTGCCCGGTGCGCGTGGGCGTCAATCCCGTACGCGCCGCCGGACACCACAGTAAAGCCCCGCTGCGCCAGCGAATAGGCAAGGTCACCGGTGACTGACGCGCCGTAGCTGGTACTGTCCCGCGAGCCAACCAGGGCCACCGCCTTGGCTGCCGGGGGAAGTTCGAACTCGACGCCCCGCCACCACAGGCAGATCGGCTGATGCAGGCCAAGGTCGTCCAGCTGCCGCGGCCAGAGCCCATCCGCCGGGATGATCATCCGGCCGCCCAGTCGCTGCATGGTGGCCACGTCGCGCTCGGGGGCGAGGTCGGGGATCCTCGGCGCCCAGCGTTTCAGCGCTGCACCGAGGCCGGCCCATGAATTCACGGCACTGTGCTCTGCCAGCAACCCGGTGATGTCCTGTTCCAGCCCAGGCCCGTAGCTGACCTGGCCGGTGGCTATCCTCAGGGCATCCTCAGCCCCGGCGACATGCACCAGGGCCATGCCCGCCACGTCCTGTGGCTCCATCAGCCTGGACAGCGCTGCCCGGGCAAGTCTCTCGTTGTGCATGGGGGTTTCCTTTCACGCCGCCGCTGAGGCGGTCTGGCGTAGGCTCAGGGCCTGTCCGATGTCGTTCCCGTCCGGCTGCTCGCGGCCGGCGAGGTCCGCCAAAGTCCATGCGAGGCGGAGGACACGGTCATAGCCCCTGGCCGTGAGTACGCCTCGTTCCAGTGCATGGTCCAGGATTCGGGTTGTGGCGGACGCAAGTCTCAGCTCGCCACGTAGGATGCGTCCGGGCACCTGGGAGTTGGTTTCCATGCCCCAGTGCTGAAGCCGCTGCAGCTGGCCTGCCCTGGCAGCCAGGACCCGGGCACCGACCGTTGCGCTGTCCTCCGCTCCCCCGGACTGGCCAAAGTCCGCCAGCGACACACGGTCCACCTGCAGCTGGATGTCGACACGATCCAGGAGCGGCCCGGACATGCGCGACATGTAGCGGCGCCGCATGAAGGGGGTGCAGGTGCATTCAATACCCTTCCCCGAGGCCTTGCCGCACGGACACGGATTGGCTGCCAGCACCAACTGGAACCGCGCTGGGTAGGCCGCTGCTCCGGCCGAGCGGTGGATGACCAGCTCGCCGCTTTCAAGAGGCTGCCTGAGTGCATCGAGGACCCTGCGTTCGTATTCGGGCGCCTCGTCCAGGAACAGGATGCCGCGGTGCGCCCGCGACGCCGCGCCGGGGCGCGGAAGCCCCGACCCGCCGCCGATGATCGCCGCTGCTGTGGCCGAGTGGTGGGGATTCTCGAAGGGCGGCCGCCGGACCAGCTGCACTCCGGCTGTGGGGAGTTGGCACAGGGAATGGATCGCCGTCACCTCCATCGCCTCCGTGTCGCGCAAATCGGGCAGAAGCCCGGGAAGCCGCTCGGCCAGCATGGTCTTGCCGGCGCCGGGCGGACCGGTCAGCAACAGGTGGTGCGCACCGGCGGCGGCTACCTCAAGGGCACGCCGTGCCTCTGCCTGTCCGGACACGTCACACATGTCCGGGACAGGCGCATCCACGGACACAGGCTCAGTCCCGGCGGGTTCATCCTCCGGTGCGAAGTCGAGGACAAGTTCCTGCGGGTCAGCCCCAAAGTCGAACACCAGCCGCGCCAGGGTCCGGTAGCCACGGACCCTGGCACCCGGGACGAGTTCGGCCTCGGCTGCGTTCGCGTGGGCCACCACGATGTCATGGAACCCGGCCTGCACCGCGGACATCACGGCCGGCAGTATGCCGCGGACAGGCCTGAGGCGTCCGTCCAGTCCCAACTCGGAGATGAAGACGGTGCGCCCGGTGGGCCTGATGTCCTCCGCGGCACGCAGCACCGACATCGCGATGGCAAGGTCGAAGCCGGAACCGCGCTTGGGCAGGGAAGCCGGAATGAGGTTGGCGGTGATCTTCCGCCGGCTCAGCGGAATGCCGGAGTTTTGCGCGGCCGAGCGGATGCGGTCACGGGCTTCGTTGAGGGAAGCGTCCGGCAGTCCGAGGAGCACAAAGGCCGGCAGTGTCTGGCCGATATCGGCCTCGACCTCCACGATGTAGCCGTTCAGGCCGACGAGGGCCACCGAATAGGCTCTCCCCAGCGCCATCACAGCACCCCTTTGAGGTGTTCAACGGCGGGTTTGCCAACGCCGTCGTCCAGCACGGCAATGACGTCCACCCGGCGCATCGGCAACCGCAGTCCGTGGTCCCGGCACCAGGCCGAACCCAGGCGGTGCAGCCGGGCGAGCTTGTCTGCGCCCACTGCTTCAAACGGGTGACCGTAGGCGAGCGAACGCCGCGTCTTCACTTCCGCAATGACGAGGGCATCGCCGTCCAGCGCGACGATGTCGATTTCGCCGTCCGGGCAGCGCCAGTTGCGCTCCACGATCAGCATCCCCAGCGATTCCAGGTATTCCGCCGCGAGCTCTTCCCCGCGCCGGCCCAGCAGGTCCTTGGCTTTCATATCCACCTCCGCATCAAGACTGCGGGGGCGGGATCACGCCGAACAGGGCACTGTCACGCTATGTGGGAAAGGTCGCCGGGGCCCCCGGGGAAAGGCGGCGGGGACGCCGAAGAAACACCGGCTGTGGAGGAACAGTGGCCCTCAGGCAGTGCCCCAGGGAGACCCCGGAGGGTCCGGAACCTCAGTTGCCGAGGTCGACGTCCTTGGGCAGCGCGAGCTCCTCGTTGCGTGGCAGTTCCTCGACGTTAACGTCCTTGAACGTTATGACCCGGACGCTCTTCACAAACCGCGCTGAACGGTAGACGTCCCAGACCCAGGCGTCCTGCAGCGTGAGGTCAAAGTAGACCTCGCCGTCGGCGCTCCGCGCCTGCAGGTCCACGTGGTTGGCGAGGTAGAAGCGCCGCTCGGTCTCGACCACATAGCTGAACAGACCCACGACGTCGCGGTACTCACGGTAGAGCTGGAGCTCCATGTCGGTCTCATAGTTCTCAAGGTCTTCGGCACTCATGGTTCCATCTTGCACCATGCGGGGGGAACCCGCGCACCGCCCTGCCCCGGAGAGCAGGTTCGCTACTCGGACAGCAGGTTCCAGCTGACCCGGTGGTAGGGGCTCGGGCCGCGGGTGCGGATCGCTTCCCGGTGCAGCACCGTGCCGTAGCCCTTGTTGACGTCCCAGCCGAAGTCCGGGTACTCGAGGTGAAGCTGCTGCATGTGCTGGTCGCGCTCGACCTTGGCCAGGACACTCGCGGCGGCGACGCTGAGGCATTGCATGTCGGCCTTGACCAGGGTGTGGACGGGTGCGTCACAGCCGGGGTCGGTGACGACTTCGTCGAACAGCGAGGGCTGGACGGCGGGTGAGAGCCAGTTGTGGCTGCCGTCCAGCAGGACGACGTCGGGCGTGATGCCGGCGCCGAGGATCTCGAACCAGGCCCTGTTTCCGGCGGCCCGGAGGGCACCCATGATGCCGAGGTCATCGATTTCGCGCGCGCTGGCATGTCCGACGGCGGAGGCGACACTCCAGGCCCGCACCAGCGGGTCGAGCCGTTCGCGGTCTGCCGGCTTGAGCAGCTTGCTGTCCCGGACGTCGGCCAGCAGTTCCATGTGCTGCAGGTCCACGACGGCGATTCCCACGCTCACCGGTCCGGCAAGGGCCCCGCGGCCTACCTCGTCGACGCCGGCCAGGAACCGCGCCCCGCGGGGCAGGAAGCGCTTCTCGTAGTCAAGGGTGGGTGCAACGGACATGGCTAACCTGCCGACGGCACGTTCTTGAAGACGTCGGGATAGTTGTTCAGGGCCGCCCAGCGGTTCATCGGCCACGCGATGACCGCTGCCTTGCCTTCAATGTCGGCCATGTCCACGAAGCCTCCGTTGGTGTCGGTGTGGGCACGGGAGTCCGCCGAGTGGTTGCGGTTGTCGCCCATCACCCAGACTTTGCCCTGCGGCACTACGACGTCGAAGGTGCGCACTGCGGGAACTTCGGCCGGGTTGACGTACGCCTCGTCCAGCCCGGCGCCGTTGACGGTGATCTTCCCGCCGGCGTCACAACAGACGACGTGGTCCCCAGGCAGCCCGATGACCCGCTTAACCAGGTGCTGCTCGGAGTTGTCCGGAAGCAGGCCAACGAAGGTCAGCCCGTCCTCCACAACGGTGAACGGCCCGTCCGCCTTTTGCGGTGTGGGCGGCAGCCAGCCCTTGGTGTCCTTGAAGACAACGACGTCGCCGCGCTCCAGTGCGAACGGCTCAGGCACGAGGAGGTTCACGAAGATGCGGTCGTTGATGTCCAGCGTGTTCACCATCGACTCGGACGGAATGTAGAAGGCCCGGAACAGGAAGGTTTTGATGAGGAAGGACAGCACGACGGCGATGACCACCACCGTGGCGATTTCCTTCAGCCACAGCAGGAAGGGGTTGCGGGGACTGCCCTTTTCCTGGCGGCGGGCGCCGGCAGGAGCAGCTGACCCGGGTCCGGATCCGCCGGGAGCGGGTACTTCCGCAACGGGCTCGTGGGCGGCATGCCGTCCCGGCCCCGCAGAAGTCTGCTGCGGCTCGGAGCTCCCGGGATCGATTTCCGGCATCTACTGACCGTCCTTTGTTGTTGTAGTGGCCGCCAGCGGCGGCCGCGCCACTGACGCAAATCTATCAAGCGGCCAGAGAATCTGTACCGGCCTGCCGATCACCCTGTCCGACCGCACCATGCCGCCGCCGGGCGCCCCCAGCAGGCTGCGGGAGTCTGCGGACACCGAGCGGTGGTCCCCGAGCAGCCACAGCCGGCCCTCGGGGACAGTCACGTCGAACTTCTGGGTGCTCGCTGCATCACCGTCATAGAGGTAGGGTTCCACGAGCGGCTGACCGTTGACTGTGAGGTGTCTGCCGGCGTCGCAACAGACCACGTGGTCGCCGGGAAGCCCGATGACCCGCTTTACATAGGTAGTATCACTGCCGGACAGCCCCAGCCAGTGTCCTGCCGCGGCCGCCGCTTCCTGCAGCGGACCGGCCCCGCTGTTCAGCGGGGCGAACGAGCCCCGGCCGTCGAACACGACGACGTCGCCGCGGCGGATCGGTTCCGACTGGAAGGCGGTGCGGGACACCAGGATCCGGTCACCCGCACCGAACTGCGGCTCCATTGAGGCGGACGGAATGTAATAGACGTCCAGCCACAGGGAGCGGATTAACCCGCTGACCAGGATGGCAGCCAGCACTGCCAACAACGCAAAACGCCAGCCCGGTTTCCCCGGCTGGCGTTTTGTCTGGTCCATGATCCGTATCCTGTGGCGCTGTTGCGGATGGCTCCGGCGCTGGCCGGACACGGGTCGGGGACCCGCCGTGAAAGTCCGACGGACTTACTTGGCGGTGTTGAAGTCGCGCTTTTCCTTGATCTTCGCAGCCTTACCGCGCAGTGCACGCATGTAGTAAAGCTTGGCGCGGCGGACGTCACCCTTGGTGACAACCTCGATCTTTTCGATGATCGGGGAGTGCACCGGGAAGGTACGCTCAACGCCGACACCGAAGGAAACCTTGCGGACGGTGAAGGTCTCGCGGATGCCGTCGCCCTGGCGGCCCAGGACGAAGCCCTGGAATACCTGGACACGGGAGTTCTTGCCTTCGATGATGTTCACGTGAACCTTGAGGGTGTCACCCGCGCGGAACTCGGGAACGTCAGTGCGCAGCGAGGCTGCATCTACGGAATCGAGGATATGCATTGATCCACTCCTGGTGAACGCCACAGGTCATCCACTTTGGGTCACGGCGGCCAAGCCCGGATATTTCCGGAAATCGCTGCCGAAGTGTTGAGGTCCGGTCCCGCCACCCTTTGGCGGTACCGGGGTGTCTTGCTGTTGGTTACGCTCCCCCTGTGGCAGGCGCGGACCCAGCAGACACAAGGACTAATTTTGCCACACATGGCACGAATTGGTTAATTTTGGAACGTTCCGTGCCATATGGGACACCGGTAGAACCGGTCAGGCTTCCGGCCGGGGCTTTAGGTGACCGTCGACGACGTCGTACCCCAGGTCCGCGAGGGCGGTCCGGTCTGCGCGGGGCAGGGTCCCGGCGTCGAACATCTGCAGCAGGTCAGGACGGCGTTCGGCCGTCCTGCGGTACTGCTCGTGCCGGCGCCACTGGGCGATCTTGCCGTGGTTGCCGCTGAGCAGGACGGCCGGGACCTCCCGGTCGCGCCAGACCGAGGGCTTGGTGTAGACCGGGTACTCAAGCAGGCCGTCCGAATGCGATTCCTCGACGAGCGACTCGGGGTTTCCCACCACGCCGGGGAGCAGTCGGCCAATGGCTTCCACCATGGCCAGCACAGCCACTTCGCCGCCGTTGAGGACGTAGTCGCCGAGGCTGACAGGCCGGACGGTGAAGTGCTCCTCGGCCCATTCGATGACGCGCTCGTCAATGCCCTCGTACCGTCCGCAGGCGAACACGAGTTGCTCCTCCTCGGCAAGCTCGTAGGCCAGCGCCTGGTTGAAGCGCTCCCCCGCCGGCGACGGGACGATCAGGACGGGCTTGGCTGCACCGGCCGGCCGGACAGCGGCCACGGATTCGAGCGCCTGGGCCCACGGCTCGGCCTTCATCACCATGCCGGCCCCGCCGCCGTACGGGGTGTCATCCACGGTGCGGTGGCGGTCGGTGGTGAAGGTGCGGAGGTCGTGCACGTTCAGGTCCAGCAGCCCGTCCTGGCGGGCCTTGCCGATGAGCGACAGTTCCAGGGGTGCCAGGTACTCGGGAAAGATACTGACGACGTCGATTCTCATCTACGCTTTGGCCTCCGGCTCAGCCTCTTCCCCGGCGGAGTCCTCGGCAACGTCCGAGCCCCTGGTCTCCGGGTCCTCCGCGCTCTCCTCGTTGACCTCGAACAGGCCCGCCGGCGGAGTGAGCAGGACGTAGCCCTCCTCGACGTTCACCTCGGGGACGATCTGTTCCACGAACGGAATGAGGATTTCCTTGCCGTCGGTCGTTTCGACAACGAGCAGGTCCTGCACCGGCATGGTGTTCAGGGCGGTGATTTTGCCCACCGCCTGGGAGCCGACGCGGGCCTCGAGGCCCACGAGCTCGTGTTCGTACCAGCCCTCGTCGTCGTCCTCGTCGAGCTCTTCGGTCTCGATGAACAGCTTGGCGCCGCGCACGGACTCGGCGCCGTTCCGGTCGGCCACCTCGTCAAAACCGAGCAGGAGGATGTCCTTGTTCCAGCGGGCACTGCGCAGGGTGAGCGGCCCGGCTGAGGCGGGTTCCACCACAAACTCGGTGCCGGGGACGAACCGGTCCTCGGGCGCGTCGGTGAGCACCTGGACGGTCACTTCGCCGCGGATTCCGTGGGGTTTGCCGATACGGGCCACCTGAAGCTGCATGTGTTCCTCTGTTTTGGGCTGCGTGTTGATGTACGACTTTTGCGGGCGTGCTGAAGACTTTCAGGGCCCAAAGCAGTCCGGCCCCTCCACCGTTACTGGTGGAGGGGCCGGACGTTAAGGCAAGTGTTGCAGGCGCGTTACCGGCGGCGGTCGGTGTCGACGACGTCGACCCTGACCTGCTCGCCATCTGCCAGCGCCGCCACGACCGTGCGCAGCGCACGCGCGGTGCGGCCCTGGCGTCCGATTACCCGTCCCAGGTCTTCCTGGTGAACGCGCACCTCGAGGGTATCCCCGCGGCGGTTGTTCTTGGCACTGACTTTGACATCCTCAGGGGAGTCAACAATGCCGCGGACAAGGTGTTCGAGCGCTTCTGCCAGCAACTTACTCAGCCTCGGTGGTCTCTGCTTCAGCCTCGGCGGGGGCTTCCGATGCCTTGGCCTTCTTGGTGATGGCTTCCGGGATGATCACGGAACCCTTTTCCGGAGCAACGAATGCTTCCTTGTCGGCCTTGGTCTTCAGGGTGCCTTCCTGGCCCGGCAGACCCTTGAACTTCTGCCAGTCACCGGTGATCTTCAGGATCGCGGCGACCTGCTCCGACGGCTGGGCGCCGACGGACAGCCAGTACTGTGCACGCTCGGAGTTGACCTCGATGTATGAGGGCTCTTCGGTGGGGTGGTACTTGCCGATCTCTTCGATGGCACGGCCATCACGCTTGGTGCGTGAATCGGCGACAACGATGCGGTAGTACGGTGCGCGCATCTTACCGAAGCGCTTAAGGCGAATCTTTACGGCCACTTTTGTGGTCACTCCTGTTTCTGAAACGGGGTTGAACCCGCGGTCTGCACCCGTGGGGCGGGCCGTACTGGGGGGTTCGAAAAGGACAGGATCCGGACGCGGAGAGAGGGGCCACGCAGATCGAGTACCTGTTTATTGTGCCAGATCGTCCGCGTTATTTCGACCTGACGTGCGGACGGAGTCTTTTTGCGTTGCTAGGAAGACCAGACGTAAAGGCCGGTCCGGCTGCCTTCGTCCACGGTGCCGGCGAGCTTTGCCAGCTGCTGGACGTAGTTCTTGGCTTCCCCGGCACCAAAGGGCATGTCATCCTCGGCGGCCCAGCGCTCGGCCACCTCATCCAAAACGTTGCCCTCACCCTCGGATTCGTACGTGAGGAGCTCGGCCAACGCCCGGACCATCGCCGCCGGCACGCCCAGAAGCGAATCGCTTGCCACGTCCACCAGGGCCAGCTCGTAGTCCGCGCCCGCGGCGTGCACCGCGGCACCCGCGAGGTCACCGAGCTGTTCGATCTCAAAATCGCTGATGCCGGCAATCCGGATGCCGTCTCCGGCGGCGGCACCGCCCTCCAGCGCCCCTGCACGCTTGAGGGCGTCATTGTGGGTGGCGACAAACACTTCGGTGAAGCCCATGGGTGCGTCCTCATTCCGTCGGCGGTGCATGCCCCGGCAGCGGCAGTACCGGCCGGGGCTCTTCGAAATCAGCCTAACCCAACTACGTTCACGCGACTTAGCGCACGGCGACACGGAGGCGGTTGCGCCACGGATCCTCAAACCGGAGCTCGGCGCCGGTGTGGTGCGATTCGACTCCGGCGACCCTGAGGCGGTCGGCGAGGGCGCCGACGTCGTCACCGGACGGCACCTCGATGAGCACCTCGCCCAGGCCGAGCGTGTCCCGGCGCGGGCCGGCGCCCCGGCTGTTCCAGACGTTCATGGCCATGTGGTGGTGGTAGCCGCCGGCCGACACAAAGAGGGCCTGGCCGTGCCAGCCCGCCGTTTTTTCGAATCCGAGGGTGCCGACGTAGAAGTCGTGGGCCGACTGGACGTCGCCCACCTGCAGGTGGACGTGCCCCACCTCCGCATCGGTGCCGCGCTGGCCTTCCACGGACTGCTGCGTGAGGTGGTCCTGCAGGTACTTCTGCGGTGGCAGCGCCAGGCTGTCCATGACCACGTTCTTGCCGTCCCAGGACCATGCCTCACGCGGGCGGTCCCAGTAGAGTTCGATTCCGTTGCCTTCCGGATCGGTGAAATAGAACGCCTCGCTCACCAGATGGTCGGCGCTGCCCACGAAGGACTGCGGCTCATACTGGGCCGCGCTGGCAATGGTGGCGGCCAGCGAGGACTGGTCCGCCAACAGAAGCGCCGTGTGGAAGAGGCCGGCCTCGCCGCGGCCGGGAATGTTGAGGCCCGGAGCGGGAGCGAGGTGCACCAGCGGCGTCTTGAGCCGGCCGAGGTAGAGGCCGCCGTCCTGCTCGGCGACGACGTCGAGGCCGAGGGCGCGCTGGTAGTAGTCGGTCATGAGCTTCATGTCGCCCACCTTGAGCATGACGGTGCCCATGGTGAGGTCGGCAGGAAGCAAGTCCTGGCTGCTGTCCGCTGCTGTCATTGAATACTCCCGGATGTCCGGGCCACCGGATTTCGGCGGCCTCTACATCTCTAAATTACTTGAAGCTTCAATTTATTCCTAATGCACGATCTTTCCCCGGAGCACCACATTCGCGAGGGCCCGGATGGTCTCCGGCTCGGTGCGTGGGTCCTCCCGGCACACGACCATGTCGGCGTCCGCGCCTTCCGCCAGGCCCTCGGCACCCAGCCAGCGGCGCGCACGCCAGCAGGCTGCGTCCAGCGCCGCACGTGCCGGGAGCCCGGCAGCGTGGAGTTCGAGGATTTCGTCCGCGATTCGGCCGTGGCGGATCACGCTGCCGGCATCCGTTCCCGCATAGATTTCGACGCCGGCCTCGTAGGCTTCCAGGACACGCTCGCGACGGCGGGCCCACAGCGCGCGCATGTGCTGCGCGTACCGCGGGAACTTCTGCTCGGCCTGGCCGGCGATGTCGGGGAAGGTGGCGATGTTGATGAGTGTCGGCACGATCGGCACCTGCTGCTCGACAAACCGCGGAATGTGCCGGGGCAGCAGGCCCGTGGCGTGCTCGATGCAGTCGATGCCGGCGTCCAGCATGTCGTCCAGGGTGTCCTCGCCGAAGCAGTGCGCGGTGACCCTTGCCCCTTCGTCGTGGGCGGCCCGGACGGCCTCCCGTACGGCCGTGGCAGGGAACGACGGCGCAAGGTCGCCGGTGGTCCGGTCGATCCAGTCCCCCACCAGCTTGACCCAGCCGTCCCCTTCCCGCGCCTGCTTGCGCACCGCCTCCACGAGGCCGTCCGGCTCGACTTCCACTGCAAAGTTCCTCAGGTATCGGCGGGACCGGGCCACATGCCGGCCGGCCCTGATGATCCGCGGCGTGTCGGCCCGCTGCTGGAGCCACCGGGTGTCGCTGGCCGCTCCGGCGTCCCGGACCAGCAGCGTGCCGGCGTTGCGGTCCGTTATGGCCTGGTCATACGCCACGTCATCGTCCACGGCACCGCCCGGGCCCAGCCCGACGTGGCAGTGGGCATCGACGAAGCCGGGCAGGACCCAGCCGTCCAGGACGGCGTCCGGCCGCTGGCCAGGGGAACTGAACGTCAGCTTCCCGTCCACCGCCCAGAGCCCGCGGCGTTCCTCATCCGCCGCGGTGAGCACAGGTCCGCTGAATTCGATGATGTACGCCATGACACCAGCCTAAGCCGCGGCTGTGGTAGCTTCGTCTACGACCACACGGGTGCCCCTGCAGGGGCTGAGATCAGGCTGGTGCAGCCTGCGACCGTTGAACCTGTCCGGGTAATGCCGGCGAAGGAAGTGAGCAGTAAATTGAGCATCCAGAAATCACAGCAGAGCCCTGCCCAAAACGGTTCCGCTACCGTGACGCAGTCGCTGAAATCCCATTCGCTGGCCTATCTGGAAGGGGACGGCCTGCGGGTTCCGGTAACGGAAATCGCCTTGGAGCCTTCACCGAACGGCGAGCAGAACACTCCGCTGCGGGTTTACCGCACGGCGGGTCCCGGGAGCGACCCGGTGGTGGGCCTCGCGCCGTTCCGCTCGGAATGGATTGCGGCACGGGCAGACACGGAAACGTACGACGGACGTGAACGGAACCTGCTCGACGACGGCAAGTCAGCCGTGCGCCGCGGCGCGGCTTCCGCCGAATGGAAGGGCGCCAGGCCGGTGCCCCGCCGTGCCGTGGAAGGCAAGACCGTGACGCAGATGCACTATGCCCGGCAGGGCATCGTCACCCCCGAGATGCGCTTCGTGGCCCTCCGCGAAAACTGCGATGTGGAACTGGTCCGCAGCGAACTCGCTGCCGGACGGGCCATCATCCCCACCAACATCAACCACCCGGAATCCGAGCCGATGATCATTGGCAAGGCGTTCCTTGTGAAGATCAACGCCAACATCGGCAACTCGGCGGTCACCAGCTCCATCGCGGAGGAGGTGGACAAGCTGCAGTGGGCCACCCAGTGGGGCGCGGATACGGTCATGGACCTGTCCACGGGCGACGACATCCACACCACCCGTGAGTGGCTCATTCGCAACTCCCCCGTCCCCATCGGCACGGTCCCGATCTACCAGGCCCTGGAAAAGGTCAACGGCGAAGCGAACGCCTTGACCTGGGAAATCTTCCGTGACACCGTCATCGAGCAGTGCGAACAGGGTGTGGACTACATGACCATCCACGCCGGCGTGCTCCTGCGGTACGTTCCGCTCACGGCGAACCGCGTCACCGGCATCGTCTCCCGCGGCGGATCGATCATGGCCGGCTGGTGCCTGGCCCACCACCAGGAAAACTTCCTGTACACCCACTTCGACGAGCTGTGCGAGATCTTCGCGAGGTACGACGTCGCCTTCTCACTGGGCGACGGCCTCCGGCCGGGCGCGACGGCGGACGCCAACGACGCCGCGCAGTTCGCCGAACTGGACACCTTGGCTGAGCTGACCCAGCGGGCCTGGGAGTACGACGTCCAGGTCATGGTGGAAGGGCCGGGGCACATCCCGTTCCACCTGGTGCGCGAGAACGTTGAGCGCCAGCAGGAGCTCTGCAAGGGTGCGCCCTTCTACACATTGGGCCCGCTGGTCACGGACGTGGCCCCCGGCTACGACCACATCACCTCGGCCATCGGCGCGACCGAAATCGCCCGGTACGGCACGGCCATGCTGTGCTACGTCACGCCCAAGGAGCACCTGGGCCTGCCAAACAAGGACGATGTGAAGACCGGCGTCATCACCTACAAGATCGCCGCCCACGCGGCCGACCTTGCCAAGGGGCACCCCGGCGCGAACGAGCGGGACGATGCACTGTCCAAGGCCCGCTTCGAGTTCCGGTGGCGCGACCAGTTCGCGCTGTCCCTCGACCCGGTGACGGCCGAGTCCTTCCACGACGAGACGCTGCCCGCGGAGCCTGCCAAGACGGCGCACTTCTGTTCGATGTGCGGCCCCAAGTTCTGTTCCATGCGGATCAGCCAGGACATCCGGAACGAGTACGGCTCAGCCGAAGCGCAGGCCGCCCTCGCGGAAATGGCGGAGGGCATGCGCGAGAAGAGCCAGGAGTTCCTGGCTGCAGGCGGAAAGGTGTACCTGCCGGAGCTCCGGCTTCCGGAGTCGGCCCGCAACTGAGCGGCGTTCATGTCCACGTCCGGCTGGCATTGGGGGCCAGCCGGACGTGGGCGCGGAACGTTGCTCAGGAGGCCGTGTCTTTAGGAGGCACAGGGCTGCTGCCGGCGGCTGACCTCGGCGATGAACGACCTGATGTAGCGGTCACCCTCAGGTGAGTCGTGGGGCCGGTGCCCTCCCGCAGCGATGCGGTGCAGGGCGCCGGTCTCGCGCAGGTATCCCGCGATCTCCTCGTACAGCGGCTCCCAGCCGCCGGTGAGGACCAGGGTGGGAACACCCGGCACGATCTGCAGCGGCGCCTGCCACGGCGGCGCCTGCAGCCGCAGTCTCCTGGCCGCTCGCTTCGCCTCGGGGGTACTGGGCTCCGGTGTGTCCGCGGCAAAGGCGCGGCGCAGGAACTCGCGCTCGTAGTCGTCGTCGCCAAGCTGGTGCCGGACCTCGAACAGCGGCTCCATCAGTGCACGGTGCGCGGCGGTGGCCGGCAATTCAGCGGTGAGCGACAGGCAAGCCGGCTCCACGAGCGTCAGTGAGAAGACCAGATCAGGGCGTTCGACGGCGGCCATCATCGCTGCGATAGCCCCTTGCGAATGCGCCACGACGTGGCCCCCGGCCGCCCCGCGGCCGTCGTCGGCCAGGGACCGCAGCACAATTCGCGCATCCTCGGCGAAGTCGGACTCCAGCGGCTCTGCCTCGGCGTCAAAGCCGTGGCGCCGCAGAAACAGGGCGTCATACTGCAGGGCCATGCCGTGCTGGCGCGGCCACGCAGCGGAGCCGAAGTTACCGGCACCGTGGACGAACACTACCCGCTGCTTATACATGACCCAACCTTATGGCAGCGGTCTGACATCGGCGCCTGCCGACATGACCGTGCTCCCTACTTGCCGCCCATGAACTTGTCGAAGCCCTTGGGGAGGTTCAGCTGGGACGGATCAAAGTCACCCGGCTGCTGGCCGAAGGCGGCTCCGGTGGGCACCGCCTTGGCACCGGCCGCCCGCCTGGCCTCGGCTTCGCGAAGCTCCTGCGCCGCCTTGGCAGGATTGCCGGAACGGGCCTTCTTCTTGGGCGCGTTCTTGCCGCCGCCCTTGCGGGCGCCGCCTGCCCCCATCCCGGGCATCCCGGGCATCCCCGGCATGCCGCCGCCCTGGGCCATCTTCTTCATCATCTTCTGGGCCTGGGCGAAGCGCTCCAGCAGCCCGTTGACCTCGGATACATGCACGCCGGAGCCCCGGGCGATGCGGGCCCTGCGGGAGCCGTTGATGATCTTGGGAGCCACACGCTCATGCGGGGTCATCGAGCGGACAATGGCCTCCACCCGGTCGATTTCGCGCTCGTCGAACTGCTCCAACTGCTGCCGGATGTTCTGCGCACCGGGCATCATCATGAGCATCTTCTTCATGGAGCCCATTTTGCGGATCTGCTGCATCTGGGCGAGGAAGTCGTCGAGGGTGAAGTCCTCCTGGTCGGCGAACTTCTTCGCCATCCGGGCGGCTTCGTCCTTGTCCCAGGACTTTTCAGCCTGCTCAATGAGGGACAGGACGTCACCCATGTCCAGGATGCGCGAGGCCATCCGGTCCGGGTGGAACAGTTCGAAGTCGTCCAGGCTTTCACCTGTCGAGGCGAACATCACGGGCTTGCCGGTGACCGACGAAACGGACAGCGCGGCACCGCCGCGCGCGTCGCCGTCGAGCTTTGACAGCACGATGCCGGTGAAGTTTACGCCTTCGTCGAAGGCGGTCGCCGTGTTGACGGCGTCCTGGCCGATCATGGCGTCGATCACGAAGAGGACTTCGTTGGGCACAATGGCGCGACGGATCTGGCGCGCCTGCTCCATCATGTCGGCGTCGACGCCGAGACGGCCGGCGGTGTCCACGATGACGACGTCGTGCAGCTTCTGGCGCGCCTCATCGACGCCGGCCCGGGCCACGGCGACGGGGTCGCCGGCCGGGTGCGCCAGTTCGGAGGTGGCGCCCGGGTGCGGAGCGAAGACGGGAACGCCGGCGCGCTGGCCGACAACCTGCAGCTGTGTCACGGCATTGGGGCGCTGGAGGTCACAGGCGACGAGGATAGGGCTGTGGCCCTGCGCCTTCATCCACTTGGCGAGCTTTCCGGCCAGGGTGGTCTTGCCGGCGCCCTGGAGGCCGGCGAGCATGATGATAGTGGGGCCGGTCTTGGCCATCCGGATGCGACGCGTCTCGCCGCCGAGGATCTCAACGAGTTCCTCGTTGACGATCTTCACGATCTGCTGGCTGGGGTTCAGGGCCCCGGAGACCTCGGCGCCCAGCGCGCGTTCACGGACCTGCCCGGTGAACTCGCGGACCACGGGCACGGCAACATCCGCGTCCAGCAGGGCGCGCCGGATCTCGCGGACGGTGGCGTCGACATCTGCCTCGGTGAGGCGGCCCTTGCCGCGAAGGTTCTTGAAGGTTGCTGTCAACCGGTCAGAGAGTGAATTGAACACGCGCCGTGCACTTCTTTCAGTGGATGTACGAGACTCGACTATCTAGGGTATCAAGACACGCCCGCAAGGTGGCATGCTGGCAGGGTGACGAGCCAAACGACCGTAAAAACCCTGCTGATCCTCGGCGCCTCCGGCGACCTCACCGGCCGGCTCCTCCTTCCCGGCCTGGCCAGGCTGGTGGCCACAGGACGTGCCGCCGGCCTGTCGCTCGTGGGGGCCGGATCCGACCCGTGGTCGCCTGAACAGTGGCAGGAACGCGTGCACACCGCCTTTGACGCTGCCGCCGAAACGGCGACGGACGCCGGCAGGGACGCGCTGGCGGTCATGGCAAAGTCCACGGAATACCACCAAGCCGACGTCACCGCTGACGGCCCGCTCGCAGAACTCCTGGCCGGCCTCGAGGGGCCGGTTGCGGTCTACTTCGCCTTGCCGCCGCAGGTGAGCCAGAAGGCCTGCGAAATCCTGCGCCCTGAGCAGGTCCCCGCCGGCACCCGTCTGGTCATGGAGAAGCCCTTCGGCGCCGGCGAGGAGTCGGCCCGCGAGCTGAACCGGACACTCCTGTCCCTTGTTCCGGAGGACCACATCCACCGGGTGGACCATTTCCTGGGCAAGGCCACCGTCCTGAACATCCTTGGCCTGCGGTTCGCCAACAATTTCCTGGAGCCGGTCTGGAGCCGCGACCACATTGCCAAGGTAGAAATCATCTTCGATGAGGACCTGGCCCTGGAGGGCCGTGCGCGCTACTACGACGGCGCGGGCGCGCTGCGCGACATGATCCAGAGCCACCTGCTGCAGATCATGGCGCTGCTGGCCATCGAGCCGCCGGCTACCATCGGCGAGCGCGACCTCCGCGACGCCATCGCCGCCGTCCTGCGGGCCAGCAGCATCAAGCCGCCCTACACGGACAGCACCCGGCGGGGGCGCTACCTGGCGGGAAGCCTCGGCGGCAAGGACGTCCCCGATTACGCCGCGGAAGAAGGCGTGGACCCGGACCGGAACACCGAGACCCTGGCCGAGGTGCGCGTGGACATCGACAACTGGCGCTGGAAGGACGTGCCGTTCATCCTCCGTTCCGGCAAGGCCCTCGGGACCAAGCGCAAGGAGGCGGTGGTCACCTTCCGGCCGGTTCCGCACCTGCCCGCCGGATTCACAGGCAGGGACACGCCCAACACGCTCCGGATCGGTTTCGGCCCGGACACCCTGGAGCTCGACGTCGACGTCAACGGCCCCGGCGACATTTTCAGCCTGGACCGCGCAGCGCTCGTGGCCGAGCTCAACGCCTCCGAGCTGCTGCCTTACGGCGAAGTGCTGGAAGGCGTCCTGACTGGCGACCCTCTGCTGTCGGTCAGGGGCGACACCGCCGAGGAATGCTGGCGGATCGTGGAGCCGGTGCTGGCTGCCTGGGCGGCAGGCGAGGTGCCGCTGGAGGAATACCGGGCGGGCTCCGGCGGGCCCGCATCCCAGCAGGCTTAACGCGCAGAGAGGGCCGGTCACCATGTTGGTGACCGGCCCTCTCGCTGCGTTGGGCTGGTGGCCGGTGCTAGATGGCGGCTACGCCGCGTTCACCCGTCCGCACCCGCACTGCTTCGAAGACATCGACCGTCCAGACCTTGCCGTCGCCGGCCCGGCCCGTGTTGGAGCTGGCGATGATGACATCCAGGATGTCGTCAGCCTGTTCGTCCGTGGCGAGCACCTCAACGCGGATCTTGGGCAGCAGGTCCACGTTGTACTCGGCGCCGCGGTAGACCTCGGTGTAGCCGCGCTGCCGGCCGTAGCCGCTGGCCGCACTGACCGTCAGGCCCTGGACCCCGTAGGCCTCCAGGCCCTCGCGGATCGATTCGAGCTTCTCCGGACGAACGATTGCTGTGATCAGTTTCATGCCCCCACGCTTTCCTTACCTGTTGCTGCTGCTGTCTTCTTGCCGTCGCTGCCTGCAGGAACAGCGTCGGTGCCGCTGGTCTGCCCGCCGGTGATCAGCTCGTGCAGGGGCTGGAAGCTGCCGCCGTGGCCGCCGACGCCGAACTCGTAGGCGGTTTCTGCGTGCAGGCTGAGGTCCACGCCCACTGCTTCCTGCTCCTGGGAGACCCGGAAGCCCATCGTCTTGTGGATGGCCACTGCGATAATCGCGGTCAGGACAGCCGAGTAGGCGATGGCGATGCCGGCTGCCGCCAGCTGGGCCCATAGCTGGGTGAAGCCGCCGCCGTAGAAGAGGCCGCCGCCGACGCCGTCGGTGGGGAGGGCGATGAAGCCCAGGGCCACGGTGCCGATGATGCCGGAGACGAGGTGGACGCCGACGACGTCCAGCGAGTCATCGAAGCCCCAGCGGAACTTGAGGCCGACGGCGAGGGCGGAGGCCACACCGGCTACTACACCGAGTCCAAGGGCGCCGACCGGGCTGACGTTTGCACAGGCCGGGGTGATGGCGACGAGGCCGGCAACCACACCGGAGGCAGCACCCAGCGAGGTGGGGTGGCCATCACGGACGCGTTCGGTGACCAGCCAGCCGAGCATGGCTGCAGCCGGAGCAGCCAGGGTGTTGATCCAGATCAGGCCGCCCTGTTCCGCGGTGGTGGCGGCGCCGCCGTTGAAGCCAAACCAGCCGAACCACAGGATGGCCGCGCCGAGCATGACGAACGGGATGTTGTGCGGGCGGTGGTTCGGGTCCTTGCCGAAGCCCTTGCGGTTGCCGATGATGAGGACCAGGATCAGCGCGGCCACACCGGCGTTGATGTGGACGACGGTGCCGCCGGCGAAGTCGATGGCGGGGCCGAGGGCCTTGCCGATGGCGCCCTCGGGGCCGAAGAGGCCGCCGCCCCAGACCATGTAGGCGAGGGGGCAGTACACCAGGGTGACCCAGACGGGCACGAAGACGCTCCACGCGCCGAACTTGGCGCGGTCTGCGATGGCGCCGCTGATGAGGGCGACGGTGATGATCGCGAAGGTGGCCGCGTAGCCGACCTTGATGAGGCCATCAGGCGTGGTGATGCCCTCGAGACCGAAGGTTGCGAACGGGTTCCCGACAATCTGCAGGAACCCCTCGCCGGAGCTCATCGACGCGCCCCAGAGTACCCACACCACGCCGACCATGCCGATGGAGATGAAGCTCATCATCATCATGTTCAGTGCGGCCTTGGCGCGTGTCATGCCGCCGTAGAAAAATGCCAGACCCGGTGTCATGAACAGCACGAGTGCCGCCGCCACCATGAGCCATACGTGACCTGCGGTAAGTTCCATGGTGCACGTCCTCTCTTGATCGAATGCTGCGGAGTGATCCGCCTGCCCAACGCCTTTTGCGTCCTGAATCAAGTTTTGCCGCGGTGTGTTTCGCTGGCGGAGGATTTAGATTGCGGGCCTGTTACAACAACCTCCCTGACGTAAATGGTGCATATCCTGCTTGTTACGGATATGTTTCATCCGCCCCAAACACCCGTTCCGTCCGTTTCGCAAGGATTCCCCGCTTCATGACGCCACTCCCCCGTAACGCCGCGGGCAGACCGCGGTTCCCGGCGGTCCGCCGCCCCGAGGATGCTCCGCTGCCCCGTGACATCAAGGTGATGCTCGTCGCAGCCTTCCTGATTGCGCTGGGTTTTGGCCTGGTGGCACCGGTGCTGCCGCAGTTCGCCACCACGTTCGACGTCGGCGCGACCGCCGCCGCGGTCATCGTCAGTATCTTTGCGTTCATGCGGCTGCTGTTCGCACCGGCCGGTGGTGCCCTCATCGGCAGGCTCGGCGAGCGGCCCGTGTACGTGGCCGGCCTGCTCATCGTGGCGGCGTCCACCGCGGCCTGTGCCTTCGCCCAGAGCTACTGGCAGCTGCTGGTGTTCCGCGGGCTGGGCGGTGCCGGTTCGGTCATGTTCACGGTGGCATCGATGGCGCTGGTCATCAGGCTGGCGCCGCCGGAGAGCCGTGGCCGGGTGTCCGGCGCCTACGCGTCGGCGTTCCTGATCGGCAATGTCTGCGGGCCGATCGTCGGCGGCCTGCTGGCCGGCCTCGGCCTGCGCATCCCGTTCCTGGCCTATGCCGGAGCGCTCGTCCTCGCGGCCCTGGTGGTGCAGACGCAGCTCAGCCATGTTCCCGGCTCGGCCCGCGGCGATGCAGCGGCTGCCCCGGCCATGAAACTCGGCGAGGCCTTCCGCGACAGCGCCTACCGGGCAGCCATGCTCTCCAGCTTTGCCAACGGCTGGGCTACTTTCGGTGTGCGCATGGCCACGGTGCCGCTGTTTGCCGTCACGGCCCTGGGCTCCGGACCGGAGGCGGCCGGCTGGGCGCTGGCAGTTTTCGCCGCCGGAAATGCGCTCGCCCTGACCGTGTCGGGCAGGCTCGCCGACAGCCTGGGGCGGAAGCCGATGATGCTGGCCGGCCTCGTGGTCACCGGCGCGGCCACCGCAGCGATCGGCCTCACCCAGGGGCTGTGGTGGTTCCTGGCCGCGTCGATGCTGGCCGGCGTGGGCGCGGGAATGCTCAACCCGGCGCAGCAGGCGGCCGTGGCCGATGTGATCGGCCGCCAGCGTTCCGGCGGACCTGTACTGGCTGCCTACCAGATGACGTCGGACATCGGTGCCATCCTCGGGCCGGTTATCGTCGGACTGCTGGCGGACCGGCTGGGTTACAGCTGGGCCTTTGCAGCGACAGGGGCCGTGCTTCTGGTCGCCGCGGCAGGCTGGCTGGCCGCGCGGGAGACAGTGCAGCGGACCGGGGTTTAGTTCAGGAGGGCGTCGACGAAAGCCTCGGTCTCGAACGGCGCGAGGTCGTCCGCGCCCTCGCCGAGGCCGATGAGCTTCACGGGCACTCCGAGGCTCTTCTGGATGGCGACGACGATGCCGCCCTTCGCGGTTCCGTCGAGTTTGGTCAGCACGATGCCGGTGATGTTGACAACCTCGGCGAAGACCCGTGCCTGGTTGAGCCCGTTCTGGCCGGTGGTGGCATCCAGAACCAGGAGGACCTCGTCCACCTCTGCCAGCTTCTCCACGACGCGCTTGACCTTGCCAAGCTCGTCCATCAGGCCGACCTTGTTCTGCAGGCGGCCGGCGGTGTCGATCATGACGACGTCGACTTCCTGGTCGATGCCGGCCTTGACGGCCTCGTACGCCACGGATGCCGGGTCCGCGCCGTCGATGTCGGATTTCACGGTGGGAACGCCAACGCGCTGTCCCCAGGTGGCCAGCTGCTCTGCCGCGGCGGCGCGGAAGGTGTCCGCCGCGCCGAGGATGACGTCCTTATCCTCCGCGACGAGCACGCGGGCCAGCTTGCCCACTGTGGTGGTCTTGCCGACGCCGTTAACGCCCACCACCATCACGACGGCCGGCCTGTCCGCGTGCCGGTCTACCCGCAGGCTCCGGTCCATGGAAGGGTCCACGATTTTGATGAGCTCTTCGCGGAGCAGCGCCTTGACGTGCTCGGGGTCGCGCGTGCCCAGGACCTTCACGCGTTCGCGGAGCGCATCCACAAGCTGCATGGTCGGTTCAGTGCCGAGGTCGGCCAGGAGCAGCGTTTCCTCCACCTCATCCCAGACGTCCTCGTCGATCTTGTCGCTGGAGAGCAGTGCCAGCAGGCCCTTGCCGAGCACGTTGTTGGACTTGACCAGGCGCTCCCGGAGGCGGTTGAGCCGCCCCTCCACGGGCAGCGGCGTCTCCACCGGGATGGTTTCCAGGCCAGCGGCGTCGTCCGGGACCTCGGTTTCCAGCCCTTCAAGGTCGACGGCGTCCAGCGCCTGACGATCAGCGGGCGCAGCCGGGCCGTCCTCGAGGAGTGTCCCTCCGCCTCCGCGCGGCTCAACGGGGTCGTTGGCGTCCCGGGTGCCGAGGTATTGTGTGCGGGATTTCCGGGCCTTCATCAGCACCGGGACCAGCCCGCCGATAACTACGAGGGCAGCAAGAATGGGCAGAAGAATGGGGATGATGTCATTCACACCCCTAGCTTCTCACAAGCCACAGGTCCCTAAACGTCCGCTCCCAGCCGCTGGCTGATGACGGTGGATACGCCGTCGCCCCGCATGGTCACACCGTAGAGCGCGTCGGCCACCTCCATGGTCCGCTTCTGGTGGGTGATCACGATCAGCTGGCTGGATTCGCGGAGTTCTTCGAAGATCGTAATAAGCCGGCCCAGGTTGGTGTCATCGAGGGCCGCTTCGACCTCGTCCATGACGTAGAACGGCGAGGGCCGGGCCTTGAAGATGGCCACGAGCAGGGCCACCGCGGTGAGCGACCTTTCGCCGCCGGAGAGCAGGGACAGCCGCTTGATTTTCTTGCCCGCGGGCCTGGCCTCGACCTCGATGCCCGTGGTGAGCATGTCCGAGGGGTCGGTCAGGACCAGCCTTCCCTCGCCGCCCGGGAAGAGCCGGCCGAAGACCCGCACGAACTGGGCCGAGGTGTCCGCGAAGGCCTCCGCGAAGACCTTCTGCACGCGGTCATCGACTTCCTTGATGATGTCCTGCAAGTCCTTGCGGCTGGCTTTGAGGTCCTGCAGTTGGGTGCTGAGGAACTGGTGGCGTTCCTCCAGCGCAGCGAACTCCTCCAGCGCCAGGGGGTTGACCTTGCCCAGCGATGACAAGTCCCGTTCCGCCTTGCGGAGCCGCTTTTCCTGGTCCTCGCGGACGAACGGCACGCCCTCCACCACCGGCTGGCCCTCAGTATCAACGGGTGCCCGCAGCGCCGCCCACTTGTCCGTGGAAGCGGCGGCGGGCAGGGGCACCGGCTGGTCCGGACCGTAGTCCGCCACGAGCTGGTCCGCCGTCAGCCCCAACTCCTCCACCGACTTCGTTTCCAGCGCCTCGATTCGGAGCCGCTGCTGGGCACGGGCCAGCTCGTCGCGGTGCACGGAGTCGGTCAGCTCCGCCAGTTCGCGGGCCAGCGCGTCGTTGGCCGTGCGGATGCTGGCCAGTTCCCGGTCCCGCTGCTCCCGGACCTGCTCGGCGAGGTCCCGCTCCCGCCCGGCCAGCTCAACGGAAACGTCGCTGAACCGGATCAGGTGCTCCGCCGCGGCCGAGACCGCCGCCGCCCGCTTGGCCTGGATCCTTCGGCGGCGGGCCCGTTCGGCGGCCTGTTCCCGCGCCCGGCGTTCCGAGGCCGCCGCGCGTTCCAGCGAGGCGGCCCGGTTGCTGATGGCCGTGAGCTGCTCCTCCCGGCTGCGCAGGGACAGCCGGGCCTCCATTTCGGCCGACCGCGCCTGGGATGCAGCCAAAGCCAGCGCGTCCCGCTGTTCCGTGGACGGTTCCTCCTCGGCGGGCGCGTCCTGGGCAGCCGCCAGCCGGGCTGCCACCGCCGTCAGCGCCTCCTGCTCGGCCACGATGTTCGCCTCCGCACGGGCCAGCGACGCGGCGAGCCGTTCGCTTTCGCCGACGGCGCTGCGCAAGACCGAGTTGAGGTGGCCCAGACGTTCGGCCACCGCTGCCAGCCGGGCATCCGATTCATGCAGGCGCTCCAGCGCGGCGTCCGCGCGTTCCTGCGCCTCGGCGCGCCGGGCCTCGGCGGCAGCAAGGGCAAAGCGGCCCTGTTCCAGCCCGGCGGTGACCGCCGCCAGGCGGGACGCTGCGTCGTCGACGGCGGCCTGCACCTCAAGCAGCGAGGGCGCCTTCGCGGAACCGCCGGTGACGGTCCAGGCGGTGAACACGTCGCCTGCCAGCGTCACGGCGGTAAGGTCGGGACGACCGGCCACCAGGTCCGCCGCCGTGTCATGATCGTCGACGACGGCGGTGGCAGCGAGCAGCGTCTGCACGGCCGCCGCCGTGGTTCCGGAGGCCGTTACCAGGTCCGCCGCCGGACGGGCCCCGGCTGGCAGGGCACCGCTTCCTGCAGCCGGTTTTCCTGCGGCAGCGGGCGCTCCTGCGGGAGGTGCCGCGGCCTCGAGCAGCAGCGTCGCGCGGCCGGCGTCGTCCTCCCTGAGGAGGCGGACCAGTTCTGCTGCCGTTCCGGCGTCCCGCACCACGATGGCATCCGAAGCGCTGCCCAGGGCTGCAGCGACGGCTGCCTCATAGCCCGGTTCAACGGTCAGTGCCCTGGCCAGCGGGCCGACGGTGCCAGCCACGCCGGCACCGAGGACATGCTCGGAGCCGTCCTTGCGGTTGAGTCCCAACTGAAGGGCCTCGTGCCGCGCCCTCAGCGCGTCCCGTTCGCGGACGGCGTCGCGCTCGGTTCCTTTCAGGGAATCGATCTCCGCGAGGATTTCGTCGAGGGCAGCGCTGGCGTCCTCGTATTCGGCATCAAGGGTTTCCTCGCCGTCCTCGACGCCCGCCACCTGCGATTCCAGCGCCGTGAACTCGGACTGGGCATGCCGCCGGCGCTCATCGCCGGCGGCCAGGGATTCGCGCAGCCTGCCGACTTCGGCCTGGGCAGATTCCACCTTTGAGCGCGCCGCCCCCACCTGGCCGGCCAGGCGCGCCAGGCCCTCACGCCGGTCTGCGGCGGCGCGCAGCGCAGCGGTGAGCCGCTTCTCCTCGGCTGCGGCGGCATCCTCGGCCGCTGACTTGGCGGCGGTGGCGGCCTCCAGCGCGGCGCGTCCAGCGAGGATGTCCTGCTCCAGATCCGCCTGCTCGCCGCGGACCCGTGCGGCCTGCCGCTCCAGCTGGTCCGGGTCCCGGCCCGGCTCCGGCGCCGGCTCTGCGGAGCCCAGCAGGCGGCAGCGTTCCTGAGCCAGGGATGCGAGGGAGCGCAGCCGCTCCCGTCCCGCGGACAGCTGGTACCACGTGTCCCGGGCGGCGTTCAGCCGGGGCGTCGCCTCCGCGGCGAGCTGCTCCAGTGACGCCTGCCGCCGGCGGCCCTCCTCAAGCTGGGATTCGACGACGCCGCGCCGCGCCTTGAGCGCCGACTCGTCGGCAATGTCCTGCGCAAGGGTGTTCTGAAGCTGGACCAGGTCATCTGCCAGCAGCCTGGCGCGGGCGTCGCGGACCTCGAACTGGACGGTTTGCGCGCGCCGCGCCACCTCTGCCTGCTTGCCCAGCGGCGTGAGCTGCCGGCGGATTTCCCCGGTCAGGTCGCTGAGCCGCTGAAGATTGGCCTGCATCGCCTCCAGCTTGCGGACGGTCTTCTCCTTGCGCCGCCGGTGTTTGAGGATGCCGGCGGCTTCTTCGATGAAGCCCCTGCGGTCCTCGGGAGTGGCGTGCAGCACCCGGTCCAGCTGCCCCTGCCCCACGATGACGTGCATCTCGCGGCCGAGTCCGGAGTCGGAGAGGAGTTCCTGAATGTCCAGGAGCCGGCACGCTGAGCCGTTGATGGCGTACTCGGAACCGCCGGTGCGGAAGAGCGTGCGCGAGATGGTGACTTCGCTGTACTCGATCGGCAGGGCACCGTCGGCGTTGTCGATGGTGAGCGAGACGTGCGCGCGGCCCAGGGGCGGGCGGCCGGACGTGCCGGCAAAGATGACGTCCTCCATCTTGCCGCCGCGGAGGGTTTTGGCGCCCTGCTCCCCCATGACCCAGGCGAGGGCGTCCACCACGTTGGACTTGCCCGAGCCATTGGGCCCGACAACTGCCGTGACGCCGGGCTCAAAGTCGAACGTCGTTGCCGACGCAAACGACTTGAAGCCCCGGACGGTCAGACTTTTGAGGTGCAAGGTATTTCAGATCTCCATAGGTGGCGGCAGCGGCTGCTTGTCCTCCACTAAATCTAGTGGCAAACGGGCCGGGATCCCCGGATTTCCGGCCTTCCGGACCCTCCGACCAGGGTGGCAATTGTCACCAGCGGCCGTTGCGCGGCCGCGGCTGGCAGACAGGGCAAGTGTACGAGGACCGGTTCATGAACGTCTCACGCTTCATGATGCTGACGATGCCGGCAGCCGCGCAGCGCCGGCATTCCTCCCCCTCCCTGCCGTAGGCGTTGAGGGACCGCTCGAAGTAACCGGACGCGCCATTGACGTTGACGTACAGGGAGTCGAAGCTGGTGCCGCCGGCGGCCAGGGCATCGGACATCACGTCGCGGGCAGCGGCGATAACGCGCTCGGCGTCGGCCCGCCGGAGGGTGTCGGTGGGCCGCGCATAGTGCAGCCTGGCCCGCCACAGGGCCTCGTCGGCGTAGATGTTGCCGATCCCGGAAACAAGCCCCTGGTCCAGCAGTGCGCGTTTTAGCCCGGTCTTCCGCTTCCGGAGACGGCGGTAGAAAGTGTCGAATGAAAAATGCGGATCCAGGGGGTCACGCGCGATGTGCGAGGCTTCCTCGGCGATGACCGGCGCCGGGTCCTCCGCGAGCCCGCCGGGCCCGCCGTCGTCCGTGGGAACGAGCGTGGTGACGAAAAGGCCGCCGAAGATCCGCTGGTCCACGAACCGCAGCTGCTCCGGCATGGTTCCCTCCGGGCTCAGCCGCAGGCGGATTTTCAGGTGTTTCTCATCCGGAACGGAGCTGTCCTGCATCAGGAGCTGCCCGCTCATGCCGAGGTGGGCCATGAGCGCGACGGCCGGCAGCCCTGAACCGCTGGCATCTGTATCAATGCGCGGCGCGCCGTCCTCCTGCAGTGGCATCCAGAGGAACTTGCCGCGGCGGACGACGTCGAGGACTGTGGCCCCTTCAAGATTCCCGACGAAATCCTCGGGTCCCAAGGCATGCCGGCGCACGGACCTCGGGTCAAGCACGCCGACGCCGGTGATGGTCCGGCCGCGCACCCAGTTGACCAGGCCGCGGCGGACCACCTCGACTTCGGGCAGTTCAGGCACGGGGGCTTAGCTGCCCGCAGCCGATTCCGACGGGGCAGCTGAGGCGTCCGCCGGCGCAGACTCCGCGCCAGAGACCTTAGCCTCCGCACCTGAGAGCTTCCGCCAGGCATCTGCCGCAGCTTCCTGCTCGGCTTCCTTCTTGGAATGGCCGGAGCCCTTTCCATAGGCGGTTCCGCCGATCTGGAGGACTGCGACGAAGGTGCGCGCGTGATCCGGGCCCGAGCCCTCGACGGCGTAGTAGATGCTGCCCAGCTGCCGTCCCGCGGCCAGCTCCTGGATGCTGGTTTTCCAGTCGGTGCCGGCGCCGAGGGCGGCGGCATCCTTCAGCAGCGGTCCGATGAGGCGCATCACCAGCTGGCGGGCGGTCTCGATGTCGTTGGACACGTAGGTGGCACCAATGAGTGCTTCCATGGTGTCGGCCAGAATCGAGGCCTTATTCTTGCCTTCGGTGAGCTTCTCCCCTTGGCCGAGGTAAATGTAATCTCCGATGCCCAGGCTGCGACCGATGCCGGCGAGGGCACGCGTGCTCACCACGGCCGACCGGCGTTTGGCCAGGTCACCCTCGGGGAGCGTCGGGTTGTCGCGGTACAGCGCATCGGTGACGGAAAAGCCCAGGATGGAGTCGCCCAGGAACTCGAGGCGCTCGTTGGTGGGTATGCCGCCGTTTTCGTAGGCGTACGAACGGTGTGTCAGAGCAAGACGAAGCGTCCCGGCGTCAATGAAGACACCGAGACGCTTCAGAAGCTCTTCAGTTGAAGACATCCTGATCAGCTTGGAGGCCGATTAGACGTCCGCGACCTTGCGGCCCTTGTACTCAAGGAACAGCGCAGTGCCAGCCGAGTCGGTGACGACCTTTGCCTGGTGCGGCAGGCTGTAGGTGACCTGGCCGTTCTCGACGGTCTTCACCAGGTGGGGGGCAGTTGCCTTCCACTGGGAACGACGGGCGCGGGTATTCGAGCGAGACATTTTCCGCTTGGGAACAGCCACGGCTAACTCATTTCTCTCTAGAAAAACACTTACAAATCAATTTTGCCGGTCAGGCTTAGCCAGATCAGCTAGGGCAGCCCAGCGAGGATCTACGACCTCGTGGTGGTGCCCCGGCTCGTCTTCCAGGCGCGCTCCGCATTCGGAACACAGACCCTGGCAGTCTTCCCGGCACACCGGCTGGAACGGCAGCGCGGTCACGACTGCGTCCCGCAACACCGGCTCAAGATCGATCAGATCGTGCTCGACTCGACGTTGCTCTTCATCGTCTTCCCCGTCGGAAAGCAGTACGCCTTCGTAGAGGAAAAGTTCTTGCACATTGACCTCAAGGTCATACGCAAGGGGATCCAGGCATCGGCCGCACTCACCTTTTACTTCGGTAAGGGCGGTTCCTGATACCAGAATTCCTTCGTGTACGGCCTCAAGCTTCAGGTCGAGCTCGATATCCGAGCCTTCCTGAACGCCAATGAGCGCCACGCCGAGATCTTTCGGCGCGGGTACATGTTCCGTCAGTGTACGCATGCTCCCCGGGCTGCGCCCGAGGTCCTTGACATCTAACATCAAGGGCGAACTTGCATCTCGCTTAATGAGAACTCCTGTTGAACATATGACCGACGTACCATCTTAGCCTGAACTCCCTGACGGACTCAAACCGGATGCCACGCCGGGGCACGCGGCCGGCGTGCACCGGAAACGTACCGGACAAGCCTACCCCCTTCAGGGCTGGCGGGCGGCCTAAGGCGCGCCGCCAGCAAGAAGCCGTTTCAGCACGGATCTGGGAACGTACTCGGACACACTCCCGCCCAGGGTTGCCACTTCCTTGATCAGGGTGGATGACAGATGAAGGTAGTGCGCCTCTGCCGGAAGGAACACGGTCTCCACTCCGCTCAGCTGGCGGTTCATCGTCGCCATGGGAAGCTCGTAGTCGAAGTCCGACGACGACCGCAGCCCCTTCACGATGGCGGACACCCCGCGCTGCCGGCAGTACTCCGCCAGGAGCCCCTCTCCGACGGGTTCCACGACGATGCCGCGCAGGGAGGCCAGGGTCTCCCTGGCCATCTCAATGCGTTCCTCGAGCGGAAACCGGTACTTCTTGGCATAGTTGGTGGACACGGCAACGATCACTTCATCAAACAGGCTCGCGGCTCGGGCGATGACCTCGAGATGTCCATTGTGGATGGGGTCGAAGGAGCCTGGGCATACGGCGCGTCTCATGCTCCGAACCTACCGTATCGCCGGGCCGGGATACCATGACTTGGGCACCGCCCGCCCCGGGGCCGCGGCTGAACAGACAGGCAGGAAACCCATGACACAAACACTTCCGGCGCCCTGGCAGCGTGCGGCTACTGGAGCGAACCTGCTGGCAAGCGACGGCGCCTTGGGCGTGACGATCTTCGAGGAGATGACCACGCTCGCCCTGCAGACCGGCGCAATCAACCTGGGGCAGGGTTTCCCCGACGAGGATGGCCCCGCGGAGATTAAGGCGGCCGCGCAGGCCGCGATCGCCGAAGGCTCCAACCAGTACGCGCCCGGTAAGGGGATCCCCCAGCTCCGGAAGGCCGTGTCCGAACACCAGAAGCGGTTCTACGGGCTGGAGCCGGACCCGGACACTGAAATCATCGTCACCACCGGTGCCACCGAGGCAATCGCCGCGTCACTGCTGGCCCTCGTCGGCCCCGGCGATGAGGTCCTGACCTTCGAGCCGTTTTACGACTCCTACGGCGCGATCATCGGGTTGTCCGGCGCCACGCACGTCACCGCGCCGCTGCTGGCCCCCGATTTCCTGCCCGATGCCGCAGCCCTGGAGGCGGCGTTCACCGGCCGCACCAAAGTCGTAGTGCTGAACAACCCGCACAACCCGACCGGTGCGGTCTTCCCGCGCGAGGTGCTTCAGCGCGTCGTCGACCTCGCCCGGAAGCATGACGCGATCATCATCACCGACGAGGTTTACGAGCACCTCACCTTCGGCGTCCGCCACATACCGGTGGCCACGCTGCCGGGGGCCGGCGACAGGACGGTCACCATCTCCTCGGCGGGCAAGACGTTCTCCTTCACCGGCTGGAAGGTCGGCTGGCTGAGCGGCCCGGAGCACCTGATAGCAGCGGTCCGGACGGTGAAGCAGTTCCTCACGTACAGTTCCGGCACACCGTTCCAGAGTGCCATCGCCACCGGCCTGGCCCTGCCCGACGAGTTTTACGAGGGCATCTCCGCCACACTGCGGAAAAAGCGCGACATCCTCAGCGAGGGGCTGCGCGCAGCCGGCTTGGACGTCTTCACGCCCGATGGCACCTACTTCGTCAACGTGGACACCTCGCCGCTGGGCATCCGGGACTCAGTGGAGCTGGCCCGGCGCCTGCCAGGGCTGGTGGGCGTGGCAGCGATTCCGGTGCCCGTGTTCTGCCACCCCGAGGGCGCGGAACGGACGCGCAGCCTGCTGCGGTTCGCGTTCTGCAAGCGCGACGAAGTCCTCGAGGAGGCCGCCGCGCGGCTGGCGACCCTCCGGGACAGGCTCTGACCATGCCCGACGGCGGCGTCCGGGCATCGCGCTTCCTGCGCGCCACCGGCCAGCACGCCGTCATCGAACCGGATACCTACACTGACGGCGGTTTCGTGCTCAGCATCGGCGGCGCCGAGCAGTCGCACGTGGACCTGGCCGACCCCGAGGACATCTTCTACGAATACCTGCGCCGGATCGGGCACATCGTGGACCTCGCCGCGCCGTGGGGTGAACCCATCCGCGCCCTGCACCTGGGGGCCGGCGCCCTGACCCTGGCACGGTATATCCAGGCGACCCGCCCCGGCTCCCTGCAGTACGCCGTGGAACTGGAACGGGAGCTGCTGGACTTCGTGCTGGAGCGGCTGCCGCTGCCGGACGGAACCGACCTCCACACGGTCATCGGCGACGCGCGCGCTGCCTTGGCCGAGCTGCCCTCGGACCTGCGTTTCGACGTCGTCATCCTGGACATCTTCTCCGGGCCGGAGGCACCGGAGCACATCGCCTGCACCGGGTTCTACCAGGAGGCCGCGGCGCTCCTCTCGGAGCGGGGCGTGCTGATTGTGAATGTCGGCGACGAGCCGGGCCTGACGCTCGTCCGGAGCCAGGTGGCCGCGCTGCGGAAGTCCATGACCGACGTCGCGGCCTGCGCTGAGGCGGGCATGTTCACGGGCAAGTATCCCGGGAACATCATCCTTGCCGGCACCCGCGGGCCGTGGCCGCCCCAGTGGACCGCCGCCCTCACAGCCCGCGGCCCTCATCCGGCCAAAGTCCTGGCCGGCGTGGAACTGGACGGGTTGTCGGACTAACTGCTCAGTCCTCGGCGTCCAGCGCGAGGTCCACATCCTGGCCGCTGGACGGTTCGGCGTACCACAGCCGTGTCTCGCCGTACTTCTTCTCGGCAAAGCGCTCCAGGCCTCCCGGCCACCTCGGTTCGGTGGAGCGCGACGACCGTTCGACCACCACCACCGCCACGTCGCTGAGGTGCGGGGCAAGCTTTTCCAGGACAGACGCCAGCGCGGGCTCGTCAAGCGGATAAGGCGGGTCCAGGAACGCAACGTCCCACCTGGTGTCCCCGGCCGTCCGTTCGAGGAAGGACTCCACCTTTGAGCGGTGCACCGTAACGGCCTTGCGGCCCAGGACTCCGTTGATGAGGTCGGCGTTCCGCTGGCACACGGCGCTGGCCTTCGCGTCGAACTCCACGAGATCGACCGTTTCCGCTCCCCTGCTGGCGCTCTCGACTCCGAGCGCCCCGGATCCGGCGTACAGGTCCAGGACGCGGGCGCCGCCGAGCACGTTGAACGCGTCCAGCCGGGAAAAAAGCGCCTCCTTGACCCGGTCCGTGGTGGGACGCGTCATTGAACCTGGCACGTTGGCCAGCGGGGTTCCGCCCGCGGCACCGGCAACGATCCTGCTCATGCGCCGTCCCCCGCCCGCGGCGCTCCGGGTGGCAGGTGGATGGTGCTAGCCGCGTTCAAGGAACGCCTCCTTCTCGGGATTCAGGTACTCGTCAATGGCCTCGGCAAGTGCCGCATAGCCTGCCAGCGCAGGGTCTGTGCCCACAATCTTCTGGGCGTCCAGCCGGGCTCGGGCAATGATGTCCTCGTGCTCCAGGACGCGCAGCAGCTTCAGCGTAGACCGGCCACCGGACTGCGAGGCGCCGAGGATGTCGCCCTCGCGGCGCAGCTTCAGGTCCTCCTGGGACAGCTCGAACCCGTCGGTGGTGGCCGCCACGGCATCCAACCGGCGCCGGCTCGGGTGCCCCGGTTCGAGCGTGGTCACAAGCAGGCATGTGCCCGGCAGCCCTCCCCGGCCCACGCGCCCGCGGAGCTGGTGAAGCTGGGAGATGCCGAAGCGGTCCGCGTCCAGGATGACCATCAGGGTGGCATTATGTACGTCCACGCCCACCTCGATGACGGTGGTGGATACCAGCAGCTTGGTCTGGTTGGCCGTGAAGGAGGCCATGGTCTCTGACTTCAGCACCGGGTCCTGGCGCCCGTGGAGCGGCGCCAGCGCCACCCCGGCCAAGGCCGGTTCCTCCCTGAGGTGTTCGACGACGGCGGTCACGGAGGCCAGTTCGCGTGCGGCTCCGTCCCCCTCCAGTTCCCCGGGGTCGGGTTCCGCTTCACCGGGAGTGAAGTCACCGTCGTCGTCTGCCCCGATCTTGGGGCACACGACGTAGACCTGGTGGCCCGACTCGATCTCTTCGCGTGACCGGGACCAGATGCGGCCCGCCCAGGCGGGGTTTTCCGCAAGGCCGACGACGTGCGTGGTGATGGGCGCCCGGCCCGCGGGCAGTTCGTCAAGCACGGACGTTTCGAGGTCTCCGAACACCGTCATGGCTACGGTCCTGGGGATCGGGGTGGCGGTCATGACCAGCAGGTGCGGCGGCTTGCTGGCCTTGGCACGCAGGGCATCGCGCTGTTCCACGCCGAAGCGGTGCTGCTCATCCACCACGATGAGGCCCAGGTCGAAGAAGGTGACGTTGTCGCTCAACAGCGCGTGGGTTCCGATGACAATCCCGGCTGTACCGGAGGCGGCGTCGAGCAGCGCCTGCTTGCGAGCGGCAGTGGGCATGGAGCCGGTGAGCAGGCTGACCTGCACAGTGTGGTCGCCCAGCCCGCCCAGGAGCCCATCGCGGGACAGCTCGCCAAGTGTCCGCCGGATGGAATCGAAGTGCTGTGCCGCCAAAACTTCCGTGGGCGCCAGCAGCGCTGCCTGTCCCCCGGCGTCCACCACCTGGAGCATGGCCCGCAGCGCCACAATGGTTTTTCCGGAGCCGACTTCACCCTGCAGCAGCCTGTTCATGGGCCCGTCCTGCGACAGCTCCTCCGAGAGGGTCTTGCCGACAGCGGACTGGCCCGCGGTCAGGGTGAACGGCAGCTGGCGGTCGAAGGCTGCGAGCAGCCCCTCCCGCACGGGACGCCGGGCGGTGGCCTCCTCGGAAGCGAGCTGGGCGCGGCGGCGGGCCAGGGCGGACTGGAGGACGAGGGCTTCCTGATAGCGGAACCGGTCCCTGGCCTTGCGCCAGTCCTGCGCGGTCTCCGGGGCGTGGATGAGCCGGTAGGCCTCCGGTACCGGAAGGAATTTTTCCCGCGCGGATATGGCCGCCGGCAACGGGTCCGGCAAGGCGTCCAGGTCCGCGGTTTCCAGCAGGGCTTTCACCACCTTCTGGATGGACCAGCTGGTGAGGCCTGCGGTGGCCGGGTAGATCGGGATGGGCATGGCCGCGAGCTTTTCGGGGTCCATGTCCGGGACATCCGGATCGTTATCCAGCAACTGGTAGTTCGGATTGGTCAGCCCCAGTGACCCTTGGTAGCGCGTCACCTTCCCGGAGAACATGGCCCGCCGGCCGGGATGCAGCTCGGCCCTGGCGAGACGGCCGTTGAAGAAACTGATTTTCAGTGTGCCCGTGCCGGCGTCATCGGTAATGACGACGTCGGTGATAGAGCCTTTCCGGGCGCGCATCTGCCGGGTGCTGTTGGAGACGACGCGGGCGATGAGGGTGGCTTCCTCATCGAAGGGAAGTTCGCTGATCCGCGTCAGTTCACCGCGGTTGAGGTAGCGGCGCGGGAAGTGGTTGAGCAGGCCGCCGACGGTGGTGATGCCCAGGTGCTTCTCGATCGCGGCCGCGGAGCGCTTGCCGACCCGGCGCTCCAGGCCGAGTTCCAGTTCGACGTTCATCGTCCTTCGGCGCTCACTTCTCCCGACGGATCCCGGGGCAGGGCGAGCTCGCTGACTGAGACGTCCGCCGGATCGCCCAGCGACCTGATCGCCCCAAGGGCGGGGGCCGGGTCCGGGACGTGCACGTGGACCCGCCACCGGTACCGGCCATCGGCGTCAGCGGAAGGCCCGACCTGGCTCATGATCACGGAGTCCCCGAGTTCATCCAGCCGCTGCCGGAGCGTGGCGGCGTCCAGGGGGGACAGGCTGATGGTGCACATGACCTCGACGCCGTCGTCGTCCGGCATGCCGGTGTGGATGTGGGGGTCCTGGAGATCGTACCCGTGCAGCCCGTCCAGCAGTTCGCTGCGGAGCTCCTCTCCCAGCACCGCCGAACGGAGGCAATCCAGGATCAGCAGCATGCCCACGCCGCCGGCGTCCACCACGTGCGCAGCCTGCAGGGCATCAAGCTGGCCCTCCGTGCGGACCACAGCCTCTAGCGCGGCCTCCACGGCCGCATCCAGGACCAGGCCTAGGGCGTGGTTGCTGTCGTTGCCGTTCTGGCCGGCGTCGACGGCGGCCGCGGCCCGGCCCGCTGCCTCCATGACGGACAGCATGGTGCCGGGAACGGGGTCGCTCAGTGCGGACCAGGCCCTGATCTGCGCCCGGTTGAGGGCTGCCGCGAGGAGCGAGGAGGTGAGTCTGGCGTGTCCGGCCAACGGCTCGGCCGCGGCGCAGAGGAATACGGAGAACAGCGTGCCGGAGTTCCCTTTGGCCTGCTCCATTGCCGCCTCACCGGCATGCGCAAGAACGGCGCCCACGTCATTGAGCTTTGCCAGTCGGCCGGCCTGCTCCGGCACCTGCATCTGGCCGGCGTCGGCGGGGATGGCATCCTGCAGTGCCCGGTGAGCGGCACGGACCGTGAGGTAGAGGTTGGTACCGGTGTCGCCGTCGGCTACCGGGAAGATATTGATGGCGTTCAGGCGGTCGCTGTGGTTGCCCAGTGCGGTTTCGGCCTTGCCCAACCACCGCTTCATCGCTTGAGCGTTCGCGGCAACCTTAGTCTGCAAAGTGATCCCATCCCACGGAGCCAGCGGGCCGTCCCGCGATCGTCACGCCCGGCGCCGTGTCTGCGCCGCAGGCCTGTACTGAGCCTATCCCAGTAAACCCGGGCGGCACTTGCATGCCTGCCGGGAATGTGGCCAGGAGCCCGTGGTCTTCCCCGCCGCCGAGTACCCAGGCGCGCGGGTCGGCGCCTAGGAGTATGGCCGCGGGGCGGAGGGGCTCGGCGAGCTGGCCGAGGTGCCCGGGATCCAGGTCCAGCACAGCGTGGCTGGCCACCGCCATCCTGGTTCCGTCCCGTACCAGGCCGTCGGAAATGTCCATCATCGCTGTGGCGCCGGACATGCGCGCCAGCGGTCCGGCCTCCAGGGGCGGCTCCGGGCGGCACTGAAGCTCGAGCAACGACAGCAGGTCCGGTGAAAGTGAACCCACATGATGCGCGGACTCCAGCAGTGCCAGCCCGGCGGCAGCCCAGCCCGCCCGCCCGGCGATGGCCACAGTGTCGCCTTCCTGGGCACCGGACCGGAGTACCGGTTGGCCGCCGTCGAGCGTGCCGAGGACTGCAACGGTGACGGACAGTTCGCGGCCGCGGCCAAGGTCGCCGCCAGCGACAGAGCAAGCACCGGCGCCCAGCTTGCTGATGGCGGCCGTGAGGCCGTCCGCAAGATCCTCGACCCATCCGACCGGCGTGCCAGGCGGCAGGGTCAGGCTCACCACCATGGACGTTGCCGAGGCACCCATGGCGTTGATGTCGCTGAGGTTCTGTGCTGCGGCCTTCCACCCGACGTCATATCCGGTGGTCCGGTAGCCGTTGTTCCACTCGAGCCGGAAATCCTGGTCCTGGACCTGGGTGTCGATGCTGATGACGGTCCTGCCGTCCGGAACAGCAATAATGGCGGCATCATCGCCCGGGCCAAGGACCACGGCGGCACTGTGCAGGGCACTGAGTTCCAGGCGCGGGAAGATCCGCGCCAGAAGCTCCGCTTCGGACAGCTGGGCGACAGTCAATGGTGATTGGGGCACGCCACTACGCTACCGCCACGGACCGACATTCTTTGGCTGGCCGGGTTTCCGGGCCCGGCCGGCATGGAGTGCGGGCGCATTCGGCGGTCAGTCCGGCGCGCCGCGGAGCGATAGGCTTGACTGATGCATTACCCGCCTGCCCAGAAACCTGCCCAGAAACCCGTCCGCAGGCTGGCAGTGGCAGTGGCCGCCGCGCTAACTGGACTGGCGCTGGGCGGCTGTTCACCCGCCGTCGACGTTGCCCCCGCCGCCGACGCAGCCAACCCGGCCTGCGCCCCGATGATGGTGGCGCTGCCGGATTCGATCGGCGACGCCCGCCTGCGGAAGACGAACAGCCAGGCCACCGCCGCCTGGGGCGACCCGTCGCGGGTGGTCCTGCGGTGCGGCGTCAACGTCCCCGGACCCACCACAGACCGCTGCGTCAGCGTCAATGACGTCGACTGGGTTATCAAGGAGGGCAGCCCCGTCTGGACACTGACCACCTACGGCCGGGAACCCGCCACGGAAATCCTGATGGATCCGGACAAGATCAGTTCGGCCACGGTCCTGGCTGACCTGTCCGCCGCAGCCGCGAAGATCAAGGCCAGCCGCAACTGCGTGGGCCAGCAGGAAGTCCAGGACCTGCCTACAAGCAAGTAGACAGAACTCAGCGCAGGCCGGTCTTGCGGGTCAGCGCCAGATGGATCAGCTCGTCGATCAGTTCCGGATAGCTCAGTCCGGTGGCCGCCCACATCTGCGGGTACATGCTCTTCGGCGTGAATCCGGGCATCGTGTTGATCTCGTTGATGATGAGGTCGCCGTCCGGCGTGTAGAAGAAGTCGACCCGGCTCAGGCCCTCAGCCCCCACAGAGTCGAACGCCGCAGCAGCGAGCTCGCGGACGCGCGCAATCGCTTCCCCGGGCATGTCCGCGGGGCAGCTCAGGGCGGCCGCGTCGTCCACGTACTTGGCCTGGAAGTCGTAGAACTCGTGCGCGCCGCCGGCCACGGAGATCTCGCCGGGCAGGGACGTGCGGGGGGCGTCCCCACCGCGGCCCTCGAGCACGGCACATTCGATTTCCCGGCCGACGATGCCGGCCTCAATCACCAGCTTCGGATCATGTTCGCGGGCGGCTTCAATGGCGGCGTCCAGGCCGTCAAGCGAGTCCACCTTGGAGATGCCCATCGAGGATCCGGCGCGGGCGGGCTTGACGAACACGGGGAAGCCCAGCAGGTCGACCTGTTTGCGGACAGACTCGGGGTCGTTGCGCCACTGCCGGTCGGTCACGGCGATGTACGGACCCACCTTCAAACCGGCGGCCTCGAAGACCACCTTCATGAAGTGCTTGTCCATGCCTACCGCCGAGGCCAGGACACCGGCGCCGACGTAGCGGGTGTCGGAGAGTTCCAGGAGCCCCTGGATGGTGCCGTCCTCGCCGAACGGCCCGTGCAGCAGCGGGAACACCACGTCCACGGCGCCAAGTTCCTGCGGCACCTCGTTGGGGGCCGTCACGATGAGCTGGTGCTCTCCGCCGATCTCCGTGAGGCTTACAGTCTGGGCCGACGGCGGAACCTCCGGAAGCGAGGTAGCGGAGAGTGACCACTGGGCCGTCTCACCGGACGCGAGCACCCACTGGCCGGACTTGGCAATGCCGATGGGAACGACGTCGTACTTGTTCCGGTCGATGGCCCCCAGCACCCCGGCAGCGGTCACGCAGCTGACAGCGTGCTCGCTGGAACGGCCGCCAAAGAGGACGGCCACCCGCGGCTTGGGCTGGCTACCGCCGTGGGCGGCCTTGCTCTGGCTGGTGTTGTCCGCTGCGGTCAAGTTTTCTTCCGACACTGTCAGTAATCGCCTTCGGCTTTAAGTTCCCGGGACAGCAGCAGCGGCCCGAGTTGGTCAACGGACAATTTTCCGGCGAGGACCGCGACGACGGCCGCCGTGATGGGCATTTCGACGCCGAGCTTGCCGGCCAGTTCGTGGACGGCCTGGCCGGACTTGATGCCTTCGGCGGTCTGGGTCATTTTCTGGGCAACCTCATCCAGGGTGAGTCCTTGCCCCAGCAGGCGGCCGGCGGTGTGGTTCCGGGACAGGGGTGACGAGCACGTGGCCACCAGGTCCCCAAGTCCGGCCAGGCCGGCCATGGTGTGGGCTTTCCCGCCGAGCGCCAGGGCCAGCCGGGAGGTTTCGGCCAGGCCGCGGGTAATCACGGAGGCCTTGGTGTTGTCCCCCATCTGCTTTCCCTCGCAGATGCCCACAGCAAGCGCGATGACGTTCTTGACGATGCCGCCGATCTCGACACCCACGATGTCCGAGGTGGTGTAGGGGCGGAAGTAGGGGGCCGTGCAGCTTCTGGCGATCCAGCCGGCGACGGCGGAGTCAGGGCAGGCGACGACCGAGGCCGTGGGCTCCTCCCGGGCGATCTCCATGGCCAGGTTGGGGCCGGAGACGACGGCGATTCGGTCGGCTGGTATGTCCAGTTCCTCAGCGACCACCTCGCTCATCCGGGCGTCGGTGCCCAGCTCAAGGCCCTTCATCAGGGACACCACGAGGGCGTCGGGCCCGATCAGGGGTTTCCACTTGCGCAGTTGGAGGCGCAGCGACTGCGCCGGAACGGCAAGGACAACCAGGTCGGCGCCGGACAGCGCGTCCGCCACGTCGGTGGAAGCGGAGATGCTCGGCGGAAGCTCAATATCTGCCAGGTACTGGGGGTTCCGGTGGTTGCCGTTGATCTCGGCTACGACTTCCTCCCGGCGCCCCCAGAGCCGGATGCTGCGCTCCACCCCGGAGGCCGTGGCGGCGTCGGCCAGGATTTTCGCGAAGGTGGTGCCCCACGAGCCGGCGCCCAGGACTGCCACCGACACGGCGGAGCCGGGCCGGGCGTGCACAGGCGTCACTTCCCGCCCCGCTCGACGTCGCGGCCGTGCTTCGTCTGGTTGTGGGCGGTAGGGTCCCAGCGCCGGGCCGGCGGCTGCTCCCCGCGGAGTTCGGCCAGGAGTCCGGTCACGGCATCCATGATGACGTCCGTGGCTTCAGCCAGGGTGGCCTTGTCCCGGGCGCGGCCCGCGAAGCGCGAGAGGTCGACGGGGTCGCCGATCCGGATCCTGGACGTCTTGCGTGGGAACAGGTGGAACCGCTTGGCGTAGCGGGGAAAGAGCTCGTGCGCGCCCCAGTGCGCCATCGGCACCACCGGGATGCCGGTCTCGAGGGCAATGCGGGCGGCGCCGGTGTGGCCCTTCATGGGCCACAGGTCGGGGTCGCGGGTCAGCGTGCCCTCGGGGTAGATAATGATCGCTCCGCCCTCAGCCACAATCTCCTGGGCGAGCTGCAGCGAGCGGTTAGCACCCGCCGTCGAGCGTTCCACCGGGATCTGCTTGGTGGCACGCAGCACGGCACCCACCACCGGGACCTTGAAGAGGCCCGACTTCGCCAGGAAGTGCGGGGCGCGCTTGTTGCTGTACAGCATGTGCCCGATCACGAGGGGGTCGATCTCGGTGCAGTGGTTGGGCACGGCGATGAAGCCGCCCGCGGGAAGCTTCTCCGTGCCCTCCCATTTTCTATTCATGATCAGGTTCAGGACCGGCCGGACAATGCCGGCGATAATCACGAACGTTGTGTGGCTTTTGGCCGATTCTTTCACCGGGCCCCCGCTACTTCGCCGACGAGATGTCGAAGTCGGCGCCGAGCCCGGCCAGCTTCTCAGTGAACCGCTCGTAGCCGCGGTTGATGATGTCGATTCCGGTCACCCGGGAAGTTCCCGTGGCGGCCAGGGCGGCGATCAGGTGGCTGAAGCCGCCGCGGAGGTCCGGCACGTCGATGTCGGTTCCCTTGAGCTGGGTGGGGCCGGAGATGACGGCGGAATGCAGGAAGTTCCGCTGTCCGAAGCGGCACGGCACGCTGCCGAGGCATTCCCGGTGCACCTGGATGCTGGCGCCCATGCGAATGAGGGCGTCGGTGAAGCCGAAGCGGTTCTCGTAGACGGTCTCGTGCACGATGGACACGCCTTCGGCCTGGGTCAGGGCCACAACGAGGGGCTGCTGCCAGTCGGTCATGAAACCGGGGTGGACATCCGTTTCGAGGACGAGCGGGCTGAGCTTGCCGCCGCGGTGGTAGAAGCGGATGCCGTCCTCGCCGATGTCCATGCCGCCGCCCACCTTGCGGAAGGTGTTCAGGAAGGTCATCATGTCCCGCTGGGAGGCGCCTTCAACGAAGATGTCGCCGCGCGTCACCAGCGCCGCGGACGCCCAGGAGGCCGACTCGTTGCGGTCCGACAGCGCGCGGTGGTTATAGCCGCCCAACTCGCGGACCCCCTCGATCCGGATGGTGCGGTCCGTCTGGACGCTGATGATGGCGCCCATCTTCTGGAGGACGGCGATGAGGTCAACAATTTCGGGCTCGGTGGCGGCACCGGAGAGTTCGGTGATGCCTTCGGCGCGCGTTGCACTCAGGAGAACCTGCTCCGTGGCACCGACCGAGGGATACGGCAGCGAAATCTTGGCCCCGCGCAGCCCCTTGGGCGCCGAAATGTGAATGCCGCCCGGACGCTTTTCGACGACGGCGCCAAACTGCCGCAGCACGTTCAGGTGGTAGTCGATGGGCCGGTCGCCGATCTTGCAGCCGCCCAGGTCCGGGATGAAGGCTTCGCCGACCGCGTGGATCAGGGGACCGCACAGCAGGATGGGGATCCGGGAGTCGCCGGCGTGGGCGTCGATGGCCGTGCTCGGCGCCGTCTTGGCAGCCTTGGGGTCCAGGGTCAGGTCACCGGTGACGGGGTCTTTCTCGACGGTCACGCCGTGGAGCTGGAGCAGGCTGGTGACCACCTCGACGTCCTTGATTTCCGGAACGTTCCGCAGCACGGAAGGCTCGTTGCCCAGCAGCGCGGCCACCATGGCCTTGGGCACAAGGTTCTTGGCACCGCGGACGGTGACACGGCCAGTTAGCGGGACGCCTCCGCGGATTGTCAGAACACTACTCATTTACCGGTTTCCTCACGACTACTCGCCCCCAAATCCTTACAAAGGCACCAGCTAAGCATATGAGTTCGCGTTACCGAACCGAAATACTGACGTGGGCGGGCGGGGCCCGACGGCCGGACCGGGGGCAGCGGAAAGGCCCGCCGCGCTATGCACGGCGGGCCTTTTGGCGATGCTTATTGATAACCGGTCAGGAAGTCCTGGCCGGAAGTGTAAGGGGCTTGAAGGACGGCCGTGTGGCTTCGTAGGCCGTAATGTCCTCCTCGTGCTGCAGGGTCAGTCCGATGTCGTCGAGGCCCTCGAGCAGGCGCCAGCGCGTGTAGTCGTCAATCTCGAACGGCGCAACCACGTTGCCGCAGGTGACGGTCTTGGAGGCGAGGTCAACGGTCACCTCGGTTCCAGGTGCGTTCTCGAGGGTCTTCCAGATGAGTTCGATGTCATCCTGGGCGACCTGGGCGGCGAGGAGTCCCTGCTTGCCCGAGTTGCCGCGGAAGATGTCGGCGAAGCGGGAGGAAAGGACGGCGCGGAAGCCGTAGTCCTTAAGCGCCCAGACGGCGTGCTCACGGGAGGACCCGGTGCCGAAGTCGGGGCCCGCCACCAGGACGGATCCGGCGTTGAACGGCTCCTGGTTCAGGATGAAGGAAGGGTCCTTGCGCCACGCTGAGAACAGCGCGTCTTCAAAGCCGGTACGGGTGATGCGCTTGAGGTACACGGCCGGGATGATCTGGTCCGTGTCGACGTTGCTCTGGCGCAGCGGAACGCCAATGCCGGTGTGGGTGGTGAACTTTTCCATGGCGTCTTCCTATGCGGCGTCGGTGGTGAGGGCTGCGGATTCCGGTGCCGGGTCGAGGTCCGACGGCGAACTCAGCGTTCCGCGGACGGCCGTGGCGGCTGCAACCACAGGGGAAACAAGGTGCGTGCGGCCGCCCTTGCCCTGCCGGCCTTCGAAGTTGCGGTTGGAGGTGGAGGCGCACCGCTCCCCCGGCTCCAGCTGGTCCGGGTTCATGCCCAGGCACATGGAGCAGCCGGCAAAACGCCATTCGGCGCCAAAGTCCTTGAAGACCTTGTCCAGGCCCTCGGCCTCGGCTTCGAGGCGTACCCGGGCCGAGCCGGGGACCACCAGCATCCGGACCATCGGGTCCTTCTCGCGGCCGCGGACGATGTCCGCCGCGGCCCGCAGGTCCTCGATGCGGGAGTTGGTGCAGGAGCCCAGGAAGACGGTGTCCACGCGGATGTCCTTCATGGGTGTTCCGGCTGCCAGGCCCATGTACTGCAGGGCGCGCTCCGCGGCGGCCTTGGCGTTCTCGTCACCGAAGTCCTCCGGGGACGGTACCTTCGCTGACAGCGAGACGCCCTGGCCGGGGTTGGTGCCCCAGGTGACGAAAGGCTCGAGGGTGTTGGCGTCCAGGTCAACCTCGACGTCGAAGACGGCGTCGTCGTCCGTGCGCAGCGTGTTCCAGTAGTCGACGGCGGCGTCCCACTCCGCGCCCTGCGGCGCGTGCGGGCGGCCGTTCATGTAGGCGTAGGTGGTCTCATCCGGAGCCACCATGCCTGCGCGGGCGCCTGCTTCGATGGACATGTTGCAGATGGTCATCCGGGCGTCCATCGAGAGCGCGCGGATGGCCGAGCCGCGGTACTCCAGGACGTAGCCCTGGCCGCCGCCGGTACCGATCTTGGCGATGACGGCAAGGATAATGTCCTTGGCGGTCACACCGGGGCGCAGCGTGCCCTCGACGTTGATGGCCATGGTCTTGAAGGGCTTGAGGGACAACGTCTGGGTGGCCATGACGTGCTCCACCTCGGACGTGCCGATGCCCATGGCCAGCGCACCGAACGCGCCGTGCGTGGACGTGTGCGAGTCGCCGCACACCACGGTCATTCCGGGCTGGGTCAGTCCCAGCTGCGGACCCACAACGTGCACGATGCCCTGCTCGGCGTCACCGAGGGAATGCAGGCGGACACCGAACTCCTCGCAGTTGTTGCGGAGGGTCTGGATCTGGGTCCGGCTGGTAAGGTCGGCGATTGGCTTGTCGATGTCCAGCGTCGGGGTGTTGTGGTCCTCGGTGGCGATGGTGAGGTCCGGGCGGCGCAGCTTGCGGCCGGCCAGGCGGAGACCCTCGAACGCCTGCGGGGAGGTCACCTCATGGACGAGGTGGAGGTCGATGTACAGAAGGTCCGGCTGGGCGTTGGCGCCTTCGCCGTCGCCTTTGCGCACCACGTGCGCATCCCAGACTTTCTCGGCCAATGTTTTGGCCATGGCCATCTCCCTTCGATGCTGTTTGCTGTCAGATCCACTGAAACAGCAGACCCCTGTAATAAGCCAGTCAAATGATTTGCATCTCAGATAATGAGACGGCAATATCAATACATGGACAATTCTAGTGGAGTCGGTGTCATTGATAAAGCAGCGCAGGTGCTCGACGCGCTTGAGGCCGGGCCCACCACTCTTGCGCAGCTAGTCGCTGCCACAGGACTGGCGCGGCCTACCGTGCACAGGCTCGCGCTGGCTCTGGTCCACCACCGTCTCGTGAGCCGGGACATCCAGGGCCGCTTCGTCCTCGGCAGCCGCCTCGTTGAGCTTGCCTCCGCCGCCGGCGAGGACAGGCTGATCGCCTCCGCGGGACCGGTTCTCATGCAGCTCCGCGACGCCACCGGCGAAAGCGCCCAGATCTTCCGCCGCCAGGGCGACTGGCGGGTCTGCGTCGCGTCCGCCGAACGGCCGATTGGCCTGCGCGACACCATTCCCGTGGGAACCCAGCTGTCCATGAAGGCCGGCTCGGCCGCCCAGGTGCTGCTCGCCTGGGAGGACCATGACCGCCTGCTGGAGGGCCTGCAGTCCGCGCGTTTCACGCCCACCGTTCTCGCTGGAGTACGACGGCGGGGCTGGGGACAGAGCCTCGGCGAACGGGAGCCCGGGGTCGCCTCAGTCTCGGCACCCGTGCGGGGGCCTTCGGGCCGCGTCATCGCCGCGGTCTCCATCTCCGGCCCGATCGAGCGGCTCACCCGCCAGCCCGGCCGCCTGCACGCGGAGGTTGTCTGCAACGCGGCCCGCGTACTGACCGAAGCCCTCCGCAAGAACAACGACTAGCTTCGCGGCGGGGTGGCCAGTCTGTTCCCGGGCCACGGCGCCCCAACTGGGTAGCACTTCCGAGCGTTCTCAGGCTTGGGAAGGCCGTGAGCTGCTACCCAGTTTTCCTTCTCCGGTGGGTTCAAGAAACTTTTTGAATCCCGCTCCTTGTGGTGCCCGATCGACCCTTTATTGTCAGTCCCCCTTGGCAGACTGAGTACATGGAAGGCAGCTGGAATTCTGCACTGACAGCAGGAGCGCCGCACGGCGGCGTTGTGCGGGCTGCTGCGGTTGCTGACACTCTTCTTCCAGAGGCCGTTTTCCCCCTTGCCGCGTTCCCCGAGGGTGCGTTCGCGAACCGTTCCGTTCCGTTTGATGGGTTGGCGGACGACGGGTTGCCGTATGACGACGCCCCTGACGCCGCGTATCCGGACTCGTTCCCGGAGGACCCGTTTCCCGAGGCCTTGTTTGCCGACCGTCCTTTCGACGAGGACCTCTTAGACGACGGTGCCTTTGACGGCGGCCCTTTTGGCGACGGCGTTACCTCCAGCGCCGCTTCGTCCCGGCGCGTTGCGGCCGGTTCCTTTGCCCAGGACCGTACAACAGCGACGGGTTGGTTTCTCCCGGCAGCAGACCTCACCGCCGACGGTGCCGGGCTGATCGACCAGACCCACGCGCTGGAGAAACTCAAATGCTGGGCAGCCGGTCAACAGGCACGGCTTGCCGTCGCCTTCGAGATCCGGCACCGCGAGGAGCAAGCCGGACTCGCGGAGGAGGGCAGCCCTGAGACGCTGTTGGCTGAGGACCTCGGCAAGAAACGTCCCAAAGAACAGAGCACGGGCGCCGCTGAGCAGATCGCGCTTGCCCGGGGCGAGTCCCCGCACCGCGGCGGCCGGCTGCTCGGCATATCCAAGGCCCTGGTCAAGGAGATGCCCCACACCCTGGCAGCCCTGGACAACGGCCAGCTCAACGAAGAACGCGCCATGCACCTAGTGAAGGAAACCGCCTGTCTGACCATCGCGGACCGGTCCGCCGTGGACGAGGAACTCGCCGCGGACACCGGAACCTTCACTGGCGCCGGGACACGGACCGTCATCGCCACCGTAAGGGCCGCCGCCACCCGCCGGGACCCGCGCTCCGTCACCCAACGGGCCAGCCACGCCGCGGCGGAGCGCTCCGTAAGCCTGCGCCCGGCCCCCGACTGCATGACCTACCTCACGGCATTGCTGCCCGCCCACCAGGGAGTCGCCGTGCACGCGGCCCTGACAGGGCAGGCCGATGCCCTCAAGTCCGCCGGCGACCCACGCTCCCGCGACCAAATCAAAGCCGACACCCTCGTCGAACGCACCACCGGCACCCCCGGCGGCATCACCGGGATAGAGATCAACCTGGTCATGACCGACCGCACCCTCTTCCAAGGCGACAGCGAACCCGCCCGCCTCACCGGCTACGGCCTTGTCCTGGCCCCCTGGGCCCGGACTGTGGTGACCGGCAGACAGGCCGAGGCAGACGAGGAGCTCAAGACCTGGGTCCGCCGGCTCTACACCACCCCGGAGACGGGTGACCTCGTGGCCATGGACTCGCGAAGGCGACTTTTTCCGGCACCACTGCGCCGCTTCATCCAGGTCCGGGACGACACCTGCCGCACCCCCTACTGCGACGCCCCGATCCGCCACCACGACCACATCATCCCGTGGCACGACGACGGCCCAACCAGCTTGGCCAACGGCGCGGGACTCTGCGAAGCCTGCAACCACACCAAAGAACTCCCCGGCTGGAAAGCCCGACCCAGACCAGGACCCAGGCACACCATCGAACTCACCACACCCACCGGCCACACCTACCGATCGACCGCGCCGCCATTGCCCGGATCCGGACTGGCCGGAACAGGGATGCGCGGAACGGACCAATCCGAAAAGCCCGGCCCAGCGCCGTAGCGGGAGAATCCGCGGCGGCAACGCGGTCGGGCAGTAGTCTGGGCGCATGACCAGCTACGCAGTGTTCCTCCGCGGCATCAACGTGGGCGGCATCAACATCAAGATGGCCGACCTCAAGGAAGCCCTGAAGGCGGGACCGTTCACCGGAGTAAAGACGCTGCTGGCCAGCGGCAACGTGGTGCTGGCCAGCGATCTCGGCCCTGCCGCCGTCAAGAAGGAATTCGAGGCAACCCTGCGGAAGTCGTTCGGCTACGACGCCTGGGTAGTGGTCCTGACAGCGGACCGCGTATCCGAGCTCGTGTCCGCGTGCCGCTATCCCGCCGACGACAAAAGCACGCACACGTATCTCACCCTGGCCTCGGATACGGCTGCGCTGGATGAGCTGTTCGCCATGGGCAAAGCACTGGACGGCGCGAAGCAGGAGCGGCTGGGTCCCGAGGCCATGGCCTGGCTGGCGCCCGCCGGCGGTACGCTCGAAAGCCCGTTCAGCAAACTGTCGGCCAAGCCGAAATACAAGGCCTCCACCACCACCCGAAACCTCCGCACCATGATCAAGGTCCGGGACGCCGCCACAGCCCTGGAGACGGCAGCCGGCTGACCGGCCGGAGCACCAGGCTTAGCCGGCGGCGGTCCGCAGCGCCGCGTTGAACTCCTCCAGGCGACGGACCTCCGCCTCCACCGGTTCCACCACAAGCCTGCCCGCCACTTCTGCCACGGCAGCGTTGAGCCGCTTCCTGGCCCTCGCGCCGCGGCGCTTCGCCACGCTGGCAGAGATGAATTTGGCCGTCACGGCAAGGAGAATCCCCAGTGCAGCGCCGCCGGCAATCAGTAGGGTGGGGACCGGCCATCCTTCCACCCGGGGCACCTGCGGCACGGGCAGTTGCAGGTAGCCGAGCCCGGCCAGCACACCAAGCCACCCCAGTCCGGCCACGGCCGCGAGCAGCGCCAGCCATTGCACCACGTTGAACGCACCCCACCACCAGGACTTCCGGCCGGCAGCGAGGTCAGCCCCGGCGATGGCCTGGTCAAGAGCGTCCGGCAGCCGGTCCCTCCCCCTCCGGGCCGCGGCGCGGATGGATGCCTGCCAGGGCCCGGGGGCACCGTCACTGGCAGCGTCTGCAAACTGGCGGACCGCAGCATCGCTCCGGGCACGCTCCGGGGCACCCGCCGGCGGCAGCGACGTCCGGTTCACCTCGGCGCTGGCAGTGCGTCGCAGGTTGAGCCGGCGGAGCGGATCAGGTCTGAAGCGGACCAGCCACCGCGTCACCGGCCAGCCGGTGCGCCGGGTGGACTCGATCCGGTAGGACGCGGACACCGCATCGGCCACCAAGGGCACGTTGGCCGCCGTCGCCAGTTCATTGGCGAGCCGCGCTACGGTCCCGCCCTTCACGCCAGCGGCTTCCCCGCGGCCCGAAACTTCCTCCAGCTGCGCCGCCGCCTTGGTCACGTCCGCGGACAGCCGCAGCGACAGCGCCTCCCGCTGCGAAACCACGCGGTGGATAGCAGCCCGGACACCGTCCACTCCCGCTCCCGTCAGCGCGGACGCCGCAAGGACCTGTACCTTGCCCAGTCCCTCGCGGGCCAGGATCCCCCGAAGCGACTCCAGCACGGGCTCCACATCCGCTGCCGGAAGCCTGTCCACCTGGTTGAGCACCACCAGCGTGACGGCCTCGTGCGACGCCAGCGGTGCCAGGAAGCCGTTATGGACGGCGGCGTCCGCATACTTTTGCGGGTCCAGCACCCAGACGAGGACGTCCACCATCCCCACCAGCCGCTGCACGATCTCCCGGTTAGCGGTGCGTGTTGAGTCGAAGTCAGGCAAATCCAGCAGGATCAGCCCGGTGTCGTCGTCGGCAAACCCGTCCACGGGGTCTGCGAGGTGACGGGAGCGGACATCCAGCCAGTCCAGCAGCGGCTCACTGCCGTCGGCTCCCCACACACTCGCCAAGGGTTCGGATGTGGTGGGCCGGCGCGCCGCCGCCGTCGCGATTTCGGCGCCGTTCACGGCGTTGAACAGGGTGGATTTTCCGCTTCCGGTCGCCCCGAAGAAGCCCACCACCGTATGGTCGGCAGAGAGCGCCCGCCGCGACCGGGCACGTTCCAGGACCCCGAGCACGTCCTCGAGGGCGGCGTCGGGAAGCACGCCCTCGGCCAGCTCACGGGCCCTGCCCAAAGCATCGAGGCGCCCTTGCAGCCGCACCTCTTCCTTTGCCCTCCCTCGGCGGTTCACGTGGCGTCCGCCAGTCGCGTGAGCGCCTGCGCATGCTGGGCGAGCCCGACGGCGGCCTGCCCGGTGTCCGGGGCCAGCCGGTTCAGGAAGCGCTCCTGCTCGGCCGCCAGCAGGCCTCGGCACCTGCTGGCCAAATCGTCACGGGCGGTACGGGCGAGCCGGCGCACAGCGTCCTCGCCAAAGACGGCTTCGAGCAGTTTCTGGCCCACGACGGCGGTTCCTCCGGCGACGCCGATCTCCAGGCCGGTCAACCCCGCGGTCATGGAGAAAACCACAATCATCAGTGCTGCGCCGAGGCCGTTGATGCCGAAGGAGAGCCACCGTGCCTGGGTCCGCTTGTCCTGCCCTTCGGTCCTGATCAGTTCCATGAGGCCAGCCTGCCAGTCGCGTATCTCAGCCGCCACGAGGTCCCCAAAGCCAGGGCTCGTTCCCGAGAGGTCGTCGGTGCCCAGGAGTTGCCGGCCTGCCGGATCCGAGCGCCAGCGCTGGTCAGCGTCCTCCGCCGCCTTGGCGGCCTCATCCAGAATGACGGCCTGGAGCCCCGTTTCAATGGCGGTTTCCACTTTCACTGCGGGCGCGGGCTCGCCCCGAAAGAATGCCCCAACCCGGTCGCGGAACCGCCCCACGTTCTGCTCCAGGCTGCGGAAGAACTCACCCGTTCCCACAAAATCCTGCCAGCGGGCCAGGACCTCGCCGCGCAGGAGCGCCCCGTCCTTGGTGGCGTCGATGATCCGGGTGCCTGCGTCCTGATACGCGGCCCGTACGTCGCCGCCCAGCACGGTGGCCGCGCGGCCCTGTTCCCTGGCGGCGTCGGCGATGCGGCCCACGCGTTGGCCAAGCTCCCGTACAGCGCCGTGCAGCGTCCGCCGTGCGATGTCAGTGCGGGCTGCGGCGTCGTCGGCAAGGCCGCGGAGCCAGGCTTTCAGGGGTTGCACGGTTTCCGCCGGAAGCATGCCGGAGCTGCCGAGGGCGACTTCCGGGATGACAAACAGGCGGGCGGCACCAAGGCCTTCCCGGGCCAGCATGCTTCGCAGGTCCTCGCTCACTTCGGCTTCCGCCGCCGGCGGCACGCGGTCGAGGACCACCGCCACCATGATGTCCCTCGATGCCGCGTTCAGCAGAAGCTTCCAGGGTACGGCGTCAGCGTAGCGGTTGGCGGTGGTCACAAAGATCCAAAGGTCCGCTGCCGCCAGCAGCTGCCCGGCGAGCCTGCGGTTCTCGTCGGAGATGGAATCCACGTCCGGAGCGTCAAGCAGTGCGATGCCCTCGGGCACGGCATGCTCGCCCACGAGGACCAGTGACGAGACGGGCGCGGTGTCCGTTGACGTTCCGGGTGGACCGCCGGGCGCAGGCGTGACCCCGGCCGGAACGACGGTTCCGCGGATCCGGCTGAGGCCCGGCAGTACCCGCTGGTCCTCGAACCACTCAGCTTCCGAGGGATGGTGCAGGAGGATCGGCTGGCGGGTGGTGGGCCGGATGGCGCCGGCACGTGTGACCGGGTGGCCGACGAGCGCGTTCACGAGCGTCGATTTGCCGGCACCCGTTGAGCCGCCGACGACGGCCAGCAGCGGAGCGTCAAGGCTGCGGTAGCGAGGCAGGATGTAGTCATCGAGCTGGGCCACTGAGTTCCGGATCTCCAGCCGTGCCTGTTCGGCCGTCGGCAGGGCCAGTGGCAACGAGACGGCTGCCAGATCGCGGCGGACGTCCTCCAGGAGGCGAACGCCGGCTGGCTGCGTTTCCAGGTCCTGGCCCTGGCCCTGGGTTGGCGGGATCCGGTCGGAGGTCACAGCCTCATCATGCCAGTTCAGCCCGGGTTTAGGTCGGACCCGCGCATAGCGGCCGCTGAACACTCCGCGGGCCCAGGAAATTTTCCGGCAAAACAAAGCCGGCCCCGGGCTGTTGCCCGGAGCCGGTTACTTGTGACCCCAGCGGGATTCGAACCCGCGTTACCGCCGTGAGAGGGCGGCGTACTAGGCCGCTATACGATGGGGCCGTGTACTTTTCAATCAGCGTTTCCGCCAATCAAGCCAAGTTAGTTTTACACATATTTGGCTTTGTTCCAAATCGATGATTTTCGATTCGCAACACCTGAATAACTGCGGAAAATCCGAAGAAATTCAGAGCTGGGATACCAGGACTCGAACCTAGAATGACGGTACCAGAAACCGTAGTGTTGCCAATTACACCATATCCCATTGGCACTTTCGGGCCGGTCGAAAGTCTCTGTCTTTCGCTCCGTGCCCCTCAGCACGAGTAATTACTCTACCCGAGACTTTTGCGCCGCACAAATCGGCGGGCCGTTACCTGCGCCACACTTTCAGAAGGCCGCGCCGGGCGCAGGCAACGGACCCGGCCGACTAGCTCGAACCGGCTGGCAGCGCCAGCAGTTCCAACAGCGAGGCAATCTCCTGCCCCTGGAAACCCGGGGCCTGCTCCCCGCTGCGGTTCAGCCAGATGCCCAACAGTCCTGCCGCCGTCGAGCCCTCGGCGTCCAGGAGCCGGTTGTCCCCGATGTACAGCGTGGTGGCAGGGGTACTGCCGATCAGCCGGACGCCCTCGAGGTAGATGGCAGGGTCCGGCTTGGGGACGCCGACGGTGTCGGTGCCCACGAGGAACCGGATGCGTTCCAGGCCGGCACTGTCCAGCTTCACCCGCTGGTAGTCGTGCACATTGTTGCTCACGGCCCCGTACGGGATGCCGGCCTGGTCCAGGGCGTCGAGGAACGGCAGGACGTCCTCGTAGGCCCGAACGTAGCTGGGCTGCAGCCGCGAGTAGGTGCTGAGCCAGTTGTGTGACTCCTCCCCCTCGCCCATTTCGACGCCGAAGTGGCCCAGTGCTGCGCGGCCCCTGAGCAGTCGCTGCTCGTTGAAGGTCAGCTCGCCGGCGAGGTAGCGGTCGTAGTAGTGGGTTGTCTCGTGTGTGAAGATCCGCCCCACCTTCTCCCACCCGGCCTGGTCCAGGCCGGGAAGGAGATGTTCGCTGGCGTCCCGCAGCGCCGTGGTCATGGCGTAGGCAAGGTCCACGAGGGTGTCGTCAATGTCGAACAGGACACCGCTGACCGCCCCGAGGCTGCGGGACAGGACGGTGCTTTCCACTGCGGGGTGTGACATCAGCCGCGGAAAGCCCGCAGGCGGGCCAGAGACGATTCCTTGCCCAGGATGACCATGGACTCGAACAGCGGCGGCGAGATCCGGCGGCCGGAGATCGCGGTGCGTACGGGACCGAACGCAAGCCGGGGCTTGATCCCCAGATCCTCAACCAGCGCCTGCTTCAGCGCGGACTGGATGTTTTCAGCAGTCCAGTCGCCGACCGGCTCGAGCGCGGCCAGCGCCGCATCCAGAACCTCGGTGACGTTCTCCGGCAGTCCCTTGCGGGCATCGTCCGCAACGTCGATCTCGTCGTCGGCCTTGAACAGGAACGCCAGCATCTCCGGGGCTTCGCCGAGGAGGGTGATCCGCTCCTGGACCAGCGGTGCCGCTTCCGTCAGGATCTCCTCCTGGCGGTCCGTGAGGATCTCCCCCACCAGACCCTCGTGCCGGAGGTACGGGACCAGCCGCTCGCGGAAGACTGCAGGGTCCAGCAGCCGGACGTGTGTTCCGTTGATCGCTTCGGCCTTCTTGAGGTCGAACCGGGCCGGGTTGGCCAGGACATCGTGGATGTCGAAGTTCTTCACCAGCTGTTCCACCGTGAAGATGTCCTCGTCGGCGCTCAGGGACCAGCCGAGCAGGGAAAGGTAGTTCAGCAGCCCCTCGGGGATGAAGCCGCGCTCCCGGTGCAGGAACAGGCTCGACTCGGGGTCGCGCTTGGAAAGCTTCTTGTTGCCCTGGCCCATGACGTACGGCAGGTGCCCGAACTCGGGCATGTATTCCGCGACGCCCACCGCATAGAGCGCGCGGTAGAGGGCGATCTGCCGCGGCGTGGAGCTCAGCAGGTCCTCGCCGCGGAGAACGTGGGTGATTCCCATGAGCGCGTCGTCCACCGGGTTGACCAGCGTATAAAGCGGTGCGCCGTTGGCACGCACCACGGCGAAGTCCGGGACGGAGCCGGCCTTGAACGTGATCTCGCCACGGACCAGGTCGGTGAACGTGATGTCCTCGTCCGGCATCCGCAGGCGCAGCACGGCTTCCCGGCCCTCGGCCTTGAACGCCGCGACCTGTTCGTCGCTGAGGTCACGGTCAAAGCCGTCGTAGCCCAGCTTCGGGTCCTGGCCGGCGGCGCGGTGGCGCGCTTCGATCTCATCCGGCGTCGAGTAGGACTCGTAGATGTGGCCGCCTGCCCTGAGCTTGGCGATGACGTCCTGGTACAGCTCGCTCCGCTGCGACTGGCGGTACGGCGTGTGGGGCCCGCCCACCTCGACGCCCTCGTCCCAGTCGATGCCGAGCCATTTCAGGGCATCCAGCAGCTGGTGGTAGCTTTCCTCGCTGTCGCGTGCCGAGTCCGTGTCCTCGATGCGGAAGATCATCTTGCCGCCGGTGTGGCGGGCGTAGGCCCAGTTGAAGAGCGCCGTGCGGATCAGCCCGACGTGCGGGGTGCCCGTGGGTGACGGGCAGAAGCGGACGCGGACGGGCGTTTCGGCGGTGACGGCAGGAATGGCAGCAGGAGCGGCGGAGGGGGTAGTCATAGTGATACCAACTTTACCAACCGGCCACCCCTGCCCCTGCCCCGTTGGCGGACCCGTGCTGACTGGGCTGCCGCGTCCGCTGCTAGCGGCGGACTATGGGGTTGGACAGGCGGCCGATGCCCTCGATCTCCACTTCGTACCGGTCGCCGGCCTGGACGAGGCCCACGCCTGCCGGGGTGCCGGTCATGATGACGTCCCCGGGCAGCAGGGTGAACGCGCTGGAGACGATGGAGACCAGCTCGCGGACGCCGCGGATCATCTGGGTGGTGCTGCCGTCCTGGCGAAGTTCGCCGTTGAGCCGGCCCTTGATGGACAGGTCCTCGGGATCGAGTTCGGTTTCGATCCACGGTCCCAGCGGCGCGGAAGTATCGAAGCCCTTGGCGCGCGCCCACTGCAGGTCTGTCTTTTGGACGTCGCGGGCGGTGAGGTCGTTGCCGCAGGTGTATCCGAAGATCACGTCGTCGGCACGCTCTTCGGGCACGTCCTTGCAGATGCGGCCGATGACCACGCACAGCTCCGCCTCGAAGGAGACCTCATCGGAGAACTCCGGCAGAACAACAGGATCGTTCGGGCCCACCACGGAGGTGTTGGGCTTCAGGAACAGCAGCGGCTGCTGGGGCACCTCATTGCCGAGCTCGTGGGCGTGCTCTACAAAGTTTCGCCCCACGCCGATCACCTTGCTGCGCGGAATGATCGGCGCCAGCAGGCGGACGTCCTCCAGCTTGTGCCGCACGGAGGTGCGTTCCACGCCGTTGAAGAACGGATCGCCGTTGATGACAGTGATTTCCTCACTGCCGGGCTGGCCTTCAACAACGCCGTAAAGGGGATCAGAATCGACTACAAACCGGGCAATACGCATGGCCCCAAGCCTACAGTCTCAGTCCCTCTCCCTCAGGAGGCGCAGGTATTCCAGTTGTGCCGCCACGGAATTCTCGGCGGCACGCCGGACGGCAGGATCGACGTCGGCATAAACAACGCTGGTGACCTCAGCTACGGCGGCGTCCGGGCCGAGGCTGGCGAGGGCTGTCCGGATCTGGGCCAGCCGGTCCAGCCGGTGGTCCCGGTAGGCGCGGACCACCGCGTCGAGCGCCGGCAGGACGGGGCCGTGGGCCGGCAGGACTGTGGCAGGCCCCAGCCGCTCCAGCCGGTCGAGGGAGGCGAGGTAGTCGGCCAGCGTGCCGTCCGGATAGTCAAGCACGGTTGTTCCCCGGCCCAGGATGGTGTCGCCGGTCAGCACCGAGCCGGCGGGTCCGTCGAGGGGCAGATGGAAGCAGACGGAGTCGGAGGTGTGCCCGGGGGTGGAAACCACGCGGATCTCGGTGCCGCCGGCGGCCACGGTCTCCCCCGGCTGCAGCACCGATCCCCCGTGGCAATGCTCGGGAGCGGCGGCCCGTACGGGGGCGCCCGTGATTTCGGCGAGGCGGGCCGAGCCTGCGGTGTGGTCTGCGTGCCGGTGCGTGATCAGGATCAGCTCCACGGGTCCGGCAGCTGTCAGCGCCTGAAGGTGCGCCTCGTCAAACGGACCCGGATCAACCACCACCACCGCCCCGTGGCCAGGCTCCCCGACGATGTAGGAGTTGGTCCCCTCCAGGCTCATCGGTCCCGGGTTGGGCGCGAGGCGGAAACGCGTCAGCGGGCTGCTGTCGGTAAAGGCGCTAGTGATGTGCTGGTTCACGGGTTCATTCTGTCATCCCGGAACAAGCGACCAACGGGAGCAGACCTGCAGAGGAACGACGGCGGGCGGCCGGTGGGCTGCCGAAACAGCCCAGCCGGCCACCCGCCGTCGTTCGCTTCTTTTGTTATATGGCCGGAACGGCTCAGGCGAGCCGGGTCAGCCAGCCGTGAGTGTCCTCCACGGTGCCGGTCTGGATGCCCAGCAGCTGCGTCCGGATGGCCATGGTGGTCTCGCCGGCCTTTGCGTCCTCCGAGCCAATGAATTCCGTAGCGTCCTTCAGGACACCGATGGGCGTGATGACCGCGGCGGTGCCGCAGGCGAAGACCTCGGCGATGTCACCGGAGGCAACGCCGTCGCGCCACTCATCCAGGGTGATCTTCCGCTCGGTCACCTCACGGCCCATGTCCTTGGCGACCTGCATGATCGAGGAGCGGGTCACGCCCTCGAGGATGGTGCCGCTCAGCGCGGGCGTCACCAGCGAGCCGTCCTTCATGACGAAGAAGACGTTCATTCCACCGAGTTCCTCAACCGCATTGTCGTTGAACTGGTCCAGGAACAGCACCTGCTTGCAGCCGTTCGCCTCGGCCTCCTGCTGCGCGATGAGGGAGGCGGCGTAGTTGCCGCCGCACTTTGCAGCACCCGTACCGCCCCGGCCTGCCCGGGCGTACTCGCGGGAAATCCAGATCGAAATAGGCTTGAGCTCGCCGCCGAAGTAGTTTCCGGCAGGCGAGGCAATGACGCGGAACGACACCTCACGCGCTGCCCGCACGCCCAGGAATGCCTCGGTGGCGATCATGAACGGTCGCAGGTACAGGGCCTCTCCGTCGCCGGCGGGAACCCATTCCTTGTCCGCCGCCACGAGTTCGCGGATGGCGCCGAGGAAGTATTCGGCCGGTATCTCCGGAAGCGCCAGCCGGCGGGCGGACTTGTTCATCCGCGCAGCGTTGGCCTCAGGCCGGAAGCTCCAGATGGAGCCGTCCGCGTGACGGTACGCCTTCAGTCCCTCGAAGATTTCCTGCCCGTAGTGCAGCACAGCGGCCGACGGGTCCAGCATGATCGGCCCGTAGGCCTCGATCCGCGCATCATGCCATCCGCCCTGGCCGCTGGCGTCGACCGTGTAGTCAACAACCGCAGTGTGGTCGGTGAAGTGGTCGCCAAAGCCTGGGTTCGCCAGGATGGCTGCACGCTCCTCAGCAGACTTCGGGGTTGCCGAGGGCTGCTGGGTGAATTCGACGCCATGGGCAGTCTGAGTCATGGTTCCTCCGCGGTCGGCTGCCTGGCATCTGAACGTGGTTCAGCATCGGACCACGGCAGCGATTGGTAATTCAGGTCAAGCTTACGCCTGCTGGCGGAGGCTAAACGGCCGCCGCAATGGCGTCGCCAATGGCGCTTGTGCTGCGCACTTCGCCGTTGCGGCCTTCGACGTCGGCCACCACCGCGGACTCGATCTTCCGGGCCGCGTCGGGGTAGCCCAAGTGGTCCAGGAGGAGGGCAGCGGACAGGATTGCCGCGGTGGGGTCCGCCTTCTGCTGGCCGGCAATGTCGGGCGCTGAACCGTGGACCGGTTCGAACATGGACGGCGCCGTGCGGTCCATGTTGATGTTGCCCGAGGCCGCCAGACCGATTCCGCCGGTAACGGCGGCAGCAAGGTCGGTGATGATGTCGCCGAAGAGGTTGTCGGTGACGATGACGTCGAAGCGGGCGGGATCAGTGACCATGAAGATGGTCGCGGCATCGATGTGCAGGTAGTCGTGGGTGACCTCGGGGAATTCCTTGGCCACGGCCTCGACGGTGCGCTTCCACAGGTGGCCGGCAAAGACCAGCACGTTGTGCTTGTGGACCAGCGTCAGTTTTTTGCGCGGGCGCTCATTGGCACGCCGGAACGCATCGCGGACCACGCGCTCCACGCCGTGGGCAGTGTTCAGCGAAACCTCAGTGGCCACCTCGTGGGGCGTGCCGCCGCGCAGGGTGCCGCCGTTGCCCACGTAAGGACCTTCGGTGCCTTCACGGACGACGATGAAATCGATGTTGCCCGGTTCAGCCAGTGGGCTGCCCACGGTGCCGTAGAGCCGTGAGGGGCGCAGGTTCACGTAGTGGTCAAGGCTGAAGCGCAGCTTGAGGAGCAGTTCGCGTTCGATCAGTCCGGACGGGATGCGGGTGTCCCCCGGCGCTGCACCGATGGCACCGAAGAGGATGGCGTCGCGCGTCTTCAGGTCCTCGAGGACAACCTCCGGAAGGGTCTCGCCGGTCTCAAGCCAGTGCTGGGCACCGAGCTTGTAGTGGGTCTGGTCAAGGGTGACGCCCTCGGCGGCCACGACCTTTTCGAGAACCTTCAGGGCTTCGGCGATGACCTCCGGGCCAATGCCGTCGCCCGGGATGACAGCGAGATTGATGGTAGATGCGCTCATATTTTCAGGGTAGCCAAGCTATCCACATTCTGGTCAAGCCGTCTCATTATTCGGTCGCCCGGTCCGACGCTTCCTCACCTTTTGCCGCCCAAACGCACACGCTTCCTCACTTTCCTAAAGAAAGTGAGGAAGCGTTTGGGGAAAAGCTGCGGGACGTGAGGAAGCGTCCTAAGCGTCCGCGGGTTCCTCGTACTTCGGGAACACCGGCGCGGGGGCAGGCAGATCGGTGCCCGCGACGATCGGAGTCGAGATTGCAGAGAACTCCCTGGCCGCCCCTTCCGGCTGGCCGAGATACCCGAGCAGGGCGGCAGTGGCAGTGGGCATGACCGGCTGGGCAAGTATCGAGACGATGCGCAGCACCTCGAGGGTCACATACAGCACCGTCTGCATGCGTTCGACGTCGGTCTTCCGCAGCACCCAGGGTGCCTGCTCGGCGAAGTACGCGTTGGTGTCCCCCAGTACCGTCCAGATCGCTTCGAGGGCACGGCTGAACTCCTGCTTTTCGAAGGCCGCACGTGCCTGCTCCAGCAGCGCGTTCGCCTGGCCCAGGATGGCAGTGTCCGCGTCGGTGAACGTTCCCGGCACGGGTACCCGGCCCTCACAGTTCTTGGCCACCATGGACAGTGAGCGCTGCGCCAGGTTTCCAAAGTTGTTCGCCAGGTCCGAGTTCATGCGGCCGACGATGGCCTCGTGGTTGTAGCTGCCGTCCGCACCGAAGGGTACCTCGCGGAGGAAGAAGAACCGGACCTGGTCCAGGCCGTACTGGGCCACGAAGTCCGCCGGGGCAACGACGTTGCCCAGGGACTTGGACATCTTGACGCCGTTGTTGTGCAGGAACCCGTGGATCATGACCCGCTTGGGCAGCTCGAGGCCCGCGCTCATGAGGAAGGCCGGCCAGTAGATGGCGTGGAAGCGCGAGATGTCCTTGCCGATGATGTGGACATCGGCCGGCCAGTACCGCTTGAACGACTCCGATTCGACGTCCGGGTAGCCTGCGCCGGTGAGGTAGTTGGTCAGGGCGTCCACCCACACGTACATGACATGCTTTTCATCGCCCGGGACCGGCACGCCCCAGTCGAAGGTGGTGCGGCTGATCGACAGGTCCTCGAGGCCGCGCTTGACGAAGCTGATGACCTCGTTGAACCGGGACTGCGGCGCGCCGAACTCCGGCTGCGCCTCGTACAGGGCCAGCAGCTTGTCCTGGTAGGCGGACAGCCGGAAGAAGTAGCTTTCCTCGGCGGTCCATGTCACCGGGGTATCGGTCTCCTTGGTGTACCGGGCGCCGTCCTCCTTCACTACGGTGTCGTCTTCACCGTAGTACGCCTCGTCCCGCACGGAGTACCAGCCCTCATACTTGGACAGGTAGATGTCCCCGTTGGCTTCCATCTTCTTCCAGATGGCCTGCGAGGCGGTGTAGTGGTCCGCGTCCGTGGTGCGGATGAACCGGTCGTAGCTGATGCCGAGGGCGGCGTGCGCGGCCTTGTAGATTTCCGCGTTCCGGTCCACCAGTTCCTTGGGCGAGACGCCTTCCTTCTCCGCGGTCTGCGCGATCTTCAGCCCGTGCTCGTCGGTGCCCGTCAGGAACTTCACGTCATAGCCGTCGAGCCGCTTGAACCGGGCCATCGCATCCGTGGCGATGTACTCGTAGGCGTGGCCGATGTGCGGCACGCCGTTCGGGTAGGTGATGGCCGTAGTGATGTAGAAGGGGCTCTTGTCTGAGGAAGTCACGGGCGGAACGTTACCTTTATGCGGAGGGATGGATCTAGATCAGTTCGGTCAGCGTATCGCTGAGCCGGACCAGTTCGTGGTCATGTGACGCCACGAGGACTGCAATGCCGTCAGAGGTTGTGTCCTTGAGGATGCTGATGATGCGGTTGGCGGAGGCCCGGTCCAGGCTCGCCGTGGGCTCGTCCACCACCAGTACACGGGTGCCCAGGATCAGGGCGCGGGCGATGGCGACGCGCTGGCGTTCACCGCCGGAGAGCTGCTCGGGACGGTGCCGCATGCGGCGGCCGAGGCCCACGAGGTCCAGCAGGTCCTTGGCCATCTCACGCCGCTGCTCCACCTCGCCGTCCGGAACCGCCGGGAGTAGCACGTTTTCAAGCGCACTCATGCCGTCGATCAGGGCACCGCCCTGATCGACATAGCCGATCAGCGCACGCCGGCGGTCGGCGATCTCGTCGTCGCTCATGGTTTCGAGCGAATCGCCCTCCCACAGCACCCGGCCCGACGTCGGCAGGGTCAGGCCCGCTCCGACGGTCAGGATGCTGGTCTTGCCCGAGCCGCTTCGGCCCGCCACGCAGTGCATCTCCCCCGCGTTCAGGGTGAGGTCAAAGCCCTCCACGACGCTGACGGCGTCGGAGCCGTTCTTGCCCCCGCCATAGCGGATGGTGATGTTGCTCAGCTCCAGCGGGGTGGCGTGGTCGGCTTCCTTGATGATGGTGTTGGCCCGGGTCTGGACCGGGGTTACAGCCTCATTGTTCCCGCGCAGGCGGCGAAGGTTCAGGTCGTTAGTCATTTGACCACTTTCGTTGCAATCGGAATCCAGCAGAGAACAGCCACGAGCCCGGCCACGGCGGCCCACAGCGCGGCGTAGGGGGCAAGAACAAGGCCGATGCCCAGGGCGCCGAGGATACCCAGCGGGACGGCAACCGCGCCCACGAGGGCGTTTTCGAAGAAGCGGACCTGGCCCAGCATGTCGGGGTTCCAGCCCATCGCCTGCAGTGTGCCGAGGTACCGTCGCTTGGCCTTCAGCTCGAAGCGCCCGGTGACCAGTGTGAGCAGGAGCCCCACCGCCACGCCGGACAGGCCAAGGATGATGCTCGGCAGGGCCACGCTGGCGGCGGCCAGGCCGCTGAGCGCACTGGCGCCGGCGGCACGCGGAATGTCGATCAGCAGGGCGATCAGGCCGCCGACTGCCGAGCCGAACACGCCAACGGCAACAGCCAGCGAGATGGCGTTGAAGCGGTGCGTGCCCAACTGCCGGTTCGCGAAGGTCAGCGGCGAGTCGACGGCAATGAGCTTTTCGTCGTGCTGCGGTTCCTGGTTCACTTCCTCGCGGTGGCGCAGTTGCTGGGCGGCGAAGAAGGCCGCGCCGAGGTAGAGGGCCAGCACGGACGCCGAGACAATGACGGTGGCAATGTTCCAGCTCAGGAGGCTGAGCACGATGCCTGCGACGGCCAGCAGCCCGGCGCCGACAGCAAACTCCTCCAGCACCCAGGACCGGATGCGGCGCTGGGTCCAGCCCATGGCGCGCAGCGTGCCGGCCTCGCTGCGGCGCAGCCGCACGTAGCTGACAGTCGAGGCACCGGTAAGCAGCGCGGCACCGCAGAGGGTGAGGAACAGCAGCGTCAGGTTTGTCGCCGTCAGCGAGCCGGCCACGGCGTCGGCCGCGTTCTGCCTGACCCACGACTGCTGGACAGTTCCAAGGGCGGACTCCTTGCCGGCGTCGTCCTTGGAGTAGCCGGGAACGAAGATGTTGGCGTCCTCGCGGGCAGAACCGGCCACAACGGTGGCTTCAAGACCCATGTCCCGGATCTCGGTGGCGAGCTTGTCCACCTCAGGCTGGACCTGCTTCCAGCTGCCGGCGGCGCTGGCCCGCACGCGGACGGCGTCGATCACGGAGGCGTTCTTCTCGTAGCCGCGGGCAGCAGCCAGGCCGTAGTAGTCGGTGATGGCGCCGGCCGACTGGCTGACGAGTCCGGTGGCGCTCAGGGAGGGCTTGAGCGCAGTGTCCGCAACGTCCTTGCCCTGCGCATCCTTGCTCAGCGTCATGGGCGTGGGATCGTAGCCGCCGAGCGGAAGCCGGTTGACGTCCCCGGCCGCGTCCTGGACGGCGGCGGGATCGAAGGTGCCATAGACCATGGCGAGCGGGGTAGCCAGCTTCTTGCCCGTTTCCAGGTTCTCCCGGTAGGAGCGCTCGTCAACGGGATTGCGCTGGGTCTGGTCCACGGCCTCGCCGCTGGCGCTCTTCTCCGGCAGGCGGTTCACCGTGACCCACTCGCCCGGGGTAGCGGTCTTGTCTTCGGCACCGTTGCCCGCGGTGGAGCCGTCCGTGTACTTGGGGGCGGAGGCGAAGTTGGTGCTCCAGGTGGCGGGGCTGTAGAGGCCGCGGCTGAAGTTCGCCGAGTTGCCGAGCAGCTTGGAGTAGTCCGTGGACCCGGGCCAGGACAGCGCGAAGGGCGACTTGGAGACGAACGGCAGGTAGTCCTTGTCCAGGGAGCGCTCAGCGGTGCCGACTTCCTTGACCACGTTTCCGGAGTCGTCGATCTCCTCGATTTTCACGGAGTACTTCAGGTCAACCGAAGTGCCGGAGCGGACGATCAGCGGGATGGCCTGGGAATCCTCGGTGAGCTGCCCGTTGCGCTTGGCCTGCTGGTACTGGGTCATGATGGGAGCCCAGTACTTTAGCTTCACGCCAAGGAAGTCGGGGCCTTCCTCGAGTTCTTTCATGCCGATGCCCGTGGTGAAGAGGCTCTCAAGGTGCTGGCCGACCGCCTCGGCGCTGCGCGCGTCGGCCGGCGGTGCCTTCTCCAGCGGCGCCAGGAAGTCACCCGGGGTGCCCAGCAGGGCACGCTCGGAAACGGGGTCGACGGCGACCACGGACTCCGTGACCTCCGGCGCCATGGGCAGGGCAACAGTGAGGTTGAACAGGTTGTGCTCGGACCCGCCGGCCGGGGCAGGGAACTTGATCCCGGTCTCGCCTTCAGGACCGGCGATCTGGATGCTGTTGCCTCCCTCGACCTGCTGCTCCACGAGCTTGCCCTTGCCAAGGGCGCCCTCGGCAGTGGACTTGAAAAGGGTGTGCTGCGAGGATCCGTCGGAGCTCGTGGCGCTGGCCGTCAGGCGGTACTTCTTGGGCGTGTCGCTGAGCACGGACTGGGCTTCCGGCCATTTGCTGGGATCGGTGCCGCCGGGCTGCCCCGCGGTCGCGGTGCCGACGAGTCCGGCGTTGAAGCCCAGGTAGTCCATGGCCTCCAGTCGCGGCGTCTCGAGGTTCTGCGTCACGCGCGAGACCAGGCTGATGGGCGCGGCAACGGAAGTGCCGGACAGGTCCCGGATCTTCTGCAGCTGGTCGAAGCTGATGCCGCCCTGCCCCGTGGCAATCTCGGGCTGCATGAGCGTACCGTCCGAGCCCGCCTTGGCCTGGACCAGGATGTCGTAGAGCCCGCGCGAGTTCTGGTCCACGGTCCGGTTCAGCGCTGCCTGCGACTGGGTCTGGACGAGGACTGACAGGCACATGGCGAAGATCAGAATTGCAGCGGTCAGCAAAAGCACTTTGCTTCTGATGAACCTCTGGACGGCGTTCATTGGGCTCCCTGAAACCTGGATTGCGTGCGCACGCCACGATGACCGCAGAATGTGGGGGTGTCCCTTGCGGGCGTGCAAAAAGTATTGGCCGGCCTGCCGGCTGGATCGTTAAAATCGAACCTAGCCATTGTAAGCAGACCGGCCAATCATACTTGGCCGGAGTGGACTCCAGGGGACAAGGAGTTCACCCCGCGTTGGGGGACCTGGCCGTTGCCGGCCGGTGTTCGGCGGACTAGTCCTCGAGGTCCACTTCGCGCACCATCTCGGCGCCGATTCCGGCCTTGATGGCATCCAGCACCTGCTGCGGGACGGAGCTGTCGATGGTGAGCAGAGCCAGGACCTGGCCGCCCTCCGCGTTCCGTGCCACCTGCATGCCGCCGATGTTGATGTTGTTCATGCCCAGGATGTGGCCGATGGTGCCGATGACGCCAGGACGGTCGGCGTAGGAGACCACCACGAGGTGCTCGCTGATGGGGATCTCGACGTCGTAGCCGTTCACGCCGACGAGCTTCTGCACCTGCTTGGGTCCGGTCAGGGTGCCGGACACGGAGATCTGTGCACCGTCGCTCAGGGCCCCGCGGAGCGTCAGCACGTTGCGGTAGTCCTCGGCCTCAGGGTTGGTGATCAAGCGGACGTTGATGCCGCGCTGCTCAGCGATCACGGGGGCGTTGACGTAGGACACCTGCTCGGTGACGATGTCGGCGAAGATCCCCTTGAGGGCGGCGAGCTCCAGGACCTTGACGTCAAGCGCCGCGATTTCGCCGGAAACCTCGACGTCGATCTGGGTCACCGAGGCGTGGGTCAGCGCCGTGAAGATGCGGCCCAGCTTCTCGATCAGCGGGATGCCCGGGCGGACGTCGGGGGCGATCAGGCCGCCGGCAACGTTCACGGCGTCCGGAACCAGTTCCCCTGCGAGGGCGAGGCGGACGGACTTCGCGACGGAGACGCCGGCCTTTTCCTGTGCCTCGTCGGTTGACGCGCCCAGGTGCGGGGTGACCACAACATTGTCCAGTTTGAAGAAAGGGAGGTCGGTGCTGGGCTCCTGGACGAAGACGTCCACGGCCGCACCGGCAATCTGGCGGTCCTGCAGTGCCGTGTAGAGGGCTTCCTCGTCCACGAGGCCGCCGCGGGCCACGTTAATCACGTAGGCCGAGCTCTTCATTTTCTTGAAGGCCTCAGCGCCGAGCATGCCGACCGTTTCCGGCGTCTTGGGCATGTGGATGGTGATGAAGTCAGACTGCGCGAGCAGCTCGTCCAGGGTGACGAGCTTCACGCCGAGCTGGGCGGCGCGGGCAGAGGTGATGTAAGGGTCGAACGCGAGGATCTCGGTGTCGAAGCCCTGGAGGCGGGCGGCGACCAGGGCGCCGATGCGGCCCAGGCCGATGATGCCGATCTTCTTCTCGAACAGTTCGATGCCGGTGTACTTGGAGCGCTTCCACTCGCCGTCCTTCAGGGCGGCGCTGGCCTGCGGGATGTGTCGGGCCAGGCTCAGGATGTGGCCAACAGTCAGTTCCGCGGCGGAAACGATGTTCGACGTCGGGGCGTTGACCACCATGACACCGGCCTGGGTGGCAGCCTTGATGTCCACGTTGTCCAGGCCGACGCCGGCACGCGCGATGACCTTCAGGTTCTTCGCGGCAGCAATGGCCTCGGCGTCCACCTTCGTGGCGGAGCGGACCAGGATGGCGTCAACGTCCTCGATGGCAGAGAGCAGCTGGGAACGATCGGCGCCGTCGGTCTGGCGGATTTCAAAGTCCGGGCCAAGGGCCTCAATGGTGGCGGGCGAAAGTTCTTCGGCAAGCAATACTACGGGTTTTGACACAGCTGATCCTCTGCGTTGAAGTCCTGGGGGTACATAAAGTCTAGGCGTACGGAAAGGCCGGGCTCACATTGTTAAGTGTGAACCCGGCCTCACTGTCATGCTTTGAAGGGCTCAGCCTTAGCGGGCTGCAGAGCCTTCCACATAGTCCTCGTCCTGCTGCTGCCAGGAGAACAGGGAGCGCAGTTCGCGGCCGACGTTCTCGATCGGGTGCTGCTCGGCCTTGGCACGCAGCTCCTTGAATTCCGCGCCGCCGTTGTCCTGGTCGTCAATGAACCGCTTGGCGAAGGCGCCGTTCTGGATGTCGGCGAGGACAGCCTTCATGTTTTCCTTCACCTCGGGGGTGATGACGCGCGGGCCGGAGACGTAGTCGCCGTACTCCGCGGTGTCGGAAACGCTCCAGCGCTGCTTGGCGATGCCGCCTTCCCACATGAGGTCAACGATGAGCTTGAGCTCGTGCAGGACCTCGAAGTAGGCGATCTGCGGCTGGTAGCCGGCCTCGGTCAGGGTTTCGAAGCCGTACTGGACCAGCTGGGACACACCGCCGCACAGGACGGACTGCTCGCCGAAGAGGTCCGTTTCGGTCTCTTCGGTGAAGGTGGTCTTGATGACGCCGGCGCGGGTGCCGCCGATGGCCTTGGCGTAGGACTTGGCCAGCTCCCAGGCGGAGCCGGTGGCGTCCTGCTCGACGGCGATGATGTCCGGGATGCCGCGGCCGGCTTCGAACTCGCGGCGCACGGTGTGGCCGGGAGCCTTCGGGGCGACCAGGATGACGTCAACGCCTTCCGGGGCCTCGATGTAGCCGAAGCGGATGTTGAAGCCGTGGGCGAAGGCGAGGGCCTTGCCGGGGGTCAGCTTGTCCTTGATGGAGTCGGTGTAGATCGAGCGCTGGTGCTGGTCCGGCGCCAGGATCATGATGACGTCGGCCCACTCGGCGGCGTCGGCAACGTTCTTGACCGTGAAGCCCGCGTCCTCGGCCTTGGCGATGGACTTGGAGCCTTCCTTGAGCGCGATGACAACCTCGACGCCGGAATCGCGCAGGTTCTGCGCGTGGGCGTGGCCCTGGGAGCCATAGCCGACAATGGCTACCTTGCGACCCTGGATGATCGACAGGTCTGCGTCGTCGTCGTAAAACATTTCAGTCACTTGCGTAACTCCTCTTGAGTGGATTTCTTGTAGATGTGTGTCTGTGGTGCTGCGTTTGCGGGCAATGCCTCCGCCTAGGCGGAGCGCAAGGCCCGATCACTCATGGAGCGGGATCCCCGTCCAACGGCCAAGGTGCCGGACTGCACAATTTCGCGGATACCGAAGGGCTCCAGCACTGAGAGCAGTGCCGTGAGCTTTTCGGGATGGCCAGTTGCTTCAATGACCACCGAGTCTGTGGAGACGTCGACCACTGAAGCACGGAACAGGTCTGCAGCCTGGGTCACCTGCAGACGAGTTGCGGCATCCGCACGTACCTTGACCAGGATGTGGTCGCGCTGTACGGAAGATTCGGAAGTCAGTTCAACAATCTTGATCACGTTGATCAGCTTGTTCAACTGCTTGGTGACCTGTTCGATCAGGTCACCGTCGGCGTCGACGACGACGGTCATCCGGGAGATGCCCGGAACTTCCGTCGGGCCGACGGCCAGGGAATTGATGTTGAAGGCGCGGCGGGCGAAAAGGCTGGCCACGCGGGTCAGCACACCGGGCTTGTCTTCGACCAGAACGGACAGTGTGTGGCGGCTCATGATCAGTCCTCCTCTTCCCATTCCGGGGTCATGTTGCGGGCAACCTGGATCTGGTCGTTGCTGACCCCGGCGGGCACCATCGGCCACACCATGGAGTCGGGGCTGACCACGAAGTCGATGACCACGGGGCGGTCATTGATTTCCAGCGCCTTCTGAATTGTTGCGTCGATGTCCTCGGCCCGCTCGCACCGGAAGGACGCGCAGCCGTAGGCCTCGCCGAGTTTGACGAAGTCCGGGATGCGGATGGTCTCGTGGCCGGTGTTCAGGTCCGTGTTGGAGTAGCGGCCCTCGTAGAAGAGGGTCTGCCACTGGCGCACCATGCCCAGCGAGGAGTTGTTAATGACAGCAACCTTGATGGGGATGTTGTTGATGGCGCAGGTGGCCAGTTCCTGGTTGGTCATCTGGAAGCAGCCGTCGCCGTCGATGGCCCAGACCACACGGTCCGGCTCGCCCACCTTGGCGCCCATGGCAGCCGGAACGGCGTAGCCCATGGTGCCGGCACCGCCGGAGTTCAGCCAGGCATGCGGACGCTCGTACTTGATGAACTGAGCAGCCCACATCTGGTGCTGTCCCACGCCGGCAACGTAGATGCCCTCGGGGCCGGTCAGGGCGCCGATGCGCTCGATAACCCGCTGCGGTGCAGTCAGGCCGTCCTCGGGTTCGGTCCAGCCCAGCGGGTAGGTTTCCTTCAGGTTGTTCAGGAAGGCCCACCAGTTGGTCAGGTCCGGGGTTCCGGAGGTGCCGAACTGGGTCCGGACGGCTTCCGTCAGTTCCGGAATGATCTCCTTTACGGAGCCCACGATGGGCACGTCGGCCGTGCGGTTCTTGGAGATTTCCGCGGGGTCGATGTCGGCGTGGATGACCTTGGCATTGGGCGCGAAGGTCTTCAGGACGCCGGTGACCCGGTCGTCAAAGCGCGCGCCCAGGGTCACCAGCAGGTCCGCCTGCTGCAGCGCGGTCACGGCCGAGACCGTGCCGTGCATGCCGGGCATGCCCACGTGCTGCGGGTGCGAATCCGGGAAGACACCGCGGGCCATGAGTGTCGTGACCACCGGCGCACCGGTCAGTTCGGCCAGCTCGCGCAGTTCAGCCGCGGCGTGGGCCTTGACCACACCGCCGCCCACGTACAGCACGGGCTTGCTGGCGGCGGAGATCAGCTTGGCGGCCTCACGGACCTGCTTGTTGTGGCCGCGAACCACGGGGCGGTAGCCCGGCAGGTCGATCTTGGGCGGCCAGGAGAACGTCATCTGCCCCTGCTGGGCGTCCTTGGCGATGTCAACCAGGACCGGGCCCGGACGTCCGGTCGAGGCGAGGTGGAAGGCCTCGGCCATGACGTGGGGAATGTCGTTGGGGTCCGTCACCAGGAACGAGTGCTTAGTGATGGGCATGGTGATGCCCACGATGTCCGCTTCCTGGAAGGCATCGGTCCCGATCACTCCGCTGGAGACCTGGCCGGTGATGGCCACGAGCGGAACGGAGTCCATGTGGGCATCCATGATGGCGGTGACGAGGTTGGTGGCTCCCGGGCCCGAGGTGGCGATGCAGACGCCCACCCGCCCGGTGACCATGGCGTAGCCTTGCGCGGCGTGGCCGGCTCCCTGTTCGTGACGGACCAGAACGTGGTTCATTTTGGAGGCCATCAAGGGGTCGTAGGTGGGCAGGATCGCGCCACCGGGCAAACCGAAAATGTCGTCGACGCCGAGTTCTTCGAGCGAACGGACAATTGCTTCTGAGCCGGTCATCACCGTCGGGGGTACGACGTTGTTCGGCCCAAGGACAGGAGAGGCGGCTGCAGCAGTGTCGACCCCGGCCTCGGCCGGCTTGTCGACGCGTTCCGGAGCCTTGGCGGCTCCAGCGGACTTTGAAGCCATCAGCGAGGGGCTGATGGGCGATCCTTTGCTCATCGAACTCTTCCTTAGTGGATCTTGAATTGGTGTGGTGCTAGGGAAAACTGAACGTTCCGTCCCGCCCGGAAAATAAAAAAACCCCTCAGCCTGGTGGCTTTCCGAGGGGTTGCGCGTGACAGTTCGTTACCGGTCGGGCTATGGAGCCACGCGCTTAGTAAGTACGACGACGGTGCCGACGGTAACGAAGATCATGCGTTCAGTTTTCCCTCTGGTGGATAGCGTGTCAACGAACCGGCAGGCCATCTCACCATGTGGACATCATTGTCCACGAACTGGTCACGGGAGGCCAGTCCAGCTCCGGTGGGCTGCCTGCGGCAGGCCCACCGGAGTCGCTGCTACCCGCAGTATGCGCCGGTGGAGGCGCTGTGTACCAGCTTGGCGTACTTGGCCAGCACACCCTTGGTGTACCTGGCCGGCAGCGGCGCCCAGCCTTCCTTGCGGGATTCGAGTTCTGCGTCGTCCACCAGCAGGTCGAAGCTGCGGGCGGCGATGTCCACGCGGATCCGGTCACCGTCCTTGACGAACGCGATGGGACCGCCGTCGACCGCTTCCGGGGCGACGTGGCCGATGCACAGGCCCGTGGTTCCGCCGGAGAACCGGCCGTCCGTCAGCAGCAGGACATCCTTGCCCAGGCCCGCGCCCTTGATGGCACCGGTGATGGCGAGCATCTCGCGCATGCCCGGGCCGCCCTTCGGGCCCTCGTAGCGGATGACCACGACGTCGCCCTTCTGGATCTGGCCGTTGTCCAGCGCGTCCAGAGCGCCCTGCTCACGCTCGAAGACGCGTGCGGTGCCTTCGAAGACGTCGGCGTCAAAGCCTGCGCTTTTCACAACGGCGCCCTCGGGGGCCATCGAACCGTGCAGGATGGTGATGCCGCCGGTCTTGTGGATCGGGTTGTCCAGGGCGCGCAGGATCTTGCCATCCAGGTCCGGCGGGTTGATCGCCGCGAGGTTCTCGGCAACCGTCTTGCCGGTGACGGTGAGGCAGTCGCCGTGCAGCAGCCCGGCGTCGAGCAGTGCACGCATGATGACCGGCACGCCACCGATCTTGTCGACGTCGGTCATGACGTAGCGGCCGAACGGCTTCAGGTCGCCCAGGTGCGGGATCTTGTCGCCGATGCGGTTGAAGTCGTCCAGGGTCAGTTCGACCTCTGCCTCGCGGGCGATGGCCAGCAGGTGCAGGACTGCGTTGGTGGATCCGCCGAAGGCCATGGTCACGGCGATGGCGTTCTCGAACGCCTTCTTGGTCATGATGTCGCGGGCCGTGATGCCGAGGCGGAGCAGGTTGACCACCGCTTCGCCGGACTTGCGGGCGAACTCGTCACGGCGGCGGTCTGCCGAGGGCGGGGCCGCGGAGCCCGGCAGGGACATGCCCAGGGCCTCACCGATGCAGGCCATGGTGTTCGCGGTGTACATGCCGCCACAGGCGCCTTCGCCGGGGCAGATGGCCTTTTCGATGCGGGTGAGGTCTTCCATGCTCATCTTGCCCGCGGCGCACGCACCGACGGCTTCGAAGGCGTCGATGAGGGTGACTTCCTTTTCGGAGCCGTCCTCAAGCTTGACCCAGCCGGGCATGATGGAGCCGGCGTAAAGGAACACACTGGCCAGGTCGAGGCGGGCCGCGGCCATCAGCATGCCCGGAAGCGACTTGTCGCAGCCGGCCAACAGCACGGAGCCGTCAATGCGCTCTGCCTGCATGACGGTCTCCACCGAATCCGCGATGACTTCGCGGGAGACCAGGGAGAAGTGCATGCCCTCGTGGCCCATGGAGATGCCGTCGGAAACGGAGATGGTGCCGAACTGCATGGGGAATCCGCCGCCGGCGTGGACGCCTTCCTTGGCGCCCTGGGCCAGCCGGTTCAGGGACAGGTTGCAGGGGGTGATTTCATTCCAGGAGCTCGCGACTCCGATCTGGGGCTTCGCGAAGTCGTCGTCACCCATGCCCACGGCCCGGAACATTCCACGCGCCGGAGCTGCGTGAATGCCGTCAGTGACGATCCGGCTCCGGGGCTTGATGTCAGGCTTGTTATCGGTTGCGATCTGGGTGTCCTCACTCATGGGTCAAAGTCTATGACTCCTGAAAGGCCGCCAACGACCGGAAGTGGCCGGTTTGACCCAATTTCGAGAAAATTTCGATCAAATAGTGGACTTGTGTCTCATACTTTGAGACGGAGAGACTGCGCGCCCTCTCCTCCACTGGCGTTGACAAGCCTAGACAGCCCTATTGACAGCGACGTACCGTCAAGCAACGGCAACCTCGTGTGATGGATGAAAGGTTTTGCTATGGAGTGGATTATCTGGGTCATTGTCATTGTTTTGATCATTGCCATTGTCTGGTGGCTGCTGAACCGGAACTCGCGGGGAACGGCAGCCGACGCGGCACGGACCGAACAGGCGGGGCCCCGCGCCGGAGCCTCTCCCGCAGCGTCAACCGGAACGCAAGAGACGCCGTCGGCCGTTTCTGCCGCAGCAGCGGCAGCGGGACCCCCGTCAGCCACCACCCGGACCGTACCGGAAACTGGGCGCCTGGCCGAACCGGACGCCGGGCCGGCGGCCGCCGAATCTGCGCCGCTGGTAGGCCACCCCGCCCCTGCGTCCACGCGCCCGGACCCCGAGGATGTTGAACCGGACATTGAATCCTGGGAAGCCGCCTCCGACCGCCCCTCCCCGGCGCGGTCCACTGGAGGAGATGTTGACGACTGGGACGACGACGAGGACAAGGCCGAATGGGATGCCCAGTGGTCGGATGCCGGCAGTGCAGAAACAGGCAGTGCCGCGGCAGCCAGTTCCACTCAGCCCGCAGCGCAAGAGCCTGCCGCCCCTACGCATCACGCGGAGTACACGGACCCGCACGCTCCCACCCTGCCGGGCGCGGAATCCGCGGCGGCCGAAGCGACGGACGCTGAGGCCGAAACCCGGCAGCGCATTCAGTCCTCCGCCGCCACGGAAGCCGGAGCCAGCCACGAGGCCCAGCCCCATCACCGCGAACCCCAGCCGCATCATCTGGAACAGGGCTTCGGCGCCGAACGGGGTTTCGGCGAACAGCCCATCCATCGTGAACGTGTAGCCGAAGTGCGTGCAGCAGCCGCCACGGATCAGCCTTACGGCGAGGGATCGGCCGCGCCGGCCGCAGACGGCAGCGCCCCGGACGGTTACGCCGTCAAGGGCGACGCCAGCGCCATGACCTATTACGACGAAGACAGTGCCGGCTACGAGGACGCCCGGGCGGAAGTCTGGTTTCAGTCCCCGGCACATGCCGAGGCTGCCGGGTTCCGGGCGCCGCGGCGGTCCCGGCGCTAACGCCACACGGCGGCGGAGATTGCGGGCGGAGTAAGCGGATGGCACGCAACCACCCCGGCAAGCCCGCAACGGCTGCCGCCGCCATGCCCCCGGCCGCGACCGCCCGGGCGTTTTCCGCCCTGGCGTTGTCCCTGTGCCTGGCGTTGTCCCTGTCCCTGGCGTTGTCCCTGTCCGGCTGCACCGGCGACGGCGGTCAGCCTGCCCCTGCCAGCACCGGCTCCACGGCCAACGGGGCCACCGCGGCGCCTACTCCGGGCACCGGCTCACCGGGGGCGACCGCCTCGGGTGCGAGTGCGCCGGGTGCTTCCGGCGCGGCTCCCACACCGCCGCGGGCGCCGGAAGTGCGGGGCAGGATCGAGGGACTGCAGATTCCCTGGTCGACGGTGTTCCTGCCGGACGGCACGGCCGTCATCTCCGAACGCGATTCCGCCCTGCTCAAATCCGTGACCGACGGCAAGGTCAGCACCATCGGAGCGGTTCCCGGCGTCGCTCCCGGCGGTGAGGGCGGATTGCTGGGCCTGGCACTGTCGCCCGGCTTTGCCTCGGACCGCTATCTCTACGCCTACTTCACCGCCGCCGATGACAACCGGATTGTCCGCATGCGTCTGGAAGGCAGCGGGGCAGCCGGCGGTGCGGGCCTCCGCCTGGGCGAGCCGGCGGTGATCTTCTCGGGCATGTCCAAGGCCTCCACCCACAACGGCGGCAGGATCCGCTTCGGCCCGGACGGCTTCCTCTACGTCGGCACGGGAGACTCACAGCGCCGGGAGCAGCCGCAGGACCGGAACGCCCTGGGCGGCAAGATCCTGCGGCTCACCAAGGACGGCGCCCCCGCGCCCGGAAATCCCTTCCCGAACAATCCCGTCTACAGCCTTGGCCACCGGAACGTGCAGGGTTTGGCATGGGACAGCCAGGGCAGGCTCTGGGCCAGCGAGTTCGGACCCGACGTCAATGACGAACTCAACCTGATCCAGCCCGGCGGAAACTACGGCTGGCCGGAAGTCACGGGAGCACCCCACCGCGACGGATTCATCGACGCCAAGATTGTCTGGCCGTCCACCGCAGACTCCTCGCCCAGCGGACTCGAGATCGTAGGCAGCACGGCCTACCTTGGCGCGCTGAGGGGCCAGCGCCTCTGGGCTGTCCCGCTCGACGGCGAAAACGCCGGCAATCCTGTGGGCTACTTCACGGGGCAGTTTGGGCGGATCAGGAACGTTTCAGCGGCCCCAAACGGGGATTTATGGGCTCTCACCAACAACCAAAACCCTGACTTCGCGCTGATTTTGCGGATTCCACGCTAAGTGGCACCTCCCGCCCGCCCCGATTTCACACCGGCCGAAACTTCGTGTAGAGTTTCATGTCGTTGCGGAGGTCAACGAGGGAAATGAAAAGCCCTTGGAGGCACGAAACAGCAGATGCACCTCTAGCTCAATTGGCAGAGCAATTGACTCTTAATCAATGGGTTCCGGGTTCAAGTCCCGGGGGGTGCACCACAGAAGCCCCGCCTTCAAGGCCACAAGCCAGAAGGCGGGGCTTTGTCGTGCCCGGAATGTGCGTGATGCCGGCTGCGCAGCATGCACGTGTTGTCGTAGCCAAAACATCGTGTAGAGTTTCATGTCGTTGCGGAGGTCAACGAGGGAGACTAAAGCCCTCGGAGGAACGAAACAGCAGATGCACCTCTAGCTCAATTGGCAGAGCAATTGACTCTTAATCAATGGGTTCCGGGTTCAAGTCCCGGGGGGTGCACCACAGAAGCCCCGCCTTCAAGGCCACAAGCCTGAAGGCGGGGCTTTGTCGTTGCCCCGGAGTGGCCGCGCGCTCCCCGGCGCCAGCGGAGGAACCCTAATCCGGCGCACTGCCGGAGGATCCCCTGACCTGCAGCTCGCTGCTGACCAGATGCCTCCGGCCCGGCAGATCCGGATTGCCCAGCCGCTCCAGGATGAACTTGCCGGCCTGGACCCCCACCGCGAGATTGCCGTTGTCCACAGAGGTAAGGGACAGGTGGCGGATGCGGGCCAGATACGTGTTGTCGTAGCCCACCAGGGAAATGTTCCCCGGAACGGTCACGCCCGCGTCCGCTGCGGCGGACAGCACGCCAATGCAGGCGATGTCGTTGAAAGCGAAAATCGCCGTTGGCGGGGTGCCGGCGGCCAGCAGGGTCCGGGCCGCGGCGTAGCCGCTTTCCTCACTCATCCCGCCCGCCACCGCGCACGGTTCCAAGCCGGCCGCCTGCATCGCCTGCTCGTAACCCGACCGTCGCAGGCGCCCGATCTCATCGGGGCCCTGGAGATGCGCGATGCGTTTGTGCCCGAGCGCAATGAGATGCGCGGTGGCCTTCCGCGCACCCGCGGCGTCGTCGTTGACCACCACATCCATGCCCGGCAACTCCGGATCAAGCGTGCCCGCCAGCACCACGGGAACCACGGCGGAGGCGGCCCTGATGGCGGCGGACTCCGTGGTGGTTCCCACCACCACCAGGCCATCAATCCGCTGCTCCAGCAGCGCCTCGACGGACGGGCGGCCGATCCTGCGGTCCGTGTAGGAGTCGGCAAGGACGGGCGAAACGCCGGCCGCATGCAGGGAGGCCGCGAGACCTTCCAGGAGCTCAATGAACCAGGGGTTCCGGAGATCATTGAGCAGGACGCCAACGGTCCCGGTGCGCGGCATCGAGAGCCCGCGGGCGAGTTTGTTGGGCCGGTAACCCAGTTCGTCCATCGCCTCAAGCACCGCCCGCCGTCGGGAATCGCTGACGTTCCCGGAGCCCTGCAGAACCAGCGAGACCAGCGACTTGGACACCCCGGCCCGGTCTGCCACGTCCCGGATCGTGGGCTTCGCTGCGGGCAGGCCGCTGTTGGGGAACGATGGGATCACGGGGCTCCTCTTAAGGTCGTGTCAGCCGGGTACTGCCAGTCGGGTACCAGCCTAAGGGGTTGACGAACCGGCTCATGCCACTAAGTATGGACCGGTCCAAGAAAATTCCAAAGAGTCAAAGAGGATCCTGATGAGTGAACCGCATGCACGGCAGCTGCTGGCCGGAATGATTGGAGGCGGCGCAGGGGCCGACATCGGCAAGACGCACCGCCGCGCGATGCGCTTGGACGGCGAATACGACCTTCAGGCTGGGGTCTTTGGCCGCGATCAGGCCCATTCCGCTGCCGTCGCGTCCCAACTTGGCATCCCGGAAGACCGGCACTACGCCGGTTACCGAGAGATGGCGGAAAAGGAAGCGAGCCGGGAGGACGGCGTCGATGTGGTGGTTGTTGCGACGCCGAACGACAGCCACTTCGAGATCGCCCGCACTTTTCTCGAGGCCGGCATCTCGGTGGTGTGCGAGAAGCCGCTGACCCGGGACTCAGTGACCGCCGCGGAACTGGTGCGGATCGCCGCTGAAAACGGCGCTGTACTGGCGGTTCCGCACTGCTACTCGGCCTACGCCATGGTGCGCCACGCGGCCCGGATGGTGCGCGACGGCCAGCTGGGAGCCGTCACGTTCGCGGACGTGGAGCACGCCTCGGGCTGGGCGGCTTCTCCCCTGGAACAAGGCGGGCACAAGCAGGCCACTTGGCGGACGGACCCGGACATCGCCGGCTTCCCCAGCGTCGTCGGCGACCTCGGCACGCACGGCTTCCACCTGCTTCGCTACATCACCGGGCTCGAGGCCGAGAGGGTCTCTGGGCGGCTGAAGACCCTGGTTCCGGGCAGGCGGGTCTTCGACCATGCCACCGTCGAACTGCAGCTCACCGGTGAGGTTCCGGGCCGGCTGTGGGCCAGCATGGCCGCCGCCGGCCACAACCACGGCCTGCGGATCCGGGTCTTCGGCACGAAGGGAAACCTCGAGTGGCAGCACGAGGACCCCCACCGCCTGTTGATGCAGGACCTCGCCGGGACCACGACGGTGCTGACGGAAGGGCTCAGCACCCTGTCGGAGGACGCCTCGCGCCTCACCAGGGTAGGGCTGGGCCATCCTGAAGGATTCCTCGAAGCCTTTGCCAACTTCTACCGCGACCTGGCCGCCGAACTGCGCGCCCGCCGGGACGGCACCCTGCCGGAGACCCGGGAACTGTCCTTCCCCACGGGACACGACGGCCTTGTAGGCGTCCGGTTCGTGGAGGCGGTCGCAGCCTCACATGCCCGGGATGCCGCCTGGGTAACCCCGGCCGGCGCCGTCGAGAAGGTGGGGGTCTGACCATGCAGCGCTTCGCACTCCTCGGGGCAGGCTTCATTGGCTCCGTTCACGCCGCCAACCTCGCAGCCCACCCGGACGTTGACTTCCGCTTCGTCTTCGATGTCGACCAGGACCGCGCGAAGGCCCTGGCCGTGAAGCACGGCGCCCGCGCTGCCGCGGACCTGGAGGAGGTGTTCGCCTCCGCTGCCATCGACGCGGTGTTCATCGCCTCCTCCACCGACACCCACGCCGCGCACCTGCGCCGTGCCGCCAAGGCCGGCGTGGCAGTGCTGTGCGAAAAACCGATCGACCTGGACCTCGGGCAGGCCCGGGAGACTGCAGCCTTCGCCGCCAAGCACGCGGTGCCGGTCATGGTGGACTTCAACCGGCGCTTTGACCGTGACTACGCCGAGCTCAAGAGGATTGTCGACGCCGGCGAAATCGGAGATGTAGAACTCATCCAGCTCACCAGCCGCGGCCCGGCCATGCCGCCGCTCTCCTACATCGCCACGTCGGGCGGGCAGATGCGCGACCAGACCGTTCACTTCTTCGACCTGGTCCGCTGGCTGACGGGAGCGGACCCGGTTGAGGTCTTCGCCACCGGGTCAGCCCTGGCAGAACCGCGGCTGGCCGAGTACGGCGATGTGGATACCTCCGTGGTGTCGCTCCGGCTTCCCGGCGGCGCCCTGGTCCAGATCGACTGCGCGCGCCGCACCGGTTACGGCTATGACGAACGGATCGAAATCATGGGCTCCACGGGCATGGCCGAGGCCGGCCGCCACCGCGCCGGGGCTGTGTCCCGCTACTACTCAGGGAAGGTGGTGGACGACGGCATGCACCCCGGCTGGTTTGAACGGGTCCAGCCGACCTACGCCGCCGCCCTGGCCCACTTTGTGGCTGCGTTGGAGAACGGAAAAGCGGCCGACGGCGGTTCAGCCGTCGCGCCGTCCCTCGAGGATGGCCTGAAGGCCCAGGCGATCGCCGAAGCGGCAACGCTGTCCCTGCGCACGGGCAGGACCGAGACCATCCAGTACTGATTCGGCACCTCCCTGCGCGAACGTACAGTTGTGGCCCCTTTTCCGTCCGGAATTGGGGCCACAACTGTACGTTCGCGCCGTGTCAGCCCGCCGGCTGGAGCGCCACCCGCACCGGCTCCCCGGACTGCAGCGATGCCTGGGCAGCGTCGGCCACCATGGAGGCTGCGACGGCGTCCTCCGGTGTGCACGGGTTCTGCCGCTGCCCCAGCACTACTTCCACGAAGGCCGCCATCTCGGCACGGTATGCCGTGTGGAACCGCTCGGCGAACGTCATGTGCGGCGGCCCCGCCGGGAAACCGATCCCGGGCTCGGCAGAAGACATCGCCATCTGCTCATCCATCCCCACCATGATGGACCCTGCGGATCCCTGGAGTTCCAGCCGGACATCATGGCCCGCCCCGTTGTAGCGGGTGGCCGAGACCGTTCCGACGCTGCCGTCGTCGAACGTCACCACAGCCAGCGCGGTATCGACGTCGCCGACGGCACCGATTGCGGGGTCACCGTTGTTGGACCCCTTGGCGAAAACCTCCACGATTTCCTTGCCGGTGAGCCAGCGGAGGATGTCGAAGTCGTGGACGGAACAGTCGCGGAAGAGCCCGCCGGATGTCGCCAGGAACTCCACCGGCGGCGGCGTCATGTCGCACGTCACTGCCCTGACCGTGTGAAGCCACCCCAGCTCCCCGGCGTCGAAGGCGCGCTTGGCCTCCAGGTAGCCTGGATCGAACCGGCGCTGGTGGCCGATCTGCACGGTCCCGCCCGTGGCCCGTATATGGTCGAGCACGGGCAGTGATTCCTCGACGTTCACAGTGACGGGCTTTTCGCAGAACACCGGGATTCCTGCGTCCACTCCGGCCCTGATCAGGTCCGGATGCGTGGCCGTCCCGGTGGCGATGACCAGTCCGTCGACGCCCGAGTCAAGCAAGGCTTCAACGGACGGAAGGAAAGCCGCGCCAATTCCGCCGGCCAGGGTGCGTGCGTGCTCTTCGGCAACGTCGGTCAGCTTAAGGTGCACCGTAGTGCCCTGCGGCGTGATCAGCTCATTCAGGCTGGTGATGTTGCGTGCGTGCATCGCACCGATCCGGCCGACTCCCACGAGTCCAAGGCTTACCTCTTTCATGCTGCTCCTTGTCATGTCTCCCTACTGCGGTGCCCGGCCGGTGTCCGCAGTGGAGTCAGTCACGCCGGCAACCTCGGCCTGGACCTGCTTGACTACGTCCCCGTGGCCGCCGAGCTGTTCGAGTTCGTGGGCCAGTTCGGCCAATTCGGCGCCGCCTGCCATCTGGGCGGTGAGTTCGTCGAGGGTGATGTCCTTCTTGTCGTAGTAGCCAATCGACCTGCCGCGCTTGAGCAGCAGGAACCGGTCCCCGACCGGGAAGGCATGGTGGGGGTTGTGGGTGATGAAGATGACGCCCAGTCCGCGGTCGCGGGCCTGAAGGATGTAGCGCAGCACGACGCCGGACTGCTTCACACCCAGGGCTGCCGTTGGCTCGTCCAGGATCAGGACCTTCGCACCGAAGTACACGGCGCGGGCGATGGCGACACACTGGCGTTCACCGCCGGAAAGCTGGCCGATGGGCTGCTCAACATCGCGCAGGTCGATGCCCATGTCCGCCAGTTCCTGCTTTGTGATGTCCTTCATGGCCTGGACGTCCAGGCGCTTGAAGGGACCGAAGCCCGTGGTCAGCTCGGAGCCGAGGAAGAAGTTGCGCCAGATAGGCATCAGGGGAACGACGGCGAGGTCCTGGTAGACGGTGGCGATGCCGGCATCCAGGGCGTCACGGGGCGAACCGAATTTCCGCTCCTCGCCCATGATGTGGAGGACGCCTTCGTCGTGCTGGTGCAGGCCGGCGATGATCTTGATCAGCGTGGACTTTCCCGCGCCGTTGTCTCCGAGCACGCAGGTCACCCTGCCGTTGTCCACGGCCATCGTGACGTCCGTGAGGGCGACGATGTTGCCGTAATGCTTGCCCACGTTCTCCAGCGAGAGCAGGTGCACCGGGGTGTGGGTCAGCGGGTCCTTCTCGTCCCTGAGGAGTTCCTGCTGGTCGATTTGTTTGGCGTCCATGGTGTTCAGCCCTTACTTGAATCTGCGCGGCGCTTGACGATCAGGTTCACAATGGTGGCCAGGAGCAGCATCAGGCCCAAGAAGAACTTGAACCAGTCCGGGTTCCACTGCGCGTACACGATGCCCTTGTTGGCCATGCCGAAGATGAAGGCGCCGATCGCGCCGCCCACTGCGGACCCGTAGCCTCCGGTCAGCAGGCACCCCCCGATCACGGCGGCGATGATGTACAGGAATTCGTTGCCCACGCCCTCGCCGGACTGCACGGCGTCGAATGCGAACAGGTTGTGCATGCCCAGGATCCAGCCGCAGAAACCCACGGCCATGAAGAGGCCGATCTTGGTCGCCTTGACGGGCACGCCCACGGCACGCGCGGCGTTGGCGTCGCCGCCGACAGCGAAGATCCAGTTGCCCACCTTCGTGCGAAGCAGCACCCAGGAGGCGACGGCCACCAGGGCGATCCAGATGAAGACGGTGTTCTTCACGTCCACGCCGGCGATGTTCACCGACGAGGAGAAGATGGCCTGCGCGGACTCATAGCCGTCCATGGTGGAGATGGACGGTGATGAGACGCCGCCGCCGATCATGCGTGTCAGGCCCAGGTTCAAGCCGGTCAACATCAGGAACGTGGCGAGCGTGACGATGAAGCTGGGGAGCTTGGTCTTCATGAGGATCCAGCCGTTGATGAAACCGATGCTCAGCGACACCGCAAGCGCCAGGATCACACCGACCCAGACGTTCATGCTGAAGTACCAGCTGAACATCGACGCCGTGAGCGCGGAGCTGATGACTGCGACACCGGTGGACAGGTCGAACTCGCCGCCAATCATCAGCAGCGATACTCCCACCGCCATGATGCCGATGGTCGAGGAACCGTAGAGCACGGTGGCGAACGCGTTCGGCTGGGTAAAGGTCTGGGACACCGCAGCAAAGAATATGAAAAGGACGATGGCTCCCACGAGGGCGCCCACCTCGGGACGGCCAAGCAGCTTTTGCAAAGGATTGCGCCTGCCGACACGTTCGTCGGTCACCGCCGGTTTGGAAATGGTCTGGGTCATGGTCATTGGAATGCTCCTTGCTGCCCGGTACTGCGTTTCCGCCGGACCGGGCTGGCGGACTGCTAGCGGATACCCTGCTGGGCGAAGGTGAGGGCGTTGGCTGCGCCGGCTTTGTCCACGATGGTGGGGCCGGTCAGGACGGGCTGGCCGCCGCCGACCTTGAAGCCGCCGCGCTTGGCCTGCCACAGCGCGTCCACCGAACCGTAGCCCTGCAGCCACGGCTGCTGGTCAACGGTGAATTCAACGGCGCCATCGGCGATCTTCTGGGCGAGCTCGGCGTTCATGTCGAAGGAGGCCACCTTGGCTTTGCTGCCGGCCGTGGTCACCGCCTTGAGGATGGTCAGCGTGTAGGGCGCACCCAGCCCGATGATGACGTCGGCATCAGCGGTGGCCTGCAGTTTGGCGGTCACTGTGGAGGACACCTGCGTCATGTCCGTGCCCTGCACATACAGGATCTCGGTGCCCGGAACCTTCGACTTCACACCCGCACAGCGGGCTTCGAGGCCGACGTGCCCCTGCTCCTGGATGACGCAGACAGGGTGCTTGAGTCCAAGCGAGTTGAGCTTGTCACCCACTGCTTCACCGGCGAGCTTCTCATTGGAGCCGAAGTGCGTGAACGCGCCGAGCTGGGCGAAAACGGATTCACCGGCGTTGAGGCTCACCACGGGGATGCCCGCATCCGTGGCCTTCTTGAGTGCGTCCTTCAGGGCGTCCGGCTTGGCCAGCGTTACGGCGATGCCGTCCACCTTCTGGTCCACAGCCTGCTGGATCAGCTGGGCCTGACGGCCGCCTTCGGGGTCCGAGGTGTAGAGCAGCTCCACGTTGTCCTTGGCGGCGGCCTCCTCAGCGCCCTTGCGGACAATGTCCCAGAAGGTGTCTCCGGGAGCGGCATGCGTGATGAGCGCAACCTTGATCCGTGGCGTCGACGCAGCCTGGCCGCCGGCCCCGGCATTTGCGTTCTCCTCCGGCCTGCCGCCGCTGGACGAACAGGCGCTCAGAGCCATCATCGGCACGACGGCGGCTACCAGCGCCACCCTCCGCCATGAAAATTTGTTCACCGAAAATCTCCTTTGATCCGGGTTCCCGCCGTGCCACACCGCACCAGCCTGGAATGTTGATATCTCTGATCATCGTGACTCGAGTCACAGATGTCAATCTTTGTCCTAACATTAGGACGATATTAGTTTTCGCCCGGGCCTACCCACGCGTGAAGGCGTGCCGGAACGCCGACAGGGCCCTGTCCCCCGCGGCGACTCCCGGTCCGCCCGACGCAGCCGCCTCGAGGCCGATGACTCCGGAGTAGCCGGCGCCGGCGAGCGCCTTGGCGACGCCGCTGTAGTTGACCTCCCCCGTTCCGGGCTCGAACCGGCCAGGGACGTCGGCCACCTGAATTTCCCCGATCCAGGGCTGCGCCCCGCGGACAAGTTCAATCAGGTTTCCTTCGCCGATCTGGGCATGGTATAGATCCAACATCATCCTCACGTGCGGGTGGTCGGCTGCGGACACCAGCGTCAGGGTGTCCTTGGCCCGCGCCAGCGGTATGCCCGGGTGGTCCAGAACCGTGTTGAGGTTCTCAAGCGCAAAGACCACACCATGCCGCTCACCGAGCCGGCCCAGTCGCTCCAGGGTGCGGAGGGCGGTCAGCCACATCTGGCCGCTGGAGCGCTGAAGGGGCCGCACGGCAACCCCGCCGTCGCCGAGTTCCGCCGGATGCACCACCATGCGCTCGACACCCAGCTCCAACGCAGTCGGGATGAGTTTCTCCGCCGATTCAACTACCCGGTCCGCGCTGTCCGGGTCAATGAGGCTGCCGCCGAAGTAGCCGCTCATGGAGGAGAAACGGGCACCCGTTGCGGCGAGTGCCGAAATGTCCCGGTTCCGCGTGTCCCAGAGTTCCACCTCGAACCCCTGCCCGTGTATGCGCTGCACCCGTTCGACGAGGGGCAGCTCGCCGTAGATCATTTCGGCGCATGCTGCCAGCCGGAAGCTCATGCGCCCGGACCCGTGAGATGCGGTCCTGTGAGCTGCAGCCCGGGCTCGGCCGCCTGCAGGTGTGCCACAGCCGAAACGTCCACCGGGAGGCCCGTCTCGTGCGACCGGATCGCCGCCAGGGCCACGGCGAGCGCATTGCGGGCATCGATGCCGCGGGGGACCGCCGTTCCGCCCGCTGCCCGTCCGGCCCGGCGGGCCGCAACGCCGTCGACGAAGTGGGCAAGTTCATTGGTGTAGGCGTCGTGGAAGAGGTCAATGTTCAACCGCACGGTGTCGGAGGCAATGCCGGCGGCGGTGTAGCTCACGGCACTTGATGCCCGCGGCCCGCCTGCGGCGACCATGCCGGCAGAGCCGAACACCTCGCCCCTCACGTCATAGCCATACAGGGCGTTGAAGTTGGCTTCTGCCACCGCGATGGCGCCGTTGCTGTAGGTCACCGTGACCACCGCCGTGTCCAGCAGGCCTCCGGCTTTCGCTTCCGGCGCCACCAGGGCGTCAGCCACTGCATGCACCTTCACCGGAACCGCTCCCGGGTTCAGCCAGTTCAGGGTGTCGAAATCATGGATCAGCGTCTCCAGGAAGATCGTTCCGGGCACGATCCGCTCCGGGGACGAGATTCCGGCCGCGGTGCCCGGGTCCCGGGTGAGGGAGCGCAGCAGCTGCGGGGTGCCCACCGCGCCGTCGTCGATGAGTCTCCTGGCGGCGGCGAAGTCCGCCGCGAAGCGCCGGTTGAAGCCAAACTGGACGTTGACCCCGGCGGCGTCCGCGGCGGCCAGCGCCTCATCCAGTTCTTCGACGGTGCGGCCGCCCGGCTTTTCGCAGAACACGTCTTTCCCGGCCCTGGCCGCAGCTGCGATAAGGCCTGAATGGAACCTTGCCGGCGATGCCACCAGGACCGCGTGAATGTCGGGGTCGGCTATGACGTCCGCCGGATCTGCGGTGATTCTGGCAACCCCGAGCTTGCCCGCCAGTGCTTCGGCGGCGGGAAGCGCGGGATCAGCGATGGCATCCAGCCGCGCATTGGGAATCCGGCGGGCCACGGACTCGGCGTGGAAGGCACCGATCCAGCCCGCTCCAATAAGGCCAAGGCGGACGGGGTGGTTGTCACCGGCCGGTTGCTGGACGTAGGTCATGTTGTAATCCTCTTCTCACGCTTCTAGATCGTTCTAGTGACATGATGGTGGCACAGTTTTTCGCTATCTGTCTAGATCGTTCTATAGACTGCTGTCAGCAAGGAGGCAGATGACTGAACAGCAACGGCGCCCCACCCTCATGGACGTAGCGCAAGCGGCCGGCGTATCAAGGGCCCTCGTTTCCATCGTGATGCGCGGCGCCCCCGGCGCCGCCGAAGCCACAAGGCAAAAAGTGCTGGATGCCGCACGCGAACTCGGCTACCGGCCCGACAGCCGTGCCCGCCTGCTGCGCAGCACCCGGACCAAACTCCTGGGCCTCAGCTTCTCCACGGGCCACGCGTTCCACGCCGAAATTGTGGACGCCGCGTACGCCGAGGCCAGCGCCAAAGGCTACGAACTGGCACTCGGCGGCGTCACCAGCGGCAGGCCAGAGACCCAGACCATCGAGGCTCTGCTGGATTTCGGGTCCGAGGCGCTGATCCTGATCTCACCCACGCTCAGCAGCGACGAACTGGCCCGGTACGCCGGCCAGGTGCCGGTGGTGAGCCTGCTCCGCAACGACGTCGGCGAACTCACCGACTCCGTGAGCAGTGACGATTACGAGGGCATCCGGATGGCGGTGGAACACCTCGTGTCCCTGGGGCACCGGCGGATCGTCCATGTCGACGGCGGCACCGCGGTCTCCGCCGAACCGCGCCGGTCTGCCTTCCGGGCGGAGATGGGACGCCGCGGCCTGGAGCCGGCCATCATTGCCGGCGGCGCGATGGAGGAAGACGGAATGACTGCCGGGAAGTCCCTCGGCCCGGACATGCCGACGGCCGTCATTGCCTTCAACGACAGGTCCGCCCTGGGACTAATCGAGAGTCTCCGGGCGCAGGGCCTGAAGGTCCCGGCAGATGTGTCAGTGCTCGGCTACGACGACAGCCAGTTCGCGCGGCTCAGCTATGTGCAGCTTTCCTCGATCAGCCAGGACGCTCCGCTTCTGGCAGCAGCAGCCGTGGACCGCGCTGTGGCCCGGATTGAGGGAACCCAGCCGCCCGGGCATGTTGTCCGGACCCCGCACCTGGTTGCGCGCAGGACCACGGCGGCTCCCGCTGCCGGCGGGTAGTCGCCGGTACAGGAATTTGCCTCGGGCTAGGAGTTTGCCTCGACGGTCAGCCCGGCGTCAGCTCCGGCCACAATGGCGCTGGTCTCCGGCGATGCGAAGCGCTTGGCCAGCTCCCGGACCACGGCCTGAAGTTCCTGGCGCAGCCGGTCCGGGTCGATAGATGCCGCGGCCAGGACCGACCGCTCCATGTCTGCTGCAGCCATGACGGCTTCGGTGCCGCGCTCCGTGAGCGATACGACGTGGCTGCGCCGGTCCGACGTGCTGCGCTGGCGCACGATGTGCCCGTGCGACTCGAGGCGGCTCAGCGTCTTGCCCATGGTCTGGGCCTGCACCCGGACAAGCTGGGCAAGCTGCGCCTGCGTCATGGGGCCGCTGTTGTAGAGCACCTCGATGGCGATGACACCGGCATGGGTCAGGCCAATGGCACCCAGCTTCTCGTTCCAGGAGTGCTCTACAAGGCGGGCCGCCGTGGACAAGAGGCGCCCCGTGGGCCAGCGATCCATATCAGGCATACCACCAAGTATAACTAAGCCTGATTAGTACCCGGCACGACGCCTCACTAAGCTGGAATGTCCTGCACGAAAACAAGGAGACAACGTTGGCTGAAAAACTTACGCCGGGCGACACCGCCCCCGGCTTCACACTGAAGGATGCAACGGGAGCAGACGTCAGCCTCAGCGACTTCCGAGGCCGGAACACCATAGTTTATTTCTACCCAGCCGCCGCCACGCCCGGATGCACCAAGCAGGCCTGCGACTTCCGGGACAGCCTGGCATCCCTTCAGGCTGCCGGCTACGAAGTGCTTGGGATCTCGCCCGACCCGGTGGGCAAGCTGGCCAGCTTTGCCGACGCCGAGGGCCTCACCTTTCCCCTCCTGTCGGATGAAGACCACGCCGTTGCCGAGGCATACGCCGCGTGGGGCGAGAAGAAGAACTACGGCCGGACCTACGAGGGCCTCATCCGCTCCACCGTGGTGGTGGACGAGGACGGCAAAGTCGCCGTGGCCCAGTACAACGTCCGGGCCACCGGGCACGTCGCCAAGCTGCGCAAGGACCTCAAGCTCGAAGAGGTTCGTTAACCCTGCGCCTAACAACCCCGACCCGCTCCCAACACCCCGGGCCGGCGCCGGCGCGGGACAACACCGTCCAGCGAAACCGGCGCCCGCCGCAAGGACCGCACAGGTGACGGTACAATTGAGGCTGGCATCCGCCGTCGTACGTCGTCCTGCTGGTGACAGCAGGAAGGGGCAGCGCGCGGAGCCGGGCGCGAGTGGTGAAATTGGCAGACACGCAGGATTTAGGTTCCTGTGCCTTCGGGCGTGGGGGTTCAAGTCCCCCCTTGCGCACAAAAGTGAAGAGCAGGAAATCCCGGGTTACGGCCCGGGATTTCTTCGTTTAACGGGCCGACCACGAGGCCGCCAGAAAATTTTTAGCTGTTCACCCATCCGCTGCTGCCAGCCAGGCGAATACCCAGTGAGACACCGCCCAACAGCCTGGAACCACAGGCCGGTGCCCCACAGTCGGAAAAGGATCACCGGAGGCTCCGCAGCCCCTCCGATCCCGTTCGTCGGCACAACTAAGGAGAATCGAAATGCAGTCTTTCAAGCGCTCAACCTTCACCGTCGCAGGCATTGCAGCCGCAGCTCTGCTGAGCCTCACCGCATGCGGCGGCTCCGCCGGCACGACCAGCAGCTCGCCGGCGGCCGCCGAGCCGTCCGCCTCCAGCATGGCGCCGTCACCGTCAGAGACCTCGACGGCGGCCATGGATCCGGCGGCCAATCTCGCCGGACCGGGTTGTGCCGGCTACGCCAAGCAGGTCCCCAGCGGCAAGGGTTCCGTCGCAGGCATGGCCCTGGACCCCGTGGCCGTCGCAGCCTCGAACAACCCGTTGCTGAAGACCCTGACAGCCGCCGTCTCCGGCAAGCTGAACCCCAAGGTCAACCTCGTTGACACGCTGAACGGCAGCGAGTTCACGGTGTTCGCGCCTGTTGACGATGCTTTCGCCAAGGTCGACGCGGCAACGATCGAGACCCTCAAGAAGGACGATGCCCTCCTGAGCAAGATCCTCACCTACCACGTGGTCCCCGGCCAGGTCACCCCGGACAAGATCGTGGGCACGCACAAGACCGTGCAGGGCGGATCGGTAACCGTCACCGGGACCAAGGATGCCCTGAAGGTGGACGGCGCCAACGTGATCTGCGGCGGCGTCCAGACGGCGAACGCCACCGTTTACCTCGTGGACTCGGTGCTGATGCCCAAGTAGTCGCTGGACCTGATCCGGGAATCCTCCCGGGCAGAGGCCGCGGTCCGCACCCGACAGTGCGGACCGCGGCCTCTTGCTGCTCCGGGCCCCGGCGTGTCCTGGCTCACGCATAAGCCAGGGGTCCGCGATCCGTCAATTAGACTGGGTGCCGGGCAACAGCCGCCCACGCGCACCCCAGCAGTCCAGAGGTGGTAATCGAGTGCCCAGCAGCAGTATCCCGCGCCGTACGGCCCTCAAGACCGGTGCCGCCCTTCTGGGCCTGTCGCTCACTGCCTGCACGAGCGAAGCCCAGCCCACGCCGTCGTCCGTTGCGGCAAGCACCACAACAGCAGCCGCTGCCCCTTCGGAAACCTTCACATTCGGCACGGCCTCGCAGCCTCTGGGCCTGGACCCCGCACTGGCCAACGACGTCGAATCGCAGCGGGTCACCCGGCAGATCCTGGAAGGTCTGGTGGGCGTCGACCAGACTACGGGCGAGCCCACGCCGCTGCTGGCAACACAGTGGACGGAATCGTCGGACGGCCTGGCCTACACCTTCACCCTTCGCCCAGGCATCAGGTTCCACGACGGTTCCCCCTTCAACGCCGACGCCGTCTGCACCAACTTCGACCGCTGGTTCAACTTTTCCGAGGCCCTTCGAAAGCAGGCTCCGGGAACCACCTTCAAGGGAGTCTTCAAGGAGCACGCCGACCATCCGGAGCTGTCCGTCTTCAAATCCTGCACCGCCCTGTCGGCGCTGCGGGTGCGGATCAGCCTTACGGAACGCTTCACCGGCTTCCTGCAGGCCCTGACGCTTCCCGCGTTTGCCATCTCCTCCCCCAAGGCACTCGCCGCAGGGAAGGCCGATCAGCCCAGCCTGCGGCGCGGCAGCCAGGCACTTTCCGCTTACGCCACCCATCCTGTGGGCACCGGCCCCTTCCGCTTCTCCGCCTGGGACAGCGCGGGAGTCACACTCGCGGACAACAAGGAGTACTGGGGCACCCGGGGACAGATCGCCACCCTCAGGTTCGTCACCTACGACCACCCGCAGACGCGGCTGCAGGCCCTGCTGGACGGCAGGATCGACGGCTATGACTCCGTCACGGTGGGAAACTTCGACCAGCTGGTCAAGCGCGGCAAGCAGATCATCCAGCGGGACCCGTTCTCGGTGATGTATCTCGGCATGAACCAGGAAATTCCGGTGCTGAAGGACCTCAAGGTCCGCCAGGCCATCGAGCTGGCCATCGACAAGGACACGCTGATCAGGCGCTTCTTCATCGACAACACCGCCCAGGCCTCGCAGTTCGTTCCGCCCAAGCTGAGCGGGTTCAACAACAACGCGCCCGCACTGGGCTATGATCCCCGCAAGGCGAAGGAACTCCTGGCAGAGGCCGGCTACAAGGGCCAGGCCCTGAAGTTCTACTACCCCATGAACGTCACACGGCCGTACCTGCCCACCCCGGAGAAGGTTTATGCAGAGATCAGCCGCCAGCTCACGGCGGTGGGACTGAACATCCAGCCCGTCCCCGTGGACTGGACGGACGGCTACCTGCAGAAGGTGCAGAACCCCGGCGACCATGCCCTGCACCTGCTCGGCTGGAACGGTTCCTATTCCGACGCGGACAACTTCCTCGCCCCGCTCTTCGGCGAGAAGAACGGCGAGTTCGGCTACCAGGACCCGCAGGTGTTCTCCAAGATCGACCGCGCCCGCGGACTTCCGGACGGCCAGGAACGCACGCAGCAGTACCAGACCATCAACGCCCAGATCGCGGAGTCCCTGCCCGCCGTCCCCATCGCTTTCCCGATCTCCGCACTGGCCCTGTCCGACCGCGTGATCAGCTATCCCGCCTCGCCGGTATTAAATGAAGTTTTCACGAAGGTCCAGCTGAGGCCTTGACGCAGGGGCGCAATTTCAGTTAGAGGGCGGTACAGGGATATTCTGTGACAGCCAGAGCCGCCTACGGGAGACTGATTGTGACCTTCATTTCCAAGACCCAACATGCCGACGTCGTCCTTATTGGCGGGGGCATCATGAGCGCCACACTGGGTGCGTTCATCAAGCAGCTCGAACCCAACTGGACCGTCTCGCTGTTCGAGCGGCTCGACGAGGCGGGCCTGGAGAGCTCGGGACCGTGGAACAACGCCGGTACCGGACACGCCGCCCTGTGTGAGCTTAATTACTCCCCCGCAGCCAAAGATGGCTCGGTCAATCCTGCCAAGGCACTGCACATCAACGAGCAGTACCAGCTGTCCCGCCAGTTCTGGTCCCACCTGGTGGACAACTCCCTGATCGGCTCGCCCAAGGGTTTCATCAACACCGTTCCGCACATGAGTTTCGTCATCGGCGACGACAACTCCACCTTCCTCAAGAACCGGTACAACGCGCTCAAGGAGCACACCCTGTTCCGGAGCATGGAGTACTCCGAGGACTTCGCGCAGATCGCCAAGTGGGCGCCGCTGATCGTCAAGGGCCGCGACACGAAGCAACGCGTCGCCGCCACCCGCGCTGCCGAAGGCACCGACGTCGACTTCGGCGCCCTGACTCGGGAGCTGACCGGATACCTTGCCAACAACGGCGTCGAAATCAACTACGGCCACGACGTCACCGATCTCCGCAGGGCGTCCGACGGCGGCTGGGACCTTTCGCTCAAGCACCCCGCTTCCGGTGAGCGCGGCAGCATCCGGGCCAAGTTCGTCTTCGTCGGCGCGGGCGGCGGAGCGCTGCACCTGCTGCAGGCTTCCGGCATCCCGGAAAGCAAGGGCTTCGGCGGGTTCCCGGTTTCCGGCCAGTTCTTCCGCTGCACCGACCCGTCCCTCGCATCCCAGCACAACGCCAAGGTCTACGGCCAGGCTTCCGTCGGCGCGCCGCCCATGTCCGTGCCGCACCTGGACACGCGCTACGTCAACGGCAAGCGCTCCCTCCTGTTCGGCCCGTACGCCGGCTTCTCGACGAACTTCCTGAAGAACGGCAGCTACCTCGATCTCCCGCTGTCCATCCGGCCGAGCAACATCATCCCGATGCTCGCCGTGGCCAAGGACAACATGGACCTGACCGCCTACCTGGTCAAAGAGGTGGCCAAGCGCCACGGTGACAAGGTGGAGGCGCTGCGCGAGTACTACCCCGAGGCCAAGGACGGCGACTGGGAACTCATCACCGCCGGCCAGCGTGTCCAGATCATCAAGAAGGATCCGAAGAAGGGTGGCGTGCTGCAGTTCGGCACCGAGGTGATTGCCGCCCGCGACGGTTCCGTCGGCGCCCTCCTCGGCGCTTCACCGGGAGCCTCCACGGCCGTTCCCATCATGATCGAGCTCCTGCAGAAGTCCTTCCCCAAGAACTTCAAGGGCTGGCAGTCCAAGCTCAAGGAAATGATGCCGGGCTACGGCATCAAGCTCAACGAAAACCCGGAGCTCGCGGCGGAGCTCGAGAAGGCCACCGCCAAGAGCCTCCAGCTGGAAGCGTCGCCCGCAGTCCAGCGGTAACCGTTCAGCGCTGACCGGCGCGGGTTGCGGCAGGCACCACCGAAGGCAAACAGTCCGTCGACCCAGGAGATCATGCGATGTTCCGGCTGGCCCATCTATCCCTCGGGAACCGCGCGCTCATCGCGCTGATCACCATCTTCGCCTCGGTGTTCGGCGTGATCACCATGTCCTCCCTGAAACAGGAACTCATTCCCTCGATTGAGTTCCCGCGGATCACGGTGATCACGTCGATGCCGGGGGCGTCCCCCGAGGTGGTGGACAAGCAGGTCAGCCGGCCGCTGGAGACGGCGCTGAACGGCGTCGAAGGCCTGGAGTCGACGTCGTCCACCTCCCGCAACGGCGTCTCGCAGATCAGCCTGGTGTTCACCTACGGCTCCAACCTGGACCGGGCCCGGAACCAGATCGACCGGGCGATTTCCAACGCGAAGCGGACGCTCCCGGACGACGTCCAACCCCAGGCCATCGCCGGCAGCATCAGCGACTTCCCGATCGTCTTCCTCGCCGTCTCCTCCGACAAGCCGCTGAGCGAGCTGAACACGGACCTTCAGCGGCTGTCCGTACCGAGGCTGCAGAAGCTCGACGGCGTCCGGGGCGCCGACGTGACGGGCGGCGCCAACCGGCACATCCTGATCCAGCCGAACGCGGCCAGCATGGCCGCCGGCGGTGCCAGCATCCAGTCGGTCCGGAATGCCCTGACCAACAACGGCGATCTTGTTCCGGCGGGCACGATTGAGGAGAAGGGCCAAAGCCTCTCCCTGCAGATCGGCAGCCCGGTGGACTCGCTGGCCGCGGTGAAGTCCCTGCCGCTCAGCGGGGCCAAAGCCGGCATCACCATCGGTTCTGTGGCCGACGTCAGCATCAAGGATGACGCGCGCACATCCATCACCCGGACGAACGGCCTCGAAACGCTGGCCATTTCGGTGACGAAGAAACCCGAGGGCGACACCGTGGCAATCTCGCACGCGGTGAAGGATTTGCTGCCACAACTCGAGGCGGAGCTTGGCTCGAACGCCAAGTTCACCCCCGTCTTCGACCAGGCACCCTTTATCGAAAAGTCCATCAAGGACCTCACCACGGAGGGCCTCCTGGGCCTCGGTTTCGCGGTTGCCGTCATCCTCCTGTTCCTCATGTCCGTCCGCTCCACCCTGGTCACCGCCGTCTCCATTCCGCTCTCTCTGCTGATCACCTTCATCGGCCTGTCCGGCACGGGGTACTCGCTGAACATCCTCACGCTCGGGGCGCTGACCATCGCCATCGGCCGGGTAGTGGATGACTCGATCGTGGTGATCGAGAACATCAAGCGGCACCTGAGCTACGGCGAAGCCAAGCTCACCGCGATCCTCACCTCCATCCGCGAGGTGGCCGGCGCCATCACCGCCTCCACGCTGACGACAGTGGCCGTCTTCCTCCCGATCGCCTTTGTCGGCGAACTCGCGGGGGAATTGTTCCGGCCGTTCGCCCTGACGGTCACCATTGCGCTGCTCTCCTCGCTCCTGGTGTCCCTGACCATCGTTCCCGTGCTCGCGTACTGGTTCCTGAAGAGCTCCCCCAACGGAGCCGGCGAGGCCCCGCGCTCCGCCCGGGAAGTCCAGGCCCAGGCACACGAGGCCGAGCAGCGCAGCCTCCTGCAGCGCGGCTACCTTCCCGTCCTGAACAGGACCCAGAAGCACCCCGTGCTCACGCTGATCGCCGCGGTCCTGGTTCTCGGCGGGACCGCCGCAATGACGCCGCTGCTCGCCACCGACCTGCTGGGGCGTTCAGGCGAGAACAGCATGACGGTCAAGCAGGAGCTTCCCGCCGGCACGAGCCTCGAAGACACCAGCACCGCGGCCCGGAAGGTCGAGGACGTGCTCCTCGGCATCGACGGCATCAGGGACGTCCAGGTGACCTCCGGCAATGCGCAGGCAGGCTTCACCGCGCTGACGTCCTCGGGCGCCTCCAACTCCTCCTTCACCGTGGTCACCGAAGAAAAAGCAAACCAGGGCAAGCTGCAGGACACCGTCCGCAGCGAACTGGCGGCGGCAGGTACTGCCGGCAAGATCTCCGTCGGCTCCCAGCAGGGAGGCTTCGGAACGTCCTCCACCGTGGACGTCACCCTGAAGGCGGCCACCTCCGAGGACCTGCGGAAGGCCAGCGACTCTATGGTCAAGGCGTTGACCGGAGTTCCCGGAAGCAGTGAGGTGACCACCAACCTGGCTGCCAGCCAGCCCGTGGTGCAGGTGAAGGTTGACCGGGCCAAGGCCGTTGCCGCCGGCCTGACCGAAGAGCAGGTGGCGGGCGTCCTCGCCTCCACCATCAGCCCCGTCCCCGCAGGCACCGTCCGCATCGACACGGACGACTTCCCCGTCCAGATCGGCGAAGGAAAACGCTTCACCAGCATTGCCGCCCTCCGCGACATCCCGCTCCCCACCGCCTCCGGCCCGGTCCCGCTCAGCCGGATTGCCGCCGTCGAACAGGTTGACGTCCCCGTCTCCATCACTTCCAGCAACGGGCAGCGGACCGCGCAGGTGTCCGTCACGCCGTCGGGATCCAACCTGGGAGCCGTCAGCGCGGAGGTGCAGCAGCGCCTCAAAACCGTGGACCTCCCCGCCGGGGTGAGTGCGGAGATCGGCGGCGCAACCACCCAGCAGGCAGAATCATTCCGGCAGCTCGGCCTGGCACTGCTGGCCGCCATCGCCATCGTCTACGTGATCATGGTGGCGACGTTCAAGTCGCTGGTGCAGCCGCTGATCCTCCTTGTTTCGGTGCCTTTCGCCGCCACCGGGGCGGTTGCCCTGCTCCTGGTCACACGGGTGCCGCTGGGGCTGCCGTCGCTGATCGGCATGCTGATGCTCGTGGGCATCGTGGTGACCAACGCGATTGTACTGATCGACCTGATCAACCAGTACCGGAATCCGCGTGGCGGCAATCCGGGGATGAGTGTTGCCGACGCCATCACCCACGGCGCCCGGCAGCGGCTCCGGCCCATCCTCATGACCGCGCTGGCCACGGTTTTCGCGCTGACCCCCATGGCCCTGGGCATGACGGGCGGGGGCGGGTTCATTTCGCAGCCGCTGGCCATCGTGGTGATCGGCGGCCTGGTGTCCTCCACCGCGCTGACGCTGGTGCTCGTCCCCGTGCTGTACCGGCTGGTGGAGGGTCGGAAGGAGAAGAAGGAGCTCTTGCGCCAGCTCAAGCAGCGGCCCGGCTTCTCCCCCGCCCATGACGACGTCGACGCCGAGTTCGCGGACTGGACCACCGGCATGGTGCCCAAGCTCAGCGGACGGCGCGCCGCCCCGGGCTCCCCCGACTGACCCCCAGCCGCTTCACGTCCGCAGGGCGGCCCTTCGTTGCCACAGCCGCTCAGCGCCAGTCGTCGATCACGTAGGCATCGGCATGGCTGTAGCCGGGTTCGTTGGGCCGGTGCATGGTCACGCCCTGCAACCCGGTACGGAAACCGCGGGCGACCATGCGCTGGTAGGCATCGGGGCGGCCCAGGTTCATCCCGGCTTCGAGCTGGCCCAGTCCACGCTCAGCTGCCAGTTGCTCACAGGCGTCGAGCAGCAGCTCGAATCTGTCACCGGCCTGCCGGCCGGGGCGTACGGCACCGAATTTGATGAGGCACACGTCCGCGCCGGCCTCCGATCCCGGTCCGCAATGGCACACGGCCAGCCCGTCGAGACCTGATTCGCCCGGTAGCAGCACGGTGTCGCCGAGTCCCTGTGTGTGAGCGGCCATGATTTCACGCTGCAGGTCCAGACCCTCGTACACGGCGTCGGTCAGGGCACGGCAGGCATCGAGGTAGCCTGCCGCGTCCGCGCCGGACAGCTCGGAATACGTCAGCCGGCCGGGCACCGCGGCAGGGGCCACGACCTGCTTACGCATTACGGCTGTCAGGAACCGCGGCCAGAAGCCGTAGCGGCGGTAGAGCTCAAGGTGTTTGGGGCTGTGCGAGAAGGTGAATAGGCCGAGGTGGCTATTCCCCCAGGATGCGAAGCAGTCCATGACCGGCTCCATCAGGCTTTTGCCGACGCCGTGGTCCCACAGGTCCGGACGCACAGTCAACGGGCCGAAGAACCCGACGCTGCCCCAGTTGGCGGCGAAGTTGGATCCGGCGAGCTCACCGTCGAGCGTCGCAGCGAAGGCGGCCTGCGGGTCGGCAGCAAAGCGGGTATGTACATAGTCCGCGGTCCCGAAAGGATCGGGGATCCCCAGGAACGTCCCAAACGCGGCCCTGACGATCTCGTCCGCGCGATCGAGGTCCGCCTCACGCAGGGGGCGGACCGATACCGGGCCTGCACTCATTCGTCGGGCATCCTGTGTGGTCATGGCCTCTCCCTCCATGGCGGCGTCTTGCATCTGACCATCCAACGCAATTGCATGCAAGAGAGTCCGACAACACTGGAGTTGGGCCCCGTTGAGTGGTGGATATGGCTGGGCGCCTTGCTTTGTGGTGGTGTGGATTATCCCGCCCGCGGGGCGTCCCGTCCAGCGCCCGCGGCCTCAGGCGACGTCCGGTCAGCCGAGGCCATCAGCAGGCCTGCCGTTTATACGTACGGACGGGCGGGGTGTCCGGGTACCAGGGCTGCCGGCGGGCTCAAGAGGCCGCGGGAATATCCTGGCGCCGGGGACGTTGAGGGCAGTACATGCAAATGCATGTAAATCGGGTACACTGGTAGCACAGGCCCGAACACTTCGGCGAACGGAAGGCTCATCATGCAGATCGGCGTATTCAGCGTCAGCGACATCACCCAGGACCCCACCACGGGCCGGACCCCCACCGAGCACGAGCGCATTAAGGCATCGGTGGCGATCGCCAAGAAGGTCGAAGAAATCGGCATGGACGTCTACGCCATCGGTGAGCACCACAACCGGCCGTTCTTCTCTTCCTCCCCCACCACCACCCTCGCGTACATCGCCGCCCAGACCGAGCGCATCACGCTGTCCACGGCCACCACGCTGATCACCACGAACGATCCGGTCAAGATCGCCGAGGACTTCGCCATGCTGCAGCACCTCGCCGATGGCCGCGTGGATCTGGTGCTGGGCCGCGGCAACACCGCCCCGGTCTACCCCTGGTTCGGCAAGAACATCCAGGACGGCATCGAGCTCGCCATCGAGAACTACAGCCTGCTCCGCAAGCTGTGGGATGAGGACACCGTCAACTGGTCCGGAAAGTTCCGCACACCGCTGCAGAACTTCACCTCCACCCCGCGCCCGCTCGACGGCGTGTCCCCCTTTGTGTGGCACGGCTCCATCCGCAGCCCGCAGATCGCGGAAGTGGCTGCCTACTACGGCGACGGGTTCTTCGCGAACAACATCTTCTGGCCCAAGGAGCACTACCAGCAGTTGATCAGCCTGTACCGCGAGCGCTACGAGCACTACGGCCACGGCAAGGCGGACCAGGCCATCGTGGGGCTGGGCGGGCAGTTCTTCATGAGGAAGAACTCCCAGGACGCCGTGAAGGAGTTCCGGCCGTACTTCGACAACGCCCCCGTCTACGGCCACGGCCCGTCGCTGGAGGACTTCACGTCCCAGACCCCGCTGACCGTCGGCAGCCCGCAGGAGGTCATCGAGAAGACCCTCACCTTCCGCGAGTTCTTCGGCGACTACCAGCGCCAGCTGTTCCTGATCGACCACGCAGGCCTGCCGCTGAAGACCGTCCTGGAGCAGCTGGACCTGTTCGGCGAGGAGGTCCTTCCGGTGCTGCGCACGGAGTACGCAGACCGCACGCCTGCGCACATCCCGGCTCCGCCCACGCACGCCGGACGCGTGGCCGCACGGATCGCAGCCGAAGAAACGGCTGCCTCCCCAACTGAGTCTCGATGACACCCCGGGCAGCTTCAGGGACGTCGGCGGTGCGGCTGGCCGCGGAAACCTGGGAGTCACTGTTCCGCGCGCAGGTGGCTGTGATGCGGCGGCTGCAGTCCGGCCCCGCCTTCCGGGACCTGGCGGTCAACGAGTACGACGTGCTGTTCACGCTGTCCCGGTGCCCGTCCGGCTGGCTGCGGCTGAACGAACTGAACGACAACGTGCTCCTGAGCCAGTCCAGCCTGAGCAGGCTGGTGGACCGCCTGGAGAAACGCGGCCTGGTGGAGCGCCAGCCGGCCCCGGACGACGGCCGGGGCGTGCTGCTCAAACTCACCGAGGAGGGTGCCGCGCTACAGAAGGAAATCGGCCGGGAGCACGTGCGGGACATCGCCGAGCTTGTAGCCCCGGCACTGACGGCAGCGGAGCAGCGGGAATTGCTGCGGCTCACGGAGAAGCTGCGCGCGTCACTGCCGTCCCGTTAGCGGGACGGCAGGTGGTCCCGCCGTCGGACGGCCGACGGCGGGACGCCAGTTAAGCGGAGAGTTCCGGTCAGCGGATGACGGCCAGCTTGTCCGGATCGTCCGCTGGCAGCTCGCCGGCGACCGTGGCGGTGACCCGGATTTCCCGGAGGGAGAGGCTGCCGCCCACGGTGGACAGGAAGGCTGTGTCCGAGGAATCGCGCCCCGCTGTGATGCGCAGCATGGCCTCCCTGGGCGCGAGGCCGGTGGGGTCGATCACGTGCCACGCCCCGTTGATATGGGCCTCGGCCACGGCATGGAAGTCCATCGGGGAAAGACCCGGCGCATAGACGGCCGCCAGCCGCGCAGGCACGTTCTTGGCGCGCAGCAGCGAGATGGCCAGGTGCGCATAGTCCCGACAGACTCCCCGCCGGTTCAGGAGGGTCTCGACGGCGCCGTCGGTTCCCCGGGAGGAGCCGCTGACGTAGCGCAGTTCATTGAAGACCCAGTTGCGCACGGCGTGCAGGAGCTCCTCGCCCTGGAGTCCGCCGAACTCCGCATACGACGTGGGGAGCAGCCGGTCGGACTCCGCATAGCGGCTGGGCCGGACGTAGCGGATCAGCTCCATCAGCGCGGCATCCTCAGGTTCGGCACGGCCCCCGACGGTCGCCGAGTAATCCACCGTGACCTCCGTGGGGTTGGCGAACTCCATGTAGTGGAACCTGCCGCCGTGGTGGTCCGAAAGCTCAGTCAGCGGAACCTGTTCCCCGCCCGCCGTCACGCTGAGGTTCTCCTCAAAGGACGTGTAGCCGGCGTTCCTCGCAACGGAGATGGCCATCGCCACCTTGGTGTCGGCCACGGTCTTGAATACCAGGCGGGCAGCAACAGTTCGTTCCATGGGTCTCCGGGGTGTGAGGCGGCGTCAGCCAGTCGCGGCTGCGGACGGGGGATGTGCCGGAGGCGCAGCGGGACTAGTTTTGGATCTTCAGAGACATTAGCATCCGCTGGACGTTGGCGAATTCGGAGCCCTCGTTGACGTAGCCGGCGGCCTGGTCAAGCGTGTCGAAGGCCTTGGCCGGGGCCACTTTTTCGTCCGGCGCAAACGCCTCCAGGGAACGCACGTCGCTGAACGAGTAGTTCCCCTTGCCCGCCAGGCCCTGCACCACGTTCTGCAGCTGGCAGGCCTTGGAATCGGCGCCGCCCACCAGGTTGGTGATGCCGTAGGAGCCGAAGTAGCGGTAGCCCTGGATCACCCGGAACACCACATGCGGGTCGATGGTCCCCTGCCCGCCGCTGTGCGGCAACTCGACGGGGACACTGCTGACGACGACGTAGGATTTGCGGGCGGAAGCGGCACACTTGGCTGCCGCTGTAGCCGGCAGGCCCGTCTGCAGGGTGGCCAGATAGGTGCCTTCCGCGTCCTTGACCTCGATCTTCACGGCACCGGGAAGGGTTCCCTTGTCAGGTTCAACCGACTGGGCAATCCAGTTCTGCGGAAGCTCGAAGCTCACGGTCTTGGCAGGGTCGGCGAAAACCTTCCACGCCGCTGCTGTGGCCCCGGCCGTCGCAGAGGCACCGGCCGATGCGCTTGCGGAGGTACTCGCGGACCCCGATGCCTGACCGGTCGCCGGGCTAGTGCCCGGCTCCGCGGTCCAGGCGGGCGAACCCTTGCCGTCGCTGCTGCAGCCGGCCATCAGTCCCACCGCCAACAGTGCGACGGCGGCGATCCCCTTACGTCCGGAAGCCGTGATCCCTGTCATGGCTCCAGCCTAACCGGGACTCCGGTCCCATCCGGAGGCTGCCGGCCAGCGTTTCGCGGTCTCCCGCTTTGCCGGCGCCCTGGGCGGACGGGCGCCACAAGGGGTCTAGGCTGATGTCATGGCCGAATATGAGCTGGACGCAGCGGAGCAGACCCTGGCGAACATGTCCGCGCTCGACATTGCAGACTGGCGGCTGCGGACTTTCGCCCTCTACGACACTGTGCGCAAGATCGCCGCGGACAGCCCCGAGGAAGCCCACGCCTACTGGCGCCAGGAACGCGACCGCATGTTCGGCACGCATCAGGCGTCCGCCCTGACGGCCGAGGCCAAGGCGTCCTTCTACGGCCTCAAGACTGCCGACTACGATCCCATCTACCGCTTCTACGTCCCCCTCACCAAGGAAGGTGCCGGGCGGGAAATGAACGTCGAATCGGGGACAGACGGTGTGGTCCGGTTTGTCCGGCTGGGAACCTTCGACCTGCCGGAATTGGGACAACTGGCCGTGTGGAAGCTGCTGGGCTACGGGGGCGGCATCTTCGTTCCGTTCCGGGACGCCACCGCTGGCCAACCCGGCGGAAGCTATGGCGCGGGCCGGTACCTCCTGGACACCATCAAGGGCGCCTTCCATGGCGTCATCCGCGGTTCGGGCCAGGAAGTCCAGTATGTGCTGGACTTCAACTTTGCCTACAACCCGTCGTGCGCCTACAACGAGGCCTGGGCCTGCCCGCTCGCCGGCCCGGCCAACCGGCTGGCTGTGGAGATCCCCGTCGGCGAGCTGTACTGACGTCATTGAGTTCGGGGCCGCTCCGCCCCGCACATACGATGGCTGGATGACCCCTGCTCCCCCGCGGCGGATCGCCCGCGTCCGTCCCCTCGCCCCTGCCCCGTCGTCGTCCCCGTCCGCGGACGCGCCCCCAAACACAGACCCGGACGAGAGACAGCTTCCCGAACAGTTCTTCGTGGCCAACGACGCCGCGGACTTCGCGGGCACTGCGGGACAAACCTGGACGGTGGTCGGGTCGCCGTTCCCCGGCTCGCGCGCCAACGCCGGCAGTGGCTACCGTGACGGCTGGGAACCCGGGACCCAGGTCTCCGAGGACAGCTTCGCGTTCCTGGCGCCAAGCGTGCCCGCCAATGTCCTGGGGATGGCCCACAACACCGGGCAGGCCGGCCGGGACCTTCCGGCACAGGCCTTCCACAAGGCAGCCACCAGCGTGATCGGCCCGGGCGAGGCGATTGAACTGCCGGCCGGAATCGGACTGGTGGAGCCGGAGGCGGAACTGGCCGTCGTCGTTGGCCGGACAGCGAAGAACCTGACCCTCGGCAACGCGCGGTCGGCGGTTCTGGGCTACACCATCGGCAACGACGTCACGGCGCGCCAGCTGCAAAAGTCTGACGAGCTCTGGCTGAGTGCCAAGAGCCAGGACACCTTCACGCCGGCCGGCCCCTGGATCGTCACCGGGCTGGACCATGCGGACCTGCCTGTCGGCGTCGTGCATAACGGCACCGAACTGCCTGCCGCAAGCACCGCGGACCTGGGCTGGAAAGTGGACGAGATCCTGGTCTACCTGACCTCGTTCATGACCCTGCACCCCGGCGACCTGGTCCTCACCGGTTTCCCGGCGGCGAGCGCCGGCATCCAGCCAGGCGACACCGTCACCTGCCGGGTGGGCGGGATCGGAGAGCTTTCCAACCCCGTCACGGCCGCTAGCTGACCGGCACGCCGCCCAGGTTCCGGACGCTTCCGACGGCGGCCGTCACCGCCGCGGCGGCAGCCTCCAGGCCGGCGGCGGTCACCGACGAATCAAAGCTGAACCTCACGGCGGTCTGCGCCACCTCCGCTTCGATGCCAAGTGCCACCAGCACCGGTGACGGCGCGTCCGATCCGGCCGCGCACGCCGAGCCGCTGGAGCAGACCACGCCCTGGCGCTCGAGTTCCAGGAGCACGGATTCCCCGCTGGTGCCGGGAAAGCAGAACGACGCCACGGAGGGCAGCCGTTCGGACGGATGGCCGGTCAGCAAGGCTCCCGGAACGCTGCCCAGCACCGAGGCAATAAAACGCTCGCGCAGGCCCGTGACGCGGGCCGCGAGCGCGGGCCGGTCGGCGTGCGCCAGGGTGAGGGCGGTGGCCAGGGCCACCGCGCCGGCAACGTTTTCGGTGCCTGAGCGCCGGCCGCGTTCCTGGCCGCCGCCGTGCACCAGGGGCTCGATGCAGGTCCGGCCCCGGACGAACAGGACCCCGTTGCCCTTGGGCGCCCCGAGCTTGTGCCCGGAGATGCTCAGGGCGTCCACGCCGAGCGCCCTTACATCCAGCGGCAGCCAGCCGGCGGCCTGCACGGCGTCGGTGTGGAAGGGAATTCCCCGCCCCCGCGCCAGATCCGCCAGTTTAGCCACCAGTTGGACGGTCCCCACCTCGTTGTTCGCGTACATGATGCTGACCAGCGCGGTTTCGTCCCGCAGCACCGCGGCGAGTGCCTCGGGGGTCACGGTTCCGTTCCCGTCGACGGGCACGACGTCCACGGTGAAGCCGTGGAAGCGTTCCAGGTATCGTGCGGACTCCTCCACGGCAGGGTGCTCGACGGCGCTGATCACCACCCGGTTAAGCGCCGGGTCCGCGGCCTGCCGCGCCAGGGCAATCCCCTTGACCGCGAGGTTGTCCGCCTCGGTGCCGCCGGACGTGAAGGTGATCTCCCCGGGCCTGCAGCCCAGCACCGCGGCCACGGTCTTACGGGCGTCCGCGAGCGCCCGCGCGGCGGAGTCACCGAGCGAGTGGTGGCTTGACGGGTTGCCGAATTCGCCGGTGAGGTAGGGCCACATGGCCTCCAGCACCTCCCGGCGGACGGGTGTTGTGGCTGCTGCGTCCAGGAAGATCATGGTGTGCTCACCCCACTGTCAGTTCGACGTCCAGCCCGAGGTCCAGGGCCGTGACGCTGTGGGTCAGGGCGCCGACGGAGATGACGTCCACGCCGGCGGCGGCGATGTCCGCCACGGTGCGGAGGTTGACGTTGCCGCTGGCCTCCACGACGGCCCGCCCGCCGACCTGGCGGACGCCGGCACGGAGTTCCTCCAGGCTGAAGTTGTCCAGCATGATGGTGTCCACCCCGGCGGCCAGGACGGGTTCGATCTGTTCGGCGCTGTCCACCTCCACCTCGAAATGCGTGGTGTGTCCCAGCTGTGCCTTCGCGTCGGCGAGGAGGGCGGTCAGCCGTGCCGGGTCTCCCCCGGTCATGACGGCCAGGTGGTTGTCCTTGGCCAGCACGGCGTCGGAAAGGCTGTAGCGGTGGTTGGCGCCGCCGCCGCAGCGGACGGCGTACCGTTCCAGGACCCGCAGTCCGGGGGTGGTTTTGCGGGTGTCGGTGATACGGGCCTTGGTGCCGGCGGCCAGAGCCACGAATTCTGCCGTCTTGGTGGCGATGGCACTCATCCGCTGCGCCAGGTTCAGGGCGACCCGCTCGGCCAGCAGCACGCTGCGCGCCCGGCCGGTGACCCGTGCCAGCTTTGTTCCGGCGGCGAAGGCCTCGCCGTCGGCCACGAGCAGCTCCACCTGCGTGTCCGGGTCCACCATCAGCATGGCGTCGCGGAACACGCTGCCGCCGCTGAAGACGCCCGGGACGCGGGCGTTGAGCACCGCGGTGGCGCTGGCCTCGGCCGGGATCAGCAGCTGCGAGGTGATGTCGCCGCTGGGCGCATCCTCCGCAAAGGCCCGCTCCAGGATCTCGCGGACAGGTGCGGCAGGGAGGGTCAGGCTAGTCATGGACAAGGCTCGCTTTCGGGCTCATTCTGAATTCTTCGTCTAGGTTGCCGACTGGAAGGTCTGCCGGCTGGCTGTCATCCCGGTAATGCGCTCCCAGGGAATCCGTTCGTTCCCGGGCGGCGTGGACCAGCAGCTGCGCGGCGAGGAGCAGGTTGGCGTCCTCATGGGTCCGCGGGTCCGCTGCCTGCGGCACCGCTTCAGGACGGACGACGGCGGCCCACTCGGCAAGCGCGGCCCCCGCCTCCCGCAGCAACCCGCCGGTCCGGAGCACCCCGGCCTGAGCAGTCATCAGCCGCCGCAGGGCACCACGTGAAAACTCCCGGGGTGCGGCATCTCCCATATTTCCCTCGGGGTAGGGCGCAGCGGTTCGGTCACTATCCTCCCAGTCGCCCGACAGGCGGACGTAAGCGTCGGCGGACGGTGCCCCGGAAGCGTGCGTCAAAGGGAGGCCGCTAGCGGCCGAGCTAGCACGCGGAGGGGTGCCGTCAGCCGACGCTCCTGGCGGAGTAGTGCTGTCTTGCGACGGCCCAAGCGTAGTAGCGTCACCAAGGAAAGCTTCAACAGCCCGCCTCCCGAAAACGAGTCCTTCGAGCAGCGAGTTGCTTGCCAGGCGGTTGGCGCCCTGGACGCCGGTGCAGGCAACTTCGCCGGCCGCAAAGAGCCCGGGGACGGTGGTGCGGCCGTGCAGGTCGGTGGAGACGCCGCCCATCCAGTAGTGCGCGGCCGGCGCGACGGGGACGAGCTCCCTGGTCCAGTCGATGCCGGCTTCGCGGGTGCGCCGTGTGATGGTCGGGAAGCGGCGCTTGAGGAACCCTGCTCCCCTGGCGTCCTCGATGGCCCGGGCGTCCAGGTAGACGTGGCCGTTGGGGTCGCCGAGCGCGGCCAGGTGCAGGGCAATGCTGCGGGAAACGACGTCGCGCGGGGCGAGTTCGGCGTCGGGGTGGTAGCCGTGCAGGAAGCGGCGGCCGTGCGCGTCAACGAGGATGGCCCCCTCGCCGCGCACCGCCTCGGAGATCAGCAACGGATCCTGACCGTCGTCGGACTTTGCTCCCCCGGCTGCCGGTGCCCGGTCCGGCCGGACCAGGCAGGTGGGGTGGAACTGGAAGAACTCCAGGTCCGCGACGGCAGCGCCGGCGCGCCAGGCGAGGCCCAGGCCGTCCGCGGTGGCAACGGCAGGGTTGGTGGTCTGCGCGAACAGCTGCCCCGCCCCGCCGGTGGCCAGCAGCACGGCGTCGGCCTGGATGCTGCCCGGCTGGCCGTCCTGCAGGAACTCAACGCCGGTGACCCGCCGGCCCTGTTGCAGGAGTGCAGTGACGCTGGCGTGGCCCAGCAGCCGGATCCTGCCCGTGGCCTGCGCGGCCAGTACGGCGCAGATCAGGGCGTTGGCGATGCCTGCGCCGGTGGCGTCGCCGCCGGCGTGCAGGATCCGCGGCGCGGAGTGGGCGGCTTCGAGACCCAAGGCGGGGTCGCCGTCGTTGTCCAGGTCAAAGCGGACGCCGAAGCGTCCGAGCCCGGCGATGTCCCGGCGCGCCTCAGTGCAGAGCACCCGGACAGCCGCCGGGTTGCAGTGCCCGGCGCCGGCCTTCAGGGTGTCGGCGATGTGCGCGGCCACGGTGTCTCCGGGAGCCGGCTCGTCGAGGACGGCGGAAATGCCGCCCTGGGCGAAGTACGTGTTGCTGTCCGCGAGCGCGCCCTTGGTCAGCAGCACCACGTCGGCGCCTGATTCCGCCGCGAGCAGCGCGGCGTAGAGGCCGGCGATGCCGCTGCCGACGACGGCGAGCCGGCGGCCTGCCGTTCCGTTTTCGCTGGGGATGGTCATTGCGGGCTCTCTATTGGGGCTTGGCGGCGAGCATGCGCTCGAGTGCCGTCCTGGCGTCCTGCTGCACGTCGTCGTCCACGGTGATGCGGTTGACCACCCGTCCTGCGACGAGCTCTTCGAGGACCCAGGCCAGGTAGCCGGGGTGGATCCGGTACATGGTGCTGCACGGGCAGATGACCGGGTCCAGGCAGAAGATGGTGTGCTGCGGGTACTGGGCCGCCAGCCGGTTCACCATGTTGATCTCGGTGCCGATTGCGAAGACCGTGGGCTCAGTGGCTGCTGCGATGGCCTTTTGGATGAAGTCCGTCGACCCGGCGGAGTCGGCTGCGTCCACCACTTCCATGGGGCACTCGGGGTGCACAATGACGTTGACGCCCGGGAAGTCGGCGCGGGCCTTCTCGATCTGGGCCACGCTGAAGCGCTTGTGCACCGAGCAGAATCCGTGCCAGAGGATCACTCGGGAGTCCAGCAGGGCCTGTTCGTCGTTGCCGCCAAGTTCCTTGCGGGGGTTCCACATGGGCATCTGCTCGAGCGGGACGCCCAGTGCCTTGGCCGTGTTCCGGCCGAGGTGCTGGTCCGGGAAGAACAGCACGCGCTGGCCGCGCTCGAAGGCCCATTCGAGTACCGTTTTGGCGTTGGAGGACGTACAGACGATGCCGCCGTTCCGGCCGCAGAACGCCTTCAGCGCCGCGGAGGAATTCATGTAGGTGACCGGGATGACCGGGACGCGGCCTTGGGCGTCGGGCTCGGTGCCGAAAATTTCCTCAAGCTGCTCCCAGCAGTCCTCCACGGAATCGGCGTCCGCCATGTCAGCCATCGAGCAGCCGGCAGCGAGGTTGGGCAGGATGACAGCCTGCTCCGGCGTGGAGAGGGTGTCAGCGGTTTCGGCCATGAAGTGCACGCCGCAGAACACGATCGCTTCGGCGTCGGGCCGGGTCAGCGCGGCGTTGGCCAGCTGGAAGGAATCGCCAACAAAGTCGGCGTACTGGACAACCTCGTCCCGCTGGTAGAAGTGGCCCAGGATGACGGCCCGGTCACCCAGCGCCGCCTTGGCCGCCCGGATCCGGGCATCGAGCTCAGCTTCGCCGGCCAGCTTGTACTCCTCGGGAAGCTGGCCCTGGCGCGGCGTGGAGGCAGGTGCAACGTCCGCGCTGGAGGCTCCGGGACCGTAGGCCGGAACACCGGCGAGCGTTTCCGCGAGGTCATACTCCCAGGGCCCCTTGGCGAGCGCCGGGCTGCAGGTGCCGCCGGTGCCTGCTGCCGTGGCCTTCTCGGCCTGTTCACGCGTGATCAGCTGGATGGCAGTGTTGACGCTGCTCATGGGGTGCTCCTGTTATCTGGGTCGAGGCCGGGGCGGCCGGTAAATCGGTAAAGACGCGGCGGGCGGTGCTTGCCGCCCTGCAGGAATTCACCGGTTTCTTCGATTTCCGGCGTCGACTTGATCTGCCGGCGGAAATTGGCGGGGTCCAGTTGCGTGTCCAAAACGGCTTCGTAGACCTCGCGCACCTGGGCGAGGGTGAAGTATTCCCCCAGGAAGTGATAGGCGATGGAGCCGTAGGCCAGCTTGTTCCGCAGGCGCCAGAGGGCGTATTCCACAATCCCGTTGTGGTCGAAGGCCAGGCTGCCAAGCTTGTCGGCGCGGAACCACCGGACGTTCTCGGATTCGTCCGCGAGGGCAGCTTCGGTGGGCTGGACCAGTGCCCAGTAGACGATGGACACCACGCGCTGCGTGGGCGAGCGGTGCATGCCGCCGAAGGCGTAGAGCTGCTCGAGATAGCTGGGTGCCAGCCCGGTCGTTTCCCTCAGGTTCCGCGAGGCAGCGTCCTGCAGGGATTCAGCGTGGGTCAGAGGACCGCCGGGCAGGGCCCATAGCCCTTTGAAGGGCTCCCGGATCCGCCGGACCAACGGGATCCACAGGGTGGGCCGGCCGGAGGACTCGCTGGGGCGGAGCGCGAAAATCACCGTGGAAATGGCGAGCGACGGCGGCGCGGACTGCCGCTCGGCCACGTTGGCTGAGGTGGTGTACACGGTAATCACCCGCTTCGCTGCGATCGGCAAGCCCGCTTGCGGCCTGCCTCGGTTAGTTATAGTCAAATTGACTCAAACTGATTCTACGGCCGGTTGCCCGGGATGCAAAATGTTTCGCCGGAAGTTGGGTGTAAATTCGAAAGGTCCCAAAAGGACCAGTTCCCCAACCCCAAGAAGGTACGCAGCATGACGACGAAGTCCACGGCAGAGCGACCCGCAGTACAGCTCCGCCACAGCATGAAGCCCCGGCAACTCACCATGATGGGCCTGGGCAGCGCCATAGGCGCCGGGCTTTTCCTGGGCTCCGGCGCCGGTGTCCAGGCGGCCGGCCCGGCAGTCCTGGTTTCCTACCTCGTGGCGGGCACGCTCATCATCCTGGTCATGTGGGCGCTCGGCGAAATGGCGGCAGCCAGCCCCAACAGCGGCGCCTTCTCCGTTTACGCCGAACGCGCCATGGGCAAGACAGCGGGGGCAACAGTGGGCTGGCTCTGGTGGCTGCAGCTGGTGGTGGTCATCGCCGCCGAGGCGCTCGGCGCCGCGGGCCTGCTCTTTTCGGTCTGGCCTGTGGTTCCGGTATGGGCGCTCTCCCTGGTGTTCATGGTGGTGTTCACCGCCATAAATCTGGCCGGAGTGAAGAACTTCGGCGAGTTTGAGTTCTGGTTTGCCATCCTCAAGGTGACCGCCATCGTCCTGTTCCTCGCCATCGGTGCCGCGCTGCTGCTGGGCCTCCTGCCGGACGCGGCATCCCCGGGCCTGGCCAACATCACCGGAGACTTTGCGCCCTCGGGTCTGGCCGGCATTGCGACCGCACTGTTCGTGGTGATCTTTGCGTTCGGCGGCACGGAGATCGTCAGCGTCGCAGCCGCGGAGACCGAAAACCCCGAGCACAGCGTCACCAAGGCCATCCGGACGGTCGTGTGGCGGATCCTCGTCTTCTACATCGGCTCAGTCTTCGTGATCGCAGCAGTCCTTCCCGCCACCTCGGACGCACTGTCCTCGCCGTTCGCGGGCGTCCTGGATGCCGCCCGAATCCCGGGTGCCGCCACCGCCATCACTCTGGTGGCCGTCGTCGCCCTGCTGTCCGCCCTGAACGCGAACCTGTACGGGGCGTCCCGCATGGTGTTCTCGCTGGCAGAGCGCGGCGAGGCTCCCGGCTTCCTGTCCCGGCTCAGCGACGCGGGAGTGCCGATGGTCGCCGTCGGCGTCTCCGTCGCGTTCGGCTTCATCGCCACGGTCCTGGAACTGCTGTTCCCCGAGCGCATCCTGCCGGCCCTGTTCCAGCTCGTCGGATCCACGTGCCTCGTGGTCTGGGGTTCGGCACTGGTCTCCCAGCTCATTCTGCGCCGGCGGGCAGACCGTGACGGCACTCCGCTGCCGCTGCGGATGAGGGGCTTCCCGGGGCTCACTGTGTTCGGCCTGGTTCTGCTCGGGCTGGTGTTTGCCGTGGGCTTCAGCGCCGAGAGCAGCCGCATCCAGCTGATCAGCACGCTGCTGCTGATTGCCGGCATCGCCGCCGCCTGCTGGGCAGGCGCGCGGTTCGCGTCATCCCGGCGCGCCCGGCGCTCCTAGCCGTGGATTTCCCCGCTCCGCCGGCAGGTAGAGTGGTGCCCATCCACGGCGGACCGGCGACGAAGCAGTCCGGGCGAGCCCTGTACACGATGAGGACTGAGACTTGACGAGGACTGAGGCGATGAGCGGCAGACACACCGGTGAACGGCACTCCCACACGGTCGAGGGCACCGACCCGCAGCTATACGTCGGGGTGCACGACCCCAAGAACGACGCCGGACTCCGCCCCATCCTCCTCATCCACGGCTTCTCCGCGTCCAGCAAGCTGAACTGGGAGGACACCGGCTGGATCGCGGCGCTGCTGGAGGCCGGCCGCCGCGTCATCGCCGTCGACCTCCCCGGCCACGGCCGGAGCGGCGCGCCGGAGGACATGGACTCCTACTCGCCCAGCCGGATCAGGGCGGACCTGCTGCAGATCGCGTTCGACGCCGGCGCCCGGCCCTTGCGCGACGGTGACCCCGCCAGCGGGCTGGACGTGATCGGCTATTCCCTCGGTTCTCGGCTCGGCTGGGAGTTTGGCGCCACCCAGCCGGAGCTGGTCCACCGGCTGGTCCTGGGCGGCCCGAACATGGCCGACCCACTGGCGGCCTTCGACCTCGTCGCCGCCCAGCGCTACCTGGCCGACGGCACGCCCATTGCGGACGCGTCCACGGCCGGGCTCCTCAGCATGGCGCAGGCGCTGCCGAGCAACAACATCTTCGCGCTGCTGTCACTGGTGGAGGCCATCAAGGGTGAACCGTACGACCCCGCCGAGGCCGTGCCGCACATGCCCGTGCTGCTGGTGGCCGGCGAAAACGATGAACGCGCCGCGTCCATGCCGCAGCTTGCCGAACTGGCAGGGAAGGCCGGTTCCGCGGCCGAGCAGCTGGTGCTGCCCGGCCGCACCCACACCAACGCCATCACCAGCCGCGCCTTTAAGCAGGCGGCCATCGCGTTCCTCGGCAACTAGGGAACCTGGCAGTTAGGGGATTCGGCAGTCGGCGGATCCGTCAAACTTCAGGATCAGTCAGGCAGCGGATCGGCCCGGGTTTCCCCGCACCCCCATCCCCTGCCGGAACGCCGTCGAAGACCCCGGCTCCCACCGGAGCCGACGGGCGTAGGCTGGACTTTGGGGGCGGAGACACCGGAAGAGGAACCCATGGGCATGGTTTTTGAGGACCGGGAAGACGCAGGACGGCAGCTTGCGGCCGCCCTTCCGCAATTCCGCGAGCGCCCGGACACCCTGGTGCTGGGCCTGGCCCGTGGCGGCATTCCGGTGGCCGCCGCCGCGGCCGAGGTCCTGCACCTGCCGTTCGGTGCCCTGCTGGTCCGCAAGCTTGGCATCCCGGGCCATGACGAGACGGCATACGGCGCGCTCGCATACTCAGGCGGAAGGATCGTTCGCCTTCTCAACAGGCCCCTCGTGGAGCGGATTCTGGACGACGGTGTGCGGCAGGAGTGGCTCGACCAGGTGGAGCACCGGGAGCGGACCGAACTGATGCGCCGCGCCGACAGCTATCCGGCTGTGCATCCCGACGTGCACGGCAAGACGGCCCTGCTCGTGGACGACGGCCTGGCGACGGGGGCCACCATGCGGGCGGCCGTCGAGGCCGTACGGATGGCCGGCGCGGCAGCGGTAGTGGCTGCCGCGCCCGTCGGTTCAATCGAAGCTGAGAAGTCACTGTCCCGGGTCTGCAACGTCCTGTGTCTCCACCTGCCAGGAAGATTCCGGGCTGTGGGAGCCTTTTACCGGCACTTTGAGCAACTGAGCGACGAGGACGCCATTGCCCTGCTGGATGGCGCCCGCATCTAGTGCCGGCTGACGCCGCATCTAGTGCCGGCTGACGCCGAGCGGCCGGCCCCTCGTCTCCTTCGCCAGGATCACGCCGACGCCCGAGATGACACACAGGATCATGATGTAGATACCGATGGAGCCGGTCCACTTGGTGCTCTGCAGGAGTGACTCGGCGATGGTGGCGGCGAATGCACCGCCCAGGATAGCGCCGAAGGCGTAGCCGATCGAAATTCCGGAGTACCGCACGTTGGCCGGGAACATCTCCGCGTACATGGCGGACATGGGGCCGTAGGACAGGCCCAGGCCCACCGTGAGGACGAACAGCGCCACGCCGTAGAGCACGATGTCCTTCGTATCGATGAGGGCGAACATCGGGATCATCCAGGCGAAGATGATCGCGTAGCCGGTCAGGAAGGTCTTGACCCGGCCGATCCTGTCCGAGAGCCAGCCGCCCACCAGGGTGAAGATCAGCCAGCCGAAGGATGCCAGCGTGGTGGCCAGCAGGATTTGCGCGACCGGCATCTTCAGCGACCTGGTGGCGTAGGAGATGAAGAACGCGATCAGCAGATAGCCCGCAGCGTTGTTGCCGATGAAGATCATGGTGGAGTAGAGCACGGACTTCTTGTGGTGCCTGATCAGTTGGCCGAGCGGGGCCTTGGCCTTCTCCTTGCGCTCGATCATTTCCCTGAAGACGGGGCTCTCAGCGACGGCGCGGCGGATCAGGTAGCCCACCACGATCAGCACGATGGAGAGCAGGAACGGCACGCGCCAGCCCCACGACCCGAAGTCTTCCTTGGACATGCCGGTGTTGAGGAAGTACAGCAGGCCTGTGGCCAGGATCATGCCAACGGGAACGCCGATCTGCGGGTAGGCCCCGAACAGGCCGCGCTTGCTCTTGGGGGCGTGCTCGACTGCCATCAGCGCGGCTCCGCCCCATTCACCGCCGGCGGAGAATCCCTGGATGACTCGGAGCAGGATCAGCAGGAGCGGAGCCCAGAAACCGATCTGGGCGTAGGTGGGCAGCATGCCGATCAGCGCCGTGGCGGCACCCATCATGATGAGGGTAAAGACCAGCATGGCCTTGCGGCCCAGGCGGTCGCCCAAGTGCCCGGCAACGATGGCGCCGAGGGGGCGGAACAGGAAGCTGATGCCGATCAGGGCGAAGGAGAGGATCTGCGCCAGGCCCGGGTTGGATGCGTTCAGCGGGGCCAGGAACAGTGGCGACAGCAGCGTTGCCGTCAGCTGGGCGAAGATGAAGAAGTCGTACCATTCGATGGTTGTGCCCACCAGCGTGCCGGCGAGGACTTTGCGTTCCTCACGCTTACTGCTGGGGCCCGCCTCTGAATCGACGTGTGAAGTTGCGGCCATTGAAACTCCGTGGGTGGGGGCAGTGCTACTGCCGGGGGTGATGAAGAGGTGTCCGATTTACTGATCGAACGGTCAGTTAGTGTGAGGATACTACGAAGTGTGATCCGACGCACCCCTCAATCGGTCAGACGCAGAATCACACGCAAGTGCATGCCGGACTGGCGCACCGCGCCGCGGCCGCCAAGGCGTAGTCGCCTCGGACCGTCCACTGCTAGGATGTTCCATAATCGAACATAGAACTCCGATATAGAACGTGCTCGAACTGCAGCGCCTACGCCAGCCCTGTGGCCAGCCGCCCCGCTAACCTGCCTAGGATGGACAGCATGACTCCCAACGCCGGTGCCGCAGCGCAGGTTGCGCCCGCCCAGACCTCCCCGTCGCAGACCCTCTCCCGGGGCATCCGGGCACTGGAAATCCTCGCCGAGGCTGACCGCCCGCTGACCATTGCCGAGCTGGCGGAGGCCATGGGCGTCCACCGTTCCGTGGCCTATCGGATCTTGCGGACCCTTGAGGACCATTCCCTGCTGGTGCGCGACGACGCCGGCCGGGTCCAGCCGGGCCCCGGCCTCGCGGTGCTGGCGCGCGGCGTTTCGCGGAACCTCCAGACCGCTGCGCTGCCGGAACTGACCCAGCTGGCCAACACACTCAACATGACGGCCTTCGTGGCCGTGTGGGACCACCAGGAATGCGTGACGCTCGTGACGGTGGAACCACGGCATTCGGCCGCCACAGTGGTGCAGCATCCGGGGTCCCGCCATCCGATCAGTTCCGGCGCGCCCGGCATTGCCATCCAGTCGGCCCTGACGGAGCACGAGTGGAGCCAGCTGGCTCCCGCCGTGCCGTACCGCGCCGAGGCCGGCGAGGCGCGGAAGCGCGGTTACGCGGCCAGCCACGACGAGGTCATCGCCGGGGTTTCCTCTCTTGCCGCACCGGTCCGGGTGCCCGGCGGACGCCCGGCAGCGGTCGCCGTCGTCTATATCCGCTCATCGGAGGATCCGGCCGAGGTGGCCGCTGCCCTGACGGCCAGCGCGGCCCGGATCGAAGGTCAGCTCGCCTGAGCTGACCGCTTCCGGGAACGGACGACGACGGCGGCCGCCGACCCGAGAGCGAAGAGCGCCGCCGCAGCGGCTGCCGAGACGAGGAAGGCGGCGTGGGGGCCCCATTGCTGTGCCAACTGGCCCCCGATGGACGAACCCAGGGCGGTGCCCGCGACGATGCCGCTGGCGAGCGCCGTCATCACTGTGGCCAGCCGGCCCGCCGGCGCGACCAGCCCGCCGATGGCAAACACCGTGACCATGACCGGACCCACCGGAAGGCCCAGCGCAAGCAGTACCAGCACCATGCCCCAGCCATCGGCTGGAAGGAACAGCAGGGCTGACAGCCCGGCCATGGCGGCCGCCCCGGTGACCCAGCGGGCCGTCAAGGGGAAGCCGGCCGGCCAGTAGGCCACCGAGATCGCGGCCGCGGCCGAGCTGATCCCCATGACGGCGTACAGGAGTCCAGCCGCCTCCGACGATGCGAAACCGGCGGCAAACGCGCTTAAGGCTGCCTGCGTGGAGCCGAAAAACGCGCCCATGCAGACCATGGCCAGGACCGGAAGTGCCACGCGGGCCAGGCCGGCAAAGCGGCTGCCGGCCCGGGTTCCGGCATTTCCTCTGGCGGCATTCCCTCTAACGGCGCGGGTACCGGCGGCAGGCCGCCGCGGAACAGCGGCGTGGGTACGGTGGACGGCGAAGGCGGGAACAAGCGTGAGGGTGAGCGCGGCGGCCAGGGCGAGCGGCAGCCAGGGTGCCACCAGGCTGGCCAGGACGCCCACAAGGGCCGGACCGAGCACGAACGTCAGTTCGTCGGCCGTGCTCTCATAGGACAGCGCGACGTCCAGATCGGTGCTGTCCCCGGCGCGCCGGCTTTCGGCTGTGAGCGCCATCCACCGGACACGGGCCAGCGGGCCGACCTGGGGGCAACTGAGGCCAGCCCCCAACGCCGCCGCGATGATGCCCCACGCGGCGCCGACGTCGTGCACCCCGGGAATCAGATACGCGGTAACAATCACGGCAACTACGGCCGCAACGTTAAGGATGGCCGAGATCAACAGAACCGGGCGCTGGCCGAGCCGGTCGGCCAGCCAGCCGAGGATCGGCGCACCGACGGCCGAGCCGATGCCGACCGCGCCGGCAGCGGCTCCGCCTACGGCATAGGAGCCGGTAACCGACGTGGCAAGGGTGAGGGTACCCAGGGTCAGCATCGCGAGGGGCAGGCGGGCAAACAGGCCCACGGACAGGAATCCCCTGCCCGCCAGAGCCGGCAGGCGCGCGAACCGGCCGCCGAACTGCGGGGTGGGCGCCTGAGTGTTGGCGGACGGGGCAATGGGAATGGGACGGGGCTCGGCGGGTGGTTGGGGCGCCGTTGAAGTGCTCATATATGCGGGCTCGTTCAGTCCGTGCGCATCGTCCCTCCTCCCGATGCGCTGAACCCGGTAACAGTCCCATGGTACTGGACACGTGATACGGGACGCGGAAGTCCCGACGGCGGCATCACTGGGGTTAGACCGTTACGAGCGCATCAACGATGTGCACCGTGGAGCCGTTCCGCTGCTTCACCACCTGGAGCTGGCTGCCGATGCGCTGCTTCATCTCCCCGACGTGGCTCACGAGGCCGACCACGCGGCCCCCGTCGCGGAGGCCCTCCAACGCATCCATGACCTGCTCCAGTGCCTGCTCGTCGAGGCTGCCGAAGCCCTCGTCGACGAACAGCGTTTCAATGTCAACACCGCCGGCTTCCTGCTGCACCACGTCCGCGAGGCCCAGGGCCAGCGACAGCGAGGCCATGAAGGATTCCCCGCCGGAGAGGGTCGAGGTGTCCCGGCGGCGGCCGGTCCACTCGTCCACGACTTCCAGCCCCAGCCCGGACTTGGCGTTCCGGGCTGCCCTGGCATCAGAGTGCTGCAGGGTGTAGCGGCCGTCGCTCATGGCGACGAGCCTTTCCGACGCGGCAATGGCGACCTGTTCGAGCCGTGCCGCCAGGACGTACGCGTTAAGGCTCATGCGGTAGCTGTTGTCGCCCGAGCCGCGGGCCGCTTCGGCGAGGCCTTTCAAAACTTCGGCGTGTTCCCGGGGCTCCCGGCCGGATTCAGCGAGCTCCCCGTACTCCTTACGGAGGCGTCCCAGGCTCTTGGCGGCCTGCCGCGCCATGCCCGCCGCCAATTCGATGTCCTTTGCTGCCCGGGCAGCAAGTTCGGCTTCGGTGCGCAGCAGGTCCAGGTCCGCTGGGGTGGTCGCGGAGCCGCTTTCGTCGTCCCTGGCGGTCTGTTCCTTTGCTGCGACAACGAGCTCTTCGCTGGCGAACAGTTCCTCCAGCCGTACCTCCTCGTCGCGCCCGGACTGGACGGCGGACTCCAGCCTCGCCGCCTCCGCCCCCGGCAGCAGGGCCTGGCGGGCCTCAGCGGCCGAGGCGAATCCGGCCTCGGGAAGAGCGCGGTCCAGCCCGGTCCGTGCCTCTGCCAGCCGGGCCGCAGCCTGATCCAGCTGCGACCGGGCGGCGTCAGCCTGTTCGAGAATGCCGACAAGCTGGGCGATGGCGTCGCTGCGGAGAGCGAGGCTGGCGTGGCCGGCACGAAGCGTTTCGAGCGACGATTCCAGGGCGTCGGACTGCCCTTCGATTTCGGTCAGGGCGGATTCTGTTTGCGCCAACTGCGACAGCACGTCCACGCGCACCTGCTCCGTGGCGTCGATGAGCTCAGCCAGTTCCTCCTGCCGGCTCCTGCTCGCTTCCAGTTCCGCTACGGCCGCGGCCGCCTCGGCAGCAGCTTCCCGGGCTGCCCGGGCGGCTTCCGCCGCTTCGGCGGGATCGGTGTCGCCGTCCTGGCCTGCGAGAACGGCGACCAGCTGCCTGGCCTCGGAGAGCTCCGCCTCCAGTGCAGACAACGCCCTCTCAGCCGCCTCACTGCGCTCATTGGCCTGTTCCTCTTTCTCGGCAAGCCCGAGGACGGAGTCCCCGGCGGGAACCGGCTCGGGGTGCTCCGGGCTCCCGCAGACGGGACAGGGCGCCCCGCGTTCCAGGCGCGAAGCCAATTCGGCCGCCGCATTGGACAGGCGTTCCTCGCGGATGTCCAGCCATAGCCGGCGCAGTTCCTGGTGCTGTTCCCGGCCTTTGAGGTGCCGCTCGGCGACGGCAGCGCACCCGGCCGCAGCAATGCCGTAGCGCCTGACAACGTCCACCAGCTCGTCGGCGGCCGCCGCTTCCTTGGTGCGCAGCACAGATTCCCCTGCCAGCTGTTCAAGCGGCTGCAGGGCTGCACGCAGTGCCTCCATCTCGGTGCGGAGGGAAAGCAGCCGGACGGCGTGGTCATTTCCGGTACGGGTGAGTTCCTGCCGCCGCTGTGCGAGCCCGGCGGCCCGTGCGTGCAGGCGACCCAGCTGCTCCTCATCGGCAAGGCGTTCGCCGATCACAGCGGCCAACGCCCGCAGCCGCGAAAGCTCCGCGGCCACATCGACGCCGGGGTGTCGGGTGACGGCGCTGTGTTCCGCAGTGCCGTATTCCGCAGTGCCGTGTTCCGCAGTGCCGTGTTCCATAACTGCCAGTTCGGAGCTCGAGCCCGCGGCCTCCCGCACGCCGGCGCTGGCGAGGTCCAAGGCTTTTTCCGCCCGGGCAAACAGGACCTCGGCGGCGGTCACGGCCTTCAGCTGCCCACCCAGGAGCTCGGCCTTCCGGTGCAGGTCAAGCGCGGCTCCCGCGCTGGTCAGCCCAGGGGCGGCGGCCTCTGCGTCTGCCCTCCGGCGCAGGGCAGCAGCAAGCTTCAGGCGCCTTCCCTCCCTGGCCAGCTCCGCTTCGAGCCGCTCCGTGCACCCGCGGCGCCGCTCCTCGGCGGATTCTGCATCCCCGGCCAGGGCCGAGGCACGCTCCGAGGCGGCAGACTCCAGCCATGACAGCAGTTCGGGACCGCCGGCAGGTTCAGGCGCCGCGTCGGGGTCGACCTCGAGAGCCGTCACCTCCGCCCAGGCCCTCGCCACCAGCATGCCCAACCTGCCCTCAAGATCGGCTACTTCACTCACCGCCACGGCGGCCTGTACCGCAAGCTCCCGCTCCACCGCCTCGAACCGTTCGGTTCCGAAGAGCTTCTGCAGCAGGTCGAGGCGGTCCGAAGCCTTGGACCGGAGGAACGCGGCGAAGTCCCCCTGGGGGAGCAGAACCACGCGGGTGAACTGCTCCCGATCCATGCCGAGGAGCGCGGTGATCTCCGCCCCCGCTTCGTCGTTCCGGCCAGACTTTTCCAGCCACTCACCTGCCACACGTTCACGCAGCAGCGTCTTGGCCTGCTGCGTGGTGAACCCGTTCCGTCCGCGGGCGCTGGGCTTGTCCCAGGCCGGTGAGCGGGTAACCTCAAAATGCCTGCCCCGAGCCGTGAATTCACAGGTCACACGGGGTTCGGCGGCCTGGTGCGCATGGTCGCTGCGCAGTCTTTTGCCGTCCTGCCGTGCGCCCGGCACGGACCCGTAGAGGGCATAGCATATGGCATCCAGCACGCTGGTCTTGCCGGCGCCGGTTGGCCCATTGAGCAGGAACAGCCCTTGGGCGCTCAGCCGGTCAAAATCGATTTCCTCGGTTCCGGCAAACGGCCCGAATGCTGAGATTTCCAGACGGTGGATCCTCACAGTGATGCCTCCTGCAGGCGCACGTTCTCCAAGGCTTCGGTGAGGGCGGTCTGTTCCGCCGTGTCCGGCTCCCGGCCGCGGACGTGTTCCAGGAATCCGCAGCAGACGGCGAGGTCATCCTCCGCCTCCGCCAGCCGGCTGCTGTAGCTCGCCCTCGAGGCGGCGGGTGCCCCCTCCGGCTCGAAACTGAGGACAAGCGTGTCCGGGAACCTGGCACGCAGCCGCTCCATGGCCTGGGCAGGCCGCTGGGCGTCCGTCAGGGTCACCTGGCAGTACGCTTGCTCGGCCCAGGCGTGCTCCGGGGACTCCAGCAGCCCGTCGAGTGTCCCCCGGAGGACGGCAAGTTTCCGCGGCGCGTCCCAGAAGATTTCCTCCACGGCGGTGACCCCGGACTCGTCAACGTCAATGAGCCAGCCGCCCTTCTGGTGCTTTGCTTCGGAGAACGAGTAGGCCAGTGGTGAGCCCGAATACCGAACTTCGCCAGAGAGGGCCTGCCGGCCGTGCAGATGCCCAAGTGCCGTGTAGCTGAAGCCGTCAAACAGGTCCAGTGGCACGGCACCCACTCCCCCGATGCTGATGTCGCGTTCGCTGTCCGAGCTGATGCCACCGCTGGCGAAGGTGTGGGCCAGCACAACGGAAAGGACCGTCCGGGATTGGCTGCGCGTGGCGACGTCGGCCCTGATGCGTTCCGTGGCGGCACGGGTGACTTCGAAGTGGCTGGCGCTGTCCACTCCAAGTTGCTCGGCGACCAGCCGGGGTTCGAGCCAAGGGATGCCATAGATGGCCAGTACCGAATCGGTCCCCGTGACACCGAGTGGCAGCAGGACGGGGACATCCAGCTCCTGCAGGCGGGTGCGCAGGTGAACACCGCCCTTCTCCAGAAGCCGGGAGGCGAAGCCGAGCCGGATGGCGGAGTCGTGGTTTCCGCTGGTCAGCACCACCTGTGCGCCTGCCCCGGTCAGCCGAACCAGTGCATCGTCCAGGAGGTTAACCACATCAACGCCGGGCAGGGCCCTGTCGTAGACGTCGCCGGCGATCAGCACGACGTCGACGGAGAGTTCCCTGACACGGGCAACCAACTGGTCGACAAAGGCGTGCTGCGCGTCCAGCATGCCGACGCCGTGGAAGGACCGGCCCAGATGCCAGTCGGAAGTGTGCAATAACCGCATATTCATAAGCTAGACGCGGGCACCGACAAAATAGCCGACCCTGCGCCTCGGCGCGTCAGGACTCCTTGCTGCGGGGTCCGTCGAAGAAGTCGCGCGCGTCGTCGCCGCCTGCACCAGGCGCTGCGGCCGCGGGCTTTTCGACTGCTTCCTGGTCCGAGGCGCCGTCGAAGTCGTCCCCGAGGTCAGACTCGGGATCGGCGGCGTCGTCGGCGTGGTCCGCGGCGGTGGCACTGCGGCCCTGGGCGTCGGCGAACCCGCGGAAAACAAGCCCTGCGATGCCGGCACCGACGATCGGGGCCACCCAGAACAGCCACAGCTGCTCCAGCGCCCAGCTGCTGCTGAAGAGCGCAGAGGCGGTGGCCCGGGCTGGATTGAAGGGCGCGTTGCCAAGGGCCTGGCCCAGCTGCAGCAGCACGGCAAATGCCAGCCCGACGGCGAAGGGCGCGGCGGCCGCGTGCTTGTTGCGGCGGGCCGTCATGCCAAGGAACACGGCGACAAGGAGGGCTGCTCCCAGCACTTCCACGAGCAGCACGCCGGCCATCGACGTCTGGATCACGGAGTGCTCGCCGAAGCCGGCGGTGACGGTGTCGAAGGCCGTGCGCGCGTCGGAGATGTTGGGCACCGTGCGGAGGATGCCGAACAAGGCGAGCGCGCCTGCCGCAGCGCCGACCAGCTGCGCGCCGATGTAGGCCGCCGCGGCGGCGATGCCGATCCTGCCCGCGACGAGGTTGCCCAGGGTGATGGCGGGGTTGAAGTGGCCGCCAGAGATGTAAGCGAAGGCCAGCATCGCCGCCGTCACGGCAAGGCCTCCGGCGAGAGCGCCGGGCAGCGGGTTTGACTGCGGCAGGGTGAAGAGCGGCACGCCCAGCCCGGCGACCACCAGAAAGAGCGTTCCGAAGGCCTCCGCTCCGAGCCTGGACAGGAGTCCGGGCCGGAGTCCGTTGTCTCCGGCGGAATGCCGGTCATCGGTCGGGGGGACGGACACAGGGGTGCTCATGGGGAATCCTTTAGTTTCTGTCAGCGGGGAATGCCGCTCGCTCCGGGAGCCGGCCCCAGCAGTCTGGCAGCAAAGTCTGGACGGTTGCTGAATCCGAGCTTATCGTCCGGCGCCCGGACCCCCGGCATTGCGAGTGCGACGTCACAGCACGGTGCGGGGCCACAGGGTCAACACCGCGGCATCCAGAATCACAGGGCCGGGACAGCTCCGGCGGGCAGGTAAATTTGCCTGCATGAGCAATGTTCCGGGCACCGTTCCGTCCCCCGAGTCCCGCATCCATGGCTGCCTGCTCGGCGGCGCCCTGGGCGACTCGCTCGGCTACGCCGTCGAGTTCGATCCCATCGACGAGATCCGGCGCCGTTTCGGCGCCGCCGGGCTCCGGGATTTTTCCGCGCTCGACGGCGGGGCCCACTTCTCGGACGACACCCAGATGACGCTGTACACGGTCGACGGCATCGTCGAGGCCCTGGAATGGGCAAACTCCGGGGTCGGTGCCGACGCCAACGCCTGCGTCTGGCTTGCCTACCTGCGCTGGCTGGAGACACAGGGCGTGCCCGTTCCCGAATCAGCGCCGCGGCCGCATCCCCGGTGGATTGACGGCCAAGAGGTGCTGCGGCACCGCCGGGCACCTGGCAAGGCGTGCCTGAGCGGGCTGGCCACCGGCGAAATGGGAACGGTCTTTCGCCCGGTCAATCCCGAATCGAAGGGCTGCGGAACCGTGATGCGCTCGGCGCCCTTCGGCCTGGTTCCGCACATCCCGGCAGATTCTGTGTACAAGTTGAGCGCCGACGCGGCCTCACTCACGCACGGGCATCCTTCGGCCCGGCAGAGCGCGGGTGTTTTCAGCCTGCTCATCCATTCGCTGGTGCAGGGCGGCAGCCTGCCGGAGGCAGCGCAGGCAGCCCTCGCCCATGTGCTGGCTGATCCGGAGGCAGCACCTGAACTCCATGAGCGGCTGGAGGCCGCAATCCGTCTCGCCGGCCAGGCCGGACCCGGTACCGTGCTCAGCCCGGAGGAACTGGTCCGTGAACTCGGTGAAGGCTGGGTGGCAGAGGAGGCTCTCGCCGTCGGACTTTATGCGGTCCTCGCGACTGCCACCCCATCAGAGGGAGATGGCGCGCCTGATCCGGCGGACCATTTCAAGGCCGCCATCGCCGTGGCCATCAACCACAGCGGCGACAGCGACTCCACCGGGTCCATCGCAGGCAACATCCTGGGCGCGTACTACGGCACGGCCTGCCTGCCCGCGGACTGGCTGGAAGCCCTTGAGGCCCCCGAGGTGATCCGAGGCATGGCCGGGCAACTGGTTGCCGTCACGTCTGCCTGAGCGGAATGTTGTTGCAGGCCTCGCAGATATCCTCGGGAATGAGGCCTCGGCGCTGCAGCAGGCCAAAGATGGCACAGCCGAGGCAGAACCCGGCGAAGGCTTCCAGCGAGGCGGCAACGATCAGCACGGCCAGCAAAATCCAGGCGGCGGGGGCCAGGCCGGCGGCCAGCAGGACGGCGGCCGCCGTGGACATCGCGGCGCCGATGCCTTGGGCGAAACGCTTGGGCGGCCCGGGCACCAGCTTGACCCGTCCCAGCCGCGGAGTGAGGACCCTGACAGAAAGCAGGGCGAGCGGTGAGATTCTCGGCCCGAACAGCACACGCAGCCAAAAGCCGGCGGCAATGACCGCCAGGCCCCAGCCGAAGCCGGTGAGCAGCGTCGCGGCAGCCAGCAGGACCACCAGCCCGGCGGTGATGCGGGCCGCGTATTCGTTGACCGGGTTGGGAAAGGCGAAGACGGACCCCGGCCCGCCCTGACTGCGCGGTTTGCCCCGACTGCCAACCTTGACCAGTTCGCCCGGTGTGCCCAATTTGCCTAGTTTGCCCAATTTGCCCATGGGGCAAGGCTAGGAGAGTGGCGGCGGCGCCGGGAAGCTTTATTGCGCCATGTGTAGGCTGCGACCCATGCGTTTCGGGACGCTCCCTCAGATCATGTCGGTTCTTCCGCGACCCTTCCTCACGTCCTGTCGCCTTTGGTGCGACCCTTCCTCAGGTCCCGTCCCCTTTGGTGCGACCCTTCCTCACTTGAAGCCGGGGCATACCGGGTTGCGGTTCTTCCGCGACGCTTCCGAGGGTCCGGTCGGGTTGCCCGATGCGCTTCTGCGCGGTGGGGAAGCGTTTGAAGAAAGCCGACAGGATGTGATCGAGCGTTTGAGGAAAACCTGCAAGATGTGAGGAAGGGCCAGTCAGTCGGTAGCGCAGCCGGGAAGCTTTATTGCGCCATGTATGCAGAGGCGCCGTGTACGGGCGCGCCGCCCACCATCTGCAGGAACTCGCCCTCGGAGATCACCTCGATGGCCTGACCGCGGTCGTGCAGCTCCAGCACCCGTTTGGCCTTGCCGGTGAGCCGGCCGGAGCGCAGGTCGCCGGCCACGAAGCCGTCGCCGACCACCAGGACATTGGTCCGCGCAGTGACCCGGCTTTCCGGGCGCGCCCCCAGTTCCGCGGACCGGGTCTTCGCCTCGGGCCGCGGCATGGCTAGCTGGCCGGTGAACACGACGGTCTGACCGAACAGCGGATTCCCGGGTTCGGCGTCGGGATTGGGCTCGGGGTTGGGCCCTTCCTCAGGCCACCCGCTGCGGAACGGCCGGACCACCCGGTCAGCACCGGCACCGCCCGCGGCGGCGAGGGCTGAGACGGTCGCCTTGGAAAGCTCCCCGCCGGACGGATCGAACGCAGCCTGTTGCGGTATGGACAGCCCCAGTGAAAGGTAGAGCTCGGCAATACTGTTGGCCCGGTTGCGCCCCGCGATGTCGATGAGGATGCCGGCGCACGCCCTGGCGTCCTCGGCCGCGTCGTGGTGGTTCACGAGGGGCACGCCTGCCTCCTCGGCGGCAAAAGGTAGGGAATTCGAAACCAGGGAGTAGCAGCGCCGGGAGAGCATCACGGTGCACACATAGTCGTAGGCGGGGCCGGGAAGCCCCGAGACTTCCAGCCCGGAGCGGATCACGCCGAGGTCGAAGGCGGCGTTGTGGGCCGCGAGGATGTCGCCGCCGATGAAAGCGCCGATCTCCGGGAACAGCTCCCCGAAGCGGGGCCGGCCGGCCACCTGTTCGGGCCTGATGCCGTGGACGCGGACGTTGTGGTAGTCGAATGAGTCGTGGTTTTCCGGCGGCCGCATCAGCCACGAGACCTCCTCGACGATGACGCCTCCGCGGACCTTGGTGAGGCCAACGGCGCACGGCGAACCGCGGAAGCCGTTGGCGGTCTCGAAGTCGATCGCCGTAAAGTCCAAACCCACGGGGACAACTGTAGCCCGGCCGCGGCGCGGAGCCCGTCAAGTACCCTTGAAACGTGAACTTTAATGCATTGAGCGACTTTGCCGTGCCCGCGCTGGGTGGCGCCGGCCCCGTCCAGCCGCAGCTGGCATCATTCCTGCCCGATTGGCTCAACCCCCAGGTCTTCCTCGCCGACCCGGCCCTGGCCCCGTGGGTTGTTCTGCTGGTGTGCGGGATTATCTTCGCCGAAACCGGGCTGCTGATCGGATTCTTCCTGCCCGGGGATTCCATGCTGTTTACGGCGGGCCTGCTCGTGGCCACGGACACCATCAAATTCAACATCTGGCTCTTCGCCGCGCTGATCATTGTGTCCGCCATCATCGGCAACCAGACGGGCTATCTCATCGGGTCCAAGGCGGGCCCCGCCATCTTCAACAAGCCGGACTCCAGGCTTTTCAAGCGTGAGAACGTTGACAGTGCGCACAAGTTCTTCGAAAAGCACGGCGGCAAGGCCCTGATCCTGGCCCGCTTTGTGCCCATCATCCGCACCTTTGTCCCGGTCATCGTGGGCGTTGCCCAGATGGATAAGCGGAAGTTCTTCCTCTTTAACGTCATCGGCGCCCTCCTCTGGGGCGGCGGCGTGACGCTTCTCGGCTACCTGCTGGGCGACAAGGTCCCGTGGGTGCGGGACAACCTGGACATCATCTTCATCGCGATCGTCCTGCTCTCGGTGATTCCTGTCGGCATCGAAGTTGTGCGCGGCATGACCGCCAAGCGCGAGGCAGCGGCCTTCGGGACGGACCCGGTGGAGGAGTTCATCGAAGAGCACGAGCCTGAGGCCGAGCGCAAAACGAACCTGGACTGATACCGCAGGCTCCAGCAACGCGGGGTCACTTAGCGCCCAATGGGATGACCGGATTGGGCGGTAAGTGACCCCGCGTTGCTGTTTACCGGAGGGCCTCGACGATCGAGGGAAGCAGTGCACGGAACGCCAGGCCACGGTGGCTGATGGCGTTTTTCTCCTCCGGGCTGAGCTCGGCGCAACTGCGGTCCAGGCCTGCAGGTTCCAGGACGGGATCGTAGCCGAACCCGCCTTCGCCGCGAGGTTCGCGCAGCAGCGTGCCGGCCAGCTGGCCGTACTCCACCACTTCGCGGGCCCCGTCCGCAGACGACGACGCCGGCACTGCAAGGGCCGCCGCGCACACGAACGCGGCGCCGCGGTGGCCGTCCGGCACGTCCGCCAGCTGGGCCAGCAGCAGGCGCAGGTTTGCGTCGTCGTCACCGTGCCGGCCGGCCCAGCGCGCGGAGAAGATCCCGGGCGCGCCCCCGAGGACATCCACTGACAGCCCGGAGTCGTCGGCGATGGCCACCAGCCCCGTTGCTTCGGCCACCGCCCGCGCCTTCAGTAGCGAGTTTTCCGCAAAGGTCACCCCGGTTTCCGCGACGTCGGGGGCTCCGACGGCGGCCGCGTCCACCACCTGCGTGTCGACGTCGAGCCCCGGGATCTGCCCGCGCAGCAGCTCACGCAACTCCCGCAGTTTCCCGGCGTTGCGCGTCGCCAGCACCAGCCGGGGTGCCGCCTCCGCTGCGGACACGCGGCTCACGGAGCTTCGGCCAGGGTTTCGCGCTGGATCGCGGCCAGCTGCTCCGTTCCCAGCAGTGCCAGGTCCAGCAGCTTGTTGAGCTCGTCCCGGTCGAAGGGGGCGCCCTCGGCCGTGCCCTGGACCTCCACGAACTTGCCGGAGCCGGTCACCACGACGTTCATGTCGGTTTCGGCCCGCACGTCCTCGATGTACGGCAGGTCCAGCATCGGAATACCGTCGATGATCCCCACGGAAACGGCCGCGATGGTGTCCACCAGCGGCTGGGCGTTGCGGGCGATCATCTTGTTCTCGCGGGCGAAGCGGATGGCCTCGGCGAGCGCCACGTAGGCGCCGGTGATGGCCGCCGTCCGCGTGCCGCCATCGGCCTGCAGGACATCGCAGTCCAGCACGATGGTGTTCTCCCCCAGGGCCTTGGTATCAATGATCGATCGCAGCGAGCGCCCGATCAGGCGGGAGATCTCGTGGGTGCGGCCGCCGATCTTGCCTTTGACGGACTCGCGGTCCGAGCGGGTGTTCGTGGCACGCGGGAGCATGGCGTATTCGGCGGTCACCCAGCCGCGGCCTTCGCCCTTGAGCCAGCGCGGAACACCTTCGGTGAGGGAAGCGGTGCACAGGACCCGGGTGTTGCCGAACTCGATGAGGGCCGATCCCTCGGCCTGCTTGGACCAGCCTCGGGTGATGCTGATGGGCCGGAGCTGGTCCGGGGTGCGGCCGTCGGCACGGATGACGGGGGCAGTGGTTGCTTCGGAAGTCATGCCTTTAGCTTATCGAGGCTGCAGGCGGGACGGTGCCACTCCAAAGAGTCCGATGTCAGACGGTGTAGTGCACGCCGGCCACGGCCACGGCCACGTCACCGGCGAAGGCGGGGCGTGCCTCGGCCATGACCTTGGTCTGCGACGTCCACACCGGAATGTGGGTGAGGAGAAGTCGGCGGGCACCGGCAGCGGTGGCTGCCTCGGCGGCCCGTTTGCCGGTCAGGTGGACGTCCTTGATGCCGTCGTCGCGGCCTTCCTCGAAAGCTGCTTCACAGAGGAAGAGGTCGGCGTCCTTGGCCGCCTCCTCCAGGCCGCGGCACGAATCCGTGTCACCCGAATAGGTCAGCACGCGGGTCACGGCATTCCCGGCGGTGTCCGGCTCGGTCACCTCCACGCGCAGCGCGTAGGCTTCCTCCACCGGGTGGTTCACTGCGAACGGCGTCACGGTGAAGGGGCCGACGGTGACGGACTGGCGCTCGGTCCAGTTGGTGAAGTCGAACTCCTCGTGCATCCCCGGATCCAGGTCCAGACCGTAGGCCGTTGCCATCCTGTCGGCGGTGGCGGCGGGGCCCCAGACGGGGATCCTTCCCCGGTCCCAGCCGCCGGGCTTCCAGCGCACCGCCACGTGCAGGCCGCAGAGGTCCATGCAGTGATCGGGGTGCAGGTGGGTGAGGAAAATCGCGTCGATGTCCTCGAGGTCGGTGTACCGCTGGATGGCGCCAAGGGCCCCGCTGCCGAGGTCCATGACCACCTTCCACACCCGTTGGCCGTCGTTGGCGGTCAGCAGGTAGCAGGAGGCGGGCGATCCGGGGCCGGGAAATGAGCCCGTGCAGCCGACGATGGTGAGCTTCACAGGAACGACCTCCCGGGGATTGCACCGCTGCCGGCGGCCTGCCCGACGAAGTTCGAGATGCGCGGGCGGGCGGCCGCGTTCCGCGCGGCGGCGATCATTTCGGGGGTGATCCGCGCCAGGCTGCCTGTGGGGTACTGCGCCGCGACGTGGTCCACGTGCTTGACGCTGAGCACCTCCGGCCCCAGGAACCTGCGGGCCAGCGCTTCGAACTGGCCCGCATCGCCGGTGGCGATGAAGCTGTGCTCCGGCGGCGCCGGGTCCGTCCGTTCGAGGCCGTTGCTGGCCAGCGCCCGGTATACGTCCTTGGCGGTTTCCTCGGCACTGGAGACCAGCGTGACGTCCTCGCCCATGACGTAGGAAATCACGCCGGTCAGGAGCGGATAGTGCGTGCAGCCCAGCACCACGGTGTCCACGCCCGCGGCTTTCAGCGGCTCAAGGTACTCTCGGGCGATGTCGAGCAGTTCCGGCCCCGTGGTGATGCCGGCCTCCACGTACGGCACGAATGCAGGGCAGGCCACGGATGTGATCTCCAGGTCAGGCGCCGCAGCGAAGGTGTCCTCGTAGGCCCTGGAGCCCACGGTGGCGGAGGTGCCGATCACGCCCACCCGGCCGGTGCGGGTGGCCGCGACAGCGCGGCGCACGGCCGGCTGAATCACTTCGATGACGGGGATTCCGTAACGCGCCGTGTAGCGCTCACGGGCGTCCCGGAGCACCGCGGCCGACGCAGAGTTGCAGGCGATGGTGAGGAGCTTGACGCCGGAGTCCACGAGTTCGTCCATGACGCCGAGTGCGTTGGCGCGCACCTCCGCGATGGGCAGCGGCCCGTACGGGCCGTGGGCGGTGTCACCGACGTAGAGAATGGATTCGTTCGGCAGCTGGTCGATGATCGACCGCGCCACCGTGAGGCCGCCGACCCCGGAGTCGAAGACGCCGATCGGCAGCGATCCCACATTTACGCCGTCGGCCGGTGCGGACTCCGCTGCAGCCCCTGCTGCCGGATCCATGCTCGATGCTGAAGTCATGATTATTTGAGGATAGGTCTTCCCGTGAGGTGCGGCCATCACTTGTGGCGGGCGACTCATGTCGAATTTGTCACATCCGGCGGCCGAAACGGCTCACCGCTGGAGCCGCCCAGTGGCGGAAAAGCTCGCCGCCGGAATGGCTCAGGGCCGCGCGCCCAGAGACTGCAGCATCGCCTGCACGAGGGATTCCTGCAGCCACGTGGTGAAGTTGTAGACCAGGGCGAGGTAGCTTTCCACGTCCTCGGCCTGGGACCAGTCCTGCATCTGGTGGACGTGGTCCGCGTCCGCCTCGTCCCGGATGTCGAGCCGCTCGGCGAGCACCAGCCGCACGTCGTTGAGCGCCGTGGACCAATGCCGGGCATCAGCCGGCGTCAGGACGAGCTCGTCCTTGTCCAGGCCCAGCGCGGCGGCGCGCAGCGCGCCGATCTTGCTTTCCCGCAGCGAGCGTTCGGTGAGCTGGCGGAACTCAAGCGAGGCCGCGGCGTCGTCCTTCACTGCGTTGGGCAGCAGCCGGCGGAGGGCGCGGTCCGATGGTTCCCGGACCTCCATGTCCAGTCCGATCATCGCGGCGAGCGGATCCTCGGAACCGCGGTCCGCGGGCTCCAGCATGGAGATGACGTCGGCGAACAGGCTGCGCAGCAGTTCCCTTTCGGCCGGTTCAAGAAAGCCGGAGATGCCTTTGAGTCCGTATTTGAAAGCCTTAGCCACGTTTTCCCTTGCCCTTGCCCGGGCCACGTTTGCCGCCCCCGCTGTCTCCGCCGGTGGCCTTCTCCACGGTGGCCCACAGGCCGAACCCGTGCATCGCGACCGCGTGCTGCTCCACCTGTTCCTTGCTGCCGTGGGCAACAATGGACCGGCCCTTCCTGTGGACCTCAAGCATCAGCTTGTTGGCTTTGGTTTCCGAGTAGCCGAAATAGCTCTGGAACACGTAGCTGACGTAGCTCATGAGATTAACGGGGTCATTCCAGATGACAAGGTTCCAAGGAACGTCCGGGGCGGTCAGGGCGTCGGTGGACACCGCCGTTCCGGTCTGGGTGCTCTCCTGGGTGTCAGGGCCGAGCGCAACGCTTAAGGTCATCTGTCCATTCTATGGCGATGCTGGGCCCACGCCGGTGAGGGCCCCGCGGCGAAGCGAAGCGAGACGTGGGAACCGGTCGTGGGCCCACGCCGGCGAGGGCCCCCGCGGCGAAGCGAAGCGAGACGTGGGAGCCGGTGGGGACTAGAGTGATTTTTGTGAGTAACTCCGCCGGCTGGGAGCAGCCCCGTACGTCCCTGTTCACCGACCATTACGAGCTGACCATGCTGCAGGGGGCCCTCCATTCCGGCGCCGCGCACCGCAAGGCCGTGTTCGAGGCGTTCGCGCGCCGGCTCCCGGACGGGCGCCGCTACGGCATCGTGGGCGGTACGGGCAGGCTGCTCGAAGGCATCATGGCCTTCCGGTTCGGCGACACGGAGCTCGAGTTCCTGGCGCACACCGGAGTGGTTAACAAGGAGACGCTCGACTACCTGGCAGACTTCCGCTTCACCGGGGACATCTGGGGTTACGCCGAGGGCGAGGCCTACTTCCCCAACTCCCCCATCCTGATCGTCGAATCGACGTTCGCCGAGGCGTGCATCCTGGAGACGTACGTCCTGTCCGTCCTCAACCACGACAGCGCCATTGCCTCGGCGGCGTCGCGCATGGTGATGGCCGCCGGCCAGCGGCCCTGCATCGAGATGGGGTCCCGGCGGACCCAGGAGGAATCAGCCACCGCTGCCGCCCGTGCCGCCGTCATCGCCGGGTTCGACAGCACCTCAAACCTTGAGGCCGGACTGCGGTACGGCCTCAAGACCGTGGGCACCGCCGCCCACTCCTTCACGCTTCTCCATGACACCGAGCGGGCCGCCTTTGAGGCGCAGATCGCCTCCCTGGGGGCCGGCACCTCGCTGCTGGTGGACACGTACGACGTCGAGACCGCCGTCCGCACGGCCGTTGACATCGCCGGGGACAAGTTGGGCGCCGTGCGGCTGGACTCCGGCGACCTGGTGGAGCAGGCGCAGTGGGTCCGGCAGCTGCTGGATGACCTGGGCAACGAGCGCACCCGCATCACGGTGACCTCCGACCTGGACGAATACGCAATTGCGGCCCTGCAGTCCGCCCCCGTCGACTCCTATGGGGTAGGCACTTCCCTCGTGACGGGCTCCGGCGCACCGACCGCCAGCATGGTCTACAAGCTGGTCAGCCGGACCAACGACGCCGGGGAGTTCGTTTCGGTGGCCAAGGCCGCCAAGAACAAGACGAGCAAGGGCGGGCGCAAGTACGCCCTCCGCCGGCTCAACGACAACGGTACGGCCACACAGGAGCTCATCGGTGTAGGACACCGGCCGGCGGATGACGGCAACGACCGTGCGCTGCTGCAGCAGTTCATCAAGAATGGCGAGCTCCTGCCCGGCTGGACCGGCCACGAAGGCGTCCTGCGCGCCCGGCAGCGCCACGCCGATTCCATGGCCGAACTGCCCTCGGTCGTCCACCGCCTGCACCGCGGCGAGCCGGCTATCCCGACGCTCTATGAGGACAACTGATGGGAACTGAGGAGAACAACTGATGGCACGGGCACTCATCATCGTCGACGTCCAGAACGATTTCTGCGAGGGCGGCGCGCTGCCGGTGGAGGGCGGCGCCGCCGTGGCCGGGGCCATCAGCGAGTACGTCGAGAACCACCACGGCCAGTTCGACCACATCGTGGCCACGCAGGACTGGCACGTCGATCCTGGCTCCCATTTCTCAGAAGCCCCGGACTTCAAGGACAGCTGGCCGCCGCACTGCGTGGCCGGGACCCAGGGTGCCGAGCTCCACCCGGAACTCGACACTGAACACATCCAGGCCTACTTCCACAAGGGCCTGCATGCCGCGGCCTATTCCGGGTTCGAAGGCCTGCTGGCACCGGAGGACGCCGTCCCCACCGGAGAGCGCCAGCCCGGTTCCCTGCCCGGCGCGGCCGACCCCGGCTACGCCCCTGAGGAAGACGCAATCGGCCTCGACGACTGGCTCCAGAGCCACGACGTGGAGGACGTCGTGGTGGTGGGCCTCGCCACCGACCACTGCGTCATGGCGACGTCACTGGATGCCGTCCAGGCCGGCTACGCCGTCACCGTGATTAAACGGCTGACGGCGGGCATCGCCGATGACCTCGACGACACCTACGCCGAAATGGAGCTGGGCGGCGTGGACCTCGAGTAGTTCCCGCCTGCGATATTCGGGCTTTTCTGCCCGGCTATGTCCTGCCGATGAACCAGTCCTGGAGCTTCTTCAGCCTGGACTGCAGCTGCTCCTCGTTCGCCTGTGCCACCGGAGGGCCGCCGCAGACGGTCCGCAGCTTCGTGTGCACCACCCCGTGCGGGGTGCCCGTCCGCGCAGACCAGGCCGCCACGTTCTTCGCCAGCTCGTTCCGCAGATCCATCAGCATCCGGTGGTCGGGTACCGCGGGGGCGGCCGGCGCTGCCGCAGGGCCCTGGCGTTTCTTGCGGCCCTGCTGCTCGTGCTGGCGCTGGCGCAACAGCATGCCCACCTGCTCGGCGTCCAGCAGGCCGGGGATGCCGAGGAAGTCGAGTTCATCCTCGGAGCCGATGTCGCCTCCGGTACCGAACTCGCCGCCGTCGAACAGTACACGGTCGAACGACGCCTGCGAGTCCAGCGCCTCAAACTTGCCCTTGGTCAGGCTGTCCGACGCCTTCTCCTCGCGGTTCGCCTCGTCCATCAGCGACTCTTCGAGGTCCATCAGGCCGTCCCCGTCATCGTTCTGCGGCCGGTCCAGGGCATGGTCACGTTCGGCTTCCATGCTGTTGGCCAGCGCCATCAGCTGGGGAACGGACGGCAGGAAGACTGAGGCCGTCTCGCCCCGCTTCCGGGAACGCACAAAGCGGCCCACTGCCTGGGCGAAGAACAAGGGTGTGGAGGTTGACGTCGCGTAGACGCCCACCGAAAGGCGCGGCACGTCCACGCCTTCGGACACCATGCGCACGGCAACCATCCAGCGCTGGTTGCCCGCGCTGAACTCCTCAATCTTGTTTGAGGCCTTCGCGTCATCGGACAGAATCACGGTGGGTGACTCGCCGGTGATCTTCTTGAGCTGGCCGGCGTACGCCCTGGCGTCTTCGTGGTCGGTGGCGATCACCAGGCCGCCGGCGTCGGGAACGGACCGCCGGACCTCGCTGAGCCGCTTGTCCGCTCCCGCCAGAACGGCGGGAATCCATTCCCCCGCAGGGTTCAGGGCTGTCCGCCAGGCCTGTGACGTGATGTCCTTGGTGACCGCGGCCTCGCCGAGGGAGGCGGCCATCTCGTCACCGGCGCTGGTGCGCCAGCGCATCTGCCCGGAATAGGCCATGAAGATAACAGGCCGCACCACGTGGTCACGGAGCGCATTGCCGTAGCCGTAGGTGTAGTCCGACTTGGAGCGCCGGATGCCCTCACGGTCCTCGGTGTACTCCACGAACGGAATGGGCGAGGTGTCCGAGCGGAACGGCGTACCGGTCAGTGACAGCCGCCGGGCCGCGGGATCGAAGGCCTCGCGGAGGCCGTCACCCCAGGACAGCGCCTCGCCGCCGTGGTGGATTTCGTCAAGGATCACCAGGGTGCGGGCGGCTTCGGTCTTGGCCCGGTGCAGCATGGGCTTGCTGGCCACCTGCGCATAGGTCACGGCCACGCCGATGAACCCGCGGCCGTGCTGGCCGTCGGAATTCTTGAAGTTGGGGTCAATCGCGATTCCGACGCGCGCCGCAGCGTCAGCCCACTGCCGCTTCAGGTGGTCTGTTGGCGCCACAATGGTCACGCGGTTCACCGTGCCGGCCTCGATGAGCATGGAGGCCACCCTGAGCGCAAAGGTGGTTTTGCCGGCGCCGGGGGTGGCCACTGCCATGAAGTCGCGGGGAGCCCTGCTGAAGTAGAGGTCCAGGGCTTCCTGTTGCCAGGCGCGGAGCTTTTGGGCGGTTCCCCAGGCTGCACGTTCCGGATAAGCCGGAGGCAGAGTGGGTCCGCCGAAGAGTGTCTCCGTCACTACTTGTTGTTGCCTGAGTCTCCGCCGGACCCCTTGCCGCCGTCGTTGCCCGGGCGAAGGCCGTCATAGACTTCTTTGCACTCGGGGCAGACCGGGAACTTCTGCGGATCCCGTCCCGGCGTCCAAACCTTGCCGCACAGCGCGATGACCGGTTCGCCGGTCAGAGCGGACTCCATGATCTTTTCCTTGCGCACGTAGTGCGAGAAGCGCTCACGGTCGCCGGGCTCCACTTCCTGGCGCAGTTCCTCGCGCTCAATGGTTGCGGTGGACGATCCGGCGCCGGAAAGCTCACGCATGGGGTCGTTGTCGAGAGGATCCGTCATGCTACTCATGGCATCCATCTTAGCCGTTCCGGACGGGCGGCCGCGGGAGGACCCGGGCGCAGGTTCGGGTCAGAGGCCCTGCCACGCCGGTTTGTGGTCAAAGGTGTGCCGGTAGTAGTCGGCGAGCTTCAGTGACGACGCGGCGGCCTCGTCCACCACGATGGAGGCATGGGGGTGCAACTGCAGGACAGAGGCAGGGCAAATAGCGGCAAGGGGCCCCTCCACGAGATCGTGGACGGCCTGCGCCTTCTGGGCTCCGGTGGCCAGCAGGATCGCGTGCCGCGACTCGAGGATGGTGCCCAGCCCCTGGGTCACTACGTGGTGCGGAACCTCTTCGAGGCTGTGGAAGAAGCGGGCGTTGTCGCGCCGGGTCTGCTCGATGAGCGACTTGATCCGGGTGCGGGATGCCAGCGATGACCCCGGCTCGTTGAAGCCGATGTGCCCGTCGGTGCCCAAACCCAGAAGCTGCAGGTCGATGCCGCCGCGCTCCCTGATCCGGTCCTCGTAGGCCCGGCAGGCCGCCGGGATGTCCGCGGCACTTCCGTCCGGTCCGAGGACATTCCCGGGTTCGATGTTGACCCGGTTCGCAAAGTCGCGGCGGATCACCTCCCGGTAGGACTCGGGGTGTCCGGGTTCCAACCCCACGTACTCATCCAGGGTGAACCCGTAGGCATGGCTGAAGTCCAGGCCGGCCTGTTCGTGGCGCCGGGCGAGTTCGTCGTAGACCGGCAGCGGCGATGATCCCGTGGCAAGCCCCAGCACGGCGTCGGGCTTGCTCCGCAGCAGGCCTTCCACCGCGTCCGCCACGAGGGAGGCAATCTGCTTGCCGCCCGGAAGTATGACGACTTCCATTTCCGGCCTTTCTCTCAGGTGTCCTGCTAGTCAACCACGGCGGGTCCCCGCCCCGCAGATATATTCGGCCGGCAGGGCATTCAGCTGCTGCCTGTTTTCAGCGGTTGACCGTGACCTGGGCCAGGAGCTCCGGGCTGCGGGCATCGAGCCAGCGCCCGCCCACCCGGACCCCCAGAATGAACAGTGCCGCGCCGAGGACAGGGCCAAGCGCCAGGTTGATCCAGCCGAACAGCGGATCACCGGTGAGTACCTGCGCCAGGACCAGTCCGGCCTCCGGGAGGACCAGCACCAGGAGGACACCCATCCCGCCAAACTGGACGGCGAGGGTCTGCCCCACGTTGCCGGGCGGCTTCTTGAACGGGCTGTCGCCGGGAAGAGGCACGGCAATCGTGTAGCGGGCGGACACCACGGACGACAGGCCCAGCCCGGTCAGCAGCACTCCCACGGATATCCCCAGGATGGAGGGCCACCACGCCCAGTCCCGCGTGATGAAGAACGGCACAGTGGCGAGGACCAGCACCGTTGGCAGCGCGAACGCCAGGCAGGCCAGCGCGCGCCCGAGCCGGTCATGGACACCCCGCACGCCGGCGGCCAGGTGCAGGGCAAATGCGGTGTTGTCGTACGACACATCCCCCGAGATGGACCAGGCCAGCAGGAACGCGGTGAGCGGCCCGGTGATCATCAGCACGCCGTAGTCGTTGGTCTGGCTGCCTTGGAAGGCCAGGACGACCGGCAGCAGCGGAATGACCACCAGCGAGCCTGAGTACCGGGGATCACGGAACCAGTAGGTCAGGGCCCGTGCGGTGATGGCACCGGTCGGCGTGCCGGGCAGGAGCGCGAAGAGCCCCAGTCGCCCGCCCTTCCGGCGGCTGCTCCCGGCAAAGGGGGGCGTGACCAGTGCGCGTTCGAGCAGCAGCTTCCAGCACCAGGAAAGCCCGGCGAGCGTGGCCACGGCGATGAGCAGCTTGAGTCCTGCCGGGCCCGTTTGCCCCCTTTCCAGGTCGCCGCCCAAGGACCAGGCGGCCCCCAGCGGCGTCCAGGAAATCCTGCCGGCCAGCTCGGACAGGAAGGCTCCGGAACCCGCCATCCCCTGGAAGATGCCGGCGGTGATGGGGCCGAGGAGGACCAGGGGAACCATGAAGGCAATCCCGCTGACGTCCTTGAAGCGCCGTGAGGCAGCCAGGCTTGCCGTGGCCGTTGTGACGACGCGGGAGAACACCACACAGGTGAGCACGCCCAGGAGGGCTCCGACCAGCGCCCCCACCGCTGGCAGCACACCGCGCGACCAGGTGACCACAGTTCCCAGAGCGACGAGCAAAGTGGCCAGTCCCGGGAGCCCGATGAGGCCGCCGAGTGCGAGGCCGGCCAGCAGCTGCGGCATGGGCACGGCCGACGTCGTGAACCTCGCTGGGTCCAGCGTCATGTCCACGGCCGAGGCAATGACGGGCACAATCCCCCAGCCCAGCAGGGCGGCCGCGCCGCCGAGGACCACCACGGTCTGGGCCAGGTCCGGATCCTCCTGACGCAGGAGGACCAGCAGCACCACACACATGCCCACGATGCCCAGCGCATACAGTCCGCCAAAGGCCAGCCCCACCAGCTGCCACGGGCTGCGCTTCAGACCGTTCCGCAGCAGCGTGAGCTTCAGCCTCAGAAGGTGCGCAACCACTCGAGCCCCTCCGTCCGGCTCCTGCCGCCCACAAGCTGCACGAACCTGTCCTCCAGGCTCACGCCGGCCCGCACCTGGTCCACCGTTCCGGCGGCCAGGATCCGGCCGCCGGCAATCACCGCGACGTGGTCGCACATCCGCTGCACGAGATCCATCACGTGGCTGGACACGATCACGGTGCCGCCCGTGGCCACGTACCTGTCCAGGATGTCCCTGATGTTGGCGGCGGAGACGGGATCCACGGATTCAAAGGGCTCATCCAGCACGAGGACTTTCGGAGCGTGTATCAGCGCGGAGGCCAGCGCGATCTTTTTGGTCATGCCGGCGGAGTAATCCACCACCAGGGTGCCCGCGTCCTGGCTGAGGTCCAAGGCTGCGAGCAGCTCCCCCACCCGGGCAGCCACCACGTCCCTGTCCATGCCCCGGAGCAGGCCGGCGTAGGTGACCAGCTGCTCACCGCTGAGCCGGTCAAAGAGCCGCACCCCGTCGGGCAGGATGCCCATCAGTTTTTTGGCCTCCAGCGGCTGCGCCCAGACGTCCACCCCGTGGACCACCGCCGTTCCGAAGTCCGGGCGCAGAAGGCCCGTGGCCATGGACAGGGTGGTGGTCTTGCCGGCACCGTTGGGTCCGACAATGCCAAAGAAGGAACCGGCGGGAACGTCGAGGCTGATGCCGTCCACCGCGATTTTGGTGCCGAATCGCTTGGCAAGCCCCCTGATCGAGAGGGCTGTTAAGGGAGTGCTCATGCACTTACCCTAGCCGCGGCCTGCAGCCAGGGGGATCCTCCGGAAGGAGTAGAAACTCACGGCGAGGGGCGCCTGAAAGCTGTCAGAACGTGCGGCGCGGCACGGCCCGTTCGTACTGCGGCGCCCAGCGCAGGTCGTGGCCGAGTTCAAAGGCGGCCCGGAGCCACCAGTGCGGATCCCGAAGGGCCGCCCGGGCGATAAAGACGCCGTCGGCCTGTCCGGTGGCCACCACATGTTCGGCCTGTCCGGGGGACGTCAGCAGCCCGACGGTGCCGGTGGCGACTCCGGTTTCGCGGCGGATCCGGGCGGCGAATTCGGTCTGGTAGCCCGGCCCGGGCTGGATCTGCTGGTGCGCCACCGCCCCGCCGCTGGACACGTCGACCAGGTCCACTCCCCGCTCGGCGGCCTGCGCGGCCAGGCTGACCGAGTCCTCGACGCTGATTCCGCCCTCTGCCCAGTCGGTTGCCGAAATGCGCAGCAGTAGCGGCATGGACTCCGGGATGACAGTGCGGACGGCGTCGATGACAGCCATGGTCAGCCGGTTACGTCCCTCCGCATCGCCTCCCCAGGCGTCCGTGCGGTCGTTGATCAGCGGGCTCTGGAACTGGTGCAGGAGGTAGCCGTGGGCGCCGTGCAGCTCGATGGTGTCGAAGCCGATGTCGACGGCGCGGGTCGCTGCGGCAGCAAAATCCGCGATGACGCGCTTGATGTCATCCTCTGTCATGGCCGCCGGCGGCGCGTAACCGTCGAACGCCTGGGTGCCCGGACCCACTGTTTCCCAGCCGCCGTCGGACGCCGGAACCGATCCGCTCCGGCCGGAAAACGGCCAGTACGTGGACGCCTTCCGTCCGGCATGGGCGAGCTGGGCACCGATCTTGGCGTCGGCGACACCGTGGCGGTGCACGAAGCGGACGATCCGCTCCCAGCCCTCCGCCTGCTCGTCGTTGTACAGCCCCGCGTCGCGCGGGCTGATGCGCCCTTCGGCGTTGACCGCCGCGGCCTCGGTCAGGATGAGGGCCGCTCCCCCGGCGGCGAATGATCCGAGGTGCATGAGGTGCCAGTCGCTGGGCACTCCGGGGGCCTCGCCTGGTTCGCAGCTGTACTGGCACATCGGCGAAACCCAGCCCCGGTGCTGCAGTTCCAGGGAGCGCAGCGTCAGCGGCTGGAACAGCGCGGGCACCGCCACTAAAAGAGCACCCGTGCCAGAGCCTGGCGGGCCTTGCCCACGCGTTCGTCCGTGGTTCCGACAACTTCGAACAGCTCGAGCAGGCGCACCCGGGCGGACTCTCGTTCCGGGCCGAAGTTCCTGCCGATGAACGCGACCACGCGGTTCAGGGCGTCCTCCACGTGGCCGCCGGCGAGATCAAGGTCAGCGATGCCCAGCTGGGCCGTCAGGTTGTCCGGTTCATCCGCGGCAAGCTGGCGCAGCGCCTCGCCCTCAGGTCCGGAAAGGCTCTGCAGGCGTTCCATCAGTTCCACCTGCGCCAGGCCAGCCTTTGCCTCCGCATCCGCCGGCATCTCGACGAGCGCCTGCCGGTAGGCAGCTGCCGCAGCGGCGTAGTCACCCTCTTCGATTGCGTCGAAGGCCTTCTGGTGAAGCGGCGGCAGAGGGGCAGGAGCGGGTTCCTCGGATGTGCCCGCGCCGCCGCCGACGTTGCCCGTCACACCGTTGGCAGCGGCAACCGTGAGCAGTTCGTCCAGCACGGGCCGGATTTCCTGCTCGTCGGCGCCGCCCTGGAAGAGCGGCACCGGCTGGCCCTTGAGCACGGCGACGGCGGTGGGAACGGCCTGCACCTGGAACGCCTGGGCCAGTTGCGGGAATGCTTCAATGTCCGCGGCGGCGAGGACCAGCCGGCCGCCGTAGCTCTGGATGATCCGGTCAAGCGCATCCAGCACACCGGTGGATTCGGGCGAATAGGCGGCCCAGAGGGCAAATACCACGGGCACCTGGGCGGACAGCTCCACAAGGCTCTGGAAGTTCGCCTCGGTGGCGTCCACCCGGAGGGCGGGTCCGCCGTCGGCCTGTTGGGAAGCAGGGGCGGCGGTATTGCCCGGAGGCGCCGGCGGCGCCGGGCGCTGCTTGAGCGAGGAGAGATCGACGGCGCCACGAAGGTTAAGCTGGCTCGCGGCCGAAGGGACAGGGCGGGAAGCTGGCGAACTCATAGCTCCCACTCTAGCCACAAGAGCGGCCGCGGTAAGCACCGCGGCCGCTCCAGTGACGGCAGGTTTACGGAAAGCCCTTGCCTACTTGAAGCTGGCGCCAACCAGTCCGCGCGTGGCAGCGACGAGCTTCATCGGATCCTTTGAGGCGGCCGGCGGCACATAGACGGCCACGGATTCGGCGAACTTCAGCACCATCCCGGTGGTGGTCTCCTTGCCGCCGGCGAGGACGGCCGCATCATTGCCGATGGACAGCTTGTCGCCCTCTGCCTTGGGGGTGCCGTCGAAGTTGAAGGTCAGCCGGCCAAGGACCAGGGCCCCGCCGTCCTCGGTCCGGAACACGACAGTGCTCTCAGGAACAACCTTGTGCGTGAACGCGAACTTGCCGTCGACGCCGTCCTTCACGATGTCAGCCTGGTAGGACAGCGTGTCCGCGATGTACGGGGAGGATTCCCCTTCAACCAGCTTGCTCTTGAACGTGGAGTTGGACTTGGTCAGCCGGTCGGCCAGGCCGGCGAGGGCTTCCTGCCCGCTGTAGAGCAGGCCGGACTTGTCGTCAGCGGCAAGCGACTCGGTGCCCCCGCGCACGATCGCGGGGAAGGTGGTTCCGGGCTGCAGCGGTGACGTGCCCACGAGCTTGTAGTTTTCCCGCGGCGAGTTCTGCACGAGCGTAAGCAGCTGCGGCACAACGTTGCCTTCACCCTGCGTGACGGCCATGACGGAGCGCGGCCATTCACGCTTGTCCGTGACCACCGTCGTCAGGAGCTTCGTGGAACGCACGGGCATGCGCGCGTCATAGGAGGCCACGCGCGACCTGATCTTGTAGTTCTGGGTGCGGACCTCCAGTTCCGTTCCGGCAACGCGGGCGGCAAGCTTCTTGGCGTCCTTGGCGGCGTCGCCGGCGTCGGTGGCGCTGGCCACCTGCTCCAGGATGCGGCGGAACTGGGCGTCCAGGACCACCGGCGTGCCGTTCCCTGCAGGGGCAGCAGACGCGGGTGCTCCGGATTCGCTTGCAGTAGAGGCCGGGGCGCTGGCCTGCGCGGCAGCTGCGCCGCCGGCGAGGACCGCGGCGGTGGTGGCCGCGACCACCACGCTGAGCCGTGCGGAGGAGGACCGTTCTCCGGCCTTGGCCGCCGCCTTGGCGCGGGCGCGCCGGGCAAACAGGCTGCCCTGCTTGTCGCTGGCCTTGCCGGCGGCCCCGTTGTCGGAGGACCCGCCGTCGCGGGGCGCCGCGCCCTTGGGCTTGAGGACCAGCAGCGCACCGCCGGCGATAATCAGGAGCCCGCCGAGAACCATGAGCGGCACGGCCCACGGCATGGAGGTGTCATTGGGGAACGTCATGGAAATGGACGACGGCGCGGGCTTCTTTCCGTCTGCTGCGAGCAGCAGGGACCAGTCGCCGTCGGCCGGGGCGGACCATGTGTAGTCCATTTCGCCGCTGGCGTTCTCGGTGCTGACCCAAAGGTCGGAGCCGGCAGGCGACGGCGCGCTGGCTTCGCCGTCGGTGTGCTTTACCTGCAGCGACTTCTTGTCGTCCGAGAGTCCGGTGACGGTGTTGTGGGCGGTCTTGCCCACCCAGGCGTCGACGTCATCCGGGCGTCCTGCCGCGAGCAGGAAGCTGCCCTCACCCTTGACCTTGATGGTGACCGTTCCGCCCTCGAGGGTGCGGAGCTTCTGGTCGATAACGGTCAGGGGCGCGGCTTCGCCGGCGGAAGCCGTTGCCGTGACCGTCTCGGCGGGGGCCCAGAAGGTCTTCTGCCCGATGCCGGCCAGCAGTGTCAGGAGGCCGAGCAGCACAAGTGCAACTGCAGTCTTGAAACGCAAAGGAATACCTATCATCAGCGGGGGTTTACCTCCAATAGTAACCGTTTTGTTACCAATAGGCCGGATCGGGGGCATTAGGGCCCCGGCTGCCGGTCCAGCGAAACGCCGCGCGCCCGGCTATTCACAAGGCTGCTGATAGTGTTTGCGATGATCATCACATCCGGCCCGCAGCCGCGGCGCCACGCACGGTAAAGGCATCAAAAAGCAGTGACTGAACACACGGATCCGTCCATGCGCGGCCCCGAAGATCTGCCCGACGCCGACTCCCCCCAGAGCCTGCCGGCGCCACAGGACACTGGTGCACACCATGCGGCAGACCACAGCACCGCGCCACAGCCCGCCCCGCACCATAAGCCGTTAAGGACGAAGAGCGGTCCCGCCGCCCTGGGTGCCGTGCTGAGACGCCTGCGCCAGCCGATCCCCGGCGCCCAGCCGAGGCTCCGGTTTGAATTCCCGCCGGAGCATCCCGACAACTTCGTGACGGAAGACGCCGGCGAACCCGCGGCCACCGAGCGTTTCGGGTCCCCCGGGCCCCGCATCTCGGCCCAGCACCCGCTGTACCTGGGATTCATGGGCACCGTGGGCGTCGGCCTGGCCCTCCTGGTCTACTGGATCGGCTCCCACACCACCCAGCTCCTGCTCTGGATCGTCGCTGCCCTCTTCATCGCCCTCGGCCTGGACCCGGTGGTGCGCTGGCTGGAGGGCCGGAAGATTCCCCGACCCGCCGGCATCCTCGTGTCGGTCTCCGTGCTGATGCTCGCCGTCGTCGGCTTCTTTGCCACGCTCATCCCCACGATCGTGGAGCAGGTCACCGAGCTCGTGCAGCAGGCCCCGGTGTGGGTGCGCGACTTCATCAACTCGGATTTCTTCCGGACAGTGGACAACCAGTTCGGCGTGCGCGACCGCATCACGGAGGAACTGGACAAGTTCGTTAAGAACCCGGAGGCGATGAGCGGCATCTTCGGCGGCGTCGTCGGCTTCGGTTCGACCGTGGCCAACGGCCTCTTCGGCACCCTGATCGTGCTGGTGCTCAGCCTTTACTTCCTCGCCGCCCTGCCCGCAATGAAAAAGTGGGGCTACCGGCTGGCACCGCGGTCCCGGCGGGGACGGGTCGAGGCGCTGTCCGAGGAAATCAGCCGCTCCGTGGGCAACTACGTCATCGGCCAGGCGGTGGTCGCCCTCCTGAATGCCACCTTTGCCTTCATCGTCATGTCCATCATCGGCGTGCCGTTCGCCGTGCTGCTGACGTTCGTCGTGGCGCTGCTGGCCTTCATCCCCCTGGTGGGCGGGCTGATCGCCGGCGTGGTGGTCATCCTGATCACGCTCACGCTGGGCTGGCAGTCAGCCCTGGCCTACGCCATCTGCTACTTCGCCTACCTGCAGTTTGAGGCGTACTTCATCTCACCGCGCATCATGCAGAAAGCCGTGGCGGTGCCCGGCGCCGTTGCCGTCATCTCGGTGATCGCAGGAGGCAGCCTGCTCGGCGTCCTGGGGGCGCTCATTGCCATCCCGACGGCGGCCGCCATCCTGCTGCTCATCAAGGAGATCTACATCGTCCGCCAGGACAAGCACTAGACGCAGGCAAGCACTAGACGCAGGCAAGCACCAGACGCAGGCAAGCACTAGACGGCGGCGGCGGCCACCGGCCCTTCCCATTCCTGCGGCAGGCCATCGGCTCCCGCGCCGTCGCGCGTAACGACATCCACGATCTCATTCAGCACCCGGGCCGCCTGCTTCTCCCCCACCCAAAGGTGCTTGGCGCCGTCGACCCCCACCACCCTGGCCTGGGGCACAAGGCCGAACCGGGCCTCTGCGGCGGCGGGCCGGAGGTAGTCGTCGTGCTCGGGCACCAGGACGGTCAGCGGCTTGCCGGCGGCCGCCCAAAGCAGCAGGTGCTCGTCGGTGGCGCGGTGCAGCGGCGGGGACAGCAGCACTGCGCCCTCCACCTGGGAGGCCACCGGTTCCACGGCGCCGTACATGAGGGCGAGTTCGGTGCCGAAGGACCAGCCCACGAGCCAGCGGTTGGGCAGTCCCCGCTCGACGGCGAAGCGCACCGCCGCCTCCACGTCGTACCGCTCGCCGATGCCCTCTTCAAACGCTCCGTCGCTGGTTCCGCGCGGCGAGGACGTGCCCCGGGTATTGAAGCGCAGTACGGCCACCCCGGCCAGCGCCGGCAGCCGGTAGGAGGCCTTGCGGTACACGTGGGAATCCATGAAACCGCCGTGCGTGGGCAGCGGGTGGAGGGTGATCAGCGTGGCTGCGACCGGACCCGATTCCGGCAGGGCCAGTTCGCCCACCAGCGTGTGGCCGTCCTCGGTGCGGATTTCGATGTTTTCGCGCCGGGCGGGAAGCACCGTGGAGGCGCGGATCGCGGTGGCTGCTGATGGCTGGCTGAAAACGTACGACGCCGGGTCAAAAGTCATGCGCACCAGCTTATCTTCCGGCCGGGTTGCTCCCGACACCGGTCACCGGGCGTTACCGGTACCGGAAGTTACGGGACGTCCAGCAGTTGCTGTGCCAGTGGCGCCGCTCGGCCAGCCCCACGGCAGCTCCGAACAGGTGGTCGTCCGCCCAGACCACAAGGTGGGCGATTCCGGGCAGTACAGCGGTGGAGCAGCCCGGGCAGATGTACGTCTTCTCGGCCTTGCGCGCCGTGATGGAACGCACCATCCAGTCGCCGTCGGGCGCGCTTTCCCGGCGGGCGATTCCCGCGCGGGCCCGCTCCAGGTCAAGTTCCGGGGCGGGACCTCCGCCGTGCTTTCCTCCGCCCGGGGTGTTTCCGGCCGCACCGCGCCCGGCTTTGGGGCGGCGGGGACGGTTGGAGCGGGGCATGCCTCCATTCTGCCTTAGCCGATCCCCTGCCCTCACCCGCATGACACTGGGCTACTGGCCGCCAGGGTCCCGCCCCTGGCGGCCACTGCAGAGAAGGCGCAGCAGGGAAGGCTCTGCAGAGAAGGTATGGTGTAGGGCGTGCGTCTCGTCATAGCCCGTTGCTCCGTTGATTATGTTGGCCGGCTCAAAGCCCATCTCCCCCTCGCCACCCGGCTCCTGCTGGTGAAGGCCGACGGTTCGGTCCTGGTGCACTCCGACGGCGGCTCCTACAAGCCGCTGAACTGGATGAGCCCGCCCGCCGTTCTCCGCGTCACCTCCCCGGAGGACGCCGACGTCGAAGTTGGCGTCGTCGAGCAGTGGACAGTCCAGTCGGCCAAGACGGACGACAGGCTCATCATCAACATCCATGAACAGCTTCACGACAGCTCCCACGAACTGGGACAGGACCCCGGCCTGATCAAGGACGGCGTCGAGGCCGACCTGCAGCGGCTCCTCGCCGACCAGATCGAAACCCTCGGGGAGGGGTTCTCCCTGATCCGGCGGGAGTACTTTACCGCCATCGGGCCAGTGGACATCCTTGCCCGGGATGCCGGCGGCGCCACGGTGGCCATTGAACTGAAACGCCGCGGGGACATCGACGGCGTGGAGCAGCTGACGCGGTACCTTGAACTGCTCAACCGCGATCCCCTGCTGGCACCGGTGCGCGGCATCTTCGCCGCCCAGCAGATCAAACCGCAAGCCAGGGTGCTCGCCATGGACCGCGGCATTGACTGCGTGACCCTGGATTACGACGCCATGCGGGGCGTTGACGACGTCGAGTCACGGCTCTTCTGACCGTACTTTCCAAGCGGCGGGGCCGTAACGGAATGGGTGATCAGGCGTTTACTCGGGATTTGCCCAAAATTTGGCGTAATTCGCGTTTTGACCGTTGACCAGACGGTTTGCCCATGAAATTCTTGTATCAGTCTTTGTGTAGGTGTTTTTCATGCTCGCAAGACATGTTGCGAGCGCGAAGCTCCTGCAACGCAATTCCGGTTATCGGGGGTGCAGGCCAGGATTCTTCTCGCGGAGTAACCAAGACCAGTACGAGGTGTGCTGGCCTTATAAAGTTCCATACTGAGGAGAAATAAATGGCACAGGGAACCGTCAAGTGGTTCAACGCTGAAAAGGGCTTCGGCTTCATCACCCCGGACGACTCCGATGGCGATGTCTTCGTTCACTACTCCGAGATCCAGACCGGTGGTTTCAAGACCCTCGACGAGAACCAGCGCGTTCAGTTCGAAATCGGCCAGGGCGCCAAGGGCCCCCAGGCCACGGGCGTAACCGTCGTCTAATTTGTCTCAAAATAAATGATCCTCGGCATCCGTGCCGGGGATCATTTTTTGTGTCACTAATGTTTTCAGATCTTGAAATATTTGCGCCGCCTCATTGGCGCGCCCTGCCAGGTCAGGCCGGTGCGGGAGCCCTCAGCGCCAGGTCCCCACGCCGATGACCGGCCCGGCTTCAAGCCACGAGGACAAACCTGTGTAGGCGTCGAACTTCATGGCCAGGAAGACATCCTCCCCCTCGTACCGAAGCTCCACGATCACCACATCGGGCTGCACCTTGACCAGTTCCGCCTCTGTGGGTTGGCGCCGGCCCAGCAGCTCAAGGGAACTCCGTTTGAAGCGGTGGCGGGGCCGGACGCTCAGGGACAGCAGTTTGAACCACTCAAGCTCATTGTCCTGATAACGACAAACCCCCATCCGCCAGCTCTTTCCAGCCGTACGAATGGAGGCGTCCACCGTGCCCAGGGCGCGCCGCAGGTTGAAGCGGCGCACCCCAAACAGGCACAGTGTAAAAATCAGCACCGCAAGCACGGTTGCTATGGCGATGAACGGAAAGGAAGTAACGTCCATCAGGGTTGTGCTATCGGATCCCCGCAGTGGCCGCGTCACCCAGTTGGGCGTTGTCAGCAACAATTACAACGCGGTTGTTGTCGACAGAGAAGAACCCGCCGTCAACATCTACGACAATGCGGTCGCCGGAAACCGGCTCGATTGCCAGCTGTCCCTCGGCCAAAATCGCCAGCACAGGCGAGTGGCCGGGCAGGATTCCGATTTCACCATCGCTGGTGCGGGCCTTGACCATCTTGGCCGCCCCGGACCACACGAAGTGGTCCGCTGCGACAATCTCAACCTCAAGCTCAGCCATATTACTTGGTCTGTTCCTGAATCTTGGCCCACTGGCGCTCGACGTCGTCCAGGCCGCCGACGTTGAAGAACGCCTGCTCTGCTACGTGGTCCAGTTCGCCGTCGCAGATGGCCGTGAAGCCTTCCACGGTGTCCTTGATGGAAACGGTGGAACCCTCAACGCCGGTGAACTGCTTGGCCGTGTAGGTGTTCTGGGAAAGGAACTGCTGGATGCGGCGTGCACGCGACACGACGATCTTGTCCTCTTCAGACAGTTCGTCAACACCGAGAATGGCGATGATGTCCTGGAGTTCCTTGTTCTTCTGCAGGATCTGCTTCACACGGACAGCCGTGTTGTAGTGGTCCTTGCCGATGTACTGCGGGTCCAGGATTCGGGACGTCGACGTCAGCGGGTCCACGGCCGGGTACAGACCACGGGAAGCGATTTCACGGGAAAGTTCCGTGGTGGCGTCCAGGTGTGCGAAGGTCGTGGCCGGTGCCGGGTCGGTGTAGTCATCTGCGGGGACGTAGATGGCCTGCATCGAGGTGATGGAGTGGCCCTTGGTGGACGTAATGCGCTCCTGCAGGAGGCCCATCTCGTCAGCAAGGTTCGGCTGGTAGCCCACGGCGGAAGGCATGCGGCCCAGCAGAGTGGAAACCTCGGAACCTGCCTGCGTGAAGCGGAAGATGTTGTCGATGAAGAGCAGCACGTCCTGGTTCTGGACATCGCGGAAGTACTCCGCCATGGTCAGAGCGGAAAGGGCCACGCGCAGACGCGTTCCCGGCGGCTCGTCCATCTGGCCGAACACAAGGGCGGTGTCCTTGAGGACGCCTGCCTCTTCCATTTCAACCCAGAGGTCGTTACCTTCACGGGTACGTTCGCCCACACCGGCGAACACGGAGGTACCACCGAAGTTGCGGGCAACACGGGTGATCATTTCCTGGATCAGAACGGTCTTGCCCACGCCGGCGCCGCCGAACAGGCCGATCTTTCCACCCTTGATGTACGGGGTGAGGAGGTCGATGACCTTGATGCCCGTTTCGAGCATTTCGGTGGAACCCTCGAGGGACGCGAAGGCCGGGGCCTTGCGGTGGATCGGCCAGTAGTCCGAAGCCTGAATCACGGACTCGTCGACGTCCAGCGGCTTGCCGAGGACGTTGAAGATGTGGCCCTTGACGCCGTCGCCAACAGGCACGGAGATCGGCGAGCCGGTGTCCACTACGGACGTGCCGCGGACCAGGCCGTCGGTTGCCTGCAGGGAGATAGCGCGGACGAGGTTGTCACCCAGGTGCTGGGAGGTCTCGAACGTGATGGTTTTGGTCTCACCGTTGAGAGTGATCTCGGTGGTGAGTGCATTGTAAATCGAGGGGATTGCGTCAGCCGGGAATTCGACGTCGACAACCGGGCCAATGACACGTGCAATACGGCCGGTGGCACCGGACGTTGCGGCTACGTGTTCGGTAGCGGTGGCAGTCATCTCTCTCACTTCACTCGTAGATGGCGTGGGGTTAAGTTTATCTGTTGGTGCAGGTCTGGCTGGATCCGAGATCCCGGCAGCTAGGACGCGAGTGCGTCGGCGCCAGCCACGATTTCGGAAAGCTCCTGCGTAATCTCTGCCTGGCGCGCGGTGTTGCGCAGACGCGTGTACTTCTTGATGAGGTCCGTGGCGTTGTCACCGGCGGATTTCATCGCGCGCTGACGCGCAGCAAGCTCAGAAGCCGCAGCCTGCAACATGGCCGCGAAGATACGGGACTCGATGTAGCGCGGCAGCAGGGCGTTCAGCACCTGTTCCGGCTCCGGTTCGAACTCGTACAGCGGCAGCAGTTCAGCTTCGGAGGTCGCCTGCTCTTCCACAACTTCAAGGGGAAGAAGTCGGATGACGGTCGGCTCCTGGGTCACCATGGACTTGAAGCGGGTGTACACAACGTGGATCTCGTCCACGCCGCCCTCTCCGAAATCGATGGCGAAGTCCTCAAGCAGCGCAGCGCCGATTTCCCGTGCCGTTGCGAACTCCGGGGCATCGGTGTTGCCGGTCCAGACACGCCCGTACGGGCGGTTCCGGAAATCGAAGTAAGCCTGCGCCTTGCGGCCCACCAGGTACGTCTTGACTTCCTTGCCTTCGGCACGGAGCAGTTCGTTCAGGCCTTCGGCCTGCTTGAGCACACTGGCGGAGTATGAGCCTGCGAGGCCGCGGTCCGAGGTGATCACCAGGACTGCGGCCCGGCGGATGGACTCCGGCTCGGTGGTCAAGGGGTGGTCGATTTCGCTCTGGCTTGCGACGGCGGAAACAGCGCGCGTGATCGCGTTCGCGTAAGGCAGTGAAGCTGCTACCCTGGCGCGGGCCTTGCCGATGCGCGAGGTAGCGATCAGTTCCATCGCCTTGAAGATCTTGCGCATCGACGTCGTCGAGCTGATCTTCTGACGGTAGACCCGGATCTGGGCTCCCATACTTATCCTTTCCTAAGATCCCGATGGCCGGGACTGCCGGACCCCCGAAGGGTTCCGGCAGTCCCTGCCAGCGAAACTAGCGCTTCTGCCTGACGATTTTTTCCTGGTCGACCTGACCCTCCGAGATAGCTTCATGCTCCTCGTGGCCTGCGCCTACCAGCTTGTCGTCCCCTTCGCCGAAGAAGCCCTTCTTGAAGTCCACGATGGCGGTCTTCAGAGCGGCCACGGTGTCGTCGTCCAGGACGTTGGTCTGCGCCAGCGTCGTAAGGATGGAGGACTTGTGCTTGAGGTGCTCCAGGAACTCGGACTCAAACCGGCTGATGTCCTCAACCGGAACATCGTCCAGGTGGCCCTGGGTGCCTGCCCAGATGGACACGACCTGGTTCTCGACCGGGAACGGCGAGTACTGGCCCTGCTTGAGCAGTTCCATCAGGCGGGCACCGCGGGTCAGCTGCTGGCGGGATGCGGCATCAAGGTCGGATGCGAACATCGCGAAGGCCTGCATGTCGCGGTACTGGGCGAGGTCCAGCTTCAAGGTACCGGAGACCTTCTTCATGGACTTGACCTGGGCTGCACCGCCAACACGGGATACCGAGACACCCACGTCGACGGCGGGGCGCTGGTTGGCGTTGAAGAGGTCCGACTGCAGGAAGATCTGGCCATCGGTGATGGAGATCACGTTGGTCGGGATGTAGGCCGAGACGTCGTTGGCCTTGGTCTCGATGAGCGGAAGACCGGTCATCGAGCCGGCGCCGAGCTCGTCGGAGAGCTTGGCGCAACGCTCCAGGAGACGGGAGTGCAGGTAGAAGACGTCGCCCGGGTAAGCTTCGCGTCCCGGCGGGCGGCGGAGCAGCAGCGACACGGCGCGGTAGGCTTCAGCCTGCTTCGACAGGTCATCGAACACGATCAGGACGTGCTTGCCGCCGTACATCCAGTGCTGGCCAATGGCCGAGCCGGCGTAGGGGGCAAGGTACTTGAAGCCGGCCGGGTCAGAAGCCGGGGAGGCAACAATCGTGGTGTACTCGAGCGCTCCGTTGTCCTCAAGGGTCTGGCGGATTGCTGCAATCGTGGAAGCCTTCTGGCCGATCGCGACGTACACGCAGCGCACCTGCTTGGTGACGTCACCGGAAGCCCAGTTGGCCTTCTGGTTGATGATGGTGTCGATGGCGATGGCGGACTTACCGGTCTGGCGGTCGCCAATGATCAGCTGGCGCTGACCGCGGCCGATCGGGATCATGGCGTCAATAGCCTTGAGACCGGTCTGCATCGGCTCGTGCACAGACTTGCGCTGGGTAACGCCGGGCGCCTGGAGTTCCAGGGCGCGGGTGGTCTCGGCCTTGATCTCACCGAGGTCGTCGATGGGCACACCCAGGGGGTCCACCACGCGGCCGAGGAAGGCGTCGCCGACCGGCACGGACAGAACCTGACCGGTGCGGTGGACTTCCTGGCCTTCTTCGATGCCGGTGAAGTCACCGAGGACGATGACACCGATCTCGCGGACGTCGAGGTTCTGGGCAAGGCCCAGGGTGCCGTCTTCGAAGCGAAGCAGCTCGTTCGCCATGACCGAGGGAAGGCCCTCAACACGGGCGATGCCGTCACTTGCGGCGGTCACACGGCCGACCTCTACGCGCTCGGCGTTTCCGGGTTCGTAGGACGCCGCGAATTCGTTCAACGCATTACGGACGTCGTCGGCGTTGATGGTCAATTCGGCCATCTGCAGTCCCTGCTCTCCTGTATTCGTGATCATCGTTGCTCACGATGACCGGGGTTTCTATCAGTTGTGTTGTGCTTGTCCGGCTAGCCGGCCAGCTGGCGCTGGAGGTCGTTCAGGCGGGTGAGGACCGAAGCGTCGAGCACTTCGTCCCCCACCTGCACCCGGATGCCGCCGATCAGCGTGGGATCAACCTTGACGTTGACCTTCAGCTCGCGTCCGTAGAGGGAGTTCATTCCCTGCTGCAGACGGCTTGCCTGCGTCTCCGTCAGGGGACGCATGACGCTGACCGTCGCAATCCAGCGCTGCTGGCGCTTGGCGGCGAGCTCGGCGAAACGGCTCACGAGCCTGGTTGCCTTGATGCCACGGGGCTGCGCGACTGCCTGTCCGATCAGGACCTTGGCTTCCTCACTTGCGGAAGGAACGAGCCTTTCGGCGAGGACAGTCTTCGCTGCGCCGCTGGCCTGCGGTTCAGAAAGCGCACGCTGCACCTCGTGGCTGGCAGCCACGGCCTGGTTGAAGGAGAACAGGTCATTCTCCAGCTCTTCCAAACCGGTGATACCGGAGGCAGAAACGGCCGACTTGTTTTCGGCAACGGCGATGACCACCGTTGCGGCAAGCGTCTCGAGTGCATCGCCGATGTCTCGCGCCGATGCCCAGCGTGAGCTGGCCAGTCCGGCTGCGATGTCCACAGCTTCGGCGGAAACTTTTCCGCTGAAGAGCTGCTTGATCAACGCCGACTTTTCCTCACCGCTGCGGGAGGGGTCAGTCAGGGCGCGGCGCAGGCCGGCCGAGCTGTCTACCGTTCCCAGGATCCCGAAAAGTTCCTTTGCCAACTGCAGCGATGCAAACGGAAGCTTTGGCTCCAGCTCGGTCAGCGCCTTGGTCAGCGATTCGCTCGATACACCTGCCATTACTTAGCTACACCTGCGTTCTGGGTCTCCAGATCAGCCAGGAAGCGGTCAACAACGCGTGCTGCACGTGCGTCGTCCTCGAGGGTTTCCCCAACGATGCGGCCCGCAAGCGTGGTGGCAAGAGTGCCCACCTCCGACCGCAGCGACACAACTGCCGCCTGGCGCTCGGATTCGATCTGCACGTGCGCCTGAGCGGTGATGCGTGCAGACTCTGCTGCAGCCTTCTCCTTCAGTTCCGCCAGGATCTGGGCGCCTTCGGCACGCGCTTCCTCACGGATACGGTTGGCCTCAGCACGGGCATCAGTGAGCTGCTGCTTGTACTCTTCGAGTGCGGCAGAAGCCTCAGCCTGAGCCTTCTCAGCCTTGGCGATGCCGCCCTCGATAGCCTCGGCACGCTCTGCGAACGTCTTCTCGAACATCGGGACAACGAACTTGACCACGATGAAAAAGAGGACAGCAAAGCCGGCGAGGACAACGCCCATTTCCCAGACATTGGGAACGAGCGGGTTAGCCGCCGCGGCGCCTTCGGTGGCGGCTGAGATGATCAGCTGATTCATATTTCACCCGTCCTTATCTACTCGGTTCTGAATGTTCGCTTGGTTCTGAAGGTTTACTTGAGAACGAAAGCGAAGACCAGGCCCAGGATGGCGAGGGCTTCAGTCAGCGCAAGGCCGAGGAATGCGATCGGCTGCAGGACGCGCTGGGCTTCCGGCTGACGTGCCACACCGTTGATGTAGGCAGCGAACACGAGACCCACACCGATACCACCGCCGATGGCCGAGAGACCGTAGCCGATGAGGTTGAGGGAGCCGTTGATGGAGCCTTCCATTTTTCTTCCTTTCAAGATGCCATGTATATGGCAGGTTGTTTGGGTTGCTTCATCCCCACGAGGGGAAGTTTTGGGTGCCTAGTGGCTGTCGGCGTGGAGTGCGCCTTCAATGTAGATCGCAGTCAGCAGTGTGAACACGTACGCCTGCAGCGCCATGATCAGCGCTTCCAGCATGTACATGGCAATCGCGCCGGCGAGAACCAGCACAGAGGTGCCCTTGAGGAGGACGTTCTCCTGCATGACGAGGTATTCGATGCCCGATCCGGCAATCATGACGATCAGGTGGCCGGCCAGCATCGTGGCGAAGAGACGCAGGCTGTGCGTGACCGGACGGACCAGGAAGTTGGAGATGATCTCGATCGGAATGACGATCGGGAGGATGTAGACCGGGACACCGGAGGGAACGGTAGCGAGCTTGAAGTAGCGCAGGCCGTTCTTCTTGATGCCGATGCCGATCCAGGTGACGTACACGATGGCTGCCAGCACGTAGGCGCCGCCGACGTGCGAGAAGCTCGGGAGCTGGATCACGGGGATGGCGCCGTAGATGTTGTTCACCAGGATGAAGAAGAACAGGCTGAACAGCAGCGGGACATACTTGATGAAGTCCCTGCCGCCGATGATGTCCTTGGCGATGCTGTTGCGGACGAAGCCGTAGGCGGCCTCACCTGCGAACTGCAGCTTGCCGGGAACGAGCTGCTGCTTCCGCGCAGCGAGCACAAAGAATGTGGCGATAATGACGACGGACAGGATAACCAGCAGCATCTGCTTGGAGAATCCGTCTGCCGCACCCCACGGCAGGATTGCCGGCAGGTGCATTTCTTCAATTCCGGGAGGTGTGAACTCTCCTGAATTTTGGGCCGGGAGCGCAAGCGCGATCAACGCGTTTCCTCTCTGCAGTGTCCATCGTTGGGCGTTGGTAAGGTTCCGGCGCGCGTCATGCTTGCCCTCCCCCTCGTGAAATTATTTGGCATTACTGTTCCCGTCCTCGGACGGGCCGCTGGCTGCACCGTTCCCGCCAGTTGTTTTCCTTGAACTGGTGAGGCCGTGCATATGGGACAGATAGAACCCTCCCGCAGCTCCAAGCAGAGCGCCTACGAGCACAATCCAGCGGGTTCCCCACAGATAATCCAGTCCCCACCCTATCAAACTCCAGACGATGATTCCGCCAATTATGTAGCTAAAGACGGCCATTCCAGCGTTGTAACCGCCGTCGGAATTCTCGCTGGGTACAGCGGCAGGACCGGGCGTCGGTTCGGGTGTTCCAGGCTCGTTTTTCCCGGGGTGGTTGTGCTTGGTCATCAGTGTTGCTCACCGTTCGGCTTGGGGTCGCTGTCCGGCTCGGGGTCATTGAAGATCTGCAGCCGGGCTTTGCTGAAACCGTAGATCTCGGCAGCCTGCCATGTGACCACGGCCACGACGGCACCTATGACGAACCAGCGGCCGTGCAGCCAGTCGGGAGCGCCTACGGCGAACAGCACCACGGCGAAACCGATGACCTTGACGAAGTAGGTCGCCACGAACAGGCCGACGGCGCCCGAGGGGTTGTTGCGTCCCACAAAGTGGCCGATCAGCAGGCTGATCGCGAAGAACACAACCACCAGGAGGCCGCCGAGGCTGCTGGACACAACACCGGTCCAGCCATTCAGCAGCACAGCCACCACGCCGGTAAGGACCAGCGCGCCGCAGGACACTGCCGAACTGAGTCCGAGCAGACCGAGCCAGAGCGACCGCGTGGGCCCGGAGACGCCAACGGATCCCTTGCCGGACGCAGGTCCGGGCTCGGCGTTGGAGGTCATGCGAACCAATCTTCGGGGCAGGGTGGAGTGGTGCAGGAAAGACCTGCACCTGAATTCTACACGAGATAGAAATTTTCCGAAAAGCGCGTCTTACTGCGGTGTTGGCCCTACTCCGGCGTCATCGCCACGGCGGCTCAAGTACGGCCAGGCCGTGACCAGACCCATGATCAGGGTGGCGGCAACCATTACGGCCAGCACAACCTGCCAGGGGTAGACGGCAAAGGCCAAACCACCGAAAGACAGCACCGCCGCCCACAAATACAGCAGCATGACCGCGGTGCGGTGGGAGTAACCGATGTCCATGAGCTTGTGGTGCAGGTGCCCGCGGTCGGCAGACCACGGTGAACGCCCGACGGCGGTGCGCCGCACCACCGCAAGGCACAGGTCCAGGAGCGGCAGGAACAGCACGGCAAACGGCAGCAGGATGGGGATGATCGTGGGGATACCGTTGACGCGGTCATAAAGGCCGGAGGAGATCTGCCCGGTCGAGACCACACCGGCCGACGCCATCAGCAGGCCTATCAGCATCGCGCCGGAATCGCCCATGAAGATCTTCGAGGGAAACCAGTTGTGTGGCAGGAAGCCCAGGCAACTGCCCACAAGGACCGCCGTCAGCAGCGTGGCGAGGTCGGAACGGTCCAGGATCGGCGCGTTCCGGTGAACCCAGTAGGCGGTGAGGAAGAACGCGGACCCGCCGATGATGGCCACCCCGGCGGCCAGCCCGTCCAGCCCGTCGATGAAGTTGAAAGCGTTCATCGTGACGACGATGAGGCCGGTGGTGAGGACGATGTTGATCGGGTCCGAGTCGAAGCGGATCGGTTCCGGAATGAACGGGATGATGGTCATCCGCACACCCCAGACGGCCACCACGAGCGCCGCGAGAGACTGCCCGATCAGCTTGACCCACCAGCGAAGGTCCAGGAGGTCGTCCGCCACTCCGACCAGCACGATGACGCCAGCGCCCGCCAGCACACCCCACGGAGCGCCGTTGTTCCGGAAGATGTCCTTGACGAAGAAGGATTGGCTTGCCACGGCCAGCGCCACCAGCACGCCGGCGAAGATCCCCAGCCCGCCGAGCCGCGAGACCGGGCTTGAATGCATGTCCCGGCTGCGGATCGGGGCGAACAGCTCAAGCCGGTTACCGATCAGCCGGGCACCCCACGTGGCCCCGTAGGACACGAGCGCCGCCGTCACCATCATGGACAGGTACATGATCATGGCGCGGCCACCATTCCCAGGGTGCTGGCGCAGTGCTTCCCGCCATGCTGCAGGCTATGCGGATTCGGGGTCAGTCCGGGCGGACCATGCGGGCTGGATAGGTGTGGATCTGACGTGCAATAAATGAAACTTCTCCGTCGCCATGCGCGCACAGACAGGCAGTGCATAGTGCCTGACGGGGCTGTATTACAGTGGACTCTAGTCAAGATACTAACGCCAACGGGTACATCGCTTCGCGTCACACGGCCTTACGCCGGCGGGAAACTTGCCGACGGCTGTGCTGAAAGGATCCCCGCAATGCCAGTGTCGGTCGCAGTTGCCGCCGTGACGTTTGACCGTCCCCATGAGCTCGCCGTCCTGCTGAGGGCCATCAACGGGCAGACGGCCAGCGTGTCGACCATCTGCCTCGTTGACAGTGGCACGGTCCCCGCGAAGGACGTGGCCGCCCAGCATGCGAATGTGGACTACATCCGTTCGGAAGCCAACCTTGGCGGTGCGGGCGGCTTCTCCCTGGCCGCGCTCAAGGCCGTGGCCAGCGGTGCCAATTGGGTCTGGATGATGGACGACGACGCCGAGCCGGCGGACGCCGAATGCCTGGCCACGCTGATCCGGGAAGCGGAGGCGCGGGATCTGGAGGCTGTTGTTCCCCTGGTGGTAGCTCCGGGGCATCCCGACCAGCTCTCCTTCTTCTTCCGGCTGGACGGCAAGGTCTCCCACGACCGGTCCGCGCTGGAGAAGGTGGGCTTCCTGCCGAACGACGGCCATTTCTTCAACGGTGCGCTCATCCGCTCCGATGTCTTCTTCAAGGTGGGCCTGCCGGACATGCGCCTCTTCATCCGCGGCGACGAGGTGGACTTCACCATCCGGCTGCGCAAGGCAGGCATCCGTTTCGGCACCGTCACCACGGCTGCGATCATGCACCCGCACGCGTTTTCCGAAACGAAGCACGTGTTTGGTGCCCGTTGGCACGTCATCGTCCCGGAGGGCGCGTTCAAGCGCTACTACTATTACCGCAACCGCGGCTACCTTATTCGCCGCCACTTCCGTGTGAAGTCGCTCGTGGCCGATGTTGGCGGCTACCTCGGCTATTTCCTCCGCCGGGGCGATCTCCGCGGGCTGGCGGACTGGTTCCGGGCGTTCTCCACGGGGCTCCGCGGCAAGGGATTTGGCCCGCTGAAGGACCAGAAGTTCTAACGTAGGCGGGAGGGGCTGTCAGCCCTGCCCGCGCAGCCGGCGGCGCAGCAGGAGTCCCAGCAGGACCCACGGCTCGCCAAACACCCGGTACGCCACGCGGCGCGGATGCAGCAGCAGCCGCCACGCCCATTCCAGCCCGAACCGGCCAAGCCAGCGGGGCGCCAGCTTCTGGATGCCGGCGATCTGCTCGATGGCTCCGCCGACCGCGCAGTAGACCGCGGGCGGCAGCGACGGCAGGCGGCGCCACAGCACCTCTTCCTGCAGCGGCATGCCAAGGCCGATCAGCACCAGCTGCGGCTGGAATTCCGCCAGCCACGCGGCAGCCTTCTCCTCGACTTCCGGGTCCCAGTCCTCCCCCGGCATTCCGGCGACTGTGGCGCCCGGCACCATGCCCTGCAGTTTTGCCACGGCCTTGGCGTTGGCAGTCGCACCGGCACCAAGGACGGCGATGCGGTGGAGGCCGTCGAGCCGGCCCAGCGCGGGAATCCAGTCCGTTGAACCAAGCCGGTAGTCCATGACGGACCTTGTGTCCCGGGCCGTCTTTTCGCGGCTCCTCCCCCACAGCCAGAGGACGGGCGCGCCGTCGAGAAGGACGACGTCGCTGTTCTCGTAGAACTTCCTGAACTCCGGTTCGGAGTGGAAAAGCGTCACGCTGTGGAGATTGTGTCCGACGACCGTCCTGGTGGTGCCGTCAGCCACGAATCCGTTGAGGACGGCGGTGAGTCCGTCGACGTCCAAGGGCGTGGCGTCCACTCCAAGAACGGGAATAGCTTGCCTCTGCAGCGTCATTCGGCGCTTGCGGGCTTTTCGCCGGCGTCGGACTGCAGAGCAGCGTCAGCAGCACTCTCGGGCGCAGCGTCCTCAGAAGCAGCGTCCTCCGGGGCGCCGGTGAGCTCAGCCTCGTCCGCGCCATTGCCGTTGATGTCGAGAACTCCGGGAACCACCTCACGCAGCCGCTCCAGACTGATGGCCCCCTCACGGACCACGCGCAGCGGCAACGATGTGGCATCCACAATAGTGGACGGCCGGGCATCGGTCCCCTCGATCGGGCGGAAACCGCCTTCAAGGTAAACCTCAACGGACTCCGCGAGCTGGGACCGTGCTTCAAAGGCCGTCTGCGCCGGAGCCTGCCCGGTCCGGTTTGCCGAGGACACGGCAAGGGGTCCGGTGACCGTCAGCAGGTCGATCGCCACTTCATCGTCCGGAATGCGCAGGGCAACGGTGCCCTTGGTCTCGCCCAGATCCCAGTCGAGGGACGGCTGCGCGTGGAAGATCAGTGTCAGTCCGCCGGGCCAGAAGGCCTCGGCCAGGTCGCGGGCATCCGGGTACACATCGGTGGCCAGCCCGTCGAGCGCGTTCATGCGGGGAATCAGGACGGGCGGCGGCATGTTACGGCCGCGGCCCTTGGAGACCAGCAGCATGGTGACGGCCTGCGGGGAAAAGGCGTCGGCAGCGATTCCGTAGACGGTGTCGGTAGGAAGGACAATGCACTTCTTCTCGAGGATCGCCCGCCGTGCGTGGGCGATTCCGGCGGTCCGCTCGTCGTCGGCCGTGCAGTTGTACGTAGTGGTCACTGCCTCATTCTTTCATTACTCCGCGGGCGGGAAAGCAAGGACGGCGCTGGTGGCGCGTTCCTTGCCGTTAAGGTCAAAATGCGTGGTGACGTCGCTCCAGAGCCCCGTCCGCTTCAGCATCGTCGATATCCAGCCGGCCTGGACTTCGGCGTGTTCCATCACGAAGTAGCCGCCGGGAACCAGGAGCCGCGCCGCGGAGGCCGCGGCCGCCGTCGGCAGTTCCATGCCGTCCGCTCCGCCGCCATAGAGTGCTTCCGGCGGGTCATGAAGCGCCACTTCCGGTTCGTTGGGGATGGCTTCGGCGGGGATGTACGGCGGGTTGGAGACGACGACGTCGAACGTTCCGTTGAGTTCCGGCAGGGCGTCGCGCAGGTCCCCCAGCAGCAGGGTGACCCCCAGCGGCCGGAGGTTCTTGGCCGCCCAGGCGTGCGCGAACTCGCTGAACTCCACTGCGAAGACTTCGGCCTCTGGCACCTCGTGCGCGACTGACCCGGCGATGGCCCCCGAGCCGGTGCCCAGGTCCACCACCTTGGGGCGGACCACGCCGGCACGTTCCAGTGCGCGCAGCCGGTCGATGACCAGCTGCACCACGGACTCGGTTTCCGGGCGCGGAATGAACACGCCCGGTCCCACCGCGAGCTGGAGGTAGCGGAAGTGCGCCACGCCGGTGATGTGCTGGAGCGGAATCCGGGCGGCGCGCTCAGCAACAAGTTCGGCGTAGCCTGCAGGGGCTGGCGCATCACCGAGCATCATGGCCCGCAGCCGGCCCAGGCCCACGCCCAGCAAATGGTCGGCCAGCAACTCGGCGTCCACCCGGGGGCTGGGCACGCCGGCCTCGGTCAGGCGCTCCGTCGCCTCCCGGACCGCAGCAGCCAGGGACTGGGCCGGCTCCGAATTGTGCTCGGACGTCATGTGATCCCGGGCTCCTAGTCGCCGATGGCGTCCAGCCGCGCCTGCTCGTCCATCTCGATGGCGGACTGAATGACCGGCTCGAGGTCACCGTTCATGACCTGGTCAAGGTTGTAGGCCTTGTAGCCGGTGCGGTGGTCGGCGATCCGGTTTTCCGGGTAGTTGTATGTACGGATCCGCTCGGACCGGTCCATGGTGCGGATCTGGGACTTCCGCTGGGCGGAGTTCTCGGCGTCGATCTGTTCCTGCTGGTGGGCCAGGATGCGGGCACGGAGCACGCGCATGCCGGCTTCGCGGTTCTGCAGCTGGGACTTCTCGTTCTGCATGGCCACCACGATTCCGGTGGGAAGGTGCGTGATGCGGACGGCGGAGTCGGTGGTGTTGACGGACTGGCCGCCGGGACCCGAGGACCGGTACACGTCGATTTTGAGGTCGTTCTGGTTGATCTCGAGCTCTTCAGGCTCATCCACCTCGGGCAGGACAAGAACGCCCGCGGCCGACGTGTGGATGCGGCCCTGCGATTCGGTCACGGGCACACGCTGCACGCGGTGCACGCCGCCCTCGAACTTGAGCCGCGCGTAGACGCCCTCGGCGGGATCGTTGGAGCTGCCCTTGACGGCCACCTGGACATCCTTGTAGCCGCCGAGGTCCGACTCGGTGGAGGAGATGATCTCGGTTTTCCAGCCGCGGGACTCTGCGTACCGGGTGTACATGCGCAGCAGGTCGCCGGCGAACAGTGCCGCCTCGTCGCCGCCTTCGCCGCCCTTGACCTCGAGGATCACGTTGCGGGCATCGTCCGGGTCCCGGGGAATCAGCAGCCGCGTCAGCCGCGCCGCCGCGGCCTCCAGGGCTTCCTCCAGTTCAGGCACCTCGGCAGCAAAGTCAGGATCCTCGGCAGCCATCTCCTTGGCTGCCGCGAGGTCATCGTGCAGCGCATGCCACTTGTGGTATGCCTCCACAATGCCGTTCAGCTGAGCAGACCGCCGCCCCAGCTTCCGCGCCAGCTTCTGGTCAGCATAAACAGCCGGATCCCCAAGCTGAGCCTGAATAGCATCATGCTCATCAAGCAGGCCCTGTACGGACTCAAACATTTTCAAAACCTTTCGTTCTGCACCTAGTTTAATCAGGCGCAAAATCGGCGCGCCACGGTGAGCGAGCCCCGTAACTGCCGCGCGGATGTTCCGCCCCGGGAGTGGCATCGGGCCTGTCGTAGCGTTGCAGCTGACGTACGCAGTACGTCAGCTGCAACACGAAGGGGCGGGGGCGGAACATCCGCGCGGCAACCCACCGCACGAACGCACCTGCGCCCGCCCCTGACTCAGCTACTTGTCGTTATCCGACTTCGCACCAAGCGTCGTCTTCTGAACCTGCATGAGGAATTCGACGTTGCTCTGGGTCTCGCGGATCTTGTTGGTCAGGAGTTCCAGGCTCTGCTGGGTCTCAAGGCCCGAGAGGACGCGGCGCAGCTTCCACATGATCTTGACCTCTTCGGCCGAGAGCAGGTTTTCTTCGCGGCGCGTGCCGGAGGCGTTGACATCCACGGCGGGGAAGATGCGCTTGTCCGCCAGCTGGCGGGACAGGCGGAGCTCCATGTTGCCGGTGCCCTTGAACTCTTCGAAGATGACCTCGTCCATCTTGGATCCGGTCTCCACGAGGGCCGTCGCCAGGATGGTCAGTGAGCCGCCGTTTTCGATGTTGCGGGCAGCACCGAAGAACCGCTTGGGCGGGTACAGCGCTGCGGAGTCCACACCACCGGACAGGATGCGGCCGGAGGCCGGGGCTGCCAGGTTGTAGGCACGGCCCAGACGGGTCATGGAGTCCAGGAGCACCACGACGTCCATGCCCATTTCCACGAGGCGCTTGGCGCGTTCGATGGAGAGTTCGGCCACGGTGGTGTGGTCGTCGGCAGGACGGTCGAAGGTGGAGGCAATGACTTCGCCCTTGACGGTGCGCTGCATGTCCGTGACTTCTTCGGGACGTTCGTCCACCAGCACCATCATGAGGTGGACCTCAGGGTTGTTGGTGGTGATCGCGTTGGCGATGGACTGCAGGATGAGCGTCTTACCGGCCTTGGGCGGGGAGACGATCAGGCCACGCTGGCCCTTGCCGATCGGGGCGACCAGGTCGATGACGCGGGGGCCGATCTTCTTGGGGTCGGTCTCGAGGCGCAGGCGCTCGGACGGGTACAGCGGAACCAGCTTGGCGAACTCCACGCGGTCCTTGAGGTCCTCTGCGGTCTTGCCGTTCACCGAGGTGACGCGGACCAGCGCGTTGAACTTCTGGCGGGCGGACTGCTGGCCGCGGTCTTCGCCGTCGCGCGGTGCACGGATGGCGCCGACCACGGCGTCGCCCTTGCGCAGGTTGTACTTCTTGACCTGGGCCAGGGAGACGTACACGTCGTTCGGGCCCGGGAGGTAACCGGACGTGCGGATGAACGCGTAGTTTTCGAGGACATCCAGGATGCCGGCCACCGGCAGCAGCACGTCGTCGTCGGTGACCTCGACGTCGTCGACATCCGGTCCTTGCGCGCGTCCGCGGCGGCGGTCATTGCGGTCGCGGAAGCGTTCGTTGCGGCTGCCGTCACGGCTGTCGGACCGCTCGTTGCGGTCGTTCCGGTCGCGGCGGTTCCGCCGGTTGCGGCGGCTGCCGCCGTCGTCGTCGGCGTCGCGGTTGTCGTCACGCCGGTTATCGTCACGCCTGCTGTCATCACGGCGGTTGTCGCGTCCGCCAGCTTCGCCGGCGTCACGGCCACCGCGGCTGCGGGCATCCCGGCGTTCGCGCTGTCCGGCTTCGCCCTCCGGTGCCTGCTCGCGGGTCTCAGCACCGCGGGTCTCAGCACCGCGGGCCTCAGCGCCACGTGTGTCTGCACCGCGTGTTTCAGTGCCGCGTGTTTCAGCAGCGCGTGTTTCACTGCCGCGTGCCTCGGCGGCTGCTTCGGCGGGTGCAGCGGGCGCTTCGGCAGGAGCCGCTGCGGCTGCTTCGCCGCGGCGGCGGTTGCGGGTGCGCGGCTGTCGACGCTCGGCGCCTTCTGCCTCAGCGGAGGCTGCACCTTCGGCCGAAGCAGCAACGGGCGCCACGGCAGCGGCCGGTGCTTCAGCGGCCGGTGCCTCGGCTGCGGTTTCCGTCGCGGGTGCGGCAACAATTCCGTCGCTCACTGCCCGGCGGCTGCGGCCGCGGCCACGTGCACGGGTTTCCTGGGCCGGAGCCTCGGCTGCTTCCGCGGCCGGGGCTGCTGCGGCGGTTTCGGCAGCCGGGGCTGCCGCGCTGGCTGCAGCGGCCTTTGCGGAGGTCCGTGCCGGCGCCTTGGTGGCGGTGGCGGACGTGCCTGCACGGTGCGCGGAAATAGCCGACACCAGGTCGCCCTTGCGCATGCGGGATCCGCCGGAGATACCGAGCTGGCTGGCGAGGGCCTGCAGCTGGGCGAGCTTCAGGCCGGCAAGGCCGCTGCTCTTGGCGGGCGCTTCCGTCAACGATCCGGAAGCAGAAGATGATATGTCCACAGCTGGCGACAGCTCAGTGGTTTCGGTCACGAAGGATCCTTCCCCCTCGACGGCGTCCAGACTGTGAGCTGGACGCGATGATTGGATCTGGGCTGCAGTTCAGATCTGCAGCCGCGATGTTCGGCCTTGCCGGTTGGAGTTCGGCCAGCAGGGCCGGATATTGATCACCTTCAAACGCTCCGCATAGCTGGCGGGGCGGCGGACTGGCGGTTCAGGGAACAGAAACACATCTGTAGGTTCCTGGCCAGGCCAAGCAGGTGGCACCGGAAAATATCGCGCAAGTAAGAGATCGAAGCAGCAGCAGCAGATCGAAGCAGATTCTGACCCGATGACCGGTTAAGGCCATTTTCGGAGTCGGTGACTGCACGGTCTCTTGGCTGCAGGGCCCTCTCGACTGCAGAGTCGCCGTCGGGCTGCATCAATGAATGCTGTGATGGCTCAGTGAATGCGGTGCTGACTGCGGGGACTGCATGCGGTGTTACCGCCGGTGCACTCCCACTTTAGCACCTTCGACGTCGACTGCCAGCTTCATCACACGCCAGTTGATGTCCGGCGTGTTTGCCTCGGAAAACGAGGCTATGAATTCCAGAACGGCGGCTGCTTCCGCCTCGCCGTTGGCCAGGACCAGAACCGTGGGTCCAGCTCCGGAGACAACGGCAGCGTGGCCGGCAGTGCGCAGGGCCCGGATAAGGGCCGCACTGGGCCGCATGGCCTCAGCACGGTAGCTCTGATGCAGGAAGTCCTCGGTGCCGGCGAGCAGGAATTCAGGCTTCTGCGTCAGGGCATGGATGAGAAGTGCTGCACGGCCGGAGTTCATCGCGGCCGCGTGATGGCCGATGGACGCAGGCAGCAAAGCGCGCGCGGCCTCGGTGGACAGCTCGAAGTCCGGAACTGCCACGATGGGGATGACGGCCGCGTCCACGGTGGCGCACGTGCTGCTGTACTGGTCACTGTCCTGCCACGACAGTGCCAGTCCGCCGTAGATCGCCGGAGCGACGTTGTCCGGGTGGCCTTCCATCTCGCTGGTCAGCTGCAGGATCCAGTTCCGGTCCTGCTGCTCCCCCGCCGGCAGCATCGCGTTGGCCGCGGTCACGGCTGCCACGACTGCGGACGCCGACGAGCCCAGACCACGGCCGTGCGGATTGACGTTTTCCGCCGTGATCTTCAGGCCCGTGTGGCGGTAGCCCAGCCGCCCGAAGGCGGCATTCATCGCCCGGACCACCAGGTGGCTGGCGTCCCGCGGAAGGGAATCCGCACCTTCACCGCTGAGCTCGAAGACGAGCTCGTCGCTGTCCAGGCTCTCCACGGTGAGGGTGTCGTGCAGGGTCAGTGCCAGCCCGAGGCTGTCATAGCCGGGACCGAGGTTGGCGCTGGTGGCCGGAACCCGGACCGTCACCTGCTGCCCGGCCTGGATGGCGGGCAGCTGGGTGGTCTGCGGCAGCATGGTTTCCACTGTTATTTGTCTTCCAGTCCCAGTTCTGCGGCAACGGTCACGACGTCGTTGGACACCTTGACGGGCTGGACATCGCTGCCGTCCTCGGTCCTGAGGGCCCACTGCGGGTCCTTGAGACCGTGGCCGGTGACGGTGATGGCGATGGTCTTGCCGGACGGCACCTCACCTGCGGCGTGCTTCTTGAGCAGGCCTGCGACGCCGGCGGCCGAGCCGGGTTCCACGAAGACGCCTTCGCGGGAGGACAGCCAGCGGTGGGCGGCCAGGATTTCGTCGTCGGTGACGGAGTCGATGAATCCGCCGGACTCGTCACGGGCCGCAATGGCGCCGTCCCAGGAGGCGGGGTTGCCGATCCGGATGGCGGTGGCGATGGTGTCCGGTTCCGTGATGGGGTGGCCGGCCACGAACGGCGCGGCGCCCGCAGCCTGGAAACCCCACATGGCGGGGGTCTTAGTGGCGACGGGAGCAAGCGTCCCGGCGGTTTCGGACTCGAACGGGGCGGCGTACTCCTTGTAACCCTTCCAGTAGGCCGTGATGTTTCCTGCGTTTCCGACCGGGAGCACGTGGATGTCCGGGGCGTCGCCCAGGGCGTCGACGATCTCGAAGGCACCGGTCTTCTGGCCCTGGATGCGGGCCGGGTTCACGGAGTTGACCAGGAACACCGGGTAGGACTCGCCCAGCTTGCGGGCGATGTCCAGGCAGTTGTCGAAGTTGCCGTCAACCTGCAGGAGCGTGGCACCATGCGCGATGGCCTGGCTCAGCTTGCCCATGGAGATCTTGCCTTCGGGCACCAGCACGGCACACGTCAGGCCGGCGGCGGTGGCGTACGCCGCGGCGGAGGCTGATGTGTTTCCGGTGGAGGCGCACACCACGGCCTTGGCCCCGGCCTCCACGGCCGCGGTCATGGCCATGGTCATGCCGCGGTCCTTGAAGGAACCGGTCGGGTTCATGCCCTCGACCTTGAGGTAGACGTCCGAGCCCGTCAGCTCGGACAGCTTCTGGGCGTAGACCAGGGGCGTACCGCCCTCGCCGAGGGTGATGACCCTGGTGGCCGCCGTTACGGGCAGACGGTCAGCGTATTCGCGGATGACACCGCGCCATTGGTGAGCCACTTAAGCTCCTTCTACCCGCAGTACGGATGTAACGGAATTGATCACATCAAGGCCCTTCACGGCTTCGACGGTCGCTGCCAGTGCAGCTTCGCTTGCGCGGTGGGTGACGATCCGCAGCTCGGCCGATTCCACGTTGGAGTCGGCATCGCGGTGGATGGTCTGGCGCATGATTTCGATGGAGACGCCGTGCTCGGCGAAGAGCTGGGCAATCTTCGCCAGCACGCCGGGCTGGTCCGCAACGTCCAGGCCGATGTAGTAGCTGGTGATCGCGGCATCGATAGGCAGCGCCGGGACGTGGCCGGTGGTGGACTCGATGCGGCCGGGACCGCCCAGGACGATGCGGCGGGCGGCCGAGACGAGGTCGCCCAGCACGGCAGACGCCGTCGGGGTTCCGCCGGCACCCTGGCCGTAGAACATCAGCTCACCGGCGTTCTCCGCCTCGATGAAGACAGCGTTGAAGGCACCGCGGACGGCTGCCAGCGGGTGTTCGCGCGGCAGGAGCGTCGGGTGGACGCGCACGGAAACGCCCTCGCTGCCGTCGCCATTGCCGATCTTCTCGGCGATGGCCAGCAGCTTGATGACAAAGCCCGCTTCCTTCGCGGCGGCGATGTCGGCGGCGCTGACGCGGGTGATGCCCTCGCAGTAGACGTGCTCCAGGTCAAAGCGGGTGTGGAAGGACAGGGATGCCAGGATCGCGGCCTTGGCGGCAGCATCGTGGCCCTCGACGTCGGCCGTCGGGTCAGCTTCGGCGTAGCCGAGCCGCTGGGCCTCGGCCAGTGCGTCCGCGAACTGCGCGCCCGTGGAGTCCATCTGGTCCAGGATGAAGTTGGTGGTGCCGTTGACGATGCCCAGCACACGGGTGATCCGGTCACCGGACAGGCTGTCGCGGATGGGACGCAGGATGGGGATGGCGCCTGCCACGGCGGCTTCGTAGGACAGCTCGACGCCGGCCTTGTCCGCTTCTTCGTAGAGTGCCGGACCGTCGGCGGCAAGCAGGGCCTTGTTGCCCGTGACCACGCTGGCGCCGTTCTGGATGGCGGACAGGATCAGCGAGCGGGCGGGCTCGATGCCGCCCATCAGCTCGATCACGAGGTCGGCGTCCTTGACCAGCGTTTCACCGTCGGTGGTGAACAGCTCGCGCGGGAGGTCCACCTCGCGCTCGGCGTCGAGGTTCCGCACCGCGATGCCGACGAGTTCCAGGCGTGCGCCGGTGCGCGGCGCCAGGGTGCCGGCGTCGTCGATCAGAATCCGCGCCACCTGAGCCCCGACGTTGCCACAGCCCAGCAGGGCCACTTTCAGGGTTCGCAATTCGGTCATTCAGGCTCCCATGTCGCGGTTCAGCAGATCTTCTTCGGTTTCCCCGCGGACAATCAGCCGGGCAGATCCGTCGCGCACAGCGACAACGCCCGGCCGGGCCAGATAGTTGTAGTTGCTTGACAGGGCCCAGCAGTAGGCGCCGGTCCCCGGTACAGCGAGCAGATCACCGGCTGCCACGTCCTCGGGCAGATATACATCTCTAACAACTATGTCGCCGCTCTCGCAATGTTTGCCCACTACGCGGGACAGCTGCGGGGCCGCTGCGGAGGTCCGCGACGCGAGAATGGCTGAATAATCCGCGTCGTACAGCACTGGACGGGCGTTGTCGCTCATGCCGCCGTCCACTGACACATAGCGGCGCGGGTGCGTAACGTTTTTACCGGCTGTTTCGCCGGCGCCGGCGGCCGGGGCGTCCACCCGGACGGTTTTCAGGGTGCCCACCTCGTACAGCGTGAAGGTGCTGCTGCCTACAATGGCACGGCCAGGCTCGATGGAAATCCGGGGGGCTGTAATGCCCAGTTCGGCGCACTTGGAACGCACGACGGCGGCCATCGCCTGCGCGATGTCCGCTGCCGGGCGGGGCGTGTCCACCGGCGTGTAGGCGATGCCGTAGCCGCCGCCGAGGTCAAGCTCGGGCAGGGTGATGGAATATTTGGCCTGCACCGCGGCGAGGAAGGTCAGGAGCTTCTGGGCGGCCAGCGCAAAGCCGTCCGGTTCGAAGATCTGCGAACCGATGTGGCAGTGCAGGCCCAGCAGCTCCACACTGTCATAGGACGTTGCCGCGGCCACGGCCTCCTCGGCGGCAGACAGGCCTGCTTCGTCGGTCGTATCCTCCGCCATGGAGAGGCCAAATTTCTGGTCCTCGTGGGCGGTGGCGATGAATTCGTGGGTGTGGGCGTGCACTCCGGGCGTCAGCCGCAGCATGACCTTTGCGGTGTCCCCGCGGCCGGAGGCGATTTTTGCCACGCGCTCCAGCTCGTCCAGGCTGTCCACCACGATGCGGCCGAGGTTCATGTCCAGCGCCCGGTTGATCTCGGCGTCGGACTTGTTGTTGCCGTGCAGCGAGAGGTTGGCGCCGTCGATGCCGGCGCGGGCGGCGACGGCAAGTTCGCCGCCGGAGCACGTGTCCAGCCGCAGCCCTTCTTCGGCCACCCATGCCGCGACCGCGGTGCAGAGGAATGACTTGCCTGCGTAGTAGACGTCCACTCCCCCGCAGATGTCGGCAAAGGCTGCGTCGAACGCGTCCTTGAAGGCGCGGGCGCGGGCCCGGAAGTCCGATTCGCTCATGACGAAAAGGGGCGTGCCGAACTGTTCCTTGAGGTCGCTGACCGGGAGGCCGTCAATGGCCAGTTCGCCGCCGGCGTTCCGTTCCACGCCGCCGGCCCACACGGGGGCGTGGAGGGCGTTGAGGTCCGAGGGTACGGCCAGCCACTCCGGAGCCAGCGGAGAGGCTGCGCTGCTGGATGCTGGGTTCTTGAATGCGGCACTGTTGCTGATTTCCGGCAAGCTGATCACATCCGTTCCGGCGCCGAAACGCCCAGCAGTTCGAGTCCGTTGGCCAACACCTGGCTGGTGGCGTCGTTGAGCCACAGCCTGGTGCGGTTGGTGTCCGTGACGGCTTCGTCGCCCATGGGGGCCACACGGCAGGCGTCGTACCAGCGGTGGTAGGCGCCGGCGATGACCTCCAGGTGGCGGGCCACGCGGTGCGGCTCCCGCAGTTCGGCTGCCTTGGCCACGATGGAGGGGTAGCTGCCCAGGTAGGACAGCAGTTCGTTTTCCGTAGCGTGGTCCAGCAGGGAGGCGTCGAAGGCGCTGCGGTCCACTCCGGCAGCCACGGCGTTGCGCGCTGTGCCGCGGGAGCGGGCGTGTGCGTACTGCACATAGAACACGGGGTTCTCGTTGGAGTGCTTCTTCAGTAGCTCGGGGTCCAAGGTGAGCGGCGAGTCGGCCGGGAAGCGTGCAAGCGAGTAGCGGACCGCGTCCGTTCCCAGCCACGAGATCAGGTCCTTGAGCTCAATGATGTTGCCCGCGCGCTTGGACAGCTTGGCGCCGTTGACGGATACCAGCTGGCCGATCAGGACCTCGATGTTGACCTCGGGGTCGTCGCCGGCCGCGGCGGCGATGGCCTTGAGCCGGTTGATATAGCCGTGGTGGTCGGCTCCCAGGAGGTAGATCTTTTCCGTGTAGCCGCGGTCCTTCTTGGACAGGTAGTAGGCGGCATCGGCGGCGAAGTAGGTCGGTTCGCCGTTCGCACGGATCATGACACGGTCCTTGTCATCACCGAAGTCGGTGGTGCGCAGCCAGACGGCACCGCCGTCGTCGAACACGTGGCCCTGCTCGCGAAGTCGGGCAACGGCACTTTCGATCGCGCCGGCGTCGTGAAGTTCCTGCTCGGAGAAGAACACGTCGAAGGCGACCCCAAAGTCGGCCAGGGTGTCCTTGATGTCCTTGAGCTGCGCCTCGTAGGCCGCGGCCCGGATCACGGGCAGCGCCGCGGCATCCGTCAGTTCGCGGATGTCCGGGTGCCGGGTCAGGACATCGTGGCCCAGGTCGCGGATGTATTCGCCTGGGTAGCCGCCCTCAGGCACGTCGCGGCCGTGCAGGCGCGACAGCACCGAGTTGGCGAAGACGTTCATCTGGGAGCCGGCGTCGTTGATGTAGTACTCGGCGGTGACGTCGGCACCCGAGGCGCGAAGCACCCTGGCGATCGAGTCACCCAGCGCGGCCCAGCGCGTGTGGCCGATGTGCAGCGGCCCGGTGGGGTTGGCGGAGACAAACTCCATGTTAACGGTGTGGCCGGCTAGCGCGGCGTTGGTGCCGTACTCGCTGCCCGCTTCGACGATTGCCTTGGCCAGCGCTCCGGCGGCGGCAGCGTCAACCGTGATGTTAAGGAAGCCGGGACCGGCGATGTCCACACCGTCGACGCCGTTGATGTCCTTAAGCCGCGCGCTGAGCAGCGTGGCGAATTCGCGCGGGTTGGTTCCGGCCTTCTTTGCCAGCTGCAGGGCGATGTTGGTGGCCCAGTCACCGTGCTCCCGGTTCTTCGGACGCTCCACCAGGACGGAGTCCGGTATCGCTGCCTCGGCAAGGGCGATGTCGCCGGCGGCAACGGCGTCTTTCAGGCAGGCGGATATTGCGCGGGAGAGTTCTTCGGGAGTCACACTCCTAGACTACCGGGGAGCCCCTCGTGCCGCGGAATCCGGCAGGGGCCCGCACGCCTCCTCAGCGTCACAGCAAATGGTAGGGAAATTCACAGGAAAACCCCTTAGCCTTTACTCACCGACGAAATTGTTGAAACATCAACGCTAAACGGTCGACACCGAAACTCAACGCTGTCCCTAAAGTGCCCGCACCACGAAAAGAGACCCCGTGAAGCCTTCAATCCGCAAGACTGTTTTCGCCGGCGTGGCCGGCCTGTCCCTCGCCGGAACGGTGGCCGGCTGCGCGCCTTCGGCCCAGCAGCCTGCCACGCAGGAGACCGAGTCTCCGGCGGCGGCAACCTCTTCTGCGAAAACCGGGCCCTCAGCAGGCTCCTCAGCAGGCTATAAGGACGGGACCTACAGTGCGGACGGCAACTACAAGTCCCCCAACGGCACCGAGACCGTGGGCGTTCAGCTGACGCTGGCCAGCGGCACGGTGTCCGCGGTGGAGATCACCGAGCACCCGTCCAATCCCAACACCCGGAAGTTCCAGAGCCAGTTCGCCGGCGGCATCGCTGACCAGGTGGTGGGCAAGAGCCTGGATGAGATCAGCGTCTCCAAGGTGGCCGGCTCCTCCCTGACCAGCGGCGGCTTCAACCAGGCGGTCGAGGCGATCAAGGCGCAGGCCCTGTAGGCGGCTGCCATGCCACATCCGGGCTGGCAGAGCTTCCGTTTTGACGGCATCGGCACCAGCTGGGAAATCTCCGCTCCTGCCCCGTTGCCCGCGGGCCTGCGCAGCTCAGTGCTGGCCGAAGTGGAGCGCTACGACTCTACGTGGTCCAGGTTCCGGGAAGACTCCCTGGTGGCCCGGATGTCAGTGGCGCCGGGGCAGTACCAGCTGCCGCCCGAAGCCACGAGCCTGGCCGCGCTCTACCGGCAGCTCTACACGCTCAGCGGCGGCGCCATGACGCCCCTCATCGGTGAAAGCCTTGAGCGACTGGGCTACGATCCGCACTATTCGCTGCAGCCCCGCGGGGAAGCTGCTCCGCCCCCGGACTGGGACGCCGTCCTGGCGTGGCACGGAACGTCGCTGCGCACCACTGCCCCGGTGGTCCTCGACATCGGCGCGGCCGGCAAGGGCCAGCTCGTGGACCTTCTGGCCAAACAGCTAAGGAGCCACGGTGTTACGGACTTCTTCATTGACGCCAGCGGGGACCTGCTGAACGGCGGACAGGAGCCGGTGCAGGTGGCGCTGGAGCATCCGTATGACGCCACCAAGGCGATAGGAACTGTGCCGCTGGGATCCGGCGCCCTCTGCGCTTCAGCGTCGAACCGGCGGGCCTGGGGAGACGGGCTCCATCATGTCCTGGACGGCACCACCGGGGCGCCGGTCAGGACCGTGGTGGCCACGTGGGCCCGGGCGGACACTGCCATGGAGGCGGACGCCCTCGCCACCGCCCTGTTCCTGGTTCCGGCCGAGGACCTGGAAGGGCATTTCCGTTTTTCCTGGCTCAAGGTATTTTCCAACGGCAGCGCGGAGTACTCAGCGGAATTCGAAGGAAGGCTGTTCACATGAGTTCAACCACCTCCCGGCAGCAGGTCTCACCCGGCATCGCCCTCGACGCGTACCTGGGCCGGTTCACGATGTACAGGCTGGTGCTGTTGGTGCTTGCGGTGCTGGCTGCCTACAGCCTCCTGCTCGACGCCCTCGGCTGGCTGACCTTCGGTATTCCTAACATGCTCGCCCATCTGGCCCTCTGCCTGGGGCTGACGTACGTTTCCAACCGCGCCCTGGCCGCGCTGTTCAAGGTTCAGGCGCATGCGGAATCCTCGCTGATCACGGGCCTCCTCCTCTACTTCCTGTTCTGGCCCACCCAGCTCAGCCCGGCCTTTGCGCCGATGGATCTGGCCGGGGTGGCGCTGGCCTGCGTCCTGGCGTCAGCATCCAAGTACGCCCTTGCCTGGCGCGGCCGCCACGTATTTAACCCCGCAGCCGCCGGAGCATTCATCACCGGGCTGACCGGCCTCAACATCGCCACGTGGTGGGCCGGCACACCTGCCATGCTCTGGCTTCTGCTCCCGGGCGTCCTGCTGGTGCTCTACCGGACCCGTAAGACGCTCATGGCCGCAGTCTTTATCCTGGTGGCCACCGGCGTCGCGGCCGCGGTGCAAGTCCCTTCCGGCGTCGACCTCGGAAGTGCCGTGTGGCAAACGCTGGCGCAGGGCCCCGTGCTGTTTTTTGCCGGCTTCATGCTCACCGAGCCGCTCACCCTGCCGCCCCGGCGCTGGCAGCAGCTGGTGATGGCCGCCGTCGTCGGCATCCTGCTGGCCACGCCCTTCAACCTCGGCTTCCTGGCCAACTCCCCCGAGCTGGCACTGCTGGCGGGCAACCTGCTGGCGTTCCTTGCCGGCCAGCGCGGAAGCGTCCGGCTGCTGTTCAGCCACTCCCGCAGGCTTACGCCGACGACGACGGAATTTGTCTTCCGCCCCCAGCGCCGGCTCCGCCACTCATCCGGCCAGTACCTCGAACTGGATCTTCCGCACCCCAAGCCGGACGGACGGGGAAGGCGCCGCGTCTTCAGCCTGACCAGCCCGCCCGACGCGAAGCATGTGAAAATCGGCGTCGGCACTGCTGACCCCGTCTCCGCTGCCAAGCGCAAGCTGTTGTCCCTCAAACCCGGCGAGCAGCTCACGGCCACCACCGTGGCGGGTGACTTCGTCCTGCCGAAGGGTTCGAACCCCGTGCTGCTCATTGCCGCCGGCATTGGTATCACGCCGTATCTGGCGCACTTGTCCGGCGGGGTGGCCCGCGAGCGCGACACCGTGCTTCTGTACCTCGCCCGGAGCGCGTCGGAACTCGCCTACGCGGCCGAACTGGAGGATTCCGGCGCCCGCGTTGTTGCCCGGCTCGCCGACGGATCGGCGCCACCGGACTTCATCGAGGACGCCGGTGCGCTGCTTGCCCCGGGGGCGCGGCTGGACGGTCACGCACTGCAACGGCTGGTGCCGGACATCGGCCAGCGAAGGGTTTTCATCTCGGGTTCACCGGCCAGCGTCGGCTCGCTTCGGCGTGCCGCGCGGCATGCCGGCGCACGCCGTATCCACGTGGACTCATTCGCGGGATACTGATGTAGGGCACGGAAACGGGTTTCGTTTTCCGTTCCGGCCCACCTTCCTGCTAAGCTCTAGGACGTCCGGCCGGGAACGGCAGGATCCCTGGATGCCCTCGTAGCTCAGGGGATAGAGCGTCTGCCTCCGGAGCAGAAGGCCGTAGGTTCGAATCCTATCGAGGGCACAGAAGAAACCCCCGCCGCTTACTGAAAGCGGCGGGGGTTTCTGCGTCTCCAGTGCGCCTGACGCAGAATGTCGGAGGCCGTTCGTAGTGTGAGTGGCATGTTCTGTTCAATTGTTCCGCCGTACATCCTGCGCCGTCTGGCTGCCCAGAGGTCGCCCCGGTTCTCGGCCGTTGCCCGCGCCGCCAAGGAAGCCCTCCTCCACGTCGGGGCCGTGCACGCGGGCCGGACGTCCGCGCCGTCGGCTCCTGCCGGCATCAGGCAGCTTCAGCCCTCTCCGGCCAACAGGTCCGTCTTCGACGCGAAGTCCGGCGAGTCGCTGCCCGGCCAGGTTGTCCGGAAAGAGGGAGACGCAGCCACCGGCGACCCCGCCGTCGACGAGGCGTATGACGGACTGGGCCATACGCACACCCTTTACGCGGACGCCTTCGGGCGGAACTCGATCGACGGGCAGGGAATGCCGCTGAAGGCCACCGTCCACTTCGGCAGGATGTATGACAACGCGTTTTGGGACGGCCAGCAGATGGTGTTTGGCGACGGCGACGGCGAGGTCTTCCAGCGGTTCACGAGGTCGCTCAGCGTGATCGGCCACGAGCTGGCCCACGGGGTGACGCAGTTTTCGGCCGGGCTCGCCTACCGCAACCAGGCGGGAGCCATCAATGAGTCCGTCTCCGACGTCTTCGGCGCACTCGTGGAGCAGTATTTCCGGAAGCAGACCACCGCCGAAGCGTCCTGGCTGATCGGCGAGGGCCTGTTCACGCCGCAGGTTGAAGGGTCCGCCCTGCGCTCCATGAAGGCACCGGGAACGGCTTACGACGACGACGTCCTCGGCAAGGACCCGCAGCCGGACTCCATGGACTCCTACGTCCGCACACGATCGGACAACGGCGGAGTCCACATCAACTCCGGCATTCCGAACCGGGCGTTCTGCCTCGTCGCCCAGACTCTGGGCGGGAACGCCTGGGATGCGCCCGGCCAGATCTGGTACGAGACCCTGACGGGCGGCTCGCTGAGCCCGACCACCACCTTCTCAGCCTTCGCCAAAGCCACCGCGGCAACGGCGAAGGAACTGTTCGGCGAGGAGTCCGCAGAGCATGACGCCGTGCGCGGGGCGTGGGAGACTGTGAAGGTAAAGCTCTAACCGACGCCGGGACTGTGACCTTCTGCTTCCCGGCAGCCGCGGAAACCCGGGAACCTCGCCATGAAAATCACAGTCGAGCGCAGCGGCGGGATAGCCGCACTCACCCGCGTCTGGACGGTGCTGGCCGTCACGACCAGCGACAAGAGCCGCTGGCAGCCGCTCGTCGAAGCGTGCCCATGGGACGCCGTCGACGACCCCCGGCAGGCGCCGGACGGGCAGCCGGACCGCTTCATGTACTCCATCCGCGCCGGCCAACGCCGCGCCACCCTGCCGGAGACGGCTGTCACCGGTCCTTGGCGGGTGCTGGTGGAGTCGACCCGGGCAGCAGCTGAAGAATCGGCCTAGCCGGCCGGGGCCATCTGGCCTCGAAAGGCCCGGCGGTAGGACTGCGGACTCGTGTCCAGCACCTTGGCGAAATGGTGCCGGAGCAGCACGGGATGGCCGAACCCTGACTGCCGTGCCACCTCGTCGATGTTCAGCTCCGTGGACTCCAGGAGCTCCTGGGCGCGCAGGACACGCTGGGAATTGAGCCACGCAGCCGGCGTGGCTCCTGTTTCAGCGCGGAACCGCCGGGCAAAGGTGCGCGGTGACATGTGGACGCGGGCGGCCAGCTCCTGGACGGGATGTTCCTCGTCCAGGTTCGCCACCATCCAGCGGAGGAGTTCCTCCATGGGCTGGGAGCCGCACTCGGGCATGGGCCGGTCGATGAACTGGGCCTGTCCACCGTCGCGGTGCGGCGGAACCACCATGTCCCTGGCGATGGCGGCAGCCACGGCCGCCCCGAACTCGATCCTCACCAGGTGCAGGCAGGCGTCGATGCCTGCCGCCGTACCGGCGCTGGAGATGATCCGCCCGTCCTGGACATAGAGGACGTTCTCGTCGACCAGGACTTTGGGGTACTGGGCGGCCAACTCTTCAGAGTAATGCCAGTGCGTGGTGCACCTGCGTCCGTCCAGGATCCCTGCCCGCGCCAGCGCAAACGCGCCGGAGCAGATCGACATCACCCAGGCGCCGCGGCTGTGCGCTGCCCGGAGGGCATCGAGGACCGATTCCGGAACATCTTCCTCCCGGCCGTAGGGCGCCATGATCACCAGGTCGGCATCGGCGGCGGCTTCCAGCCCGAGGCCGACGTTCATGGTAAGGCCGGATTTCAGCGGAACTGCGCCGGGCACGGGAGTGCACACGCGGAAGTCGAACTGCGGCACGCCTGTTCCCCGTTCCGAACGGTCGATGCCAAACACCTCAAAAGCGGTACCGAACTCGAAGATCGAGAAGTTGGGAACCGCAATGATTGCCACTGTTTTGAGCATGTTTCCAGTATGGCAGAAATTTGTAGTTTTTAGGCGTTTCTGCCACTTCTTTCGTTGCTTCCGCGGGACAACCATGGAGCTATGGAAATCTTCGGAATCGCCCTCCTTGTCCTGGTCCTCGTTGCAGCTGCCGCTACGGTCGGCGCCATTCTGCGGGACGGGCGCGGCCACACCCCTCCCGAGCACTCGGTCCGGGACTGGTCCGCACTGGACCTGCCCAGCAGCAACTACACCATGCGCATCTTCTAGCCAACCCGTCCACCCCGACCAAGGACCCGGCGCACGCCGGGTCCTTTTACGCGGCAGTAGACTAGGAGGAGCCATGACTTTTCATATCTCCTACCCCGCCGAGCTGCCGGTTTCCGAGCGCCGCGAGGACCTGATGGCCGCGATTGCCGCCAACCAGGTGACCATCATTGCCGGCGAGACCGGCTCCGGGAAGACCACCCAGATTCCCAAGATGTGCTTGGAGCTGGGACTGGGTGACAACGGCCTGATCGGCCACACCCAGCCGCGGCGGCTCGCAGCCCGAACCGTGGCCGAGCGCATAGCCTCCGAACTCGGCGTCGACATCGGACAGGAAGTGGGCTTCCAGGTCCGCTTCACCGGCGAGGTGAGCAGGTCCACCAAGGTCAAACTGATGACCGACGGCATCCTGCTGGCCGAAATCCAGCGTGACAGGCTGCTCCGCAAGTACAACGCGATCATCATCGATGAGGCGCACGAACGCAGCCTGAACATCGACTTCATCCTCGGTTACCTCAAACGGATCCTGCCGCAGCGGCCGGACCTGAAGGTGATCATCACCTCCGCCACCATCGATCCCGAACGCTTCGCGAAGCACTTCGGCTCGGACGAGGAACCGGCACCGATCGTTGAGGTGTCCGGGCGAACGTTCCCCGTGGAGATCCGCTACCGGCCGCTCTCCCAGCCGGCCGGCGGCCCGTCCACCGGAGATGGAGATGACGAGGACAACTCCTCCGACGATGAACTTGAGGAAGACCGGGATCCGCTGGACGCGGTGTGCGACGCGGTCGACGAGCTCGCCCTGGAAGCCCCGGGCGACATCCTCATCTTCTTCTCCGGCGAGCGGGAGATCCGGGACGCCGCGGACGCCCTGCAGGCCAGGATCCAGTCCAACCGGCGGCTGGCCGGCACCGAGGTCCTGCCGCTGTTCGCGCGGCTGAGCCTGCAGGAACAGCACCGGGTGTTCAATCCGGGCAGCAAGCGGAGGATCGTGCTGGCCACCAACGTGGCCGAGACCTCCCTGACTGTGCCGGGCATCAAGTACGTCATCGACACCGGCACCGCCCGCATCTCCCGCTATTCACACCGCACCAAAGTGCAGCGGCTGCCCATCGAGCGGGTGTCCCAGGCGTCGGCCAACCAGCGTTCGGGGCGCTGCGGCCGCGTCTCGGACGGCATCGCCATCCGGCTGTATTCCGAGGAGGACTTCGAGTCCCGGCCGCTCTACACCGATCCGGAAATCCTGCGCACCAACCTGGCCGCGGTCATCCTGCAGATGACTGCCATGGGTGTCGCCCGGGGGCCCAAGGACATCGAAAACTTTCCGTTCGTGGAGCCGCCGGACTCGCGCGCCATCAACGACGGCGTGACCCTCCTTCGTGAGCTCGGCGCCTTGAGTGCGCCGCAGGCAGCCACCGGCGCTCCCCCGGCGGTCAACGCCGAAAACGGCAAAGGTGGCGGCCGCAACGGCGGCGGCGGGCTGACCGCCGTCGGACATAAGCTTGCCCAGCTCCCGGTGGATCCGCGGCTTGGCCGCATGATTGTGGAGGCCGGCCAGCGCGGCTGCGTCCGCGAAGTCATGATCCTGGCGGCAGCCCTCACCATTCAGGACCCGCGCGAACGCCCAACGGACAAGCAGCAGCTGGCGGCGGAGAAGCACGCCCGCTTCCGCGACGAGAATTCCGACTTCACCGGCTACCTGAACCTCTGGAACTACATCCACGAGAAGCAGCAGGAGCTGTCCTCCACCCAGTTCCGCCGCCTGTGCCGGAACGAATTCATCAACTACCTGCGCGTCCGCGAGTGGCAGGACCTGTTCACGCAGCTCCGGCAGCTGGCCCGTCCACTGGGCATCAGCATGGACAACAAGCGCCAGGCCGATGCTGTGGGCAACCACGAGGGCATCCACATCAGCCTTCTCTCGGGCCTGCTAAGCCACATCGGCATCCTCGACGAACGCAAGCGGGAATATGCCGGCGCCAGGGGAACCCGCTTCGCCATCTTCCCGGGCTCGGCTCTGTTCAAGAAGTCGCCCACATTTGTCATGGCCGCCGAGCTCGTGGAAACCAGCCGGCTGTGGGCTCGGGTGGCCTCCAAGTTCGAGCCAGTGTGGGCCGAGCAAGTGGCGCCGCACCTGATCAAGCGCAGCTACAGCGAACCCCACTGGTCCACCAAGATGGGCGCCGTGATGGCGCATGAAAAGGTCACCCTCTACGGCGTGCCCATCATCGCCCAGCGCCGGATCAACTTCGGCAAGGTCGATCCCGTCCTGGCCCGCGAGCTGTTTATCAGGCATGCGCTGGTCCAGGGCGAATGGAAGACGCACCACAAATTCTTCCACCGCAATCGGGCCCTGCTGCACGAAGTGGAAGAACTCGAAGCGCGCATGCGGCGCCGGGACCTCCTGGTGGACGACGAAACGCTCTTCGAGTTCTATGACGCGCGCGTCGGCAAGGACGTCGTCTCGGAACGGCACTTCGACAAGTGGTGGAAGGACGCCCGGCAGCAGCATCCCGCGCTTCTGGACTTCGACGAGGCCCTGCTGATGAGCGAGGACGCCGAGACGCTGGACGAGTCCGCGTACCCGAAGACGTGGCTGCACAAGGGGTTCGAACTGCCCCTGAGCTATGAATTCCATCCCGTGGCGCCCGGCTCGACGCCCAACCCGTCCGACGGCGTTACGGCGGAAGTTCCGGTCCTCTTCCTGAACCAGCTTGAAGACGCACCCTTCCGCTGGCTGATTCCCGGCCAGCGCGTGGAACTGGTGACTGCGCTGATCAAATCGCTGCCGAAGCAGGTCCGCAAGAGCTTCGTTCCTGCCCCCGACGTCGCACGGCAGGCGGTGGCGGCGCTGGAAGCGGACTTCGACCCTGCCGAGGACGAGCTGGAGAGCTCGCTTGAGCTTGTCCTGCGCCGCCTCAAGGGCCAGGTCATCCCGCCCGGGTCCTGGAACTGGGACGCGGTTCCGCCGCACCTGCGAGTGAGCTTCAAGGTAGTGGACAGCCGCGGCAAGGTCCTGGACGAGAGCAAGGACCTGGAAGCGCTGCAGGAGCGGCTGGCGCCGGCCACACGCCGGGCCATCGCGGAGTCCCTGGGTGCAACTCCAGCCACCGCCGGCCCGCGGTCCCCGAAGAAGGGCCAGCAGCAGGCGGGCGCGCAAGGGGCCCTGCTGGACGCGCGGGCACAGGACGGCCGTCCGCAGGCGCACGCCGGCTTCACGGAACAGTCCGGCCTGACCGAGTGGCGGTTCGGCACCATTCAGCGGGAAGCCAGCGTCACCGTCAAGGGCCATACCGTCACCGGATTTCCCGCTCTGGTGGACGAAGGAACGTCCGTTGGCCTTCGCGTCTTCCAGACCGCCTCGGAGCAGCAGGAAGCCATGCGGGGCGGTGTCATCCGGCTCCTCGCACTGCGCGTGCCCGCGCCTGACCGCTATGTCCTGGAGCACCTGAACAACACCGAGAAGCTGACGTTCAGCCAGAACCCGCACGGGTCCGTCTCGGCCCTGATCGCAGACTGCGTCCTGGCGGCGGTGGACAAGCTGACCCCCGCAGAACTCCCATGGGACCAGGCAGCGTTCGATGCCCTGTTCGAGCATGTCCGGGCGGAACTGATAGACACCGTCTTCAGTGTTACTGCCGTGGTGGAGCGCATCCTCGCGAGCACGCGACGGATTCAAAGGCAGCTCAAGGGCACCACGAGCCTGGCGCTCATCAGCGCACTCAACGATGTCCGCAGCCAGCTTGAGCAGCTGGTCTTCCCGGGTTTCGTAGCCCGCACGGGCTACGCCCAGCTGAGCCAGCTCCCCCGTTACCTCAGCGCCATCGAAAAACGCCTGGAGAAGCTGCCCGGCAACGTGCAGCGCGATGCCCTCAACATGGCGGCGGTCCAGCAGCTGGAGGATGATTACGACGACGCCGTGTCGGCTTTGCTGCCCGGCCGCCGTGCCGGTGCCGAGCTGACGCAGGTGCGCTGGATGATCGAGGAGCTGCGAGTGAGCCTGTTCGCCGTCGAACTCGGCACAGCCTATTCCGTGTCCGAAAAGCGGATCCGGACGGCACTGAACAAGGTGCTCGCGGCGTAGCGTCAGCGGGCACGACACCAACCCCTGAATTTACCGTGCGCCGGCGCTGCTGAGGCGGCTAGGGTTGTCTGCTCGCCCCAGCACCCAACTGGGTAGCATTTCAGGGCGTTCTCGAGACTGGGAACGCCCTGAGGTGCCACCCAGTTTCCGCTCGCCGGTGAGTTAAAAAGTATTTTGAATTCCGCCCGAATCTGGTCCCGAACCGCCTTTAATGTCGTACCCCCTCCTCAGACTGTATCTATGGATGGAATTGGGAAATCGGAGCTGGCTTTGGCAGCGGTGCCGCACAGCGGCGTCCTGCGGGCCGACGCGGTTCCGGACGCCGATTTCCACTTCCCTGACGCCCCGAACCTCGACGCCGATCCGTACTACGGGTTGCCATATGACGACGATCTCGACGCCGTGTATCCGGCATCGTTTCCGGAGGATCCCTTTCCCGAGGTCCTGTTTACGGACCGTCCGTTCGACGGGGACCCTTTTGATGACAGCCCTTTCGGCTCCGGCGCTTTTGACGACGGCGATCCCTCCGGCGCCGTTACCACCCTGCAGGCGGCGGCCGGTTCCAGCGTACGCGCCAGAGGAACAACCTCGGGCTGGGTTCTTCGGGCAGCTGACCTAACGACCGACGGAGCCGGGCTGATCGACCAGGTCCGCGCCTACGAGAACGTCAAGTGCTGGGCCGCCGGGCAGCAAGCGCGGCTGTCCGTCACTTTCGAGGCCCGGCTCCGCCAGGAACAAGCAAACCGTGGGAACTACGCGGACCCTGCGCTGTCGGCGGAAGACCTTGGCAAGGACCGCGGCAAAGACCGTGACCTGGGGGCGGCCGAGCAGATCGCACTGGCCCGGGGCGAGTCCCCGCACCGCGGCGGCCGGCTGCTCGGCATGTCTAAAGCCCTGGTCGTCGAAATGCCGCACACCCTGGGCGCGCTGGACACCGGGCAGCTGAACGAAGAGCGTGTCATGCACGTGGTGAAAGAGACCGCCTGTTTGAGCGTGGAGGACCGGACCGCCGTTGACGAGGAACTCGCCGCCGACGCCGGAACCTTCAATGGCGCCGGGACCCGGGCCGTGGTGGCAGCGGTCCGGTCGGCCGCGATCCGCCGGGATCCCCGTTCCGTAGCCCAACGGGCCAGCCATGCCGCCTCGGAGCGGAGGGTAAGCCTGCGCCCGGCTCCGGAATGCATGACGTACCTGACCGCGCTGCTGCCCGTCCAGCAGGGTGTCTCGGTCCTCGCGGCGCTGACCCGGCAGGCCGACTCCCTCCGAGCCGCTGGAGACCCGCGATCCCACGGCCAGATCACGGCCGACACCCTGGTCGAGTCGATCACCGGCACCCCCGGCGCCATCACCGGCATCGAGCTCAACCTCGTCATGACCGACCGCACCCTGTTGCAGGGCGACAGCGAACCCGCCCGGATCCCCGGCTTCGGTGCCGTCCCCGGAGCCTGGGCACGGAACCTCTTGACCGACGAACAGGCCAAAGGAGTTGAGGAAGTCAAGACCTGGGTCCGGCGGCTCTACACCGCACCCGAGACCGGCGATCTCGTTGCCATGGACTCGCGGAGGCGTCTCTTCCCGGCACCGCTACGCCGCTTCATCCAAATCCGCGACGACACCTGCCGGACGCCCTACTGCGACGCCCCGATCCGCCACCACGACCACATCGTCCCTTGGCAAGACGGCGGCCCCACGTCATTAAGCAACGGTGCGGGACTTTGCGAGTCGTGCAACCACACCAAAGAACTCCCCGGCTGGAAAGCCCAACCCAGACCAGGGCCGCGGCACACCATCGAACTGACAACGCCCACCGGCCACAGCTACCACTCCACCGCGCCTCCGCTGCCCGGGTCTGGACTGTCCCCAGCCGGCTTGCGCGAAAGCCACGAATCCGAACATCCCGGCCCGGCCCCGTAACCCGCTGGGCGGGGCGGGCGCGCCGTGCCGCAGCTTAGCCCTCAGGCACGAACTCCCCGTAGCCGGCGTCGCGCAGGCCTGCGCGCAGCTTCTCGGCGTTCGCGTCCAGCCGTGCCGGATCGGGGTTGTGCTCAGCCGTGGCGAAGTTGTACTCTGCCATGCTGTTGGAAGGCCACACGTGCACGTGCATGTGGTTGATCTCGTAACCGGCCACGATGAGTCCTGCCCGGGCTGCCCCGAACGTGTCAACCTGCACGGCACCTATGCGCCGGGCCACTTCCATGACCCTGGCAAGGGTCTCGGGCGAGGCGTCCGTCCAGCGGTCCACCTCCTCGGTCGGCACCACCAGCGTGTGCCCGTCAGCGAGCGGACCCATGGTCAGGAACGCGGAGACGTCCTGTTCGCGCCAGACAAACCGGCCAGGGATCTCCCCGTTGAGAATCTTGGTAAACAGCGTGCTCATGCGTCAGCCCTTTCCGACGGTTCCTGCAGTGTGGATGCATCCAGGACAAAACGGTACTTCACATCACCCGCGACCATTCGGTCATAGGCGTCGTTAAGTTGCTCGGCACCGACCAGTTCGATGTCCGACACAACCCCGTGCCCGGCGCAGAAGTCGAGCATCTCCTGCGTCTCGGCGATGCCCCCGATCAGGGAACCGGAGTAGGAAATCCGCCGCCGGATCAGCGCCCCGGGACTAACCGGCGGCATGGCCTCGGACGGCAGGCCCAGCTGGAACAGGGCCCCGTCCCTGCGCAGGGTCCGGAAGAACGGGTTGAGGTCGTGCGGTGCTGCCACCGTATCGATGATGACGTCGATGCTCCGGTTCTCAGCGGCCATCGCTTCCTCATCCCGGGAAAGCACTACTGCGTCAGCGCCGAGTTCCAGCGCCGCCGACACCTTGGATTCAGAGGTAGTGAAGACCTTGACCTCGGCCCCCATAGCCTTGGCCAGTTTGACGGCCATGTGGCCCAGGCCGCCAAGTCCCACGACGCCGACCACATGGCCTGCCCGGACACCGAAATGGCGCAGCGGCGAGAAGGTGGTGATGCCGGCGCAGAGCAGCGGGGCAGCCGCCGCGGGGTCCAGGTTTTCGGGCACCCGCAGGACGTACCGCCGGTCCACCACCACGGACGTGGAATAACCGCCCTGGGTAACGGCGTCCCCGTTCCTGGCGTCCTTGGCACCGTACGTTCCGGTCAGGCCGCGTTCACAGTACTGCTCCAGCCCTTCGAGGCAGCTCTCGCATTCCCTGCAGGAGTCCACCATGCAGCCCACGCCCACGCGGTCTCCCGGCTGAAAGTCCAACACGTCAGAACCGACGCGGCTGACCCTGCCCACAATCTCGTGGCCCGGCACGAGCGGGTACTTCTGCGAGCCCCACTCCCCCCGCGTGGCGTGAACGTCGGAGTGGCACAGCCCGCAGAACTCGATCGCAATTTCGACGTCGTCGGCTTTAGGTGCCCGGCGGGCAACTGTCAGCCCAACCAGTCCGCTTGTGGCGGATGACGCGCCGCGGGCGGCGGCATGGCGTCCTTCGAGGGGTCCGACGGCGGTCTCTTCCAGCGGGATCCGCAGGTTCAGCGGCGGGGGCACGGGGCGTCCAGGAGTCATACGGCGACGCTACCGCGGCTCCCCGGTGAGTTCCAATTGCCGGTGGCGTTCCACGGGTCGGCCCGCCGTGCCGCCGGGGATCACTTCCCGGGGTCGGTCATTCGGGATCGGCGCCCGTGGCCACCTGGCGGGAGGCGTCGTTGGACCATTGGGAGAAAGATCCGGGAAATAGAACGGCGGTAAAACCGGCGATTTCCAGGGCCGCTATCTCGTGGGAGGCTGTCACGCCGCTGCCGCAGTAGACGGCGATGGGTGTCGCTGCGTCGACGCCAAGGCTTGCAAACCGCTGCCGCAGCTTCTCCGCCGGCAGGAAGCGGCCGTCGTCGTCAAGATTCCCGGTGGTGGGGGCGCTGACGGCGCCGGGAATGTGGCCGGCCCGGGGGTCCACCGGTTCGACTTCCCCGCGGTACCGTTCTGAGGCGCGCGCATCCAGCAGCACGCCTCCGGCGGCCCAGTCCGCGGCACCGTCGGCGTCGGTCACTGGCATGCCGCCGCTGGCAAGCGTCACGTCTCCGGCGTCCGGGTGCACTTCGCCGTCCTCCACGGGCAGCCCTGCCGTGCGCCAGGCGGCCAGACCGCCGTCGAGCAGGTAGATGGTGCGCACGCCGGCGTTCCGGAGCATCCACCACGCCCGGGCGGCGGAGGTGTTGCCGGCATCGTCGTAGGCGACCACGACGTCGCCGTCGCAAATTCCCCAGGACCGTGCCGCCTCCTGGAAGCGGGCCTGGGAAGGCAACGGGTGGCGCCCGCGGCCGGGATTTGCGGGCTCCGCCAGCTGGGTGGGCAAATCCACATACACTGCGCCCGGTATGTGCCCTTTCAGGTAGTGGCTGCGGCCCTCCGGATCCCCGAGCGCCCAGCGGACATCGAGCAGCACGGTGCGTTGACCGGCCGCCATCCGGGCGTTCAGCCCGGCCACGTCAATGAGGGTGTCCATCTGCCTCCTTGGGTTTGCACCAACTCTAGCCCCGGCTGTCCGCGCCGGTAGGCTGAATCCGTGAGCAGGCAATTCAGTGAACGGGCATGGGCGGATGAGGCTGTCCGCAAGATCAACGCAGAAAACAACCGGTCGGCCGACACCCACCTGTATTCGGTGCCGCTGCCGGAACACTGGGGCGTCCAGCTGTACCTCAAGGATGAATCGACGCACCGCTCAGGAAGCCTGAAGCACCGGCTGGCCCGTTCCCTCTTCCTGTTCGGGCTGGTGAACGGGTGGATCCACGAGGACACCACCATCGTGGAGGCATCCAGCGGCAGCACCGCGGTCTCCGAAGCGTACTTCGCGCAGCTCCTGGGCCTGCCGTTCATAGCAGTGATGACCCGCACCACCAGCCCGGAAAAGATTGCCCTGATCGAACAGTTCGGCGGTGCATGCCTCCTGGTGGACCATGCCTCAGAGGTGTACGCGGCAGCCGCCGAGGTTGCCGCCACGAGCGGTGGCCACTACATGGACCAGTTCACCTACGCCGAGCGCGCCACGGACTGGCGGGGCAACAACAACATTGCCGAGTCCATCTTTGAGCAGCTGGCGCTGGAGGAGCATCCGGTCCCCCGCTGGATTGTGGTGGGAGCCGGAACGGGCGGGACCAGCGCCACGATTGGCCGCTATCTCCGCTATCACCGGCACGCGACGTCCCTGGCGGTTGTCGATCCGGAAAACTCCGCCTTCTATCCCGGCTGGCGGAGCGGCTCTGCGGATTTCAGCACCGGCATGCCCTCCCGGATCGAGGGGATCGGCCGGCCCCGCATGGAGCCAAGTTTCGTCCCCTCAGTCATCGACCACATGATCCAGGTTCCCGACGCCGCCTCGGTCGCAGCCATGCGTCACCTGCACACGCTGGCGGGGCTGCACGCCGGGCCTTCCACGGGCACCAACCTCTGGGGTGTCTGGCAGCTCGTGGCACAGATGGTGGCGGACGGCGAACGGGGCAGCATCGTGTCCCTGATGTGCGACGGCGGTGACCGGTACGCCGGCAGCCACTACAGCCCCGCGTGGCTGGCGGCCCAGGGACTGGATCCGCAGCCACACGAGGACATGCTGAAGGCATTCTTCGAGACGGGTGTCTGGCGGCCCTAAAGCTCCACGGATTCCCGGCTGGAGAGGTGGGTGTACTCCGTGCCGTACCTGGCCCCGATCCGCTTGACGTGGCCCTCCACCAGGCCCAGGCCGGTGTCGTTCAGGAGCCCGTCGTGGATGGCAAAGGCACGCTCTGCGCGGACGCCGATCACGAAGTCCACCACCTCGCTGACCTTGTTCCACGGGGCGTGGACCGGGACCAGGAGCGTGCGCACTCTGATGCCGTCCGGAATGATGAACGAGTCGCCCGGGTGGTAAACGTTCTCGTCCACGAGGTAACCGATGTTGGCGACCACGGGAATCTGCGGGTGAATCAGCGCGTGCTGGCCCCCGAAGCTGCGGACCGCGAACCCTGCGGCGTCGAACGCGGTTCCCGGTTCCACGGCATGCACCCGGCCAGCGGCATCCGGCGCTTCCTTGCGCACATTCCGAGCCACGCCCTCCGGTGCGAAGAGCTCCAGCCCGCCATTGTCCGTCAGCGCGGCGGTCACCGCGGGAACATCGATGTGGTCGGCGTGCTCGTGCGTGATGAGGACGGCGTGTGCGCCGTCCAGCGCCTCGGCGGTTTCGGAGAAGGTCCCCGGGTCCAGGACCAGCACATGGCCATCCTTTTCGAGGCGGACACAGGCGTGCGTGAATTTGGTCAGCTTCATGAAGCAAGCCTAGGGACGGCCCCGATCAGTGTCCACGCGGCTCCGGCTGGTAACGTTAAAGCCTGCCATTACCCGGAAGAAAAGCGAGTTCATTCATGCCACAACGCACCAGCGCTGACGGCAGACCACAGGCACCTTCAACGGCGGCCGGCGGGAAAGAGCAGCGCGTCACCAAGCAGCGGATCGCTGTCAGCGCCGCCCTGGATGAACTCAATGACTTCGTGAGCACCCAGGAGCTGTACCGGATCCTCCAGAACAAGGGTGTCTCGGTCTCCCTGGCCACCGCCTACCGGATCCTGCAGTCATTGGCCGACGAGGAACTCGTGGACGTGCTGCGCAACGGCGACGGCGAAGCCGTCTACCGCCGCTGCGCCGTGACCGTGCACCACCACCACCTCCTCTGCCGCAACTGCGGCAAGGCCGTGGAAGTGGAGGCCCCCGCCGTCGAGACGTGGGCCGCGCGGACCGCGCAGGAGCACGGCTTCACGGAAGTGGCTCACACCGTTGAGATCTACGGCCTCTGCCCCGACTGCTCCGCACGCAAGGCCGCAGCGCAGTAGGCACCTAGCGCAATAGTCAGCGCGCCTAGATAATTCAGGCGGTCCGCATGACCCGGCCGTTGAGGCCCCGCCTGGCGCGGACGCTGCCGATGACCCGGCACACCACGTAGATCAGGAACGACAGCGTGGTGACGTAGGGACTGATAGGGATGCGGCCGCCGAGTGCGAGCAGGATTCCCCCCACCGTCGCCGCAACGGCGAACACCACACTGAGCAGGACAACGAGACGCGGCGAGGACGTCACGCGCAGGGCCGCAGCCGCGGGCGTGATAAGCAGGGCAAGAACCAGCAGGGCGCCCACGATCTGGATGGACAGCGCCACGCTGACGCCCAGGAGCACCATGAAAACCAGGGCCAGGGAACGCACGGGAACACCGCGGGCCTCGGCCAGCTCGGGATCAACGCTGGCGAAGCTCAGCGGGCGCCAGATGACGCACAGCGCCGCCATCACCGCCACCGCGGTCCCCGCAAGGACCTGGAGCTGGACGGTGTCCACCGACACAATCTGCCCGGTGAGGAGTCCGAACTTGTTGGCGGCCCTGCCTTCGTAGAGCGACAGGAAGAGAATGCCGAGCCCGAGGCCAAAGGGCATGATCACGCCGATGATGGAGTTCTTGTCCCGCGCCCGGACGCCCATGAGCCCGAGCAACAGCGCGGCCGCCACGGACCCGACCAGGGAGCCGAACACCACGTCGGTGCCGATCAGGAGCGCGAAGGCCGCGCCGGCGAACGACAGCTCGGAGATTCCGTGGACGGCAAACGCCAGGTCGCGCTTCATCACGAAGGTCCCCACGAGGCCGCCGAGGAGTCCAAGGACCGCGCCGGCCCATAGCGAGTTCTGCACCAGCACCAGCAATTCGCCGTAGTTCTCGAAGTTAAACACCGACTGCAGCAGCGATTCCAGATCCATCAGGAACCCTCCCCCGCAGCAGCGTGCGCGTCGTCATGATGGTGCGTGGTGGCGTCGGGCAGACCAACGACGACGATCCGGCCGTTGGCATGGATCACTTCCACGTTGCTGTCGTAAAGGTCGGAGAGGACCTCGGTGGTCATAACCTCGTGTGGCGTTCCCACGCTGAAGCGGCCACCGGCCAGGTACAGGATGCGGTCCACGTAATCGATGATCGGATTGATCTCGTGGGTCACGAACACCACGGCGCTCTTCCGGTCATGGCACTGCTTGTTGATGAGTGCGCTGACGGCCTGCTGGTGGTGCAGGTCCAGCGACAGGAGCGGCTCGTCGCAGAGCAGCACCTTTGGGTCGGTGGCAAGGGCCTGGGCCACACGGAGACGCTGCTGCTCACCGCCGGACAACTGCCCGACGGGGACCTTGGCGTAGTCGCTTGCCCCGACGAGGTCCAGCAGTTCGTCGATCCTGCGGTTGGCTTTGGCGGTACCCAGCCGGATTCCCCAGCGGTGCCCGTCGACACCCAGGCCCACCAGGTCGCGGGCACGCATGGGGGTGTCTGGCAGGAATGGCTTCTGCTGCGGGATGTAGCCGATCAGCCGGCTGCCCCGCTCCACAGGGTGGCCCCCGAGGCTCGCGTGGCCGGAGTGCAGCTCCTGCAGCCCCAGCAGGACCTTGAGGAAGCTGGTCTTGCCGCTGCCGTTTGGCCCCAGCACCGCGAAGAACTCCCCCGGATTGATGTCCAGGTTCAGGTCTTCCCACAGCGCACGCCGGCCGAACTTCAGGGACGCCTGCTTCAGGCTGATGACTGGGTTCAACGCTGGCTCTTCAGTGCTTTGCTGACGTTTTCCACGTTGTCCGCCATCCATTCCAGGTAGGTCTTGCCGTCCGGAAGTGTTTCAGCGAAGTTCACCACCGGGGTGCCGGCGGCGCTGGCCGCGTTCTTGACGGCCTGGGTCTGCGGGCCTTCCGTCTGCTCGTTATAGGCGAGGAAACTCGTGTCCTTGGCCGCGACCGTCGAGGTGGCCGCCTTCAGGACGGCGGGCGGAACGTCAGCGCCTTCCTCCACGGCGGCCGTGTACTCGGCAGGCGTGCGGTTCTCCAGCCCGGCCGCTTCCAGCAGGTAGAGGGGAACCGGTTCGGTCACCGCGACGCCGGCACCGCCGTGCGAGGTCTTCATTGCGGAAATCTTACTCTCAAGCTTGGTGAGACCTGACTTGAACGCGGCTGCATTGGCGGTGAACTGGGGGGCCGAGGAGGAGTCGAGCGCGCCGAGCCGGGCCGCCACTGCATCGGCAAGGTGCGACATCGCGTCAAGGCTGTACCAGACGTGCTCGTTGAAGTCGCCGTGGTCATGGGAGTGCCCATCCTCTGCGTGGGCGGAGTCTGCGTGCGCGGAGGCCGTGCCCGCCGTTTCAGGGGCCAGTCCGGACACCTCCACGGCACTGATGATGTTCTCGTGCGGCACATTGCTGTCGTCCGCCAGGGTGTGGATGAAGTCGTCGTAGCCGCCGCCGTTTTCCACCACCAGCTTGGCTTTGGACACGGTTAGCCGGTCCTGGGCGTTCGCCTCGTAGGAGTGCGGGTCCTGGCTCGGACGGGAGATGATGGCCGCGACGTTGACCTTGTCCCCGCCGATGGCCTCAACAATGTCCCCGTAGACGTTCGTGGACGTGACGACGGCGATGCGGCCGCTGGCGTCTGCGCCTGGAGTCGGGGCCGCCGGCGAACCACAGCCGGTGAGGAGCAGGCCGAAGCCGGCCAGGGCGGCGGTCAGGAAAGTGCGGGCATTGCTGGGCACGGAAATACCTCGGTTCTGGACAGGTCCGGTTGCGGGGAGGGGCAACCCCTAATTCGAGTGTAACGCTAAATAGGAATGATTCCTATTTAGAACTCGCGGGGGCGAGAGCTGGCCCGAGGCGGCCGGGCCGCTATTCGCCGTCGGGCCTTCCCAGCCGCCGGATGCCCTTGGCTTGGTTGGCATCCCGGATCTCCCCCACAAGCTGCTCGATCACATCCTCCAGGAACAGCACGCCTTCGGTTTGCCCGCCCGGACCCATGACGCGCGCCAGATGTGAGCCGGAACGCTGCATCACGGACATCGCCATTTCTATCTCGTCGTCTCGCGAGAGGTTGGCCAGTGACCGAATGCGGCTCTCCGCGATGGGCACCTCATAGCCGGATTCCGGGATGGCGAGCACGTCCTTGATGTGGAGGTAGCCGGCCAGCAGGCCGTCGTCGTCCAGCATCGGGAAGCGGGAAAAACCGGTGCGGCTGACAGCCTTTTCAAACTCCAGCGGCGAGGTCGAGGACCTCAGCATGACCAGCCGTTCCAGCGGGACCATGACGCTGCCGGCGGTGTACTCCGAAAATTCGAGGGCCCCGGTGATCAGGCCGGCATCGTCATCCACCAGGCCGTGCCGCGTGGACTCCTGCACGATGGACTGAACCTCCTCCAGTGTGAACGTGGAATTGACCTCGTCCTTGGGCTCGATGCGCATCAGCTTCAGGATGTGGTTAGCGGACCAGTTGAGCGCGGCGATGACCGGGTTCACGATCCGTGCAATGAACATCAGCGGCGGCGCCAGGAGCAGCGCTGCCTTGTCGGCAACGGAGACGGAAATGTTCTTGGGCACCATCTCCCCGAACGTCACATGCAGGAACGTCACCAGCATGAGGGCCACAGCGAACGCCGAGACGTCGGCAATCTCCGTCGGCACCCCCAGCCCGGCAAGAGGCACAGCCAGCAAGTGGTGGATCGCCGGCTCCGCCACCAGCAGGATCAGCAGCGAGCACACCGTAATGCCCAGTTGCGCGCATGCCAGCATCAGTGAGACGTTCTCCATGGCCCGCAGCGTGGTCTGCGCGCGCAGGACGCCCTCGTCTGCCAGCGGCTCAATCTGGCTCCGGCGTGCGGACATGACCGCGAATTCCGCGGCCACGAAGAAGGCGTTGCCCAGGAGCAGCACCACCAGCCAGATCAGTCCTGCCCAGTCGCTCATGCCCGGCCGCCGTTCCCGGGCTTGCCGTGGTTAGCGGTCCTGCCGCCGTTCCCTGACTTGCCGTGATTGGCGGCGCTGTCCCTCGGTTCACGGTGTGGCCTGAAGCAGATCCGGTCGATGCGCCGGCCGTCCATCCTCGTAACACTGAGCGTTCCGCCGCCAGCTTCAACGGTGTCCCCAACCTCGGGAATCCGTCCAAGCTCGCGCATGACATACCCGCCCACCGTCTCGTAAGCGGCCTCGTCGGGAACGGCGAGGCCCGGAATCTGTTCCGAGAGCTCGTCCGGCCGCATCAGGCCCGGAAAGTACCAGTCACCGGAGGCGCTTTGCAGCAGCCCCGGCCGGACCTTGTCATGCTCGTCGGCCACTTCGCCCACGATTTCCTCGACCAGGTCCTCCAGCGTGGCGATCCCGGCAGTTCCGCCGTACTCGTCAAGCACCACGGCCAGCTGCAGGTTCCCCTCCCGCAGTTCCGCCAGGAGGGCGTCCAGGTGGATGGTTTCGGGCACCCTGAGGACGTCCGTCATGATGGCGCCGGCCTCAAGCTTCCGCCTCCGGTCCGGAGGAACTGCGATGGCTTTCTTGACGTGCACCAGCCCGCGGATATCGTCCGCAGATTCACCGATGACGGGGAAGCGCGAATATCCGCTGCGGCGCGCGGCGTCGATGATGTCCGAGACCGGCTGGTCGGCGTCAATGGTTTCGACGCGGATGCGCGGCGTCATCACGTCAGCGGCGCTGCGGCCCGAGAAGTTCAGCGTGCGGGCGATGAAGTTCGCGGTCCCGGGATCGAGCGTGCCCATGGCCGCGGACCTCCGCACCAAGGAGGCAAGCTCCGCCGGCGTACGGGCCCCGGAGATCTCCTCCTTGGCCTCCAGTCCGAAGACGTTCAGGACCTTGTTCGAAAAACCGTTCAGGACCACGATGGCGGGCTTGAAAATGGCGGTGAAGACCAGCTGCGGCGGCGCCAGGGCGCGGCCGATGCGGAACGCCAGGGCTATGGCCATGTTTTTGGGAACGAGCTCACCCAGGAGCATGGACAGCCCCGTCGCGATCACCATCGCGACCACGAGGGAGACGGAACCGGCCACCGGCTCGGGGATCCCTACGGCGACCATGGGCGCCTCGAGCAGCGCCCCGACGGACGGCTCCATGACATAACCCGTCAACAGCGTGGTCATGGTGATGCCGAGTTGGCAGCTGGACAACTGCGTGGACAGGGACTTCAGGCACTTGAGCAGCGGCACTGCGGCGGCGTCGCCGTCGTCAACGGCACGCTGCACTGTGGGCTGGTCCAGCGCAATAAGGGAAAATTCGACGGCGACGAAGAAGCCTGTTCCGAGGATGAGCAGCAGTCCGGCGGCGACAAGGAGCCACTCCATCATGGGCCAGCCGGAAGTCGTCGGTGGCAGCGGCCCGGGCCAGTGGGTTTGCCGGCGCTGTGGTCGGGCTGCGCGGAGCTGACCGTGCTCCACTGAAAGCCCCCAGGCCGGCACCTGGATTTACCGTCCATGGCACCTATATCTACTGTCCATAAGGATTGCAGTCTACAGGAGCGACGCGCGGCCACAGAGGTCTGAAGGGGCTCATCCGGCCCGTCCGGAGCCGCCGTCCGGGCACGCTGGAAAAGACACTGATCCGGGCTCGTCTGGACGTCATTTCGCCATAATTCGGGCGGTACATGATTTGGGTCACCCTTATTGGCAGTTAACCCGGAACGGTCATTAGACTGGCAAAGGTCTGGGTTCATAGGACACAGGAACTGGTTCGATCGTTGTGCCGTGGCACCTTAGGCGACCAGAGGGAAATCAAACTCATGGAAGAGGCGTATTTCAAGTGCCAGAGCAGCCTAGCCACCGTCTGCCAGAGGAATTTGGTGGAAACGAGTGGCTCGTTGACGAACTGTACGAGCGTTACCAGCAGGACAAGAACACGGTTGATGCCAAGTGGTGGCCCCTGTTCGAATCATTCGACAGCGGCAGCGGTCTATCTTCCAACGGCGTGCCGGCAGTGACGTCACCGGCGGCCAATCCGGCTACCCGCGAACTGCCTGTTGTCACTCCCCCGGCGCCCGCGAAGGCACCGGCATCCGCTACTCCCGCGGCTCAGGCGCCTGCGGCAGCTCCGGCACCGGCGCCGGCGGCAGCCCCCGCCCAGCCGGCACCTGCCAAGAAGGCTCCGGCAACGGTAGCCCGCGACGGCGCGAAGAAGACCGAGGCGGGCACCGGCGCCCAGCCTATCCCTGCCCAGCTGCCGAAGAACGTCAAGGCTCCCACCGCTCCCGAGGAAGACGTCGTATCCGTCCTCCGCGGACCGGCCAAGGCCATTGCGACGAACATGGTCACCAGCCTCGAGGTGCCCACGGCCACCAGCGTCAGGGCCGTTCCGGCCAAGCTCCTGATCGACAACCGGGTTGTCATCAACTCCAACCTGGCCCGCGCCCGCGGCGGCAAGGTTTCCTTCACCCACCTCATCGGCTACGCCGTTGTCCGGGCACTGTCCCAGTTCCCGTCCATGAACGTGTACTACGACGAGGTCGACGGCAAGCCCGTCGCGGTCCAGCCGGCACACGTGAACTTCGGCATCGCCATTGACATGCCCAAGCCCGACGGCACCCGCCTTCTGATGGTTCCCAACATCAAGAAGGCCGAAACCATGAACTTTGCGGAGTTCTGGCACACGTATGAGGACCTCATCAAGCGTGCCCGCAACGGCAAGCTGACGGCAGACGACCACGCAGGCACCACCGTGTCGCTGACCAACCCGGGCGGCATCGGCACTGTGCACTCTGTGCCCCGCCTCTCGAAGGGCCAGGCCGCCATCATTGGCGTCGGCGCCCTCGACTACCCGGCCGAATGGCAGGGCGCCAGCGAGAAGATCATCGCCCAGAACGCCATCAGCAAGATCCTCACCCTGACCTCCACGTATGACCACCGCGTCATCCAGGGTGCAGGCAGCGGCGAATTCCTCAAGCTCGTCCACTCCCTGCTCCTCGGCGCGCAGGACTTCTACGACGAGATCTTCGAAGCGCTGCGCATCCCGTACGAGCCTGTGCGGTGGAGCCCGGACCTGCAGGTGGACCCGGCCGACCAGATCAACAAGGTCGCCCGCATCCAGCAGCTGATCCACTCCTACCGCGTGCGCGGCCACCTCATGGCGGACACCGATCCCCTCGAGTACGTCCAGCGCAAGCACCCCGACCTCGACGTGCTTACCTACGGCCTGACCCTGTGGGACCTCGACCGCGAGTGGCCCACCGGCGGCTTCGGCGGCAAGCCGATGCTGAAGTTCCGCGACATCCTCGGCGTGCTCCGGGACGCCTACTGCCGCACCACCGGCATCGAGTACATGCACATCCAGGATCCGGCCGAACGCAAGTGGTTCCAGGACCAGCTGGAGCACCCGTACTCCAAGCCGAGCCGCGACGAGCAGCTGCGCATCGTGTCCAAGCTGAACGCCGCAGAGGCCTTCGAGACCTTCCTGCAGACGAAATTCGTCGGCCAGAAGCGCTTCTCGCTCGAAGGCGGCGAGTCGCTGATTCCGCTGCTGGACGCGGTCATCTCCGATGCAGCTGACGACGGACTGGATGAGGTTGCCATCGGCATGGCCCACCGCGGCCGCCTGAACGTGCTGACCAACATCGCCGGCAAGACCTACGCCCAGGTGTTCCGCGAGTTCGAAGGCACCCAGGACCCGCGCTCCGTGCAGGGTTCCGGCGACGTCAAGTACCACCTCGGCACCGAGGGCACGTTCACGTCGGACAACGGCAAGGAGACCAAGGTCTACCTCGCCGCCAACCCCTCGCACCTCGAGGCCGTCGACTCGGTCCTGGAGGGCATCGTCCGCGCCAAGCAGGACCGGCTGGACCAGGGACAGTCGTTCCCTGTGCTGCCCATCATGGTCCACGGCGATGCGGCCTTCGCCGGCCAGGGTGTTGTGGCGGAAACGCTCAACCTGTCCCAGCTGCGCGGCTACCGCACCGGCGGAACCATCCACATCGTGGTCAACAACCAGGTCGGTTTCACCACCGCACCGTCCTCGTCGCGTTCGTCCACGTACTCCACGGACGTCGCCAAGATGATCCAGGCTCCGGTCTTCCATGTGAACGGCGACGACCCCGAAGCAGTTGTCCGCATCGGCCAGCTCGCCTACGAGTTCCGCCAGCGGTTCCACAAGGACGTTGTCATCGACATGGTCTGCTACCGCCGCCGTGGACACAACGAGGGTGATGACCCCTCGATGACGCAGCCGCTGATGTACAACCTCATCGAAGCCAAGCGGTCCGTCCGCAAGCTCTACACCGAGTCGCTGATCGGCCGCGGCGACATCACCGAGGAAGAAGCCGAGCAGCTGCTCCGCGACTACCAGGAACGCCTCGAGCGCGTCTTCGCCGAGACCCACGCCGCCCAGACGTCCCCGATTCCGATCATCACTGCCGATTCGGCTGCGGTATCGGACATCGAGCGCCCCCAGGCCCAGCAGTCGGACATCGGAACGAACGCCCCGGCGTCCACGGCGATTTCCGCCGATACCCTCGCCCGCATCGGCAAGGCCCACGTGCAGATCCCCGAGGGCTTCACCGTCCACGCGAAGCTCAAGCAGCTGTTGGAGAAGCGTGAGCAGATGTCCCGTGAGGGTGGCATTGACTGGGGCTTCGGCGAAATTGCCGCTTTCGGATCGCTGATCATGGAAGGCGTGCCCGTTCGCCTTGCCGGCCAGGATTCGCGCCGCGGCACGTTCGTCCAGCGCCACGCCGTGTTCCACGACCGCGCCAACGGCAACGAGTGGCTGCCCCTGGCTAACCTGTCGGACAACCAGGCCAAGCTCTGGATCTACGACTCCCTGCTGTCCGAATACGCGGCCATGGGCTTCGAATACGGCTACTCGGTGGAGCGCCCCGATGCCTTGGTCCTGTGGGAGGCGCAGTTCGGTGACTTCGTCAACGGCGCGCAGACCATCATCGATGAGTTCATCTCGTCCGCCGAGCAGAAGTGGGGTCAGCGCTCGTCGCTCGTGCTGATGCTTCCGCACGGCTACGAAGGACAGGGTCCGGACCACTCCTCGGCCCGCATCGAACGCTTCCTGCAGCTGTGTGCCGAGGAAAACATCATCGTCGCCAACCCGACGACGGCGGCATCGCACTTCCACCTGCTGCGCCGCCAGGCCTACAGCCGGCCCCGCAAGCCGCTCATCATCTTTACGCCGAAGCAGCTGCTGCGCCTCAAGGCCGCGGCCTCGTCCGTGGAGGACTTCACCACCGGCGGCTTCCGCCCGGTGATAGGTGAGCACGAGCAGCTGCAGGGGGACGCCGTCGAACGTGTTCTTCTGGTCTCCGGACGCCTGTACTACGACCTGCTGTCCACGCGGCAGAAGACGGGCGACAAGTCGACGGCGATCATCCGAGTCGAGCAGCTGTACCCGCTGCCGCAGGCGGAGATCGAAGCCGAACTGGCCAAGTACCCGAACGCGGAAGTTGTGTGGGCGCAGGACGAACCCGCCAACCAGGGTCCGTGGCCGTTCATGGGCCTGCACCTGCCCACGGCCCTGGACCGGAAGGTGCGCCTGGTCTCACGCCCGGCTTCGGCTTCCACCGCGGCCGGCTCCATGAAGCGCCACGCTGCGGAGCAGGACACGCTCCTAAAGCAGGCATTCGCCCGTAAGTAGCAGAACAGCTGCCCGGCCGGACGGTGACATACCGTTCCAGCCGGGCAGTTCTGTTTAATCGACGTGAGTTAATGGACCTTTAGGCTGGCATGCAGACGGTCCGTATCCGGGACACGCCCTCCAAACAAGTGAAGAGGTAGTAGTGGAAGACAGGAAGCTGCGGATTGCGGCTGTTGGAGATGAACTGCTGGCCGGGCTCGGCGATCCCCGGGCGCTGGGATGGCTGGGCCGGGTGCTCGCCCGCACTCCGCAGGACGGCATGACGGTGGAGAGTTTTTCCCTTCCGTGCCCCCAGGAAGGCACCGAGGGCCTGGCCGCGCGCTGGCTCGAGGAGGCGGGCCGCCGGTTCGCCGACAACCACGAGAACCGCTTGGTCATCGGGCTCTCCGGGCGGGACATCGAGTTCGGGCTGTCCACTGCCCGGAGCCGGCTCAATCTCGCCAACATCCTTGATTCAGCCACCCAGAAGCGGCTCGAGGTCTTCGTCGTGGGGCCGCCTCCCACCCTGGATCCGGTGCAGAACCGCCGCCTCGGTGAGCTGAACACAGCCTTTGCTGACGTAACCACCCGGCGCAAGCACCTCTACGTGGACACGTTTTCACCGCTCCTGAACCACGAACAGTGGCGCCAGGACCTCGCAGCCAACGGCGGCACGCCCGGGCAGGCGGGCTACGGGCTGATGGCATGGCTGGTGCTGCACCGGGGCTGGTTCCAGTGGCTGGGGATGGACACCCCGGAGTAGGAAAACCCACTCACGATATATCTTGATCTTCCTGCGCCTGCGGACTAGCGTGGCTTCCACAGTCACGATATATCGCAAGTGGAGGGAATGATGGAAGAAAATTCCTGGACGGTCACCGGCCCGCAGACCATGGACATCGACGGCGTCTCGCACCTCAAAGTGGGCATTGTCCGCGGCAGGCTGGACATCGTCACGCATGACGAGGCTGCCGTCCGTATCGAAGTGTCGGACGTGCACGGGGATCCGCTGACGATCTCCGTGACCGGCGGCCGCCTTGAAATCCGCCACCAGCTGCATGGGCCGCAGGGCTGGTTCAAGAATCTGATGGATTCGGTCAACAGCAGCAGCGACAACTCCGTGGTTATCAGCATCGGTGTCCCAGCCGGCGTCGAGGTCGAGGCAGGCACCGTCAGCGGGGACGGACTGGTCTCGGGCGTCCACGGCCGGACCCGGCTGAGCACCGTGACCGGATCCCTGCTGGCGGACGGGACCACTGGCGAACTGCACGTCAACACCGTCAGCGGCGAAGTGATAGCCCGTAACCACAGCGGCGTCCTCACGGCCAAGAGCGTCTCAGGCGAGGTCACGGCGTCCGGCCAGTTCAGCAATATCCGGGCCAACACCGTCAGCGGCGACATGAGCTTTGACCTGCACGGCTTCACCCACGACTCCGGCGCGAACTCGGTGTCCGGAGACCTGACTGTCCGCGTCCCGCACGACGTCGGCGTGGACATCGTGGCCCAGTCGGCCACCGGTCCGGTGATCATCGACGACCAGAAGTACGGCCACCCCGGCGGCAAGGTGCAGACCATCTCGGGCCCGGACGCCAAACTCATGCTGGTTCGGACCAACTCCGTGTCCGGGAAGACGTCCATTTTCCACGGTCAGGCACCGGCTACCGCGGAACCGGCGCTCTGATGCCTCCCGTCTTTGCCCACGGCGCGCTCCGGCTCTATCTGCTGGCGCTCCTCGAGGCGGGTCCCAAGCACGGATATGAACTCATCAAAGCGCTTAGCGACCGGTTTGGCGGCACCTACTCCCCCAGCGCCGGCACCATCTACCCGCGCCTGGGCAAGCTGGAGGAGGAAGGCTTGGTGGCCATGGAATCCCAAGGGCGCCGCACTAACTACCGCATCACCGCTGCGGGCCTGGCTGAGCTGAACAGCCGGCGCGAGGAGCTGGAGACCGTGGAGAACGACATTGCAGCATCCGTCCGCCGGCTCGCCGATGACCTTCGCGCCGACATCCGCAGCAACATGCGCGGGCTGCGGGCGGACCTGGCGGCCACAGCGGAAGCGGCACGCACCGCTGCCAGGTCGGCGGATCCGGCCGGTACGGGCCGCTACACGGCTGAGGGGCAACGCATGCTCAAAGAAGCGGAGATGCTGCTGCAGGCGTTCCGCGACGACATGCGCACCGAACTGCGCCTGCACACCAGCGCCCGGCCCATGACGCCGGTGGCGCTGGAAACCGTGCGGACCGTGCTGGACCAGGCCCGGGTCTCGATCCGGAACTCCCTGTAGGCGCAGTCCGGGCACCGGGTCCCGTTTCCCTACCCACGGCACCGCAGCCGGTTCGCAGCCGGTCCGCTGATATGGGAGACTGGAGGGCAACTCTTTTGGGTAACGAAATTAAGGAGGCCAGCTATGAGCAAGCGTGCACGTAAGCGTCGTGACCGTAAGCGTGGCGGCGCGAACCACGGGAAGCGCCCCAACACCTAAGCCACGGCTTGAACCGAAGCTTAAACGCGATGCCCCCGCTACCAGCAAGGTAGCGGGGGCATCGCGCTTAAGTCAGGCATTCCGTCAGGCGTCCACCGGCCGGATCGTGTGAATCCGCTGCAGAATGGCGTTCTTCAGGTTTTCCGGAGCAGCCTCGGTACAGGAGCGCTTCACCACTTTTCGAATGACGCACTCCAGATCGTACTGCTGCGTGCATTCAGGGCACTCGTCCAGGTGCTGCTTTATCTCCGCAAGGTCGCTGCGGGTCAAAGCACCGTCCAGATACTCGTAGATGCGCTGCATCCTGGTGTCATCGCAATCGCCCAATCCCTGGCAGTCGCTCATTTCCCGTTCTCCTGTTTGTTGCTTTCCGTTGCCGCCGTGGCGTCTGCAGCAGCTTTGAATCCCCGGTCGGCCGCGTAGTCCGCCAGCTCGTCCCGCAGCATCTTCCGGCCCCGGTGGAGCCGGGACATCACAGTACCGATGGGGGTGTTCATGATGTCCGAAATTTCCTTGTACGCGAAGCCCTCCACGTCGGCGAAGTACACGGCCAGCCGGAACTCCTCCGGGATGGCCTGCAGGGCCCGCTTGACGTCCGAATCAGGCAGGTGGTCCAGGGCTTCAGCCTCCGCGGACCGCAGACCGCTGGAGGTGTGGGACTCGGCACGGGCAAGCTGCCAGTCCTCGATGGTGTCCGAATTGGACTGCAGGGGTTCCCGCTGCCGCTTCCGGTACAGGTTGATGTAGGTGTTCGTCAGGATGCGGTACAGCCAGGCCTTCAGGTTGGTGCCCGGCTTGTACTGATGGAACGCCGAGAAGGCCTTGGTATACGCCTCCTGCACGAGGTCCTCGGCATCGGCCGGGTTCCGCGCCATGCGCATGGCCGCCGAATAGAGCTGGTCCACGTACTGCATGGCGTCTCGCTCAAACCGGGCCCGGCGCGCTTCGGCGCTCTCCGAGCCGACGTCGATATCCTCTCCCGTTTCAGCGGCGGGTGACGTACCAGTCTTAGGGATGCCGTTGGCGGCGTCCTCCTGTGCGGCCTGCAGGGCCGGATCCACGGTGCTCATTGCGTTCAAGTCTACTTTGATCGGCGCTGACCGCCCCTGACGGCGTGCCGTGCCATAGTCCGGGCCTGACAGGGCGCCCCCCGCCTCAAACGCGTCAGCTTCCGGCACCACAAACGGCCGCATCGTGGCGGGACTTCGTACCCCCACAGCTTCCTTCACCAAAGTCAATGCTCCATCTCCACTCCGCTGATTGAGACCCGCCGGACAAGGCCCGCGTTCGTTCCACGGTCTGCGCCCCTGCCGGTTCCGGCCTTGCCCCAGCCGCCGCTGAACACCGGAAACCGCACACGAGACCACTCACAGACTGCTTCCGGTCTGAAGAGCACAACGGTGCGCGGTGGGCAAATATTCCGCAAAAGTGCAAGACTAGAACCGACTCCGCCGCGGCCAACGCGGCTCGGCCATCCAGGAGGAAATTCATGTCCTTTGTCCGCTTTTTTGCCCGGCCGATGCTGGCCTCAAGTTTCATCCTCGCCGGAACGGACAAGCTCAGGAATGCGGACGACACCGCACAGCAACTGTCGCCCCTCCTGCGCCGCGCGTCCGAAGCCCTGCCGTTCCAAACGGACGAGAAGGTGCTGGCACGGGTCATCGGCGGAACGCAGGTGGGTGCCGGTGTCCTCTTCGCGCTCGGCAAATCTGCTCGCTTGGCAGCCTCGGTGCTGGCCGTCATCTCGGCACTGAACGCCTTCGTTGAATGGCGCAGCGCGGACATCAGCAGCAAGGAGGGCCGGGCAGCCCGCCGCAACCAACTGCTCAAGAACATCACCCTTACCGGCGGTGTGCTGCTGGCCTCCGTGGACACCGCCGGCAAGCCCGGCCTGGCCTGGCGCGCAGAGCACCTCGCCGCCGACGCACGCAAGACCGCAGGCCACCTCGCCGCGGACGCCCGCAAGACCACCGGCAAGAAGCTGCACAGTGCCGACAAGGCAGTCCGCCGGGCCGACAGGGCAGTCCGCAAGGCTGTTGACCACGCGGTGGGGGCATAAGCAGGAATGACAGCATCACCCATGGGCGCGTCCGCTGAGACCGCCGGCGCTGCTCCGCACTGGCCCGCGCCGTTTGCGGAGCAGCCGGTTGACGCCACGGTCCGCGTGCCGGGCTCAAAGTCGCTGACCAACAGGTACCTTGTGCTCGCCGCGCTGGCCGACGGGCCGTCCCGGCTCCGGGCGCCGCTGCACTCCCGCGACTCAGCGCTGATGATCGAAGCCCTGCGCCAGTTGGGCGCGCACATCCAGGAAGTGCCGGGCGAAGGCGCCTTCGGCCCGGACCTGGAGGTGACGCCGATTCCGGCCAACTCCGGTGGCGCCGACGTCGCCATCGACTGCGGCTTGGCCGGAACCGTCATGAGGTTTGTTCCGCCGCTGGCCGCACTCCGCAGCGGTGCCACCGTTTTCGACGGCGACCCCCACGCCCGTGCGCGGCCGATGGGGACCATCATCGAGGCGCTTGCAGGCCTGGGCGTCACCGTCCGCGGCGACGACGGCGGCATGCCCGCTTCGCTGCCGTTCCGCGTCGAAGGCACGGGGCAGGTCCGCGGTGGTCACCTCGTCATTGACGCCAGCGCGTCCTCGCAGTTCGTTTCCGCCCTGCTGCTGGTGGGGGCACGGTTCGCGGACGGCCTGCACCTTGAACACGCCGGCAGCACCGTGCCGAGCCTGGACCATATCAACATGACCATCGCCGTGCTGCGCGGCGCGGGCGTGGTGGTGGATGACTCCACGCCGAACCACTGGATTGTCAGCCCCGGCCCGGTCCGTGCGTTCGACCAGCGCATCGAGCAGGACCTGTCCAACGCCGGCCCGTTCCTGGCCGCTGCCTTGGCGACGGGCGGCACCGTTCGGATTCCGGACTGGCCGGAGCACACGACGCAGGTGGGTGACATGTGGCGCAGCATCCTCACCGACATGGGGGCCGCGGTGACCCTGCAGGACGGCACCCTGACGGTGACCGGCGGCAGTGAAATCAAGGGGGCCGACTTCGCCGAAACCAGCGAGCTCGCACCCACCGTCGCCGCACTGTGCGCGCTGGCCTCCGGCCCCTCCCGGCTGAGCGGCATCGCCCATCTCCGCGGACACGAGACGGACCGGCTCGCGGCGCTCGTCACCGAAATCAACCGCCTCGGCGGCGATGCCGAGGAAACCGCGGACGGACTCATCATCCGGCCCGCGGAGCTCCGCGCCGGCGTCGTGTACAGCTACGCCGACCACCGGATGGCCACCGCCGGGGCCATCCTCGGGCTGGCGGTCAGGGGTGTGGAAGTGCAGGACATCGCCACAACGTCCAAGACCATGCCGGACTTCCCCAAGCTGTGGGCGGACATGCTCGGACAGCGGGGTGGCGCGGGCGCCACCGCCGCAGGCACCAGCACCGCAGCGACCAACACCGCAGGGACCCCCGGTGGCACGCAGCACTGATTCCTGGGACGAATCCGACGTCCGGATCCGGCCGAACAAAAAAGGTTCCAGGCCCCGGACGAAGGACCGCCCCAGCCATGAGGACGCCGTGACCGGACGGATCATCACCGTTGACCGGGGGCGTTACACAGCTGTCGTCGGCGAGGATTCGGGCAACGAGCGGACCGTCATCGCCGCCCGCGCCCGGGAACTGCGCCGCTCCCCGGTGGTGGCCGGAGACTTCGTGTCCCTCGTGGGTGACGTGTCCGGCGAGCCGGACACGCTTGCCCGGCTCGTGAAAATCCAGGACCGCAAAACCCTGCTGCGACGCAGCGCCGATGACACCGATCCCGTGGAACGGGCGGTTGTCGCCAACGCGGACCAGCTGGTGGTGGTCGTCGCCGCTGCCAATCCGGAGCCCCGCACCGGGTTCATTGACCGGGCGCTGGTGGCAGCCTACGACGCCGGGATCGAACCACTGCTGCTGGTCACCAAGGCGGACGTCAAGGACCCCACCGGGCTGCTGGACAACTACCGCCACCTTGACTTTCCGGTCATCATCAGCCGCACCGCCGATTCCGAGGCCTCCGGCATCGACGCCCGGTCCGACGACGGCCTCTCCGCCCGGCTCGACGTCGCCGCCGTGTCCGAGCTCCGCGCCCACCTGGACGGCAAGGTGACCGTGATGCTGGGCCATTCCGGCGTCGGAAAATCCACCATGGTCAACGCGCTGACGGGCGCCGAACGTGCCACCGGCGGCGTCAACGCCGTGACGGGCCGCGGGCGGCACACGTCGTCGTCGGCCCTTGCCCTCAAGCTCGCTGACGCCCCGGCGGGGAGCTGGATCATCGACACGCCGGGCATCCGCTCCTTCGGGCTGGCCCACGTCGACCCGGACCGCATCCTGCACTCCTTCCCCGACCTTGAGCCGGGCACCGAGGCCTGCGAACGGGGCTGCAAGCACGACGCCACCGCCGTCAACTGCGGCGTGGATGCGTGGGTCGCGGCCGGCCATGCCGGCCCCACCGGAGCAGCCAGGCTCGCGTCCCTGCGCCGCCTGCTGGGCACCGACCCGCGCATGGAGGCCCAGGAAACCAAGGAACTCGGCAGCGTCGGCTAGCCTCCCGCGGCGCAGCCCGGCGGCTGCCTCCCCGCCCCGCCGGGCCTTTGAGGGTAGTTTGGAACCATGACCCAACCCGCTTCAACGTACAACGATGACCTGCGTCTGGCCCATGTGCTGGCCGATTCCGTGGACGACCAGACCATGAGCCGGTTCAAAGCGCTGGACCTCAAGATCGAGACGAAGCCTGATCTGACGCCGGTCACCGATGCGGACAAGGCCGCCGAGGAGTCCATCCGCGGCCAGCTGTCCCGTTCCCGTCCCCGTGACGCCGTGCTCGGTGAGGAGTTCGGAAGTTCCGGCCACGGTTCCCGCCGCTGGATCATCGATCCGATCGACGGAACCAAGAACTTTGTCCGCGGAGTGCCGGTGTGGGCCACGCTGATCGCCCTCGTCGACGAAGGCGAACCCGTCGTCGGCGTGGTCAGCGCCCCTGCGCTGGGCAAGCGCTGGTGGGCGGCCAAGGGCGCCGGCGCCTACTCAGGCCGTTCCCTCGCGGCCGCCACGAGGCTCAAGGTATCCAACGTGTCCAGCCTCGCCGACGCCTCACTGTCCTACTCCAGCCTCGGCGGCTGGAAGGACCGCGGAAACCTCGATGAGTTCCTCCAGCTCACCGAGGAAGTTTGGCGCACCCGGGCCTTTGGCGATTTTTGGTCCTACTGCATGGTGGCCGAAGGGGCCGTGGACATCGCCTGCGAACCTGAACTGAACCTGTACGACATGGCGGCGCTGGTGCCGATCGTGACGGAGGCAGGCGGCCGTTTCACGTCCCTGGAAGGAACCGACGGCCCGTTCGGGGGCAATGCGCTGGCGACCAACTCGATCCTGCACTCGGAAGTCCTGAAGCGCCTGAATCCGCAGCTGGACGATTTGCTCTAGTTTTCGTTGCACCCCGCCCTGCGCCCTTTGCGCTGAATATTACGACGGCGGATGTCCCCTTCTACGGGCGTTCGCCGTCGTTTATTCGGCCTGGGGCCCCATATTAGGGCTGCGTAATAATCCGCTTAACATTCCGAACAGGCTTTTTCATCGCCCGTCCGGATGTCCTAGTCTCGTAACAGGTCACGAGTGCCAGCGCTAAACCCCGGTTAGCTGGCCGGCAACCCTCCATTCGCGGTGGGGTGCCCCGGGTGACGACCAGGCCGATCCGGAACGGACCCGGCAAGCGCGGATCCCCGTCACACGGGGTCCTTTCTCAGTGAGGTCCCATGACGACTGCCACCTTTTCTTCCACCACCGCCGCAGGCGTGCTGGACGGCCGATTTGCCGCCGCAGGCCGTCCCCTGGCTGCCGTGACCGGCGCGGAAATCCAGGCTCCGCTGATCCAGGGCGGCCACGTCCGCTACGCCAACCTCGATTACGGCGCCTCCGCGCCTGCGCTGTCGGTGGTTTCCGCGTACCTCAACGAGATCCTGCCGTACTACGCGAGCGTGCACCGCGGCGCCGGCTATGCCTCGCAGATCAGCACCTCCGTCTACGAGAACTCGCGGAGCATCGTGCGGGAGTTCGTGGGCGGCCGCGCCGATGACGCCGTCATCTTCACCAGGAACACCACCGACTCCCTCAATCTCCTGGCCGGCTGCCTGCCGGTGGAGGACCACCACCACACCGGTGAAGTGCTGTACCTGGACATCGAGCACCACGCCAACCTGCTGCCGTGGCAGGGAGTACCGCACCGCAGCGTGGTGGCATCGGAAACGCTGGAAGCCACCATTAGCAGCCTGCGCGCCGAACTTGAGCACGGCGATGTCAGCCTCCTTGCGGTGACCGGTGCCTCCAACGTCACCGGCGAAATCCTTCCGATCCGGCGCCTCGCTGCGCTGGCCCATGAATTCGGCGCCCGGATCGTGGTGGACGCCGCGCAGCTCGCGCCGCACCGCCGCGTCAACATCGCCGCGGACGACGTCGACTACCTCGCCTTCTCCGGCCACAAGCTCTACGCCCCCTTCGGGGCCGGCGTCCTGATCGGCCGCCCCGACTGGCTCGACGCCGGCACCCCGCACCTCGCCGGCGGCGGCGCCGTGAGCGAGGCCAGGCTCGACGGCGTCAGCTGGGCCACCGGCCCCGCCCGCCACGAGGGCGGCTCACCCAACGTGCTCGGCGCAGCCACCCTGGCAAGGGCAACCCAGGTCGTCGCTGCCCTTGATCCGCAGGGCTGGCACGCCCATGAGGCCGCCATCCGGTCCTTCCTCGTCGAGGGGCTGCACAGGATCGACGGCGTCACCGTCCACCAGATCTTTGCGGACAGCGACCCGGACGACGCCATTGGCGTGGTCAACTTCTCCGTGGAGGGTTACGACGCCGGCTTGGTGGCCGCATACCTGTCGGCCGAACACGGCGTGGGCCTGCGCGACGGCCGCTTCTGCGCGCACCCGCTGCTGAAGCGCCTCGGCCTGCCGTCCGGTTCCCTGCGCGCCAGCTTCGGGGTGGGATCACGGCTGGAGGACGCCCAGCGGCTGCTCGCCGGCATCGAGGAACTCCGCCGCTCCGGCCTCGGCTGGGACTACGTGGTGGATGCCGGGCGCTGGGTTCCGGCGAATGACACCCGCACCTACCCCGCGTGGGCGCCGAACACCCCTGGGACCGCCGGCGCCGCACCCTGCGCGCAGGACTAGCCGCCACCCCGGACTACGGCACCATCCCGGCCTCCCACGGCAGCGGTCCCCGTGCGGTAAATTCGAAAGGTAATTTTCGACGTCGGGCTAAGGAGACTGTGCGTGGCACGGGGCGGTCCCAAACTTCATCACGGGCGGCGGAAGGAGCTTGGGCAGAGCTTCCAGGACGGCGGCGAGCACTACCACCGCGTCCGTCCCGGCTACCCTGACGATTCCGCGGACTGGCTCATTCCGGCCGGGGCTCGCACTGCTGCCGACATCGGCGCCGGAACCGGCAAATTCACGGCATTGCTGGTGGAGCGCGGGCTGAGCGTCAGCGCGGTGGACCCTTCCGTGGACATGCTGGAGCAGCTCAGGCGCGCCTACCCCGGGGTTCAAGCTCTGGCAGGGACCGCGGAGGCGACCGGACTGCCCGAGGCGGCGTTCGACGTCGTCAGCGTTGCCCAGGCATGGCACTGGTGCGACCCGCTGCGGGCCAGCACCGAGATTTCCCGGATCCTCAAGCCGCACGGGGTGTTGGGCCTGATCTGGAACCAGCTGGACACATCAGTGCCCTGGGTGCACCGGCTGTCCCGCATCATGCACGCCGGGGACGTCCATAAACCCGACTTCCGCCCCAAAATTGGACCGGAATTCACGTCCCTCGAAAGCCACCTGACCCGGTGGGAGGATCCCGTCACCCCGGACGACATCCTCGAACTGGCCAAGTCCCGCAGCTATTACCTCGCGGCCAACGACGCCACCCGGGCCAAGGTGACCGGCAACCTGGCCTGGTACCTGCATGAGCACCTGGGGCATGCCGAGGGCGAACCGCTGCAGCTCCCCTACCTCACGCAGACCTGGCGGGCTGTCAGGGCGGAGGGCCGTGGTGGCAGCAGGTAGGCTTGAAGCTGTGAAGACCAGTACGCCCTCCTCCTCGATCGAGGACTACGTTAAGGTCATCTATTCCTTTACGGAATGGCAGGACAAGCCCATCACCTCCACCCAGCTTGCACAGCGCCTCGGCGTGGCCAATTCCTCGGTTTCCGAGATGGTGCGCAAGCTCAAGGACCAGGGTCTCGTCCTCCACAAGCCGTACAGCGCCATCACGCTGACGCCCCAGGGCGTCCGGCTTGCCCTCTCCATGGTCCGGCGGCACCGGCTCATTGAGACGTACCTGGTCAAGGACCTGGGATACAGCTGGGACGAAGTCCATGACGAGGCCGAACAGCTGGAACATGCGGTCTCGGACACGTTCGTTGAGAGGCTGGCAGCCCGGCTGGGCAACCCGTCACGGGACCCGCACGGCGATCCCATCCCCTCGGCTGACGGTACCGTGCGGATGCCGTCAGCCCACCGGATGATCGAGCTCGACGACGGCCACACCGGCAGGATCACCCGGATCAGCGACGAGAACCCGGAGCTGCTGCGCTACCTCGCCGCGGAGAAGATCAGCCTCGACGCCGACGTCGAGGTGCGCGGCCGCAAGCCCTTCGGCGGTGCGCTCGTCGTCCGCATCGGCTCCCCCGGTACCAGCCGCGACGTTGACCTCGCCGACGAAGTGGCCTCCGCTCTCTGGATCCACAGCGACTCCGCGCATCCCGGCTGCCGCATGGCCAACCTGTAGGCACAGGTGCGGGCTCCCCTGGCCGGTCGCACCGGCACCGCCTCCAGGACGGGCTCCGGCTACGGCTGGCGGGTCTGGACGGCCGTGGCCGCCGGCGGGCTGCTGGGCACCGAGCTCCGGTACGTGCTGGGACTGCTGTTCCCGGACCAGCCCGGAGACCTGCCGTGGGCCACGCTGGGCATCAACATCGTTGGCAGCTTCGTGCTGGCGGCCCTCACCACCATCTGGATCGCGCGGCCGCAGACCGCGTTCTGGCTTCGCGCGGCCATCGGGCCGGGCGTGCTGGGCTCTTTCACCACCTTCTCGGCCGTCGTATTTTCCACGGACCAACTGACCCGGGGAGGGCTCGCCGGCCTGGGTCTTCTCTATCTGGGACTGTCCGTCCTGCTGGGGCTGGCGGCGGCTGCCGCCGGCTGGCGGACCGGCAGGGTGCTTGGCGCCTTCCGTGCTTTCCGCGGCGCTCCTCGTGGCGGTGGACAGTGACGGCGCTCCTCGTTGGTCTCTTCGGCACCGCCGGGGCGCTTCTCCGGTTCGCCGTTGATGGCTGGCTGGCCGGGTTCCCGTCGACGCGGCGGCACTGGCCCTGGGCTACCCTGCTGGTCAATGTGGCTGGCTCCTTCGTCATCGGGCTGTCGGTGGGCGTCACCGCGGCATTCGGCCCCGAATGGCACGCTGCCATGGCCACCGGATTCGCCGGCGGCCTGACCACTTTCAGTTCCTGGACCACTGCGACGGTGCGCCTGGCCAGTGAACGGCGCTACCTCGCCGCCGCCGCCAACATCCTCGCCAACTTGTTGCTGGGGCTGGCTGCTGCCGCGGCGGGAATCGCGGTCAGCGGCGGCTAGCCCGCACCGGGTTCCGGATTCCGACGGCGGAGCAGGCCGCACCCAGCAACAGCAGCGCGGCGGTGGCCAGCAACGCGCGGTGAAGGCCCGGCGTCGTCAGTTCGGGACCGACGATGAAGCCCGCAAAGGCGATGCAGACCAGGCCGGCGATCCTCGAAACAGCATTGTTCACCGCGGAGCCCACGCCCGCCTGCTTCTCAGGGACTGATCCAAGGATGGCCGCCGTCAGGGGTGCCACCGTCATGGACAGGCCGAGGCCGAAGACCACCTGCCCGGGCAGGACCTGGGTCCAGTAGTTCAGGGAGCCGCCAACGGACAGCGTGAGCAGGAACCCGGCCGCGCACAGCACCGGGCCGGCGGCCATGAACCACCGCGGCCCGTATTTGCCGGCGAGTCCCCCGAAGAACGATGCCAACAGCATCAGGATCACCGTTGAGGGCAGCAGTGCCAAGCCGGCGGTGGTCGCCTTCATGCCGCCGACCTGCTGGATGTAGATACCCAGCGCAAAGAATCCGAGGGAAAATCCGCCGTAGATCGCGGCGGTGGCGATGTTGCCCCAGCCGAAGTTCCGGACCGTGAACATGCCCAGGGGCAGGAGCGGCGCGGCTGTCCTCGATTCGTGGATGAGGAAAAGCACCGTGGCCACGACGCCGGCGGCCAGCGGCATCCAGACCTGCGGGCTGCCCCACCCCGCGGTCCCCTGTTCGATCAGCGCATAAACCGGTCCGCCAAGAGCGATGACGGCCAGAAGCGCCCCTGCTATGTCGATGCTGCCGGCAGGGCCTGGGGCGGCGTCGGCCTTCCGTAGCCTGGCCAGTACGGGCCAGATGGCCGCCGCGGGCAGGATGTTGACGAAGAAGATGACCCGCCACGAGAGCAGGTCCACAGACACGCCGCCGATCAAGGGGGCCACGATGGCCGCGGCACTCGTCCACGCCGACCATTTGCCGATGGCCGCACCTTGCGCGCCACTGTCGAAGTGGCTGACGATCAGCGCGAGCGAGCTGGGCACCAGGAGTGCTCCGGCCACTCCCTGCAGCCCCCGGCTTATCACCAGCATTTCACCGGTCCAGGCTGCCCCGCAGAGGACCGAGGTGAGGGCAAACCCGCCCAGCCCCCACTGCAGCACACGCACCCGTCCGAAATGGTCCGAGAGCGAGCCGGCCGCCAGAATGAGCGCCCCGAGCGTCAGGAGGTAGGCGTCCACCACCCACTGCTGGATGCGGAGGCCGCCGCCAAGTTCCCTGCCGATGGCGGGCAGTGCCAGGCTGACAACGAAGCTGTCGAGGATCGCCATGAAGGACGCCACGATCGCGACCGCCAGCACGTGTCGCTGCAGGCGCGTGGGCGCGGTGGTCTGGCTGGCATCGCTCATGACTTACCGTATCGTGGACTGGATGATCAGCAGACGTGATGCGGCAATTGCCTTGGATGTACCACTGGAAATGGCCCAGCGCCACGGCATTCCCAAGCTTCTGACCGAAGCCCAGCTTGGCGAACTGCTGGACAATCCGCCTGCGTGGCTCGTCCAGTCCCGCGCCAATCGGACAGGGAAGCGGCCGGTGTGGGTGCACCTCGTCTGCGCGGTCTGCGGTTACGAGGAGGCGGCCCGGCCAAAGAAGTGGTGGCCGGAGTTCACGTACGTCGTGTGCGACCATCACCGCTCCTCCGAGGTTCCCCCGCCGACGGCCGGATTCGTACGGAGCGAGTTCGACGGCGTGGGCACCAGGTTTGTGGGAATCGCCGACGTCACGGGTTGACGGGCCATGTGGGCAGTTACATCTGAACCGAAACAGGCGTAATTTACGTAGGGAGGGGCACCCTCCTGCCCCTCGGACGAGGGAGCACGCCATGCCGGACAAGTCGCCGCACCAGCAACAGCAGAAAAAAGCGGGCAAGACCATCAAACAGAAACGCGCGGATAAGAAGGCCAAGGCCCCGCATGAGGGAGCAGCGGACCCCGTAGCGCATCTGAAGAAACGCTGATTGCCGGAAAACAAAGATTAGGGGTGGCCAGGGATTTCCTGGCCACCCCGTTGTGTCCGGTTCCTGTACCTATCCCCAGTCCGCCATCTCGCCGGGCACGGCTGTGATGTCGGTCAAGTGTCCGTCGCGCAGTACGGCTATGTTCATGGGGACGCCGATGGCCTCGACGAAGAGGAGTTTTTGCAGACTCTCGGCATTGCTGACGGCTCTGGAGCCCACCCGCAGCAGTACATCGCCGGTCCGGAGCCCTGCCTGCTCCGCCGGGGAACCCGAGAGCACCTCCACCACGCGCAGCCCCTCCCGCTGGCCGGTACGGACCACTTCGCTTGCGCCCAGCCGGATCGGGGTGCTGACCACGCCGAGATAGGCCCGCCGGACCCGGCCGTGCGACAGAAGCGCGGAAATGATCCGGCGCGAGGTGCTGTTGATGGGAACAGCCAGCCCCAGCCCGGCACCGGCCACCGCGGTGTTGATTCCGACGATCCGGCTTTGTGAGTCGGCCAGTGCCCCGCCGGAACTGCCGGCATTCAAGGCGGCATCGGTCTGGATGACATCCTCAATGACCCTGCGGTTGCGTCCGGCCCAGACAGGGATGGCGCGTCCCAGTCCGCTGACCACACCCGCCGTCACCGAACCCGAGAGCCCCAGCGGGTTCCCGACGGCAATCACCAACTGCCCCACCTGCAGTGACTCTGCGTCCCCGAACTCCGCAGGAGCGACGTGCGGGGCGCGGCCCCGGACCACTGCAAGATCGGACAAGGGATCCGCGCCCACCACGTCAAGATCAGTGCCGGAGCCGTCGGCGAAGACGGCGCGGCCCTTCTGCGTGCCGGCCACCACGTGGGCGTTGGTCAGCAGGTAGCCGTCCTCGGTGAACAGGACCGCGGATCCGGCGCCGACCCGGAACCGGCCGTTGCGCCGGTTCCCCGTCATCTCAATGGCGGCCACATGGGGCGTGACGGTCCTGGCCACCCTGATGACCGTCTCGGAATAGGAGTCGAGGGCCGCGCCGTCGTCGACGGGACCCGGTTCGTTTGCAGCCGCCGTGGACATGGGGAGCCTCCCTACTGCTGGTTTCGAATCGCTGGATTCGTGATACCTGTCACAACGGCGGGGGCATGGCAGGTAGTCCCTGGCGGGCTACGCCGTCGGTGAACAGAAGGCCTGATTAAACAAGGAATGCCCGGACCGAAGTCCGGGCATTCCCCGTCAGGTAACGGGAATTAGTGGAGATGGGGGGAATTGAACCCCCGTCCGATGTCGTGTTGTCAGGGCTTCTCCGGGCGCAGTTTGCGTCGGAATTTCTCGGCCCCAGCCGTCCTGCAAACAGGCGGCTGATCCGGGCCCAGTCATCTAAAAGTCCCGTTTACTCCGATGACGGGAGCAAACAGCAGTGGCTATCTAAATGACGCCAGGATCCGGGGCGATAGCAACCTCGGGCTGACGGACTGTCTTACTGCTTAGGCAGCAAGAGCGAAGTCAGTGCGCTTAGATTCGGCACTTATTGGTTTGCAGACAGCGTTTACGAGATAATTCTGCATCCTCGGCCCGCTTCACCTGTCGCGACTAACATCGTCGAAACCGATCATCCCCGTATTTTGTTACCAAACCGGCTGGGCGCAGGTTCTGGACCAGATCCCTGCCGGACTACCAATCATAACGCATCGGGGCAGCCATTCATTCCAGCCAATGCACCGCGCGTCGGCCTGGCAGTCCTAGCGCCGGTTGCGTTCCCGCATGACGCGGAGGGCCTCGCGCTTGTCCTGCTGTTCGCGCAAGGTCTGGCGCTTGTCGTAATCCTTCTTACCCCGGGCGATGCCGATCTCCACCTTGGCGCGGCCGTCCACGAAGTACAGCTGCAGCGGCACAATGGTGAAGCCGGATTCGCGGATCTTGTGCGAGATCTTGATGAGCTCCTCACGGTGCAGCAGGAGTTTCCGCCGCCGGCGCGCCGCATGGTTGGTCCAGCTGCCCTGGTTGTATTCAGGGATGTGGATGCCCTCCATCCAGAGTTCATCGTTATAGAAGGTGCAGAACCCGTCGACCATGGAGGCGTGGCCTTCGCGGAGGGACTTCACCTCCGTCCCCATGAGAGCGATGCCTGCCTCATAGGTGTCCATGACGTGGTAGTCGTGCCGGGCCTTCCGGTTGGTGGCCACGACTTTTCGGCCACTTTCTTTGGGCACGGTTCAACTCCTCAGTTCTCGGTATGGGCTGTCCCGGCGGCACCGGAACAAAGTTTTACTATTCTACGGCAGGTGCACCGGCGGGCCCGCGCCGACAGGCACCTGCTGCCCCCTGTCACAGCAGGCGCATCGGGTCAACAGCTTCACCGTTCAGCCAGGTCTCAAAGTGCGAGTGGCAGCCGGTGGAGTTTCCGGTGGTGCCCGAGTAGGCGATGAGCTGGCCCTGGCTGACCTGCTGTCCGGCCGAGACCACCACACTGGTGTTGTGGTAGTAGATCGTGGTCAGTGAGTTGCCCTGGACCACACCGTGCGAGATTTTGACGTTGTTCCCGCCGCCGTCGTCCGCCCAGCCGGCTGAGAAAACTTCGCCGGCTGCCGCCGCGTACACCGGCGTGCCGCAAGCGGCACCGAAGTCAATGCCCGTGTGCATGTAGCCGCCGGCACCGTAGAAATCGATGGTGCCGGGCGGCGTCGCCCGCCACCCAAAACCGGAGGTGATGGGTACGCTGCCGGGGAACGGGTGGCGGAGGCCAAAGGCCGACGGCGGGCCGGTCACCGGGACGAAGGGCTTCGGTTCCTCACCCTTCGCCTTAGCCGCGGCCGCGGCGGCAGCGGCAATCCGCCGCTGCTCAGCCAGCCACGCCTCCCGCAGCCTGCGGTCACGCTCGACGATTTCGGCCGCGACTGCGTCCTGGCGAGCCTTAACGGCTGCCAGTTTCTTCTGGATTCCCGGCTTGGCGGCCTCGAGCTCATTGTTGAGGCGGGTGGTGTCGGCGATGAGCTTGTCCACCTTGGCCTTCTTGGCGGCGGCCTCATCGCGGGCGGCCTTCTCTTTGGCAAGCGCCGCATCGGCTTTGGCCTTGAGGTCCTTGATCTCGGCTTCGACTGCCTGCAGGCGTGCCTGCGAATTGACGTTGGTGGCGTTCTGCTGCGTGAGCTTGTCCATTGCGGAGTTCTGGCTGCGCAATGCCTGGTCGGCCATGTCCATCGTGTCAGTGAGGCTGCCCGTGTTGTTGGAACCGAAGAACAGGGTCAGATCTGACGGCACGCCGCCGGACTTGTACGCCTGCGTCGCGATCTGGCCGATCAGCTTCTTCGTGCTGGCGATCTTCTGCTTGTCTGCATCCAGCTGCTGGGTGATTTTAGCCTTGTTCTGCTGGGCCAGATCCACCCTGGCAGCGAGGGCCTCCACTTCCTTGACGGCACTCGCCACCCGGCCCTGGGCCTCGAGCAGCGCCTGCTGCGCGGCCGGAAGCTGGCCGCGGTAGATCACCAGGTCGCCGACAGCTTTGGAAATTTTTGCGTCGACGAATTCGAGCGACTGCTGGACCCGGGCGGCTTCGGCTTTGAGGGCGGCCTGCTGGTCTTCAAGGTCGTCTGCGAAGGCGGGAGCCGACGCCCCCAAGCCCGCGGCCAGCACCAGTGCCACGGCGGCACTAAGAACCCTGCGCTGGCGCCCCCCCGGGCTTCTTCGCACGGGCCTGCCGGAACTGGTCATGGGCATTCCTTCGATGAGCATGGCCTACACCCTCAAGTATCGGCGCAGCGTGAGCAGAGATGAAGTACCCGCCAGAACAACACCCAGCCCGACAAGCGCCGGGGCCAGGAGCAGGGTCTGCGCCGGGGAGATGAATGCGGTGTCCGGATACTGCTTGGACAGGTATTCGCCCAGGAAGAAGTGGGCCACAGCCCACAGCGTTCCCGATGCCAGGGCTGCTCCGATCACCGCAGCGATCACCCCCTCAAGGATGAAGGGCAACTGGATCACTGTCTTCGAGGCACCCACGAGCCGCATGATGCCCGTCTCCCGCCGCCGGCTGAACGCCGAAAGCCGGATTGTGGTGGCGATGAGCAGGATGGCGCACACCGTCATAACACCGGCGATAATGACTGCCACGAGGGACGCCGCGTTCATCACGGAGAAGAGCCGCTCCAGGACCTGCCGCTGGTCGATGACAGTTTCAACGCCCGGCTGTGAGGAGAACGTCTCGCTGATGATCTGGTACTTCTCCGGGTCCTTCATGTTGATCCGGAACGAGGCCGGAAGCTGGTCCGGCGTGACCGAATCCACGATCGGAGAGTTCGAGAACTGCTCCTTGAAGTGCTTGTAGGCATCGTCCTTGGATTCGAACTGGAAATCGTTGACGTACTGGGCCACCGCAGGCGATTCCAGCAGGGTCCGCACGTTGTCCTGCTGTTCGGCCGTCACCGGTCCCGAGGCGCAGCCGGCCGCCGTCGATCCTTCGCCGCACAGGAAGATGGCCACCTGGACCTTGTCGTACCAGTAGCCCTTCATCTGGTTGATCTGGAGCTGGAGCATACCGGCGGCGCCCACGAAGGTCAGGGACACGAAAGTCACCAGGATGACGGAGACGACCATCGACAGGTTGCGGCGCAGGCCGCCGCCGATCTCGCCGAGGATGAACTGGAGCCTCACAGCCGACCCTCCCCTGCCTGCTCGCGCGCTGCCTGTTCGCCGGCCGACTGGCCGGCGGAGTCCGCGGCCTCATCGCGTCCGCTGGCGTCCTTCAGCCTTCGGGACCGGCCGACCACAGGCATCATCGACGTGTAGAGGGCCCGGGCTTCATCACGGATGACTTTGCCGTTCTTGAGCTCCACAACACGCTTGCGCATCTCATTCACGATGTCGTCGTCGTGCGTGGCCATGACGACGGTGGTGCCGTTCTGGTTGATCTTGTCCAGGACACCCATGATGCCCATGGACGTGGTGGGGTCCAGGTTGCCGGTGGGCTCGTCGGCCAGCAGGATGCCGGGACGGTTGACTACGGCGCGGGCAATGGCCACACGCTGCTGCTCACCGCCGGAGAGCTCGTGCGGCATGCGCTTCTCTTTGCCCTCGAGGCCTACGGTCTTGAGCACCTCGGGGACGGTGTCGCGGATGACGCTGCGGCTCTTGCCGATGACCTGCATGGCGAAGGCGACGTTGGCGAAGACGTTCTTCTGCGGCAGCAGGCGGAAGTCCTGGAATACCACGCCGATTCCGCGGCGCAGGCGGGGCACCCGCCAGCTTGAGATGTTGGCGACGTTCTGGCCGGCGACGTGGACCGTGCCGGAGGTGGCGCGGTCTTCCTTGAGGACCAGGCGCAGGAACGTGGACTTGCCGGATCCCGACGCGCCGACGAGGAAGGCGAATTCACCACGGTCAATTTCAAGGCTGACAGAATCCAGGGCGGGCCTGGCTTTCTGGTCGTAGACCTTGGTGACATTTTCGAAACGGATCATGACCCTAAAACCCTGCAGGACACGGCTTTATGGGCATGGTCTGCAACCGGCGCGGGGGCTTTCTCTAGGGGGAAGAAGAGCTCCGGCCTCTCGACTATACGCACGGGCCCCCGGGCTCAGGCGGGAGTCAGGGGGGCGTGTCGCGGGATTGGGTTCCTTGCCCGGGCGGATGCGTCTAGCGTTCGGCGTTGCGGTTGTCAGTGCGCCAGCGGATGCCAGCTTCGATGAAGTCGTCAATGGCGCCGTCCAGCACGGCGGAGGTGTTTCCCACTTCGTGCTCAGTCCGGAGGTCCTTGACCATCTGGTACGGGTTCAGGACGTAGGAGCGCATCTGGTCGCCCCAGGATGCCTTGACGTCGCCCGCGAATGCCTTCTTCTCCGCGTCCTCCTGCTCCTTCTTGAGCAGCAGGAGCCTCGACTGGAGCACCCTCATCGCGGCGGCGCGGTTCTGCAGCTGCGACTTCTCATTCTGCATGGACACGACGGTCCCGGTCGGGATGTGGGTCAGGCGGACCGCTGAGTCAGTGGTGTTAACCGACTGGCCGCCGGGGCCGGAGGAGCGGAAGACGTCCACGCGGATTTCGTTGTCCGGGATGTCAATGGAGTCTGTCTGTTCGATGAGGGGAATGACCTCCACGGCAGCGAAGGAGGTCTGCCGGCGCCCCTGGTTGTCGAACGGGCTGATCCTGACCAGCCGGTGTGTTCCCGCCTCGACGCTCAGCGTGCCGAACGCGTATGGCGCATTGACCTCGAAGGTGGCGGACTTGAGGCCCGCCTCCTCCGCGTAGGAGGTGTCCATTACGGTGGTGGGGTAGCCATGGCGCTCTGCCCACCGGAGATACATGCGCAGCAGCATCTCGGCGAAGTCCGCGGCATCGACGCCGCCGGCACCGGAGCGGATAGTGACCACTGCCTCGCGCTCGTCGTACTCGCCGGAGAGCAGGGTGACGACCTCGAGGTCCTTCAGCGACTTGCGGATGGACGCAAGCTCCGCCTCAGCCTCCCCCATGGAGTCGGCGTCGTCCTCGTCCTGGCCGAGTTCCACCAGCACCTCAAGGTCGTCGATCCGGGAAACCAGAGTGTTCAGCCGCTCCAGCTCGGATTGGCGGTGCGACAGCCGCGAGGTAATAACCTGGGCGGCCGCTGGGTCATCCCACAGGTCCGGCTCGCCGGCCCGCTCGCTCAGTTCTGCGATCTCTTCCTTGAGCGCCTCAACATCGGTGACCTTTTCGATGGAGGTATAGGTGCCGCGCAGCGCGCGGATTTCTGCAGCAAAATCAATTTGAGCCATGGTTGTTTAAGCGTACGCTATCCGCCCTGACCGGCCTGACGGTGGGACCGGCGGCCTGGCTACCGGGTCAGCCGCGAGCGTGCGGTGGACGTGGCGGCAATGGTTATGCCATCCGGGATGAGGAAATTGACCACCGGCGGGTGCACGGTGGCGCTGAGGACCACGACGGAGGTGGAACCGTCCGGCGTCCCTGTTCCGGCTGCGACGGCCAGTCCGTCGACGCGCCCGAAGGCGCCGCTGCGGCTGAGATAATCGGCGGCAACGTTCCGGACTCTGTCACCGTTCAGCAGTGCGGACGGAGTGCCGCCGGCCGTTTCCACCTGGCCAAGTGTGTAGGAGTCGGCGGCGGCCACGGAGGCCCCGTCCGCCAGCGACAGGAGTTTCTTGTGCTCGATGTAAAGGCTGGACGCCGCCATGACCACGGTGCTGACCAGCAGGGCCAGCATGACGAACCCGATGATGAGGACTGTCATTTGCCCGTCCTCATCGCGGCCGGTTCGCGCTGGACCGGCGGAGGTGCGGCTGGCTGCAGGAGGCGTCAACGGAACCTGCCCACAACCTGGGTGGCCGAAGCGCTGAGCTGGCCGGCGTTGAGACGCATTGCCTCCCCGAAGGGGGCGAAAGGCAGCGGCACGGTGAGCCGGACGGTGACGGTGACCGCCGAGCCCGCCGTGGTGCAGTCGCCGCCGGAGTCACAGTGGATCTCGACGCTGGCGTTCCCGGCGGGATGTCCGTAGTCGGCAAGGGCCACCATTGTGGCCTGCTCTGCGGCTGCCCGGCCCGACGGTGCATCGGGCTGGGCCACGAAGACCTTGGCCGCCTGGTCCGCTGCGCCCACTACGGCGAACGAGCCGCCCTGAAGCTGGCCAACAGTGATGATGAAGTACACCACGGGAACCATGAGGAGTAGTCCGAGGAACGTGAACTCCACGACCGCACTCCCCCGTTGCCCGACGTCGTCCCCTGCGCGCCGGGCATCCTGGGTGCCCTGGCCGCCGAGGCTGCCGCGGGGGCCAGGAGTACCGCCAGGGCTGAGGCACAGAGCCTCCCGGAGTCTGTCCCCAACCTGCTTGGTGAAGTGGCGCCGCCTGCGGTCAGCCGGTGATCGCGGCATGGCCGGTGACCTCCAGCCCTCCGCGCGGACCGATTAGACCGATGACCGGCAGTGGCGCCCTAACGGTCACCTCCAGTGTCCGCAGCCCTTGGAAGACGACTTCACGCGTTTCAATGTCGCGGGCAAAGTCGGCATTGAGCGCTGTGCCGATGAGCTCGCCGGTACGGTGCCGGGCGTCGTCCGCGCTCCGGTCCGCCAAGGTTCCGTGCCGGGCGCCGGACGCCGCAGCGTCGATGAGTGTGTTCCGGACGTGCAGGATGAGCGCGAGCTGAATGAGGGAGACAAAAAACATCGTCAGCAGGGCGCCCACAAGCACAAAGTCGACAACGGCAGCACCGCGCTCACGTCCGGAAATGGCCGCACCGGTTTCGTTCACGGGCTACTTTCCGACCGTGTCCATCGCCTGGTTGAACATGGCTTCCAGGGCCGGGCCGGCCACGGCCAGCAGCGCGGCAACAAGGACCGCGGACATCAGGGTGATCATGACCCAGCCGGGCACGTCCCCGCGTTCAGGATGGTCCGCGAAGGTCGCTGTTTTCCGGGGGTGCGGGGCCGCAGCCAAGGAGTGGCCGATCAGCGCCGCCACTCCGGCGACAAGTGCAAGTCCGTGCCTGGCCATGAATGTCATGTGCTTTCCTTTTCTCGGAGTTGTTTGTTGGATGTGGCCACTTCCGGCGGTTGCCGGAGCAGCGGCGTCAAAAGTTCAGGCTGAGTGCCGCTATTCCGGGGAACACGGCAAACACCACCGTGAGGGGCAGCACACCGAAGACAAGCGGCACCATCATCGCGATCTCCTTCTTGCCGGCGGACTCCATCAGCTCACGCTTGGCCGTGTCGCGGACGTCCTGGGCCTGCGCCCTAAGGACTTCGGCCAGTGGCGTCCCGCGTTCCACAGCCACCATGATGCCGTCAACAAAGCGTATGAGCGGCCCCAAGTCTGTGCGTGCAGAAAACTCCTGAAGAGCTTCTACCAGGGGCTTGCCCGCACGGGTTTCGGCCAAGACCCTGCTGAATTCCTTGGAGAGCTCGCCCCGGGCGGTTCTGCAGACGCGGTCGAGGGCTCCGGTGGCGCTCTCCCCGGCGCCCACCGCCAGCGCAATCATTTCCGCCAGGCTGGGAAATTCTGCCAGCATCCGCTCCTCCCGCCGTTTGATCTGCACCCCGAGCCAGTAATCCCTGAAGAGGAATCCGCCGATCGCGCTGCCGACGGAGACCGCCACGGCCAGGACAGGGCTGAACCTCCCGGAGAGCGCTGCCAGCACTATCACGCTCACGGCTGCAATGAATGTGCAGAGCCCCCAGAAGAGCTGCTGGGCCCGGAAGTCCAGGGGCGACTTGTCGATGCGTGCCTGCGCAAGCCTGCGGCTGAGAGCTGCGGAGCCAAGGTTGAACCTGGCCAGTTTGGCTGTGGCTTCCCTGATCAGCGGGCGGAGTATGCGTTCGAGGGGACCAAAAGGAGTGAGGACATGTTCCTCCGCCCGCAGGAGCCTTGATTCGAGGTTTTGGGATCTGAGCTGTGGTTCGATCCGTTCCACGAAACTGATGGACCGCATGAATGGGAGCCTGACAAGGAGGAGCCACAGACCGGCACCCAGGAATGCGCCGCAAACGATCGCAGCCGCCGGAACGGAGGTCATCGCAGCACCCTCTCTTCCTCTGGGAGGGCTCCTATCTTCAGCATGACCGAATAGCACACCAGCGAGACAACCAGGCCTCCCAACAGCACGGCTGCCCCGACGGGGGTGTTGTATGCAGCCACAGCCTCCGGACGGCTGACCAGCAGAAGCATGACGATCCACGGCGCCGCGACGGCCAGTCGGGCAGCGTTGACTGTCCACGACTGCCGCGCTTCAAGTTCGCTCCGGGTCCGTGCACTTTCGCGCAGGAACTCGGCGAGGGTCCCGAGCAGCTTGCCGAGATCGGAGCCGCCCACCTCCCGGGTTAGCCGAAGTGCCTCGATGATGCGGTCAGCTACGGGGTCCGCCAGCCGTTCCTTGAGCCTGTTCAGCGATGCGTCGAACTGGCCGCCCGAGCGGTAGTCCGAGCCGAAGTCGCGAAACACTTGCCGGAGCTCCTCCGGCCCCTTTTCGCCCAGCTGTATCAGTGCTTCGGGCAGGGATAACCCGGCCCGGATGGCCGACCGCAGATGGTCCACGACGTCGGGCCACACCCTCCGCAGGACGGAGCTTCGTCTTTTGACCCGCCATTTCACCACCGCCACCGGGAGCCAGGCGCCGAACAGGCCAAAGCAAACGGAGATGGGCCAGGACCTGCTCACGGCGAAGAAGGCCAGCGTCGCGAAGGCGCCAAGTCCCAGGCAGCTGCCGATGAGACCGGCGCCGGTGACCTTTTCAATGCCGGCAGACAACAGCAAGTCATGGAGACGGCTTGTCCGCGGTTCTCGCTTGGGACGCGCGGGCTCGTCCCAAGCCGACCACCAGATGAGGAACAGTCCGGCTCCTATCAGAACCCCCAGCAGCGCAGCCATCAGCGCGGGTCCAGGAGTGCCGCGACCTCATAACCGGCTCTGGCGAATTTCTCCTCCGCCGGCATTGTGTTGGCCGTCGGTTCCAGCAGGCCGCCGGTCGTCGAGAAAATCATTGAGGACTCGATAATTCCGTTCTCGACCCGCCTGCCCAGGGAGAGAATTTCGGTCACCTGCCTCCGCCCGTTGGCAAGGCGGCTGCAGTGAACCACCAGATCGATGCACGAGGCCACAGTCGGAACCACAAACGCGCTGGAAATGTTGTCCCCGGCGAGCAGCGGCAAAGTGCACATCTTGGTCACGGCGTCGTGGGCTGAATTGGCATGGACGGTGCACATCCCCGGAAGCCCGCTGTTGAGGGCGATCAGCATGTCGAGGCTCTCTGCTTCGCGGACCTCGCCCACCACCAGGCGGTCGGGCCGCATCCGGAGGGCTTCCTTGACCAGCCTGCGGAGCGGTATCTCGCCTTCGCCTTCGAGGTTCGGCTGCCGGCATTGGAGCCCGACCACATCGCGCAGCGGAAACTGCAGTTCGAAGATCTCCTCGACCGTAATGACGCGCTCGCGGCTGCCTATGCTGGCTGCTAGGCAGTTCAGCAGCGTGGTCTTCCCCGCCTGCGTCGCGCCTGACACCAGTATGTTGAGTCCGCTCGCGACAGCGGCGCCAAGGAAGCGCCCGGACTGAGGGGTCAGTGTGCCCAGTTCCACGAGATGATCCAGCCGGCTCGCCTTCACGACGAACTTACGGATGTTGACCGCCCAGTGGCGTCTGGTGACGTCCGGGATGACCACGTGCAGGCGGGATCCGTCAGGCAGAGCTGCGTCCACGAAGGGTGATGAGATGTCCAGCCGCCGGCCCGAGCTCTTCAGCATCCGCTCAACGAGGTCCCGGACCTGCTGGTCCGTCAGGGTCAGGGATGTGAGTTCAGATTCGCCGTTCCGGGCGATGTAGATTTCAGTGGGCGCGTTGATCCAGATTTCCTCGATGCCCGGATCATCCAGAAACGGTTGGAGGGCACCGAACCCGGCCACCGCATCAAAGACAAACCGGCGTGCTGACTCCAGGGGCCCCAACGGCGGGAGCGGCCCCATGAGGGCGCGCTCGTCATAGTCAGTCACGGCCGCTTCCACGAGCCGCCTGACCTCGGCCGTCTGGTGCAACGGATCGAGACCCCGCCGACGAATCAGCTCCCGGACTTCATCCTCGACAATGCGTACTGCATCCATGAATTCCCCCGAACGACTGCCGCCCCCAGCGGAGGCAGTACATCTGGGTTAAAGCTAAAGGATGCTATCCCGTGAGCCAAGTCACAAAAACAGGCATGTGGATAACTGACCAGCGATGGCGTAGAGCTTAGGACGTAGCGGCTGTTGCCGGTTCAGTCACTTCTGCGCCGGCGTAGCCGTACGGATTGGCACTCTGCCAGCGCCAGTGGTCGGCGCACATCTGCGCCAGGTCACGGTGCGCCGACCAGCCCAGATCTGCCAATGCGGCGGAAGCATCTGCGTAGCTGACGGCCGCGTCCCCCGGCCGGCGGGGTGCGAATTCATAAGGGACTGGATGTCCCGCAGCAGCACCGAACGCGTCGATGACCTCCAAAACGGACGAACCCCGGCCGGTCCCAAGGTTCCAGCGGAACGAGCCGGTCTTGGTCTGCAGGTAGTTCAGCGCTGCCAAGTGGCCGGCTGCGAGGTCCATGACATGGATGTAGTCCCGTACCCCCGTCCCGTCCGGCGTGGGGTAATCGTTGCCGAACACCATGACTTTCTCACGTCGCCCCACCGCAACCTGCGCAACGAAGGGCAAAAGGTTGTTGGGGATGCCATGGGGGTCTTCGCCGATGCGCCCCGATTCGTGCGCACCCACGGGGTTGAAGTAGCGCAGAAGTGCGATGCTCCACCGCGGGTCGGCGTCGCTCAGGTCAGACAGGATGTCCTCGATCTGCTCTTTAGTCCTGCCGTAGGGATTCGTCGCGTCCAGCGGAGACTTCTCAATCAGGGGAACGTGCTCCGAGGCGCCGTAAACGGTGGCCGACGAACTGAAGACCAGCCGCCGGACACCCGCCTTGTCCATGCTCTCGAGCAGGTTGAGGGTACCCACAACGTTGTTCTTGTAGTACCAGAGCGGCTTCGCCACGGATTCGCCAACGGCTTTCAGACCGGCGAAGTGAATGACGGCGTCGAATCCGCCCTCCGCGAAGACCTGGTCAACAGCCTCAGCGTCAAGGAGGTCCGCCTCGCGGAACTCCACCTTCTTGCCGGAGAGCTCCTCAACACGGTGAACTGCCTCGATGTTCGAGTTCATGAGGTTGTCCAGCACGACAACCTCGTGTCCGTCCTCGAGCAGGCACAGAGCCGTGTGTGATCCGATGTAGCCGGCGCCGCCGGTGACCAAAACCTTCATGGCCTCCAGTCTAGAGCTGCCGGGATTGACGCTGAAATCCCCGAACGGGCTGCCGTAGCAAAAGTCGATCCACCACGTCTCAGAAATCACACTGGAACCAAGCCCATCATTCGCAACAGTAGCAACATGAGTGGTAGGGTGGGCCGCGCCAAGGACTACTCCTTGGGGCTGGGCCGAGCGGGGGGGCGACCTAACCGCGTCTGCCCGGCGGTGCCTACCGGCCTGTTAGGGCCACTGGCCTGGACTGCAGAGCGGATATATGACAATGACCATAACTGCACGGCGTAGGACTGTTGGCCCGTTCAGCGCTGGCCTTTTCGCCCTCGTGGTTCTTGCGGGTTTTGGGGTGCCAGTTCCGGCTTCAGCCGTGGAATCACCGCCGCCTGCCACCGCAGGCGAAACAAGCGCCCCCGTGGAGCCTGCCCCGGGCACCGAACTCGATTCCGAAGCAGCGAAGGCCGCGATGCGGGCAGCGGTAGGCGCAGACGGCGCGCAGATGGGCCAAGGCAATCCGCTTGCCGTGCAGTCGCGGCGGGATGCTGCAACAGAAGCTACATGGGTCCCGTCCTTTGGCGTCAAGGGCCAGGATGTCAGCAGCCACCAAGGCGCCGTGAACTGGCAACAGCAATGGAACATGGGCTCGCGCTTTGCATATGTGAAAGCCACCGAAGGCAATTACTTCATCAGCGGCAGCTTCTCTTCACAATATCTGGGAGCCCGCAACGCAGGCATGATTCGCGGCGCCTATCACTTCGCCATCCCCAACGCCTCCTCTGGTGCTGACCAGGCCCGCTTCTTCGTGGCAAACGGCGGTGGCTGGTCGGGTGACGGCTACACCATGCCCCCAGTGCTGGACTTCGAATTCAACCCTTACGCAGGCCAGACCATCAACGGCTTTTACCACGGAAACACCTGCTATGACAGGACGCCTCAGCAGCTGGCCACGTGGGTCCGGGACTTTGGCAACACCATGCGGTCGTTGACCGGACGGCTGCCCGTCATTTACACGAACACAAATTGGTGGAAGCAGTGCACCAATGATGCCGTCGGTTTCGGCGACTATCCCTTGTGGGTGGCCAACTACCCAACCGCCGCGACCGACAACGCCGGGCCTATCCCATCCAGCTGGAGCCAGTACAGTATCTGGCAGTTTAGCCCAAGCGGGCCCTTTGCAGGCGACTCGAATGTCTGGAACGGCAACTACGCACAGCTGCAGACCTTTGCCAGGAACGGTGTGGACTCTGCAGGCGCAATCGAGCGGAAGTGGCTGTCATTGGGCGGAGCCTCAGGAAGCCTTGGAGCGGCAGTCTCCAAGTCCGACATCTGCAACCTGGTAGGCGGCGGATGCTACCGGTCCTATGCGGGCGGCAACATCTACTGGACCAGCGCAACTGGTGCACATCCTGTCACGGGCAGCTATTGGAAGGCTTGGGGTGCGGCGCGCTGGCAGAGCGGCATCGGTTACCCTACGAGCGATGTCACCTGCCCCTATGGGGCGCCGGCCTCCACAACATGCCACCAGAAATTCCAGGGCGGCATTGTCTATGCCACTCCTGTCGCGGGTACTTTTGCCGTGACCAACAGCTACATGTCCGCATGGAAAGCTGCAGGCTGGCAACAAGGAATCGGATACCCGACCGCGACGGCTTCCTGCGGCCTGTACGACGGTGGCTGCTACCAGCCCTTCCAGAAGGGCAACATCTACTTCTCGGCATCCACCGGGGCCCATGCAGTGACCGGTTCGTACTGGGATGCATGGAAGGAATCAGGCTGGCAGCAGGGTCTTGGCTATCCGACCGGCCCGACTGCTTGCGGGCTTTATGGTGGTGGTTGCTACCAGCCCTTCCAAAAGGCCAACGTCTACTTCTCCCCCGCTACCGGCGCCCATGCCGTTTTTGGGGCCTACTTCAGATCGTGGCAGTGGGCTGGCTGGCAGGCGGGCGTCGGCTACCCGACTGGACCTGCGAAATGTGGACTTTACGGCGGTGGCTGCTATCAGCCGTTCGAACGGGCCACGAGCTACTACACCGCCGCAACCGGCGCAAACATGGTCGGTGAACCCTACTGGTCAGCCTGGGGCAAGGCGGGCTGGCAGGGTGGCGGTCTCGGGTATCCCCTCGGGGTAGCCGTACAGTACAACGGCTACCGCGAGGTGCCGTTCCAGGGTGGATCCATCACCTACAGCTTCAGCGGAGTCACTGTCAAACGCAGGTGAGCGACAAGGGAACGTGGGGAAACCAACGCATAGGGGAACCACCCGGCCACGTTCTTTTGCCGCCAACGGGATCCAGGAAGGACCTAGCGCGCCGCCGCTTCCTCTTTTTTGGGCGGCAGCAGGTGCCTTTTAAGCCATTTACCGACCTTGTGGAAGTGGCGCTCGACCAGGAGGTAGTAGGCATAGGCGAGAAGGTTACAGATGACCAGCGACAGCAGAATGAGCTGCCAAGCTGATAGGACTGAGTGCAGGTAGAACCAGATGTACGTAATCACAGAGAAGTGCACGAGGTATAGGGAGTAACTGAAACTGGACAGGAAGATGCTGCCGGAATCGAACCACTTGCTGGCAGATGCCCGAAGCCTGCCGCGGGCAGAGCTGTCGGCGGCACCTGCGGCCCTTCCTTCCAGCGCAAGGAACAGGTGGCAGAACGCGACAGCCGACGCCGCGACCGTCACGGCGGCGTGGAGGTTTTGCCCGGTGTAGTGAAGGCCCGCCGCGAACACGGCAGAAGCCAGGCCAAAGAGCCACAGGTGCGCCGATACGCGCATTCTCCGCAGGGTTGGAGCCGCGATGGCGTAGAGCATGCCGATGATCCAGGCCAGCGATTCGTAGGATCCGTGGGCCATGTAACCGACGGGGACGGCGATGGCGAACAACAGCAGGGCCACCCGCAGTATCCCCATCCGCTTGCCGCTCAGCACAGTAAGCGCCAGGATCCCAAACGCCACATAGATCCACCATTCGGCCGTCACGGACCAGAGCGGTGCGCCCGTCCCCACGGGACCGACGTCGATCCAAGTGGTCGAGGTCCTGACGGCGACCTCCTGGAGCACCGGATGGTTGAACAGCATCGTGAAACTGCCGGCAATCGCCTGGGGACTGAGATCGATAGTGATGAAGGGCAGGCGCCTGGAACCCTGGAACACGAGGAAATCAAAAGCAACGATCAGTGCAACGGCCGGCAGGAGGGGGTAGACAACCCGCGCGACCCGGTCCAGAAGGTAGGTACCGAACGTAAACCCTGCATGGCTCCGTTTCTTGAGCACGGCACTGGTGATCAAATACCCCGAGAGGACGAAGAAAATCACCACGGCGAAGGACTGGATGTAGAAGACGCGCTGTCCGGGGACCATGAAGATGCCCGGCAGGAAGATGTTGAGTGCATGGCCCAGCACGACGGCCTGTGCAGAAATGCCACGGGCGAAGTCGAAGAAGACAATGGTCCGCGGTGCGGGCTTTGCCTCCTTGTGTTCCGTGGCCGTCTTTGGCTGCGCAGGAGTTTCCAGGCTGCTGGTGCCAGTCATTGTGAAGCCTCTCCCGTCCGCTTTGCCCTGCGCCGGTGCCATAGTGCAAGTCCACACACCGATGCCACGGCCAACACGCCTGCCGTGATGATGCCGGACACGATGTCCCGGGGCACCATCAAGAGCACCATGACATACACGACCGCGGCAAGACAGCACAGCGCATAGGTGCGCATCGGCCACCCGCCGGGGGCCCGTCGTCGTGCCACCAGAAAGTAGACGCCGCCCAGCAGGAAAAACGACCCAGCAGAAGTTGCAGCCATGAGCACCAGGTTCCCGTTAGACGCCGGCCAGAGGGCCGCCAGGGCTGAAATGACCAGCACCGACGGCGTCACTACCGCCAAAATCCACGTCACCTTGTCGGCGAACAGCAGCGAGGAGGCATTCAGGTACAGCAGGTACCCTAGGGCGATTAGAGGCATGATCTGCGCCACCGGAATCAGGTCTTCCCGTCCAACGGCCATGACATGGGTCACCACGTTGGCCCCGCCGCTCGCCACCACGACGATCGCCAGGCCGGCGAAACTTGCGGTCTTCATCACTGAACGCATGCGTTCCGGCCGCTCATCCGGCTTCGCCGACATGATCGCCGGCACCCAGGCGTTGTTCAGTGCGCCCAGCAACGTCACCGTTCCCAGCACAAAGATCTGCACCTTGCCGTAGTCGCCGGAGACGCCCTCCGCTGCCACAGCCGCCAAGAGAAAGGCCGCCCCCTGGGTGAGGAGCATCATTGATCCCGTATGCGGAAGCACGGGGAAGCCAATAAGCAGCGCCTCCTTCGCGGCGCCCGGCACCGTGAAAGGCTGTAACGGCGGGGCGACGAACAGCGCCGCAAGGGCCGTCAGGCAGACAGCGGCGCCGAAGCCCATCATGAAGACACTGGCCGAAGCACCCACCAGGAGCATCGCAACGAGGCCCACGCCGTAGGCGGCCACGGATGAACCAAGACTCAGCAGGACAAAAGCCACCGGACGCCCCTGCGCCCGCAGCAGGGCTTGGGCGGCCAACACGGTGGCCAGCAGGCCCATGGTCAGGAGCGCAATGGTAAAGCTGAATGTTCCTTCGCTGCCGCGCGCCAGCCACCAGTACACGGCTGCCGCGAGGATGCCAACAACCGCGCCGAACAGGCTGAGGAAGCCGCTGATCGAGCGTGCCTTGGCGGCGCCGTTGTGGTCGAACCACGTCTTGGTGATCGCCAGCGGAAGCCCTGCGGCTCCGAGCACCACACCGACCTGGATGACCGAGACGGCCAGGAAGAGTTCCTGCCACTCGGCATCGTTGTTGAGCACACGCAGGGCGAAAGGCTGCACCAGGAAGATGCCCAGGCCCTGCATGAGCGCGCCGGCCAGATACAGGATGGAGTTCCTGCCAGTTCTTTCCATGGCGCTGCTGTCCCCGGACTCGGCAACATCTGCCCGCCCGGCGCTACTCACCGCTGAGTCGTAGCCATTCGTGGACACGCTCGATGACCCGATCCTGGTCGTCATCCGTAAGGTCAGTCGAGCAAGGGAGCGAAAGGCCGCGGGCGAACAGGTCTTCACCGGTGGCGCCGTCGAGGGTCAGTTCATCCTTCAGGGGCGGCTGCATGTGCAGCGGCCGCCACAGGGAACGCGATTCGATGTTGACCTCCGCCAGGAAGTCCTGCAGTTCGTCCCGTGCCCCGGCACCACGCGATGCAGGGACGAGCACCGAGTACAGCCAGTACGTGGACTCCTGCCCGGGAAGGTTGGGAGGTGTCTGGATGCCGCTACCGGCAAAGGCGTCAGCGTAGCGTGCCGCGATTTTGCGCTTGGTGGCAACAAACCCGTCCAGGCGCTCGAGCTGTGCCACCCCGAGGGCCGCGGCGATATTGGTTAGCCGGTAGTTGAAGCCAATCTCGTCATGCAGGTAGCCGCGGTCCGGGAGCCGGGCCTGCGTCGACAGGTGCTTCGCCTTCGCCGCCAGTTCAGGATCGTCGGTGGTGAACATCCCGCCGCCACCGGTGGTCATGATCTTGTTTCCGTTGAACGAGAACGCGCCCATGTGGCCGACCGTCCCGACGTGGCGGCCTTCCAGCGGCCCCTCGGTCCACATAGCGCCGAGGGCCTCGGCAGCATCTTCGATCAGGATGATGCCGTATTCATCCGCAAGTTCCCGCGCGGCAAGGGCATCGGCGGGCTGGCCCAGGATATGCACGATCTCGATGGCCTTGGGCAGCTTCTCCCCCGCCGCCGTCCTGCGCTCAATCTCCCGGCGCAGGCTTTCAACGTCCATGCACCAGGTCTCGGCCAGCGAGTCCACCAGAAGCAGGTCGGCGAACTGGTAGGACGCCGCATTGGAGCTTGCCATGAAGGTGAAGTCCGACACGGCAACCAGGTCCCCCGGCTGAACGTCGGCGAGGCGCATCGCAATGTGCAGCGCCGCAGTTCCCGAAGCGCACGCCACGGCGTGCTTCGCGCCGACGTAGTCAGCGAACTTCTGCTCGAATTCTGAGACGAACTGCCCCACGGAAGAGACAAACCCGCTGGCGACGGCCTCGTTTACGAGTTCGGCTTCACGCTCGCCGATATTGGGTACAGCTAGTGGGATACGGCTCGCCACAATTGACCTTTCTGGCAAAACTTAACGGGAGTATCGAGCGGCCGCGGACAGGTCCACACCGCGGGCCTTGATCCACTCGGCGGATTCGCGCAGGCCCTCTTCGAGGCTGACCTGCGGGGCCCAGCCCAGTTCGGCCAGTGCCTGCGACGGATCCGACAGAAGGTGCATGACTTCGCTGGCTTCCGGGCGGACGCGCTCGTCCTGGGTGATGATTTCCGCCGTCGATCCGGTGACCTTGCGGGCCATTTCAACGAGTTCCCCGATGGAGACGTCATAGCCGGTGCCGAGCTGGATGACCTGGCCCTCCAGCGGGATGTCCGCGCTGGCTGCCTTCAGGAATCCGTCGGCAGTGTCAGTGACATAAGTGAAGTCGCGGCGGGGGGTCAGCGAGCCGAGGTGGATCTTGTCGGCGCCGGCAACCATCTGCTGCAGAACCGTGGGGATCACGGCACGTGCGGACTGCCGGGGACCGTAGGTGTTGAACGGGCGCAGCACCACGACGGGAGTCTCGAAGGAGCTCGCCCATGCCTCGCAGAGCTTGTCGGCGGCGATCTTCGTCGCGCTGTACGGGGACTGGCCGCGGAGCTCGTTTTCGATGGTGATCGGCACGGTCTTGGGGGTGCCGTAGACCTCGGACGTGGAGGTGTTCACCAGCCTCGGCACGTTGTGGCGGCGCACGCCCTCGAGGACGTTCAGCGTGCCCACGACATTTGTCTCCACGTACGAGCGGGGTGCCTCGTAGGAGTAGGGAATCGCAATGAGGGCCGCAAGGTGGAGGACAACGTCCGAACCGGCAACCAGATCGGAGACGTATTCCGCGTCGCGGATGTCGCCGAGGCGCAGATCGACGGAGTCACGCTCTTCGGGGCTCAGGTCATCAAGCCACCCGTAGGAACCGTTGGAGTTGTAGACGCAAAGGGCCCGCACGTTGGCGCCCTGTGCGATCAGCCGCTGGGTGACGTGGCTTCCAATGAAGCCGTCGGCGCCCGTAACAACCACGGTCTTGCCCGTTAGGTTCTGCTGAATCAAGGTGATCACTGGCCTTTCGCTGTTGCTAGGTCTTTGGGAGTTCCGACGTCGATCCAATCGGATTCGATCGGCCATGCGGCCACTGTCTTGGACTGCTCGATGCAGGCCTGAACGAGTTCCGGCATGGAAAAAGGTTCAAGGTACGGCACCAGCGCGAGCGCCTCAGGCGACACTGCGTAAATGCCCGTGCTGATTTCGAATTCGATGCTCGGTTTCTCCACCACAGCGGAGATTGACCGCCCCTCACCGATGTCCAGGACGCCGAAAGGCACCTGGTGGACGTACGGCCGGGCAGCAACGGTCACGCTCGCGTTCTTGGACGCGTGGAAGGCGAGAAGCTCCGCTGCCGAATAGCGCACCATGAGATCGGCGTTGGTGACAAGCACCGGCTCGGAAATGTCAGGCCGCTCGTGGTGGAGCAGCCCCAGCGCACCGGCGGTGTTGAGGGGCTTCGCCGGGTCCTCATGCAGATACTTGATCTTGCAGCCGAGCCGCGAGCCGTCGCCCAGGTGGGCCATGATTTTTTCGGCCAGATACGCCACCGAGACATAGATGTTCGTGACGCCCGATTCCACCAGCCCGAGGATGATCCACTCGATGATGGTCCGGTCGGCCACGGTCATCAGTGGCTTCGGGGTGTCCTTGGTCAGCGCGCCCAGACGCGTGCCCTTGCCTCCGGCCATGATGACGGCAATATTGCTCAGGGACGACCGGCCGACAATGTCGTTGAGGGTGTGCAACCCGATGAGCTTGCCGGAATCATCCACCACGGGAACTTCGCTGATACGCAGGCTGCGCATCAGGTCCAGCACGGAGGCGCGGGTGGCATCGGGCCCGACGACGTGCGGTGCCCGGTTGGCGTACTCGTGGACGAGTCCGTCGAGTTCGGCCCCCTTGAGCAGGCCGCGACGGATATCGCCGTCGGTAAGCACTCCCTGGAGCTTGCCCGACTCGTCGGTGACGAGGGCTATCGCGGACGCGCCGCGGTCGATAGTCTCCAGCGCCTGCCTTACGGTGGCGTCCTGCCCGATGCAGACGTTGCCGAGGGGGCCGTCAGTACTCATACGTGTCATTCTCCAGCGCCGATGTCAATGAAGGCCTTGGTTAGCGGCGTCCGTCCGCTGCCAACCACTACGCGCTCGATCCGTTTTGACGAATGCGAGTCCCCATACGGATTGACCACGTGACGGGCCAATTCCTGGAACTCCGCGCTCAAAGCCTTTTCAATACTAGCGTGGATCCCCGGACGCTCGTCGCGGCAGTGGATGACGTTGGCGCCGCTTTCGCGCCCCTTTTGCCGGTCTCCGACGTTGACGACCGGCACGGAAAAGGTTGCAGCCTCAAGAATTCCCGAGGAGGAATTCCCCACCAGGGCATCGATGGTGGCCATGACACGGGGATAAAGCGGCCCCAGGCTCTCCCGTACGATCGCGGTGCCGCCGGCGGCAATCGCCTCAAGTTCGGCCACGATTTCGTTGCGCCCGGCGTCGAAGCCCGGATACGTCAGAATCACTGTGCCTGCCGCTCCAATGGACTCGTCGAACACCTGGCGTGCCAAGGCACCGGCGTTCCCGGCCATCTCGGCTGTGGGCGGGTGGTACGTGACCATCAGCAGCGGACGGATCAGGGGCCGGCCAAACTCTGCGTGGAACTCGTCATCTGTCAGTGGATTCGGCTTCCTGAACCGGTCGAGCCCGGGGGCGCCTGTCTGGTGAATCCGTTCCGGCGATTCGCCAAGCTGGGCAACCCGGCGCGCGGCCCCGGCCGTACTCACGCAGTGCTGGTCCGCCAGCTTGGTCACAGCGTGCCGGACGCGCTCATCGAGTGCCCCTTCAGTGACTTCCCCGCCATGGAGATGCACCAGCCTCACGCCTGAAACAACAACGGACGGTACAACATAGAGCAGCTCCCACCGGTCGCCAAGAACAACGACGGCGTCTGGCTGGCTCCGCTGAATCAGGTCGGCCATGCTCCCGGACAGCTTCGGGCCCAGCGCCAGCTGGCCCTGGGCGGATGCATCATCGAGGTGGAGCCCCAGGTCATGATGCACGAACGCACCGTCCTGGAGTCCTGCCTCAGCAAGCCGGCTGGCTGCTGTCCCGGCCGGGAACCCGACGGCAGTTGCTACGTGCAACTCCACGTCAGGATTTCCGGCCAGCTGGACCAGGACCGGGGCGAGTGGGAAGAGATCCGCCCGCGTACCTACAAAACCCAGTACCAGCACGTCAGGCCAGGTCCTCGGCGGTCATTGGCGTTCCGGCCTTCACGGCGCGGCCTGCCGAGCGGCCCACAACCTGTGCCGACGGCCGGAGTCCGCCCTCCGGGCGGAGGATGGCGACGTCGTCCTCCGTGATCACGGCACCCGCTGCGATGTCCCGTACGGCGTGGAAGGAGCGCCGCACCAGTCCGGCATTGGCTTCCTCGCTGGGCATCCTGCGCTTGTTGCCGTCACCCAGCGCCCGGTAGACGTCACGGACGGAGCGCACGTAGTCCTCGAACTCGTCCCGCTCAAGCGACGCGGAGTGGTCCGGACCGTTGCGTGTCTTATCGGTGGTGATGTGCTTTTCCAGCAGCGTCGACCCCAGGGCCGTGGCCGCGATGGCCGTCAGGGAGCCCGGCGTGTGGTCGGACCAGCCGACCTCGACGCCGAATTCCTTCCGCATAGCGGGGATGGCGAGCAGGTTGGCCTCGTCCAAGGGTGCGGGGTAGGCAGAGACGCAGTGCAGCAGGACGGTCGCGGGCGCTTTGGCCGTCGCCTCGAGCGCCGCGGCGATCTCTTCCCGGGTTCCCATTCCCGTGGATACGATCATCGGAATGCCGAATTCGGCGATCGCGGCCAGATAAGGGGTGTTGGTCAGCTCTCCGGAGCCGATCTTTAGTCCCGGAACACCGATATCCGCCAGCATCCGTGCGCTGTCGTAGTCAAAGGGTGTGGAGAGGAAGGTGATCCCCCGCTCGGAACAGTGATCCCGCAGCTCAACCCAGGCGGTCTCGGGCAGCGTCAGGCGCCTCAGCATCTCAGACTGGGACTCGGCGAACCCGGCCTTTTTCTGGTACGGCGTGGTGTCTGCAGCTTCCGTGACCAGTGACTCAGGCTTAAAGGTCTGGAACTTCACCGCGTTGGCACCCGTGTCGGCCGCCATGTCGATCAGTTCATGGGCAACTGTGACGTCACCGTCATGGTTCACTCCGGCCTCGGCGATGACGAAAATTTCCTCGGCAGGGCCGATGCGATGCGGACCGAACGTCACATGCTGGGCTTTGGATTCGATGGTCACGGAGTTGCGCCTTTCTTGGATATGAGTTCCCGGGCCGGAACACCAATGTAGGTTGCTCCCCCGGCGAGATCACGCGTCACGACAGCGCCCGCACCGATCACAGATAGTCCTCCCACGGTGCAGCCGGGAAGGATGCGGGCGCCAGACCCAACAAATACTCTATTGCCCACGAACGAGGCCCCCAAAAGCACTGAACCGGGGGCGATGTGCGTCCCGGGTCCGACCCCGGCCTCGTGTTCGACAATGGCGCCTGTGTTGACGATGACCGCTAAGCCAATATCGGCCAGCGGGCCCACGTGGGCGTGCTCGCAGACCTGTGCAAGGGCCCCTAGACGGGCGGTGGGATCAACGGTGGCACTCGCCGCGACCAATGGACCGGTGAGAGGGGCCAGCTCCGGCGAAGCGATGATTGACTCCGCGATGCGGTTCCGTACGCCGTTGTCCCCTATGCCGACGGCGATCGACAGGGACATTTCCGCGGCAAACCTCAGCGCTTCGTCGTCGTCGACAAACACGGTGGGAGTTCGCCCGTCTGCGGCAGCGAAGGGACTGAGGCCCCGTTGCGACGTTGCGGAGTCCCGGGCTGCGCCGGTCAGTCCCGCGTCAGAAACGGCGGCAACGTGGTCTCCCCGGCCGTTCACGATCGACGCGAGGCTGCGTGCGTGCCCGGACGCCCCAATAATCAGCCAGGCGGCCACCCCTAGAGCCGGCCCGACTCTTTGAGCCTGACCGCCTCGACGGCTACTGCCGGCGTGAGTTTCGGCAGCGGGGACGGCAGGTGTTTAAGCGGATGGCGGAGGAAATGGATCGGGGAAAGGCCCGCTTCGCCGCTGTGGGCGCCTTCGGGGCGTTTCCGCAGCCCAAGGACCGCCTGGGCTTTTTCCAGGGGACCGCTGGCCCAGTAATCCCAGAACGCGCCGAAGGAGCGGCTGTTCCAGCCGAGCAAGCTCTTCAGCTCGTCCGGCGACTTCATGTCCTGCACACCGAGCTCCATGTCGGCTATGCGCTTGAGCTCCGCGTTGTCCGGCGACGGGCCATAGAATTCCGGCCACAGCTCACGCATCCGAAGTCCGGGGTCCGTTTCCGCGTTCTGTCCGAGCTGGAAGTCCGGCCCGTAGACCTCCACGTCCGCGCCTGCAGCTGCGGCGTAAAGGAGGGCCGTGGACATGCGGTTCGAGACCACCTTCTGCGCAGAAGCCATCATCCAGAGGATCCGTCCCAGAAACTGCGGGTCCCGGCGGTCTCCTGCGCTGATGACGTGGTGCCCCGCGTCCGTCCAGGCACTGTAGATCTCAGGGTGCTCGAGGTCTTCGATATGGAGGCACACCGTGGCAGGCCCGTCACGACGGAGGACCTCCCGCGCGAACCCGTCGTGGTCGCCGCTGACTTTCACCAGTGCTGTTCCGTGGAGAGGCAGCACGAGGGGCCCGAGCGTACGCTCCGGCAGCCCGTCCTTGTCCTGCACGGCTTTCTGGAGGTAGAGGAAAGGGGCCCCGACGGCGGTGATCATGCTGGATCCGTCCGGGAAAAGGTTCTCTGGCCCTTCGGGCGAGTATCCCCGCGACGCCGATGTCCAGACCAGCCGTTTCCGGTTGGCACCGCGGTCGTTGAAGTCTGCAAACTGGGCCAGGACGGGCGATTTGACCGTCCATCCGTGCTGTACCAAGCCCGAAATGTGATGGATCCTGTTCATCCCGCAATGGTGCGCGAATGCCGCAGAGTGACCATAGTAGTGATTCTGGATATCCATTTAGAGTAGCGGCGCCTTGAGCAATAGAGTTGAGCAGATGACGCTCACATCATACTTGGATGTCTCTCCGGCCTTGGCTCCGGTGCCTTCTGCACGATTGGCCGGGAAGCCGGAGGGAGGGCGCAGGACATCGGCTCTCGTGAGGGGCACTGGCTCCATTGGCGCCCGGCATTTGCGGGTGCTCGCGGGGATGGGTGTCGACGATATCTTCGCACTCCCCGTCCGTCCGACCGCAAGCCTTGCCGGGCGGAGCGATATTCCTGCCTCCGTAGAATTGGTCACCTCGTACCCCGAAACCGAACTGGACGTGGTGATCATCGCCACCGACACATCGCGGCACGTCGAAGATGCATTGGAGGCCCTGGACCATAGCCCCAAAGTACTCCTGCTGGAGAAGCCGGTCAGCCAGGACGCGGCCAGTGCCCGTACCCTCTCCGCGCACCCGAGATCAGACACCATTTCGGTGAGCGCGCCGCTGCGGTTCCATCAGGGACTGGCGGTCATGGCCGACCTGCTGCCGCGCATGGGACAGGTCACCAGCGCCCAGGTGCGTTCCCAGTCCTGGCTGCCGTCCTGGCGCCCCAACCGCGACTACCGCGACAGCTATTCTGCCCGCGCTGCGGAGGGCGGGGTCCTGCGCGACCTCGTCCACGACATCGACTACCCGGTCTTACTCCTCGGCGCGCCTTCATTCCTGCAAGCCACGTTGGGGCACGGGCTGCTCGGCATCGAGGCCGAAGAATCGGCCGACCTGCTCTGGGGCGACCACGGAGCGGTCCATATCCGCCTTGACTACGTCAGCCCTGTCAAGACCCGGAGCATCCGCGTCAGCACCACCGATGGCGCGCTGGGCTGGGACGTCGTACAGAACGAAATCGCCGTCGAAATCGCGACGGCGGCCGGCATCCAACGCACTTCCATCCGCTTTCCGGACGATGCATCGGTCGATGTGGTTCTCGCCCGCCAGACCCTCGCTGTTATGGAGCAGGCGGGCGTGTCCACCGGCAACCTGATGGCCCGATTTGTCCCGGCAGCTCTTCCCGACGGAATTCGCGCCGTGGCCATCTGCGACGCGGCCAGGGCCGCCCACTCCTCCGGCGGGAAAGAACCGATAGTGTGGTAACCAGCTTCAGCTGCAGACAACTTCAGCGTCCGATCCGGCACGTTGGGCACGAATCCCGAGGGCAACGACACCATGACTGATACTTCCATCCGCCCCCGCGTTCTGGCGGTCATCCCGGCACGGGGCGGATCCAAAGGCCTGCCGGGCAAGAACATCCGCCCCCTGATGGGCAAGCCTCTCCTGGCCCACTCCGTTGCGCTGGCAGCCCTCCTGGGAGACTCCGTCAGGTGCATCGTGTCAACGGATGACGAGTCCATCGCCGAAACGGCCCGTGCGGCCGGCGCCGAGGTCCCCTTTCTACGCCCCGCCGAGCTGGCGTCGGACACGGCACCCATGAGCGTCGTGCTCCGCCACGCCCTGGCCACCATGGAGGAAATCGACTCGGTGACCTACGACATGGTGCTGCTGCTGGACCCGACAAGCCCGACCCGCACTCCCGAGCGGGTGCGCGAGGCCATCGACGCACTCGTGGCCACGCCGGAGCTGGACGGCGTGGTCGCCGTCTCCGAACCCTTCTTCAACCCGACCTGGGTGGGCGTGCGCCCCGAAGCCGACGGCCCGGGCCTGGTGAGGTACTTCGAGGAAGGAACGGGCGTCGTCCGCCGCCAGGACGTACCGCGGTACCTGCGCATCAATGGAAGCTTTTACGTCTGGCGGGCAGATTTCATCCGCCGGCTGGAAACCAGCTGGTTCGACGAGGGCCGCCACGGGTATGTGGAAATACCGGAAACGCACGCTTTCAGCATCGACGACGAACACGAGTTCCGCCTGGTCGAAGCGGTCGTCGGAGCGGGACTGGCCCCGCTGCCGGGCTACCGGTCCGCGGATGCATCTGCAGGGTCCACCGCCGAGCAGGCCAAGTGACCGGGCTGGACGGGCTCTTCAGCCTGGAAGGGCGTCGGGCCTTGGTCACGGGAGGGGCCGGGCCGCTGGGACGGGTCCTGGCCGGGACTCTCGCAGCCCAGGGTGCCGACGTCGTCGTCTCAGACGTCGCCGTGGACGTTTGCGAAGAGGTGGCAGACCAACTGGCGCGCCAGTACGGCGTACGGGCCACGGCGGTGGCTGTCAACCTCCTCGAAGACGGCGGAACGACCCAACTGGCCAGGGCCATCGACGGGCCACTGGACATCCTGGTAAACAATGCGGCCTTCACCGGCACCTCGGGCATCCCCGGCTACGCCGTCCCCTTCGCGGAACAGACCGACGAGGCCTTTGAGCTGGCGTCAAAGCTGAACCTCCGCGTCCCGTTTTCCCTCGCCCGCGAACTCGCACCGAAGCTCTCAGCGGATGGACGCGGCTCCATCATTAACGTGTCGTCAATTTACGGGATCGTAGGACCGAACATGGGCCTTTACGAAGGCACCGTCATGGGCAACCCCGCCGCGTACGGCGCCACGAAGGGCGGCATCGTCCAGCTCACGAGGTACCTTTCCACGGTGATGGCCCCTGCAGTGCGCGTCAATGCCTTCGCGCCCGGAGGAATTGCGCGGGGCCAGGCAGTCGAGTTCACCGAACGGTACGAGAGGCTGACCCCGCTGCAGCGGATGGCCACAGAGGACGACTTCCGCGGCGTTGTCGCCTGGCTCTCCTCGGACGCTTCCCGGTACGTCACCGGCCAAACGATTGCGGTCGACGGCGGCTGGAGCGCCTGGTAGGCACCCCCGTTGCGGCGCTGGCGGGAGGCCGGCGGACTGGCGTGAGTGCGGCGGACTAGCGGGAGGCTGCAGTACGGATGCGCCGTATCAGGGACGGCGGCAAGTAGTACATCATGTACAGGGCCGCGCGGAATGCCGTGTTGCGGATCAGTTGGCCGCCCGCTGACTTCCCCAGTAAGTGGGCGAGGTTTTTGCGCCCGGCATAAACAGTCTTGACGTAGGACGCCCGGGGATGCACGCCCCGGCTGGTCTGGTCGGGGTGGATGCGGTATTCAACGACGTGGGCGTCGAGTACCGCCATGCGTCCGCGCAGCGCCAGGCGCAGCCAGAGATCGTAATCCTCCATCTGCCTTAGCGGGTTATACCCGCCTACCGCCCGGTAGTCGGCGGCACGGAACATGATCGCTGACTGGACGAGAACGTTCTGCTCCAGCAACTTTCCACGAACGTCAGCGCCTGATGCGTGTCCGAAGGCTCCGATTCTCGCGCCTTCCTCGTCGATCCACGGCGCCTGGCCGGTGACGGCAACTGTGTCCGGATGGTCGCGCAGGTACGCCACCTGCCGGGCGAAACGACCGGGCAGCGCGACGTCGTCGGAGTCCAGCCGGGCAATGAATTCCCCCCGGGCGTGCTTGCACGCCTCGCGCAAGGCGTGCCCCACCCCCTGGGAATTCGTACCGTGGACCAGCCGCACACGCGGATCAGAGACCCATTCAGTGCCCGGGGTCAGTTCCACACCGTCAAGGTAGAGGATCAGCTCGAAGCTGGCACCCTCCTGGTCCAAAACAGAGGCAACAGCCCGGTCCAGCCACCGGTGGATGCTGTTGGTCGGAATGATCAGCGAGACATCAAGTGTAGGTTCTGACGGTCGTGCGGGCATGCTACTTGCCGTCCGTTTCCCAGACTCTCGGAGTCTCGTCAATGGCGATTCGCCGGGACAACTTCGTCAGCGAAATTTCAGTCTGGCGAAACCGCTGGTACGTGGTGGCCATGAAAATCAGGAGCCAAACAACGACGCCGTACAGGACAAGGTCCGTTCCTCGGCCGATTCCGAACCATCCTGCGACCGTGGTCAGCATCTGAGGAAAGAAGATCGACAGAGCTGCGACGAAAGTGAACACCATCAGCATGAGACGGCGGATTGCCAGATGCCTGGCATTTGAACCGCCCCTCATCAGGATCATGGCAACCAGAACGACGGCGAGTACCAGAATAATCTGGATGACAATAAGCATGAATTACCTCAAAAACAGTTCCGCGAGAATGTTGACCGAGTTCAAAAGGGACTGCCCCTTGGCCTTTGAATAATCCGTGTAGATGATCTCCACGGGGTGTTCCACGTAGCGGGGCTTCATCGTCGCCAGCCGGTTCACGAGTTCCGAGGCATGGGCCATGCGGTTCTGCGTCAGATTGATGTTGCGGGCAACATGCGGGTTGAAAGCACGCAGCCCATTGTGGGCGTCCGTCAGGTCCAGGCCAGTGGACAGCTTGGACTGGAGCGCGGCAGTTTTCAGTACGATCCGCTTCATCGGGCTGAGCTTGGTGCGGTCGTCAAGGAAGCGCGAGCCGAGGACGATGTCTGCCTCGTTGCTCAGAACGCGGTTCGCCATCTCGAAGGCGTCAGAGACTTTGTGCTGGCCATCGGCGTCGAACGTCACAATGCACCCAAGCGCGGGATCCTGCAGCGCATACTCGATGCCAGTCTGAAGGGCGGCTCCCTGGCCAAGATTAATCGGGTGCTGCACCACCACTGCTCCCGCTTCGCGGGCGATTTTTGCCGACTCGTCCGAGCTGCCGTCATCCACGCACACGACGTAGGGGAAAGTAGGCAGGAGACCTCGGATTACATCGCCGACAACGGTGCCTTCGTTGTACATAGGAATGACAATCCACGTTCGATTCACTGGACTAGTCTCCCATACCGAGTGCGGGGCCCGGGGACGGCAGTGAGCGCTCGCCCTGCTTACAGTAGTGTTGGCCACTGGCCATATTTCCCTGAACTGTCGAGGAGCCCCCATGCCCTGGGTGACATTCGTGCCCGTTTTACTGCTGGCTGCAGTGATCTTCCTGGGGCCCGGGCTCGTGGTCATGCGCGGAGCAGGAGTCAGGGGCCTTCCTCTCTTCGCGGTATCGGGTCCCACGACGGTCACCATCGCCGGCGTCGTTGCTGTGGCAGCTCCGTACGCCAACAGTGACTACGGGATTATCCCTGTGGCCGGCTGCGCCCTGATTCTCGCTGCCACGGCTCTCGTGCTGCGCTACGTTTTGGCCATGCGTGGGATCGTATTTGGGGCGCAGCCCCGGCGGTCGTTCGACAGGAGCGCGGAGAACCATGACGGAACGAATCCGGCCCTGACATCAGCACAGGAGTGGGTCAGGCGCGGTGCGATTATTGCCGCCTTCGCCCTGCCGGCAGTAATCATCACGGTGCGGTTTGCGCGCATTATCGGCACGCCCGGCAACATATCCCAAACGTACGACAACATTTTCCATTTGAATGCCATCGGTCATATCTTGATCACCGGATCCGGTTCGTCCCTTACATTGGGGAACCTGACCGCCGCTTCTGCGGCGTTCTACCCCGCGGCGTGGCATGATCTGATCGCATTGGTCGCCTCAACAGCGTCAGTTTCAGTCCCGGAAGCCATCAGCGCCGGCAACATCGTCATTGCCGCGGTCATGTGGCCGCTCGGAATGATGTACCTGATCAGCCGGATCTCAACAGGCCAGGTCTTGCCCATGTTGCTGACGGGGGCACTCGCTGCCGGCTTCAGCTCTTTTCCTTACCTCATGATCGACTTTGGGGTCCTGTACCCCAACCTGTTGGCGATCGCCATCATGCCGGTCGCATTGGCGCTGACGATCGACCTCCTTGGCCTCAACCCAACGAAGCGGAGGATCGTGCCGGTACTCTGCCAGGGCATCCTTATCCTGCCCGGTCTGGCCCTGGCGCATCCCAGCTTTGTCGTGGCCCTGTTTGGACTGGCCCTCCCACTGCTGCTGACTAAGCTCGTCCGCCTCGCCGCCAGCTACAGGCGCCGGGAGGCCGCGGGACGGCAGCTGGCCGGCTTTACAGTCCTGACGGCCGTGTTCATTCCGTTGGTCTTCCTCGTGTGGGACATGGCTGGTCAAAGCCTCACGGCGTCACGGTGGCAGCCCTATCAGACTGTTTCCCAAGCCATCGGCGAGGTTCTTGGCGCCGGACCTCAGGGAAGGCATGTTTCCCTGGTGATGTTCGTGATGCTCGTCGCGGGACTTGTCGCCTCCATCGCACGGCGAAAGCTCGTATGGGTGCTGGGCATGGCCTTCATCGCTGCCGGACTCTTCGTCGTGGCGTCCGCGCTTCCTGCGAGCGAGACCCGGCACTTCCTGACCGGCGTTTGGTACAACGACTCATTCCGGCTCGCCGCGATGCTTCCCGTCGTCCTGCTTCCCCTGGCCGTGCTGGGTGGCGAAGACATTCTGCGCGGAACTGCCTCTGCGGCAACAAGGAACCGGGCGGGCGAGACCGCCAGCAGGATCCTGCGCCTTCCCCGCGCGACTGCCTTGGACAAGATTGCGCCCGCCGCCGTTCTGATCGTCGGAGTCTTCGCCATCGCCGTGGGTGCGCAGTTCGGTGCCGTTGGGAAAGAGCAGGTCCTTGCGTCAGCCAACTACAGGACCGGACCGCATGCCCCGCTCGTTTCTACTGACGAGCGGGTGCTTCTGGACCGCCTGCCCAGCCATGTTCCGGCCGAAGCCACCGTTTATGGCGATCCCTGGACCGGTGCGTCCCTTACTGAGGGACTGTCGCTGCGCCGCTCTGTGTCCCCGCACATCGTCGGTCGCCGCACGCCAGAAGAACTTGTCATCTTGAGCCGGATCGACGAGGCGGGAGTCAATCCGGTGGTTTGCCCCGCCGTGAAGAAATTGAACGTCCAGTATGCCCTCATCTTCGATGACCATGAGGTCCACGGCGGAGCCCACCCCAATACCGCCATGGACAAGGCTGACAGCGCTCCCGGGCTTAAACTCGTTGATCGGGAAGGACCGGCCAAGCTCTACCAAGTGACCGGTTGCGGCCCGCTGGGCCACAGTAGATCGTCTTGACTTCAGGCGCAGCTGGCATCCCAACGGTTCAGGTTGTTAGGATGCCAGTGCTCACGTGAAGGGTATGGGGTTGCCCGCTCTAGGCGCGCAGGGTGGCTACCGCTTGCTCGATCGGGCCGTCAAATGTGATGTTTCCGCGCTCGAGGAGGATTCCGCGGTCGCAGATGCGGGACACAAGGTCCAAATCATGGCTCACCACTACAAGGGTCTTACCCTCCGCCGCCAGCTCTTGGATCTTCTCAATGCACTTCTTCTGAAACGGCTCGTCACCGACTGCGAGAATTTCATCCACCAGGAACACTTCAGGGTCGGTGTGGACTGCTACAGAAAAGGCCAGCCGCAGATACATGCCTGACGAGTAGAATTTCACCTCGGTGTCGATGAATTTACCTATTTCGGCAAATTCCACGATGGAGTCGAAGCGCTCGTTGATCTGCTCCTCCGTCATGCCGAGGATCGCCCCATTAAGGTAGACATTGTCCCGGCCAGACAGATCATGATGGAATCCGGCGCCTACCTCGATCAGCCCCGCTACCCGTCCACGTGTCCGCACAGTCCCGCTATCGGGCACCATCACACCCGAAATGTGCTTGAGCAACGTCGATTTGCCGGATCCGTTGAATCCCAGAAGGGCAACGGCTTCGCCTTGATCGATTTCCAGCGAGACGTCGTGAAGTGCGTGGAATTTCTCTGACAGATCACCCTTGCGGCCCTTGACCAGCCAGACTATGGCTTCCTTGATCGACCGGGTATGGCGGAGAACGAACTGCTTGTTGATGTTCTTAACTTCAATAGCGGTGGGCAACTTTAAAGCTCCTGTGCAAAACGGCCTTCAAGCCGACGGAAGGTCGCCTGCCCGACGAGCAGAACGCCAGCAGAGACTAACAATGCCACTGGCATCCAAAACTGGAGCAGGTTAGGCGGGAGAGGGGTGCTGCCGTCCGTCGTCGGGAGCCAAAACGCGAAGTGAAATGATTCGACACCCACCGTTATCGGGTTGAATTGATAAACGGTAAACCAGAATTGTCCCAGCTTGTCCGCCACCATAGTCCACGCGTACATCACTGGGGACGCCCATGTCGCCACCATCAAGAGCATGTCGACAAAGTTCTCCGAATCGCGGAAGTAAACGTTCACGGCACCGAACAACAGTCCCAGTCCCGTCGCCAGGAGCCCCACAATGGCAAACCCCCCGACTGCAGCTGCTAACTGGAATACGGAGGGGTGCCAACCCGCGAACACACACGCCGCAACGAGGATCACGAGCTGCGGAAAGAAATGCACAGCCGAAACCCATACGGAAGCCACCGGAAACAGCTCCCGCGGCAGGTATATCTTCTTGATCAATCCGCCGTTGTGCACAATGGATCGGGAAGCGTTACCCAAAGCCTCGGTGAAGAAATTGATAAGTACTATTCCAGAAAACAGGTAGATCGCGTAGTTAGGCAGTCCGTTGGGGTTGCGTGGGCTGTTTTCCAGCCCGAGGAAAACGCCCAGCGCAATGTAGAAAACGATGAATTGCACACCCGGCTTCACATACGACCAAAGCAGGCCCAAAACAGAACCCCGGTACCTGACCTTCAGTTCCTTGCGGACCAGCAGTTTAAGTAAGAACCGCGTGCGGAAGACCTCCGCGAGCCCGCCGCCGACGCCGGGGCGGGCCAACTCCTCCGTGCTAACGCTCATCTACACGTTCACTATGTGTGTCAAAGGTCTTCTTCCACGTTTGTATGGATGTGATCTCAGGCAGCGCAGCCTTGTACTCAGCACTGAGCCTCTTCCAATCCTTCAGCAACACTGAGTGCAGGCGTACACTCTCTGCAAGCATTGAACGGAGCTCCTTCGGGTCGCGTTTGTACCATGCTGACCCGGTGCCTTCCGCGTTCGTGACGACGGCGGAATCATACTGGGACATGCGCCACCAGCGGTTGTCCTGGTGAGCCACATTCGCTTGAGGCCGGACTTGGCTTGACGGCGCAACGGGCTGCACCAGCTGGCGCAGCACGGTCTTGGCCGCGATCGGGATCAACCCAAGTTTGTTTGGTTCGCGGACACCGTGCCCGTGCTTCGGCGGCTTGTCCAGCTTCGCGGCTGGGAAGGCGTCCGGATCAGTGGCGATCACCGAGTCCGGGTAGTTCTTCATCATGTCCCGGATTTCAGGCAGCTTTTTGGCCAACTGCTCATGCAGCTGCCCCGGTCCGCGCAGGAGATCGCGCAGCGCCATGTTGCGCCCCCGTGCCGTGGCGTACTGCATGGACACAAGGTGCTTGATATCGGCGTAGTGCGACTCGCGGACGATTCGGCCGCCAAACTCGTAGGGACTGTGGACCAGCGCGGCAATGAACCTGTTGCGGGCGTGGAAGTATGCCTGCCAGCCCACAAGGTCGTCCTTGTCGATCCAGGAAACATGCCAGACCGCCGCGCCGGGCATCGAAACGGTCGGATAGCCATGTTCCTTGGCCCGGAGGGAGTATTCGGCGTCATCCCACTTGATGAATACCGGAAGCGCAAGCCCGATTTCACGGATAATCCGCGTAGGGATCAGCGACATCCACCAGCCGTTGAAATCCACATCGGCACGGCGGTGGAGCCAGCTGGTCTGACGCAGGTTCGTCGACTGGAAGTCGTGGCCAAGCAGCATGTCCTCACGGGACTGTTCCCAGAGGAAGCGCCATGGGTTCACGACCTCACCGAAGGTGTGCAGCACCGTGCGGTTGTACAGGTCGAACATGTGGCCGCCGACGATAGTCGGGGTCTTGCACAGGTCTGCGAAAGTGAGCATCCTTGAGATGCTCTCGGGCTCGACTACAACGTCGTCGTCCATCAGCAGCACGTAGTCGCTGCCGTTCTCGACTGCCTCGTACATGCCACGTGCGAATCCGCCGGAACCGCCCAGATTGTCCTGGTTGATGATCCTCAGCTTGCCGTCCAGCGCCGCAGCCACTTCGGCAAAACCGTCGGCATCGGAGACTTTCTGAGTCCCCTGGTCGACAACCACGAGCTCCTTGATGTGCTCCAGGGCATCCGGGTTCTCGGCCAGCAGTTTGAGGTTATTGATGCAGAATTCGGTCTTGTTAAGGGTTGTGATCTGCAGCGTGGCGCTACCCTGCCGGCTGTTGTCGCCCTCTGTCAGCCACTCGGCATTCCGGAGTACGAGAGGCTCGGACCCTGCCACAAGGTCGAACCAGTACCAACCGCCGTCGCCAAACGGGGCCAGGGTGAGGTCAAAAGTGCTCACCGAGCCGCCGTCGACATTCCGGGAATCAACGCGCTGGAGCGCACCGCGGGCGTTCGACTTGTAGACGATCACGGAGCCGGAACCGACAGTGGACACCGACAGCCGGACACTCTTGACGGTGGTCCAGCGACGCCAGTAGCTTGCAGCAAACGCGTTGAAGTAGCTGCCGAACGAGACACGCTCACCGGGACGGACCGACGTCGAATGACGCGTCAGGAAGTCTTCCACGTGCGCTTCCTTGCTCGGAGCGCTGACGGTCTGGGCCTGGGTCCTGCTGTTGGCCTCAAGGTTCGACGTCGGCAACTGCACGCCCGTCGCCGTCCCGGTGTCGAGGTACAGGGGCACGGTGTCCATCTGGCTTTGGCTCGGCAAAATGACCCGCTGCAGGACCCGCCATGCCTGGCCTACTTGGCTGACGCCCTGGGCCTCACTTTTGGTTGCTGTGCTCATGCGTCCATTCCTCCGCTTTCAAGGTTGGCTCCGCTTTCGAAATGGGGCCGGATCTGGTTGTCGAACATTGTTAGCGCCGATCCGATGGCCATGTGCATGTCAAGGTATTTGTACGTACCGAGCCGGCCGCCGAAGAGGACGTTCTTTTCGTCTGCGGCGAGATCGCGGTATCTAAGCAGGCGCTCGCGGTCTGCGCTCGTATTGATCGGGTAGTAGGGTTCATCGCCCTTTTCCGCGAAACGTGAGAACTCGCGCATGATGACAGTCTTCTCGGCCTGGTAGTCGCGTTCCGGGTGGAAGTGGCGGGGCTCGATGATGCGGGTGTAGGGCACATCGGCGTCGTTGTAGTTGACCACGGAAGTGCCCTGGAAATCACCTACGTCGAGCACTTCTTCCTCAAAGTCGATGGTGCGCCAGGACAGATCGCCCTCAGCGAAGTCGAAGTAGCGGTCCACCGGTCCGGTGTAGACCACCGGGATGCTGCCGACCACTTTGCCCTTGCTGTACTCGTGCGACTCGTCGAAGAAGTCCGTGTTGAGCCGGACCTCGATGTTCGGGTGCTCGGCCATCTTTTCGATCCAGGCCGTGTAGCCGTTGGTCGGCAGCCCCTCGTACTTGTCGTTGAAGTACCGGTTGTCGTAGTTGTACCGGACGGGAAGGCGGGAAATGATGCCCGCGGGCAGGTCCTTGGGATCCGTCTGCCACTGCTTGCCGGTGTAGTGCTTGATGAAGGCTTCGTAAAGCGGACGCCCAATGAGCTGAATGCCCTTGTCGTTCAGGTTCTGGGGATCGGTGCCGGCAAGTTCCCCGGCCTGTTCCTGGATGAGTTCCTTCGCCTCTCCCGGCGTCATGTTGGCGCGGAAGAACTGGTTGATCGTGGCCAGGTTGATTGGCAGTGAGTAAACCTCGCCCTTGTGCACGCCGTAGACCTTGTGCACGTAGTTTGTGAAGGCGGTGAAGCGGTTGACGTACTCCCAGACGCGCTCGTTCGACGTGTGGAACAGGTGCGCACCGTAGCGGTGAACCTCGATCCCGGTCTGCTCTTCCTTCTCGCTGTAGGCATTGCCTCCGATGTGGTGGCGGCGGTCGAGGACGACTACCTTCAAGCCCAGCTCACTGGCGGCCTGTTCTGCGATCGTCAGGCCAAAGAAGCCTGATCCTACGATGACGAGGTCAGCAGTCACTAAATCTCCTGTTTCGAATTCGGGCAGCCCAACGTTGTGCATTGTCTGCTGACCTAGCCTACCCGAGTCTCCCCCGACGGCAGTGATCGCGGTCTTGGCGAGGGTTTATCCACATACACGGACACGCAGGATCGGCTCGCTTGTGAAGAGGGCTAGCGTTTCCACCAAAAGGGCCCGGAAAGGCGGACACAAATGGAACTGCAATGCACTCTGGTGCGCGCTCCCGGGTCCCTATCCCAAGGCGGACCGGTCGAGCTGACGGTCTCGGCGCCGGACGGGTGCCCGGGGTCCGATCTGGAAACCGAGCTCTCGCACCGCTTCCAGACCGGCAGGCTGTCGGTGGAGGGCAGGCGCCTGGGTGTGCTGACAGTCGGCAGAAGCCCGCTCGTCAACGGGGCTGTTCTGGTGGATGGTCCTTCCACCGGTGGCGGGTCCGACGTGGTTGTGTCCGGGGCGGGACCGGAGTGCGAACCTCCCGCTGCCGTGCTCCTCGTGGTGGACAGCGGACCCGCTGCAGGCTCGGTTCTTCCGCTGCGACGGGGAAGCTACCGAATCGGCCGGACCAACGCCGAACTGACGATTCCGGATGCCGATCTCTCCCGCGAGCACGCCAGACTCGAGGTTACGGATAAGTCACTAACCCTTGTCGACCTTGGCAGCATCAACGGCACCGAGGTCGACGGCAAACGGGTGTCAAAAACAGCCGTCGCGATCGGTTCCCGTATTCGCTGCGGCAATTCGTCCATGTCGGTCGTGCTGGCTGCGCCATCAGGGGCACGGGACGCCGAGCTTGGGTTCGCCGGAAGCTCTGTGGCGGAGCCGCTGACCGTGTCACAACCGCCTGTGCCGGCGGGCCGGTCCATGCTGCTCCTCGGGGCGGTTCTCCCCGTGATCATAGGTGTGGGGCTGGTGCTGGTGACGGGGTCGTGGATGTTTCTGGCCTTCACGGCGGTGTCGGCAGTGTCTCTACTTGTCCCGGTGTTCTCGGGGGCCCGGCAGCGCCGCGAGCTCAGATCGGCAGTCGCGGCGGCGGTTGCGCAGGATCTGGATCGACGACGGCGGTCCGCACCGTCCGCTGCTGATCTTGCACTGAGCGCTGCGGTTCCCGCGCGGAGCCCTGCCGGCTCCGGCCTGAGTGCCGAACGGGAGACGTCAAAGTACAAGGAAGCACCAGGGTCTGCGCCGGGCGCCTGGCTCAGACTCGGCCTGGCTGAACAAGTGGCCAACATACGCCTGGACCCGAACCAGCCGGGCTTCAAACCCCCTGGGCTCGGCGCGGTGCCGCTGCTGCTGGATCCGGGCCTTGCTGTCCTGTCCATCCGGGGGCCAGCGCCGGAGGTTCACGGTCTGATCCACTCGTTCCTCATGCAGCTCACGGGTTATCCGCGGGCCAGGGGCACCCGGATCGCGATTCATGGACCGGCTTCTGCCCTGCCGCTCGCGGCGCGGTTCCTTCCCGGCGTCTCACTCCATTCAACGATCCCTGGCACCCTGGCGGCCGTGACGGACGCGTCCGGCGGACAGGATGTCTCCCGCATTCTCCTGCTCTTCGGCGAAGCCGGAGACGGCACCCCGGAAGCCGGCATCATCGCAACTGCCCGCGGTCTCGGGTGGCGGGTGGTCCATCTGCCGGGCCGGGGACAGCAGCCCGCGGAAACCGACATTGAACTCGGCGAGCGCGGAGCCATGCTTCGGGCACGGGCCGGGCATCACCGCTTTGTTGCAGACCTGGTGCCCTCCGGCGTTTTCGACCGCTACTGCCGGACGTACCGCCAGTCCTTCCCTGAGGTGCCGGCCGACGGACATCCCCTCCCTGCGAGCTGCGGGCTGGGCGATGTCCTTGACCTGTCGGCTCCTGCGACCGCCAAGCGCTGGGCGGTCGGAAGGCTGGAGCCGGGACTCATCATCCCCCTGGGCCGCACCGGCCGGGGAGTGCGTGTCCTGGATCTTGAGGCGGATGGCCCGCACGTCCTCGTTGCCGGCACCACCGGTGCCGGGAAATCGGAACTGCTTCGCACGATTACCGCCGGGCTCGCCCTGTGCTATCCGCCGGACCGCGTCAATGTTCTCTTCCTCGACTTCAAGGGCGGGTCGGGACTCAGTCCGCTGACTGGCATCCCGCACTGCGTCGGCATGCTGACGGACCTGGCCAGCAACCAGCTGGAGCGCACGATTGTGTCACTGCGGGCGGAAGTCCGCAGGCGTGAGCAGCTGCTTGCCGCAGCCAGCGCCCCGGACCTGGCCGCCTATCGTGTGGCGCCTGCGGGCGGACCCTCCCTCCCCCAGCTGATCCTCATCATCGATGAGTTCCGGATGCTCGTCGAGGACGCCCCGGAGACGCTGACCGAGCTGATGAGGATCGCTGCCATTGGCCGCTCCCTGGGCATCCACCTGGTCATGGCGACCCAGCGCCCGCAGGGGGCTCTCACAGCGGACATCCGGGCGAACGTCACCACGAGCATCGCCCTTCGGGTGCAGTCCGCGCACGAGTCAGCCGACGTGATCGGCACCAACGCGGCATCGGCAATACCCGTCAACCGGCCCGGCCGCGCCTACCTGGCCAGGGGTACCGAAACCGCCGAGGAGTTCCAGTCAGCATCAATTGCCAGCACCGGTGAGGACCCTGCGACTTGCCGGGTCAGGGTGCTTGAGGCCACCGCGGCGCTGGCGATGCTGCCTTCTGTCACCGGCAGCCGCCTCCCGCCGGCAACCCCGTCAGACGCCGCCGGGCCTGCGGTGAAGCTGACTGCCTCCCTGTGGGCCGGAATGGGAGGTTCTCCGGTGCACCGTCCGCTGGCTCCGCCGCTGCCCGACGTGATGGCCGATCCCGCCGACCTGGCCGCACTCACCGCAGACGGCCTCGTCCTAGCAGACGCCGTCCCTGCAGACGCCGCCCCTGGGACAGCCGGGAACTTGGCCGTAGGGCTGGGCTTGCTGGACCTGCCCGAGGAGCAGCGGCTGGCCGGTCTCACCTGGCGGCCCAGCACGGATGGCCATCTGGCTCTCATCGGCGCAGGATCCCGGGATGCCGCCCACGCCATGTCAATGGCGATACAACAGCTGCTGGCCCATCCCACGGAATGCCACCTCTATGCCCTCGATGCGGACGGGTCCTTGGCCGGCATGGCGGGCGCGCACCGCGCAGGGTCTTTTGTAAACCTCGACGACCTCCGCCGCGGTATGCGCGTCGTAGAGCGCCTGGCGGCCGAAGCGTCCGGGCGGCTCAGCCGGCTCCCGGCAGCCTTCGGGCCGCCGCTGGTGCTGGTCATTTCAGGCTGGGGCTCCTGGCTGTCGGCCCTCCGCTCCGGTCCTCTAACCCGCGCCGAGGACCATGTCCAGGACATCGTCCGGGACGGTCACCGTGCCGGAATCACCGTGGTGATCTCCGGCGACCGGGAACTCGTGACGTCGCGGTTCTTTCCAGCCATCCCCAACCGCATCTACTGCCCGCGGGGCGCCAGCGCAGAGAGCAGGCTGGCGTGGCCCAAGATGCCCGTCCTTCCGCCAGTTCCGGGCCGGGCTGTGGCATCCGGTGCTTTGTCGAACGGGCGCCAGGCGGTCTGCCAGCTCTACGTTCCAGGAGGTCGACGTGCCGGTTCCGGAACTGTCATTGCCCTCGGCGAAGCGATGCAGGGGCCGGTGCGGGTCAAGCCCTTCCGTGTGGATCCCCTTCCCGTGCAGCTCTCTGTGGCGGACGTACTCACCCGGATGCCCAGAGCGGATCGAGCTTCAGGCGACGCTGCTTCCGATGGGCCTGCTTCAGACGTCCCTCTGCACGGATCAGATCCCGCTGCGGCCCACCCGGTGCGTACAACCGCCCGGTGCCTGGTGGTCGGCGTGAGCGGGGACGAACCCGCCCCTGCCGGGGTGCCCCTGCCGGGAGGCGCTGTCCTTGCCGTGCTGGGCAGCGCCGGTTCGGGCAAGTCCTCGTTCCTGGCTTCCCTGCCGGTGCTCAATCCCTTGGTGCCCGGCTGGCTGAACCCCGGGCCGGACTCCAATCCGGGCGATTTTTGGGCTGCAGTCCACCGTGAGGCCGTGGAAGGAAGCCTGCCAAGGGACGCCATACTCCTCGTCGATGATGCCGACATGCTGCCTGCCACCTCCCAGCAGCAATTCGTGGAGCTGAACAGCCGCGGCTGGGCGATAGTTTTCTCAGCCGCGTTCAGCCAGTCATTGATGCAGCGTGTTCCGCTCGCTCTGGCAGCCCGCAGTGGCGGCAGGGGCATCCTCATTGCGCCCCGCAGTCCGCTGGAGGGCGACATCTTCGGCCTGCGGATTGACCCGGATCCCCATCCCCCGCCAGGACGCGCCCTGCTCGTGGCGGACGGCACGGCGGTACCTGTTCAACTGGCGGTGGCCGGCGAAGTCAGGAGGCGTTAGGACGTCAGGAGGCGTTAGAGTGCCGGCGGAGCGGAAGCGGCGCGGGAGGCGAAGCGGATCACCCGCTTGTCGAACAGCAGGACGATGGCCGTGGCGGCCGGGATCAGCATCGCGGCGCCGGCCGCCGGGAATCCGCCGGTGAGCGTGGGGAAGCCAATGGTCAGCACGAACAGCTGGGCCACCAGCGCACCGGCCCTCGGCCAGCGGAAGCCCCGGAACAGGAACACGGCAACGGCATACAGCCACGAAGCAAAAGCCAGGAGCAGGCCGAGCGTGAAAATGGCGCCCCAAAACGACATGACAGGCGCGCCGCTGGCCAGCTGGAAACCGTACCAGGCTGCTGCGCCCAGCAGGGCCGTGGCCTCGGCTGCCACGATCCCGCAGATCACGGCAACGGCGCGGGGACGGACGGGGCTCGAAGGGTCCGTTCCGGCCGAGGCCTGCCCTTCCGGCAGTCCGCCGTCTCCGGCATCAGCGAACGGGCCGGGCGGGTCTTCTGGGGGTCTTGACACACTGGCACACTACCCGAGATAGTCGACACACGGCGGGACAGCCCGCTGATGTGATGCATCGCTCACGTTTCTGGGGGATTTCGTGGTCCACTACCCCTTGTTTACACAGCGTTAACATGAAACGCTTGATCCAGATGACCAAGGGGGCCCTCCAGGGCCCCTTTCCTATGTAAGCCCTAGTGAATATTTTCACAAAGGGTATTGACTTCCCAGGAATGGAGTGACTGATCAGCATGGATTGGCGTAACCGCGCGGCCTGCCTCGACAAGGACCCGGAGCTGTTTTTCCCCGTAGGCAATACTGGCCCCGCTCTTTTGCAGATCGAAGAAGCCAAGAGCGTCTGCCGCCGGTGCCCGGTCGTTGACACCTGCCTGCAGTGGGCGCTGGAGTCCGGACAGGATGCCGGCGTGTGGGGCGGCATGAGCGAGGACGAGCGGCGCGCACTGAAGCGCCGCGCCGCCAGGGCCCGCCGCGCGTCCTAACGCGCACCACAGGAACGAAGGCACCCAAGCAAAAAGCTCCACAAGAAAAGGCGACGGCCGCGGACCCATGGTCCGCGGCCGTCGCCTTTGCCGTGTTAGCGGTTTGCCAGACTCAGGACAATCTGCACGGCCGTGCCGCCGCCCTCGCGGGGTTGCCACTGGATGGTGCCGCCGAGTTCGCTCGTGACCAGCGTCCGGACAATCTGCAGCCCAAGGCCCTCCACATGGGGCGTCTCCGGCAGGCCAACGCCGTCGTCCGCCACTGTGACGGTGAGCAGTTCCTCATCGTCGTCGCCAGCTGAACGGTCGGCGAGCAGCCACACCGTCCCGGTGCGTCCCTCCAGTCCGTGCTCGACCGCATTGGTGACGAGTTCGTTGATCACCAGCGCCAGCGGTGTCGCGAAGTCGCTGGGAAGCTCACCGAACAACCCTGACCGCTGCGTCCGGACATGCTGCGACGGTGAGGCCACTTCTGCGGAAAGGCGGAACTGGCGTCCGATCAGTTCATCAAAGTCGACGCTTTGGGTCAGCCCCTGCGAGAGCGTCTCGTGCACCAGGGCAATTGTTGCCACGCGCCGCATGGCCTGTTCCAGCCCCTGCTTTGCCTCGTCACTGACCATTCGACGCGACTGCATGCGCAGCAGCGCGGCAACGGTCTGCAGGTTGTTCTTGACCCGGTGGTGGATTTCACGGATGGTGGCATCCTTCGTGACCAGCTCCATCTCGCGGCGTCGCAGCTCCGACACGTCACGGCAGAGGACCAGCGCACCGAAACGCTGCTGCTCGTCGCGGAGCGGGATCGCCCGCAGCGACAGGCTAACGCCACGGGATTCGATCTCACTTCGCCACGGCATCCGCCCTGTGACAACAAGGGGCAGCGTCTCGTCCACCATGCGGCGGTCCTTCAGCAGACCCGCCGTGACCTCAGCCAGCGAGCGCCCTTCGAGGGATTCGCCGTCGCCGAGGCGCCGGAATGCCGAGACCCCGTTCGGGCTGGCGTACTGCACGATGCCCTCGGCGTCGAGGCGGATCAGGCCGTCGCCAACGCGCGGGGCCCCGCGGCGGGAGCCGGTCGGCGAGGCGAAGTCCGGCCAGAGGCCCAGAGTGCCCATGCGCAGCAGGTCATAGGCACACTGGCGGTAGGTCAGCTCCAGCCTGGACGGCATCCGCGAGCTGGAGAGGTCCATGTGTGAGGTGACCACCGCCAGCGTCCGGCCGTTCCTTACCATCGGCACGGCTTCGACCCGGAGTGCCATGTCGCTGCTCCAGTTCGTCTCACTGGATCGCTCAATGGTGCGGCTCTCCCACGCCTTGTCCACCAGCGGCTGCAGGTCGGAGCGGATGCCCTCCCCGACGAAGTCGGCGTGGAACACCGTATGCGTCGTGGAGGGCCTGACGTGTGCCAGGGCAACGTAGCCGTGCTCCGGGTGGGGAAACCACAGGGCCAGGTCGGCAAACGCAAGATCGGCCACCATCTGCCAGTCGCCCACCAGGAGGTGCAGCCACTCGGCGTCCCCCGGCCCAAAATCAGCGTGCTCCCTGATGGGGTCCGTAAAGATTGCCACTGCACCTCCAGTTTTTCGACGGCGGGACCTTGTCCTAGCGTCGGACGATTGACCTCAAGAGCCTCAATGCTACCGAGAGCGAGGCCATGTCGTCCGCTTCGAGGGCATTGACCTCATCGAACATGCTCTTCGCCCGGCCCAAATGTTCCGCGTTCAGCTGCTCCCAGGCCTTGAGCCTGTCCTCGGCCGGCGACCCTTCATCGGTCGAGTCCAGGACCGCCGTCGTCATGTCTGAAACGGTCGAGTAGAGGTCATCGCGCAGAGCGGCACGGGCCAGAGCCTGCCAGCGGTCCGCCCGGGGCAGGGAACTGATCCGCTCCAGCAGGGAGTCCACGTGGAACCGGTTGAACACCGTGTAGTAGACGTTGGCGATGTCCTCCACCGGCTCCTTGCGGCTGTGCGCGATTTTTGCGATGTCAAGCAGGACGAAGCTCTCGAACAGCTCTGCCCAGCGGTGGCCCAGATCCTCGGGCAGGCCCCACGACCGCGCCTTATCAAGCCAGGAGGCAACGCGCTCGCGGTCGTCACCGCGCAGGTAGTCCAACAGCCGGGCCCGCATGGGTTCCATCGGCGGCTGGAACTCGGCGACGATGTCTGCGATGGGCCGCGACGCGCTGCCCTGGGCGAGGACCCAGCGCACCGAACGGTCCAGCAGCCGACGGACATCGAGGTGGACGGTGCTCCAGTGCTCGGTGGGGAACGATGCAGGCAGGCCGTTGAGTTCGGCCACCATGACGTCGAGCTCGTAGATTTCCCGCAGTGCCACGAACGCCTTGGCCACAGCCATCTCGCTCGCCGAGGTTTCCTCCATGGTCCGGAAGGCAAAGGTGATGCCCCCCAGATTGATCATGTCGTTGGCAACGACCGTTGCGATGATTTCCCGGCGCAGCGGATGGGTGTCCAGTTCGGCGTCGAATCTCTCCCTGAGCTGGACCGGGAAGTACTGCCGGAGCGTCGCGCGGAACCACGGGTCGTCGGCCAGGTCGCTGTCGCGCAGGGCAGTCGCCAGTTCGATCTTTGCGTATGCGGCCAGCACGGACAGTTCCGGTGAGGTGAGGCCCTGCCCCTGCTCCAGCCGTTCGCGCAGCACAGCGGTGGACGGAAGTGCCTCCAGGTCCCGGTTCAGATCCGCCGTCTTCTCCAGCCAGTCCATCAGCCTCTCGTAGCTCGGGCTCCATTCCGCGACCTTCTGGCGGTCGTTCAGCAGCAGGATGTTCTGGTCGATGTTGTCTTCCAGGACCAGCCGCCCCACTTCGTCGGTCATCGCCGCGAGGAAGTCCGAGCGCTCGGCGGCGTCGAGCTTGCCGGCAGCCACCATCCGGTCCACGAAGATCTTGATGTTGACCTCGTGGTCAGAGCAGTCGACGCCGGCGGAGTTGTCGATGGCATCGGTGTTCAGGATGACGCCCTGCAGCGCCGCTTCGATACGGCCCCGCTGCGTCATGCCGAGGTTTCCGCCCTCGCCCACGACCTTGACCCGAAGGTCGCGGCCATCCACCCGGATGGCATCGTTGGACTTGTCGCCCACCATGGCGTGCGTCTCGGAACTGGCCTTCACGTAGGTGCCGATGCCGCCGTTGTAGAGCAGGTCGGCGGGTGCGAGCAGGATGGCGCGCAGGAGTTCGGGCGGGCTGAGCTGCGTCGTGTCCTCGGGCAGCCCCAGCGCGGCACGGACCTGGGACGAGACCGGAATCGATTTGGCCTGCCTCGGGTAGACACCGCCGCCTTCGCTGATCAGGCTCTTGTCGTAGTCGTCCCAGGACGACCGGGGCAGCTCAAACAGCCGCTGCCGTTCCGTGTAGGAGGTCGCCTCGTCCGGGTTCGGATCGAGGAAAATATGCCGATGGTCGAAGGCCGCGAGCAGCCGGATGTGCTTGGACAGGAGCATTCCGTTGCCGAAGACGTCCCCGGACATGTCGCCGACGCCGACCACGGTGAAGGGCTCGGACTGGGTGTCCAGGTCCAGCTCGCTGAAGTGCCGCTTGACCGATTCCCAGGCACCCCTGGCCGTGATGCCCATGGCCTTGTGGTCATACCCCACCGAACCCCCGGAGGCGAAGGCGTCGCCCAGCCAGAATCCGTAGTCAGCGGCCAACCCGTTCGCAATGTCAGAGAAGGATGCCGTGCCCTTGTCCGCCGCGACCACCAGGTAGGAGTCGTCGCCGTCGTGCCTCACAACGTTCGACGGCGGGACGAGCCGTTCGCCGTCGGCTTCCGTAACGAGGTTGTCCGTGATGTCCAGCAGTCCGCGGATGAACGTCTTGTAGCTTTCGACGCCCTCCGCCATCCAGGCCGACCTGTCCTTGGCGGGATCCGGCAGCCGCTTGGCGAAGAACCCGCCCTTTGCACCCGTTGGAACGATGACGGCATTCTTGACCGTCTGCGCCTTGACCAGACCCAGGATCTCCGTCCGGAAGTCCTCCCGGCGGTCCGACCAGCGGAGCCCGCCGCGGGCCACCTTGCCGAAGCGCAGGTGAACGCCCTCGACCCGGGGAGAGTAGACCCAGATTTCGAACATGGGCCGCGGGAAGGGCAGCCCTTCGATGGCCGAGGGGTTGAGCTTGAAGCTCAGGTGCGGCTTGTCCTGGTAGAAGTTGGTGCGCAGCGTTGATTCGATCAGGTTAGTGAACGTCCGCACCACGCGGTCGGCGTCCAAAGTAGCTACGTTGTCGATCGACGTCGCCAGCTGGGCGCGGACGGTTGCCTGCTTCTGCGCCCGCTCGGCCTCCGGCAGGCTGGGATCGAAGCGTGCCTCGAACAGGGCAATGAGTCCGCGGGTGACCTCCGGATTGGCCAGAAGTGTATCGGCCATGAACTCAAACGAGTTGGTGTTTCCCATTTGCCGCATGTACTTGGCGTAGGCCCGCAGCACGATGACCTGCCGCCACGTCATGCCCTCGCGAAGCACCAGCCGGTCAAAGCTATCGGATTCGACACCGCCGGAAACCGCCGCCCCGAAGGAATCCGCCAGCAGCCGGCCAGTGGACACCGGGTCCACCCCGGCCGGGTACTTCAGTCCTAGATCGTAAAGGAAGAAGTCCCGCCGGTCGGCGGTCTCGATCTCGAACGGCCGCTCGTCCAGCACTTCCAGTCCAAGGTTGTGGAAAAAGGGAAGGATCTGGCTCAGGCTTTTCGGCTCCAGCATGTACAGCTTGACCCTGGCGTCCTCCTCGAGGGTGGCACCGGCGCCTTCGGGAAGATAGACATGGACTCCCGGCCGTTCCTGCCGCGCGCCAACAGTTCGCTCTGCCTCGGCCCCGTACTGTTCAAACCGGGCGATGTCCTCGAGGGCATCTTCGATTTCGTAGTCGACGCGGTAGCCCGCCGGGAATGCCTCGGCCCAGATGGCCGCCAGTTCATTGGCGCCGTCGTCGGCGCTCCGCTCGCGGAGCACCTCGGCGATCCCTTCACTCCAGGACCGGGCAGCCCGGACGAGCCGCTTTTCCAGCGCATCGGTGTTGACGTGGCTGACGTCCTCGCCCTTGGGCAGGCGGATGCGGAAGAACAGGCGGGCGAGGGCGGATTCGGTCATCCTCGCCTCGAAGTCAATGGACTCGGCGTGGAACGTCTCGCGGAGTTCCTGTTCGATCCTCAGCCGGACGTTGGTGGTGTACCGGTCACGAGGGAGGTAGACGACGGCGGACATGAACCGTCCGTAGATATCCGGCCGGAGGAACAGCCGGGTCCGGCGCCGTTCCTGCAGTCGCTGGATTCCCGCTGCCGTCGCGGCAAGATCGGGAATCTCAATTTGGAAGAGCTCGTCGCGCGGGTACGTTTCCAGGATGCCCAGCAGGTCCTTCCCGGAATGCGAGTCCGGCGGAAAACCGGCACCGCGCAGCACGGCTTCGACCTTTTCCCGGACAACCGGGATATTGCGCACCGAGTCGGTGTAGGCGCTGGTAGCAAACAGTCCGATGAACCGCTGTTCGCCATTGACGTTGCCGGCGGCATCGAAGCTTTTCACGCCGACGTAGTCCAGGTATGCAGGCCGGTGCACTGTTGAGCGGGAATTGGCCTTGGTGATAACCAGGGCGCGCTTTTCGCGGGCCTTGCGCCTGCCCGCGTCGGTGAGATGCTGCACCTGATGGGTATTGTGGTGCGCCCGCAGCAGCCCCAGGCCGCTGTCCTCGCGCAGTTCCAGGACATCCTCGCCTTCTTCGTTGACCAGGTCATATTCCCGGTAGCCGAGGAAGGTGAAATTGCCGTCGTCGAGCCAGCGCAGCAAGTCCTGGGCCTGGCGCAGCTCTGCGATCTGAGCCGAGTGCGCCACCTTGTCCAGGTCCTGGGCGATCTGCAATGCCTTGTTACGCATTTTCGGCCAGTCTTCGACGGCGGCCCGGACGTCTCCCAGGACGCGTTCCAGCCCCTCCTGCAGACGGTCAGCGGCTTCGTCACCGGCGCGGCCGATCTCGACGGCAATCCAGGATTCCATGTGGGACGCATTGTCGCCCTGGGCGATCAGGTGGGACAGGACGGGCAGCGCCGCTGTGTCGCCGCTGGAGAGGCCGATGCTGGACGGGACCCTGTCCACCTTGACGAGTTCGTTGGTTTCGCGGTTGCGCGTGACCACGAACATGGGGTGCTGAACGAGGTGGATGGCCGAATTCTGCCGGACCAGCTCGGCGTTGACTGAATCCACCAGGAACGGCATGTCGTCGGTGACGATGTAAACAACGCTGCGGTCGCCCTCCGGAACGATCGAGATGTTGGCACTCCCCGGCCGGCGCTCAAAACCCACTGCGCGGTGGGTCTCAGCCCGTGCTGTCAGCAGCTCGTGCGGATAAGTGCGGGCGTCCTCCTCCGCCAGATGCTCGTAGTAGTCCGCCAAGAAGCCTTCCTCGGCTCCGATTGAACGGGACTGATCCTCCACGCTGGACCCAGACGACATCGACACACGCCTCCATCACACAGTTTGCGGCTGCTTCCTTGCAGCCCTCACCGTGAGCCTAGCCCGTCAGCCTGCGCCTTGCTGTGGAGGAGAACACAGAGGATCGGCGTTTTTGCTGGACAGGTGCACAAACCAATTCCGCGATCGCCGACCGAAGCCGGGAATCCGGAGCCGATTCCAGCAACAACGACCCGGATTTCAGCGCTGCGTCTGTTGCGCCCGGGTCCCACGGAAGGAAGGCTTTGATGCCCGCCGGCGGGCCGAACCGGTCCCACGCCTCGCGGAGCTGACGTTCCGGTGAACGGCCCACAGCCGAGGCCCGCACTTTGTTCAGCACCACCTCGGGGCTGACCCCCGGCACTGCACCTTCCAGTTCCGCCAGCCCCCTGACCAAGCGGGGAACACCGACCGGATCCGCAGAGCCAACCGCGATCACGGTATCGGCCAGCTCAAGACTCCTGAGCGTCGCGGCGTTGCGTCGCGGTGCCATGGTGTCGAAACTCAGCTCCTCGTCGGCCTCAAGGCAGAAGCCGGTGTCGACCACGATGAAGTCGGCCACTTCCCGCGCCCGGTTCAAAACAAGCGCCAGCGCGGCCGCCCGCAGTTCGGTCCAGCGGTCGGCTCGGGTCATTCCGGTCAGAACCCGGAAAGTCCCGGCCGTGGCAGTAACCGGTACGGCGACGCGGAGCAGTGCTTCCCGGTCCAGGAGGCCCTGGTCGGCCAGCCGGCAGGCCTGCGCCAGACCCGCCGCTTCGTCCAGCAGCCCGAGGGCGCCGGCGACGCTGGCCCCGTAGCTGTCGGCGTCGACCAGCAGGACGGACTTGCCTTCCGCAGCCAGCTCCCCCGCGACGTTGACGGCAACCAGGGTTCTGCCGGGTGCACCGGCCGGCCCCCACACCGCCAGGACCCTGCCGGTTCCGACAGAGGCCGGCTCCGATTCGGCGTCGGCAGCCTCCGGGCGCAGGGCCGCGCCGGCATCCGCGAAACCCGTGCTGTAACCCGGACCGGCACCGGTAGGCAGCCCTGCCGGGCTCGGGCACCCTTGCTTGCCGACGGCGTCGGCAATACTCTCCGCCAGTGCTGTGGATTCAACGGTCAAGGGCGCGGCGGTGACTCCGATCCCGCGGAGCCTCAACCGCTCCTCGGGGCTGTCGGTCAGGGCAATGATCACTACGCCTACTGCGGCGAGCCTGTCCACCAGCGAGGCAGTCAGGTCCTGACTGCCCTCGGCAACAACAGCCGCCCGGGCCAGTCCGCTCTGGCAGGCAGCCAGCAGTTCTGCGAGCTCCGCGCAGCGCCGGACTACTGTGACGGGACCGTGGAGCCGCTCCAGTCCGCCCACCAGATCTTCCTGCGACTCACCGACGGTGACAACCGGAATACTCACTTGGCCGCCCCGCCGGGATTCCACACCACGGAGATTTTGGCTTCGTTCGCCTGCGCCCCGAGGAGGGAGGCCATCTGCTCATTTCCCACCAGGACCATCAGGACCGTGGATTTCGAAGCTCCAAGGGCGGTGGATCCTTCTGAGACCTCCGCGATTTCGGCGCCCGGGAGCAGCAGCTTCGGTTCGGCAAAACCATTCCGGGCGTCAGGCATGGAGATCCAGACGTCGACCCGGGTGCCGGCTACGGCCTGCTCCGGCAAGGCCTCCTGAACCGTGACGGCCACGGGTTTTCGGTCCAGGGCGTCGACACTGCCCAGACTTTCACGGGGAACCAACTGGTCCTTGGCAATCCGCTGGACCGCCACCTGGCCTTCAGGAAGGCCCGACGCCGCTGTCATGTAGTGCGCTTCGACGTCGCCCAGGCGCACCTTCACCCGGCTGATGTTTTCAGGAGTGAGTTTCTGACCGACTGCGATTGCCTCACGGGCGGCAAACACCTCTGTGGTCCGGTCCGCACTGCCGACGAGTGCAACGACGCCGACAACAGAGGCGAAGACAAGGAGCACGCCCACCAGAAGCCTCGGGTCCTTCCAGGAAGGCTTCTTCAGCCGGGCTCCCGTGGCCGCCGTGCTTGCACTCATGCGTACTGCTCCCCCTTGACGCCTGGGCGCTTCAATCGCGCCGGTCATGATTATTGTTACGGCATGCCTGCTCAATCGGAAAGGTATTCAGGTAAACAACATCAAACTGTGGATAACACCATCACCCGCGACCAACGGTGGCACAATTGGATCATGCCCCGATTCCTTACGCTTGCAGATGTAGCCGAGCAGCTTCAGATCAATGCGCCGGCAGCGTATGCCCTTGTCCGCAGCGGCGAACTGAAGGCAATCCAGGTGGGTGGCCGCGGCCAGTGGCGGGTCGAGGAAAAGATGCTTGAGCAGTACATCGAAGAGCGTTATGCCGAGGCAAGCCGCATGATTCAAGAGGCCAAGTCCAAGTCGGTTTGAGCACGGGCGGTTTCCGGGCCGGAGGCTGCATTCCCTGCCCGGGCGGATCAGAGCTCCCCTCCGCGACGTGACCGGAGCGCGCCCAGCGCCCGGAACGGAACCGTAGCCACATCGGCAACCCGGCCAGCCCTCCGCGCTTCTCCGGGCAGCGTCATGGCGAGGTCAAAAAAGTCCCGCCCCACCCTGTCAATCACACCCGAGAGCTGCACATCCGGTGACCGGCCAGCCATCAGGACGGTGAGTTCAGCCCTGTCCCGCGCCAGCCCCCGGAGCGCGCTGGCAAGGCCGAGTCTCCGGCGCACTGGGGACGCCTCGCCCGCCGCGAACCGCCCGAGTCCGGTGTAGTGGCCCACGGCGGAGTAAGGAATCAGCACCTGGTGCGCCGCCTCGTCGATGACCAGGCTCTCGGACCCGGCATGGCTGAGGGTTCCAGCAAAGACCGGTCCCGCGCTCAGATGGATGCGAAGGCGGCAGCCCAGCGATCCTCGCAGCCTGTCATCGAGCGCGATGGCAGCCGTGTCTGCACGGGAACGTTCCGCGATCTCGGACTCCAGGCCCAGGACCCCGGCCTCGGCAAGCTGCAGCTCAAGATCCTGAAAGAGTGCATTCCATCGCATGGCGACAGCGTAGGCGCGCACGCGAGGACGGTCAATTAATCCACAAACTTTCCTATCTCCATAGACAAATAGATACACCTGCCGCAAACTTGCTCCAACGGAACCAAAATCATCAAAGTCTATCAAACTGCATCAAATGAATCGTTCGGGGGAAATCATGGCGGTAGAGGTACAGCGCCCGGTGCGGGCAGAAGCGGCCTTGGGGGTCGTCATCCTAGGTCTCGGAGTCTTTCTGGCTTTCACCGGGGCCGGGATCGCCGACCACTGGAGGCGGTCCGCTGCACGCCAGCAGGTTTTGCACTTCGACGACCTGGTTGGCCTGCTGGCCCTCGCCGCCGGGCTGACAGTCATCGCCTGGTGGCTGCTGTCACTCGCTACGGCCTTTGCATCGGCACTCCTGGAGCGGACCGGGCACCATGCCGCCGCCCGCGCCGCGGGGCGATGCACCCCTGTTTTCATGCGCAGGCTGGCGATGGCTGCGGTGGGCGCGCACCTTCTCGGTGCGCCGCTCGCCCATGCGGATGCCTTGCCCGCCGCGGCCCTTTCCTCGAACAACGAATCGTCCCTGTCCGCAGCGTGGGCGCCCCTGGCTGACGGGCGGCCGGGCCTGCCCGCCGTCCGCTCCGCGGGCCCGGGCCTCACGGAAAGATCCGTCGTGGACGGCAGCGAGCTCCAGCCTCAGTGGAAGCCGCGCGTCCCGGTTGTGGAACCCGGCCCCGTCACCCCATTGCCCGCCAGGGCAACGGCTGAGCCGGCCAGTGCCCGCCGCGAGGTACCCGTCCGGGCCGGAGAATCTCTGTGGACCATCGCCGCGCGGGAACTGGGGCCCGGCGCTTCCGACGTGGATATAGCAGCCCGCTGGCCGCTCTGGTACCACGCCAACCGGAATGTCATCGGATCCGATCCCAACGTCCTCCTCCCGGGCCAGCTCCTCAGCCCTCCGCCGCCGTAAGCGGCGTTGGCAAGCTCTTCTTTCACGCCACCGACCTTGCGGCCGCTGCACTCCCGCGGCCTTCCCACGCCAGCCCCTACCGAAGGACCGATCATGACTGCAGTAACTCCCATACGGTGTGCAGGAAACGCTGTTCTTGAGCCCGTCCCGGCCGCTGCTCCCGGGCCCGGAGACGAGGCGCGCGAAATTTGCGCCATCACCAGGGCGACAGTCCAGGCCGCCGTTGAAGTCCTGGCGGGAACGAGGCCAATCCACCAGCTGGCACGGCGGCTGGACCAGCGCTGCCTCACCGTGCTTCAGCACCGGGCGGCCCTCACCCGGCGGGTGGCAGCCCGGGCTCCCCGGAAAATGGAGCTGCTCCACCGCAACGCCTCAGTCCGCTCGGTCCGCGCCTGCGAGGTGACGCCGGACGTGTACGAGGCCAGCGCGGTGGTGATCGACGAACTGCGAGTCCGGGCAGTCGCCGTTCGGCTGGAACGCAGCAAGAACGTCTGGCGCGTTACTGCACTGGAGATCGGCTGACGCGAAAAGGAAGGGACCGGAGCTTGAACTGCTCCGGTCCCTTCCTGTCATATCCTCTGGCTATCGCTTTTTCTTCTTCCCGTCGCGCCGTTCCTGGGAAGCGGCCTTGGCGGGGTTGCCCGAGCGGCCCGCAGCCCGGCCCTCGATCCGGGTCTCGGCTCCGCCGTCCTCCCGGGGCGCGGTGTACTGGAGCTGGGCGGGCTTCTCAGGCGCTTCGAGACCGGCGGCATAAATTTGCGGCTCGTGGTGTTCGGTGTGGCCGCCGGCGGCATCCGCAACTACGACGTCCTCGGCCGGGGTGACTTCCACTTCGAGGTTGAAGAGGAAGCCGACGCTCTCCTCCCGGATGGCTTCCATCATGGACTGGAACATCGCGAAACCTTCACGCTGGTATTCCACCAGCGGATCACGCTGGGCCATGGCGCGCAGGCCGATGCCCTCCTTGAGGTAGTCCATCTCGTACAGGTGTTCCTGCCACTTCCGCCCGATGACGGAGAGCACAACGCGCCGTTCGAGTTCACGCATGCTCTCGGAGCCGATGGCTTCCTCGCGTGCCTGATACACCAGCTTGGCATCAGACATGATTTCTTCCTTCAGGAACTCCACGGTGATGCGCGACTTGCCGCCTGCCTCGTCGATGACATCGTGCGGCGTCACGGTGACGGGGTAAAGCGTCTTGAGGTTGGTCCAGAGCTGGTCGAAGTCCCAGTCGTCGCCGTTGCCCTCGGCGGTTGCTTCGTCGATCAGCGCATTTATGGTGTCTTCCAGGAAGAACTGCACCTTTTCGTGGAGGTCGTCGCCTTCCAGGATCCGGCGGCGGTCGCCGTAGATGGCTTCGCGCTGGCGGTTGAGGACGTCGTCGTACTTGAGGACGTTCTTGCGCTGTTCGGCGTTCCGGCCTTCAACCTGCCCCTGGGCGGAAGCGATAGCACGCGAGACCAGCTTGGATTCCAGCGCCACGTCGTCCGGCACGGAGCTGTTCATCAGGCGTTCTGCTGCACCCGAGTTGAACAGGCGCATGAGATCGTCGGTCAGCGACAGGTAGAAGCGGGACTCGCCCGGGTCGCCCTGGCGTCCCGAGCGGCCGCGGAGCTGGTTGTCGATCCGGCGGGATTCGTGCCGCTCAGTTCCCAGCACATACAGCCCGCCCAGGCCCAGGACTTCCTCGTGCTCGTCCTTGACGGCCTTCTTCGACGCCTCCAGCGCGCCGGGCCAGGCTGCCTCGTACTCGTCGGAGTTTTCTTCCGGGTCAAGCCCCCGCTGGGCGAGTTCGGCGATGGCGGTGAACTCGGCGTTGCCGCCCAGCATAATGTCCGTGCCGCGGCCGGCCATGTTGGTAGCAACAGTGACCGCGCCCTTGCGTCCCGCCTGGGCCACGATCGAGGCTTCACGGGCATGGTTCTTGGCGTTGAGAACCTCGTGCCGGATGCCCTCCTTCGCCAGCAGGCGCGAGAGGTACTCGCTTTTTTCGACGCTGGTGGTGCCCACCAGGACCGGCTGGCCATTCTCGTGGCGTTCGGCGATGTCCCGGACGACGGCCTCGAACTTGACGACTTCGTTCTTGTACACCAGGTCGGACTGGTCGATCCGCTGCATGTCGCGGTTCGTGGGGATGGCCACCACCCCGAGCTTGTACGTGCCCATGAATTCGGCGGCTTCGGTCTCGGCCGTGCCGGTCATGCCGGAGAGCTTGTTGTACATGCGGAAGTAGTTCTGCAGCGTCACCGTTGCGAGGGTCTGGTTCTCCGCCTTGATCTCGACGCCCTCTTTGGCCTCGATCGCCTGGTGCATGCCCTCGTTGTAGCGGCGGCCGGCCAGGATACGGCCGGTGTGCTCGTCAACAATGAGCACCTCGCCGTCGAGGATGACGTAGTCCTTGTCCCGCTTGAACAACTCCTTGGCCTTGATGGCGTTGTTGAGGAAGCCGATCAGGGGCGTGTTGGCGGACTCGTAGAGGTTCTGGATGCCGAGGTAGTCCTCAACCTTTTCGATGCCGCTTTCAAGCACGCCGACGGTGCGCTTCTTCTCGTCGACTTCGTAGTCCTTCTCCGGCTGCAGGCGCAGGACAACCTTGGCGAACTCGCTGTACCAGCGGTTGGTGTCGCCCTGGGCCGGGCCGGAAATGATCAGCGGCGTACGGGCCTCGTCGATGAGGATCGAGTCGACTTCATCGACGATCGCAAAGTTGTGGCCGCGCTGCACGAGTTCGGTTTTGTCCCAAGCCATGTTATCGCGGAGGTAGTCGAAGCCGAATTCGTTGTTGGTGCCGTAGGTGATATCGGCAGCGTACTGCTCGCGGCGGACGGACGGGTCCTGGTTGGCGAGGATGCAGCCGCTGGTCAGCCCCAGGAAGCGGTAGACACGGCCCATGAGTTCGGACTGGTATTCCGCCAAGTAGTCGTTCACGGTGACAACGTGGACGCCGTTTCCGGTAAGGGCGTTGAGGTAGGCCGGAGCAGTGGCCACCAGCGTCTTGCCTTCACCGGTCTTCATTTCGGCGATGTTGCCCAGGTGCAGGGCAGCGCCACCCATGAGCTGGACGTCGAAGTGCCGCATGCCAAGCGTCCGGGATGACGCCTCACGCACGGCGGCAAAGGCTTCCGGCAGGAGATCGTCGAGCTTCTCGCCGTCCTGGTGGCGTGCCCGGAGACGGTCTGTTTCTTCACGCAGTTCCGCATCCGTGAAGGTTTGGAATGAGTCTTCAAGGGCGTTAATGGAATCAGCATAGTTCCGCAGTTGCCTCAGGAGCTTTTTGTCACCTGTACGGAGAATTTTTTCGATTAGTGATGCCACGTGAAGTTGCTCCCAGTCTCATGCTGCCGAATTCTGGCGTGATTTAGTCTACGGGAGAGACACACGGCACGTTGCCCTGTTCCCTCACAGCGGATAGCCGTTACTGGCCGCCGCCACCGCGGGGGCAAGGTCCCCCACCGACGAGACGGCTACGCCGTCCAGTCCCAGCCAACCTGCCATCAGGTGCAGTTCGGCAGCGAGTTCGACGGCGGTGTCCGCCGGAGCGTCCGGCTCGCCGAAGCACGCCTTGGCAAGCAACAGCCCCGCTGCCCGGTCTGCCTTCAGGTCCACCCTGGCCACAATGCGGTCGCGGAGCAGGAACGGGAGCACATAATAGCCAAAGCGGCGTTTGGCCACCGGGGTGTAAATCTCGATCCGGTAATGAAACCCGAAGAGCTCCTCAAGCCTGCGCCGTTCAAAGACCAGCGAATCGAACGGGCTGAGCAGCGCCCTGCCGGCAGCCTGGCGCGGCAGCCGGGCCTCGGCGTGGCGGTACACCTTCCGGTCCCAGCCTGCCACCGTCACCGGTTCCAGGCGTCCGGCATCAACCAGGCGCTGAACAGAGGCCGCGGCTGCCTTCACCGGAGTCCTGAAGTAGTCCGCGAAGCACCGCACGGTCCCGATCCCGTGCGCCCGCGCCGCCGCATCGATGAGCCTGTCCATGGCGGCCGAGGGGTCGGGTACCGCTTCAACGTCATGCCCGGGCAAAACCTGCCGGGTCAGGGCATACTGCCGTTCGAACTGGTCCGTCCTTGACGCCGACGAGACGACCCCCTCTTCAAACAGGTGCTCCAGCACGCGCTTGACGGCATTCCAGTTCCAGCCCCAATCGACCTGCTTGCGGTCTTCAACGTGCCCGAGCCGGGCGGTGAGTTCGGCGGCCGTCATGGGCCTGCCGTCGGCGAGCGCGGCCAGGACCCTGCCGGTCACGCCGGACCGCAGCCCTGGATCCATCCCTGAAGCCCCGACCCACCTGCGGTTCTGCCACACCACCAGGTCCGGGAAGTGTTCCGGCCGGATGTAGCTGGCTTCGTGCGCCCAGTACTCCATCATCCGCCGCGGGTGCCTGCCTGCCATTTGCTGGAGGATGGAGCGGTCGTAGTCGCCGAGCCTGGAAAAGAAAGGGAGGAAATGGCTCCGGGCCAGAACGTTGACGGAATCGATCTGCACGAGTTGAATCCGGGCAAAGGTCCGGCCCACCGCCCGTGACGTCACGGGGCCGGCGGGCCGTCCTTTGTCCAGTCCCTGGGCTGCCAGTGCGATCCGCCGCGCCTGCGAAAGGCTCAGCGATGCACCCATGTCAGCCCTTTCGTTGCCTGGGCACCATCTTAGGCAGTTGCGGCCGCATCATCCGAGCGGTACGCAAGGATTTTCTCCTCATGCGTGTTCTCGCCGGGTTCGCAGTAGTGGTCCAGGGTGATAACCCCGTATGTCCAGCCGCGGCGCCGGTACACAACCGATGGCGCGTTCGTGGCCTTGTCCACGAAAAGGTAAAAGTCGTGACCGATAAGTTCCATGTTGTCCACGGCGTCGTCAAGGGTGAGGGACGCGGCCGGGAACACTTTGCGCCGGATCAGTACCGGCGAGTCGCCGGCGGGGATGTCGTTGTCGACGTCGTACGGCGATTTCTCAGCCGGTTCCGGAGCAGCCTGGGTGTTGTTGCTCGCTTCGACGTAGATCGGCTGGTTGGAGCTCGCGGGCTCCAGTGTTGCGGTTGCCTCGCGTACAGCCTTGGGCGTGTGCCGCCCGTGATGGACCTTCTTGCGGTCCTTGGCCCTGCGCAGCCGCTCAAGCAGCTTGTTGTAGGCGAGGTCGAACGCGGCGAACTTATCTGCGGCGCTTGCTTCGGCACGGATCACGGGGCCGCGGCCCAGGACTGTCACTTCAACCGTGAGCTGGTCACCGGTCTGCCGCGCATTCGTTTCCTTTGAAACCTTCGCGTCGACCCTCTGGACCTTGTCCCCAAGCGATTCGATCTTCGAGATCTTCTCGCCGGCGTATTCGCGGAATCGGTCCGAGACCGTCAGATTTCGTCCGCTGATCATGAACTCCATGGTGCCCTCCAAATGACTTCGGTGACACGACGGCGGCACTTCCCGGGGACGATCTGATTGACAGTCGAGCCCCTTTCCGAGCCGCTATCGAAAGGTACAACTGATCTTGGTACCCATATCCGACGTTAGTTCATAGCAACAAGTTATTCATCCTTTCGCAGTTTATTTTTTTCTATGTCCCAGCTACGGCCCAGATGGTCCCCAGAATGCCGAGACTGCGCCGGGCCAGCCGCCGCATCGGGTGCGCGGGTGGCTGCCAGGACCACGGCGCCGCGCACAATTCCGCCGGCGTCGTGGATGGCCCGGGCAGCCTCCGCCAGAGTGGCGCCGGTAGTCAGGACGTCGTCGACAATGATGCACGGCCTCCCCCGCAGAGAGCGTCCGCGCGCGCCCCGCACGGTGCGCATGGAGCCGCGGACCTTTCGGGACCTGTCTCCCCTGCCGAGTCCCTTCTGCCCTCCGGACAGACGGTTTCCGGTCAAGCCAATGCCGGTTCCCGGGCTCCTGACTTTGCGCAGCGCATCAGTGCATTCCGGGCGGCGTCCGTCAAAGCTCCGCCCGACGCCGCCTAGCAGCAGATGGACGGGACTGAACCCGCGTTTCCGGTAGGCGCCGCCGCTGCTTGGGACCGGAACGAGGACCATGGCGTCCGTTCCCGCATAGGCTGCCGCGAGAGCGCTGGCCAGTACCTTCGACAGCACGGTCCGCAGCTGGCCCTGCCCGTGGCGCTTGAACGCCAGGATCGACTGTGAGAGCTCCTCGCGGTAGATGCCCGCCGCCACGACAGGAAGGATGACCGAGCCGTCGGTGTCCATGAGCGCGGGCGCCCCGGTTTCTGCCCGGAAGGGATGCCGGGTGAGCATCCGGAGCCTGCGCTCGCAGCCGGCACACAGTGCCAGGTCCTCCTTGCCGCAACAGACGCATTCCACGGGCAGCGCCAGAGCCATGATGTCGGCCGCAGCCCCGGCCAGCAGGTCCCAGGCCTGCAGGAGGCGCTGCCGGTGCTCCGCCCGGTGGCGGGCGTGCCACAGTGGCTGGGCCAGCAGGTCGGGATCCGTCGAAGTCCTCTGGCCGTCCCGCGTCCTATTGCTCCCCACGGTTCAAGGGTGCGGCAACGGCGCCAGCCCGCACAAGAGCAAGAGGCCCTCATGTGGAAAACGCCCTATGCAGGAAGGGTCAGCCGGGGAAGGACGGATCCGTGGGTCCCCTCAGCTGCGCCGACCACCCGTTGCCGAGCCGCTGGAAGATGCCGTCCCTGGACTGGGCGTAGATTTCCTCGGGGCCGTTGCCTGCGCTGAGGGCAACCAGCCCCGGCCAGGGGGCTAGCTTCTGCGGCTGGGAGGAGGTGAGCGAGAGAAGTTCCGGGGTCACGTTGGACGTCGACGCGCCCTTCATCACCACCACCGTGGTGTCATTGACCCATACGCCCTGGTCGGGATTTCCGCTGGACTGCAGCGTGATGGGCGCCGTCAGTTCCTTCGGCGTGCCATCGGCACTGCGGATGATCCCCGTCACCTGCACGCGTGTCTCCCCGTTCTGCTCGGAGATGACCAGCGCCCGGACCCCTTCCCTGGACACCCGGAGATCCTTCACGTTGCGGCCGGCCAGCCAGGAGGGGGTCAGCGTGACGGTCGGCACCGGTGCGCCCTGGGCCACGCCGGTGGGACGGAAGGCCGTGATTTCGGTGACGCCCTGGGCTCCGGGACCGGCGGTCCACAGCCAGTCGTGCAGGCTGAACGACGGGTGCGTCAGCGTGCTGCGGGTGGTCAGGGCGCGCGCGGGCTGGCCCGGCACCATCGAGTACAGGGTGCCGCCGCTGCCGTTCAAAAACGCCACTGTCTGCGAGACGGGCGATTCGGCGGGCGAACGCGGTTTCAGTCCGGCCACCGGCTGCATGTCGGGCAGCGGCGACACCCTGTTGTTCTCGTACCGCACCAGCTCGTTATTGCTGATGGCGATCTGGCGCGCGGGGGCATTTCTGTTCTGGACCGGCGGAAGGACTGAGCCGTTATCCTCCACGCGCACCAGGTCCTGGTTCGCCCGCAGCTCCACGTTAATGACGTCCGGCTGGCTGCGGAACGTCAGGGCCAGCTGCGTCTGCATCCTCAGCCTGTCCTCGGTGGAGGCCTCGGTCAGTTCCTTGGCAGACAGGTCAACCTGCGCTGCGCCTGAAACTACGGGGACTGATTCCCTGGCAAGTTTCATTCCGGAGGGGAACGCACTGACCACGGCGCCCTTCAAATACGGGGCGGGTCCGCCGAGCAGGGCGCTCGTCATGGCCTTCACCGTTTTCTTCTTGATGAACCAGCGCACATCCGGAACGGCGTACGTGAAACTGGGGTCGTAGAAGTAGATGGGATAGGCGCCGTAGATGACCTTAAAGGTCTCCTCGGGAATGGCGGTGCCGTCCGGGATCTTGGAGATGCGCCATTCACCGTCAACCTGCACCAGCGTCACGGGGATGTTTTCCTTGGTTCCGTCCGGCATCGGGGTGGCCACGCCGTCGGAATCCACTGAGTACGCGACGTCCAGTTCGTAGTTATAGACGCCCTCGACGCCGGTTTTCACCACGCGCTCGGAGCGGAACACCAGTGTCCGCTGGTCCGGCTTCCAGGCAACGGAGGAAGCCTGGGTCAGGTACTGCCGCGCCACGGCGTAGTCGTCCTCATACCCGCTGCCTGCCAGGTAGAAGTCCTCAATGACCGCTTCGGGACTGGACCCGGTGCGGGGCGCGACGGGAAAGAATACGGGAGCATTGGGATTTCCTGCGCTTTCGTCCGTGCTCTTACCAACAGGCCCGGACCGCGGAATCTGGGCGCACGATGCCAGGAACAGCAGAATGATGGCCATCAGCCCTGCGGCAAGCCCACGGGTCACCGGGCGCACCCGGCTCACGAACGCTCCCCTGTGCGCGCTGTCTCCGGTGTGCCCGCCGGGGCGGCCGCAGTGGGTTCGGCATTCTTGGCCGGCGAAGCGCCGGCTGCGGACTCCCCCGCCTCAGGGTCGGCGTTACCTGCGGCAGCGGCGTCCTTCGGGGCAGAGTTCTTGGGCGCAGATCCCTCCAGCGCAGGGGTGGCGCCCGGACCCAGCACAAGGACACTGTGGTCGCCGGGCCTGCCGAAACCCACGTCTGCCGGTTCAAGGGGCAGCGGCGACTTTGTGATGGTGCCGCCCTGCTTAAGCGGGAGCGTGAGCCTGAAGTTGGAGCCGACCCCGGTGTTCCCCCAGGCCTGCAGCCAGCCGTTGTGCAGTTTGGTGTCCTCCATGGCGATGGACAGGCCCAGCCCGCTGCCGCCGGTGGTGCGGGCCCGGGCAGGATCGGCGCGCCAGAAGCGGTCGAAGACGCGGGCCGCCTCGGCGGGACTCATGCCGATTCCGTGATCCCTGACAGTGACGGCTACAGCGTCCGCATTGGAGGCGACGGAGATGTTGACGGCCCGGCCTTCGCCGTGTTCGAGGGCGTTCAGGATCAGGTTCCGCAGAATGCGGTCAATGCGCCGGGAGTCCATTTCCACCACAACGCTGCCTTCCGGCGCATTCAGCTGCATCTTCGAGCCGTACTCTTCGGCGACGGGGGCCGCGCCCTCCATCACGTGCGAGATGAGCTGGACGATGTCCGTCGCCTCGGCGTCGAGCATGGCCACGCCGGCGTCGAACCTGGAAATTTCCAGCAGGTCCGCCAGCAGCGACTGGAATCTCTCCACCTGGTTGTAGAGCAGTTCGGCGGACCTCTTATTGATGGGGTCGAAGTCGTTGCGTGCGTCGTACAGCACCTCAGCGGCCATACGGACGGTGGTCAGCGGGGTGCGGAGCTCGTGGGACACGTCGGAAACGAACCGCTGCTGCATCTGGGACAGTGTGGCCAGCTGCGTGATCTGCTCCTGCAGGCTCGCGGCCATATGGTTGAACGAGGCCCCGAGGCGTGCCACCTCGTCCTCCCCCTTGACCACCATGCGTTCCTGCAGCTGGCCTGCCGCCAGCTTTTCCGAGACTACGGCGGCGTGGCTGACGGGACTCACCACGTTGCGCGTGACGTACCAGGCGATGCCGCCGATCATGAGGATCAGCGCAGCGCCGCCGGCCCAGAGGACATTCTGGATTTCGTTCAGGGTCTGCTGTGCCGTGTTGAGGTCGTAGATCAGGTAAAGCTCGTAAACCGTGCCGTTGAACGTCACCTTGTTGCCGACGGCGATGCCCGGGCGGTCTTCGGTCCCCACCGGGAACTCCGTGGACGCCCAGAACTGCTCCTTGCCGGAGTCCTGGACTGCTGCCCGGAGGTCCGGGGGGATGACGCTGATGGTCAATTGGTCGGATGCGCGCGACTCCACCCACCGGTTGCGGGGCTTGGTCTGCTCCGGCATCGCCTCAAACACGTAGCGGCGCTGGATCACCGAGCCCTTGCCCTCAACCGCGTTGAGGGTGTCGTAGACGAGCGTGATCACGCTGGACTGATCGGTGACCTGGGCGCCGTCGAACGTGTCCTGCACCTGCTTGACGTTGTAGCGGGTCTCGGACTCCGCCTGCGTCAGCCGTTCGTGGAACAGGTTGTTGGCAATCTGGTTGGACAGGTAAGCGCCGACGATCGCGAACGAACTGATGGAGAGCAGCAGCGTGGTCAGGACGGTGCGGAACTGCAGCGACCTGCGCCACCGCCGCTGCAGGGAATGCAGCAGATACCGGATGCCGGGAAAGATGCGGTCGACGCCGGTGCGTACCAGGCGGCCGACCCGCAGCACGACGATGAGTGCGCGGCGCCGCCAGATGCGGGCCCGCAAAGGCAATCCTGCGAGCCCGGCGCCGAAGGCGTCGGTGTGCTCGGGGACCGGATGGGGACCGGGTTTGCGAGCGGCGTCCCGAGCGTTCTCTGCCGCGGGCGAGTTGCCGCGGGGGCCGGATCCGGATCCCACGGGCGCCTCAGGGGGATTCTGGCCCTGGGATTCAGGACCCTGCTTTGTAGCCGACACCACGAACCGTCATTACAACTTCCGGAGCTTCCGGATCCCGTTCAATCTTGGACCGCAGTCGCTGGACATGGACATTGACCAGCCGGGTGTCAGCCGCGTGCCGGTAGCCCCAGACCTGCTCAAGAAGCAGCTCACGGGTGAATACCTGCCAGGGCTTACGCGCCAGGGCAACCAGGAGATCGAATTCGAGCGGGGTCAGTGAAATCCGCTCGTCGCCACGGCTCACCAGGTGGCCGGCGACGTCGATGGTGATGTCCGCGATGCGCAACGTTTCGGGCGCCTTCTGGTCACCGGGGCGCAGGCGCGCCCGCACCCGGGCAACAAGCTCCGCCGGCTTGAAGGGCTTGGGCACGTAATCGTCGGCACCCGACTCCAGTCCCCTGACCACATCGGAGGTGTCCGACTTGGCCGTCAGCATGACGATCGGCACGTCAGATTCGGAGCGGATCTGACGGCATACCTCGATGCCGTCCGTTCCCGGCAGCATCAGGTCGAGGAGCACGAGATCCGGCTTTGACGAGCGAAAGATGTCCAGAGCCTGTCCGCCGTCCGCGCAGAAGACGGGCTCAAAGCCGTCGTTGCGCAGGACAATGCCGATCATTTCTGCGAGCGCCTCGTCATCATCAACCACCAGAATGCGTGCCTTCATAGTTATATATTCCCTTATTGCCGTTGCTTTGTCCTATTGATGGAGTTTTCGGCGGGGCGCATGCCGGGGTGCCGGACACGGCAGCTGGCGGTCCGGTGCGGCCCGAACCGGCCGGAAGCTAGGATGCCCGACGGCGGAACTATAGTCTGGAGGTGCCCGGCCGTTGGCCTGTGCGCACCTTGGGGAGGAACAGGTTGTCAGAGCAGGATCCGCAGCACCCGCCGTCCGGACACTGGCCGCCTGAACAGCCATGGGGTGCACCCCCTCAATGGGGCAGCCAGCAGCCCGCGCCCTACCAGCCGGGACCGTACCAGCCCGGTGCCGGCCAGCCCTACGGGCCGCCGCACCAGTGGAGCGCAAACCCGTATCCCGCACCGCCGCCGAACCGGGCAGGACTGAACCCGGCCGTTCCCTTTCCCGTGTACGCTGCCCCGCCGAAGCCCGGCGTGGTGCCGCTGCGGCCGCTGATGTTCGGCGAAATCCTGGACGGGGCCTTCAAGACGATCCGGCGGAATCCCAAAGCAATGCTCGGAGCAGGCCTCGTTGCCCAGGCGTTGGGGGCAGTGATTGCCGGCGTCGTCCCGCTGGTCACCCCGGCATCCGGTGCTTCCGCGGAGGCCTGGCTGGCGAACCTCAGCACTTCTGAGGCGACCTCCCTCTTTGCCGGCGTGGCCGGCGGCTTCATGCTTTTCGGCCTTGTAACCGTGTTTATCTCCGTGGTGATGCAGGGGGCCATGGTGGTCCCCGTGGCCAGGTCTATCCTCAACCGGCAAACCGGCTTCCGGCAGATGTGGCTGCTGGCACGCGGCCGGGCATGGGCGCTGGTCCGCCTGGCCGGGATCGGGGTGGCAGCCGTGCTGCTGGGCGGGGCCCTCATCGCCTTGGCCACCGTGCTGCTGGCCAATTCGATGGGTACCGGGTCGCTGGTCATCGTGCTTCCGCTGTTTCTGGCCTTTATCGCAGCCATAATCTGGGTGTCCGTCAAGCTGACGGTCGCACCTGCGGTCATCGTCGTCGAGGACGTGGGAGCGCTGGATGGCATCCGGCGTTCCTGGGCCGTCACCCGGAGAAGCTGGTGGCGGGTCTTCGGCATAGTCCTCGTGGTGTCGCTGCTCGTCGGCATCATTGGCCAGATCGTCCTCATCCCGCTCACCCTGCTCACCGGACTGCTCACCACCGTGGCCGGCCCCCAGGACCCGGCCAGCCAGACGGCCGCCCTGCAGGTGGTGGTCGGTGTCGCTACGGCGATCGTGTCCGCCGCCGTCGGCGCCGTGGCGTTCGCCTTCCAGACGTCGGTCATGGCTTTGCTCTACATGGACTTGCGGATGCGCAACGACGGACTGGATATCGCGCTCCTCCGGCTACTGGAAACGGGCCATGACGACGGTGGCATTCCAGGCCGGGGCGTGCCCGTCTACAGCCAGGGCCGGAACGGCGCAGGCCTCCACCACCCCTGGCCTTACCAACAGGGCCCTTACCAACCCGGCCCCCATCAGGCCGGTCCTTACGGCAATTCAGCCGGTTGGCCGCCGCCCCCGGGGCCGCCGACGATGCCGGGATGAGCACCGTCGGCTTCGTCCCGGTCCTGCAGCACGCCACGGCACTGCTGAAGGGGACGTTGGAACCGCCGGTGCAGCCTGACCGGGAAGAAGCGCGCCGCTGGGCCGTGGAGGAGCTCTCCGAACGCGAGTACAGGGAGGCGGCACCCGGCTGGCTGGAAACCCTGTGGCAGCAGTTCCTCGACTGGCTGCAGTCCGTGACCGATGGCCAGTCCCCTGCCGAAGGACCTTCGGTGGCGCCCTTCATCGGCCTTGGCATCGCCATTCTGACGGCTGTGGCCATCATCCTGGCGCGGCCACGGCCGAATGCCCGCCGCCGTGCTCCGAACGAGATCTTCGATGCTGAAGCAGCCGCCACGGCAGCCGACTACCGGGAGCGCGCAAAAGCCGCAGCCGCCCGTGGCGACTGGGCGGCCGCCGTCGTCGAACAGTTCCGCGCGCTGGTGAGTTCGGCCGAGGACCGGGCTGTCCTGGACCCCCAGCCTGGCCGGACAGCCGACGAGGCTGCCGCACAGCTCAGCCGGGCGTTCCCTGCGGCCAGCGACAGACTCGAGGCCGCTGCCCGCATGTTCGACGCCGTCCGCTACGGCAGCGGGAATGCCCTGGCAGCCGACCATGCCGCGGTGGCTGAGCTGGACCTGACCTTGGAAAGACTCACACCTTCCTACGCAGAGGCCACGCCCGGCGGACTGGCGGTGCCCAGGTGACGCATCTCCCCCGCACGGAACCCGGTGTTCCTGTCGCGGCCCTGCGCAGGAGAACCGGCTGGATCCGCAGGCACCGGGCTGGGGTACTGTTCGGCGTTGCCATGGCCGCTGCACTGGCGGTGATCCTCGTACTACAGTCGGCGCAACGGGCTGACAACCAGGAACTGTCCGTCAACAACCCCGGTCCGCAGGGGGCCAGGGCAGCAGCCCAGATCCTTGCTGCGCAAGGCGTCAGTGTTGAACAGACGGCGTCGTTTGAGGAGACTCTCGCAGCGGCGCGTGCGGCCGGCAGCAGCGGGTCCGGCTCCACGGTCCTGGTCTACGACCAGCGCGGGTTCCTTGCGCCCGAACGGCTCCGCCGGCTGCTGTCAGAGACTGACCGGCTGGTGGTGGTCTCGCCGCGCCTGGCCACACTGACCGGCCTGGGCAGCACGATCCGGCAGGCCGGGGTGGTCCCCGGCTCGGAGCAGACCCTCCAGCCGGCATGCACCGTTGCCGATGCCCAGGCCGCCGGTGACATCAGCGCGGACCGAGGCTTCCTCTACACCGGCTCCACCGTCTGCTACGGCGCCGGCGGCAGCGGGCGGGGCCTCTACGCGACGGCCGAGAACGGCAAGCTCGTAGTCATCGGTAGCACGGCCGTGATCAGCAACCAGTTCCTGGCCGCCAACGGCAACGCCGCCCTCACTCTGCGGACCCTTGGCAGCCAGGGAGACCTCGTCTGGTACCTGCCGGGCCCCGGGGACCTCGGGGGCGGCCCCGCACCAAAGACCCTGGCCGAACTTGCACCGGCGTGGTCGGCGTTCCTGGCCCCGTGGCTCATTGTGGTGGCCCTGTTTGCCGTGCTGTGGCGCGGACGCCGCCTGGGCCCGTTGGTCTTCGAACCCCTGCCGGTGGTGGTGAAGTCCGCGGAAACGGCCGAGGGCAGGGCACGCCTGTACCACGAAGCCCACGACGTTGCCCGTGCGGCGGACACCCTCCGGGCCGGCACTATCGTCCGGCTTGCCTCGGCCCTACGGGTGGGCGCCGCAGCGGGATTTTCTGACGTGACCGGCTCCGAAGTGGCCGCCGCCGCAGCCCGGCATTTGGACCGGAACGCCGGCGAAATCCAGCTATTCCTGCAACACCGGCCCGCGAGCGAGGCCCAGCTTGTCCGCTGGGCCCAGGACCTTGTCCAACTAGAGAAAGAGGTACAGGCCAGATGAGCCAGCAGCCAAACGGCCACCCGCACGGGACCTTCGGCAACGGCACCTACGGCGAGGCGCCGGTGGGCACCATGGCCGCTCCGCACGCGCCGGATCGTGCCCCGGATCCTGTCCGGCAAGCGCTGCTTGACGTCCGGCATGAGGTGGCCAAAGCAGTGGTGGGTCAGGATTCCACGGTCACCGGCATGCTGATCGCCCTGCTGTCGCGCGGTCATGTGCTGCTCGAAGGCGTGCCGGGCGTGGCCAAGACGCTGCTGGTCCGCGCCCTGTCCGCTGCCCTGAGCCTGGACACCAAACGCGTGCAGTTCACCCCTGACCTCATGCCCGGGGACGTCACGGGGTCGTTGGTGTATGACGCCGCCAATTCGGAATTCAGCTTTCGTGAAGGCCCCGTCTTCACCAACATGCTCCTGGCGGACGAAATCAACAGGACGCCGCCCAAGACCCAGGCCTCCCTGCTGGAAGCCATGGAGGAACGCCAGGTGTCCGTGGACGGCGTGTCGCGCCGGCTGCCGGTGCCGTTCATCGTGGCGGCCACGCAAAACCCCGTGGAGTACGAGGGCACGTACCCGCTGCCCGAGGCCCAGCTGGACCGCTTCCTCCTCAAGCTGACCATGCCCCTGCCGGACCGTGCCGCTGAAATCGAGGTGGTCCGCAGGCACGCCGCCGGCTTCGATCCCCGCGACCTCGCCGCGGCCGGCATCCGCCCGGTGGCGGGCGCCGACGAACTTGAACGGGCGCGGCGGGCAGTGGCCGCCGTCGAAGTGTCGCCCGAGGTGCTGGGCTACATCGTGGATGTGGTCCGGGCCACGCGCGCCGCCCCGTCCTTCCAGCTTGGCGTCTCGCCGCGCGGTGCAACCGCGCTGCTGAACACCTCGCGGGCCTGGGCCTGGCTGTCCGGCCGGAACTTTGTCACCCCGGATGATGTCAAGGCACTGGCCCAGCCGTGCATGCGGCACCGTGTGGCGCTCCGGCCCGAAGCCCTGATGGACGGCGTACAGGTGGACGACGTGCTGGGCAGCATCCTGGCCTCCGTACCGGTCCCCCGCTGATCCCGTGGCGATTTCCGGACGGCTGGTACTACTGGCGGCGGCCGGGCTGGCGCCGGTGTTGCTCTTTCCCGGCTGGCTGACCGTGCTCGCCGTGCTTCTGGTCCTTGGCGCCCTGATCCTGCTGGACGTGCTGCTGGCTGCGGCACTGCAGCAGGTCTCGGTGGAAAGGTCGGCGCCCGCCAACGTTACGCTTGGCGGCACGGCGGACTCTGTGTTGACGGTGCATAACAGTGGCAAGCGCAGGCTTAGAGCCGTGGTGCGTGACGCCTGGCAGCCTTCCGCCGGAGCGGAAAACCCGGTCCAGGCGGCAGAGGTACCGGCCGGTGAAAGGCGCCGGTTGAGTGTCAGGCTCAGGCCCGTCCGGCGGGGTGACCTCAGGGCGCCGCACATCACGGTCCGCTCCTTCGGGCCGCTCCGGCTGGCCGCCCGCCAGAAAACGGTGCTCGCTGCCGGATCGCTGCGGGTGCTGCCGCCTTTCAATTCCCGGCGGCACCTGCCGTCAAAACTGCGCCGGCTGCGGGAGCTCGACGGCAAGGCGGCAGTGCAGATCCGCGGCGCCGGAACAGAGTTCGACTCCCTGCGCGACTATGTCCGCGGCGATGATGTCCGTTCCATTGACTGGCGCGCGACAGCGAGACGGTCCGCCGTCGTCGTGCGCACCTGGCGGCCGGAGCGCGACCGCCGCGTGGTGATCATGCTGGACACATCCCGGACCGCCGCTGCGCGCGTGAACGACGAACCCCGGCTGGACACCGGCATCGAGGCCGCACTGCTGCTGGGCGTCTTGGCCGAACGCGGCGGTGACCGCGTCGATTTCTTTGCCTTCGACCGCAGGATGCGTGCCCGGGCCGGCACAACGGCGGGCGGCAACCTGCTGGGTCAGCTGGTGCAGGCTGTGGCGCCGCTGCAGGCAGAACTCATCGAGCTGGACTGGGCACAAGTGCCTGCCCAGATCCGTGCGGTTTCGGCGCACCGTTCCCTCGTGGTGCTGCTGACCTCGCTGGATAGCGGTGCCCCGGAGGAGGGGCTCATTCCAATGGTGGCGCGCCTCGTCCAGCAGCATGTGGTGGTGGTGGCGTCGGTCCGTGACCCCCTGCTTGGCGAGATGCTCCAGGACAGGACGACGGCGGCCCGGGTGTTCCGTGCGGCGGCCGCGGAACGCGCCCTCCTCGAGCGGGAGGCCGTGGGCGTCCAGCTCCGCCAGCTCGGTGTCGAAGTGGTGGACGCGGAACCGCACCAGCTGCCGCCGGCGTTGGCCGATGCCTACATACGGCTCAAGGCGGCGGGACGGCTGTGAGTTCCCGCCGGAAGACCGACCCACCAGACCGGATGTCAGGAGCCACCATGAATGCCCCGATCTACCAGCAGGCCCTGGGTGCCGGTTTCCTCCGGCTGCAGCCGGAAGTGCAGGAGTACTTTTCGCTTGCCCCGGGTTCCGGCAGCTTTGGCGTGGGCGAGGGCGTTTTCGATGTGGTGGGCTGCAGACAGCAATGGCTGCGGCCGGTGCTGCGGCTGACCGCAGGCGAGCAGGCGTTCTTTCCGGAGTACGGCGAGGGCGTCCCGTTCCGGATCGAAAACCATGCGCATCTCGATCCTTACGGCCGCTCCAGCCTGACGGCCCGGCGCGAGATATTCTTCCCCGGCAGGACCAGGATCTTTCAGGACACCACCAGTGTGGAAGAGGGCGGCGCCGGCACCCGGGCCCGCCTCGTGGACTACGTCGGCCGGTACCGCCGGCTGGTGACGGACCTGAATCTCGACGTGACAGCGGAGGGAAGGTTGCGGGGAGTCTCCGAAGCATCCCGGCTGTTCCTCGGCCCGCTCCGGTTGCCGCTGCCGGCGGCCCTCGACGCGAAAGCGTACGCGGAGCAATGGTGGGACCCGGCCGCGGGGGAAACCGGACGGCACAGGATCCAGGTGAAGGTGATCCAGCCGCAGCTCGGCCTCGTCCTGGTTTATGCGGGGCGCTTCGACTACCGTCTGGAACCCTATCCGTCCGGAAGTTCTTCGGCGGGCTTCCTTCCGGCGCATGCCAGGCCCGAACGCTGGGAGCGACGAAGCTAAGGCAGTACCAGCCCGTTTAGCCGAGCGCGAGCTGGTTCAGGCCGTCGGCAACCTGGGTGAGGCGGGTGAGGACCTCCGTTGCGGCGGCAGGTGGCTGCTTTTCAAGGCCGCCCGACGGCGTGACCCGCAGCGTGCCGAGCGCCGCCAGCGGCAGGCCGAGCTGCTGCCACGGGCGCCGGACAGACTCCACAACCGCCGATGCCTTCGGCACGCCGTCGGGTCCGTCAGCCTGCAGGGCTCCGGCCCAGAGCCGCTTGCCTGCTTCGACTGCCTCCGCGAGCTGTTCCCACTGCCGGGTGGTCAGGGCCCGCAGCGGAACGGCGATAGCGTCCGCGCCGGCAGACAGGATCCTTTCGAACGGGGCCTCGATCTCCGGCACCGCAATGGCGATCTCGGCGGCGCCGGCCTCGCGGAGGGCGTCAATCACCACGCGCCAGAGCTCCGCGACCTCGTGTCCGGCGATGGAGCGCAGGGTCCGGTAGCCGCTGGAGGTGGGGATGGTGCCGGCGAGGACCGAGGCAATGTCCGGTTCGTCGAGCTGCACCACGAGCCTCGCCCCTGGGACGGCGGCGGACACCTTGGTCAGGTGCTCGCCAACCCCGGCCGCGAGGGAAGCAGCGATGTCGCGGCGGGCGCCGTAGTCGATCAGCGCGCGCTCGCCGTTGTGGAGGTGCAGGCCGGCGGCCAGGCTCAGGGGGCCGCGCAGCTGGACCTTGAATTCGTCGGCGGCGCTGTCCTCTTCGCCGGCGATGTCGGCCAGCACGTTGATGTCGGTGGAAAGGGCCGATCTTGCCCGGACCAGGTCGCGCCCGGGCCGGTCAACGATCCGCCAGCCGTGCGGCTGGACGTCCACGGCCAGGTCCACCAGGAGTGAGGCGGTGCGGCCTATGGCATCAGCACCGACGCCACGGTCAGGCAGCTCGGCGAGGAAGGGCAGGTGCGGGCTGCCGAGCTCACCGCGGATGATGCGGGTGGCCTCCACGGGATCCTGGCCCGGCCACGGTCCCAGTCCGGTGGCCGTCACCTGGGCCGGCAACTGGATGTCTGCGTCCGGCACGGCTTAGGCGGTCAGCGGAGCTGCTGGGCTGGCCGTCCCGTTGGAAGTTCCACCGGCGGAATTGTGGTCCTCCGCGATCGCCTCGTGGTGCCGGATCACCTCGCCGATGATGAAGTTCAGGAACTTCTCCGCAAACGCCGGATCCAGCTGCGCGTCCTCGGCAAGGCGGCGGAGCCGGGCGATCTGGGCAGTTTCACGCCCCGGATCCCCCGCAGGAAGGCGGTGGGCAGCTTTGAGGAATCCCACCTTCTGGGTCGCCTTAAACCGCTCCGCCAGAAGATAAACCAAGGTTGCATCGATGTTGTCGATGCTCGACCGGATCGATAGCAGCTCCGCCATCACCGCAGGATCCACATGCCCGGCCAGGGAGCTGGCGGCGGGATTGTAGGAGTCGGTGTCAGGCAGATCATGGTTCAGCTCGGTCATGGTTCCAGTCTATGGGCACTGCAGGACTCCCTGCCCGTGTTAAGGAAGCAGGCAGAGAATGTAAGTGTTCGTTAGTACCGATGAGGGAGGCTCCACATGAGGATCGCAGTTCTAGGTACCGGCGTGGTGGGCAGGACCCTGGCGGGAAAACTCGTGCAGTCCGGGCACGACGTCGTTCTCGGGTCGCGGAGCGCCACCAACGACGCTGCCGTGGGGTGGGCAGCCGAAGCGGGGCCGCGGGCCGAGGCCGCAACGTTCGCCGATGCCGCGGCGCAGGCCGAGGTGATCATCAATGCGACGCCCGGCACTGTTTCGCTCGAAGTACTGGCCGCTGCCAGCACGAAGAATATCGCCGGCAAGGTGCTGATCGATGTGGCCAATCCGCTGGACCATTCGGCCGGTTTCCCGCCGTCGCTCTCCATCTCGAACACCGACAGCCTGGCGGAAACCATCCAGCGGGCGTTTCCCACGGCCCGCGTGGTGAAGGCACTGAACACCATGCGCGCCGATGTCATGGTGGCGCCGGACCGGCTGGCGGACGGGGATCACGACGTGTTCATGGCCGGCGACGACGCCGGCGCCAAGGAAGTGGTGGCCGGGCTGCTGCAGGAATTCGGCTGGCGGCCCGAACACATCAGGGACCTCGGCCCGCTGGAGGCGGCACGGGGCATGGAGATGTGGCTGCCGCTGTGGCTGCGGATTTTCCTGAACCAGGGAAACCGCGTGTTCAACATCAAGGTGGTCTCTGAATAGGGCAGGAGGCCCGTATCCCACGTTTGCAGAAGGTGGGATACGGGCCTGCCGTGCGTTCTAGATGCCCAGCAGGGCGCGGTGGTCCTCCCGGCGCTTGGCCTGCTCGGCCGGATCCGGGACAGGCAGTGACGCGATCAGGCGCTTCGTGTAGTCATGCTGCGGGGAGCCCATGACGTGGTGACCGATGCCCTGCTCAACGAGTTTGCCCTTGTACAGCACCCCGACCCAGTGCGACAGCATGTCCACCACAGCAAGGTCATGGCTGATGAACAGCGCCGCAAACCCGAACTCCTGCTGGATCTCACGGAAGAGCTCCAGGACTTTCGCCTGCACCGAAACGTCCAGCGCCGACGTCGGCTCATCGGCGATGAGCAGTTTCGGGTTCAGAATCAGCGCCCGTGCCAGTGATGCGCGCTGCCGCTGCCCGCCGGACAGCTCATGCGGGAAACGGTCAGCGTACGACGCCGGCAGCTGGACTGACTCCAGCAGCTCACCCACGCGCTTGCGCGCCTGCGCCGGTGAAGGGTTGGTGTGGATGACCAGCGGTTCGGCGACGCAGTCGCCGATGGTCAGCTGCGGGTTGAAGGACGCTGCCGGGTCCTGGAAGACGAACCCGATCTCCTTGCGGAGCGGCTTGAAGCTCCGTTCCTTGAAGTTCAGCATCTCGTAGCCCAGAACGTTCAGGCTTCCGCCGGTGGTCCGGTTAAGGCCGGCGATGGCCCGGCCGATGGTGGTCTTCCCGGAACCGGATTCGCCAACGAGCCCGAACACCTCGCCTTCGGACACCGTGAAGCTGACGCCGTCGACGGCTTTGAAGGCGGGGCTGCCCAGCCGGCCGGGGTACTCGATGGTGAGGCCCTTGGCCTCCACCAGCACCTGCCCGGCCTGGTGCGCCCGCTCCGTCATTCCTTCGGACGCCGAGTGCCGGCCAAGGTGCGGGACGGCGGCCAGCAGCTTCCGGGTGTAGTCCTGCCGCGGCTCGGCGAAGAGGGATTTCGCGCTGGCTTCCTCGACGACGTCGCCCTGGTACATCACTACGACGCGGTCGGCGAGGTCGGCCACCACGCCCATATTGTGCGTGATCAGCACAATGGACGTCCCGTACTTGTCCCTCAGGTCCCGCAGGAGCTCCAGGATTTCCGCCTGCACAGTGACATCCAGGGCGGTGGTGGGTTCGTCGGCCACGATCAGCCCCGGATTCAGGGCAAGCGCGGCGGCGATGACCACGCGCTGCTTCTGGCCGCCCGAGAACTGATGCGGGTAGTAGTTGACGCGCGTTTCGGGGTCCGGGATGCCCACCTTGCGCAGGGCCTCGATGGCCCGGGCCTTCGCTTCCTTCGCGGTGACCCGTTTGCCGCCGTCCCGGCCCGCATGCGCGAGGATCCCTTCGGCGATTTGCCAGCCGACGGTGAACACGGGATTCAGTGCCGTGGACGGCTCCTGGAAGACCATGGCCACGTCCCGTCCCCGGATCTCGCGGAGCTTCCCAGGACTGACGCTGATGACGTTGCTGCCGTTGATCAGCACCGCGCCGGAGCTGATGGCAGTTTCCGGCAGCAAGCCGAGGATGGTCTTGGCCGTCACGGTCTTGCCGGAGCCGGACTCGCCGACGATGGCGAGCACCTCCCCCGCCTGCACTTCAAGGCTTACGTCCTTGACTGCGTACACGTCCCCGGCGTCGGTGGCGAACGTGACCTTGAGGTGGTCGATGTCCAGCACGGGGCCGGTACCGGCCGGGTGCTGGTCTGAAACCGATCCGATGTTGATGGTCATGAGCTTCTCACATCTGCTGAAATGGCTGCCTGGGCCGCCGCGGTCGAGTCCGGTCCGCCCTTGTTTCCGGCGCGCTTGCGCCCGCGGAGGCGGGGATCGTTGAGGTCGTTGATGCTCTCCCCCACCAGCGTGAGGCCAAGGACTGTCCAGACGATGGCAAGGCCCGGGAACACGCCGGTCCACCAGATGCCTGACGTGGTGTCCGCGAGTGCCTTGTTGAGGTCGAAACCCCATTCAGCGGCGGACGAGGGTTCGATGCCGAATCCCAGGAAGCCCAGACCCGCCAGGGTCAGGATCGCCTCGGACGCATTCAGGGTGAAAATCAGCGGAAGGGTGCGGGTGGCATTCCGGTAGATGTGCCTGCCCATGATGCGGATGCTGGAGGCGCCCACCACTTTGGCCGATTCGACGAAGGGTTCCGCTTTGAGCCTGATGGTCTCGGCCCTGATGACACGGAAGTATTGCGGAATGAACACCACGGTGATGGAGATCGCCGCGGCCAGCACGCCGCCGAAGAGGCTGGACTCGCCGCCGCTGATGACGATGGCCATGACGATGGCCACCAGCAGTGACGGGAATGCGTAGATGGCGTCAGCCACCACCACGAGGACCCGGTCGAGCCAGCCGCCGAGGTATCCGCTCACCAGGCCGAGGATGACGCCGGCGAAGATCGACAGCACCACGGCCACGACGATCACGAGGATGGCGGTCTGGGAGCCCCAGATGACCCGGGACAGGACATCGTAGCCGCCGACGGTGGTGCCCAGCAAATGCTTTCCGCCGGGAGCCTGCTGCGTGGGAAAGCTGCCGTCGGCGTCGGAAAGTTGCGCAAATCCGTAGGGGGCGAGGAGCGGCGCGAAAATGGCGGTCAGGAGGAACGTGGCGGTCAGGACGAGGCCGACGACGAGCATGCCCCGCTGGAGTCCGACGCTTTTGTTGAAGTGGGAAATGACGGGCAGCCGTTTGAGCAGCGGTGCCTTGCGGTGCACGGTGGCTTCCATTGAAGGGGTGATGCTCATTGTCAGTACCTCACACGGGGATCGATCAGCGCGGCCACGATGTCCACGATGAAGTTGGTGATGGCGACGATGACGGCGAGGAGGACCACGATGCCCTGGACAGCCACGAAGTCGCGGGCCGTCAGGTAGTTGGCCAGCTGGAAGCCCAGCCCTTTCCACTCAAAGGTTTTCTCCGTAAGCACGGCACCGCCGAGCATCACCGCGATCTGGAGGCCCATGACGGTGATGATGGGGATCAGGGCAGGCTTGTAGGCGTGCTTGGTAACCAGCCGGAATTCGCTGACGCCGCGCGAGCGGCCCGCCTCGATGTAGTCGCGGCCCAGCGTGCCGATGAGATTGGTGCGCACCAGACGGAGGAAGATGCCTGCTGTCAGCAGGCCCAGGGCAACAGCGGGCAGGACGGCATGCGCCATCACGTCGCCGAGGGCGGCCGTATTGCCGCTTCTGAGCGCGTCCAGCCAATAAATCCCGGTTGGTGCTTGGAGCCCGGTGAGGGCAAGTTCGCTGGAGGTTTTCGCACGACCCGCCACGGGCAGCCAGCCCAGCCACACGGCGAAGGTCAGCTTCAGCAGCAGCCCGGCAAAAAATACGGGTGTGGCGTAGCAGAGAATGGCAAAGACGCGCAGTACCGCGTCCGGTGCGTGGTCCCTGCGGTGGGCGGCGATCATCCCGAATGGAATGCCGACCAGAAGCGCGACGATGAGAGCGTTGACGGTAAGTTCGAGCGTGGCCGCACCATAGGTTGCCAGCATCTCAGTGACCTGGCGGTTGTCAGAGAGGGTGGTGCCGAAATTGCCGGTCACCAACTGGCCCAGGTATTCGAAGTACTGGACGGGGAGCGGCCGGTCGTATCCGGCGTCGTGAATCCGCTGCTGCAGCTGTTCCGGAGGCAGGCGGCCGCCCATGGCAGCCGTGATGGGGTCGCCCGTGATCCTCATCAGGAAGAACACCATGGTGACCAGGATGAAGATGGTTGGAAAGATCAGGAGGAACCTGATCAGGATGTACTGGCCCAGTCCCCCGCCGGACTTCTTTTTCTTTGTCGGCAAAAGGCCGTCTGCGTCGCTTGGCGGCGCCTCAATGAGAGTTGTCATTACTGCCTGATTCTGTGTTTCCGGGTCCGTCACGGATCCGGAATCCGTTGTTCACCGGCCAGCAAGGAGGCGGAACGCCTGGAAGGCGTCCCGCCTCCTTGGCTGGTCAGGACCTGATGGGGTGGAGCCCTACTTCGAGATCACTCCGAGGCGGGTCTTGAATGACGGGTCCAGCGTCTGTTCTACGCCCTTGACATCCGCGCCGGCCACCATCAGCTGGGCGCCCTGCAGCAGCGGCAACGTGGAAAGGTCCTTGGCAACGGCCGTCTGCGCGTCTCCGAGAGACGTTTCACGCTCGGTCTTGTCGGCTGTGACCAGTTGTTTCTTGATGATGTCAGTGACCGCCGGGTTCTCGTAGTGGTTCTTGAGGAAGTTGCCCGGGATAAAGAACGGCGTGAGGTAGTTGTCCGCGTCGGAGTAGTCCGGGAACCAGCCGAGCTGGTAGACCGGGTAGGCGTCCGCGGTGCGTGCCTTGGAGTAGGTCACCCACTCAGTGGACTGCAGGTCCACCTTGAACAGGCCCGACTTTTCCAGCTGTTCCTTGATCATGGCGTATTCATCACCGGAGGACTTGCCGTAGTGGTCCGGGTTGTACTGCAGTTTGATGTTGACCGTGCCGGTAATGCCGGCGTCGGCGAACGCCTTCTTGGCCTTGTCAAGGTCGGGCTTGCCGTTGCCGTCGCCGTACATCTCCTTCAGGGGTTGCGCTGCACCTGGCAGTCCGTCCGGAACGACGGAGAACGCAGGAAGGTAGGTGCCTTTGTAGACCTGGGTTGCAATGGCCTCCCGGTCGACAATGTCGGCCATGGCCTGGCGGACGGCGAGCGCCTTCTTGGCGTCGGCGTTGGCCGTCTTGGCACCGAAGGGCATGGTGTCGAAATTGAAGACGATGTAGCGCAGTTCACCGCCGGGGCCCTTGTGCACCTTGACCTTCGAGTCCTTTTCAAGGTCCGCGGCGTCGGTGGCTGTCAGGCTGCGGCCGGCAACGTCGATGTTGCCCTGCTGCACGTCCAGCTTCAGATTGTTGGAGTCGGCGTAGTACTTGATGTTGGCGCCGTCGTTGGCGGGTTTGCCGAGCAAGCCGTTGTAGTCCGGGTTGGCCTTGAGGCTGACAAGCTCGTTCTTCTTGTAGCTCTCGATTGTGTACTGGCCCGCAAAGGGCTTGCCTTTGACGATCTCGTCATCGCTCATGATCTTGTTCGCCGGAAAGACTTCTTCGTCGACGATGGGGCCGCTGTTGGTACCGAGGACGCTCGGGAAGACCTGGTCGTTAGCCGCCTTAAGCGTAAAAACGACTGTGGAATCATCCTTGGCTGCCACCGATTTCAGATTCGCGAGCAGTGACGCCGGCCCGTTGGGGTCGGCGATCTTGACCACGCGGTCGATCGAGAACTTGACGTCGGAGGAGGTCAGCGCGTGGCCGTTGGCGAACTTGAGGCCCGGCTTCAGCTTGACGGTGTACTCAGTGGGGGTGGTGAACGACGCCGATTCGGCGATGTCCGGGCTGGCCTCGGCGGATCCGGGCTTGGAGTTCATGAGGAACGGATAGACCTGGTTCATGATCATGAACGAGCCGGCGTCATAGGAACCGGCAGGGTCAAGGGTAACCACCTTGTCGGTGGTGCCGTACGTGATGGTTCCTCCGCCGGCGCCGCCCGTGGAAGTTCCCCCGCCTCCGGACGGGCCGGTGCAGGCTGTGAGTGCGAAAGCGGAAACGCCTGCCAGCGCGACAGCGCTCCGCAAGGCCCTCTGATTCATTGCCATCTGTGAACTTTCTGTTCGATGAGTACGCGCGGGGTGCCCGAACTGACTCGTGTGCGGGGCATCCCGCTGATGCCTCTGATTCAACCAGAAGGTTGCCCGGTGAAACATTGCATCGTGTGAGTTGAGACACAAAATTTACCAGAACGGCCCGCGGTCCGCTGACCGAACGGTCGGAAACCGGGAAAGGGCACAAAAACGGCCGGCGGAAATCCGCCGGCCGCTGTCACTCCAGAAACCGGAGCATGGTCAAAGCTGGGCCCGCTGCAGGGACCGCGCAGCGTCGATGGTCGCCTGGCCGAGGACCCTGCTGGCCTGGTAAAGCACCACGGTCTGTCCGGGCGAAACGCCGCGCAGCGGCTCCGTCAGGGTCACCACAAGGCTGTCCCGCGCAATCCCGGCGTCGTCGGCAACCCGCTCAATGCGCGCAATGGCAGGAACGGGGTCGCCGTGTGCGCGCACCTGCGCATGGCAGTCAAAGTCGGCTCCGGAGTCAACCTCATCGATGGGCAGGCCGGCCCAGGAAACCTTGATGCCGCGGATTTCGTCGATGGCCAGCAGGGCCTCGGGCCCCACCACCACCTTGTTTTCCTTCGGCCGGATCTCCAGCACGAACCGCGGCTTGCCGTCCGCCGCGGGCCGGCCAAGCTTCAGCCCCCGCCGCTGCCCGACGGTGAACGCGTTCGCTCCGGGGTGTTCGCCCACCTTGGCGCCGGTCTCATCCACGATATCGCCCGTGGTCATGTCGATCTTTTCCGCGAGCCACCCGGCGGTGTCGCCGTCCGGGATGAAGCAGATGTCGTGGCTGTCCGGCTTGTTGGCCACGGACAGTCCGCGCCGCTCGGCCTCCGCGCGCACCTCCGCTTTCGACGGGGTGTCTGCGAGCGGGAACATGGAGTGCTTGAGCTGCTCATGGGTGAGCACGCCCAGGACGTAGCTCTGGTCCTTGGCCCAGTCGGCGGCGCGGTGCAGTTCGCGGTTTCCGTCGGCGTCCTCAATGACCTTGGCGTAGTGGCCCGTGCAGACGGCATCGAACCCGAGGGCCATCGCCTTTTCGAGCAGGGCGGCAAACTTGATGCGCTCATTGCAGCGCATGCAGGGGTTGGGTGTGCGGCCGGCGGCGTACTCGTCGATGAAGTCCTGGACCACGTCCTCCTTGAACCGCTCGGAGAAATCCCACACGTAGTAGGGAATTCCCAGGACGTCGCAGGCCCGCCAGGCATCGCGCGAATCTTCGATGGTGCAGCAGCCTCTGCTGCCGGTGCGCAGGGTGCCCGGCATCCTCGACAGCGCGAGGTGAACGCCGACGACGTCGTGCCCCGCCTCGACGGCGCGGGCGGCGGCAACGGCGGAGTCAACTCCGCCGCTCATGGCTGCTAGAACTCGCATTATGGCTTTCTGTTGGATTTAGACCCATGACGCACGGGTTGCCGAACTATTCTACTTGCTGCCGGAATCAAGGCCTAAATTTCCTTGACGGTTCCGGTCCGCCCTTCTAAAGTCACGAGTAACGTTTTTAGAACGCGGGCCGCTGGCCTGCCGGCCGAATCGAGTAACGCCATGACCCCTGAAAGCATTGTCATCGCCGGCGCCGGCCTGGCCGGAGCGACGGCCGCCCGCACCCTGCGCTCCGAAGGGTACGCCGGGAACATCACCATCGCGGGGACCGAGCCGCACCCTCCGTATCTCCGGCCGCCGCTGTCCAAGGAATACCTGCTCGGCAAAGCCGGGGAGGACGCCGTCGAGGTCGTGCCGGAGAGCTGGTACGCCGCAAACAACGTCCGCCTCCGGCTGGACACCCCGGTGGCGTCGGTCGATCCTGCGGCACATACCGTCCGCTTCGCAGACGGGACAGTCCAGGGGTACGGGGCACTGCTGCTGGCTCCCGGCGCCACGCCAAGGACGCTGCCATTGAGCGGCGCGGATCTGGACGGCGTCAGCACCTTCCGCACGCTCGATGACAGCCGCCGCCTGCGGGACCAGCTGGCGTCCGGCGGCCGGAACCTTGTGCTCATCGGCTCCGGCTGGATCGGGATGGAACTGGCCGCGGCGGCAAGCACCTACGGCAACCAGGTCACACTGCTCGGGCTTGAGGACATCCCGCTTGCCGCGGCGGTCGGCCCGGAGCTGGGCAGCTTTTTCCGTACCCTGCACGAGGACAACGGAGTCCGCTTCAGGCTCCCCGCCTCCGCCAGGGAAATCACCGGACAAAACCGGCGGGTGACGGGAGTGGTGACCAACACCGGCGAGCTCCTGCCCGCGGACATCGTGGTCATCGCCGTGGGTGTGGTGCCCGAGACGGCACTTGCCGCCGCGGCCGGGCTGGAGGTCCGCAACGGCATCCTCACCGACGCATCACTGCGCACCAGCGCCCCGGATATTTTTGCCGCCGGCGACGCCGCCAATGCATTGCATCCATTCACCGGCGAGCACCACCGCAGCGAACACTGGTCCAACGCGCTCAACGGCGGCAAGGTGGCGGCCAGGGCCATGCTCGGCCAGGACGTTGCCCTGGACACGGTTCCCTACTTCTACACCGACCAGTTCGACGTCAGCATGGAGTACTCCGGCTTCCCGTCCCTCGCAGCGAAGACGGCTCCGGTCATCCGCGGCTCGCTTGACAGCAAGGAGTTCGTGGCGTTTTGGCAGCAGGACGGGCGCGTCGTGGCCGGCATGAGCGTCAACTGGCCAAGGTCCGTCAAACCGAGTGCCCAGAAGACCATCAAGACGCTCATCTCCGCCCGGGCAGAGGTGCCTGCCGAGCGGCTGGCCGACCAGACGGTTCCGCTCGACCAGCTGATACCGGTGACCAGCTGATACCGGTGATCAGCTGATGCCGGAACCCTGACGGGCTACCGTGGCAGCCGTCTGAATGGAGGATTCATGTCCGGCCATTCCGGCCTGCCGCGCCCGGGCGTAAGCGCTGGGCAGGGCCTCCAGGAGTGCGTCGACGTCCGCTTCCGTCGAAGGATGCCCAAGGGTGAAGCGCTGTGCACCACGTGCGGTCTCCTCGTCCAGGCCCATGGCAAGGAGGACGTGCGACGGACGCGGGACACCCGCCGTGCAGGCGGAGCCGGTGGATGATTCGACGCCGGCGAGGTCCAGGAGGAACAGCAGGGAGTCACCCTCGCAGCCAGGGAACGTGAAGTGGGCGTTACCGGGCAGCCGCCCGTCGCCCTCCGGACCGCGCAACACCGCGGCCGGAACTGCGTCATGGACTCCGGCGATGAGCCGGTCGCGCAGGCCGGAAATGCGCGCCGCCTCGGCCTCGAGGTTCTTCGCGGCGGAGTCAGCAGCGGCGGCGAAGGCCGCTATGGATGCGGTGTCCAGCGTCCCCGAGCGGACGTCGCGCTCCTGGCCGCCGCCGTGCTGCACCGGCGTGAGCTTCACCGAGCGCCCAAGAATGAGCGCGCCGACGCCGACCGGCCCGCCAATCTTGTGGCCTGAGATGGACATGGCATCCAGCCCGGAGGCCCGGAAATCGACGGGGACGGAGCCAAACGCCTGCACCGCGTCCGAATGCATCGGGACGCCGGCGGCGTGCGCGAGCTCCACCACCCGATGGACGGGCTGGACGCTGCCCACCTCGTTGTTGGCCCACATGACCGTCACCAGGGCAATGGACTCGGGGTCACGCGCAAGTTCTGCCTGCAGCGCTTCGAGGTCCAGCACGCCGTGCTGGGTGACGGGCAGCCAGGAAACTTCCGCCCCTTCGTGGCGCTCCAGCCACTCAATGGTGTCCAGCACGGCGTGGTGCTCGACGGCGGAGCACAGGATCCGCCGCCGGCGCGGGTCTTCCGCCAGCCGGGACCAATACAGGCCCTTGACGGCCAGGTTGTCCGCTTCGGTGCCGCCCGAGGTGAAGATAACCTCCGACGGATGGGCACCTGCCGCGGCGGCGAGGGTTTCCCGCGCATCCTCCACGGAGCGTCTCGCCCTGCGGCCGGAGCCATGCAGGGACGAGGGGTTCCCGGTCCGGGACAGCTCTCGCGTCAGTGCAGCGAGCGCTTCGGCTGCGATGGGCGTGGTGGCGGCATGGTCCAGGTAAACAGGCACGCTTAAATTCTAGACGCCGCCCGAAATGGAGATCCCGAGGGTTCCTGAGGCCCCGGATCTCCAAACGCCCCTCAGGGCCTGATCCTGGCGCAGCAGCGCCCGACCGTCCTGTCTTCCACCACTTTCTCCTCCGGCACCCCGCAGGCTGCCGCGGCACCACTCAAAAGCGCACCGCTCATGGCACACACCACGTCCGCATGCCCGTCGGCGAGCCGGTGAAAGGGACAGTTCGTCAGGATGGTGCCGCCCTCGGCGTCCTGTTCGGGCATGTAGCCAATGCTCCCGAGCACTTCACCCAGGGATGATCCGCTCCCACCCAGGGCACGGCCCCGCGAGTAGGACGCGTCAGCCAATGCCTCGCGCACCCCTCCCCCGCCGGTCATGGAGGATTCAATCGCGGTGGCCATCAGCTCTCCGGCCAGGTCGTAGCTCCGGTCCGGTACCGACACACCCACTTCTTCCATCGCCGGGCGGTACAGCTTCGCCGGACGGCCTGACCCCGGGCCCGCCTTTTCGCCGAGCTTGCGGAACTCGACGGCGAGCAACCCGTCGCGGACCAGCCTGTCCAGGTGGAAGGACGCCGTAGACCTGGGCATGCCCAGCGCAGCAGCAGCGTCGTCCCGTCCCACCGCCGACGAATGCCCGGCGACGTACTCAAAAAGGCGCCGCCGGCTGGCGTCGCCCAGCGAGGCCAGGGCGGCCAAACGGCCGGTCCATGACAGACCGGACTTCGATTCGGGATTCTCAGCTGGTCGGCTCATGGATCCAGCGTAACTCTAAAATCAAGATCTGTTGCTAAAGAAGGAGTGGCGGTTCTAAAATCAAGCTATCTACTTTTAGAAAGGAATGCATCATGAAAACCACAGCACTGAAGGAGTCCGCAAGCCCGCACACGCTCGCCGCGGATCCGGCCCACCAGGCGTTCCTGCTACTGCGCACCGTGTTCACCGTCGCGCCCGTCCTGTTCGGCCTGGACAAGTTCACCAACCTCCTGACCGACTGGACCGGCTACCTCGCACCGATCGTTCCGGATACCTTGCACTTGCCGGCTCAGACGGTGATGTATGCCGTCGGCGTCATCGAGATACTTGCGGGAATCCTGGTAGCCCTCCGGCCGCGGATCGGTTCGCTGGTGGTGGCTGCCTGGCTCCTGGGGATCATCGTGAACCTGGTCATCCTCGGGGCCTTCTTCGACGTCGCCCTGCGGGACTTCGGCCTGTTTGTGGGTGCCCTGGCCCTTAACCGGCTGGCCACGGCCGCAGCGGCCCGTCAGCCCGGCGGAACCACCGTCAGCCACTGAGCAATGTCTGCCCGGGCGGCGGCGAGCGCCGCCGCCGTCGGGCACGACGCCGACACGTACACGGACGAGCCGGCAGTACCGAAAACCCGGGCCAGCACCACGGTGGCCCTGCCGGCTTTCTGACCTGTTGGTTTGGCGGCACGTTCCAACACCAGTACATCCACGGCCGGCCCGGGCTTGCCCCGCTCACCGCCCCACCGCAGCGATGCCGGCTTCAAATAGGCGGGCAGGACGGTGGGGTCCAGATAGGCAAACAGCGCCGCCGTCGATGCCCTGTCGTCAGCCGCCACCAGGGGCCACTGGTTCTGGCGCACCTCGGCGGCCACCTGGCAGCCGTCGGATTTTTGATAGCGGCTGGCGCCACCCGCGTTACTGACCACCTGTTTCCATTGCGGCGCTTTGGCCAGGTCCTCCGACAGCCCGACGGGAACCCCATGTGCCAGCGTGGCCCCTGCCGAGAACGGCATGTCGCGGGCGGCCACGGCACCGGCGTCGTGTCCGGGCGTAATAGTCGGCGTGCCCGGTCCGCTGCTGATAGGCGGGTTACTCGGGGCAGCCGGATCCGGCACACCCACACTGCAACCGCTGAGAAGGGCAGCGGTTGCAACGGCTGCCATCACCACCTGTGTGCGGCGGGCATCACCGCGACCTGTCCGAACTCCCATTCCGAAAAGTCTAGACGCCCTGTGTTCCCCCTACGTTTCCACCGGCGGGAACCGGCAACCCTGCTGCGGTCGTTATTCCAGAAGACCGTCAGGACCGGCTTATATGCTTGGCACACCGGACAGCGCATGCACGCCGGCAACAACGACTTAAGGACCATGCTTGACCAAGGGCAGCAGTTCCCACTACGAAGTGCTCCGCGTGGCGGTGACCGCGACGGAGAGGGAGATCAAGGTGGCCTACCGCAAGGCCGCCCGCGTTTCGCATCCCGATCACGGAGGCGACGCCGCGACGTTCCGGCAGGTGACCCTTGCATACGAGACCCTCATTGATCCCCAGCGGCGGGCCGCCTATGACCGCTCCTATGCGACCGGCCCGCGTCGGAGCCGCGCAGACGGCGATGAAGCGCACTTCGACGCCCCGGCCGCCGCCAGCCACGCCTCGGCGACCATCCACAAGCCGGGAACGCCCCGGAACACCTCCGGCGATGCCCCTGTCTATGTGCCGCCCTTCGACACGCCGGGCGCGGTTCCGCTCCTCCCGCCTGAGCTGGCCAGCCAGCAGGTCCACGGCATGCCCAGGAAGCGGGGCATCTTCGGCGCCGAAGCCAGGATCCAGCGCGAGCTGCGCACAGTACAGCTGATCAGCAGGCAGGTCCTGCCGGCGATCCCGGCGGCGCGCCTGATCAATGGGCTGCAGTCCCCGGCGGACAACAGCCACATTGACCACGCGTTGCTCTCGGGCTACCGGCTTGCGCTGATCGGCTCCATGCTGCTGCCCAAGGGTGCCTACGCATGGGACGGAAGCACGCTCAATCACGGGGGCAGGTCGGTCGCCCCGCCACAACTGGGCCACGTGGTCCGGCGGATGCAGGACATTTTTCCCGAGCTCAACGTGACCGGGTGGACTGTGGTCCACAGCCCGGACGGCAACCTCCATGAACCCGTCATCGACCGCCACCGCCGTTCCCGCGGCGGCTCCGAGGTCGTCCAGGTGGTCAATGCCGCCGGCCTGTCCCGCGGGCTCAAGGATTTCCTGGCCTCCGGTCCGGCGCCGAACACGGTCAATGTCCAGGTGCTCGCCAGGCTGCTCAGGGGCATGCACTAAAGCCATGCACAGGGGGTCCTGCCCGAAGAGTGCCGGATTTTCCGACGCTAGGATTGAACCGTGTTCCGCATCCTCTTCCACACGCCCGAAATTCCCGGCAATACGGGCAACGCCATCCGTCTCGCCGCCATCACCGGCGCCGAACTCCACCTCGTGGAGCCTTTGGGCTTCGACTTCTCCGATGCCAAGCTCCGCCGCGCCGGCCTGGACTACCACGACCTTGCAGTGGTCACCGTTCACCCCAACATCGAGGCCGCCTGGGAGGCACTGCAGCCGGAGCGCGTCTTCGCCTTCACCTCCGACGGCGAGGTGTCCTACACGGACATCGCCTACAGGCCTGGTGATGTCCTGCTGTTCGGTCCGGAGTCGGTGGGCCTGCCGGACGACCTGAAGCGCGATCCCCACGTCACGTCCCGGGTGCGCCTGCCCATGCTGCCGTCGCTGCGGTCACTGAACCTGGCAAACGCGGCATCCATCGCCGTCTACGAGGCCTGGCGCCAGCAGGGTTTCACCGGCGCACAGCTCTGAGCGCAGCCCACGCGCACGGGCACCCATCCAAAGCCAGTAACGCACCGAATCCCTCCTGAGCACGTCCAAAGGGCGCGCACATCCACAGGGCGTAAGGAGCGGCAGGTGAAAACACTCCGACCGGGTAACGCGGCATTCCGTTTTGCCCGGCACGATGCTGCCATAGCCCAAACCCGTGTGCCGCACCCGCCAGCAGGCAACCTATGCTTGAGAGTGATGGAAACTCCCAACGCGCCGAATTTTGACGCTCCCGCGCCGCCCGGCACCGCCGTCGACCTTAACCAGCAGCTGGCACAGTTGCTGGAGCGGATTGCCCGCGGCGACCAGGCGTCCTTCGCCGAGTTCTACCGGCTGACGTCACGGCGGGTGTTCGGCATGGCGCGCCGGGTGCTGATTGACCCGGAGCTCAGCGAGGACACCACGCAGGAGGTCTTCCTGCAGGTCTGGCAAAACGCCGCCAAGTTCGATCCGGCGAGCGGAAGTGCCCTGGCCTGGCTCATGACCATCTCGCACCGCAGGGCCGTGGACAAGGTCCGGTCCTCGCAATCCGCGACCGACCGTGAGGCCAGGTACGGCGCCAACAGCCAGGACATCGACCATGACTCGGTGTCGGACGAGGTGGACAGCCGGCTGGAGGCCGAAGCCGTGGTGCGCTGCCTGGAGACCCTGACCGAGACGCAGCAGGAATCCGTTCGGCTCGCCTACTACGGCGGCCTCACCTACCGCGAAGTGGCTGAAAAGCTAAACGCGGCCATTCCGACCATAAAGTCCCGCATCCGCGACGGACTGATCCGACTCAAGACCTGCCTGGGGGTGAGCTGACAATGACCGATACAAATGATTCCCGCGGGCGCCAGCTGCCCAGGGCGTTTGCCGCCGATATACCCACCGACCTTGCGGCCGGCCGGGCAGTCGAGCTCGCCGAGATCTACGCTCTGGACGCGATCAGCGATGCAGAGCGGGCGGCCATCGACGCCTACGTCAGCGGCGCTCCCGAGGCTGAACGCGAATCCTTCAACGACCGTGTCCGCCAGGCCAGGGAGACTCTGGCATTGTCCTTTGCAGCCGAAGAGGATCCTCCCGCGGACCTGTTCGCCCGGATCGTCGCGCAGCTTCCCGCTGCTGCACCGGCGGCGGGGCCGGCCAGGGCACATGCCGCCACCGCGGAACCCGTCGCCGGTGCACCGGCTGCTCTGCCGACGGCTGAGCCGGCCCCCGCTGCTGACGAACTTTCCGCTGCGCGCCAGCGCCGTGAAGTACGACGCCGGACGTCCGGGCTCCGTAACTGGCTGATCGGTGTTGCGGCTGCTGCCGTGATCGCGCTCGGCGGTGTGGGGGTCGGGGCCTACCTGGCCAACCAGAACGATCCCTTCAACCAGGTCATCGAGGCGCAGGACGCGAGGCAGGCGACTGTCGACGTCAATGGCGGAGGCACGGCGACGGTTTCGATCTCGCAGTCGCATGATGCGCTGGTGGTGCGGATGAAGGATGTGCCGCCGCCGCCCGCGGGCAAGGTCTACCAGATGTGGCTGATTCCCAAGGACGGCTCCACCCCTGTCTCGCAGGGCCTAATGGACGCGGAGGCACTGTCGAAGCCGGCCCTGGTCAAGGGCATCGGCTCGGCGGCTGCGCTGGGCATCACGGTCGAACCCGCAGGCGGGTCCGCTAGGCCTACGCTCCCCACCGTAGCTGCCGCCCCGCTGAACACCTGAGCCCGGCTGACTCACCTGGACCAGGGCTACTTATGCAGGCTTGACGTTGACGTTGCGTCAACTTCTACGCTGGAGGCATGAAGCAGGAAGAAGTCCCGAGCTGGTCCATCGCCGAACTGGCGAAGCTGAGCCGGGTCTCGTCCAGGACCCTCCGGCATTACGACCAGGTGGGCTTGCTGCCGCCTGCCTACACCGGGCACAACGGCTACCGCTACTACACGCAGCCTGAACTGCTGCGACTTCAGCGGATCCTGCTTCTCCGGGAACTTGGCCTGGGCCTGGAAACCATTGGCCAGGTTCTGGACGGCCAGGCAGACCAGCTGGATGCGCTGAGCGTGCACCGGAAGTGGCTGCTGGCCGAGCGCGACCGACTGGACCGCATGGCCGGGACCGTCGGCGCCACCATATCGGCACTGCAGCGAGGAGACGCCATGTCAGGCGAGGAGATTTTCAAGGACTTTGACACCAACCCCTACGAGGAGGAGGCCCGCCAGCGGTGGGGCGATAAGGCAGTCGAGGACAGCAAGGCGCGGCACGCCGCGCTCAGCGCTGCCGACAAGGAGGCCTTCATGGCTGAGGCCGGTGCAATCAACGAGGAGCTGGCCCGGTGCCTTGACGCCGGTCTGCCGGCGGACGACGCCCGGGTGCAGGCCGCCGTCGAACGCCACTACCGCTGGGTCTGCGTCAGCTGGACCCCGAATGCGGACAGCTACGTTGGCCTGGGCCGGATGTACGTCGAGGATCCCCGGTTCACCGCCTTCTACGACAAGAGCCGCGCAGGCCTCGCCCCGTACCTGCTGGAGGGGATCAAGGTCTACGCGGCGTCGCAGCTTAGTTCAGCCGGAGGCTGACAGCAGGGCTGGAAGTCGGCCTAGAAACCGGCGATGGTCCCCGGCCCGTTAACCATGACCACGTGGAACGCCTCGGCGCTCCGGCCAGTGGGGAGGCCGGAGCGTTCGGCGTTCACCTGCATGCCGCGCCGGACGGTGGCCTCCATGGCCTCGGCGTCGGGATGCTGGCTGACGTGCACGTGGATCGCCTCGAGCTTGCTCTCCACATGGTCTGTGACATCCACAAAGTGGTTCTCCCGCTCCTCCGGACCGGCGTAGAGCCATAGCCACGGAAGCTTGAAGGCCTCAAGGCCGGCCTCGGCGAGGTCCGGGTAAGCGAACGGGTTTTCCACTGCAGGGTAGATGGCACGGGTCACGGCCTCCCCCACCGCCAGGTGGTCCGGATGGCTCTTCTGGATGCGCTTCCAGTTGCGCTCCGGATGCATGGAAAGCACGACGTCGGGCCGGACTTCGCGGATCAGCTTCACTACTCCGCGCATCACCTCATGGTTCGGTTCAAGGTACCCGTCCCGCTGGTGCAGGTAGTAAATGTCCGTGACGCCGACCAGGGCCGCAGCACGCTCCTGCTCGGCCGCCCTGAGGGCGATGATTTCGGCGCGCTGCTGGGGATCGAAACCGCCGGCGTCGCCGTCGGTCATGATGCAGTAGCTGACCTCGACTCCGGCCGCCGTCCACCCGGCGATGGTGCCGGCGGCGCCGAAATCGACGTCGTCGGGATGGGCTGCGAAACAGAGCACCCGCTCAATCCGGTGCTGTTCCGGATTGAACGGGCTCTGCGCTGGTGCAGCGTTTGGGGCCAAGGACTCAGGCCTTGCGCTTCTTGATTTCTTCAGTTGCCTGCGGCAGCACCTGGAAGAGATCACCCACGATGCCGAAGTCCGCGATTTCGAACACCGGCGATTCGGCGTCCTTGTTCACGGCGACGATCACCTTCGCGGTCTGCATGCCCGCCTTCTGCTGGATGGCGCCGGAGATGCCGGCGGAAATGTACAGCTGCGGCGAAACGGTCTTGCCGGTCTGTCCGACCTGCGCGTCGTGGCTGATCCAGCCGGCGTCAGTTGCCGCGCGGGAGGCACCCACGGCCGCGCCCAGTGCGTCAGCCAGTTCCTCCACGGGGCCGAAGTCGCCGTCGAGGCCGCGTCCGCCGGCCACCACGATGCGTGCGTCGGTGAGGTCCGGGCGGCCGCTGGCGACCTTCTGTTCCCGGGAGGTGATGCGGGCTGCCGCGGCGGTTGCGTCGGCGGGGACATCAACAGTGAGGGTTTCCGGTGCGCCGGGAGCCGTCGCGGGTTCGGGGTCCACGGTGTTGGCCTTCACGGACAGCACGGTGACCGCGGTGGTGGCCTTCGCCGTCGTGGTGTACGAACCGGCCAGCACCGACTTGTGGGCGGTGCCGTCGGGGTCGACCGCGACAACGTCAGTGATCACGCCGGCACTCAGGCGGATGCCGAGCCGTGCCGCGATTTCCTTGCCCTCAGGCGAGTTTTCGAGCAGGACGGTGGTGGCACCGGACTTGTCCGCCGCGGCAGCCAGGAAGGCGGCCTTCGGCGCGACGAGGTAATCGTCGAGGTCCGCTGCGGACGGACGGAACACGGTGGCTGCGCCGTAGGCACCCAGGGTGCCTACGGCGTCGTCGGACAGTTCGCCGTTGACCGCCACGGCAGTTTCCCCGAGGGAACGGGCGATGGTGAGGAGTTCCAGGGTGCTCTTCTTGAGAGCCTGCCCGGGGTTGTCAATGAATACCAGTACGTTTGCCATGTTGTGGAGTCCCCTTAGAGCAGCTTCTGGGCGGCCAGGAAGTCAACCAGCTTGATGCCGGCGTCGCCTTCGTCCGTGATGATGGTGCCGGCAGTGCGCGGCGGGCGTTCCTCGGCCGCCGTCACGCGGGTCCAGGATCCGGCGTGGCCCACCTGGGAGGAATCCACTCCAATGTCAGCCAGGGACAGGGTGGTGATGCTCTTGCGCTTGGCCGCGATGATGCCCTTGAAGTTCGGGTAGCGCGGCTCGTTGATCTGGTCGGTCACAGAAACCACAGCGGGCAGCGACGCCTCAACCGTCTCCGAGTGGGTGTCCGCATCGCGGCGTGCCGAGACACGTCCGCCGTCGACATCCAAGGAGGAGGCGAACGTAACCTGCGGAAGACCCAGGCGCTCGGCGAGCTGAGCGGGCACCAGGGAGGTCTCGCCGTCGGTGGAGGCCATGCCGGTCAGCACGAGGTCCACGGGGGTGTCCGCGCCGAGGTGGCGGACGGCGGCTGCGAGCGCCAGGGACGTGGCGGCCGCATCAGAGCCGGCGAGCGCGGCGTCGGTGAGGTGCACACCCTCGGTGGCGCCAATCTGCAGGGACTTCTTGATGGCGTTCACGGCGCCGGCCGGTCCCATGCTCAAAGCGATGACCTTGTTGCCGGCCTTGGCACCGCCGCGGGCTTCGGCCAGCTGCAGCGCGGCCTCCAGGGCGTACTCATCCAGTTCAGACAGGATGCTCTCGTCGCGGTCCGTGGTGTGGCCCTCGCCGCTGAGGTGCCGGTCGAACTGGGCGTCCGGCACATGCTTGACCAGGACGACGATCTTCAATGTCTCTTCCACTGTATTTACAGCAGCCTTCCGTGCTTGTGGATAGCCAGCCGGGTGAGGTCATGGCCGTGGAACGCCCGGGATACGGGTAGCTCCTAGCTAACCATATTGGGTCCGTCATATGACGTCCCGTTAACGCCTGTGTCAAAGGCCCGGGCCAAAGGCAGGGACAACGACGGCGGGCCGCCCCTCCCTGGAACTCAAGAGGTGCGGCCCGCCGTCGTGCTGGGCGCCGTTACTGCTCTGCTGCTGGCTACTGCTCTGCCGCTGCGCCGAGCGTGACGTCCAGTTGCTGCTCACGGTTGTTGCGGAGGACCGTGATCTTCACTGACGAGCCGGATGGCTGCTCGCGGACGGCCGCCGTCAGCTGGTTCGGGTCACTGATCGCCAGGTCGTTGAAGCGCGTCACCACGTCGCCGACCTTGATCCCTGCCTTGGCTGCCGCCGAGCCCTGCTCCACCGAGGCCACATCGGCACCCGTCGAGAACCCGGCGTCCGATGCCGACTTCGGCTGGACGCTCACGCCCAGCTGCCCGTGCGTGGCCTTGCCGTTGTCGATGATTTCCTGCGCCACGCGCCTTGCACTGTTGATCGGGATGCTGAAGCCCACGCCGATGTTGCCTGTTCCGCTTGCAGCGGAGCTGCCGCCGGCGGAGGCGATCGCGACGTTGACGCCGATCACTTCACCCTTGCTGTTCACCAGGGCACCACCGGAGTTGCCCGGGTTGATGGCTGCATCAGTCTGGATGACGTTGATGGAGATCGATCCCTTGCTGCCCGAGCTCTGGCCCTGCCCCTGGCCGGGGGGAGCGAACTCGAAGCCCTGGCCGCCGCCCTGGGAGTTGTCCGTCCCCTGCTTCGGAGCTGCCGAGGACGCAACGCTGATGGTCCTGTTCAGCGTGGAAACGATGCCGTCCGTCACCGTGCCGGTGAGGCCGAGCGGCGAACCGATGGCAACAGCCGTGTCCCCGACGTTCAGCTTGCTGGAATCACCCAGGGCTGCCGGCGTGAGCCCGGACGGGTTGTCCGCCTTGATGACCGCGAGGTCGGAGAGCGGATCGGTGCCAACGACCTTGGCGGTGAGGACGCGGCCGTCGTTCGTGCGGATTTGAATGTCGGCGTTCGCGGTGGCGCCGTCCAGAGTCACCACGTGGGTATTGGTGAGGATGTGACCCTGGTCGTCGAGGATAATGCCGGAGCCGGTGCCGCCGTCGCTGCCGCTGGTGGCTTTGATGGTCACGACGCTCGGTGACGCCTTGACGGCCGCGGCCGTGATCTCGTTGACCGAGTCCTGGTTGTTGACGATCACCGTTCCGGGCTGGCTGCCGGAGCTGACAGCCGGTGCGGTGCCGCCGGCGTCGAACAGGTTGCCGGAGCCAACGGTTGCGACTCCGCCGCCCACGAGGCCTGCGGCGAGGATACTGGCCACGAGGGTGCCCACGCCGAACGTCGCCTTGCGTTTGGGCTGGCTGGCACGGGTGTCCTGGAACCCGGAATGCGCGTTGTATTGGGAGTACTGGGTACCCATCGGCTGGGTAGCCGGTGCCGACTGCTGCCCGTAGAAGGGGGCGTGCTGCGGGTAGACGGGGTGCGGGCCGCCGGAACGCTGCTGCTGGTTTGGGTCCTGCGCGGGCCGGTACAGCGGAATCGTGGGGTTGCTATCGGAGTCCAGCCGCACCGTGGGGTTCTCGGCATTGGCGGTGCGGTGCTCGCCGTCCTGCTGCGCAGGAGGCTGGAGACCCTCGGCGGGCTCAGGCCGAAGGGTCGGATCAACAGGCCGCCCTGAAGGATCTCGGTTCTCAGGTGCTGCGCCCGGTACTGGGTGCTCAGTCATTGGACTTCCTTTCATCCTCGTCTGTATTAACTATGGACGATCCGACTGAAACTAAAACGGACGTTTGCTGGGAGGTTCCTGAATGGCCTCCGGAATGGCGTTCCTGGCCAGTGTTCTGGACAGCCACCAAGGTCTCCAGCGCTTTTCGCTGGTGGCATATTCCCCGCCGTGGACGCTGCCGCTGGTGCACCATAGAATCAAGAAGAATTGCCACAGCGACCTGCGGCTTTACACCCGGCGTGGGGGCGCTGCTGCATTCTGTGACGGCTGTTCGTCCCGAACCAGCCGCGGCGTGCTGAAGGGTTGCCATGCGGTCAATGTTAAAACGTATTCTCGCCGTGATCGGCCTGACGGCAATGCTGGCGGCTCCGGCCGCGGCAGCCTGGGCCGAAGATCCGGTAACCATCCCCTCCGGCCAAAACATTGTCGACGACGCCAACGTGCTCGGCAGCCGCAAGGGCGAAGTTGAGGACTCCATCCAGAAGCTCCTCAAGGACCACAAGTACAACCTGTACGTGGTCACCGTGAAATCATTCGAAAACCCTACTGACCCTGCCGCGTGGGGTAAGACCGTCGCGGAGCAGAAGGGCATGGGCCCCGCTGATGTGATCCTCGGGATCGCCACCGACCAGGGCCGGTACTACTTCGCGCCCAATACCTCCAGCACCATCTACCCCAAGCGGACCACCATCACCCAGAACGCAATCGCAGCCAACCTCGGCGGCGGCAAGAGGGACTTTGCGCAGGCCGCCATTGATACTGCGGCCGCCATCGGCGACGCCGCAGGCGGCGGAAGCGGAACAGTACCCTCGGGCGCCGATGCAGGCACGGCCGTCCTCGTGGGCGCCGGCGTGGTGGCCGCCGGTGGCGCAGGCACGTACCTTTACCTGCGCAACAGGCGCAAGAAGGCCGGACAGGCGTCCAGCGCAAGCTACGGCCCGCAGGGCGCGGAGCTCGATCCCCTGGCCGGCATGAGCATCGACGATCTGCGCAGGAAGAGCGGCTCACTGCTGATTGAAGCCGACGACGCGATCAAGTCGAGCGAGCAGGAACTGGGCTTCGCCGAGGCACAGTACGGGGAAGCGGCCGTGGGCAACTTCACCAAGGCACTCCAGGAAGCAAAGGCGCACATGTCCGAGTCGTTCAAGCTGCAGCAGCAGCTGGACGACCACATCCCCGACACCGAAGAACAGCAGCGCAGCTGGCTCGGCGAAATCATCAGGAGGTCGGAAGCGGCTCTGGCGTCGCTGCAGGAGCAGAAGGCCGACTTCGACTCGCTTCGCGAACTCGAGAAGAACGCACCCCAGGCCCTCGCGGCAGTGGACGCCGGCGCCGCAGAGGCAGACGCGAAGATAGCCCGGGCGGAGCAGACCCTGGCGGAACTGCGCGGCAAGTACGCCGACAGCGCCCTCGCCCAGATCTCGGACAACATTCTGCAGGCCAAAGAGCGGCTGACCTTCGTGCAGAATGCCAGCGCCACCGCGCGTGAAAAGCTTGCATCCGGAGAAAGCAGCCTCGCCGCCGTAGCCGTCCGGGCATCGGAAGAGAGCCTGCACCAGACGAACGTGCTGCTCGATGCAATCTCCAAGGTGGCCGGCAACCTGGACTCGGCCCGTCAAGGACTGGAATCCGCTGTTGTGGACACCTCCCAGGACCTCGCCCAGGCGAGGGCCATGATCCAGTCCGGCGCCCATCCGGAGCTCGAGGGGCCGGTGGCAGGGGTCGAAGCGGCCCTCGCCCGCGTGAAGAGCGAAATCCAGAGCGGCAAGATCGACCCCATCGCCACTCTGGAGCGGGTCGAATCGGCCCACCAGACCCTCGATCAGGCCCTGGGCGGGATCCGGGACCAACAGGAGCAGGCCCGCAGGGCACAGGCCTCGCTGCAGCAGACCATCATGTCCGCCCAGGCCCAAATCAGCGCGACGTCGGATTACATCACCGCCCGCCGCGGCGGCGTGGGCACCGAGGCCCGGACCCGCCTGGCAGAGGCCCAGCGCAACCTCGATTACGCACTGTCCATCTCACGCAACGACCCCGTGACTGCGCTGACCTACGCGCAGCAGGCGCATGCGCTGGCTGCCCAGGCAGCCCAGCTGGCCCAGTCCGATGTCGACAGCTTTGGGTACGCCAACCAGGGGTACGGCCAGGGATACGGGCGCGGCGGCATGTTCGGCGGCGGCGGAGGCGGTGGCCTGGGCGGCGCCATCCTTGGCGGCATCCTCATCAACTCCATCCTCAACGGCGGCAGCGGCGGCGGCTGGGGCGGCGGCCACAGCGACGGCGGCGGCTGGGGCGGCGACTCCGGCGGCTTCGGCGGAGGAGACTTCGGCGGTGGCGACTTCGGCGGTGGCGACTTCGGCGGTGGCGACTCCGGCAGTTTCTAGCCGGCAAGACTCAGCGCCAGCCGGTGCATCGGGGCCGGCGGTAGAAGCAGTACATCAACAGTTCACTGAAATCAGTGGTTCACACTGAGCAGGACGAAAGGTAACACCATGGTTAAGCAGTCCATTTTTGGCCGCATGGCGCAGCTCGCTAAAGCGAACATCAATTCCTTGCTCGATCAGGCCGAGGACCCCCAGAAAATGCTCGACCAGATGGTGCGGGACTACAGCAACAACATCGCCGAGGCCGAGTCCGCAGTGGCGCAGACCATCGGTAACCTGCGGATGCTGCAGGACGACTACAACGAGGACGTGAAGAACGCCCAGGACTGGGGCAACAAGGCTCTTGCGGCTTCACGCAAGGCCGATGAGTACCGCAGCAACGGCAACGCCTCCGATGCCCAAAAGTTCGACAACTTGGCAAAGGTTGCCCTGCAGCGCCAGATGGCTTCCGAAAGCGAGGCCAAGGCCGCTGAACCGAGCATCGCATCGCAGGCCGACGTGGTGGACCGGCTCAAGACCGGACTCGACCAGATGAAGGGCAAGCTGAACCAGCTCACGAGCAAGCGCAATGAACTGGTCGCCCGCTCCAAGACCGCGGCTGCCCAATCCCAGGTCCACGATGCGCTGAAGAGCATCGACATTATGGACCCGACAAGCGAGGTTGGCCGATTCGAAGAGAAGATCCGTCGCGAGGAAGCCAAAGTCCGCGGCCAGCAGGAGCTCGCGGAGTCGAGCCTTGACGCCCAGTTCAACCAGCTGGAGGACCTCGGTGAGCAGACGGAAATCGAGGCCCGGCTGGCGGCACTGAAGTCCGGGAACGCGAAGCCGGCCATTGGAACAGGAGGCACCGCGGCACCCGCATCCGCGAACACGGTGGACGAGGCAGACTTCGACAAGCTGTAAGTCCGGGCCCGCCCGGGCGCACCGTTGCAGGGCCGGGATCCACATGGATCCCGGCCTCTGCCGTCTCCACGACGTGTAGCGTGAATCCATGGCTTCCACCATTGTCTGGCTCCGTGACGACCTGCGCCTCGACGACAATCCGGCCCTCGCCGCCGCGGCTGCACTGCCGGATCCGGTGACGGTGGTGTACATCCTCGACGAGGACTCCCCCGGCATCCGCCCGCTGGGCGCCGCAGCGAGGTGGTGGCTCCACCACTCCTTGTCCGCCCTCGCCGCCAGCCTCGAAGCGCGCGGGTCACGGCTGCTGCTGCACCGGGGCACCGCCGCTTCTGTCATCGAGGAATTGGCGGCTGAGACCGGCGCCGGCAGATTGTTCTGGAACCGGCGTTACAGCCAGCCGGAGCGGTCCATCGACGCAGGCATCAAGGAGTGGGCCGCCGGGCAGGGCATTGAAACCACCAGTTTCCAGGCAAACCTGCTGTTCGAGCCGTGGACGGTGCGCACCGGTTCAGGCGGGCCGTACAAGGTCTTCACACCGTTCTGGCGTTCCTGCCTGGCCGGCGCCGAACCGCGCCTTCCCGCCCATGCCCCGGACCAGTTGCCGCAGCCCGCAGCGGGAACGTCCGGCCGCCCGCCGGCCGGTGACCGGCTGGACAGTTGGCGGCTCCTCCCCCGCAAGCCGGACTGGAGCGGCGGCCTCGCCGGGACGTGGACCCCGGGCGAGGACGGCGCCGCCGGCCGGCTGGAAGATTTTCTCGACGGGCCCGTGGAGGACTACGCCAGGGGCCGCGACTTGCCGGGTGTCGAGGGCACCAGCCGCCTCTCACCGCACCTGCGCTTTGGCGAGATCAGTCCCTTCCGTGTCTGGCATTCCCTGCGGGAACGCTTTCCCCGCCAAGCACCGGCCGGCGTCGGGATCTTCCGCAGCGAGCTCGGCTGGCGTGAGTTCTGCTGGCAGCTGCTGTACGAGAATCCGGACCTGGCCACGCAAAACTACCGCCGGGAGTTCGACGACTTTGCCTGGCAAACGCCGTCGGACGCCGAACTGGAAGCCTGGCAGCAGGGGCACACCGGCTATCCGCTGGTGGACGCCGGCATGCGGCAGCTGTGGCAGACCGGCTGGATGCACAACAGGGTGCGGATGGCTGCGGCGTCGTTCCTGGTGAAGAACATGCTTGCGGACTGGCGCGTGGGCGAGGCCTGGTTCTGGGACACCCTGGTCGACGCCGACGCGGCGAACAACCCGGCCAACTGGCAATGGGTGGCGGGCTCAGGCGCGGACGCGTCGCCTTACTTCCGCATTTTCAACCCGGTGACGCAGAGCAAGAAGTTCGACGCCGGGGGCACTTACCTTCGCGGCCACATACCGGAACTCGCGGGCCTGGATGACCGAACGGTGCACGAGCCGTGGAAGAACGCGGCGGCCGCCCCCGGCTACCCGGAACCGTTGGTAGGCCTGCAGGAATCCCGTGAAAGGGCGCTGGACACCTACCGGCGGCTCAAGGACAGGTGAGCAACGACGCCGGAGATCAGCGGCTGGTGACCTTGCCCATGAGGGACGCGATCGGGCGCAGGAAGAGGGGCCGGGCCAGGAACCATGCCGCAACCATCACCGCAACTGATGCCACGAAGAACCAGAAACCGACCCAGCTCACGTCGTCGCTGCCGCCGTACATGTGGTTGAGGTTGCGGAGCGCGCCCGTGGCCAGGACCAGGAACACGTGCACCACGATGAAGGCCACGAAGTAGATCATCACCGGGAAGTGCACGGCGCGGGCGGCCTCAATGGGGAAGGCCTTGTTCAGGCCGGAGGCCTTTTTGGGCCACGCGGCGGACATCCGCAGGCCCGTGATGAAGGCCAGCGGAGCAGCGATGAACACCGTGGCGAAGTAGGTCAGGAGCTGCAGGGCGTTGTAGTTGACCCAGCCGTTCTCCGTGGGCCAGTTCAGCGAAGCGTACTGCAGGGCGGCCGAGACGGCGTTCGGGAAAACATCCCAGGATGTGGGAACGATCCGGGTCCACTGGCCGGTCGCAAAAAGCAGGATCACAAAGACGAGCCCGTTCAGGATCCACAGCGCATCCAGTGTCAGGTGGAACCAGAGTTCCAGGCTGATCTTGGTCGGAGCCGTCTTGGTCCTGATGAGGCCCTTGTTGTTCCGGGTCCAGTAGCCGCCGGGGCGGGTGGTGGTGCGGACCTGCCAGCCCGAACGGATGATGAGCAGCAGGAAGAAGGCATTCAGGAAGTGCTGCCAGGCCAGCCAGGCCGGGAAGCCGACGGGGGCGCCGGCGGGAAGCTCGGAGTGTCCAGGGTAGTCCTTCATGAAGGAACCCACGGCGGGCAGTCCTGTGATCCACTTTGCGAGGAGTACCACCAGCACCAGTGCCACGAGCGCTGCAGGCACCGCCCAGTACAGCCTGGCGCGCTTGCCCCTGGCAGTGCCGGACTTGTTCTTCGTTGTGGACATCGAGCTATCCATTCCTCTCGAGAATGACTGACCAGTGTGGGCGCCCTGCGCCGGCCAGGAATTCCGGGCCCTGCGAAAGAGAATACTAGGAACCCCGAGCACATGAACAAATGCTCCGGTAATGCAGAAAGCCCCGGCCACATTGTGGCCAGGGCTTCCTTCTGGTTGCGGGGACAGGATTTGAACCTGTGACCTCTGGGTTATGAGCCCAGCGAGCTACCGAACTGCTCCACCCCGCGTCGCTTGATCAACAATACCCTACTTTTGCGGAGGCTTTGACCACTCCTGTTTCAGTGGTTCCCGCGCCGGACCGAGACAACAAAAGACCCGGACCACCATACGGTAATCCGGGTCTTTTCTTCAGTTGCGGGGACAGGATTTGAACCTGTGACCTCTGGGTTATGAGCCCAGCGAGCTACCGAACTGCTCCACCCCGCGTCGCAAGAACTACTCTACCGGCCGGTGAACAGGAGGCCAAATCCAAACGGCGTGATCTGCGTCTCGGGAACCCTGGGCCCCTCTCATACGGTGAAAGGCCGGCCCATCCCCGTCGCGGGGAGGGCCGGCCTTTCACCAGTCAGTTGCCTTTCAGCCAGCCGCTGTCAGTCAGCTGCTGGGTGTCGGCGTCGCGGACGGCGAGGTCGGGCTGCTGGCCGTGCCGGTACTGCCAATCCTGGCCTCGGCGTCGAGCGCTTTCTTCAGTGCCGCTGACAGCTTCTTCTGCTGCTCGCCGTACGCCGCAAAGTCTCCCTTGGCCAGCGCCTCCTGGCCGGCCTTGATGGCCGCGTTTGCTTCATCCAGCGCCGCCTTCAGCGCCGCCTTGGCGTCCGCCGCGGGGGCCGGGGTGGCGCCTCCGCCGCTGGGCGGTGCGGGCGTCTGACCGTTGTTGTCGGAGTCACCGGCCGTCGCTCCGGACCGGCCCCCAAACAGCTGGTTGAGAGCCTCGTCCAAGGTGGGTGCGAAACCGATCTTGTCGCCAAAGGCCACGAGCACCCTCTGCAGTGTCGGATAGGACGTTTCACCCGTGGACTTGAGGTACACCGGCTGGATGTAGAGCATTCCCCGGCCGGCAGGAAGCGTCAGCAGGTTGCCGTTGAGCACATCCGACGCGCCCTGCCGGAGCAGGTTCAGGGCCTGCGAGACGGTGGGATCCGAGTTGAATTTGTTCTGTGCCTGCCCGGGGCCGGGCACCTGGGCTTCAGGCGGAACCTGCAGAAGCCGGAGCTGCCCGTAGCTGTCCGCCTTGACGCCCTTCTGCGAGCCCGCGTCGGAATCCGCCGCGAGGAAGCCGTAGAGGACGTTGCGGGCGTTGTTGTTCACCACCTGCGGAATGTAGGACGACGTCAGCTGGAACGCCGGCGCCTTCTGGTCCGGCATCTGCAGTGACATGTAGAACGGCGGCTGCTTGACCTCCTCGGACACGGTGGGATCGTTCGGAACGCTCCACGCGTCGTCGTTCTTGTAGAAGCTCACGGGGTCCGTCACGTGGTAGCGGCCCAGCAGCTCGCGCTGCACCTTGAACAAGTCCTCCGGGTAGCGGACGTGGCTCATGACAGCGGCGGACATCTCCGAATAGGGCTTCAGGGTGGAAGGGAACACCTTCTGCCAGGCCTTCAGGAGCGGGTCCTGGTCGTCCCAGGCGTAGAGAGTGACGGAGCCGTCATAGGCGTCAACCGTGGCCTTGACCGAGTTGCGGATGTAGTTGACGGAGCTGTTGGGCAGTGCCACGTTGCGGCCGGCGGTGGTCTGCGAATCCGTGGTGGCATCGGAGAGCTGTTCCTGCTGCGAGTACGGGTAGTACTGGCTCGTGGTGTAGCCGTCCACGATCCACTTAACCCTGCCGTCAACGACGGCGGGGTAGGCATTGCCGTCCACGGTCAGGTAGGGCGCCACCTTCTGCACGCGCTCGCGCGGGTTGCGTTCGTACAGGATCTGGGAGGCGTCGTTCACGCCGTCGGACAGCAGCAGGTCCGAGGACTGGAACTTGATCGAGTACAGGACCTTGTTGAAGAAGCTTCCGACGTTCGGCCCGCCGTTGCCGGTGAAGGTGTACTGGGTCTCGCCGCCTTCCTTGGACGCCGGGCGGTCCTGCTCACGGTGCGCCGCGCCTTCCGGGGCACCCACAATCGAGTACTCCGGGGAGTCCTCGCCAAAGTAGATGCGGGGTTCGTAGGTCTCATCGTTGCCGAGGACGCCGGTGGACGGAATGCCGGACTGCAGGAACTCCGGCTTTCCGTCGACCGTGAACTTGTTGCCCTTCGCGGCAACCACGCCGTAGCCGTGGGTGTAGACAACGTGGCGGTTCAGCCAGGACTGCTGGTCGGCGCTGAGGCCGTCCGGGTTCAGCTCGCGCACGGCGATGACGGTGTCCTGCATCTTGCCGTTCACCATGTACCGGTCGACGTTGAGCGCCTTGGGGAACTGGTAGTACGGGCGGAACTGCTCAAGCTGCGAGAAGGCGTCCGAGATCAGGTTGGGGTCCAGGAGCCGGATGTTGGCCGTGGTCTGCGCGTCCGGGGCCAGGGCGCCCGCGGTGGTGGTGGTGGTGGCGTTGTACCGCTCCACCTTCACCTGGTCCAGGCCGTAGGCGGCCCGAGTCATGCCGATGTTGCGCTCGATGTACTTCCGTTCAAGGGTCTGCTCGGAGGGCCGGACCTGGAACTGCTGGATGACCCACGGGTAGACGCCGCCGGCAAGAATGGAGGTGATGACCAGCATCGCCGTGCCGATGACCGGAAGCCGCCACTTGCCGATGACGGCTGCGACGATGAAGAGGATGGCAACCAATGCTGCCGCCACGGCCAGGATCGCCTTCGTGGGGATGACGGCGTTGACGTCGGTGTACAGCGCGCCGGCCCAGCGGCCCCCGCTGTTCTGCAGTGCTGAGTAGCGGTCCAGCCAGAAGTTGATGCCCAGCAGAATCAGGAACGAAGCGCCGGTGACTGCGAGGTGGATCTGCGCGGCGCGGCTGGTGAAGATGCCGCGTTCCATGATCCTGATGCTGCCGTAGAGGTAGTGCGTGAGGATGCCTGCAATGCCGGCCACGATTGCGACGCTGATCAGGAACCCGGTGACGAAGCCCAGGAACGGCAGCGTCATCAGGTAGAAACCGATGTCCAGTCCGAACTCCGGGTCGTTCTGGCCGAAGGACTCCTGGTTGAAGAACAGCATGACCTTTTGCCACTGGCTGGAGGCGGCGCTGCCGGCGAAGAGCCCAAACAGCACAGGCAGCCCGATCATGACCACACGCCGCACGGGTTCCAACTGCGCCTGGTAGCGATTGAGGTTATCCCGGATTTCTGAGTCTGGCGCATAGACGGGCCGGGCGTGGTAGGCGATGCGGATCGCGTAGAACACGGCCGCGAACATGAGCAGGAAGCCGGCGGCAAATATGCCGATCCGGGCCAGGTTCTCCGTCAGGAACACTTCGAAGTAGCCAAGCTGCTGGTACCACAGGACGTCCGTCCACACGTTGGCGAAGAAGATGAACCCGACAACAACCAGCGCAACGACGATGAGCGTGGGCGTCAACGCACCTCGCCTTGTCTGGAGTTTTCCGGGCGGGGTGGGGCTGGCAGGACGGGACAAACTCGTACCTCATAGCTTTGGTCAGTTGCTGGTATTAATTTTAAGTTTTCAGTGGAACGCCTGCATAGCGCCGGCACCGGCTGTCAATAAGAGCCACGAGCGGACCGGAGCCTTAGTTCCTCGATTTAGTCTAGTTGTTGGTGCAGCCTGGAAGTCCCGACGTGTCGGCACCCTTGGCGGCCAGCTCGACGGCCGATTTTGCCTCGTCCAGGTTTTCCACCTTGACCACCTGCAGCCCGTCCGGAATATGCCCCACAACCTCTGTGCAGTTCGCCGCAGGGGCCAGGAACATAGAGGCGCCGTCAGCCCGGGCACCGTGCATCTTCACGGCAATGCCGCCGATCGGGCCCACCACGCCGTCGGGGCTGATAGTGCCGGTCCCCGCGATGTGTTTTCCGCCGGTGAGATCCCCGGGCGTCAGGGTGTCCATGATTCCCAGGGCAAACATCATCCCGGCGCTCGGTCCGCCCACTTTGTCCAGGGATATCTTCACGTCGAACGGGAACGTGAAGCGGTACTGCAGCAGCACGCCCAGGATGTACCGTCCGGACGGGTTCTTTGCCGGCGTCACGGTTTCCGTGACCTGCTTGCCGTCCCGGCTTACGACGACCGTGGCGGGCTTCCCCTTTCCGGCGGCCAGTTCTTCCTGGATCACCTCCAGTGACGTGACAGGTTTGGCGTTGAGGGAGGTGAAGACGTCACCCTTCTGCAACTTGCCCTGCGCGGCCGACCCCTCGGACAGGTCCGCCACTTCGAGCTTCTGCCCGTAAGGAATATCGAGTCCTTTCAGGGCCGCCGCCACAGCGTTCTCCTGCGACGTGGCCATGGCCACGGCACTCTCCTGCTGGGATTCCTCCTTGGTTACTCCCGTCGGGAAGATCAGTTCCTCGGGGTACACCGCCTTGGAGCCGTCCAGCCAGGCCGAGAACGCCTCAAAGACGCTGACGGGACCGTTGGGGCCCCCGTCGACGTAGACAGTGGTGAGATCGAGGTTCCCCTTGGCCGGGAACGTCTCGCGGCCGGAAACGCTGATCACCGGCTTCGTGTTTTCCGTGCCCAGTGTGTTGAACGTGGGCCCTGGCGATTCCACCACATACGGGACCGGGAGGACGGCGGCCGTCACGCCCAGCCCGAGCGCAAGAAGCCCGGACAGTGTCATCGCGGAGATGCGGGGATCCCTGCCCCGGGCACGCCGGGCCTCCCGGGTTCCATCGGGAATCCCGCCACCGGCGGCGGGCGCCGGAGACTCCTCTGCGGGCTGGCCGCCCTTGGTAATCGTCACTGAAGGACCTCTCCGCACCGCGTCGTTCAGCGCTGCACCGCGGCCGCAGCCCGGCGGACGGCCGGGGCGCAGCCTACATACGTTCCGGCTTCTAACAGTACGCGTCCCGGTCCGCCGTTAGCGCTTTGCCTACAGCGAACGTTCCCCCTTTCGGCAGACAGCCGCTCCCGCACAGGGGTAGCGTGAAGTTGATTAATAGTCACACCGACGATCGGCGGGATCATGACCTCCAATCCACTCAATCCGTCCAATGGCGACGAAAATCCAAAGGATCCGCTCGCTGAGATGCTGCAGAACCTCATGGGCGGCAAGGGCCTGGGTGACATTGACCCCGCAGAACTGGCCAAAGCCGCCGGACTGCCGAACGATCCCAACCTGCTGGCCCAGATGTTCTCCCAGGTGCAGGCCATGATGAGCGCGCCCTCGGAGGGCCCGGTCAACTGGAAACTCGCCCATGACAACGCCCGCCGCGTCGCCGCAGGCAGCTCCGACCCCTCGGTCACGGCCGCGCAGTCACGCGAAGTGGATGAGGCGCTGCGGCTGGCCGAACTGTGGCTCGACCAGGTCACCGACCTGCCCGCCACAGGCCTCATCGGCAAGGCATGGTCCCGGGCCGAATGGGTGGAGGAGACACTTGGCACCTGGAAGCGCCTGACGGAACCCGTGGCCAACAGTGTGGCCAACGCCCTCTCCACCGCCATGACGGAGCAGATGCCCGAGGAGATGAAGTCCATGATGGGCGGCGCCTCGTCCATGCTGCAGAACGTGGGCGGTGCCATCTTCGGCATGCAGCTGGGCCAGGCCATCGGTGCCCTGTCCACCGATGTGGTCAGCTCCACGGACATCGGAGTTCCCTTGGCCGACCTGGAGATGGCGCTGCTTCCCGGCAATGTGGCCAAGTTCGGCGAGGGGCTCAGCCTTCCCGAAAACGACATCCGGCTCTTCCTCGCCGTCCGCGAGGCCGCCCATGCCCGCCTGTTCGTCCAGGTTCCGTGGCTGCGCGGGCACCTGCTGGGTGCCATTGAGGCCTACGCCCGAGGCATCCACATCGACACGTCGCGGATCGAGGAGCTGGCGCGGGACCTTGATCCCAGCAACCCGGAGGGGATCCAGGAGGCCCTTTCGCAGGGCGTCTTCATGCCGCAGCGCACGCCGGAACAGGATCAGGCCCTGCAGAAGCTGGAGACGGCCCTTGCCCTCGTCGAGGGGTGGGTGGACGAGCTCACCGCTGCCGCCACGGAAAAGGTCCTCCCCTCTGCTGCAGCGCTCCGCGAAACGGTCCGCCGCCGCAGGGCCACCGGCGGTCCCGCGGAACATGCGTTCGCTTCGCTCGTCGGGCTGGAGCTGCGGCCCCGCCGGCTCCGCGAAGCCGCCACGCTGTGGGCGTCGCTCAAGGCCGAACGCGGCATCGACGGCCGCGATGCCATCTGGAAGCATCCGGACCTGCTCCCCACCGCCGAGGATCTTGACGATCCCAAGGGATTCAGCGAACGCCGCAAGCTCGCCGAGGCCAGTGACAGCGAAGTGGACGATGCCCTTCAGAAGCTGCTGAACGGCGGCTTTGACAGCCCCGCTGAAGGCGAGTCCGAGAAGGGTGACGCGGCCGAAACCACCGAAGGCGGGGACGGCGACACCGAAAAGACCGACGGCGACGAAGACGGCGACGCTCCGAAGAGCTAGGCGTACCCGCTGGTTAGTAGAGGCCGACGTCGGAGGGCAACCTCTCGCCGTCGGCCTCCTGCGGTGTGCCTGCGTCGCCGGCCGGCAGGCCGCGCGACGTGGCAAACGACACGCCCTCCAGGAAAGCCTTGGCGCGCTCCGTTTCGGGGTACGCCTCCAGCAGCTTCCAGAACGCCGCGTTATGGCCTGCCACCAGCAGGTGCGCCAGTTCATGCAGCAGCACGTAGTCGATAACCCATTGCGGCATGGGCCGGAGCTTGTCGGAAAGCCGGATGGACCCGTCCGAGGGGGTGGCTGAACCCCAGCGGGAGTTTTGGTTGCTGACCCACCGGACCGATGTCGGGGCCGACCTGCCGCCCAAGTACCTGGCAGAGAGCTGCGCAGCGTGCGCGGCCAGCGCTGCGTCCGAGGACGGCCGCCGCCCCGCACCGCTGGAACGCTTCTCCCCCTGGGTCCGGAGCTTCTCCAGCATCCGGTGAACCCAGTCCGCCTCCTGCGCCCGGCTGAAGTGGGCGGGGATGGCGACGACGGCGGTGCCGTTCTCCCAGAAGGCCGCAACCGTGCGGCGCCGGCGGGCGGAACGCCGAACCTCCACCGGAGCCCCGCCATGGGTGGTCAGTGGCATGCCGGTCTCTTGTTTTCCGCGCATCAGAGGGTGCTGCTTTCCGTCAGCACCGCGAGGACCGCCTCGCCGTACCGCTCCAGTTTGGACGGGCCAACCCCCGCGAGCCGGGCCAGTTCCTCGAGCGAGGACGGCCGCGCTTCGGCGATGGCGGTGAGGGTTGCGTCGGTGAAAACCACGAAGGCCGGGACGTCGGCGGAGTGCGCGACCTCCTTGCGCCATTCACGGAGCGCGTTGAACGTCTGCTCTTCATAGCTGGGAGGGCACTGGCTGCAGCGGCCGACCTTCCGCTCGGCTCCGCTGGCCAGCATGCTGCCGCACACCCGGCAGGATGCTGGGGCGGCCGCCTTCCGGCGCGGCGCGGGTCCCCTCCCCCGTGCGGCCGAGCTTGCCACGGAGTCCGGGCGCAGCCCGTCGAGGAAGCGGGACGGCTTCCGGTTGGCACGCCCGCCAGGGGTGCGGGCGGTGGACCACGAGAGGGACAGGTGCTCGCGGGCTCGCGTGATACCGACATAAAGCAGCCGGCGTTCCTCGTCCACTGCGGCGGGATCGTCCGCGAAGGAGATGGGCATGAGCCCCTCGCTCAGCCCCACGAGGAATACCGCGTCCCATTCAAGGCCTTTCGCCGCGTGCAGGGACGCCAGTGTGACCCCCTGGACGGTGGGGGCGTGCTGGGCGACGGAGCGTTCCTGAAGCTCGTTGACGAAGTCAGCCAGGCCAAACTGCGGCCCGCGGTTCTTCGCCAGCTCGTCCGCCAGAGCCACCAGCGCGGCCAGGGATTCCCAGCGTTCCCGCAGGGCACCGCCGCTGTGCGGCGCGGTGTCCGTGTAACCCAGCGACGCGACGATGTCGCGTACCAGCTGGCCCAGCGGCTGGGGATCGGACTCGGATACGGCACGGGTGGCCGCACGGAGCTGGAGGATCGCGTCGCGGACCTCCTTCCGGGCAAAGAACCGCTCGCCGCCGCGCAGCTGGTAGCCGATCCCGGCCGACGCCAGAGCCTGCTCGTAGGCCTCTGACTGGCCGTTGGTCCGGAACAGGACAGCGATCTCACTCGCCGGCACGCCGTCGTCGAGGAGTGTGCGGATCTTGCCGGCGACCGTCGCAGCCTCGGCTTCGTCATCCGTGCACTCCGTGAATTGCGGCAGGGGTCCCGGGTTCCGCTGGGCCACGAGCTTCAGCGGCGTGGCCCAGGCAGCATCGGCCACCGGTCCGCCGCTCCGGCGCGACGCCAGGAGATCGTTGGCCAGCTTGACCACCTGCGGAGTGGAACGGTAGTCCCGCACCAGCTTGACCACGTTGGCGTCCGGGTACTGGGCCTTGAACCCGAGGAGGTGCTTCGGGGAGGCTCCGGTGAACGAGTAAATGGTCTGGCTGGCGTCACCCACGACGCACAGTTCGTTGCGGCCGCCGAGCCAGAGCTCCAGGAGCCGCTGCTGCAACGGGGAAACGTCCTGGTATTCGTCCACCACGAAGTGCCGGTACTGTTCCCGGACGGTCGCCGCCACCTTGGGGTCTTCCTGCAGGATGCCTACAGTAATCAGGAGGACGTCCTCGAAGTCGATGACGTTGCGGTCGGTCTTGACGTCCTCGTAGGCCTGGAACACCCGGGCCACGGCCGTGAGGTCAAAGCCGCCCGGCGCGCCCCTGTCCTGCGCATTTTCCAGATAGTTGGCGGGGGTCAGCATGGATACCTTGGCCCACTCGATTTCCGACGCCAGGTCGCGGATGGAGGCACGGTCGGTGCTCAGCCGAAGCCGGCGGGCGGCCTCGGCGATCATTTGTGCCTTATGGTCCAGCAGATTGGGCAGCGCCCCGCCTACCGCCTGCGGCCAGAAAAACTGGAGCTGCCGCAGCGCGGCCGCGTGGAACGTCCTGGCCTGGACGTTGCCAACCCCAAGATCGCGGAGCCGGCTGCGCATTTCCGCTGCCGCCCGTGCCGTAAACGTGACCGCCAGCAGCCGCTGCGGACTGTAGACCCCCGAGTGCACGCCGTAGGCGATCCGGTGGGTGATGGCGCGGGTCTTGCCGGTGCCGGCTCCGGCGAGCACGCAGAGCGGGCCGGTCAGGGTGGTGGCCACTTCCCGCTGCTCCGCGTCGAGGCCGCCAAGGATCCGGTCCTCGAGGGAGGCGTTGCCATCAGGATTTTCTGTCGTCACTTCTTGCTGCTTGCTTCATGTGGATGGATGGGCTGCTCCGCCATGGTGGCGTCGACGGTATGCATGCTGCCGGCCGGGCGTGCCGGTCAGTCGTCGGCCGGACGGTCCTGGATCACGCCGCCGTACCAGTGCTCGATGAGGGACCTGGCGATGGAGAGCCTGGTGGAGATGGTGATTTCGCCGCTCAGCACTGCCTCCTGGAGTTCCTCCCGGCTGAACCAGCGCGCCCGGGTGACCTCGACGCCGTCGGGCTTTGCTTCCGTGTCGTCGGTGACGGCAGTAAAGCCGAGCATAAGGGACGCCGGGAACGGCCACGACTGGGAGCCGAGGTACTGGCATGCCCTGACCCGCACGCCCACCTCTTCCTGGATTTCCCGGACGACGGCCTGTTCGAGGGATTCCCCGGGCTCGACGAATCCGGCCAGCGTGGAGTAGTTCTTCGCATCCAGCGGACCGCCGCCGCCCAGCAGGACGCGGCCGTCCGGGCCAACCACCGTAACAATGATGGCCGGATCGGTGCGCGGATAGTGTTCGGAGTTGTCAGCTGGGCACCGCCGTACCCATCCGCCGGCCTCCACGTTTGTGACGGCGCCGCACCGGGGGCAGTGGGTGTGGGTGGCGTGCCAGTTGGCAATGGCACTGGCCTCAACGAACAGGGCGGTGTGCGTCGCGTCCAGTTGCGCGGCGACGTCCCGGAAGCCTTCCCAGGTGGCGCCGGCGGGCAGGCCGGCCGTCCCGGGGTCCACCGGTTCCGGCAGAATGAAGAGCAGGACACCCGTTCCGGCAGGCAGGTCCTCGGAGCCGAGGGCCGCGCCAAGATAGATGACGTGCGCAGGTCCGGACGCCGCCCCCTCAAGCCGGTCCAGCAGCGGTCCGGCCTCTGCCAGAACGAGCGCGTCCCCGTCCACCAGCGCATGCCGGCCGGACAGGAGCATGGCTTTGGCCATTCCGGCGGCGAGCAGGTCCGGAACGAGGCCTGGCCTCATCCGTTCAACGGACCCCCTGTTGACCATTGCCGGCCGAACCGGCAGCACGGTGTCGAAGAGATGGTTGGCCGGCAGTTCGCGTGCCGGCAGCTGGTTTTCCGGCACCGGGCCTGCCGCTTGACCGACCGGCACAGCGGCCTCCGCATGACTCATGTATCCACCGTACTGACTCGCAGTGACAATTTACATTTCGGGAGGGCGCCGGGCGGCCCTGACACGGCGTCTGGTCTGGCCCCGCGGTACCCATATTTGGGCGGATCTCGAGACTCGCCGCGACACATCGTTGTCTTGGACGCCGCTCAATCTACCGTGGAACCGTGAGAAGAGAACCAATCGAACTGGCAGCTGTGGCCACCGCGGCAGTCCCCGGACTGAGCCCGACTGCAGTGAGCTCTGCCCCGGATGACCCGGCAGACTTTGATTCGGCCCTCCTTCTTGATGCCGAAGGCAAGCGCTGGCGCGTCCGCTCACCCCGGCACGCGGAAGCAAGCACCAGGCTGGAGACCGAGTTCCTGGTGCTGCGCGCCTTCGCGCCGGCCATCCGGGCCGAACTGCCGTTTCTCATGCCGACCGTGGCCGGCACCGTCCGGCAGCAGGACCTGACCACCTTCGTGTACTCCCACCTCCAAGGCACCACGCGCACCGTGGAAGAGCTGACGGCGGGCCCTCAGGAGCTGGCGAGGGAGATCGGCACGGCCCTGGCGGCCATTCACGACCTGCCCCGCGCGTTGGTGAGCAACGCCGACCTTCCCAGTTACACCCCGAACGAGTTCCGGCAACGCAGGCTCAACGAACTCGACATGGCCGCGACCACGGGCAAGATTCCGGCACTCCTGCTCCGGCGCTGGGAGCACGCCATGGAAGATGTCTCGCTGTGGCGGTTCAACCCGTGCGTGGTGCACGGCGACCTGCACGAGGACAACCTGCTGGTCGAGGACCACCGCGTCACTGCCGTCACCGGCTGGACCGACCTGCGCATCGGCGACCCCGCCGACGACCTCGCCTGGCTCGTGGCATCCAATGAGCACGAATTCGTCGACGCCGTGGTCAAGCACTACACAGCGAAGCGCCGGGACGCGCCGGACAACCACCTGCTGCGCCGCGCCGCGCTCTCCGCCGAGTTTGCGCTGGCCCAGTACCTCGTCAAAGGCATCGCGGCGGCCGACGCCGACATGATCGCCGAGGCCGAAGGCATGCTTTCCACACTGGCCGACGACATCGCCGAATACGGCGGCCAGCCCATCAGCGTGGAACCGCTGCCGCCGGCCCAGCCCGCCTCCCCACCAACCGGCCAGGCACCGGCCGCTCCCGGCCTCGTTGACGCCCCGGCAGCCACCGACATCTCGGAGGCCATGCCCGCCGTCCACGTCATGCCCATCCCTGTCGACGTGACACCGATCCCGGTCGAGGTGACGCCGATCCCGGTCGAGGTGGCGCCTATCCCGGCTGACGGGGAGAACGCCGAGGGCAGCAGCCACCAGCCGTCAGGGCAGGACGCATCAAAGAGTGCACGGAATGACGACGTGGCGGAGGATGCCGGCCCATCTGACCATGCTGAAGCCAACGGGCCCCACGACGAGGCACAGGAGGAAGCCCCGGCTCCGAAGCCCTCCGGGGCCGACACCTCCACCGTTGCCCTCACGGTGGTCGACGCGAAGACGACCTAGCAGGCCCGGACGACTGGCCGGGCTGTGCATCCCAACCGGCCCGCGTTTCCTAACTGGCGAGGGCGGCGGCCACGATCCCTTCCAGCTCCGTGCCTGACGCCAGGTCGTGCGGACGCACCACGTGGTTGTCCGCCACGTAAAAGAAGGCAGCCCGCACTTCTTCCAGCGGCACGCCCTTGAGCCTGGCCCAGGCCAGCCGGTACACAGCCAGCTGGACGCTCTTGGTCTTCAGCTGCCCTGCCGACGGCCGGCGGCCGGTCTTCCAGTCCACGAGGTCCCAGCCGCCGTCGGCGTCCCGGAACACTGCATCAATGCGGCCGCGGACAACGACGTCGCCGATCCGGGTCTCCACGGGGACCTCCACGTACGCGGGCGATCTGTGTGCCCACCGGGAGTCCTTGAAGGTAGCCACCATGTCGTCCAGGCCGTAGGCCTCGTCAATGTGGTTGTCAGAGCCGGGCGCCTCGCCGAGATCCAGCATGCCCGCCGTTCCAAAGTACTCTTCCACCCAGGCGTGGAAGGCTGTGCCCTTGCGCGCGGACATGCCCGGTTCGCGCGGGACAGGCCTCCTGAGCCGCTGGACCACGGCCTCGGCGTCCTCCCCCAGGTCCACCAGGGTGGACGCCGAGATGTGCCCGGGCAGATGAACATCGCGGCTCCGGGCCCGCCTGGCGCGGCGTTCCAGAAGGAGTGCGGCTTCGCGTTCCCATCCTGCCGCCTGGGGGCGGAGCCCCTGGCCCGCACGGAGTCCCTGCGTACCGGCTTCGACCGCGGCGATTTCGGTGAGCAGCCGCTCGGCGGCACGGTCCATGGCCTCCCGCCGTCCCGGCACTAGCCGCAACCGGTTCCCGCTGCGGGGGTCCACAGGTCCCTCCAGCGGGTCATACGGCCAGGCCGCCACCTCCAGCTCGCGGGTCAGGGGACTTTCCTGGGGCAGGGATTCCTCATCGACAGAGCCGGGATGGATTTCCGCAGTTTCCTGTTCTGCCAGGGGCGCCAGCTCGGCGAGGAACGGCGACATCTCCGCCATCCCGCCGCGCCCGCCCACCCAGGCTCCGCTGGATACCCAGAGCACGTGCTTGGCCCGCGTGTAGGCAACGTAGGCCAGCCTCCGTTCCTCAGCCTCGCCGTGGGCCTGGACGTCGGCCTTGAACATCTTCTCGGCGTCGAGCCACCCCTTCTGGTCCGGCTGGTCCAGATCCCACTGCGGAAGATCTGCACGGTCGCCCCGCAATGGCCATGGCAGGGCGGCGGAACCGCTGCTCCACCTTGAGTCACGGCTGCTGGGGAACGCGCCCGTGTTGAGGCCTGGCACGAACACGACGTCCCATTCGAGTCCTTTCGAGGCGTGCACCGTCAGCAGCTGCACGGCCTCGTGGTTGACTTCCGTGGGCGGCACGTCCAGGCCGCCCTCCTCTGATGCTGCCACTTCGAGCCACGAAAGGAAGGCAAGGACATCCACCCGGTGCGATGTCTGCAGGAACCCGGCGGCAGCGTCCTGGAACGCATCCAGGTTCCGCCGCGCCTGGTGGATGCTGAACCCGGGCCTCGCGGCAACCTCGATGTCCAGCAGCATGGCCCGTTCCACTTCGCCCAGCAGGGTGGTCAGGTCTTCCCCCATCAGCGCCCGAAGCTGCCGCAGCTCCGTGCCGAGGCGATGCAGCCGTTCCCGGGCAGAAGGCGTCAGGCTACGGCCGTGCCCGGACGTCCACCCTTCGTTGGGCAGCCAGTCCAGGGCTTCGACGAGGCTTGCGGCGTCGGTGATGTCGCCCTCGATCACGACGTCGGCGGCCTCCGGATCCTCGTCGCCGGACGGATCGTTTCCGCTCACCCCGCGGCCGTCATCCACCGTGCCGCGGCCGTTATCGGCCATGCCGCGGCGCCGGGCCAGAAACGCGGACCAGTCCCGGAACGCCATGAGGTCGGCGGGCCCGATCCGCCAACGTGCACCGGCCAGGAGCCGCATCAGCGAATCCGACCGGCCGGGGTCGGCCAGGACCCGCAGCGTGGACACCAGGTCCACGATTTCAGGAGTGTCCAGCAGCCCCCCGAGGCCCACAATTTCGTACGGGATCCCGCTGGCCTCGAACTCCTTGCGGAGGCATTCCATCTGGGCGCGCCTGCGGCACAGGACGGCCATGGCAGGCTGGATGCGCGGTTCCGGGGAGGAACCGTCGAAATCCGTGGCCCGGAACCTCAGGAGATCCTTGGCGATCGCCGCTGCTTCATCTTCATCAGTGGCAAAACGGCCAATCACCACGCGGCCCGGCACCGCGGCGGGGCTGGGCTGCAGCGCAGGCACTTCCACGGCCGCGCTGGAAGACCTTTGCCCTGCGGGCCCGGCCTGGGCCGCGGCCGCGTTGAGCGGAGCCGAGATCAGGTTGGCCGCGGCCAGAATGTTGCGGCCGTTCCGCCAGGCAGTGGTCAGGTACGAAACGGGGGCTGGACGCCGGGACGCTGTCCCCGATTGGCCGTCCTCGCAGACCGGAAACTCGTTGACGAAGTGGAACAGCTGTCCGGCGGACGCCCCACGGAAGCCGTAGATGGACTGGTTCGGATCACCCACGGCTGTGACGGCGTGGCCGTCCCCGAAGAGCCTGGAGAACAGCACCAGCTGGGCGTGCGACGTGTCCTGGAATTCGTCCAGCAGCACCACCTTGTAGCGCTGGCGCTCCATCTCGGCGGCCAGGGGCACCTCCCGGGCCACGCGGGCCGCGAGCGCCACGAGGTCGCCGAAGTCCAGGGCTCCGCGTGCTCTTTTGGCTTCCGCATACCGCCCTACGAGCTCTGCCACACTGGCCCTCGTCCGGAGCATGGCCGCCAGCTCGCCGGCGGCCTGGCTGGGGTTCTTTTTTGCCCCTGCCACATGCGGCAGGGCCTCGAACTCGGCGAGCCGCTGCATCAGCCAGCCCTGGACGCCGTCCGGGTCCTGGAGGTGCTCCGCGCACTCCCCCGCGAGCTGGATGACGGCTTGGACGAGGGTGGACTTGGCCACCCTGAAGTGCGAGTACTCGCCGTCGAACGCTTCAACCACCTCACTGGCCAGCTGCCAGGCCTGCGCACCGCCCAGCAGCACGACATCCCGCTCGATCCCGAGCCGCAGGCCGTAGTCCGAGACGATGCCGCTGGCAAACGAGTGGTAGGTGGAAACTTTCGGCTCCAGGGCATCGGCGCTGAGCAGTGCCCCTGCCGCGGCGCCGGCGGCAGTCCGCTGCAGCGCACTGAGCTTGGCGCGGATGCGGCTGGCCAGCTCGCCGGCAGCCTTCCGCGTGAAGGTGACACCGAGGACTTCCTCCGGCCTGACCCAGCCGTTCGCGACCAGCCAGACGACGCGGTCGGCCATGGTGGCCGTCTTGCCTGAGCCCGCGCCGGCGATGACCAGCCGGGGCGCAAGCGGCGAAGAGATGATGGCCGACTGCTCCGCCGTCGGGAGGTTCTTCTCACCCAGCAGGACGGTCAACTCTTCGGGACTGAATCTGGGCTCGGGCAGCTCCGCCGTCCGGCTCATTCGGTAACCTGCTTTCCCCGCGCACACAGCGGACATACTTCCGGCAACCGGCAGCCGTGGCCGCCGAAACCGGCTTTGGCGGGATCGTGCCTTGCCTCGAATTCGTGGCCGGACATCAGCGCGGCTGCGTCGTTCACCATTTCCATCGCCCAGTTGTCCCCCGGGTCCAGCGGATCCTGCTGCTGGATACCCGGGCTCTTGGTGGCTGTGCCCAGCTGGGCCAGCACGGCGCCGCCGGGCTGGGGCTCGGCTTCGGATGCCGCGGTGGTGCCAAAGCCACCAGCCAGTACGGCCGCCTGGTAGGCGCCCAGCTGCGGGTGCCTGCCAAGTTCGGCCTTGCCCGGCTGCCGTTTGCCCGTCTTGAGGTCGACGATAACCAGCCGCCCATCGCCATCGATCTCCAGCCGGTCCACCTGCCCGCGCAGGACGGCTGACCGGGGCCCTGCATCGGTGGGAACATCTCCGCGGGGAACAGCCTCTGGCTCGGGCAGGGTCACCTCGAAGTCCTGCTCGACGCCGGCCAGGCGCCGGCCCTCGCCGCGCATGACCAGGACGTACTGCGCCAGTTTCCGGACCATGGCTTCCGCCCGGCGGAAGTCCAGTTTGCCTTCCCAATTGTCCTTCATGCCCAGGGCCGGCCAACGCTGGACGAGTTCGGCAAGGTATTCAGCTCCGCTGGCATCGGGGAGGTCCTGCGCGATGGCGTGCACCAGGGTGCCGAGGCTGCGGGCGAAGTCCGTGGCCGCCTCGCCTCCGGCGGCCTGGACGAACCAGTCCAGCGGCGACTTCTGCACCGACTCCACCTTGGACGGCGAAACGTACACGGTGCCGCCCGGAGGCACAACACGGTCCACGGACGTCAGCGGGGCCAGCCCCCACCAGGTGTCCGGATGGGCTCCGGGAACTGGCGGCTCCGCCGAGGCAAGGCGGGCCAGGACACGCACGGCCTCGTCCGCCTCCGCGGCCATCCGGCCGTCCAGCTGGGCGTACTGGCGGAGTTCGGCTACGAGCGCACGCAGCGTCAGGGGCCGTTCCACCGGGGTGTAGCCGCGCCCCTCCTGGTCCGGCAGCAGCGGCGCGACGTAGTCCAGGAAGGAGGACGGCTGCTCATCTTCCGACGACACGGCGGTGCACAGCAGCACATCCTTGGCCCGGGATACCGCCGTAGAGAAGCTGCGGAGCTCGTCATAGCGGATCTCCCGCAGCCGGCTCAGCGGGCCGAGCTGGAGCGCATACTCCACGCCATGTTCGACGGCGTCCGCGAACAGTGTGCTGCCCAGGAGCTCGCCGCGGAGGCGGGTATTGGGCCAGACGCCCTCCTGCAGGCCGGCGACGATGACGAACGGCCATTCCCGGCCGGCGGCGCTGGCTGGCGTCATGAGCTCGACGGCGTCGTCAACCTGGGCACGCGCCGCCAGGGTGTCCATGGGCAGTTCCTGGTTCAGCAGGTATTCGAGGAACTGTTCGGGGCCGGATCCGGGCATCTGGTCCACGTAGCGCTCGGCCGTGTGGAACAGCGCCATCATGGCGTCCAGGTCCCGGTCCGCCCGGGCTCCGACCAGCCCGCCTGCAAGGGCCGCGGCAGTCCATGCCGATGCGAGGCCGGTGGAGTGCCAAAGGGCCCACAGCACTGTCTCTGCGTTGGCCCCGGATTCGGCAACGGCCTTCCGGCCGGCCTGGATCATCCGTGCGACCCTGCGGGCCGAGCGGCCCTCGATGCCGAGTGAGCCGAGCGCGCCGGGTTCAAGGAGCGCCTCCACGAGCAGGGCATCGCTGGAGCGGCCGCGGCCGCCGAGCAGTTCCTCCCGCCGAAGCGACTGGCGGAGCCGGCGCAGTTCAAGGGACGTGGCCCCGCCGATCCGGGATGTCAGCAACGACACAGCGGATTCCGGCGTGAGGACTGCCGGGTCCAGGGCCACCGCGTAGGCGTCGAGCAGCGGACGGACGGCCACTTCATCGCGCACAGCGGATTCCGCCACCGGAATCCGCACCGGAATCCCCTGGCCGGAGAGGTAGCGCTGCAGTTGGCTCAGCTGGCCCCCGTTCCGGACAACGACGGCAATGTCCTCGAACGACCGCCCGTCCCTGAGGTGCGCCTCGAGAATTCTTTGGGCCACGTATCGCTGCTCATGCACAGCCGAGGGCAGAAGATGGGCCTCCACGGTGCCGCCTGCCGGCTGGGTGGCGTCACCCGGTTCCCCGGCATTATCAGCAAGGTCAGAGTCAACCGGGTCCAGACGGCGGGCGAGCTGGCCGCCGGCCCGGAGGGAAATCCGGTCCGCCACCCCGAGCCAGGCCCGGGCGACCGCCGGGTGGTGGCGGTGGGCCCGGGACAGCGGCTTCTCAACGACTGTCCGTTCCTCGCCGCCGAGCAGGCCCGGGAGCTCGGCCACGAGGTCCGGCCGCGCTCCGCGGAACCCCTGCACCACCGTGTCCGGTGCGGACGTCACGTAGACATCCTTGCCGGCGGCCACATCGGCCAGGAGTTCGAAGACGGCGGGATTGGCCTCCTGGATGTCGTCCACAAGAATCAGCTGGAGACGGTCGCGTTCGGCCGCCAGGAAGTCCGGAAAATCCTGAAAGAGCTGACGGGCCGCCGTGATGATGCCCGCGGGATCGAACGCCTCCGGCATGCGCAGGTCCAGGACATCGCGGTACTCGGCATACAGTGCCGCAGCGGCGATCCAGTCCGGCCGTCCGCAGGCGTGGCCCAGGCCGGCGAGGTCCTCGGCGGTGCGGCCCGACTCAGTGATGCGGTCGAAGAGCTGGCGGACCTCGTGCCGGAACCCACGGGTAGGGAGGGCGGCCGTGAGGTCATCGGGCCAGGGCAGCCCGAGGCCCGGCAGGGCGTGGCCCTCCAGCAGCTCCTTGATGATGAGGTCCTGTTCGGGGCCTGACAGGAGCCGCGGCGCCTTCGACAGCGGCAGGAGCCCTTCCGCCTTGGCACGGCGGATGAGATCAAAGGCATACGCCGCCCAGGTGCGGGCAGGGGTGGTGCTCAGGCTCCGGTTCAGCCTGGCAGTAAACCGGTCCCGCAGGGTGTCGGCCGCAAGCCGTCCGGGGGCGAGAATGAGGATCCGCTCGGGGTCCACCCCTTCCGCTTCCACCCGGCGGATGGCCGCTTCAATGAGCACGGTGGATTTGCCGGTGCCGGGAGCTCCCGGGACCAGTACGGGACCAGCTCCCCGGGGCACTTCGACGGCGGCCCGCTGGTCCGCGGTGAGGACCGGAACGCGGGAGTGCACCTGGCGGGGGGGCAGCAAACGAAGACCCGCAGGGCGAAACGGGGCGGCGGAAAACGAGTCCGCCTGGTCCCGCTCCGAAGCGAGTGCGGATGCCTGATCGGCTGAAGTCTGATCGGCGGAGGTCTGATCGAGTGTTGCGGTCACACGGACATTCCATCACCCGGGACTGACAATTTTCGCAGCGACGCTTCCAGCCGCTCGGCAACCACGTCCAGGGCATCGAAATCGGCGTCCGACGGCGACCAGCGCGCGGCGGTCAGATCCACGCGCCACCGCCCTTCGCCCGTCCTCGCAAACCCGCGAAAGTCCCCGCGGAGGGGCGTGCCTTCCTTCAGGTAGTAGTTGAGAGCCTCGGACTCATGGCCGTCCGGGGCCAATCCGCTGGCCCGCAGCACCCGCCACCATGGCACGCCGCTGCCACAATGGCTCAGCACTGACCCCACCTGCCGCGGCCCTCCGGCGCCAAGAAGCTCCGCGACGTCGCCATAAGCCACCGCCGAACCGGCCGGAATGAGGTCAACCACCGCCAAAACCGCCTCCACGTACTCCGCCCGCATGCCCTCAGACTATCGGCCGGCACGCATCATCAGCGGTCAGGACGGGCGCGGTGTGCCTCTTCCCACAGCGTGTCTTCCCACACCCTGCCGGACACGCGGGGGGCAAGCACCATGGCTGTCGGTGCCGCCGGGTAATTTGGAGCCATGAGCACTTGGAACACTCTCCCCCGGGCCGCGTTCGACCTCGAAACCACGGGCCGCAACTCCCGTGCCGCCCGGATCGTGACGGCTTCTGTCACCGTGGTGGACAGTTCCGGGAACGTGATTCGGGAGCATGAATGGCTGGCTGATCCGGGCGTTGAGATTCCGGCGGAGGCCAGCGAGGTCCACGGGATCACCACCGAACACGCGCGCAGCCATGGCCGGCCTGCGGCCGAGGTCACCAAGGAAGTCGCTGCCGTGCTGCAGGGGCTTTTCGACGACGGCGTCCCGGTGATCGCGTTCAACGCCAGCTACGACTTCACCGTCCTGGCCGCCGAGTCGGCCCGCTACGGCGTGCCGCAGCTGAGCCGGTTCCCCGTCCTGGACCCCTACATCATGAACAAGCAGGTGGACCGGTACCGGAAGGGCAAGCGGACGCTGACCGCCCTGTGCGAGGAGTACGGCGTGGACCTGGAAAACGCCCACACATCGGCCGCGGACGCCTTGGCAACGCTGCGCATGCTCGATGCCATGGCCGGCAAGTTCCCCAAGCTCAACATACCGGCCAGTCAACTGCACCAGCTTCAGGTGGACTGGGCTGCAAGCCAGGCCGCCGACTTCCAGCAGTACCTCCGCAAGACCAAACCCGCCGCCGTCATCGAGGGCGACTGGCCGGTGCTGCCTCCTGAGGATGCCAGCCGGGGCGGCTTCTAGATCCAAGCGGAAATAAGCCAGAGAGGCATTGCAGGAACAGATCCGAACCCGCTGGGACGAAGATCACAGGTCCCGCCTAAAGCCCGGGGAGGAATCCCGCCGCCATCCTGATTCAGGAAGTCTCTTGGGAGCCGCCAATCACGCGGTCTCATGAGCGCAACAGCAGTCAATGGCGCGGCTGACGCGCCGTTGGCCGAACATTGTTCGGAAGTGGCTGGCATATCCTTGCGCTGACATAATTTAGTTCAGAACCGTGCTTGTGCTATGCCCTGCCCAAGTCCTACCTCCTGAGGATAAATGATCACAGTCACCGACCTGCGCAAGGTCTACCGTCAGGGGAAAAAGGAAGTGGTGGCCCTTGACGGGGTTTCGCTTTCTGTCCCCAAAGGCTCCATCCACGGCATCATTGGCCACTCCGGAGCGGGCAAGTCCACCCTGGTGCGCTGCCTGACACTGCTGGACCGCCCGACGTCGGGGTCGGTCAGCATTGACGGTACCGAACTGAGCTCTGTCAGGGACTCGGAAATCCGCGCCGCCCGCCGCCGCATCGGTATGGTCTTCCAGCACGCGAACCTCATGGATTCGCGCACGGCCGCCGGAAACGTGGCCCATCCCATGGAACTGGTCAAGGCGCCGAAGGACAAGATCCGGGCCAAGGTGGCCGAGCTGCTGAAACTTGTGGGCCTCGAAGGCTTCGAGAATGCATACCCCTCCCAGCTTTCCGGCGGGCAGCGCCAGCGCGTTGGCATCGCCCGCGCCCTGGCATCCGACCCGGATGTCCTGCTGTGCGACGAGCCCACGTCCGCGCTGGATCCCGCCACCACCGATGAAATCCTCGACCTGATCCAGGACCTGACCCGCCGCCTGCAGCTCACGGTGCTCATCATCACCCATGAGATGCACGTGGTGAAGCGCGTCTGCGGTTCCGTGTCCCTGCTGTCCAAGGGGCAGGTCATCGAGTCCGGCCCGCTCGCCGAGGTCGCCTCGGACCTGGACAGCAAGTTGGCGCGGGCACTTCTGCCCCTGCCGGTGTCGGAACCCATCAAGGGTGCGCTCCAGGCCGGGCCGGTACTGGAAATTCTCTTCTCCGGCGAGGGCGCCAAGGAGCCCGTGCTCACGGGAGTGGCACGGCATTTCGACATTGACCTGAACGTTCTTGCCGGCAGCGTCGAAACTCTGGGCGGCCAGCAGTTCGGCCACCTGCGGGTCCAGCTGGGCGACGACGCCGACCGCGACGCCGTCCTGGGCTACCTCCGCAACCGCGGCATCAGCGCCAAGCTGGCCGGTTCCACCGCCGACGAGGCGGAACTGTCTGAATTCGCCCCGGCGGACACTGACTTCGCCGCCGAGACGGGAGACTCCAAGTGAACGAGATCTTCAGCAACCCTGTCCTGGCCAAGGCACTGCCGGAGGCCATTGTCGAAACCCTCCAGATGGTGGGTATCTCTGCCTTCTTCACCGTGCTGGTCGGACTGCCGCTCGGCGTCTTCCTGCACGTCACCGTCCCCGGCGGGCTGCGGCCCATGCCGGTGGTCAACCGGATCGTCAGCGACATCGTCGTGAACATCACCCGATCCATCCCCTTTGCGATCCTGATGGTGGCCCTGATCCCGCTCGCCCGGCTCCTCGTGGGGACCAGCCTCGGACCGGTCGCTGCCTCCGTTTCGCTCTCCATCGGAACCATCCCGTTCTTCGCCCGCCTGGTAGAGGCCTGTCTCCGCGACGTCCACCACGGCAAGATCGACGCTGCCCAGGTGATGGGCTCCACCCGGATGCAGGTCATCAGCAAGGTGATGCTGCCCGAATCCCTGCCCGCGCTCGTTGCAGCCGCGACCACCACTGTTGTGACCCTGGTGGGCTACAGCGCCATGGCCGGTCTCGTCGGCGGCGGCGGATTGGGCAAACTCGCCTACAACTACGGCTTCCAGCGCTTCGACGTCACGGTCATGATCGTCACCATCGTGCTGATCATTGTCCTCGTCCAGCTCATCCAGCTCACGGGTGAATGGATCTCCCGCAGCCTGGACCACCGCTAAAAGTCTTCACCGCAGGGAGTAGCCGCTCACTGCACCTGAATAGGATCTCCCGGCGCCGCCGTCGGGATCCAGGTTATTTCGAAAGGAACGCATCCCATGCGTAAATCACTCACCCTCCTCGCCACTGGCATCGCCGCGGCCCTGGCACTGACCGGGTGCGGCGGTTCCTCCGCTCCCAGCGCCGAGTCCAGCCAGGCCCTTGACCCGGCCAAGCCCGTCACCCTTACCGTCGGCGCCAGCCCCGTTCCGCAGGCCAAGATCCTTGAATTCCTTAACCAGGACCTCGCCCCGAAGGCCGGCCTCAAGCTGGACATCAAGGAGATCGAGGACTACCAGACGCCCAACACCGCGCTGAGTGACGGCTCACTGGACGCCAACTACTACCAGCACCTGCCGTGGTTCGAGGACCAGGTCAAGACCAAGGGCTACGACTTTGGCCACGGCTCGGGCGTCCACATCGAGCCGTACGCTGCCTTCTCCGAGAAGGTCAAGAACATCAGCCAGATCAAGGACGGCGCCAAGATCGCCATCACCAACGACCCCTCCAACCAGGTGCGGGCGCTCCGGGTGCTGGAAAAGGCCGGCCTGGTCAAGGACATCAAGGATGACACCTCCGTCATCGGCCTGACTGATGCCCAGAACCCGAAGAAGCTGAAGTTCTCCGAGAACCAGCCTGAACTGCTGATCAACGACCTGAAGGATCCCTCCGTGGATCTGGCCCTGATCAACGGCAACTTCATCCTCAAGGCCGGGCTCAGCACCACCGACGCCCTGGCCGTGGAATCCACCGAGAACAACCCCTACGCCAACTTCCTGGCCTGGCGCTCGGAGTCCAAGGACGACCCGCGCATCAAGAAACTGGACGAACTCCTGCACTCCGCCGAGGTCAAGGCATTCATCCAGAAGGAATGGCCCAACGGTGACGTGACTGTAGCCTTCTAGGCCAGCAGGACACCGAGAACCAAAAAACTCTGGCACCCGCCGCGGCGGGTGCCAGAGTTTTTTAATCGAGAGAAAGTCCGACGGCGATCTAGGCCTTCGCTGCGGCGGCCGCCTCCGCGGCGGCGGGCAATGCCTCGAAGATCCGGTTCATGGCGGCGTCGTCGTGCGCCGCGGACAGGAACCAGGCCTCGAAGACGGAGGGCGGCAGGTAGACGCCCGATTCCAGCATGGAGTGGAAGAAGGGCGCGTAGCGGAACGACTCCTGCTTCAGCGCGTCGCTGTAGTTGTGGACCCCCTGCTCGGACGTGCCGAACGCCACCGAGAACAGGTTGCCGGCGCGCTGGATGGAGTGGTCCACGCCGGCCGCAGCCAGGGCGGCGGACAGGGCGGCGGACAGCTCCAGCGACCGGGCGTCCACAAACGAGTACACGTCCCGGGTGGCGTGCGTCAGGGTGGCGACACCGGCAGCCATGGCCACCGGGTTGCCGGACAGCGTGCCCGCCTGGTACACGGGACCCAGTGGCGCGAGGTAGTCCATGACGTCGGCACGTCCGCCGAGGGCCGCCGTCGGCATGCCGCCGCCGATTACCTTGCCGAACGTGAGAAGGTCCGGGGTCCACTTCTCGGTGGCGTCGGCGGCGCCGCCGGTGAGGCCCCAGTAGCCCGAATATCCGGTGCGGAAGCCGGTCAGGACCTCGTCAACGATCAGCAGCGCGCCGTGGGCGGCGGTGATCCGTGAAAGGCCGGCATTGAAGCCTTCGCCGGGGGTGACCACGCCCATGTTGGCGGGCGCCGCCTCTGTGATGACGGCGGCGATGTTGGGCCCGTGCTCAGCGAACGCGGCCTCAACGGCGCCGAGGTCGTTGTAGGGCAGCACCAGAGTCTCGGCGGCGGTGGCGGCCGTGACGCCGGCGGACCCGGGCAGGGCAAGAGTGGCCACGCCCGAGCCTGCGGACGCGAGCAGCCCGTCGAGGTGCCCGTGGTAGCAGCCGGCAAACTTGATCACCAGGTTGCGGCCGGTGAAGCCCCTGGCGAGCCTGATAGCCGTCATGGTGGCTTCCGTGCCGGTGGAGACCATGCGCAGCCGTTCGACGGCGGAAACGCGTTCCTTGACGATGGCGGCCAGGTTGGCCTCATCGGGGGTCGAGGCACCGAAGGAGAGTCCGCGGTCCACGGCGGCGTGCACGGCGTCGAGGACGGCAGGGTGGGCGTGTCCCAGCAGGGCCGGGCCCCAGGAGCAGACCAGGTCCACGTAGTCCTTGCCGTCGGCGTCGGTCAGGTAGGCGCCCTTGGCCGCCACCATGAAGCGGGGCGTCCCGCCGACGGAACCGAAGGCACGGACCGGGGAGTTCACGCCGCCGGGCATCAGCTGGCGGGCGCGGTCGAAAAGTTCCTCGTTGCGAGGGGTACTGGAAGTCATGGTTCCCATTCTTTCAGTCTGCGGGAGTGTCACCGGACAGGAGCTCGGCCACCCGCGGTGCCACCACGGTGCCGAAGAGTTCGATGCAGCGCATCATGGATTCGTGCGGCAGCGTGCCGTTGCCGTATTTCAGGTCGAAGCGGTCCACGCCGAGGTTCCGCTTGAGCAGCGCGATCTTCTGCGCCACCGTCTCAGGCGACCCGACATACAGGGCACCCTCCGGACCGCACATGGCGTCGAATTCCCGCCGGTTTCCGGGGCCCCAGCCCCGCTCGGCGCCGATCCTGTTCCGCTGGGCAAGCCAGTGCGGAAACAGCTCCTCGCGGGCCGCCTCGTCGGTGTCCGCGATGTGGCCGGGCGAGTGGGTGGCGATCTGCTGCATGGGCCGGCCGTACTTGGCCATCGCCTCGCGGTACAGGTCAACCAGCGGGGCGAAGGCGCGCGGCTGGCCCCCGATAATGGCAAAGATGATCGGGTAGCCGTACTCCGCGCACCGCAGGACGGACTCCGGGGTGCCGCCCACACCGATCCAGGCCGGCAGCAGGTGGTGCTCCAGCGGCGGATACACGCTCAGCCCGGCAAGGGAAGGCCGGGTGCGCCCTTCCCAGTGGACCGGCTTTTGCGCCCGTACCCTGTCGAAGAGCTCCAGCTTCTCCTCGAACAACACCTCGTAGTCCGCCAAGTCCAGGCCGAACAGCGGAAAGGACTCGATGAACGAGCCGCGGCCCAGCATCACCTCGGCGCGGCCGCCGGAGAGGGCGTCCACCGTGGAGAAGCGTTGGAACACCCGGATGGGGTCGTCCGAACTCAGGACGGTCACGGCCGAACCGAGCCTGATGTTGCTGGTCCTGGCCGCGGCGGCCGCCAGAAAGACCTCGGGGGCGGAGACGGCAAAGTCGCGGCGGTGGTGCTCCCCCACGCCGAAGGCGTGAAGTCTGACGGCGTCAGCCAGGACCGCCTGGTCCAGCAGTTCCCGCAGCACCTGGGCGTGCGGCTTCGGCTCGCCGGCACCGTCCACGCCGACGTCGCCGAACGTGTTCAGGCCCAGCAGGATCTGCCCGGGACCCACCGGAGCGGTCGGTCCCCCGGCCGGTGTTGTGGTCTGGCCCGGGGCCGGCGCCTGCATCAGGATTCCTTGAGCCAGCCGGCGATTTCGCTGGCCCAGTAGGTGAGGACCATGTTGGCCCCGGCGCGGCGGATGCCGAGTACTGATTCGGTGATGGCCGCCCGCCGGTCGATCCAGCCGTTGGCGGCGGCCGCCTCGATCATGGCGTACTCGCCAGAGATCTGGTAGGCCGCGACCGGCACGGGGCTCATCCCGGCGACGTCGGCCAGGATGTCGAGGTAGCTCATGGCCGGCTTGACCATCACCATGTCCGCACCCTCGGCAAGATCCAGTTCCACCTCCTGGATGGCCTCGCGGCGGTTGGCGGCATCCATCTGGTAGGTCCTGCGGTCGCCCTTCAGCTGCGAGTCCACCGCTTCCCGGAACGGGCCGTAGAACGCCGACGCGTACTTCGCGGCGTAGGCCACCACGGCGGTGTTCACGTGGCCGGCGCCCTCGAGGGCCTGGCGGATCACGCCGATCTGTCCGTCCATCATTCCGGACGGGCCCAGCACGTGGGCGCCGGCGTCGGCCTGGGCCACCGCCATCTTCGCGTAGATCTCCAGCGTGGCGTCGTTGTCCACGTAGCCGTCGCTGTCGAGGACGCCGCAGTGGCCGTGGTCGGTGAATTCGTCCAGGCAGACGTCGCTCATCACCACGAGGCTGTCCCCCACCTCCGCCCGGACGTCGCGGATGGCCTTGTTCAGGACCCCGTCGGGGTCCAGGGACGCAGTCCCCTCCGCGTCACGGGTCTCGGGAATGCCGAACAGCATGATGCCGCCGACGCCCAGCTCCACGGCCTCGGCTGCCGCGCGTTTGAGGGTGTCGGTGGTGTGCTGCACGACGCCCGGCATGGAGGCGATCGGGTTGGGCTCCGAGAGCCCCTCGCGGATGAACGCGGGAAGGATCAGGTCTGCCGGGGCAAGCCGGTACTCAGCCGTGAGCCTGCGCATGGCGGGGGTGGTGCGGAGCCGCCGGGGGCGGTGGTGCGGAAAGCTCATGTCCTGTCCTTCACTGTGGGCCTGCTGTTGATGAATGGATGCTTAGGGGGCTTCAACGGCCCGGATGACGGCCGCCACGAGCCCCTCCGGCGTGGCCTCCCGGGCCGTGGCAGCCACGACGAGTCCCAGGGCTTCCGCCTCAGCACCTGTCGCCGGGCCGATGGCCACGAGGCGGCAGGAGCCGAGCGGCGCCAGGGTGGTGCCGATGCGCCGCACCGCGCTGGGTGAGGCGGCGACGACGGCGGCCAGGGCGCCGTCGTCGATCTCGGCTTTCGCCTCGGCGGGCGTCAGCAACGGCAGCGCGGGGGCAGTGCCTTCGGTGCCGGTTCCGTCCAGCTCTGCGCCGAGGCGCCGCGCCGGCTCGGCTGGGAAGTTCACGGTGGAATAAGCCACCACGGTGCGCACCCGGGCGCCTTTCGCCGCAAGCCCCTGGGCCAGCGCAGGGGCCGCGATATCGGCCTGCGGCAGCAGCACGTGGGCGGGACCGCCGGGCCACCCGTTGACGATCCCGGCGGCTGAATGTTCCTGCTCCGGCTCGAAGTGCACGCCAATCCCCGCAGCCTCAAGCGCCTTCCGGCTGGCGGGGCCCACCGCGGCAACCCGGGTTCCGGCCGGAAGCCAGTCGCCCAGTTCCACGGCGCGCTCTGCCGCCTTTTCCTTCAAGGCCAGGACGGTGGTGGCACTGCTGACCACGAGCCACTCAAACGTGCCCGCGCCCAGCGCTTCAAAGGCGTCGTCAAGCGCCGCCTGGTCCGGGGCGCGTTCGGCGGCCGTGAGCGGCAGCAGGAGGGGAACGGCGCCGGCCAGCCGCAGTGCCTCCGTGAGGGGCCCGGACCGCTCGGGGCTCCGCGTCACCAGGACGCGGCGCCCTTCCAGCGGACGTTTATCCAGCGGGCGTTCGCCCGCCTCGTCCTCCCCGCTCATCATTTCCATCCGGTGGCCGGCTGCGGTCAGGAAGCCGTCAGGTCCGCGATGTCCGCAGCCCCCGCTGCCAGCAGGACCTCGGCCAGTTCGATTCCGAGCAGGGTGGCACCGACCTCGGTGAGTCCGTCCGTTGCACGCTTGTCCCGCACCGAGGCGGTGCCGTCCACGGCACAGACCACAGCTTCCAGGTGGAGCATGCTGCCCTTGCGGTACGCGTATGCGCCCACAGGGGCGGCGCAGCCAGCCTCGAGCCGGGCAAGCAGTGCACGCTCGGCCGTGACCGCCAGCCGGGTGTCGACGTCGTCAAGGGCGGCCAGCGCCTGGGCGAGCACGCCCTGCGATCCTTCCGTTGACCCGGCCCGGCGCGGCGCCTCGGCGGTGCGGCATTCGATGGCCAGCGATCCCTGGCCGGCGGCCGGGAGCATGATGTCCGTCTCCAGGTATTCGGTGACGGTGTCCAGGCGGCCGATCCGTTCCAGTCCGGCGGCGGCCAGGACGACGGCGTCGAGGTCGCACGACTTCCCGGCAACTACCGCGTCGGTGGCGTTGCCGGGCAGCCCGGGAACCCGGCCCAGCCGCGTGTCCACGTTGCCGCGGATGTCCACGATGTCCAGGTCGGGGCGCACTGCGCGGAGCTGCGCTGCCCGGCGGGGTGAGCCGGTGCCGACGCGGGCGCCCTTGGGCAGGTCGGCCAGCTTGAGCCCGTCCCGGCCGCAGAGGACGTCGCGGACGTCCACGCGGGGCGGGGTGGCGGCCAGGGTCAGGCCCGGGGCGGAGCCCGTGGGCAGGTCCTTCAGGGAGTGGACGGCCACGTCGCACTCGTTCCGCAGCAGCGCGTCGCGCAGCGCGGCGACGAAGACTCCGGTGCCGCCCATCTGGGACAGCGAGCCGGTGAGGACGTCGCCGTCGGTCCGGACATGGACGAGTTCGACGTCGAAACCTCCGACGGCGGCCAGCCGGTCGGCCGTCTGCTGGGTCTGGGTCAGGGCGAGTTTGCTCGCCCTGGTGCCGATCCGTACCGTCACTTCGCGTCCTGCCCGGCGGCCGGGTAGGGGTCGTGCCCCTGGCCGACGGTGGTGTCGGCACCGGCAATGGTGGGCTTTTCGCCGCGGAAGTTTTCGCAGCAGCCGGGACGGCATACGTCGTACCAGGGCCCGAGACCGGTGACGGCCTGGCGGTCCGCGATGTTGTTGGCCACCGTGCGTTCGCAGATGAGTTCCACGAGCCCCTCGACAAAGCGGCGGTGCGTTCCCGGAGTGGGCACGCGCGTGGCGGCGAGGCCCAGGTCCTGGCAGGTCTGCAGCGCTTCGGTGTCGAGGTCCCAGACCACCTCCATGTGGTCGCTGACAAAGCCCAGGGGCACGATTACGATGCCCGCGACGCCCTGCTTGGCCAGGTCCTCGATGGCATCGTTGATATCCGGCTCGAGCCACGGGATATGCGGGGCGCCGGACCGCGACTGGTAGACGAGGGACCAGGCGGCGGACAGGCCGGAATCGGCTTCCACACGGCGCATGATCTCCGCGCCGTTGGCGAGGTGCTGGGCCACGTAGGCGGAATCCTCCGCGAACTCGCGGGGCTCGTCCTCGGAACGGCCGGCGGCCACGGCATCCCGGGTGGGGATGGAGTGGGTGGCGAAGAGAACGTGGATGGGGGCGTCGGGCTTGCCCCCGGCGGCAAGCTGCGCGCGCACCTCGGCGACTCCCTCGGCGGTGCCCGCAATGAAGGGTTCCACGAAGCCGGGGTGGTCGAAGTACTGGCGGACCTTGTCCACTTCCAGCCTGCCGTCGAGCCCGGTTTCCGTCAGGGCCATGCCGATGTCCTCGCGGTACTGGCGGCAGCTGGAGTAGCAGGAGTACGCGCTCGTGGTGAGCATGAGCAGCCGGCGGTGGCCGGCGTCGTACGCGTCCTGGAGAGTCTGCGGGATGTAGGGGTCCCAGTTGCGGTTGCCCCACAGCACGGGCAGGTCGATCCCGCGCGCGGCCAGCTCAGCCTCGAGGGCTGCCTTCAGCTCACGGTTCTGCTGGTTGATCGGGCTGATGCCGCCGTTGGCGCGGTAGTGGTGGGACACCTCTTCGAGGCGCTCATCGGGGATACCCCGGCCGCGGGTGACGTTACGGAGGAACGGGATGACGTCGTCCTGGCCTTCGGGGCCGCCGAAGGAGGCGAGGAGGACGCCGTCGTATTCCTTGGGGGCCAGCCGGCCGGTCTCGGTGACAGGGTTCGCGGCGTCTTCCTGCGGGTCCAGCGGACTCATGCGAGGACCTCGGCGATCTCGCCCGCGGTGATCCGCCGCCCGGTGTAGAAGGGGATCTCCTCGCGCACGTGGTTGCGCGCTTCGGTGGAACGCAGGTGGCGCATCAGGTCAACGAGGTCCACGAGCTCGGGCGCCTCGAGGCCGAGGATCCATTCCCAGTCGCCGAGCGCAAAGGATGACACGGTGTTGGAAATGACCTGCGGGAAGTCGCGGCCCAGCATGCCGTGGTCGCGCAGCATCGTGCCGCGCTCATTCTCCGGCAGCAGGTACCACTCGTATGAGCGGACGAACGGGTACACGCACAGCCATTCCGCCGGCTCCACGCCCCGGGAAAACGCCGGCGTGTGGTTCTTCGCAAACTCCGCTTCCCGGTGCACGCCCATGGCGGACCAGACGATTTCAGTTCCCGCGAACAGCTTGCTGCGGCGGATGTCACGGATGGCCTGCTGCAGCGCCTCAGGCTTGGGGCCGTGGAGCCAGACCATGACGTCGGCGTCGGCGCGCATGGCGGAAACGTCGTAGCTTCCGCGGTGGGTCACCCCGCCCTCAGCCAGGCGCGCCACCAGGGCGTCGAAATCCTCGGCGGCATCGGCGCTGCGGAGGGCCTCGGCGGAACGCTTGAAAACGGTCCAGAGGGTGAAGAACTGCTCGGCTGATTCTTCGGTTTTGGTGACAGATTCGGCAGGAGTGTGGCTCATGGTTACTATCCTGCCCCTTCCATGCGGCCTAAGTCGAAAAACTCAACTTCTACACTGCGTAGAAGTGGCTAATTTCACAGCGCCCGCCGGATCCGTACTGCCGCCACACCTGCCGCCCCGGCGAGCGCCAGGAGTCCAGCACCCCACCACACCTGCGGCTCAATGGTTCCGTTCCGTGACAGGCCCATGACGGCACTCTCTGCCGGCCCGCGCGTGTAGGGTGAGCTGATCGTGGCCATGTTGTTGGGGCCCGCGAGCTGCGCCGAGCCCCAGACTCCGCCGGCGACGCCCGCGGCCGAACGTCCCCGCAGGCCGGCGCCGCCTGACAGGCCCGTGATCTCCTCGAACGGGCTGGCGTCCGCGGACGGGGTTTCGGTGGTGGCTGCGGTTTGGGAACTGCCGGCGGTTGGCGGCGGGGATCCTGCGGTTCCGGTCGCCGAGCCAGGAGCCTGGCCGGCAGACGTGCCGCCGGTGCCGCTTGAGGGTCCCGACCAGCCTCCGGTTCCTGCTGCCGTTCCAGACGGCGACGCCGTTCCCGGGGACGACGGGGCTGCCGGCGAGGACGGCGGGGCCGGATTCGCTGACCGGGTCGGGGCAGGCGCCGAACTTCCTGACGAGCTTGGCGACGGGGCGGGAGATGACGGCGCCGGAGTGCTGGGGACCGGAACGGACGGAACCGGCGACGTCGGAACCGGAACGGACGGAACCGTGACGGAAGGCGACGGCACGGGAACGGCGGGCGCCGGGCGGGCGGAGATGGTCACGGAAGGATCCGGCGTCGGAGCCGGAACCACGGGCGCCAGCGACGGTGGCACGGACGGTGCGGGCTGGTCCGAGGGCCGCGGATCGCCCGACCTGTGGTCACCATCCCGGCGATCATGGGACAGGCTTCGCTCATTGGACAGGGCGGCCGCCGCCCAGGCCTCGAGGCCCGCGGCGTCGACAGTGGCGCCGAGCCCCGCGGCGGCGGTGGTGCCGCCGTCCGCGTCTTCCGGCAGGTCGGATGCAGCAGCGTTGGATGCAGGAACCCCTGCGGACAAGACCAGTACCGCTCCGAACGCTGCCGCTGCTGTGCCGCGCCGAAGTCCCCCATGGAAACCAGTCAGCGAACGAAAACCATCGGACTTCTGAATGACCATGGTCATCGACCCTAGACACAATTTCGCGCCGGGGAAAACTTGCGGAAGGTCCTCCCGGAAGGTATCGCGGGCGTCGGGTAAGCTGCCTCCGCGCAAGATAGGGCGGGCGGGGCCGTCCTATGCCAGGAAGGCCGTGACCTGTGTTTTCGTGTCGGCCACCACGGCCGCCAGCCCGTTGCCGGCCAGCCAGCCGCCGACCATCAGCAGTCCGTCCGTACCGGCGCAGATCTGCCGGACTTCGGCAACCCGCTGCCGGTGCCCCACAGCGGCAAATGGCAGCGCTCCCGCCCAGCTGACAACGTCCCAGTCCACCAGCGCCTCCCGTGTGACGGGCACCGTCAGCAGTGCTGACGCATCCTGCAAAGACGTGTCAAGCAAGGCCTCATCCGATGCCGATTCCGGCCCCGGTGCCGCGGCAGCCGCAGCGGCTGACGTACCCTCGCTGCGTCCGTAGGAGAGCCGCAGCACATGTCTGCCGCGTCCGGCCGCCTCCGCCACCCAGTCCCATTTGCCGGTGGCATGGGTGAGGGCCTTCGCCCGGATTCCCTCCGTTTGCGGCGCAACGAGGATTCCCGTGCCGCGCGGACGACGGTCCAGCGCAGGGAGGTCAACAACGAGTGTCACAAGCTTGACCAGAGGCCCGGGCCCGGGCTGGTGCCCGGCCAGCGCCGGGACCGCTTTCCCGAGGAGCCGCACTGCGGATGGTCCGTCCAGGGCAACAATCAGGACGTCAGCCGCGTAGCTGCCCTCCCCCGCCGCCACTTCCCAGCCCTGCGGGGTCCGTGCAGCGTCGGTCGCCGCTGTCCCCGGCATCAGCTGCACGCCGCGTGCCCGGAGGTCCGCCACGAGCTCCGTGACGAGGGTGTGCATGCCGCCCTTCAGGCCGGCGACGGCGGAGCCTGCCTTGGCAGGCTTGGCTTCCGTTGGCGCGCCCTGCGTTGGCGCGGTTTGCGTTCCTGACCCCTTGCGCTGGGCAGCAACGGCTGCGGCCAGCGAGCCGTGCCGGGCGATGCCCGCGCGCAACCCCGGCGCCACCATGTCGACGTCGAGCAGACCGGGGTCAGCCGAATGCACGCCGCCCACCACGGGTTCGACCAGCCGTTCCAGGACGCGGCGTCCCATACGGGCCCGCACCAGCGCAGAGACGCTCGAAACCTCGGCAGTGGTCCCCACGGAGGCGGGCAGCAGTTTGTCCAGCGACGCGCGCAGGGAGCCGCCCAGGCCCAGCGAGCGGCGGACCTCGGGGTCCCACGGATTGGCTGGAATGCCGAGCACGCCGGTCTTGGGAAGTTCGCGGGGTCCGCCCGGCAGCTGCACCCATGCGCCGCCGGGCCGCGGGGCAACGATATGTCCGCCCAGCCCGAGTTCAGCCGCGAGGTCGGCCACCGCAGTGGAACGGGTGGCGAATGACTCGGCCCCGCTGTCCAGGGTCAGCCCCGCTACATCGTGCCTGCCGACGCAGCCTCCCCAGGCTTCCGCAGCTTCCAGCACAGTCGTGTGGAGGCCGGCCCGGGCCAGTTCCCGGGCGGCCAGGAGCCCGGAAATGCCGCCGCCCACCACCAGTGCAGTGCGTCCGGCGGCCCGAGGACTGCCCGCAGCCACAGCCCTTTACTCCGGAGAGACGGAGTGGATGAGTTCGACGACGCGCGTCAGCACGTCAGGGTCGGTTTCCGGCGGGACGCCGTGGCCAAGGTTCAGCACGTGGCCGGGGGCCGCCGCGCCCGATGCGATGACCTCGCGGACGTGCGCCTCAAGGACCTCCCACGGGGCGGACAGCAGTGCAGGATCGATGTTGCCCTGCAGCGGGACGCTGCCGCCCAGCCTGCGGTTGGCCTCCTCCAGGGGCAGCCGGTAGTCCACGCCGACGACATCAACGCCGACGTCGCGCATGGCCACCAGAAGCTCGGAGGTGCCGGTGCCGAAGTGGATCAGCGGCGCGCCCAGGTCACGGACGTGGTCCAGGGCGCGGGACGAGGCTGCGGCAACGAAACGGGTGTAGTCGGCCAGGCCCAGGGAACCTGCCCAGGAGTCAAACAGCTGGCCCGCGGAGGCGCCCGCCTCCAACTGGGCTCGCAGGAACAGCCCGGAGGCGTCCGCGGCCCAGTTGGCCAGCGCCGTCCACGTCTCGGGGTCGGCGTGCATCATGGTGCGCGGGCCAAGGTGGTCCCGGGAGGGGCGGCCCTCCACCATGTAGGCGGCCAGCGTGAAAGGCGCGCCGGCGAAGCCGATGAGCGGGGTCTTGCCGAGCTGATCCACCGTCAGCCGAACGGCTTCCCGGATGGGTTCCAGCGACTCCTCAGTGAGACGCGGCAGGGCGGCGACGTCGGCGGCGGTCCGCACGGGCTTATCCAGGACCGGGCCCACACCGGGCACGATGTCGACGCCGACACCGGCGAGCTTCAGGGGAATGACAATGTCGGAGAAGAAGATGCCCGCGTCCACGTCGTGCCGGCGCACCGGCTGCAGGGTGATCTCGGAGGCAAGTTCGGGGCGGAGGCAGGAGTCCAGCATGGCGACGCCTTCGCGGACCTTCAGGTACTCCGGCAGGGAACGCCCCGCCTGGCGCATGAACCACACCGGGCGGCGGCTCGGCTTGCCGCCGCGGTACGCCGTAATAAGCGGAGAGTCAGCAGTACGTCCGTCGCGAAGCGGATGGCCTGCGTCGAGTCCGGTACCGGCGGGGGTTACAGCGCTAGAAGTCATGCCTTTGATTGTGCCCAAATTCGCCCCCAAAAGATAACGACAGCCTGTCACCCGCGGCAGCCCATCAACGGGTGGCAGGAATCACAGGCCTGGAAATCGGATATCCGGACAAAGGGTTGTTCTACGCGCCTGCGAAAAAGCTATGATTGTCGTGCTGTGGTTCTTTTCTCATTGGTGGCTACACACGCCGACATCGACCTCGAAACCGTTGCTCAGCTCAGCAACGGTTCTTCTGGCATTGCCACGTCCGCCCTCGCCGGTTCGCCTGCGGTCAAGGGTGCGGTTGTCCTTGCCACCTGCAATCGCTACGAAATCTACGGCGAGGCGCACCATGCCGACGACGTGGAGGCTGCACGCGCCGCCCTGGTGGGCCAGATCAGCGAATCAAGCGGACTCAGCGAGCACTTGGTATCCCGGTCATTCAGCACGAACACCGGTCCCGAGGTTACGAAGCACCTCTTCGCCGTGAGCTCCGGACTCGATTCCGCAGTCATAGGCGAGCGTGAAATCGCCGGGCAGGTGCGCCGGGCCCTGATCACCGCCCAGCAAGAGGGCACGGCCAGCAGCGGACTGGTCCGCCTGTTCCAGGCCGCTTCCAAGACCGCCAAGGACGTCGGCGCGCAGACAGCACTCGGCTCCCGCGGCCTGTCCATCGTCTCGGTGGCACTCGACCTCGCCATCGACCTGTCTGAAGAGACCGACTGGTCGAAGAAGAAGGTCGTGGTGTTCGGCACCGGCGCCTACGCCGGCGCCACCATGGCCCTCCTCCGCGAACGCGGTTGCCACGACATCTCGGTGTTCTCGTCGTCAGGACGCGCGGCCACCTTCGTAGCCACCCGCGGCGGGACCGCCCTCGACGGCGACACCCTGCACGCCGCCGTCGCCGCCGCCGACGTCATGATCGGCTGCAGCGGCTCGGACACGAGGGTGGAAGCCGCCGAGCTCGCCCAGGTCCGCGCCGCGTCCGCCCAGCCCCTGATCGCCATCGACCTGGCGCTCACCCACGATTTTGATCCCGCCGTGGGAGAGCTCGACGGCGTGGAGCTGCTGACGCTGGAGTCCGTACGGCTCGCGGCACCCCAGGAGCAGGCGGAATCGCTCGCCCAGGCCAGCAGCCTGGTTACCGGCGCCGCGCAGGCGTTTGAGCAGGAGCGCGAAGTGCGGTCCGTGGACTCGGCCATCGTCGCCCTTCGCCGCCACACCATGAACGTACTGGACGCGGAAATGGAAAAGGTGCGGGCCCGCCACGGCTGTACCGCCGCTGCCGAAGAGGTGGAGTTCGCGCTGCGCCGCATGGTGAAGCAGCTGCTGCATGTCCCCACCGTCCGCGCCCGCGAGCTGGCGTCCAACGGCCAGCAGGACGACTACGTCGCAGCCCTGGAAACCCTGTACGGCATCACGGTGGAGCAGCCGGCCGCCGCGTCCAAGGCCGAGTGCCCCGTGGACCACAGTGGCCTCACGGCCAGCCCCCTGCAGGGCGCCGCCAACCTGCAGCAAAATGAGGCCCGCAGGAATTCCGCCTAGCCCGCATATGTTCTGACAAACCGGACCCCACAAGCTTTCCATAGGTTCCCCGCGCAGCATTGAAGTTGCCCGTGAAAACCATATTGGGGAGCCACCATGAATCTTGATGCACCGGCCTCTGCCGCGCCGTCCCTGAGCCGCCGGCAATTCGGACTTATCGTGGGCGGAGGAGCGCTCCTGCTGGTAGGAGGCGGGACGTACGGCATCGTTTCCCGCGGCAGACCCGGCGGCGGAGCCGGACTCTCCACAACCTTTGGCACACTTTCGCTCGTCGACGCCGGACGCCTGGCCAGGCTTGATGCACAGGGGCAGCCTGCCGCCACGCCGCTCGCCTCGGCCGTATCCCGGGTCACGGACGGAACGCGCGGGGCGGCTGCAGCAGGCCAGCCCGGAATCCAGCGCGTTTCCAGCCGCCAGGGTGCCGCGGTGGACGACCACCACAGCGACCCCCTCCTGGACTCAGACTGGCCGCAGCCCGGAAACTTCACGTGGGGCGACGTCGTCGTGCTCGAAGTGGCACTCACCAATGTCCGGCCCGAGCCTGTTCTGTTCAGCCCCGGACAGCTGCGCCTCAAGTTGCTGCCCTCCGGCATCACGGTAGCCCCGCAGGACGCCGACCGCGCCCCCGGCACGATTGCCGCCGGTGCCACCGAAAAGGTTTGGATCAGTTACCTGGCCCCGCACGATTCGGTGGCCATGGAAATCGAGTACACGGGGCTGGAGGACGACGCACCGCTGGCCCTTGCGCTCCCGCTGCTGACAGTCGCCCAGGTAACCTCATGAGCCCACTGGACCTTCACATCAACGACGGATACCTTCCGATGGTGGACGGAACTCTCGTCTACCACCGCGGGTTCGGGGACCGCCGGACTGCGGTCAAGGACCCCAAGCCCAGCCTTTTCGTGAGCCCCAGGGTGTTTCTGCGCAACGGCTCCGTCGTGGCCAGCCGGACCTATCCGCTCAAGGCCGCCCTGCCTCCCCTGGGGCGGCCGTCACCGGCAACCAAGGACCCGCTCAGTCCCGGGGAGTTCCTCGCGCGCCGCGCCCACTGGGCCAGCTTCTTCCCCGACCGGACCCTCATCGCCGAAACCGGCAGTAGCATCAGCATCCGTGCGACTAACAATCTGCCCCAGGACCACTCGCTGCAGTTCCTGAATGCGGGCCCAACGAAGGACCACGTCGGAACCGGTGTCATCAAGCCGGGCCAGACAAAAACCTTAACCTTCAAGGCCCCGGCAGAAGGCGCCTATCTGTACTGCGACCCCGGGGCTGATCCAGCCGATCCGGAGGCGGACCCCGTCCAGCGGGTACTGGGACTGTTTGGCGCCCTGCTGGTGGTCAATCCGGACTCGCCCTGGCGGTTCGGTGCCAACGGTCCGGAATTTGAGCGCCAATGGATGTGGATCCTGCACAACGTCGATCCGGCGTGGGCGGGCATCGCCTCCCGGCAGGGGACGGTGGACCCGGACAAGACCCCTGCGCATCCCCGGTATTTCGCCCTCAACGGGCGCAGCGGCTTCCAGTCACTGGCCGCGTCAACCGACGAGACCCTTAACCGGGTCCGGGAGGAAGACACGCTGATGTCGGGCTCCCCCCGCCAGATCGACGTCCGCAATTTCAGCCTGTCCCCGGCGCCCGGCACGGTCCGCGCCGGGCAGCTCATGCACTTCGTCAATGCCGGACTGGTCCACCATCAGCTACATTTCCACGGCAACCACCTCTGGACCGTGCGGCGAAACGGTGAGCCATTCCCCCGCAGCGGCGGCCACATCGACTCCGAGGGACATGTGGTGCTCCAGCAGTGGGAGGACGTGGTCGAAATGCACCCGCTGGACCGCAAGGCCTCCGTGCTTCCGCTGCGGCGTCCCCCGGAGGCCATCGACCAGGTGTGGAACGCCCGCAAGACGGACTGGAACTATCCCATGCACTGCCACGCTGAACCGTCACAGGTGGCGCGCGGCGGAATGTATCCCGGCGGCCTCGTGGGCCACTGGACCATTGCCGCCCCCGGCCCGGTCAACGCCACACCGGCGCATGAGCTCTTCGGCAGCCAGGTGGACTTCAGTTCACACCAAATGCACGAGGGAAGCCCGGCGACGGAGTTCCGCCTGACTCCCGACGTCGCGCATGAATTCAAGTTCTTCAATCGGAAGATGAAGTTCGACGACGGCGGCGAATTCGAGATGTGGACGTTTGAGACCGAGAACTCGGGCCGGATCTTCCCGGCTCCCCTGGTGCGCCTCACCGAGGGCCAACTGTTCCACGGCACCATCCATCCCAGCAAGAAGGTCCACACCGTGCACTGGCACGGCATGGAGCCCGACCCACGGAACGACGGCGTGGGCCACACCTCCTTTGAAGTGTCAGGCTCGTACACCTACCAGTGGCGCCCGGAACGGGGCATACCCGGAAACCCGAACGTCGGGGCGTCCGGGACGTATTTCTACCATTGCCACGTCAACACCACGCTGCATGTGCAGATGGGCATGTTCGGGCCGCTGATCATCGACCCGCCGGTACATAAGGACTACCCGGTGACCAAGGGAGCGCGCAGGGCATTCGTCGATGGGCCGGAGTACGACATCGATACAGAGACCATCCTGGTCCCGTATTCGGTGGATCCCCGCTGGCATGAGATGAACCACGCCGCGGGGCTCTCCGGGGACGACGCCGGCCTGGACAGGTTCGAGCCCAAGCACTTCTACCTGCTCGGCGGCGAACTGGCCCCCCTGCCCACCGCAGAGGGCCCGATCTTCGTGACCCGCATCCGCGCCCGCATGGCCGGTGGCACGGTCAAGCCCACCCTGCTGCGCCTGCTCAATGCCAACTACTTCCCCGTGAATGCCTATTTCACCGACGCCGCGGGAAAGCGTGTGGCCATGGCCGAGCTGATCGCCCACGACGGCCGGCCCTTCCGCAACACGTCCAGCCCGTCCGGACCGGCACGGCCCATCTCCGCCACCGGCCCCCTGCGCAGCAGCATCGTCAACTTCGGTGCGGCGGAACGGTACGACATGCTCCTGCGCCCGCCTGCCGCCGGTGACTACAAGCTCACCGTGGACCTGCTGCACTGGATCACCGGCAAAGTACTGCATACACGGCAGATCCCGGTCATCGCGCGGTGAGGGAGGCTGGCTCAGTAAACCGGCTTCTGCGGCTCCACGTCGCGCACCCAGGCGAGGATGCCGCCGTCGAGATGGCTGACGCGCTGGTAGCCGGCTTTCCGGGCGGCTGCCAGCACGGCGGCGGAGCGCGTCCCGGCCTTGCAGTGGAACACGATGTCCCTGTCCTGCGGCAGCTCACCCCAGGCCTCGCCGGAGAGGATGCGCCCCTGCGGGATCAGCACGGAACCGTCGATCCGGACAATGTCGTACTCCCCCGATTCACGCACGTCCACCAGGTCGAAGTCCTTCAGCCCGGCCTGCCGCGAGGCCAGCATGGTGGCCAGCTGCGTTGCCGTCACGGTGTGCTCCGTGTCGGTTGTCTCCGCCGGGGCAATGCCGCAGAAGGCCTCGTAGTCGGTGAGTTCCGTGATCCGCGGGGCGTCGGGGTCCTTGGACACCCTGATCTCCCGCCAGCTGCCGCCCAGGGCGTCGTACAGCGCCACCCGGCCCAGCAGGGAACGCCCGACGCCGGTGATCAGCTTGACGGCCTCCGTCACCATGAGCGATCCGACCGCAGCGCACAGCATGCCGAACACGCCGCCCTCTCCGCACGAAGGCACGGATCCGGCCGGCGGCGCCTCCGGATAGAGGTCCCGGTAGGTGGGCCCGTGCTCTTCCCAGAACACGCTGACCTGCCCGTCGAAGCGGAAGATCGATCCCCACACATACGGCTTGCCGAGGATGGCGGCGGCGTCGTTCACGAGGTAGCGCGTGGCGAAGTTGTCGGCCCCGTCCAGGATGAGGTCGTAGCCGGCAAAAAGCTCCAGGGCGTTGGAGGCATCAAGCCTCACGTCGTGCAGGCGGACATCCACCAGCGGGTTCAGCTCCGCGATGGCGTCCCGGGCGGATTCGATCTTGGGCCGGCCCACATCCTTAATCCCGTGGATGATCTGCCGCTGCAGGTTGCTCAGGTCCACGGCGTCGTCGTCGATGATCCCGATGGTTCCCACGCCGGCTGCGGCAAGGTAGAGCAGGGCCGGCGAGCCCAGGCCGCCCGCGCCAATGACCAGCACCCGCGCGTTCTTCAGGCGGCGTTGGCCGAGTGCGCCTATTTCCGGAATGATGAGGTGCCGGGAATACCGCTCCACCTCTTCGGTGGAGAGCCCGGCTGCGGGATCAACGAGGGGGCCCGGGAGCGTGCGGACTGTATTTGCCGTGGACGGAGAAGCCATACTTCAATGTATGCCTGAAGATACCGCGCGGTCATATTACCCCCGGGTAAAGTGAAGTTAACTGCAAAGGAAAGAAGGCCAACAGTGGTTCATCATGCACCGGTTGATCGAACTCAGGCCGCGCAATCCAATGCCGGCCCGGTCCGCGCCGCCGGCCAGCGTTCCGCCAGGCTGCCGCGCGACGAGCGCCGGGCCCAGCTGCTGGCCGCTGCCCAGGAGGTTTTTGTCGCCAACGGCTACCACGGCGCCGCGATGGACGAGATCGCCGAGACGGCGCACGTCAGCAAGCCTGTGCTCTACCAGCACTTCCCGTCGAAGCGGGAGCTGTACCTTGCCCTGCTGGACAGCCACCTCGAGGCACTGACCGAGCTCATGCTCGGGGCAATGAACTCCACCACGGACAACAAGGAACGCGTGCAGGCCGTCATGCGTGCCTATTTCCGTTTCATTGACAGCGACGACCAGGCGCACCGGCTGGTGTTCGAGTCCGACCTGATTAACGACGTCGATGTCAGCTCGCGCCTTGAGACTTTCAACAAGACCTTCGCCGAGGCCATAGCGCGCATCATCGCCGAGGACACCAAGCTTCCGCTGCTGGAGGCCCAGCTGCTGGGGCGTGGGCTTGCGGGCATGGCCCAGGTCAGCGCGCGCTACTGGCTCGAAACGGACGGGGACCTCGACCTCGATGTGGCCAGCGACCTGATTTACCGTTTAGCTTGGCGCGGAATCTCTCGCTTCCCCAAAGAGACCTAGACTACAACTGAAACTACCTTTGAAATTTCAACCTTGACTGGCTGGGAGGCCTTGCTGTGGAAGTAAAGATCGGCATTCAGAACGTCGGCCGTGAAATTGTGCTGGAATCGGCTCAGGATGCTGACGCTGTGGCCAAAGTAGTGGCCGAGGCCATAGCCAAGGGCAGCGAACTGCGCCTGAACGACGAGAAGGGCCGCCAGATCATCATCCCTGCCAACGTCCTCGGCTACGTCGAAATCGGCGCAGAGGAAGTGCGCCGGGTCGGCTTCGGCGCACTGTAGGCCGAGCCGTGCTGTCCCTCGTGATCGTGGTCCTGGTGACCGCTGCTGCCGGGTTCATCGTCTGGGCCAACGACCGGCGCCACACCAAGTACGGCATCCTCGTGCCGGCGGGCACCGCGGCTGTGGCGGGCATGCTTGCCTGGATCATCTGCATCTGGGCGGGGCTGGGCTACCAGCCGGGCCTGACGTGGCTATCGTGGGTCATTCCCATGGCGGCGGGGACGGCTGCTGCCCTGGCAGTTGCGGTCTACCTTGGCCGGACGCGCGCCAGGCAGGACACCCAGCGGCTGACTGCAGCGCTGAAAATTTAGCCCCGGCAGGACCTGGCCGGTGCCTCGTTCCCTGGGCATCAGTGACCACCACCCAAGCGGGTGCGTGGTCACTGTCCTTTAAGAAGATTCTAGATTCCTGAATCGGGTTGGCCAGGGTGGGCTGAATACATCGCCTGATGTACCGTTGCACCATGGAGACCCTGACACACGCCCCGGTCCTGGCCCGTTTCGGGTATGCGGTCTCCGACCCGACGCGCGCCCGGATTCTGCTGGCCCTGGCCGATGCCCCCGCTTACCCTTCCGATCTTGCTGATGCCATGGCGGTGTCGCGCCAGAGCATGTCCAACCATTTGACCTGTTTGCGCGGCTGCGGCCTGGTGGTGGCTGTCCCGGACGGCAGGCGGACGCGGTATGAGCTCGCCGACTCCCGGCTGGGTCACGCCATCCGGGATTTGATCGGAGTGGTGCTTGCCGTGGATCCGGCATGCTGTGCCCCTGACGGGACGCGCCTGGCATGAGCGCAGTGCAACTGTCACTGGCGCCGGCTCGGCGGCCGGTCCTGAACCGCCGTATCCGTGTCTTCGCAGCGGCGACGATCACCTACAACCTGGTTGAAGCCGCGGCGGCGCTGTGGGCGGGCGGCGTCGCGGACTCATCGGCACTTATCGGGTTCGGGCTGGATTCGGTGATCGAGGTCACCTCCGCCCTTGCCCTGTCATGGCAGTTCTCCTCCAAAGACCCTGAGCGCCGAGAACACCTCACCCTACGGATTATCGCCCTGTCCTTCTTCGCGCTGGCAGCCTTCGTGTCCATTGACGCCATCCGCTCCCTCACCGGCGGCGGGGAGGCCCAGCACTCGACCCCCGGGATAGTGATCGCCGCGCTGAGCCTGGCCATCATGCCTGTTCTGTCCTGGCTGCAGCGCCGGGCAGGCCGTGAACTGGGCTCCAGGACTGCTGTCGCGGACTCCAAGCAGACCCTGCTGTGCACCTACCTCTCCGCGGTCCTGTTGGTTGGCCTCGTCCTGAACAGCACGCTGGGCTGGTGGTGGGCCGACGCCGGCGCCGCACTTGTGATCGCGGCGATCGCCGTCCGTGAGGGTGTCAACGCGTGGCGCGGGGACGTGTGCTGCGCGGTCCCCCAAGCGGTGCCCGGTGAAGACCAGGAAGCATCGTCCGGGCCTGCCGCGGACGGCTGCTGCGACGGCTGCAAAGCAACTGCTGGACAACGCCGCTAGATAGACCCCGGCGGGGTGGCACCGTCCGGGCCCTGGCCTTCCTCGGTGTGCAGGCAGAGCCGGTTCCCCTGGGCATCAGTGACAACCACCCAGTTGGGTGCGTGGTCACTGTTCATGTGCGCCCCGGTTGCCGCGGTCTTCTCGAGTACGGGCGCCGACTCGGCCATGGAGCGGTGGATGTCGAGATGGAGGCGGTTGTCGTTCGGCGTCGGCGTTTGCTGGAACCAGAGGCCGGGACCGCGCCCGTACGGGTCAACCAGGTCCCCGGACCGGCCCTTCCGGTAGCCGAGGGCTACGCGCCAGACCTCGCTAATTTCCGCCGCGTCAGCCGTGTCGATGCCGATGGCCACCGACCGGTACAGGCCGGGCTGGGCTTCGGCGCCTGCCGCTGAGGCGGCATCGCTGACGGAGGCGGCAGCACGGGTGTCCCGCGCGGACACCTCGCCGCCGACGTCGTGGGAACTGAACCGGATGAACACCCGGTTATAGCGCCAGTCCAGGTCCGGGTGGTGGTCCATGTCCTCTGCCACGCGCCCGACGGCGGCTATCAGCTCGAGCGCGACGGCCGCCGTCGGCGTCTTATAGACAGTGACAAGCCCGCCGAGCCGGTAGCGCCAGTCGGGCAGCCCGGCGAGCGCTTCGTCGATCTGGGCTCGGGTGAGGATGTCGTCGCTGGCGGCCACAACTGGCTCCTGGGAAGTACCTGTCGAGCCGGCCGCGCACCGCGTGGGCAGGGATTGGCCGGGCTTAGAGGAACTCCGCCCGGCCCTCCATGGCCGACGACGCCAAGGCATGCTCACGGCGCGGGATCCGCCCGGCCGCACGCGCCAGCCTACCGGCGATGACGGCGTGTTTGAAGGCCTCGGCCATGAGGGCGGGGTTCTGGGCGCGGGTGACGGCGGTGGCCAGCAGCACTGCGTCGCAACCCAGTTCCATGGCCAGGGCCGCGTCCGAGGCCGTTCCGATCCCTGCGTCCAGGACCACGGGAACGGAGGCCCGTGACACGATCAGCTCGATGTTGTGCGGATTGAGGATGCCCAGGCCCGTGCCGATCGGCGCTCCCAGCGGCATGACTGCCGACGCACCCAGGTTCTCCAGCCGAAGCGCCAGGACGGGATCGTCATTGGTATAGGCGAAGACCTTGAAGCCCCGGTTGACCAGCTGTTCGGTGGCGTCCACCAGCTCCACGGCATCAGGCAGGAGGGTGTGCTCATCGGCGATGACTTCGAGCTTGACCCAGTCGGTCTCCAACGCTTCACGGGCCAGCTCCGCCGTCATCACAGCGTCCCGGGCCGTGAAGCAGCCGGCGGTGTTGGGAAGCACGCGGATGTTGTGGTCCACCAGCAGCTGGAACAGCGAGCCGGTTTCGGCAGGCGAGTAGCGACGCATCGCGACAGTGGTCAGCTGGGTGCCGGACGCGAGCAGCGCTGCGCCGAGACCGTCCAGGCTTGGAGCGCCTCCGGTGCCCATGATGAGCCGCGAGGTCAGCTCCACCCCGTCAATGGCCAGGCTGTCTGCTGTTTCAATCATTGTTTCTGCCATCGTCCTCATCCTCCCTGGACTGCCGTGACAAGTTCGATCTCGTCGCCGTCTGCGAGGGCGGTGCTGTGCCACTGGCTGCGCGGCACGACGGCTGCATTGCGCGCCACCGCCACACCCAGCCGCTGGCCGTCGGCGGCCTGCCCGCTGGCCGCCAGTTGGCGTCCCGTCACCTGGCTGACGAGTGAGGTGACGGAGGCGCCCTCGCTGACTTCCTGTTCGATGCCGTTCAATGTGATGTTCATGCTGGTTCCTTGCTTTGGTCAAATGTGACGTGGGTCAACGTGGCAGTGCCCGCAGCGGGGCGGTGTCACTTGCGGTGACTAGCCGGGGACAGGGCTGAGTAGAGCGGCGGAGCCCGGAGTGTCCCTAAGCCCGGGCGAAAACCGGCCCGGCCGGAAGTGGGCCCAGCGCGGATCGGTAATTCCGTCCATGAGCTGGCGGCAGATTGCCGCGGCGGCCGGGGTCAGCAGGACGCCGTGGCGGAAGAAACCGGTGGCGATGATGAGGCCCGCCACGTCCGTACCGGCTCCTTGCCCGCCGGCCGGCACCCGGCCCAGCAGCGGGGCGTTGTCAGGGGTGCCGGGCCGCGCCCGCGCGGTGGCTTCGAGAAGCTCGAGCTCGGCGACCGCTGGCAGCAGCGCCTGGGCGTCGCGCAGCAGTTGGTAGACACCCCCGGCGCTGGTGCCGGGCACACCGTCCTCACGCTGGGTGGCGCCGATCACCACCGTGCCGTCCCGGCGGGGCACCACATACACCGGCACGCCCCGCACCATGCCGCGGACCGTTGCGGTGAGCAGGGGCTGCAGGTGTGCGGGGACCCTGAGCCTGAGGATGTCTCCGTAGACCGGGCGCAACGGCAACTGCAGGCCTTCGGGCAGGTTCTGCAGGTGCGCGGCGGCGAGGCCGTTGGCCACCACCGTCTCGGCCGCCCTGACTGACCCGCCGCCGGCCAGCCGGACCCCGCAGACCCGCGCGCCGTCCCAGAGCAGGCCGGCGGCGTGCTCCCGCACCGCGTATCCCTCCGCTGCCGCAATCTGCTGGCCATGGCCGGCCAACTGGGCAGCAACCGCCCGGACGAGTCTGCGGGGATCCACCTGGTGGTCCGCCGGGATGTCGAGGGCGCAGGAGATTGCGGGGCTGAGCAGCGGCTCCCGGGAACGTGCCTCGCGGATGGTCAGCGGTTCAACGTTCAGGCCGTGAGTCCGCTGCACGTCCCGCAGGTCCGTCAGGGCCCGGCGGTCGGCCGGATCGGCACCCACCGCCAGGGTCGGCGTCGTCAGGTAACCGGCGTCCTCGCCGGCGGTGAGCGTGGCCGCAAACCCCGGCCACCTGGCGGAGGATTCCAGCATCAGTTCCAGGAGCCCTTCCTCCTGGTAATGCAGTTCGCTGACCGGAGCGAGCATGCCGGCCGCAGCCCAGCTTGCACCGCTGCCCGGGGCTTCATCGATGAGCACCACCGAACGGCCGGACCGCCGTGCCTCCCAGGCGATGCCGTGGCCCACCACGCCGCCGCCAATGACGGCTACATCGGCCTCAAGTGCGCCGGACCCCAAGGCTGCCGCGGAGTGTTCGTCGCCGCTGGTTTTAGGGTTCATGGAATTCCTTCCCTACGCCGGTACTAACCGGATCAGGTCAAGCGGTCGGCTCTGACGCCCTCTCAGCCCTGCGTCTTTATGACAGCAGCAACGGGCTCCCGCGGTACCTGCCCAGTTTAGAGGAACTAAGGTGGTTGCCATGACCGTGCACTCTGCCCACACCGCCGCCCGCCTGTACCTCTGCACCGACGCCCGCAAGGACCGCGGGGACTTCGCGGACTTCGTGGACGCGGCGTTCGCCGGGGGCGTGGACATCATCCAGTTGCGGGACAAGAGCATCGAGGCAGCCGAGGAACTCGAGCTGCTGGAAGTAGTCCGTGCCGCCGCCCGCAGGCACGGCCGGCTCTGGGCCGTGAATGACCGCGCCGACATCGCGTCCATCGCCGGTGCACCGGTGTTCCACATCGGCCAGAAGGACCTGCCGCTCCGTGCCGCCAGGAAGCTGCTGCACGATGCCACCGTCATTGGGTTGTCCACCCACAGCACGGACCAGGTGGGTGCCGCCATCGGCGCCGCCCACGGGCGCAGTGGCCTGGACTATTTCTGCGTGGGCCCGCTGTGGGCCACCCCCACCAAGCCCGGGCGCGCCGCCGTCGGGCTCGACCTGGTGCGCTACGCGGCAGAGGCCGTCCGCACCGCAAACGAGGAACGGGTTGGCGGCCTGCTGCTGCCCTGGTTCGCGATCGGCGGGATCGACCGCACGAACGTGGAGCAGGTGCTGGCGGCCGGAGCCAGCCGCATCGTCGTGGTGCGGGCGATCACCGAGGCACCAGACCCGGCAGCAGCCGCGGCGGAACTGCTCGACGCCCTCGACGCAACGTCCCAGGCCGCCGTCTCCTGACCGGAGCGGCCCGGCACGCAAGCGGGGCCTGGGCTACCCGCTCAAGCCCAGCTGGACCATCCGCCGGGAATGGTTCTCCGCGACTTCGGCGGTGATGCCCCGCACCAGCTCGCGTGCTGTGGCGTCCGTGGCACCGGGCTCCGCCTCGACGAACAGCCCGCCAAGAAAGGCGTGTTCGTGGCCCACGCGCTGGGCCTGCGTGATCGCTTCGCCGAGGAGGCGGCGGCCCCACAGCGCCAGCCTGGACGCGAGCCGGGGGTCGTCCGCCAGCGCCCCGCTGAGCCGTTCCCGAAGCACGGCCGTGGCCTCTTCCGACGACTGGATCTGCTGGATGACATCACGGGTTCCGGCATCCACAAACCGGGCCACCGCCTGATAAAAGTCGGCGGAGACCGTGTCCACCACGTAGGCCTTCATCAGGGACTCGTACCAGTCCGCCGGGCGGGTCCGTTCATGGAAGTGGTCCACGGCCAGCTGGAACGGCAGCATCGCATCCTCGACGTCGACGCCCATCCCCGCCAGCTTGGCGCTCACCAGCTCGTAGTGCTGGAATTCGATGACGGCGATCCTGCCGAGCACCGCGCGGTCGTGCAGCGTGGGTGAGTAACGGGCGTCGGACGACAGCCGTTCGAACGCGGACAGTTCGCCGTAGGCCATCACGCCGAACAGGTCTGCGACGAAGCGGTCGTAGCGAGCGGTGTCAGCCGAGGATGTGCCCATAATCCAAGACTAACGGCGCGATTCGGGCTAACCTGATTTTCGTGTCACATCATCGTCTGTCGCCCAGCGTCCACGAGCAGACCAACGCGCTCGAGGAGGCATTGAGCGCGCTGCGGACGGAGTTGGAGCTTCCGGGGGAATTTCCCGAGGATGTGCTCAAGGAAGCTGAAGCCGCCATTGCGGACCGGCAGTTTCCGGCCCTGGACCTGACCGGGGTGGACTTCCTGACCATCGATCCGCCGTCGTCCACCGACCTTGACCAGGCGCTCTTCATTGAACGCCTCGGCGAGGGGTACCGGATCCTCTATGCCATTGCGGACGTTCCGTCTTTCGTGCAGCCGGGCGGCGCGCTCGACGCCGAAACCCGCCGCCGCGGGCAGACCTTCTACGCCCCCGACGGCCGCATTCCGCTGCATCCGGAGGCGATCAGTGAGAACGCCGGCAGCCTGCTCGCCGGGCAGCTGTGCTCCGCCTTCGTCTGGGAGTTCGAGCTCGACGCCGCCGCCGAGGTGGTGTCCGCGGCGGTGCGCCGGGCCGCCGTGCGCAGCCGGGCCAAGCTCAACTACAAGGGCGTCCAGGCAGACCTGGATGCCGGCACCGCCCCTCCGATGCTGCAGCTGTTGCGTGAGGTGGGGCGCAAGCGCGTGGACCTGGAGCGGGCCCGCGGCGGGGCCAGCCTGAACATGCCGGAGCAGGAGATCGTCCAGCTGCCCGACGGCGGCTACCGGATCGTGGCGGTCCCCCAGCTTCCGGTGGAGGACTGGAACGCCCAGATTTCGCTTATGACCGGGATGGCCGCCGCTTCGCTGATGCTCAATGGCAAGGTCGGGATCCTGCGCACCATGCCGGCCCCCGATGAACGCTCGCTCAGCCACTTCAAGCGTCAGACTGCCGCGCTGGGCAAACCGTGGGACGGGCAGGAAAGCTACGGCGAGTACCTACGCACCCTCGATCCCACCGACCACCGGCAACTGGCCATCCTCCATTCGGCCGGCATGCTCTTCCGCGGAGCCGCTTACACGCACTTCGACGGAACCGTCCCGGAGGACGCCGTCCAGTCAGCCATCGGCACAGCGTACGCCCACACCACCGCGCCGCTGCGCCGGCTCGTGGACCGGTTTGTTTTGGTCATCTGCGACGCACTGAGCAACAACCGCCCGGTGCCGGCCTGGGCCCGGGAGGCGCTCCCCTCGCTGCCCGAAATCATGGCGTACTCGGACCAGCTGGCGGCAAGGATGGAACGCCTTGCCCTGGACACCGTGGAAGCCGCGCTGCTGATCAACCACATCGGACAGGAGTTCGATGCCGTGGTGATCTCCGGGTCGAAGCCGGCCAAAAACGGCAACGGAAACGGGAATGGCGGCGGCAACGGGAACGGGAACGGTAAAGGCCTGAACGGCAAGGGAACCAACGGTTCGGGCCCCTCCGGCGTGGTCCAGATCGCCGAACCGGCCGTGACGGCCAGGTGCGCGGGCGAAATGGAGCCCGGCACCAGGGTCCGCGTCCGGCTCATCTCCTCGGACATCACCACCAGGGAGATCCACCTCGAGCTCGTCGGCTGATCCGCTCCTGCGCCCGCCACAGGCCCCTGAGGCGGCGTGAGTCAAGGAAAACATGGGTTTGCCAGTAGACTGGGTGGGTAGTAATGGATGCCCGGTCGTTGATTTCCTTGATTTGAATTCAACAAGCCCGCCCCTACGCGATCTTGAGTCACACCCGCCGGTCCCCAGTGCCGGCATTTAGATAGCCCGCGATCGGCTTCCACTGGAATTGCTTGCGCGCCTGAGCGTGCTCCGGAACGGCCCCCGTGCCCGCCCCGTTGAGCAGGCGGCGCCAATGCCTAAATGAATAAGGAAACTCCCCTGTGAGTGAATTGCATACCCACCAGCTTCTCTCCGACGACACCGGCACCGAGACCATCGAGCCGGAAGAGACCATCATCTCGGACGAGAAGCCGCATGAAATAGCCGAAAAGTCCTTCGCCGACTACAGCGTGCGCGCCGACATCGTCGAGTCCCTCGCCGACGCCGGTATCACCCACCCCTTCCCGATCCAGGCGATGACCCTGCCCGTGGCGCTGTCCGGCCACGACATCATCGGCCAGGCCAAGACGGGCACGGGCAAGACCCTCGGCTTCGGCATTCCCGCCCTGCAGCGCGTAGTGGGCCAGGACGACCCGGGCTTCGGCAAGCTGCCTGCCCCCGGGGCACCGCAGGCCATGGTAATTGTTCCCACCCGCGAGCTGGCAGTCCAGGTCGCCAACGACCTGCAGACCGCCTCACGCAAGCGCAATGCCCGCATCGCCACGATCTACGGCGGCCGCGCGTATGAGCCGCAGATCGATGCGCTGCAGAAGGGCGTCGAGGTGGTGGTCGGCACGCCGGGTCGCCTCATCGACCTCTACAAGCAGAAGCACCTGGTCCTGAAGAACGTCAAGATCGTAGTGCTGGACGAAGCTGACGAGATGCTGGACCTCGGCTTCCTTCCGGACGTTGAGACCCTGATCGCCGGCACCCCGCCAGTTCGCCAGACTCTCCTGTTCTCGGCCACGATGCCCGGCCCGGTCATTGCCATGGCCCGCCGGTACATGACACAGCCCACCCACATCCGCGCCGCCGATCCGGACGACGAGGGCCTGACTAAGCGCGACATCCGGCAGCTGATCTACCGCGCTCACAGCATGGATAAGACCGAGGTGGTCGCCCGCATCCTGCAGGCCCGCGGCCGCGGCCGCACCATCATCTTCACCAAGACCAAGCGCACTGCCGCGAAGGTTGCCGAGGAACTCGTGGACCGCGGGTTCGCCGCCGCCGCCATCCACGGCGACCTCGGCCAGGGAGCCCGCGAGCAGGCGCTCCGTGCCTTCCGCAACAACAAGGTGGATGTCCTGGTGGCCACCGATGTCGCAGCCCGCGGCATCGACGTCGACGACGTCACCCACGTCATCAACTACCAGTGCGTCGAGGACGAGAAGATCTACCTGCACCGCGTCGGCCGCACCGGCCGCGCCGGCAACAAGGGCACCGCCGTCACGTTCGTGGACTGGGACGACATGCCGCGCTGGGGCCTCATCAACAAGGCGCTGGGGCTGAGCGTTCCCGAGCCCGTCGAAACCTACTCCTCCTCAGCCCACCTGTACGAGGACCTGGACATCCCCGAGGGCACCAAGGGCCGGCTGCCGCGCAGCAAGCGGACCCTTGCCGGCGTCGACGCCGAGGTCCTGGAGGACCTGGGCGAGACCGGCAAGAAGAACGGCCGCTCCGGCGGCCGCGATTCCGGCCGCTCCGCCAGCACGGAAGGCAGCCGCCGCGGCGGTGACGCGGGGAAGCGTTCAGGCGAGCGCCGCCGTCGTTCCTCAGACTCCGGCGCGGACGCTGCTACCGGTCCCGTTTCCACTGCCACCGGCGCCGCCGCAACGGGTACCGAGCAGCCGGCGCGCCCCCGCCGCAGCCGCACCCGCACGCGCCGCCGCAACGGCGAAGTGGTCTCCGGCGGCGAATCCGCCGCAACCGGTTCGCAGCCCGGCACCGAGGCCCC
>NZ_PJMC01000046.1 GCF_002892795.1 Arthrobacter sp. AFG20 | reverse complement strand
GATCCTGGCCAAAACGGTCAAGGGCTACGGCCTGGGCCCGCACTTCGAAGGCCGCAACGCCACCCACCAGATGAAAAAACTCACCCTGGATGACCTGAAGAAGTTCCGCGACCACCTGCGGATCCCGGTCACGGATGAGCAGCTGGAGAAGGACCCGTACCGTCCGCCGTACTTCCACCCGGGCACGGACGCACCGGAAATCAAGTACCTCCTCGAGCGCCGCGCCGCCCTCGGCGGTTCCGTTCCGGAACGGCGCTCGAAGCACTCGGACATCGAGCTGCCCGAGGCGAAGACCTACGAGGTGGCCAAGCGCGGTTCGGGCAAGCAGCAGGCCGCCACCACCATGGCGTTCGTCCGTCTGCTCAAGGACCTGATGCGGGATAAGAACTTCGGCAAGCACATCGCGCCGATCATCCCGGATGAGGCCCGCACCTTTGGCATGGACGCGTTCTTCCCGACCGCGAAGATCTACAACCCCAAGGGCCAGAACTACCTGTCCGTGGACCGGGACCTGGTCCTGGCCTACAAGGAATCCGCCCAGGGCCAGCTGATCCACCCCGGCATCAACGAAGCCGGCGCCGTCGCAGCCTTCACCGCCGCCGGCACCGCCTACGCCACCCACGGCGTGCCCCTGGTCCCGGTCTACGTGTTCTACTCCATGTTCGGCTTCCAGCGCACCGGCGACGCCTTCTGGGCCGCCGCCGACCAGATGACCCGCGGCTTCATCATCGGCGCCACCGCCGGACGGACCACCCTCACCGGCGAAGGCCTCCAGCACGCCGACGGACACTCCCCCCTGCTGGCCTCCACCAACCCCGCCGTGGTCACCTACGACCCCGCCTACGGCTACGAAATGGGCCACATCGTCCGCGACGGCCTCGAACGCATGTACGGGCACGACTCCACAGACCGGAACCTGATGTACTACATCACGGTCTACAACGAGCCGATCGTCCAGCCCGCGGAGCCGGAGAACCTCGACGTCGAAGGCGTCATCAAGGGCATCTACAAGCTCGCG
>NZ_PJMC01000040.1 GCF_002892795.1 Arthrobacter sp. AFG20 | reverse complement strand
AGCAGCCAAAAAACAACGGGGGGAGAGGGGAAGCTGGCCGGTCACCATTGGTCGCCCCACCCACCACAATCCTCTGCAAAAGGAGCAACACCATGAACGCGATCACCACCGAGACGGTAACCACCGCCGACACCGGCGAGGTCATCACCGACGCCCCGGTCCTGCGCGACTACCACGCCAACGGCGGGTACCACTGGATGGACCTCATCGCCGAACACGGCTGGACCGTCATCCCCAGCTGGGGGAGCGAGGGCTGGGACCTTGGCCAGTGGCCCTACGTCATGGTCGCCGCCATCCGCACCGCCGATTCCATCGGCAACCTGTTCGGCGTCGCCACCTACTGCGAGGGCGACGTGAAAACCACCTACTACCGGACCAAAGCCCGGCAGTGGGACGCGATCACCGAGCAGGCATTCTTCCACTGGAAGAACGGGCAGGCCCACGGCCCGGCCGACCTGCCCGAAGCCGCCGCGGAACTGCCCAGCCGGTACCGGATGCCCTACACCATCCACGCCGCCTAACCAGCACCCAACGCAGTACTGCCCGGCCACAGGCCGGGCAGTACCGCCCCCAAAGCTTTTCAAGGAGGAACACCATGAGCACCACCTGCACCGCACTGATCGTCCCGGCCCGGCTGTCCCAGCCCGTCCGCACCGAAACCATCATCCCCTCCCTGCCCACGCTGCAGGCGCTGGTCGAAGGCAACATCGAAGCCATCACCCGCGGCGAATGGCACGCCTACCTCAACGAGGAAGGGAAGATCATCAACCTGCCCGCAAACATCCGCGCGGGACACCTCTTCCGCGAAACCGGGCTCTACCTGAACGACATCTTCTGCGGAGACGTGGTCTTCCTGGGCCAAGGCACCCATGGCGAAGAAGCCGACGTCCCCGACTACCTCATCGGGCTCGCCGAAGACCTCTTCGACGCCCAACTCTCCGCCTAAGACCATGACAGGTGGCCGAGAACGGAAAGCTTCCGGCCACCTGTCCGCCGGGCCAGGGTCCGGGCGGGCCGCCGCAACGGTGCAGCTGCCGCTGTGGTCACCGGCGGCGGCCCGCCAATCCCGAAAAGCCCGACGCTCATCACCTCGCCGCCCCGGACCCACCGCGGGTCCCTGGCCGGCACCGGCAAAGCCCAACCGGCTGCTGGACAAAGAGGGTGCTCGCTGCGCTTCGCCCTGGTGGGCGTCCGCTGGCGCGGCCGGCTATTGGGTCCAGTGCCGGCTCCGCAGGGCTCCGCCGTCCCTGGCCCTGGTGTGTCTACGACGTTTTTTGGCTGCTGTCCTTCGGATCGTACGTGCCCGCTCCGCCCCGTCTAGCCCCTCCTTCGTCGGGGCCTGCAGGCCGGGAATTTCCTTCCGGCGCTCCTGCGTCGCTTATTTCCTCCAGGAATTTCCCGCCCTTTGCCCTTCGGGTAGACGGGCCTCCGTCGGGCACAGCTCCGCAAGCTCCGCCAGCAGCCAAAAAACAACGGGGGGAGAGGGGAAGCTGGCCGGTCACCATTGGTCGCCCCACCCACCACAATCCTCTGCAAAAGGAGCAACACCATGAACGACCCGATCAAATTCACCGGTCCTGCCGACATCCTGGCCTTCATCCCGCACACGCTGGGTCAGACCCCCACGGAATCCTTCGTCGCCCTCACCATGCAGGGCAACAAGCTCGGCGCGACCCTGCGCGTTGATGCCCCGTTCGGGCAGGACCCGGTCGGCTACGCCCAGACACTTGTCAGCTACCTGACCGCCGACGAAGCCGCCACCGGCAGCCTGCTCGTCATCTACACCGACGAGGACACCAGCGAGGATCCGCGCCCCTACGCCGGGCACGTGGAGGCGCTGCGCACCGAGCTGGAAACCGCCGGGATGCCGATGCAGGACGCATGGCTGGTGACCTCCGAACTGTGGCGGAACTACCACTGCGCGGACACCAGCTGCTGCCCAGACCAGTCGCTGGATGCCATCACCACGAGCAACGGCAATGCCGCCCTGATCTACCGGGGGAGCGCCGTGACCGGCTTCACCACCCCGGCACCGTTCACCGGCGATGACATGGCGCGAGAGGCCATTGCCGCACACAGGCCCGACGGCTGGCCCGAAGACCTCGAAGCAAGCCGCGAAGCGTGGTCCAAGGTGCTCGATGATCCCAAGAGCCTGACAACCCAGACCGCGCACCAGCTGGCAGGAGCCCTTCAGCACCCCACCATCCGGGACTACATGATGGGTGACATCATCACCCACGCGCCCGAACAGTTCACCTCCGTCATGCTGGGCATCTTCCTCACCCGCCCTGACTGGGCCCGGGTGGACACCGCCCAGGAAGTCACCTTCGAACTGATGAAAGCCACACCGGAAGGCCAGCGCGCCCCGATGCTGTGCCTGATCGGCTGGCTGGAATGGCTCAAAGGAAAATCCAGCTTCGCCGCCCGCTACTTCAAACTCGCCCTCGATGACGTGGCCGGATACCGGCTCGCGGAACTGCTCGCTGAACTGGTCAACAGAGGCCTGCTCGCCGGCTGCACCCGCGACCCGAAGAAGGCGTATGACCGACAACTGAGCCGCTAAACCAAGGTAGGCCGGACCCCACACAGAAGGGGTTCGGCCTACCTGTTTGGGTTCCCCAAGTGCGCGGCGGCCTCCCCCGCCAGGGCTCCTCCGGCCGCGTTGGACGCTGTCGCGGGCGCAGCGACTTCAAGCCCCGCGCAGGAACAGCCGATACTGTGAAGGGACAATGCATTCCAGACAGTCAGGAGCCCCGCAGTGGTCGATCCGTTCCGCATGACCGAAGACGATAGCGTTGCCCCGGACGCGAGCCCGCTGGAAGACATCCTGGAGCTGAGCCTACTGACCGCAGGGCCGGTCATAGGACCCGTGGACCTGCCTGTCAGAGATCACCGCGTCGACGAGCAGTGACACCCGCGGCAATGGCGCTGCGCCCATAGATTTCCTTTGCAGAGGGAAAACCCGGAAAGGCCGGCACGCAAGTGCCGGCCTTTCCCTATCTCGGACGGCTGGTAACAGTCATCCACCAGAACGCCGCGGCCGCGAGAGTGTTGAGCGCGGCGATGAAAACATCGCCGCCCGCCGGCCGACCTACAACCAGGTCCGCCGCCACCAACACCCAACAGGCAGCTGCGGCCGCGGTGAAAACCAATGCCATGATCCGCTGAATCCGTGAATAGCCCTGCCCGGGTCGTGTGCGGCCACTACGACCGCTGGGATGCTGCGCTACCGGGTCATTCATGCGCTTACTCTACGCAGAAGCAGCGCGCGGGGCGCGCTGTGGGTTTCGCTGCGCTTCACCCTGGTGGGCGTCCGCTGGCGCGGCCGGCTGTTGGGTCCAGTGCCGGCTCCGCAGGGCTCCGCCGTCCCTGGCCCTGGTGTGTCTACGACGTTTT
>NZ_PJMC01000044.1 GCF_002892795.1 Arthrobacter sp. AFG20 | reverse complement strand
GTTCAGCGTTGGGCGGGGCCGGTTGTTGAGTTTCCCGGCGATGGTTTCGAGGTCCTCCGCGGTGTAGCCCGAGAGGTCTGTGCCTTTTTCGAACCAGTGACGCAGCAGTCGGTTGGTGTTCTCGTTGGTTCCACGCTGCCAGGGCGAGTGCGGATCGCAGAAGTACACCCCCGCATCCAGCGCCATGCGGATGCGGGGGTACTGCACCATTTCGGTACCACGGTCCCAAGTAACGGTCTTGACCAGCTGATCCGGGAGCCGGCGCATCTGGGCGATCATGGCATCGGCTACTTCCTGGGCTGTATGCCGACCTGGCAGGTGCAGCAGGACCGTGTAGCGGGTGCTGCGCTCGACCAGGGTGCCGATGGCGCTGCCGCCGTCCTTGCCGATGATGAGGTCACCTTCCTTACGTTTTTGTTGTGGGTGATTTCGGGGCTGTCGTAGTGTTTCGATCACCCTCGGGTGGCAGGTATGGCACAAGTCTCCTAGCCGCTTGGACGGCTCATTGGGAATGGCCGCCCGCTGCCCGCCGATGACTCGACCGCTGATTGAGAATTACGACATTGATCGTTGGGTAAGGACGTGCCGGCGTAGTTATCGACAGGGCTACGAAAAATTGAAGCTGATCGAAGGGGGATAAAGCATGCCGGCGGTTTGGGTGGGAATCGATTCGGGCAAGCGGGCTCATCATTGTGTGGTGATCGATCAGGCCGGGACGGTCCTGCTCTCGATGCGGGTTGAAAACGACGAGAGCATACTCCTAGAACTCATAGCCAAGGTGACCGAGACGGCGGCCGGTGGCGATGTCTGCTGGGCCACGGATCTGAACGCCGGCGGCGCCGCGCTGCTGATCGAGCTGTTGGCCGCGCATGCACAGAGGTTGCTTTATATCCCCGGACGGATCGTGCACCACGCCGCAGCAACATACGGCGGCGATGGCAAGACCGACGCGAAAGACGCCAGGATCATCGCGGACCAGGCGCGGATGCGCACCGATCTGCAGCCCGTCCGTGGTGGAGACCAGATCA
>NZ_PJMC01000041.1 GCF_002892795.1 Arthrobacter sp. AFG20 | reverse complement strand
CCACACGATGGAAGCCGGCCCTGAACGCCTTCGCCATCAGCTTCGACGGAAGAATCAACTAAATGCCAACCGTGGATCCACCGAAAATCGGACAGTCCCACGTGTCTTTGCGGCCACGAACAGGCGTGCCTGTTCGTGGCCGCAAAGTCGCTAGTAGGCGAACTGCCACATGTAGCGCCGGCCCTCCAGTGAGTAGCCGCGCACTGCAGCGTAATGGGCGGCCAGACGGAAGGCGATGGTGTAGTAGACCAGCGGGGCAATGAAAGGTCGCTGGTTTTGCGGGATGCCTGGAAGCTCCAGGTCACGGCTGTCGATGACGAAAGTCTCTCCGCTGTACTTCTGGAGGAAGCGCTCTGCACGCTCTCCCATGGGCCGCGTTTCGTCCTCGCTTAGGTACAGGATGCTCTTCGTTTCTTTATCAAAGACCTCGAATGGACCTTGGAAGAACTCATTGGCGTTGATAGTTGCAGCGTGCATCCACTGCATTTCCTGAAGGAAGCAGCTCGTGAAGGTGCTCCCCATGCCCTGCAGAGACCCTGACGCAATGAGGTAGGTGACAGGAACGTCCTTCATGTTTTCCGCGATCTTCGCGGCGAAGGGTTCGAATACCCGGACGGCCTTTTCGGCGGCGGCAGGAAGCGCGGCAAGGGCAGACAGCTCTCCGGCCACGTCCTGGCCGTCACGCTCTAGAATGGCAAGGGCCACGAGCTGCAGCAGGAGCTGGTTGCCGTCCCCGGTCTCTGCGACGAAGGCGGTGTTGACCGCCTTGGCCAGATCTCCTTCGGCGTTCAGCGTAACTGCTGCCACAGCCGCCCCCCGCTCCTGAGCCCAGGAGGCTGCCCGAACAGTCTCAGGGGTCGTGCCAGCCGCGGAAAGGGCGATGACGAGCGCGCCGGGTCCGACCGCTGGCGACGCACGGTAATAGAACTCGTCGGAGTTTACGGTGGTCACAGCAACTTTGCCCCGTCTATCGAGAAGGAACTGCGCAGCGTTCAGTCCGGACAGTGAGCCTCCGGCTCCGACGAGGTACACGCGGTTGAGTTCGGGGATCCCTGCTACATAGGACTCGATCTCGGGCCACAGGGTGAGGGCGTGTTCCTGCGAGCTGCGTAGGTTGTCAGGGATTTCCTTGACAGGTTGTATTCCGATAAAGGTTCCGTCGGTCATGTTTTTCCTTACTTTTCCTGATCTGATGAATGGGCATTCGCCTCCGGGAGGCTGAGCCCGTCAGTGGGTCGTAGTGGCGACGATTTGGGCGGCCATGGGAACGCCGTGGCCGAAGGCGCCAAAATGCGTGCAAGTCTGTGCAGCTACAGCTGCTGCCTCGGGCAGGAACTGGCTGGGATTTTCATTCCGGAGGAGGCCGACGAGGACCCGCGCGCAGAATGTGTCGCCTGCGCCGAGGGTATCTATGACGCCCTCCGCGCGGTGCGCCTGACTCTTCCAACGGCGTCGTCCGCCGTTGCTGAGTGTCGCCCCTTCGGTTCCGCGGGTGACCAGTGTCCAGGTGGCTCCGGAGCCTTCGGCCTGCTCCAGGAGAGATTCGAACGCGGCGTCATCCAGTCCGCCTCCGGACAGGACGATGAGATAACACGAACGGCCGACGCGGTGAATGTGCTCTGCGTTATGCCGGGTTCCGAAGTCATACGAGAGCCGTGTTTCTGCCGCAAACGCTGGAATCCAGGGGTCAAGCTGACTGGTAGCTCCCACATGAATGGCGTCGAACGCTTTAAGGCGTGCGAGGTCCACCGAGGACGGAGTGAATACTGACACTCCTAAGTCTGAGGAGACAAATACCCTGTCGCCACGAGCATCATGCCCGATAACACAGTGTGCCGTGGAGCCCGGGGCGCGCCGTAGGCCGGATGTGTCCACTCCCTCATCCTGCAGAGCTGTGCTTATGGCATCTCCAGCCGCATCAGCTGCTATTTGGCCCAGGTAGGCCGAGGACGCTCCGAAGCGGGCGGCGAAGACGGACACATTGAGAGTGTTTCCGCCCGGGAACATCGTGCCCAGTTCCGGATAGCAGTCGACGACGTTATCCCCGGCGGTCGCGATGCGGGGCTGCAACATCACAGCACCTCCGAGAGGAAGCGTTGCAGGCGTTCGCTGCGCGGGTTATCGAAGAGCTCGGCGGGGGTGCCGACCTCCACGACTTCGCCTTCGTCCATGAAGACCACCTGGTCTGCTACCTTGCGGGCAAAGCCCATCTCGTGGGTGACCACGAGCATGGTCATGCCGCGCCGGCCGAGCCCTGCCATGAGGTTCAGGACGCCTTTGACCAGTTCCGGGTCCAGGGCGCTGGTGGCTTCGTCGAAAAGCATCACTTCCGGTTCCATGGCCAGCGCACGGGCGATGGCCACGCGCTGCTGCTGCCCGCCGGACAGGTCGCGGGGCCGGTGGTCTGCGCGTTCGGCCAGCCCTACTTCGGCGAGGCCGCGGCGGGCGCGTTCGCTGGCTTCTGCCTTGGACATTCCCTTGACGCTCCAGAGCGCCAGGGCCACGTTCTCGAGCGCGGTGTGGTCCGGAAAGAGGTTGAAGTGCTGGAACACCATGCCGATGCGGGCGCGCAGGATGTCCGGCTTGACCTGCAGGGCGCTTTCGCCGGCCAGCAGCACGTCCCCGCTCTTGGGTTCGTGCAGGCGGTTGACGCCGCGCAGCAGCGTGGACTTGCCCGAGCCCGAGGGGCCGATGATGCAGGTGGTGGTGCCCGGGGCCACGTTCAGGCTGACGTTCCGGAGGACCTCGATGTCCCCGTAGGCCATGGTCAGGTTTCGCAGCTCCAGGCTGGAGCCGTGGAAGGTGTGGACA
>NZ_PJMC01000042.1 GCF_002892795.1 Arthrobacter sp. AFG20 | reverse complement strand
GGCCGGCCCGGTGCCGGCTGTCCGGCCGGGATCCAACCGGCTTGATCTGGTGGACCGGGCGGTGATCATGATCCGGGTCCGCGAGGGGGCCAAGGTCGCGGCGATCGCCCGGGAGATCGGCAGGAACAGGTCGGTAGTGTGGCGGGAAATCCGCCGGAACCGGTGCGCCGACGGGACGTATCAGGCCGATGTGGCACAGATTCGTACCCATCAGCGTGCCCGGCGGCCCAAGGCTTTCAGGCTTCAGAATCCGGATCTGGCCAAATACGTCGAGGACGCTATGGATGATGGCTGGTCCCCGAAGCTGGTGTCCTTGGTCTTGGAGGAGACCTTCGGTCACGATGAGAGCATGCAGGTCAGCCACGAAACGATCTATCAGAGCCTCTATGTCCAGGGCCGGGGCGAGTTGCGTAAGGATCTTTACCGGTGCCTGAGCACCAGCCGGAGCAAACGGGTGCCCCGCGGTGAGCGGCCCCGCGGTGCTGCAGGCCAGCACTACAAGGACGCTCCGAAGATCTCAGAACGCCCTGCCGAAGCCGATGACCGCGCCGTGCCGGGCCATTGGGAATCTCAATGTTTCTGTCAAGCAGCTTGAGCGCTGATTCTTGGCATTGGTTCCTGGTAGGTGGTGTGGTCGCGGAGCATGGCCCAGAGGACGTTGATACGGCGTCGTGCGAGGGCGATGAGTGCCTGTTTATGTGACTTTCCTTCTCTGCGCTTCCGGTCGTAGTACGTTCTGGAGGCGGGACTGTTCTTCAGGCTGGAGAGCGCGGCCAGGTAGCAGGTCCGGAGAAGTCTGCGGTTGAAGCGACGCGGGCGGTGCAGATTCCCGCTGATACGTCCGGAATCGCGTGGGACTGGCGCCAGGCCCGCGACGCTGGCGAGCCGGTCGACGGACTCGAACGCTTCCAGATTGCCACCGATGTTCGCGAGGAAAGTCGCCGCAAGCACGGGCCCGAAACCGGGCATGCTCAGCAGAACATCGGCGCTTTCGTGCTGCCGGAACAGGTCGGTGATCTGGGCATCGACGTCGTCGATCTCGGCATCGAGAGCGCTCACCTGTGCGGTCAGCCGGGCGACCAGGGCAGAGCCTGTGGTCTGCGTTGGCAGGACGGTGTGCTGGGAGTTCGCGGCTTTTAGTGCCTTCTCGGCCATCTTGGCACTGTTCCGGCAGCCGCGCTTCTTCAGCCATCCTGCCAGCCTAGTAAGTCCCGTGCGCCGGATTGCCTCGGGGGTCTGGTAGCGACCGAGAAGGATGAGGGGCGCCTTCTTGGAGTAATCGAACGCCCGCTCGAGCGCCGGGAAGTACTCCAACAAGGTGGCCCGAAGCCGGTTAATTGCCCTGACCCGGTCGCAGATCAGATCGGTGCGACGGGCGGTCAAGAGCCGCAGGTCCACGCTGATCTGGTCTCCACCACGGACGGGCTGCAGATCGGTGCGCATCCGCGCCTGGTCCGCGATGATCCTGGCGTCTTTCGCGTCGGTCTTGCCATCGCCGCGGTATGTTGCTGCGGCGTGGTGCACGATCCGTCCGGGGATATAAAGCAACCTCTGTGCATGCGCGGCCAACAGCTCGATCAGCAGCGCGGCGCCGCCGGCG
>NZ_PJMC01000043.1 GCF_002892795.1 Arthrobacter sp. AFG20 | reverse complement strand
AACGAAACCTTCAAAAGACGTTCACACCATGGAGCAGGGTACAAAGAAACAAGACTGCTTGCGTCCACTATGTGGTTCCCAACCAACAAACCCGCCACGGGTTTTCATGGTCCCGGAACCAACAACTGAATAACAACACCACATGTTGTAACACCACAGTTTTCCCCACCCCCCCCAGGGGGTACGGGACACAGGGTTACGGCGGTCATAGCGTGGGGGAAACGCCCGGTCCCATTCCGAACCCGGAAGCTAAGACCCACAGCGCCGATGGTACTGCACCCGGGAGGGTGTGGGAGAGTAGGTCACCGCCGGACAACCATTAGAAAAACGGTCGAGAGCCCCAACCAGCCACTGGTCGGGGCTCTCCCGCATTTAAGCCACCATTCACACCGGGCTCAGGCCCCGACATCCACGTCGGGGCCTGAGCCGTTTAAAAGCCGCCGCCGGCCGGACGTGTTCGGCCTCCGCCGGCGGCTACCGGCGGCCAGGGCGCCAACAACCGGCCGCGGTGCCAGCAGCTGCGCCGGCGGCACGGCGAACCCGCCCTGGAGGTCCTTCGTCCCTCACGTCCGGAGGCCTGCCCGGGGGAGGGCCGGGATGCCGGTGCCGGGGCTGTCCCGGCCGCTGACCTGAGGTGCTTCGGTGAGGAACTTCACCGCAGCAAGTTCCCGGACGTTTCGCGGAGCTGTGGTTTGTGGAGGCTGTGTCTGCGGAGGCAAGGTGCCGGCCGGCGGCGTGCCCGCAGCCTGGACGCGCGGTTGAGCGGGGGGAGGACTCCCGATGCGCGGGGCCAATACCTGCCGGCCCAGGCTGAGATGCCCGGATTGTGACGCGGTCCATAAAACTCATCCGGACCCCGGGTGGTTCCGTTGACCGCCTCGCAGTGCCCGAAACCCGCGGCAATTCAAGGGTTTCGGGGCGGGTCCGTGCCTCTTTTGGCCGGGTTGCTTTGGGGGTGGGGTGGGTGTAATGTTTTCCAAGTCGCCGCGAGGGAGACAGCGAAGAGCTGGTAACCGCGGGCGGCCAAATCCCCGAAATCAAGACCATGATCTGGTGACTTTTGAGGTCGCTTGAGTGTGGTGGGGCTGGTTTTCCAGCCGGTGAGGATCCTGAAACACGGATTTGCATCGGGGAGTGAAGCCGGGTAAGTTTGAAAAGTTGCTCCGGAGCGATCCTGAACGTTGGTTTGGGTGGTGCCGGGTGTGTCTGTTGTTTGAGAACTCAATAGTGTGCCAAGTTTG
>NZ_PJMC01000037.1 GCF_002892795.1 Arthrobacter sp. AFG20 | reverse complement strand
GGACCTTGGCCTTGATCCAGTCCGGTTTGCGTTCCACCGGGGTGGCCGCATTGCGCTGCTCGATCCGCAGCATTTTCCGGCCTTCTGGTGCCAGTGTCATTGTTCTCTTTCCCTAGTACTAAATCTGCAGGAGTGCTAAATCAGCAGGCCACGACGTTGACGGCGAGGCCGCCCATCGCGGTTTCCTTGTATTTGGAGCTCATGTCCTTGCCGGTTTCGCGCATGGTCACGATGACCTCGTCCAGCGAGACCCGGTGCGAGCCGTCGCCCCACAACGCCATCTTGGCCGCGTTGATGGCCTTGGCGGCGGCAATGGCATTGCGTTCGATGCAGGGCACCTGCACCAGCCCGCCGATGGGGTCGCAGGTCAGGCCCAGGTTGTGCTCCATGGCGATTTCGGCGGCATTCTCCACCTGTGCGGGTGTGCCGCCCATGACCTCGGCAAGGCCGGCGGCGGCCATCGACGACGCCGAACCCACCTCACCCTGGCACCCCACCTCCGCGCCGGAGATGGACGCCTGTTCCTTGTACAGCACCCCGACGGCACCGGCGGCGAGCAGGAATTTCACCACGACGTCGTCGCGGTCTTCCTGGGTCGCCTGGTCCATCCCGGGAGCGAAGTGCAGCGCGTAGTAGAGGACGGCCGGGATGATGCCGGCGGCGCCGTTCGTGGGTGCGGTGACCACCCGGCCTCCTGAAGCGTTCTCCTCATTGACCGCCAGGGCGATCAGGTTCACCCATTCCTGCCAGTACATGGGGTCCCCGTCCTTGTCCTCCTTCAGGAGCCGCTCGTGCCAGTCCGGAGCACGACGGCGGACCTTCAGCCCGCCGGGCAGCAGCCCCTCACGCTTCAGGCTGGTTGCCACGCAGCCCTCCATCACCGAATAGATATGCAGCAGGCCTGCCCGGATGTCCTCCTCGGACCGGGACGTGCGCTCGTTGACCAGCATGATGTCCCCGATGGACAGGCCCTGGGAGCGGCAGTGCTCCAGCAGGTCCGCGGCGGTGCGGAACGGCAGCGGCAGCTCCTTCTTGGACTCATCGAGCTCCTGCTGGGCCGCATCCTCCTCGCCCTCGCGGACAATGAACCCGCCGCCGACCGAGAAAAAGGTGGCACTGTGCAGGACCTCGCCCGCGGCGTCCGAGACCGTGAAGGTCATGCCGTTGGTGTGCCGCGGCAGGATGGTCAGCGGCCGCAGGACCATGTCCTTCACCCCGTAGGGCAGGGCGACGGACCCTGCCAGCTGCAGGGTTCCGGACTCCGCGATCGCGGCGAGCCGTTCCTCGACCTCATCGGGCAGGATCAGCTCGGGGTGGAAGCCTTCCAGGCCCAGCAGGATCGCCGTCATGGTTCCGTGTCCATGGCCGGTTGCCGCGAGTGAGCCGTACAGGTCCACCCGCAGCGAGGCCACCTGCCCCAGCACCCCGGAGGACGTCAGCTCCTCCGCGAACACCGCCGCAGCCCGCATGGGTCCAACGGTGTGCGATGACGAAGGGCCAATGCCGATCGAGAAGAGATCAAAGACGCCAACAGCCATGGTCGGTTCCTAACTGGAGAGTTGTGGTCGGTTCGGGCTGGGGAGGTGGACTTGCTGGGGGTGGAGCTAGAGTTCGCCGCCGTTTGTCGCCGCGTATTCTTCGGCCGACATCAGCGGGCCCTCGTCGGTGACGGCCACCTTGAACAGCCAGCCGGCGCCATAGGGATCGCTGTTGATCAGGGCCGGATCGGCGACGACGCCGTCGTTGATCTCGGTCACTTCGCCGGTCACCGGTGCATATAGGTCGGAGACGGACTTGGTGGATTCCACCTCGCCGCAGGTCTCGCCTGCCGTGACGGTGGAGCCGACCTCGGGCAGGTCCACGTACACGATGTCGCCCAGGGCGTCGGCCGCGACAGCGGAAATGCCGATCCCCACAGGCCCGGCCCCGTCAGCAGCAACCCATTCGTGCTCAGCCGAGTACTTCAGTTCAGAAACAACTTTGCTCATTTCAATTCCTAACTTCGTCGTTTGAATAACAGTCCGGACGGCCCCTGCGGGGCCGGCATCCGGAAGCGTGCGTCTAAGGGAGCGTCACGTCCGCCCAGTGGGCGTCTTCGCGACCGAGCACGCGGAGGATGTTGGCGCTGCCGGGCCTAACGTGCCCGCTTGTAGAACGGCAGTGAGACCACTTCGAACTGCTCGGCCTTGCCGCGCAGGTCGACGTCCAGGACCGTGCCAACTTCGGAATACTCGACGTCGACATACGCCATCGCCACCGGATAGCCGAGGGTGGGGGAAGGCTGGCCGGAGGTGACCTCGCCGACCAGCGTGCCGTCCTTGAGAACGGGGTAGTGGCCGCGGGCGGCGCGCCGGCCCAGGCCCTTGAGGCCCACGAGCTTCTGGCCAATGGTGGAACCGACGCCGGCTGCCTTGATTGCAGCCAGTGCCTCCCTGCCCACGAAGTCGCTTTCCTTGGCCAGCGACACCACCGGGCCCAGCCCCGCCGCGTACGCATTGACGCGGCTCGAGAGCTCGTTGCCGTAGAGCGGCATGCCGGCTTCCAGGCGCAGCGAGTCACGGCAGGCCAGGCCCGCCGGGATGAGTCCGTGCACGGTGCCCGCGTCCAGAAGCGCCTCCCACAACCGGGCAGCGTCGTCGTTGGGCACGTAGATTTCGAAGCCGTCCTCGCCCGTGTAGCCGGTGCGCGCCAGCAGCAGAGTCTGGACAACGTCGTTGACGGCAATCCCTACCTCAACAGCCGCGTAGTACTTCAGCTCGGTCACCAGTGCGTGCTGTTCGGCCGGGACCAGCTGGAGCAGGATGGCTTCCGCGCTGGGCCCCTGCACCGCGATCAGCGAGGTCTCCGCCGAGACGTCCCCGACGGCGACGTCGAAGTTCGCGGCACGCTCGGCGAGGGCAGCGGCCACCTGTGCTGCGTTGCCGGCGTTGGGGACCACCAGGTACTCCTCCTCGCCACGGCGGTACGAGATCAGGTCGTCGATGATGCCGCCGTCGGCGTCGCAGATCAGGGAGTACTTGGCCTTGCCGACGGCGATTGCGGACAGCTTGCCGGCCAGGGCGTAGTCCAGGAAGGCGCCGGCATCCGGGCCGGTGACCCAGACTTCCCCCATGTGGGAGAGGTCGAACAGGCCGGCCGCGTTGCGCACGGCGTGGTGCTCGGCAAGCTCGGAGGTGTACTTGAGCGGCATCTGCCAGCCGCCGAAGTCGGTGAAGGACGCGCCGGCCTTCTTGTGCTGGTCGTAGAGCGCGGTGTAGTTCTCGGTCATTGTCAGTCCTTAGTTTTCGAAGTCTTCGAGAGGCGGGCAGGAGCAGACCAGGTTCCGGTCGCCGGCTGCACCGTCGATACGGCCCACCGGCGGGAAGTACTTGTCCTGCCGGAGCGATGCCACGGGGAAGGCGGCCTGCTCGCGGGGGTAGGAACGGTCCCAGCTGGAACTGACGACGGCGGCTGCCGTGTGGGGTGCGTTGCGCAGCGGGGAGTTCTCCGCGGCGAAATCGCCGTTGGCGACCTGCTCAATCTCGGCGTGGATGGTGATCATGGCCTTGATGAACCGGTCGATCTCGGCCAGGTCCTCGGACTCGGTGGGCTCCACCATCAGTGTGCCGGCGACCGGGAACGCCAGGGTGGGGGCGTGGAAACCGAAGTCGATCAGGCGCTTGGCCACGTCCTCGGCGGTGACGCCGGTGCGCGCCGTGAGTTCGCGCAGGTCCAGGATGCACTCGTGCGCCACGAGCCCACCTTCGCCGGTGTACAGGACCGGGAAGAACTCATTTAGCCGGGAAGCGACATAGTTCGCCGCCAGCAGCGCGGACTTGGTGGCCTCGGTCAGGCCGTCGCCCCCCATGAGCTTCACGTAGGCCCAGGAGATCGGCAGCACGCCCGCCGAACCGAAGCGCGAAGCGGAAATGGCGACGCCGTGCCCCGCTACACCACCCTCGAACGAAGCGTTGTTCGCATCTCCCGGCATGAACGGAGCGAGGTGGGCCTTGGCCGCAACCGGGCCGACGCCGGGTCCGCCGCCGCCGTGCGGGATGCAGAAGGTCTTGTGCAGGTTCAGGTGCGACACGTCACCGCCG
>NZ_PJMC01000039.1 GCF_002892795.1 Arthrobacter sp. AFG20 | reverse complement strand
GTGACGCTGGACCGCACGTACCAGCTGAACGTGGGCGGCAACATGGACTTCAAGAACATGCTGGAGCGTGACCGGCTGGAGTCGAAGAAGATCTCCAAGACCCAGGCCGTGACGTCCAATGTTGAGGCCGAGCTGGCTGCGAAGGATGTCCACATTGGCCCGTCCGATTATGTGCAGTGGCTCGATGACCGCAAGTGGGCGTTCGTGCGCCTGGAGGGCCGGAACTTCGGTGACGCCCCGGTGTCTTTGGAGTACAAGCTGGAGGTCTGGGACTCGCCGAACTCCGCGGGTGTGATCATCGACGCGATCCGTGCGGCGAAGATCGGCCTGGACCGCGGCATCGGCGGCCCCCTGGTCTCGGCGTCGAGCTACTTCATGAAGTCCCCGCCGGAGCAGTTCAACGACGACCTCGCCCGCGAAAAGGTCGAGGCCTTCATCCGCGGCGACCTCGACCGCTAACCCCCGGACCCTTCCTCACCTTTCGCAGGTTTCAACCGGATCCTTCCTCAGGTCCTGCAGGTTTTTGCGCGATGCTCCCTCACCTTTGGGTGGGGGAGCATCGCCGCTTAAGGGATGCGGAGGCTACCCGGCCAGGACTGTGAGACGTCCGAGTCGCTGTACCGCGGCGGCGTGGTAGCTGTCGAGGGTGATGGCGGCGGTGCGTTGCCAGCCGGAGTTTGCCGCGTGGATGGCGGCGGCCGCGCGCATGTTGCGGCGGATGGCGGGGTCGTCGTGGAGGGCTTCGAGGGCGTCGGCCCAGTCTGATGCCCGGTGGCCGTCCACCAAAAGCCCGGTGCGGCCGTCAACGACGGCGCTGGACAGGCCACCCACGCGGGTGGCGACCACGGGGGTGCCGCAGGCTTGCGCCTCCAGGGCCACAAGCCCGAACGATTCGCTGTAGGAGGGCATGACGACGACATCGGCCGAGCGGTACCAGGAGGCAAGTTCCGGTGCGCGGACCGGCGGATGGTGGGTCACGGCGTCGTCCATTCCTTCGGCGGTGACAATCGCGTCCAGGTCGAAGTCCCGGGCGCCGCTCGGCGCGCCGAGAACGGTCAGTTTGAGGTCGATGTCGGGGCGGCGCCGGCGGAGCAGGGCGGCGGCCCTGATCAGGACCTGCGGCCCCTTGAGCCGTTGGATCCGGCCGGCGAACAGCAAGTGGAATGTGTCCGGTGCAATGCCTTGTGCGGCGCGGGACCGGCTGCGGAACGCGGGCGTGAAAACCGAAATGTCAACGCCCGGGGGAGCGACATCGATCTGTTCGGCGTCGGCGTCGTAATGCGAAACCAGCTCGGCAGCCTCGGCGCCGGTGTTGGCAACCAGGCGCGTGGCGCGGTCGACGATGCGGTGTTCGCCTTCCTCGCGGCGCCGCGGCTCGGGCTCCTCGCCGGACTGCAGCACCAAATTCTTAACCTTTGCCATGGTGTGCATTGTGTGAACCAGAGGAACGTCCCACAGCCAGGAGAGCTCCAGTCCGGCCATGCCGGACAACCAGTAGTGGGAGTGTATGACGTCGTACCGGCTGTGCGGCTGCCTCCCGCGGATCCGCTGGATCTCGGCCACCATGCTCTGCAGCAGGTCCGGCAGTTCTTCTTTGGACAGGCCGCGCGGCGGCCCGGCGGCGACGTTGTGGACCCGGACCCCCGGGTGGGGATGTTCGACGGCGGGCTGGCCGGCCGATGTGGCGCGGGTGAAGATGTCCACTTCGATGCCCGATTCGGCCAGGGCCGAGGCGAGGCCACGGATGTAGACATTCATGCCGCCCGCGTCCCCGGAACCGGGCTGTTCCATGGGAGAGGTGTGCAGCGACAGGAAAGCCACACGCTTGATTGAAGACATGAGCCGATCTTTCTGGTCTGTTCAGTGGTGCACGAACGGCCCCCATCCAGAGGACGGGGGCCGTTAGGTGTAGCTATTTCTTACTGCGCCACTTTGGCGAGGGTTTCGCGTTCGGCGGCGATGGTGGTGTTGTCGCCGTGTCCGGTCCGGACGGTTGTTTCCGGCGGGAGGGTGAGGAGCCGTTCGCGGATGGAGGTCAGGATGGTGGGGTAGTCGCTGTAGGAGCGGCCGGTCGCGCCGGGTCCGCCGTTGAACAGGGTGTCCCCGGTGAAGACCGTGTTCTCGGTGTCGAGGTGGAAGCAGGTGGAGCCGGGTGAGTGGCCGGGCGTGTGAATCGCCTTCAGCACCGCACCGGCGACTTCGAACTCGTCCCCGTCCGCGATGCCCTTGTCGGGGGTGGTGCCGGGGTAGACCTGTTCCCAGAGGACCTGGTCCTCCGGGTTCAGGTGGATCGGGGCGCCGACAGCCTGGGCGAGTTCGCGGGCGGCGCCGATGTGGTCGTTGTGCGCGTGGGTGAGCAGGATCGCCTTCACCGTCCGGCCCCGGACCTGGTTGATGATCGCGGCGGCGTCGTGCGGGGAATCAATGATCACGCACTCGGTGTCGTTGCCGACGATCCAGACGTTGTTGTCCACATCCCAGGTCCCGCCGTCGAGCGAGAACGTGCCCGAGGTGACGAGGTTTTCGATCGTGACGCTCATGCCGAGGTCACCGCCGGCTCGGCAGCAGCCGCTGTGGAGGCTCCTGCGGGCTGGATTTCGACGACCGAGCGCAGGACCTTGCCTTCGTGCATTTTGTCGAAGGCCTCCTCGACCTGGTCGATGGTGATCCGTTCGGAAACGAACGCGTCCAGGTCCAGGTTGCCGGCCTTGTAGTGGGCCACGAGCATGGGGAAGTCGCGGGAGGGCAGGCAGTCCCCGTACCAGGAGGACTTCAGCGACCCGCCCCGCCCAAACACATCCAGCAGCGGCAGCTCCAACTGCATCTCCGGGGTCGGGACGCCGACCAGGACCACCCGGCCGGCGAGGTCGCGGGCGTAGAAGGCCTGCTTGTACGTTTCGGGCCGGCCGACGGCCTCGATCACGACGTCGGCGCCGTTCCCGCCGGTCAGGGCCCGGATCGCCTCGACCGGGTCCGTGGTGCGGGAGTTCACCCCGTGCGTCGCGCCCAGGGTCCTGGCCATCCCGATCTTGTTCTCGTCGATGTCCACGGCGATGATCGTGGTCGCCCCGGCGAGCTTCGCGCCGGCGATCGCGGCGATACCCACCCCGCCGCAGCCGATCACGGCCACCGACTCGCCGCGCTTGACCTCACCGGTGTTGATCGCGGCGCCGATGCCTGCCATCACACCGCAGCCGAGCAAACCGACCGCGGCCGGGTCCGCGTCCTCATCGACCTTCGTGCACTGCCCGGCAGCGACCAGGGTCTTCTCCGCGAACGCCCCGATCCCCAACGCCGGGGACAGCACGGTGCCGTCCTCCAGCGTCATCTTCTGAGTGGCGTTCGCCGTGTTGAAGCAGTACTGCGGCTGGCCCTTCGCGCACGCCCGGCACTGCCCGCACACCG
>NZ_PJMC01000003.1 GCF_002892795.1 Arthrobacter sp. AFG20 | reverse complement strand
CCCGGATCCGGCACCAGGATCGTCTCCACCGACACCGGAGCGTCCTTCGCCCTGACAACAACAGCCTTGACTTTATGAACCATGAGTAAGTGTTCCTTTCGGGTGTACTGCGGCGGCCACATTTGACCCGTCACTCTTGCGAAGGGCCCCAACACTGTCCGCGCGGGGAGTGTGGTGGCCGCCGGACATCTGTGAGGCTTCGGCGGCAGCGGCCCATCGCGACGCTGATGTGCCTTTGATATTTGTGACCCAGATAACTGATATATAAGTGATCGTATGCGGCGGAATTGCTGACGTCAACGTACCCGATCCAATCGGCGCAGCCGGAGGTTTTCCATGACAACGCAGCCTGGGAACGCCCGGTGACTTATGGCGTCCTAGCCTTGTAGGGTCAGGGCACCAGCTTCCAGCGGAAGTGTTCTGTATAAGGAGAGATCATGGCCGTTAACGATGAGATGCAGATCCTGGGCGAGTGGTGCGAGCAGCTAGCGAGGGCGTTGCAGATCCCGGATCTCGACGTCGATCAAGAGCTGCTGCTGGACCTGGCGAGGAAATCTGCCGATTCAGTAATCCATGCTGCAGCACCGGTGACAGCCTTCATGGTGGGCTACGTGGCCGGCCAAGAAGCCGCAAGAGGAAATGCTGGTTCTGAAGGGTCCAGGGCGGCGACCGCCCGGGCCGCAGACATCGCGTTCGGGCTGTGCGAGCAGCGAGCCGGCAGTCAGTCGGTTTCGGGGCCGGAACAGAAGAAGCAGCCGTGATAGTCGCAGTCATCAACGGGGCGTCTTTGGTCCGCTTCCGTTTCAGCCTGTGTGATTGTGGACGTCGATGCCATACGGGATGCCTTTCCGGGTGTGGGCCGCGAGTGCGTTTCTACTAGAGGACAAGCGTTAGGGCGGCCGGCTCCCGGTCGTTTCGGGAGCCGGCCGCCCTGTACTCAGTGTTGCTTGTCCCCGCCCGGATCAAGCTCACTCTTGGCACATCGTTCATCGCATTCGTGTTTGGTTACCAGATCGAACTGGACGCCGCCGTGCTGTTCCACCCCACTGCGAATGGAGCGCTCGACGACGGAGGTCACCAACCGCGCGCGCAGCGACAGCGGGTCCCGGCGCAGGTCCCTCGTGAGGGCAAAGCACATCAGGAACATCACCAGCACGAAAGGCAGGGCTGACACGATGGTGATCCGCTGCAGTCCGGCAAGCGCCTCGGCAGGCTTGTCACCGCCGGCGAGGAGCATCACGGCGGCAACGGCGCCGGTGAGGGCACCCCAGAAGATGACAACTCCCCGGCGTGGTTCTTCTGCACCGTCGGAGCTGAGCGATCCCATCACGATGGAGGCCGCATCGGCGCCGGTGACGAAGAAGATGGCCACCAGAACCATCGCCAGGACGGCGACCGCGCCGGCAATGGCGTTGGGCAGGGGGAGATGGTGAAGCAGGTCGAACAGGGCGCCGTCGAAGGAAATCGAGGGAGTCCCGTCGACGATCTTGGCCATGCCATCGCCGGTGTCCGGGGTGGCGTCTGCGGTTGCCTGGATGTTGATGGCGGCCCCGCCGAAGATGCCGAACCAGATGACGCTGACGATGCTGGGAACCAGCAGGACGCCGGTGACGAACTGGCGGATGGTGCGGCCGCGGCTGATGCGTGCGATGAACAGGCCAACGAAGGGCGTCCAGGAGACCCACCAGGCCCAGTAGAAGATGGTCCAGCCGGACATCCACGTGCGCAGGGCGTCGTCGCCGACGGCTTCAGTCCGAGAGGCCATCTCGGCCAGGTCCCGTGCATAGTCGCCCACTGCCGCCGGGATCAGGTTCAGGATGAAGAGCGTCGGCCCGGCCACGAAGACGATAACGGCCAGGACTGCAGCCAGGACCATGTTGATGTTGGACAGCCACTGGATGCCGCGGCTGATGCCGGAGACCGCCGAGGCCACGAAGCAGGCTGTGAGTACGGCAACGATGACCACGAGCACGGGAGTGGCAAGCTGGCCGCTGATCCAGCCGTTGGACGCCATGCCGCTGCCAATTTGCAGAGCACCCAGACCCAGCGACGCAGCGGTGCCGAAAAGTGTGGCGAAGATGGCCAGCATGTTGATGACCTTGCCGATGGGACCTTCCACCCTGCGGATGCCGAACAGCGACGTGAAGACCGCGGAAATGAGCTGTTTGCGGCCGAGGCGGTAGGTTCCGTAGGCCATGGCAACGCCCACCACCGCGTACATTGCCCACGGGTGCAGGGTCCAGTGGAAGATCGAGGTTGCCATCGCCGTCTGGACCGCCGCGGGAGTCTGGCCGTCAACCGTGCCTGGCGGCGGGGAGATGTAGTGGTAAAGCGGCTCGGCCACGCCATAGAACATCAGGCCGATGCCCATCCCCGCCGCGAACATCATCGAGACCCACGAGACCATGGAGTACTCGGGCTTTTCCGCGTCTTTCCCCAGTGGGATGTTCCCGAAGCGGCTGACCGCAAGCCAGAGCACGTAGACCACGAACAGGGAGGAGAGGGCAACGAACAGCCAGCCGGTGTTTTTCATGACCCAGTCAAGAACCACCTGGGAGGTGGTAGCCAGATTCTCCCTGCCGGCAAATCCCCAGATAACGAAGGCCAACGTGAGCAGTCCGGCGACGCCGAAGACTACCTTGTCGATGCCTCCCTTCCGGAACAATTGGCTGCTGCGCCGCGCTTCTTCGTGTTCTGATTCGGTTTCCCGCAGGGCCTGCAGGATTTGCAGGTCTTCCTGGGGAGGTGCAGGTTCTCGTTCCAACGCCGGTTCCACCCCCGAGGCCCGGTCGTCTTCACTGCTTTCATCGATAGTGACGTCACTATTGATTGTCATGAGGGGTTTCCTTCGCTGAATATGTGGGACGGCTTAGCCGTGGCCGTAGGCGAGTACGCCCGGCATTCGGTTCGGCTCGTCCTCGGAGTCGATGGTCATGACGGTCGCCGTCGACGATCCTGACCTCGTGAATGCGGATGGGCAGTTCGCCTGAGCGGTGCCCAGCTAGTTCCGCAGTAATCAACACACTTCGCCTTCAGCAACAGAGTGCGCCAGCTCACACGCGTTGTCAAGAACATTTCTTCCGCCCCCGCCCCCTCTTGACAGGGGGCCTAAGATGCGAATCCCGTTGCCCCTCGTGAGAGGTGTTGCGTATAAGGCATCTTCAAACACGCGTGCTCCTACGGGTTTCGCCAAGTCTGGCGAGCGGTGCCATGGGAAGATGGCCCAGGACCATTGGCCAGCCTTAGCAGGAGATCCAAGCATGAACGCCCTTACCTATGCGGACGTCGAGGCCGCGTCGGATCGAATCGCCGGGCTGGTCCGGCACGTGGTGGTGGCCCATGCCGATCCCGGCGAAGTCGAGGCCGCAGGCGCCGAGGGGCAGTGCGAGCTCTACTTTGCGCTCGAATTTATGCAGCACACCGGCACATTCAAGGCACGTGGCGCCCAAAACTTCATTGAGGCACACCGCGCCGCCGGTACTCTGCCGGAGGCGGGGGTCACTATAGCTTCAGGCGGGAATGCCGGACTGGCCTGTGCGTGGGCTGCCAGGGACCAAGGGATCCCTGCCACCGTCTTCCTCCCATCGAGCGCCCCGCGCGTGAAGATTGAACGGCTCAGGGGCTATGGCGCGGACGTCAGGCTTGTCGGCGCAGAGTACGCCGAGGCGCTGGCCGCCTGCCAGGACTTCGCCGCCACGGCTGGAGCACTGCCGTCCCATGCCTATGACCATCCGCTGATCGCCGCGGGTGCGGGAACGCTCATGGACGAGATCCACCGCCAGATCCCCGGCCTGGACACGGTCGTAGTCGCGGTAGGCGGCGGAGGACTGTTCGCGGGCGTCGCCACCGCAGCACAGCACTACGGCATCCGGACCATTGCTGTGGAACCCGAGAACTGCCGGGCCCTGAACGCTGCCCTGGAGGCCGGCCTGCCCGTGGACGTCGCCGTGGACTCCGTAGCCGCAGATTCCTTGGGCGCCCGGCGGGTGTCCCGGATGGCCTTGCGTGCTGCCCAGCACGACATGTCCCGTTCCGTCCTCGTGCCGGACTCCGGGATTGTCCGTGCCCGGCAGTCGCTGTGGGACAACCACCGTCTCGCCGTGGAACACGGGGCGGGAACCGCGCTGGCCGGGCTCCTCAGCCCTGGGGGCTACCGTCCGGCGGACGGGGAGAAGGTTTGCGTGGTCCTCTGCGGCGCCAACACCGACCCGAGTGACCTGGTGCAGGGGCCAGCTTAACGCCGCGCGTAGCCCATGTTGGCGCTGATCCGCAGGCCGGCCTGGCCCAGGCCCTCGATGAGGCCGGGTGTCTTTTCCGGGTCGAAGCGGAACGCCGGGCCGGAGATGCTGACCGCCGCGATCGCCGTTCCCAAGTGGTTGTAGACCGGCACTGCCATGGAATTCAGCCCTATTTCGAACTCTTCGAGGGTCACCGCGTAGCCGTTGTGGACGACGTCGATCAGCTGCTTTTCGAGCTTGTCGCGCCTGGTGATGGTCCGGGGTGTACGGGCCGGCAGCCCTGTCTCTTTCAGGATGCGCTCACGTTCATCTGCGGCCAGCGCTGCCAGCAGGACCTTTCCGCTCGACGTCGCGTGCAAGGGGGTCAGGCTTCCGACCCAGTCGTAGGTGGCCAGGGTTGATGGCCCCATGGCCTGGTCCACGTTGACGGCGTAATTGGAGCGGAGAACGGCGAGGTTGACGGTTTCCTTGAATTCCTCGGCCAGGTTTTCGAGTACCGGGCGCGCCTCGCGGACCAGGCTAAGCCGGCCGGGAATGGAACTGGCCAGGCGAAGGATGCCAAAGCCCAGCTGATACTTGCCGCGTTCGCTGTTCTGGTGGACCATCTCCCTGACTACGAGCGAACCGAGCAGTCTGGAAACTGTGGACTTGTGGATGCCCATTTCCCCGGCGATTTCGCTCACGCCTGCATGGCCGTCGCGGGCCAGTATCTCCAGCACGGCGAGCGCCCGGTCGACGGACTGGACGCCGCCCTGCTGGCCGCCCTCGCCCTCGGCGTCGGCATCGGATTCAGGGACATTGTTCGAAGCCATGTCCCGATCCTATGCCGGGAAGTGTGACGGGGCCGACACCGCGGTAAGCCGGGAAACGGCGTCGGGCGCCATGTCCAATCAGCCCAGCCCAAGGCGCATGAGCACGCGCGGGAAGCCGTTGAGGACGGAGTCCGTATCCGCGGCCTTGGTGAAACCAGCCTCCTCGAAGAGTTTGCGGGTGCCCACGTAGGCCATGGTGAGGTCCACCCTCTTGCCCTCGTTGTCCACCGGATAACCCTCAATGGCGGGCGCACCGTAGGAACGCGCAAAGTCGACGGCGCCCTCCAGCAGCCGATGGGAGATTCCCCTTCCCCGGTACCCCGGCCGGACCCGGATGCACCACACCGACCACACGTCCAGATCGTCCACGCGGGGGATCCGGCGGTTGCGGGCGAAGTTGGTATCCGCGCGCGGATGGACGCCTGCCCACCCAACTGCTTCCCCGCCGTCGTACGCTAACACCCCGGGCGGCGGATCCTGCCTAAACAGTTCCTGGACCAGCTCCCCGCGGGCAGTGCCCCGCAGCTCCACGTTCTGCTTGGAGGGGACGCGGTAGCTCAGACACCAGCACACCGTCGCGTCCGGCCGCTTGGGTCCAACCAGGGCTTTCACGTCCTCGAACACCGTCGCCGGACGAACCTCGATCGCCATGCTGCCACCCTGCCACCGGTTTTCGACGGGGGCAAGGCTCGGAACCAAAATAGTGCCATTGAGGCTAAGCAAACGGATTACAGGGATAAGACTTGCCAAATGGTATTCAAGTTGTATTCTTGATCACATAGACATCGGGACGAAGGAGTCTGTCTTGAAAACCACAATCATTGGTTCGGGCCAAGTTGGCCTGTGCTGGGCGGAGCGGCTTGTTGCTGACCCCGTCCTTGAAATTTCCCTCTCCGATCCACAGCCGCCGGCTGCGGCCGTGAGCTGGTCGGAGGAGTCCGGAGTGGCAATCCGCCCGGACATTTCCGGGTGGGCAGCGGACCAGGAGCTTGTCCTGCTTTGCGTGCCCGGGTTCGTCCTGCCTGGAGTCATTAGTTCGCTGCTGCAGCACCTGAAGCCGGGTGCGACAATCGTGGATATGACCACTGCGGCAGCACAGGCCAAGCGGGAGTCATCCGCCCGAGCCGAGGCAGCGGGCATCGGGTATGTGGACATCGCCATCACGGGAGCTGTGGCCCTCACCGGAGTGAAGACCCCACTTCTGTACGCCGGGAAGCGGAACACCGCCGTCGAAAGCGTGCTGGCCAACGCCGGGGCGCCGGTCCGGGTCCTGCCGGACAGCGTGCCCGGCGACGCGGTGACCGTTAAGCTCCTGCGTTCGGTCATCATGAAGGGCCTCGAAGCACTAGCGATCGAAGCGCTCCCGGCGGCCCGCGCCTACGGCGTCCTGGACCAGCTGGACGCTGTGCTCGCTGACGTGGACCAGGCGCCCTTCACGAACCTGCTCAAGAGCATGGTGACAACCCACCCGGCCCATGCTGTCCGCCGCCACGCAGAGGTACTTGAGGCGGCAGCACAGCTGCAAAGCGTCGGTTACCCGGCCGGCCTGACGGAACAGGTCGCCGCCCAGTACGCCGCCACCGCAGAGAACGTCAGCCTCACCGGAGGACCCGCGGAGGCGACCTTCGCCGCGTCCCTGGACTGGCTGGATTCCCTCGCCCTCCGAACTTCCACCCCAACGACCGCACAGGAGGTGTCGGCATGAGCGCCGCAGTCATCCGCCCCCGCATCGGGGACGCAACCGTCCGGAAGATCAAGTTCCGGGTCCTCCCACTCCTGGTGATCCTCTACATCATCGCGTTCATCGACCGCGCCAACGTCGGCTTCGTCGCCAAGGAGATGAACGCCGACCTCGGCATCACTACCGCCCAATTCGGCCTGGCAGCCGGACTGTTCTCCATCGGCTACTTCCTCTTCGAGGTTCCCAGCAACATCCTGATGCGCAAGGTCGGGGCCCGGAAGTGGATCGCCCGCATCCTCGTTTCCTGGGGCGTTGTAGCAGTAGCGTCCGGCTTCGTACAGGACTTCACGCAGTTGGCGATAGCCCGCACACTGCTCGGCATCGCCGAGGCAGGCTTCTTCCCCTGCGTCATCCTGTACCTGTCCCTGTGGTTCCCGGAACGTGAACGCGCCCGCGTCGTCGCGCTCTTCATGATCGCCATCCCCTTGGCCACCGTCGTCGCGGCCCCCATGTCCGGCCTGATCATGGACAATATTGGCTGGCTGGGCATGGAAGGCTGGCGCTGGGTCTTCATCCTCGAAGGCGCACCTGCCCTCATCATGGCCGCAGTGACCCTCTTCGTCCTGGTCGACTCCCCGGCAAAAGCCAAGTGGCTGACAGCTGACGAGAAGACCTGGCTCGAAACAACGCTGCAGGCCGAGCACGCCGCGAAGGTCCAGCGCCACGGCCACGTGTCGTTCTGGCGGAGCCTGGCCGGCGGCCGCGTCCTGGCGCTGTCCCTGATCTACTACAGCAAGTCCGTCGCGATCTACGTCCTGGCGTTCTTCACCCCGCAGATCATCGCCGCCGCGTCCACCCAGCTCAGCAACACCGCCGTCGGCTATATCAACGCCGTACCCTACGGCATCGCCGCGATCTTCATGGTCTACTGGGCCCGCCACTCCGACAAGAAGCGCGAACGCCGCTGGCACGTCGGCATCCCGCTCATCGCAGCCGGCGTCGGCCTGGCCCTGATGCCGTTCGCCGTGAACAACCTGCTGCTCTCGGTCGCGTTGCTGACCGTCATCACCGTCGCCGTCTACGCAACCTACGGTCCGTTCTGGTCATTGCCCTCGCTCTTCCTCACCGGACAGTCAGCAGCCGTCGGCCTCGCCGCCATCAACTCAATCGCCAACCTCGGCGGCTTCGTCGGCCCGTTCGCTTTCGGCGCGCTGAAGGATTCCACTGGCAACAACAACTGGGGCCTTGCCCTGGTCAGCGCCACCTGCCTCATCGCCGCCGCCATGGTCGTCGGACTGAAATTTGTCAGGCAGGCAGAAGCCACCGCGCGCATCGCAGAAGAACAGGCCGACGCCCAGGCAGAATTCGTCACCTCAGGAGAACCAACCAAATGACCACCATCGAAACCACGGACACCCGCATCACCCGACTGGCACAGTTGGGGGCGGCCACCGTCTACGAAGCCAACGGCCAGCGCGGCGCCATCGATCCCGCTATCAAGCCGCTGGACCCGAAAACCAAAGTCGCAGGGCGGGCGGTAACACTTGACCTGGAACCCGGTGACAACTGGTTCATCCACGTCGCACTCCTTGAAGCCGGCGAAGGCGACATCCTCGTCGTCGACGCCAAGGGCTACACCCAGGCGGGCCCGTGGGGGGACGTACTCACCCTGGCCGCCCAGGAACGCGGCCTGGCCGGGCTCGTCATCGACGGTGCGGTGCGTGACAGCCAGGAAATCATCGCCTCAGGCTTCCCCGTCTTCACCCGCGGCGTGTGCATCCGCAAGACCACGAAAGTCCAGAAAGGCAGGGTCAACGTTCCCGTCACTATCGGCGGCGTGCTGATCCACCCCGGGGATGTCCTTGTCGGGGACGCGGACGGCCTGGTCAGGGTCCTGGCGGCCGACGTCAACACCGCCCTCAGTTCAGCCGAACAGCGGGAACTCAAGGAAGAAGCCATGCGCGCCCGGATCCGCGAAGGCGCCACCACCCTGGACCTGCTCGGCCTCACCCAGCCGTGATAATAAGCTGGACAGGTAGCATCGTGGTCCGCTGAGATCATGACGGGTCTCGGGAGGGTGATGGACACGCAGCGTCAGGACGTCTTGGAGGATCTGCGCGCCAAGATCACCACCGGCAGGCTCCCTCCCGGCAGCCATCTCACTGAACGGGGCCTTTGCGCCGAATACGCGATCAGCCGCACCCCGATCCGGGCCGTCCTCCGCGAACTCGCCGACGAGGGACTCGTCGTCGTATCCCCCAACCGCGGCGTCTTCGTCGCCGAGTGGACCAACACCGATGCGGCAGAAGTGATGTCCATCAGGGCACTGCTGGAATCCCACGCCGCCGGCCTTGCGGCACACAGCCGGTCAGACTCCCAGCTTGAGGAGCTGAACCGGCTGTGTGACCGCATGGATAGCATCGCCGCCAACCAGGCGGACGGCTACCGGGCGGAAATCGCCGAACTTAACCACGAACTCCATCTGCTCATCCTCGAATCAGCAGCCTCACCCCGGCTGTTCAACATCGCCAAAGACCTGGCCCTCGCACCCCTGATGTCCGGGTCTTTCCAGTACTACTCCCCGGATGAGCTCCACCGCAGCCTCCAGGACCACCGTATGATCGTCGACGCCATTACCCAGCGCGACGAACACCGCGCACGAGCCCTCATGGAAGGCCACCTCCGGACCTCCTATGCGGCCCTCACGCGCAGACGCTGACGCTGTTACAGGGCAGGTAGCCCGGTTTTTAGCGCAGACCGTTGCTATGCGCCAGGGCGATCGCCTCGGTGCGCGACGTGGCGCCGAGCTTGCGGTAGATGTTGCGGAGGTGGAACTTCACGGTGTTCTCGCTGACGTGCAGCTTGGCCGCGATCGCCCGGTTGCGCTGCCCGGCCGCGAGCAGCTGCAGGACCTCGAGTTCGCGGTCGCCCAGGTTCCAGGCGGCGACGTCGGGCAGCTTGCGCCCGGGCGGGTCCAGCGGAAGGGTGACGGCGACGTCGGCGCCCCAGCCCTGCATCAAGTCAATCGTCATCCGGCCGTCCAGGACCTCCACCCGTTGCGCCAAACGGGCAATGCTGGGCGCCTCGGCGGACAGGCTGCCCAGGCCGTCGTCGCGGACGTTGATGAGGAGGTTCTCGCCGTCGCAATCCCACTGGGTGCGGATGCGCCGCACGTCCGGCTGTTCGACCATGGCGAGCACGAGGCCCCGGACGATGGCGCGGGCAGCATGCGCAACTTCCCCGGGAAGTGCCCGGCCATTGACCGGCGGCTCGATGAACTGGACGTCGATGCCGCTGAAGTGCATGAGCGGGCGAAGATCCTCACGGAGGCGCTGGAACGCCGTGGCAACAGGTTCTTCGACAAGTTCCGTGGTGCGGTCGTTCAGTGTCCGCAGTTCCACCAGGGCCTTGGCGGCGACGTCCGTGGCGGACTTCCGTGCCACCTCGTCTGCCAGGGAGGGGGAGCGCAGCGCGGCGAGCAGGGTCTCCAGAGTCGTCGAATGCCGGTCCACCAACTCCGCCGTCACCCTGACCCGTTCGGCGGACGCCGCCCGGGACTCGATGAGGTACGACGGCGGTGCATCCGCCACCTTTTCGCGGATACGCTCGGCCGCGAGGGTCCACAGGTAGCGGACCAGCCACGGCACCGGAACTTCCTGCCCGGAAAGTCCCGCTCCGGCTTCGCCCGCCACCGGCTGGGGATCGACCAGAACCAGAAGCGCTTTTGTGGGCGACGGGAGGGCAAGGACAGGGCGCTCCCACCCGCCGATCGGTGTCCGGCCATGCCACGTTTCGCTTCCTGAAAGTGCCGCCCGGATGGCGTCCAGTTCGGCGATGGACACCTGGCTGATGACGGCCTCGTCGCCGGACTTCTTCTGCGGCCTGCCCGTGCAGTCTTCGGTGAAGATCACCAGGGCGCTGCTCGGCAGGTAGGGGAGGGTGGCCTGGTGCAAGCGCTGGGCAATCTGGGACAGCGGAGCCGCGGACAGCCGCGCGATCGCCTCCAGCAGGGGCTTCAGGCCTTCGGCGGTCTCGGGGGCGGCGGGAGGGATGGTGGCTTCTGTGATGGCGGACACCCGTCCATTGTATTGGAATCTGGGGCGGTGCCTATCCCTTTGGGTGGGTAAAACCGTCCGATCATGCCGTGGTGCCCACCCGTTTAGCGTTCGAAGATGGAAGGGCAACATCGTCCCGAAGGAGGTAACCCTTGAGTGTCATCACGGACACCGTTCCCGCCGCGGCGGGAACGTCCACCACGGTTCCGGCAGCATCGGTCACCAGGAACCAGCTCCTGGTCCTGGATGAGATCCAGCGGACCGCCGCCCGGGTGGATCCGGAGCAGGTAGCCGCCCTGGCATCGGAAATCAAGGATGCAGAACGGATCTTCGTCACCGGCGCGGGCCGCAGCGGCCTCGTCCTGAAGATGGCCGCCATGAGGCTCATGCACCTGGGACTGACGGTGCACGTGGTGGGCGAGACCACCGCACCCGCCATCCGCGCCGGGGACGTGCTGCTCGCCGCCTCCGGTTCCGGCACGACGTCGAGCGTCGTGAAGGCAGCGCAGACCGCCGCCGCGCAGGGCGCGCGGGTGGCTGTCTACACCACCAACCCCGGTTCCCCGCTCGCAGAGGCGGCGTCCGCCGTCGTCGTTATCCCGGGCGTTCAGAAGACGGACCACGGGTCTGCGGCCTCGCGCCAGTACTCAGGGAGCCTGTTCGAACAGGTGCTGTTCACCACCACCGAGGCAGTGTTCCAAAGCCTCTGGGAAGAGGATGCTGCTGCTGCGGAAGACCTCTGGCTGCGCCACGCAAACCTCGAGTAGCCCTGCGGGTTCCGAACCCGGCTAGCCCCTAATCCCACAGATCCACCAAAACCCCCGCAAAATCAAGGAAGAAACACATGAAACTGCAAGTCGCAATCGACCTCCTCACCACCGAAGCCGCCCTCGAACTTGCCGGCAAGGTCGCCGAGCATGTGGACATCATCGAGCTCGGCACGCCCCTGGTGAAGAGCGAAGGACTTTCCGCCATTACCGCCATCAAGAATGCCCACCCGGACAAGATCGTTTTCGCGGACCTCAAGACGATGGACGCCGGCGAACTTGAAGCCGACATCGCCTTCAAGGCCGGTGCCGACCTGATCACGGTGCTGGGCGCAGCCGACGATTCCACCATCGCCGGCGCCGTGAAGGCAGCCAAGGCCCACAGCAAGGGCGTCGTTGTGGACCTGATCGGCATCAAGGACAAGGTGACCCGCGCCAGGGAAGTCCGTGCCCTGGGCGCGAAGTTCGTCGAGATGCACGCCGGACTGGACGAGCAGGCCCAGCCCGGTTACAACCTGAACGTGCTGCTGAGCGCCGGCGAGGAAGCCCGCGTCCCGTTCTCCGTCGCCGGTGGCGTGAACCTCTCCACCATCGAAGCCGTCCAGCGGGCGGGCGCCGATGTGGCCGTCGCCGGCGGTGCCATCTACAGCGCCGAGGACCCCGAGCTGGCCGCCAAGGAACTGCGCGCGGCGATCATCTAAGTCCGGTCCAGCTGCAGGGCGGGCTTGCCGGAACGAGCCGTATTTAGGTGAGTTTCGGCAAGCCCAACCAGCTGGCAGGAAAATTGATGCCTTCCGCCGAACACCGGCCTGCTGCTGCCGTCCGGGAGTTCGACGGCGGCCCGAACGCCGTCGGGCAGGTCCACTTCGAGCGTGAACTGGCCGTGCTGAAGCGTCCAGGAAACGCTGATGCGGCCCCGGGGAGTTACGACGGCGGCGGCCGCCGACGTGATGCTGCCGCCGGGCTGCGGGGCGATGGTCACCCGCCGGTAGGCGGTTTCCTCCGGCGCCGGATCCTCCGGCAGGCGGATGCCGGCCAGGTGGGTGTACAGGAACGAACCCACCGCGCCCTTGCTGTAATGGTTCAGGGAACCGCGGGCGCCCTCCTCCGACACGCCGTCCCACCACTCCCACATGGTGGTGGCGCCGGCCTCCAGCATTCCCAGCCAGGAGGGCGTCCCCGTGGCGAGCAGCAGTTCGTAGGCGACGTCCAGGTAACCGTGGTCGGCCAGGACGGGCAGCAGCAGCCCAGTGGCCAGGAAGCCGGTGCCGAGCCGGTTCCCGTTGCCGCGGATGAGCTCCGCCAGCCGGGCCGCCGTCCGGGGCGCAAGAGCTTCCGGCGCAAGGCCGAAGGCCAGGGCACGAACATAGTGCCCCTGGGACTCCTCGCTCAGGATGCCGTTGTGGTCCAGGTACTCCGCCCGCCAGGCGGCCAGCACCTGTTCCGCCAGGGTTCCATATTTTGCTGCCGCGGCCGCGTCCCCCAACGCTTCCGCTGCGCGGGCCAGAACACTGGCGGAGCGGAACAGGTAGGCCGTGGCGACGATCCCGTGGTCCCGCGACGGGTCCGGGTTGGGCGGGCTGTCCGGCTCGAGCCACTCTCCGAAATGGAAGCCGGTGTCCCACAGGAACTTCTCGTGCGCCAGCGGCACGGGGCGCCGGCCGGACCGTTCCGGATGGCGGGCGCCGGCTGCCGCCGCGGCAGCGTAGTCGACCCATCCGCGCATGGACGGGAACGCCCGGGCCAGCGCCAGCTTGTCCCCATAGGCGCGCCAGAGCGACCACGGGACGAGCACGGCAGCGTCACCCCAGCCCGCCGAGCCCGCGGCCATGTCTTCGAAGGCGTTGCCGGAGGGGCCGTCGCCGGCGGGGTTGGGCACGACGGTGGGCACCCGCCCGTCGGGCCACTGGTCGGCAGTGAGATCCCTGAGCCACTTTTCGCTGAACGCGGCCACATCGAACATCAGGGCCGCCGTGTCCACGAAAACCTGCCAGTCACCCGTGAAGCCCGACCTCTCCCGCTGCGGGCAGTCGGTGGGGACGTCGCAGGCATTGCTGCGGAAGCTCCAGGAGATGGCGTCATGCAGGGCGTTCAGCCGCGGATCGCTGCATTCAAACCAGCCCGTGCGGTCGAGGGGTGTGTGCACCACGACGGCGGTGATGTCCTCTGCAGCGAGGGTTCCGGGCTGGCCCTCGACCTGGACGTAGCGGAAGCCGTGGGTGGTGTGCCGGGGCTCGAAGACGTCTCCGGGCCGGCCGGCAGAGACGGCCTCGTCGACCTGTCCGGCGGGCAGGGGCGTTTTGGTGGCGAAGTTGAAGGCGCGGATGTTCGCCGTGGAAACCAGCCCGGCCTTGTCCAGGACTTCGCCGTGCCGGAGGAGCGTCCGCGTCCCTTCCGGCCCCAGGCTGCCCAGCCGGACCCAGCCGTTGATGTTCTGCCCGAAATCGACGACGGTGATGCCCGGCTCCGGGGTTGCCACAGCGACGGGCCTCAGCTCCTCGATGCGCCGCGCCGGCGGCGAGGCCGGCAGGACCAGCCGGGAGCGGTCTTCATACAGCAGGCCGGCTGGCCCGACCACCGGAACCCAGCCCTCCGCCGTCGTTCCCGCTGTCCCGGCAGGGCCGGACGGGCTGAGCCCGGCGGGCTCGTGGCGGCGGAAATCGGTGGTCTGCCCGTCCATCAGGTCGGCGCGGGTGATGTGGCTTTCGCGGCAAAGCCAGCGTTCGCCGGTGCTGAGGAAAGTCTCCGTGCCGGGGGCGTTGGTGACCGAGGCCAGGAAGGCGGTCTCGGTGCCGAAGCCGTCCGGCCGGCGCTCGAAGCCGTGCCGGCCCCGGAACCACCCGTCCGAGAGCAGTGCGGCAACGACGTTTTCGCCGCGGACCAGCAGGTCCGTGATGTCCCACTGCTGCACCTGGAGGCGCTTGCGGTAGGACGTGAAGCCCGGTGTCAGTTCGTCCTCGCCAACGCGCGTTCCATTGACGAAGAGCTCGTAGATGCCGTGGGCGGTGGCATGCAGAACAGCCCGTTCATCCGCAGCGTTCGGGGTGTCCGGGTTCTGGTTGGCGGCAGTCCAGTCGAAGGTACCCCGGAGCCAGTAGGCGGGCCGGTTGCCGGCTTCCGTGCAGCCCGTCTCAACTGGGGAAATCCAAGCGGCATGACGGAGCGCAGTCTGGACTGAGGTGGGCGAAGTAGCGGCAGTCACGGGTTCTCCTTGAAAAGTGTGCTCAAAGAGTAGCCGATAAAAACCGAGTACGCACTGTTTTTATTCGCGGCCCTCGGCAAGGTCGGCTTCGCCGGTCCACGCTGCCCAGTCGCGGGGATCCACTGAGGGCCTGCCGAGGAGGTATCCCTGGCCTCTGGCGATTCCCAATTCCACAACAGCGGCGAGTTCTTCGCGGCTCTCGATTCCCTCCGCGGACAGCGTCGCGCCGGTCTGCTCGGCCAGTGCAAAAACGAAGGGGGGTGTAGCAGGCTGGTGTCCTGAAGCGACGGCACCGGCGAGGAAGTCGCAGTCGACTTTGATGATGTCCGGTAGCAGATGGAGGATTTGTTTCGCCGAGGTGGCGGCCGGTCCGGAGCCGTCCACGGCAAGACGCACACCGTGTTGGCGCAGCGGGCTCAGGACCGCGGTGAGGGCCGTCAGGTCCCGGTCCGTTATGTCGCCCATGATTTCGATGACCATCCGCTCCGGGTCGACGGTCCCTCCCAGCATCAGTGCCTGAACGCGGGGATCGGCGCACGCGGCGGGGCTGAGGTTTACTGACGCAAAAAGGTGTGGCGGAATTTCTCCTGCCGCTGAAAGGGCAAGGTGCAGTGCTGCGATTTCCAGGTCGGGCCCCAGTCCCATGGCCGCGGCGCCCCGGAACCAGACGTCTGCGCTGGTCCCTTCGTGGCTGACGAACCGCGCCAGCGCCTCAACCCCGATCACTTCTCCGCCCGGCAGTTGCCTGATGGGCTGGAAGGCCGTCAGCAGCATCCTCTTTCCCGGTGCGGCCGGGGTGTTCCCGGAAGAATCCTCGGATGATTCCTCATGTGAGGAATCGGGGACGTTCCTGGTGCTGATCAGGTGGTGCAGCAGCGCCTGTTCGGGGTCGTCCATGTGGGCCGCCAGCAGGTGGAGCAGTTGCTCCCTGGCCCAGGCCTTCTGCGGATCTGAGTCTGCCAGGACATCGCTGATGATCTCCAGCACCTGGCGCCGGAGTGTTTCTCCGTCCACGTTGCGGAACAGTTCCGGTGTATGTTCACCGTCCTGGGGCGACTCGTCCATGGCCTTCACACTACTCCTCGGTAGCTGATGCCGCGATCGAGGGGATGCCGGAGCTGTGGCCGTCCTTTACGTTGACGCAGTTCGGGCCGTTACCCTGAAGCGGTGCGGACGAGGCGAAAAACAGGCAGCTACGAGGTTGGCAGGGTCAAGCGCGCGGAAATTGTGGACGCGGCCACGCGGCTCTTTGCAGCCTCCGGCTATCACCGGGTGCCGCTGTCGCAGGTGGCTGCCGACGTCGGACTCAGCGAAAGCGGCCTGCTGCACCATTTCCGCTCGAAGAAGCACCTTCTGCTGGCTGTCGCCGAGCGGCGGCTGGAGCAGACTGCGCTGTTTTGGAGCTCAGTCCAGGCGGACGGCCGCGACGATCCGCATGAACTGTTCCGGTCCATGGTGGAATCCACGCGCAGGCTTGTGGCGGAGCCGGGGCTGATCGAGCTCTTCGTGCTGGTTTCGGCTGAAGCCGCTGATCCGTCCACCCCGGCCCACCAGCTGTACGGCAAGTGGTACGAGCAGGCCGTGAACGAGACCGCGCAGCTCGTTACCCGCGGGGTGGAGCGTGGCCTCTTTCGGCCGGATACCGACGCCCAGGCCATCGCGCGGGAGATTATTGCCGTCAGCGACGGGCTGCAGCTGCAATGGGTGCTCTCCGGAGGCAGGCTGGATCTGGTCGAAGGGATCCGGGACTACGCCCGCCGGCTGGCCCGCTCGGTTCTGGTAAACGGGGACGACGGCGAACCAAGCCTCTGAGGTCCGGAATCCTAAGCGCCGGGTACCTTAACAAGCTGTAGGAACCCTTCCAGGTGCGCGGCCATGTCCATGGACTCGTCGTACAGCCACGCCAGCTGGACGCCTTCAATGAGCGCGGCGACCTGCCGCGCCAGCACAGCGGGGTCGAGGCCGGACGCAATGCGGCCGGCGGCAACCTCCCGCTCGATCTCTGCATGCAGCGAGCGGATGATTTCCTCGTCGCGGCGCCGGATGAAGCCGTGGGCCGGGTGGTCCGGGCGGACGGCCTCGGCGCGCAGGGTGGCATCAAGCTGGATCACTCCGCGGATGCCGGCGTTGCGGCGCATGACCTCCGGCACCGTTTCGAGCAGGCCTTGCTCCTCCAGCAGTGTTCGCCGCCACGGGCCTTCCTGCTCCTCGCGCCGGACCAAAACGGCCTCCAGCAGTGCGTCCTTGCTCCCGAAATGGTGCAGAAGAGCGGTGTGGCTCGTTCCGATTTCCTCGGCAATCTGGCGGATCGACAGCCGTTGGAAGCCCTTCTCGGCGAAAACCGCAAAGGCCGCATCCACCAGCTCGGCCCGCTTGCGCTCGCCGTTGGCGTAGGGTGCCCGCCTGCCGCTGCGCGCCGGCTGCCGTGCCGCCGTCTCAGTCATCCCGCGCCTCCTCACGGCCGTGGCCGCCCTGGCCGAAGTCTTGCCTTCCATGAGAATACCAAGTTTCTTTTCCACTTTGGTCAAGAAATTCCGCTCAAAGTATTCCAACTTGGAAAATGTTTCCCTAGGGTGGAGGTCAACCACAGAAAGGGAACCCCATGACCGACCTCCAGCACTTCCCCGACGACTTCCTCTGGGGTGTGGCCACCGCGGCCCACCAGGTGGAGGGCAACAACACCAACAGCGACACCTGGCTCCTGGAACACCTTCCGGGCACGATCTTCGCCGAGCCGTCGGGGGATGCCATCGACCATTACCACCGCTACCGCGAGGACATCGCCCTGATCGCCTCGCTCGGGTTCACCACCTACCGCTTCTCGCTGGAATGGGCGCGCATCGAGCCCGAGGAAGGGCACTTCTCCGTCGCGGAACTCGACCACTACCGGCGGGTGCTGGAAACCTGCCACGAGCACGGGCTGACGCCGGTGGTCACGTATCACCACTTCACCTCCCCGCGCTGGCTGCTCGCCGCGGGAGGCTGGGAGGACGAAGCCACGCCGGAACGATTCGCACGCTACTGCGGCCGCGTCACGGAACACCTCGGCGATCTCATCGGCGTCGCCTGCACCCTCAACGAACCCAACCTGCCGTGGCTCCTCAAGGCTCTCGGCATCGGTGGCGAACCGGCCGAGCGGCGTGCGGACGTGCCGCTCTGGTCGGCGGCAGCCGGGCGCCTCGGAATTGAGGCAGCCAGGGTTGCGCCCTTCCAGTTCACCGTCTCTGACACCGGCTTCGACATCAAGCTCGCAGCCCACCGCGCCGGGCGGGACGCGATCAAGGCGCACCGGCCGGAGCTGCTGGTCGGCTGGACCCTCGCCAACTCCGACATCCAGGCGGCCGAGGGCGGCCAGCAGCTGGCGGACCAGGTGCGGCGGGACGTCAACGAACGCTTCCTCGAAGCGTCCCGCGGCGATGACTTCGTGGGCATCCAGACCTACGGCAGGACCGTGTTCGGTCCCGACGGCGTGGCCCCGGCTCCCGAGGGCGCAGCCACCAACGCGATGGGGGAGGAGATCTACCCGCAGGCCCTCGAGGTGACCATCCGCGAGGCCGACCGGATCGCCGGCATCCCCGTCATGGTCACCGAGAACGGGCTGGCCACGGAGGATGACACCCAGCGGGTCGAGTACCTCCGCACCGCCGTCGCAGGCGTCGCAGCCTGCCTCGCCGACGGCATCGACGTCCGCGGCTACATCGCCTGGACCGCCTTCGACAACTTCGAGTGGATCTTCGGCTACCGGCCCAAGTTCGGCCTGATCGCCGTCGACCGCGCCACCCAGGAGCGCACGCCCAAGCCCAGCGCCCACTGGCTGGGCGGCGTGGCCCGCGCCGCCCAGGAGCGGCTCACCGCAGTGGGCTGAAACAGGCCCAACAAAAGCCCGACGGCGGTCCGCACCTCATGGTGCGGGCCGCCGTCGGCCGTGGTTAACGCCGCATCGAAACGCCCTCCGTCGGCCCCGCGTTGTAGCCCAGGTTTCGGGAGACAGCCCTCGCCGCAGCCTGGACGGCCGGCGCCAGGACGTTGGGGGGAGTGCCGCCGTCGGGAACCACGATGGAAAGCGCCGCGGCCACGGACCCCTCGGCATCAAAAATCGGCGAGGCGACGGACACCGTCCGGGACGGTGCGGATCTCCTGATCATGGCGACGCCGGTACGCCTGACGTCCGACAGTGTCCGCCGCAGCTGGCCTTCCGGCATGGCGCCCACGCCGGCTTCGGCATCCGGCGGCTGCCGGATCACCGCTTCCTGGAACGCCGCATCGGCGCCGGCCAGCAGCACCAGGCCCACCGCCGTCGAACGCAGCGGCGCACGGCCGCCCACGCGGTAGGCCACCTCGGTGGCCTCCTTCGACGACAGCCGCTCGATGAGGACAGCCTCGTTCTTGTCCCGGACGGCCAGCAGCACGTGGTGCCGGGTCACGGCAAAAAGGTCCTCGAGGTACGGCAGTGCGATCTCCCGGACCCCGTGTCCGCGGGGCGACAGGGACGCCACCTCCCACAGCCGCACGCCCACCACGTACCGTCCGTCCTCCAGCCGCTCCAGCGCGCCCCACGCCACCAGCCGGGCAATGAGGCGCAGCGCGGTCGGAGCCGGCATGCCGGCGTGGCGGGCCATTTCCGAAAGGGTCAGAGCCCGACGGCGGTCGGTGAAGACGGCGAGCAGGCTCAGTGCCCGGTCGATCACCGGTTCGCCCTGCTTGGGGCGCTTGCCGCGCTGCGGTGCATCAGCTTCCGGTCCTGCTTCTTCCGCCACTGCGATCCTTCCGTTCAGTCATCCAGTCGTTCAGCCATCGGGTGACCAGGACCACAATATCGTTTCAACCAATGAAATTCCCGTGGGTCCCGTGTGGTCTTCCAAAGGATTCTTGAAGGAGCCGGTCACCGGAAGCCATCTGACGAGAGGGCGCCGACCGAACGGCCTGTGATGCGGTCGATGCAGACCGCGGCGGGTCCCGGCCTCCAGATGCTGATTCCCCTTCGTCATCGAGAATGCAAAGGCGCACACATGAAACTCCTTTCCACCCCTGCCCGCCGGAGCGCGGCCGTCCTGGCCGGTGCGCTCCTCGTGAGCTCCCTCACCGCCTGTGGCGGCGGGACCCAGGCCGCAACCGCCGTCGACAAGAGCACCCTGACCATCGCCGTCGACAGTGATGCGGCCTCGTTCGGCTTCGATCCACTGCGCGTTGCCGACGCCCAGCGCCAGTTCTTCGAGGGCCTCTACGAGAACCTCATGACCCTGCAGCCGGACGGTTCCGTTGCACCGGGCCTGGCCACGGCGTTCAGCTACAGCGCAGACAACACGGTACTGACGCTGACCCTCAAGGAGGGCGTGACCTTCACTGACGGATCCACCCTGGATGCGCCACTGGTCAAGGCGAACCTGGACCGCCGCACCGACCCGGCGCTCAGCGCCTATTCGGCCATCGCCAAGGGCGGTGCCCAGGAAGTGACCTCAGTGACCGTGGTCAGTCCCACGAAGGTGGGCATCAAGTTCGCCCAGCCGCAGCCCGGCTTCGAAAAGAACCTCTCGGGAACCATGGGCATGATTGTGGGCAAGACGGCCGCCGCCAAGAGCACCAGCCTGGCGACCACCCCGGACGGCTCCGGACCATACACGCTCGACACGACGGGCACGGTCAAGGGCAACAAGTACGTCTTCCAGAAGAACACCAAGAACGCGGACGCTTCCAAGTACGCCTACAACAAGATCACCTTCAGCGTCATCCAGGATCCCCAGGCGCGTGCCAACGCCCTCGTCTCCGGCCAGGCGGACGTGGCCATGCTCACGTCCCCCACAGTGGACTTCGCAAAGTCCAAGGGCCTCGGCGTCTCCCAGATCGGCGGCACCCTCCACACCATGGTCTCCTTCGACAAGATCGGCAAGACGGTTCCCGCCTTTGCCAAGGAGAAGGTCCGCCAGGCATTCCAGTACGCCATCAACCGCCAGTCACTGGTGGACGCCCTGCACAAGGGAGACATCGCCTCGTGGAATGCCCTTCCCAAGGACTCGGCGGGGTTCACGGAAGAGCTGAACACCAAGTTCGCCTACGACCCGGCGAAGGCCAAGAGCCTCCTGGCTGAGGCCGGCTACGCCAACGGCTTCGAGTTCACCATCGTGGCCAGCGCAGAAACCCAGACGGACCTGCAGGCCGTCCAGAAGGACCTGGCCGCCGTCGGGATCAAGATGAACGTCAAGATGGCCTCCTCCACTGATGAAGCCTTCGCGGCAGTCGCTACCACACCCCTCGGCTACGCCGCGCTCGGCTGGGACAACCCGGTGGGCCTCATGTACGGCGTGGTCCTGAACGGCTTCACCAACGTGCAGAAGGCCACCGACGCACAGCTCAGCGCCGCCACGGGCGAAGCCGCAGCCGCGAAGGACGACGCAGCCAAGAAGACCGCGCTGACCAAGCTGAACACCCGCCTGGTGGAATCCGGCTGGATGATCCCGCTCTACGAATCCCTCACCAACCAGGGCTACAACACGAAGAAGGTCCAGCAGGTGAAGTTCGCCGGCACGAACGCCTACCCGCTCCTCTCCTCCTACGCGCCCACCAACTGATCCACTCGGCCGGACGCCTTCCCCCCACGGAGGGCGTCCGGCCCGACCCGCGGAGTCCACACGATGGAGTCCTGACCAATGGAGGTCACTATGGCAATGTTCGTCGCCAAGCGCCTGCTGATGGCGCTGGCCACCGTGCTGGTGGTGGCGGTGCTGGCGTTCCTGCTGGTCCACGCCATGCCCGGCAGCCCCGGTGCCGTATCCCTTGGCGCCGGTGCGGCGCAGGAAGCCATCGACGAGGTCAACCAGCGCCTCGGCTGGAACGATCCGCTGTTCGTCCAGTTCTTCCGCTGGTTCGGTGACGCCGTGCAGGGAAACTTCGGAGCGTCCCTGATTGACGGCCGGTCCGTAAGCGCCGACCTCGCCAGCCGGCTTCCGGTTACCGCATCACTGGCAGCCGGAGCCACGGTACTGAGCGCCGTCCTCGGAATCGCACTCGGCGTCACCGCAGCGGTGCGCGGCGGGCTGCTGGACCGGATCATCGGCGGGTTCGTCGGGCTCCTCGTGGCCCTGCCCGCCTTCTGGATCGGCATCATCTTTGTTTACCTTTTCGCCGTGCAGTCGTCGGTGTTCCCGGCCACCGGCTACGTTCCCTTCGAAGCCTCCCCGCAGGACTGGGCGCTGTCCCTAGCCTTGCCCGTCATCACCCTCGCTGTCGGCGGTGCGGCGTTCATCGCCCGCCAGACCCGGGCCTCCATGCTTGAGGCCTTGCAACAGGAACACATCCGTACCCTGCGTGCCACGGCGACTCCCACCTGGAAGATCCTGTACATCCACGCGCTGCGGTACGCCAGCCTTCCCATCGTTGCCGGCATCGCGCTGCAGTTCATCGGCCTGTTCGGCGGATCCGTCATCGCGGAGCAGCTGTTCGCCATGCCCGGCCTCGGCCAGGCAGTCCAGTCCTCCGTCAGCACTCATGACGCCCCGGCTGTCCAGGGCGTGGTGGTTATCGCCACCGTCGTGGTGGTGGCCGTGAACCTTGTCCTCGAACTCGCCACCAAATTCCTTGACCCGAAGCTGCGTGCCTCATGATTCCCTCCATTGCACCCACTGCAACCCCGCGGAAGACAGCCCTGGCAAAGTTTTCCGGACACCGCCTCCTCACCTCGCCCGGCGGCCTCGCCGGTGCGGTCTGGCTTGCCGCCCTGGTGGTTGCCTCCCTGACGGCGCCGCTGTGGCTGCCGTACAAGACCGAGGACCAGGACTTCACCGCAGTCCTCTCCGGACCCAGCGCTGCCCACTGGCTGGGCGCGGATGAACTTGGCCGGGACCTGCTGAGCCGTATTTTCGCCTCGGCGGCCGGCACCCTGGGAACGTCTCTCATCACGGTGATTGTCGGCGTCGCGCTCGGGACGATCCTGGCCATGACCGCCGCCGGTGCCGGCGACCGCGCCGAAGGGATCATCAGCCGCGTCACCGAAATCATGATGTCCCTGCCCGGCACCGTCATCATCCTGGCCGTCATCGGAGCCGTGGGCACGAACATTCCGCTGATCATGGCCATCCTGGGCGTCCTCATTTCCGCAGGTATCTACCGGGTGATGCTGGGCCAGGCCAAGTCACTGCAGTCCCAGCTCTACGTCGACGCGGCAAAGGTCGACGGCGTCGGCCCGCTGGGAATCAGCCTCCGCCATGTGCTCCCGGGCCTGACCAACACCGTGGTGGTGCAGTCGGCGCTCATCTTTGCCGTCGGCATGCTCATCCAGGCAGGACTGGCGTTCATCGGCTTCGGGCCGCCCATTCCCCAGCCGAGCTGGGGCGGCATGATCCAAGGCGCCTCGCAGCACGTCTACGACGCACCCTGGCTCATGGTCCCCACCGGCGCCGTGCTGGCGCTGACCGTCCTGTCCGCCAACGCCATCGGCAACGCGCTGGGCAAGTCCCCGAACGCAACGGCATCACATCTGCCGTCGGCGGCCATCCGCCGCAAGCGCACAGCGGATGCGGCAGCCGCTGTGGCCGCCGCTCCCGCCGTTGAAAACCTGCCCGCCGCCGGCCAGCTCAGTGTCCGCGGCCTCTCGGTAGGGGTCGACGGCGGCACCCCGCTGGTCACGGACGTCACCTTCGACGTCGCACCCGGCACCGTGCTGGGACTCGTGGGCGAGTCCGGCTGCGGCAAGACGATGACCGCGCTGTCCCTGCTAGGGCTGCTGCCGTCCGGTGTTTCGGTCGCCGACGGGCAGATCCTGTGGAACGGCAGGAACCTGGCGTCGGCCACCGAGAAGGACCTGGAAGGCATCCGCGGCCGCGACGTCGCACTCATTTCGCAGGAGCCCATGCGCGCCCTCGACCCCATGTTCACGGTGGGCTACCAGCTGACGGCCGCCATCCGCCGGCTGGGAAAGGCCGGCAAGGCCGAAGCCCGTGCCGAGGCGCTCAGCCTCCTGGAAAAGGTGGGCATCGTGGATGCCCGGCGCATCCTGAAGTCCTACCCCCACCAGATCTCCGGTGGCATGGCCCAGCGCGTGGCCATCGCGCTGGCCCTCTCCGGTAAGCCGCGGCTGCTAGTGGCCGACGAACCCACCACCGCCCTCGACGTCACGGTCCAGGCCGAGATCCTCTCTCTGCTGCGGTCACTGGTGAAGGACACCGGAATGTCAGTAGTGATGGTGACCCACGACCTGGGCGTCGTCGCGGACATCTGCGACAACGTCGCCGTCATGTACGCGGGCCAGGTGGTGGAGAGCGGCCGGACCGCGAGCATCCTGGACAACCCGCGCCATCCGTACACCCTTGCGCTGCTGGCCGCGGATCCGCACGCCAACACCGCCCACGACATGCCCGACCGGCTGGCCACGATCAAGGGCCAGGTTCCGCAGCCCAAGGACTGGCCTGCAGGCTGCCGCTTTGCGGCCCGCTGCCAGTTTGCCGGGTCCGCCTGCACGACGCCGGTTCCGTTGCTTCCCTCCGGCTCGGAGGATGGCGAGGTCCGCTGCGTCAAAGCGGATGAGCTGGCTGTGGAGGGCCTCGCCTGGCTTGCCACCGAAATACCCACACACCGCGTACTTGAGATCGTTGAAAAGGACATGGCATGAGTATCGATACGGTTGAACGCGAGGACGCCGAGGCGGTCCTGCCCGCCCCGGCCATGCTGGAGGTCAAGGACTTGGTGGTCCGCTACGGCCGTGGCCGCAAGGCGGCCTCGGTGCCGGCCGCCGTCGACGGCGTGAGCTTCACCATCCGTCCCGGTGAGACCGTCGGCCTGGTGGGGGAGTCCGGATCCGGAAAATCCACCATCGGCAAGGCCATCCTGGGGCTGCAGAAGGTGTCCGGCGGCTCCATCAGCTTCCAGGGCAGCGACATCACCCACGCCGGCTCTTCACAGCGCCAGGAGCTCGGCGGCGAACTGCGTGCCGTCTTCCAGGATCCCAACTCCTCGCTCAACCCGCGGAAGACCATCGGCGTCTCGCTGGCCGAGCCGCTGCGGGTCCGTGGCATCCCGGCCGCCGAGGCCCGGACCCGGGCCGGGGACATGCTGGAGCGGGTGGGGCTTCCCCGCGAAGCCGTGGACCGGTACCCCAGCCAGTTCTCCGGGGGGCAGCGGCAGCGCATCTCCGTGGCACGTGCCCTGATCTGCGAACCGAAGCTCGTGGTGTGCGATGAGGCCGTGAGCGCCCTGGACCTCTCCACCCAGGCCCAGGTGCTGAACCTCCTCGCCGACCTGCGGGACGAACGCGGGCTGAGCTACCTGTTCATCGCCCACGACATCTCCGTGGTCCAGTTCCTCGCGCAGCGGGTGGTGGTGCTGTACCGGGGCCAGGTCATGGAGACAGGACCGGCCGCGGCAGTCACCGAGAACCCGAAGCACCCGTTCACCCAGGCCCTCGTGGCGGCCTCCCCGGTGCCACGCCCGGCGGAGCAGGCCGAACGGCGGAGGCTGCGCGAGTCGCTCGGCGTCCGGACGGCCGCCGCCGTGGCCGCCTCGGCAGGCGGCTGCCCGTTCAGCCAGCGCTGCCCGCTGGCCACCGACCTGTGCACCACCGAGCGCCCGGCCCTGCGCACTGTCGGCCAGTCCGACGTCGCCTGCCACTACGCCTGAAATACCTCACCACAGACCACTGCAAGGAGTGCACCGTGACCCCAGAGTCCGTGACTACCGCCGACAGCACCGGCACCGCCGACGGCACCCGCACCGCTGCTGGTTCGGCTGCACCGCGCCGCATGCCCGCACCGCCGCCGTTCCCGGCCTTCCAGACTCCGGGCACGCCCGAGGAAGTCTCCGGGCACTCGCTGGTGCACCGCGAGCTCAACTATGCGATCGCCGTCGGCTTCCGCCGGCTCTCCATGGACATCTGGCTCCCGCGGAACGCCGACGGCGCCCGTGTCCCGCTGGTGGTGTGGATCCACGGCGGAGCCTTCCAGCTGGGGGACCGGCGCGAGCTGCCGCCGACCTTCCAGCCCGACTCGGTTTTCCGGTTGCTTAACGAGGCCGGGATCGCCTGCGCCACGGTGGACTACCGGCATGCGCTGGAGGCCCCGTTCCCCGCCCAGCTCCATGACATCAAGGCCGCCGTCCGGTACCTCCGGGAGCACGCCGATGTGCTGGGCATCGATCCGAAACGCATTGGCGCCTGGGGCGAGTCGGCCGGCGGCCATCTCGCCGCACTGCTTGGCCTGACTGGTGGCCGGGCAGACCTCGAGGGCGGCCTCGGCGTCCAGGGCCAGCCGAGCTCGGTGAGTGCCGTCGTCGACTTCTACGGCGTCTCCTCGCTGACGCAGATGCCGCGCATGGACGCGGCCACCAGCTTCATGAGCGGCCCCTTGCTCGCGGCGGTCCCGGTCGGCGTATCACTGGAACCCGGCCCCATGCTGGTAGGCAACTCACACGACCCAGCCCTGCTGGATGCCGCGAGCCCGCTCGGCTACGTCACCGCCGATGCACCGCCATTCCTGCTGATCCATGGCGACAGCGACGGCCTGGTCCCGCTGTCCCAGAGCGAACTCCTGGCCGACGCGCTGGCCCAGGCAGGCGCGCGGCAGGAACTCATCACCGTCGAAGGCGGCGACCACTGCTTCTTCTTCGCCGAAGACCAGCTGGACCGCATCCTCAGAACAGCAGTGTCCTTCTTCGCGAAGGAACTGAGCAGTTCCAATACCGAAACACACCAGCCATGACAGCCCACGCCACTTCAGGAGCCACCCCGATGACCACCCCTTCCGCCCTCCGTTTCGAGCACCACGAGGAGCCCTTCGGCATCGGCGAGGACCGGCCCCGGCTGTCCTGGCAGGTCCGCACCGACGCCCCGGGCTGGGTGCAGACGGCGTACGAACTCGAACTTGGCCCGGACGCAGGCAGCCTGGTCAGCTACGGGCGCGTTGACTCGGCCGAGCAGCTCCTGCAGCCCTGGCCGGCACGCCCGCTGGCCAGCCGCGAGCGTGTGGCAGCCCGGGTCCGCGTCTGGGGCAACGACGGCGGGCCCTCCGAGTGGAGCCCTGTCGCCTGGGTTGAGGCTGGCCTTCTGGACGCCGCGGACTGGCAGGCAGCCATGATCCGTCCGTCCTGGGACGAGGCGAGCGCCTCCGACGAGCCCGCGTCCCGGCTCAGCACCACCTTCGAGATGAACGGGGATGTGGCGTCAGCCCGTCTCTACGCGAGCGCCCACGGGATCTACGTGGCCACCATCAACGGCTGCCGCGTGGGCCAGGACCTCCTCGCGCCGGGCTGGACCAGCTACCACCACCGACTGCGCTACCAGACCTACGACGTCGCAGGATACCTCCGGCCGGGAACCAACGTGATCGGCTTCGAGGTGGCCGACGGCTGGTGGCGCGGCAATCTGGGCTTCCAGGACAAACGCAACAAGTACGGTGACCGCACCGCGGTGATCGGGCAGCTCGAACTGCGCGACGCCGAAGGGCAGCTCACCGTGGTGGGAACCGACGAATCGTGGCTGGCGGGGCGCGGTCCCGTGTTGTCCGCCGACCTGTATAACGGCGAAACCTACGACGCGCGGCTGGCGGATCAAGGCTGGGTGGGAGGCGAAGGGCTGGAACCGGTCGTTGCCGAAGACTTCGACGCCGCCCTCCTGGTGGCACCCGACGGGCCGCCGGTGCGTGCCACCGAAGAGCTGCCCGTCCAGGCGGTGCTCACCACTCCGTCCGGAAAGACCATCCTCGACTTCGGCCAGAACCTCGTCGGCCACGTTAGAATCCGCGTGCGTGGCGAGGCCGGCACTGAGGTGGTGCTGCGGCACGCCGAGGTGCTGGAACACGGCGAACTCGGCGTGCGCCCGCTGCGGGTGGCCCGGCAGACCGACACTTACATCCTGCGCGGATCCGGCCGGGAGGAGCAGTACAGCCCCGAATTCACCGTCCATGGGTTCCGCTATGTTGAGGTGAGCGGCTGGCCGGGCGAGCTGGACCCGGAAGCCTTCACCGCCGTCGTCGTCCATTCTGACCTGGAGCGCACCGGCTACTTCGAATGCTCCGAACCCATGCTGAACCAGCTGCATTCCAACGTGGTGTGGGGCATGCGGGGCAACTTCGTGGATGTGCCCACCGACTGCCCGCAGCGCAACGAGCGGCTCGGCTGGACCGGGGACTTCCAGGTCTTTGCCTCCACTGCATCCTTCCTCTACCGGATTCCCGGATTCACCGCATCCTGGCTGAAGGACTTGGCCGTCGAGCAGGGAACTGACGGTCCGCCGCCGCTGGTGGTCCCCGAGGTGACCTTTGACAAGCCGCCATTTCCCACCCGGCCAGTGATGGCCGCCTGGGGCGACGCCGCCGTGCTGGTCCCCTGGGTGATGTACCAGCAGACGGGAGACCTTGAGTTCCTGCGCCGGCAACTGCCCGGGATGGCGGCATGGCTGGCTGCGGCGGCAGACGCCGCCGGGCCGGAGCTGCGCTTCGAACACGGATTCCAGTTCGGCGACTGGCTGGACCCGGCCGCGCCGCCGAACGATCCCGGTGCCGCCAGGACCCCCTGGCAGCTGGTGGCGCAGGCCTACCTGGCGTACTCGGCGTCGATCGCGTCGCAGGCGGCGGCGCTGCTGGGGGAGGACACCGAGACGGCCCGCCTCCACGAACTCTCGGACCGCGCCCGTTCCGTGTTCCGCAAGCAATACATCGCCGACGACGGCAGCCTCCAGCCGGCCACGCAGACCTCCTATGCGCTGGCCCTGCGCTTCGGACTGCTCGAACCGGAGGAGCGTGCCGCAGCAGGGGAGCGGCTGGCGGAAACCGTGGCCGCCGACGGCTACCGGATTGCCACCGGCTTCGTGGGGACACCGCTGGTCACCGACGCGCTGAGCGACGAAGGCCACGCGGAGGCGGCCTACCGCCTGCTGCTGCAGACGGAATGCCCGTCCTGGCTGTATCCGGTCACGATGGGCGCCACCACCATCTGGGAGCGCTGGGATTCCATGCTCCCGGACGGCAGCATCAACCCCGGCGACATGACCTCCTTCAACCACTACGCGCTCGGAGCCGTGGCCGACTGGATGCACCGCACCGTCGCAGGCCTTGCCCCTGCCGGCCTCGCCAGCCGGACACTGCGGGTCCGGCCGCTGCCCGGCGGCGGCTTGACCTGGGCAGCCGCCCGGCACGAGACCCCCTACGGCGAGGCGGCAGTGCGGTGGGAGCACGACGGCGGCACCTTCCTGTTGTCCGTCACGGTCCCCGCCGGCTGCACTGCCTCGGTGTCCCTGCCGGACGGCTCCGACGCTGTGGAAGTTGGCTCCGGGACGCACTCCTTCAGCTGCGAACCCGGCATTTTTGCGGGCACCGTGCAACTGTCGGCCCTGCCATGAGCCTGGATCCGGAGCTGGCCGGGCTTCTGCATCACCTGGCCGGAATCAGCTCGTTCGCGGAGCTGCTGGCTGATCCGGACGGGATGCAACGGCTCGAGGCGTTTAGCGGGTCGCTCCTGCCCTACTCGCCTCCCCATGTTCCCGTCCGGTCCGTGGAGGCGCCCGGACCCAACGGAACCGTGCCCATACGGGCCTACGGCCCGGTCGGTTCCGACGGCGTTGTGCCCGACGACGGTGTGCCCGGACTGGTCTGGCTGCATGGCGGAGGATTCGCCGGAGGCAACCTCGACATGCGGGAGGCTGACCAGCTGGCCCGCGAGCTCGCGCAAAGGACCGGCGGCGTGGTGTTCTCCGTGGACTACCGCCTGGCCCGCGACGGCGTGCATTTTCCGGTGCCCCATGAGGATGCCCTCGCGGCATGGTTGTGGGCGGCCACCCATGCCGGGGACTTCGGCGTGGCACCAGGCCGCTTGTGCCTCGGCGGGGCCAGTGCGGGGGCCAACCTTGCTGTCGGAGCGGGGATGTACCTGAAGGATGCCGGGGAACCGATGCCGGCCAAGCTATTACTGGCTTATCCCTTCCTGCATGCCGATCTGCCGCATGCAGGAGACGCGGCGGCCGTTGCATCCGGAGGGGCCTCCGATGAAACTGGGAATGACGGCGTCCTGGCAGCCCTGCCAAGGATCCTTCGCTTCACCGCCGACGACTGCCGCGGGATGGTCGAAAACTACATCGGAGGGCCGGCGGGCATGGCGTCCTCGTACGCCATGCCCGGGCATGCCGACCCCTTGGGCCTGCCGCCGGCCGCCGTTCTCGCCAGCGAGTACGACGACCTGCGCCCTTCGGCCGAACTTTTCGTGGCGGGGCTTCGCCAATCCGGCATTGCGGTGGAATACCGCCTGGAACAGGGCGCTACCCACGGCTACCTCAACCATTCCGCCGCGCTCGGAATAGTACGGCAGGGCCTGGCCTTCCTGGCCGCCGAGCTGGAGTCGGCAAAGCCGTTTCAATGATTGAAATGGCCGCTACAGGCTCTGTCCCTGATCCGACAGTCTTAGAGGACAAGCCCTTGAGGTAGAAGCCCCAAGAGGGCCGGCCGGGCCAAAGCGGAACCGGCGAAGGCAGCAAAGGAGTCGATGATGACGGAAGGCCACGTGCTGAAAGGCGTGGAGTTCGCCCGCACGGGTGGCTCCGTCGACCGTCCGCTGCTCCTGGACCTGTACCTCCCCGAACCTGCTTCGGTCCTCCGGCCGGCAATTGTGCATTTCCACGGCGGCGGCTGGCGGGTCGGAGCGCGGTCATCGCTGGGTCCCGTCGCGGACGGCTTCGGACTCACACCCTTCGAGGTCCTTGCCGAAGCCGGTTTCGTCGTCGCCTCGGCGGACTACCGGCTGAGCGCGGAGGCCCACTATCCGGCCCAGCTGCACGACGCCCAGGCCGCGGTCCGCTGGCTGCGGAACCACGCCGCCGACTACGGCGTGGACCCCACCCGGATCTACGCCTGGGGCGACTCCGCCGGCGGCCACCTGGCGAGCCTGGTCGGCCTGATTGGCGGCGACAGTCCCGTCGCGGCCGTGGCCGCCTGGTACCCGCCGACCGACCTGAACCGCATGGGGGAGCAGGCCCTGCCCGACGCCGTCGCGAGGGCCACTGACCCGGCCTCCCGGGAGGAACAGCTGATCGGCGCCGTCCTGGCGGAGGAACCGCAGAAGGCAGCCGCCGCGAGCCCCGTCAGCTACGTCGGTCCTGGTGCCCCGCCCTTCCTCCTGGTCCACGGAACAGCCGACCGCTTCGTTCCAGCCGCCCAATCCCAATCCCTGGCGGCCGAACTGGAAAAGGCAGGGGCCGACGTCGAACTTCTTCTCCTGGACGGTGCGGATCACATGTGGTCCCTGCCCGACGGCAGCTCGGCCGCGGCGGAGAAGGCACTGGCCGCCACCGTCAGTTTCTTCCGCCGGCAGTCCGGCATCCCCTGAGTTTCCTTACCTGAGTTTCCACAACGCCGCTTCGGCACCATCCCCGGGCAGCCCCTGCCCGCACGGGCTCTGTTTGCCGTGCCCTCCGACCGACCCCCGCCCCCCCGGGCGAACCTGAAAGGCCCCACATGCAGTACATAGGCATTAATCACGACGGCGACACCTGGGCGGCCGCCCTGCACGGCACTGCCCCCGACGGCGCCAGGGTGTTTCCGCTGGCACCCGTGACGGACTTCTGGGCGGATGCCGACGGGTGGCAAGAGAAGGCGCTGTCCCTCGTTGAGGGCGCCGGGTCGCTTTCGCTTGAGCGCGGCACGGTCACCGAAGTTCCCCTGGTTCCGGCGTCTGCCCGCGTCATCTGCGTCGGCCTGAACTACAAGGCGCACGCGGCGGAAGGCAGCTACAAGGACCAGGAACTGCCCCCGTATCCCACCCTGTTCGGGCGGTGGACTGCTTCCCTGTCCGTCGGGAACGTCCCTGTCCCGGTCCCGGGCGGCGAGGCAGGCCTGGACTGGGAAGGCGAAGTGGCCGCCTACATCGGCAAGCGTGCGGAGTCCGTGACCGAGGACCAGGCCGCAGAGGCCATCTTCGGCTACTCCACCTTCAACGACATCACGGCCCGGCGCGCCCAGAAGCTCACGACGCAGTGGACCCTCGGCAAGAACGGCGACTTCACCGGCCCGCTGGGACCGCTGGTCAGCCGCGACGAGGTGGGCGACCTGCGCGACGGCCTCGAGGTCCGGACCCGTGTCAACGGCAGCGAGGTCCAGCACGGCAACACCCGGGACATGATCTTTTCCGTGCCGGCCATCATCTCACTGATCAGCCAGACGTTCACGCTCCACCCCGGCGATGTGATCGCCACCGGCACCCCCGACGGCGTCGGGTACGCGCGCACACCCCAGTGGCTGCTGCAGCCGGGGGACACCGTTGAGGTCGAGATCGAGCGGCTGGGCACCCTGGTCACTCCCATTGGCGAACCGTCCCTCAGGGCGAGGGCCTGATGACCGCCGTCAGCTACGCCGGGCTCCAGGACGTGCCGGCCGAGACGCCGGTCCTCATTTCCGGGGGAGGGCCCAGCGGACTGTTCCTGGCCCTGGACCTGGCCAGCAAAGGCATCCGCAGCACGGTCATCGAACCCCGTACGCTGATCGACCCGGACAGGCCGCGGGCCAAGACCACCAACGCACGCACCATGACGCACCTGCGCAGGCTCGGCCTCGCCGACGCGCTCCGGAACGCCGCTCCGCTGCCCGTCGGTTTCGCGCAGGACGTCATCTTCTGTTCCGCGCTGACCGGCTCCGAGATCAGGCGCTTCCCCAACGCCTTCCAGCTCGAGCCCGGCCGCTACGGACCGCAGCCCGAGTGCGGCCAGCAGGTGCCGCAGCCGGTGCTGGAGGCGGTGCTGCGGGAGGCCGTTGCGGCGTCGCCGCACGCCACCCTGCTCACGGGGCTGCGGGTCGACAGCTTCGCTGCCCTCCCCGACGGCGGGCAGCGCGTGACCATTGCCGACGACTCCGGGCGCCGCACCGCCGTCGACTGCGCATACCTGGCAGGGGCCGACGGCGGCTCCTCCACCATCCGCCACGGCCTGGGCCTCCGGCTCGAGGGGGAGTCCGCCGCCCTGTCCAACGTCAGCATCCTCTTCCGCTCCCGTGACCTTGCCTCCACCATCACGCTGGACCCCGCCGTCCAGTACTGGGTGCTGGGGCCGGGCGCGGCGGGCATGGTGGGACGGATGGACCTGGACCAGACCTGGTGGGCCATCATCCAGGGTGTCGGCGGGGCGTCCGAGCCTGATCCGGCCACCCTGGTGCGGTCCCTCGTGGGGGCCGACATCGACGTTGACGTGATCGCCACCGACCCCTGGACGGCCCGCATGCTCCTTGCCCCGTCCTATGGCACGGACAAGGTGTTCCTGGTGGGGGACGCCGCGCACCAGAACCCGCCCTGGGGCGGCCACGGCTTCAACACCTGCATAGGCGACGCCGCCAACCTGGCCTGGAAAATCGCCGCCGCCTTCGAGGGCTGGGCGGGTCCGGGGCTGCTGGAAAGCTACGGACCGGAGCGCCGGCCCGTGGCCGACCGGACCATCCGCGACGCCGCAGCCAACGGCAAGGCCCTCGCCTACCATTTCGCCGACGCCGCGCTGACGGCTGCCGGGGTTGAAGGTGAGGCCGCACGGGCCGGCGCTCACGACGCGCTTGCCGTCAAGCAAAGCGAGTTCGATTCGCTGGGCCTGGTCCTCGGGTACAGCTACTCCGAGTCCCCGCTGGTGGCCCCCGACGGCGCACCTGTACCGGCCGAGGACCCGATCCGCTACGTGCCCTCGGCCAGCCCCGGCGCCCTGCTGCCGCACGCCTGGCTGGACGGCACCACCTCCCTTTACGACGTCCTCGGAACGGGATTCTCGCTGCTCGTGGACAGCACGGTTATGGATGGCCTGCCGCCGGAGCAGGCCTTTGCGCCCGTCATCACGGCGGCTGCCGGCCACGGCATCCCGGTGACCGTCACCGCCGTCGGGCCTTCCGACGACGGGACGCCAATGGCGGAACTGTGGGCGGCCGATGCCGTCCTCGTCCGTCCGGACCAGCACGTCGCCTGGCGCGGTTCCTCCGCGGAGGCCGCGGCCGCCGCCCTGGCCGTCGCGGCCGGCTGGGGAAACACCGGACCATTCGAGCAACTGAAGGAGGGCATCAATGCAGTCGTCGTTTCGTGATTTCCTGTATGCGCCTGACCACCCCCGGGTGGCGCGGCTGCGCGGACTGGACGCGCGCTCCTACGCCGAGGAGGCCAAGACCGACTCCTTTGCCGGCCCCATGATCGAGGGCTGGCAGAAGCTGTACCCCGCGCCTTTCGTCGGTGTAACGAACGACGGCGTCATCCGCCCCGGGCTCTTCAGCCTCGCCGAGGCGCGGCCAGGGGAAGAGGCGCCGACGGCGGAAATGGTCGCCGCCGCGGGCAAACTGCTCGCCACCGCCTCGGCCGAACAGCGGAACCGCCTGAGCTACGCGGCGGACGCCCACGAATGGCAGAGCTGGGCCAACCCCGAATTCATGCAGCACGACACCGGGCTGCGGCTCGAGGACCTGGATCCGGCCGTGCGCGATGCCGCGCTCGCCGTCGTGGAGGCCAGCCTGAGCCCGGAGGGGTACGCGCTGGCACGGAACCTGATGCGCATCAACGGCTTCCTGGGCGAGCTGGTGGAACTGCCGGAGCTGATGAACGAATACAGCTACAACTTCGCCCTCTACGGCGAACCGTCGGAAACCGAGCCGTGGGGCTGGCAGCTGTTCGGCCATCACCTCGCGCTCAACTGCCTGGTGGCCGGAACCCAGCTGGTCCTGTCGCCGATGTTCCTTGGTGCCGAGCCGGACGTCATCGACGCCGGTCCGCACAAGGGCGTCAAGGTGTTCAAGGAGCGCATCAGCGTGGCCCGTGACCTGATGGCGTCACTGCCCGAGTTTCTGCGTGGGGAGGCGCTCTCCTTCGCTGAGATGGTGGATCCGGCGATGCCCGAGGGCCGGCTGCATCCCGGCGACGAGCGCCACCTGGCGGGCTGCTTCCAGGACAACCGCGTGATCCCCTACGAGGGTATCCTGGCCGGATCGCTGCCGCCCGAATCGCTGGCGCTGTTCGACAGGCTGGTGGAGGACTTCGTCGCCGCCCTTCCCGCCGGGCCCCGCGCCGCGCGGCTGCGGGAAATCCGGGAGCATTTCGGCGAAACGCGGTTCTCCTGGATCGGCGGCTGGCAGGGCGAGGACGCCTTCTACTTCCGGATCCAGAGCCCAGTGGTGGTCATGGAGCTGGACCACCACACCGGCGTGTTCCTCAACAACGACACCCCCGCCCCGTTCCACATGCACACGGTCCTCCGCACGCCGAACGGGAACGACTACGGCCGCGCGCTGGTGCGGCAGTCACAGGGTTCCTGACCCCTTAAATACCGCAACGCGGGGTCACTTCCAGCCCAATAACCTCACCGTATTGGGCGGGAAGTGACCCCGCGTTGCTGTTTCGGCGCCTTAGATATCCAGGGCGGCGCGGCGCTGGGGCGGCGGGCCGACGACGGTGAGGTCCATTTCCGCCTGGGCGCGGCCGAAGCCCTCCATATCCATGTAGGGCTCGCCGCCCTCGGTGTACATGTAGTCGTCGGTGGGCTTGTTGAAGTATTCGAAGAAGCCGTTGAAGACCGACGGCGTCAGGAACCCGACCATCTGGGTGTTGTGGGAGTCGAACGCGAAGGAGTGGACGGTGCCCGCCGGGGCGTGCAGGAAGTCGCCCTTGGTGAGCAGCACCTCGCGGCCGTTGGCGTAGAGCCACATGCGGCCCTCGGTGCACAGGAAGTTCTCGGTGTGCTCGGAGTGGAAGTGCAGCGGGATATAGGGGGACTTGGCGCCCTTGGTGTGGACGGCAAAGTAGTTCGAGCCCGTGTTCTCCGGCCGGGAGAGGTACGTGAACATGGTCTGGTAGCTGACCAGGCGTTCCCCTTCGCCGGCACTGAGGAAGTAGGGGCTCAGTGTGGCAGGCAGCCCGGCATTCTGCTGCAGCGACGGTGCCACCCGCTCCACATCCGGAAAGGTGATGCCGAACTCGGCGCCGACTTCCGCCGCTTCCCGGGCGCTCAGCCGATGGCCGGCGTGCACCGGCGGGACATGCGAATCGATAGGGGTGCCGACCCGTTCGTAGTAGGCCTCAGCCCCGCCCGGCGTCATCCAGTTCAGGAAGCGGGTGTAGTGGCCGGCCATCCGGTAGGCGTGCGGTGTTCCCGGTGGAATCACGACGGAGTCACCCGGGATCAGGATGCGGCTTTCGCCGGGGAGCCAGACATGGAGGATGCCGTCAAAGACGTACAGGGTTTTGTGCTCGATCTTATGGGTGACGAACGGGGATTCTGCTCCCATGCCGCCGGAAATGTAGGCGGCGCTGAAGATGCCGCCGGTGTCCGCGGCGCGGGCGATCACGGTAATCAGTTGCCCGTCGATCTCGTAGCGTGCACCCTCGCCGGAGGCCATGTAGTAGGGCACGGCTTCGCCGGGCAGCGCATTGGCAACCGGCAGCTGCTTGTTCATTTCCTCGACGCTGAGGGTCATTGCTTCCTTCTTTCTTCGGCACTGCCGCGGGGGACGTCGTTTGGACAAGCTTGGCCGATTGCCGGGTTGAAGTATGCGCGGTTTTCATTGGTTGAAAAGTTGCGTCAGGTGGACCATTGCCGACGGTTTCGCAACTTTCAGGGTTCACAGCCTCCTGACAGTTTCCGAACAGCGGTGCCCTAACCTGCTGCCGGATCTTTGAGTGAGGGGCTAGGACAGATGCCCTTCCGTTCAAAAGCCGTATCACACGGCCGACCAAGGAGACACCATGTCACGAACCAAGAGAATCACCCTCGGCATCACCGCTGGAGCCCTCGCGCTGGGCGCCGGCCTGGGGGTTACCGGAATGGCCTCAGCCGCCACCACTCCGAGCCCCAGCGCAACGTCGAGCACGTCGACGGAGAGCGGCGCATCGACTGACGGTTTCCGGGGCCACAAGGGCGGTGACCGCGGCCAGATCGCGGCGGACCTTGCCACCAAGCTGGGTGTTGACGAAGCGAAGGTCACCGCGGCGATCCAGGCGTTCCGCGAGGCCAACACGCCGACGGCGGCGCCCACCGAGGGCACCAAGCCTGACCGCACAGCCCAGGACGCGGCGATGGCCAAGTCCCTGGCGACGGCCCTCAGCGTCGACGAAGCCAAGGTCACCGCGGCCCTGACGGAAATCCGCGCCGCCGCAGAGGCGGAGCGCGCGGCAGCCTTGAAGACCAAGCTGGACACGGCCGTCAAGGACGGCACCCTGACCCAGACCGAAGCCGACGCCGTCACGAAGGCCGTCGAGAAGGGCGTGATCGGAGGCGGCGGCCACTAGGCAGCAACACCGTCACCCATGAACGAGGAATCCCCCGGGAAAGACCCGGGGGATTCCTCGTTCCTTGAAGCGCCGCAAACCCTCCGGCAGATCCCGTCGCTTTAGATGCGGTGCTTCCTCAGATCCCGTCGCTTGACACTGTTCAAGCGACCAAAGCTGAGGAAGCGTTTGGTGTTCGGCGACGAGAGCTGAGGAAGCGTTTGGGGGTTCGGCGACGAGAGCTGAGGAAGCGTTTGAGGCAGGGCACGTGATGCATGACGCTTCCTCACATCCCATCGCCTCATGCGGATCCCTTCCTCAGATCCTGCCGCAGTCAGGCGGTCGCCCACGTCAAGCTTGTGGGTATCCGCGGCGAGGCTACAGCACCTTGCGGATGGTCTCCTCGAAGCTCGTGACGTGGTGCAGCGCGAGCTCGCCTGCCTTGTCCGCGTCCCCCTCGGCCACGGCCTTCAGCAGGTCCACGTGCTCGCTGATGTGGCCGCTCACCGAGGGGACCTTGTCCAGGACCAGGCACCAGATGCGCGTGGCCAGGTTGTCATAACGGATCAGGGTGTCCTCGAGGTGCGGGTTGGCCGCGGCGCGGTAGATCAGCCGGTGCACCGTCAGGTCGTAGCGCATGAGCTCCCGCGACTGGGCGGGCGTGGGCGCCAGCTCCGAGATGGCCTTCGCGACGTCCAGCAGTTCCTCGCGCATGGCGGCGTTGGCCCGCTTCGCAGCCCGGCGCGCCGCGAGCGGCTCAAGCAGCTCCCGGATCTCCGAGACGTCGGCCAGTTCCGTGAAGTCCACGGTGGTGGCGAAGGTTCCCCGCCGGGGGTAGGACACCACCAGGTGGTCCACCTCCAGCCGTTTGATGGCCTCACGCACGGGCGTGCGCCCGAAGCCCAGTTCAGTAGCCAACTGGCCGTCGTTGATGGGCTCGCCCGGGCGGATGTCCAGCATGATCAGCTTGTCGCGCAGCTGCCGGTACGCGGCCTCGGCCTGGGACAGCACTTCGTCCTCGGCGGGCGGCATGGCGGGAAGAGCATTCACAGCGAGACTCCGTTCATAGGCTCCAAGTGGAAGCGAAGTGCCATTTTGCTTCCAGCTATTGACTCTGTTGTGAGCTCAATCATACCATTGACCTCATACTGATATATCAGTCGTAAGCAAAGTGGTATTTCATAAGGAGTATTCGTGGTTGAGCAGTTGAACGACCGACTTTCCGCAGTCGATCCCGAGATCCAGCAAGCAGTCGCCCGCGAGCTGGACCGCCAGCAGTCCACGCTGGAAATGATCGCCTCGGAGAACTTCGCTCCTGCGGCCGTCATGGAGGCGCAGGGTTCGGTCCTCACCAACAAGTACGCCGAGGGCTACCCGGGCAAGCGCTATTACGGCGGCTGTGAGCATGTCGACGTCGTCGAGCAGCTGGCCATCGACCGCGTGAAGGCGCTCTTCGGCGCCGAGTTCGCCAACGTCCAGCCGCACTCCGGCGCGCAGGCCAACGCGGCCGCCATGTTCGCGCTGCTGAACCCGGGCGACACCATCATGGGCCTGGACCTGGCCCACGGCGGCCACCTCACCCACGGCATGCGCATCAACTTCTCCGGCAAGCTCTACAAAGTGGTCCCGTACCACGTCCGCGAATCCGACTTCCGCGTGGACATGGCCGAGGTCGAGGCCCTGGCCCTGGAGCACAAGCCGAAGCTCATCGTGGCCGGCTGGTCCGCCTACTCCCGCCAGCTCGACTTCGCCGAGTTCCGCCGGATCGCCGACCTTGTCGGTGCCTACCTGATGGTGGACATGGCCCACTTCGCCGGCCTCGTCGCCGCCGGCCTCCACCCCAACCCGGTGCCGTACGCCGACGTCGTCACCACCACCACGCACAAGACCCTGGGCGGCCCGCGCGGCGGCGTCATCCTCGCCAAGGAGCAGTACGCCAAGAAGATCAACAGCGCCGTCTTCCCCGGTCAGCAGGGCGGTCCGCTGGAGCACGTCATCGCCGCCAAGGCCGTGGCCTTCAAGCTCGCAGCCACCGAGGGCTTCAAGGAACGCCAGGAGCGCGTCCTGGAGGGCGCCAAGCTGCTGGCCGAGCGCTTCCTGCAGCCCGACGTCGAAGCCGCCGGCATCACGGTGGTCAACGGCGGCACCGACGTCCACCTGGTCCTGGTCGACCTGCGGAACTCTGAACTGGACGGACAGCAGGCCGAAGACGTGCTGCACCGCATCGGCATCACCGTCAACCGCAACGCCGTCCCGTTCGACCCCCGCCCGCCGATGGTCTCCTCCGGCCTGCGGATCGGCACCCCCGCCCTGGCCACCCGCGGCTTCGGCGCCGCCGCATTCACCGAGGTCGCGGACATCATCGCCACGGCCCTGATCGCCTCTGCCAGTACTGGCACAGACGGCACCGGAACGCTCGACGACGGCACCGCCGTCGACCTTCGCGCCCGCGTCACCGCACTCGCCGAGCAGTTCCCCCTGTACCCCCAGCTCGGCGGCGCAACCGAGATTGCCGCGTTTGAAAAAGACATGATTGGAGCAGCCCAGTGAGCACCCACCAGCTCCCGGAGCACCCGGATTTCCTGTGGCACAACCCGGAGCCCAAGTCCTCCTATGACGCCGTGATCGTCGGCGGCGGCGGGCACGGCCTGGCCACCGCGTACTTCCTGGCCAAGAACCACGGCATGACCAACATCGCCGTCCTGGAAAAGGGCTGGCTGGCCGGCGGCAACATGGCCCGCAACACCACCATCATCCGTTCCAACTACCTCTGGGACGAGAGCGCTGCCATCTACGAGCACGCCCTGAAGCTGTGGGAGATCCTGCCCGAGGAGCTGGAGTACGACTTCCTCTTCAGCCAGCGCGGCGTGATGAACCTGGCCCACACCCTGGGCGACGTGCGCGAGAGCATCCGCCGCGTGGGCGCCAACAAGCTCAACGGCGTGGACGCGGAATGGCTGGACCCGCAGCAGGTCAAGGAACTCTGCCCCATCCTGAACATCCGCGACGACATTCGCTACCCGGTCATGGGCGCCACCTACCAGCCGCGCGCCGGCATCGCCAAGCACGACCACGTCGCCTGGGCCTTCGCCCGCAAGTGCGACGAGCTCGGCGTGGACATCATCCAGAACTGCGAAGTCACCGGCTTCGTCAAGGACGGCAACCGCGTGGTGGGCGTCAAGACCAACCGCGGCACCATCAACACCGAGAAGGTGGGCCTCTGCGCCGCCGGGCACAGCTCGGTCCTGGCGGAAATGGCCGGCTTCCGGCTGCCCATCCAGTCACACCCGCTGCAGGCACTGGTGTCCGAACTCCACGAGCCCGTCCACCCCACCGTTGTCATGTCCAACCACGTGCACGTGTACGTCTCCCAGGCACACAAGGGCGAACTGGTCATGGGCGCCGGCGTCGACTCCTACAACGGCTACGGCCAGCGCGGCTCCTTCCACGTGATCGAGCACCAGATGGCGGCCGCCGTCGAGCTGTTCCCGATCTTTGCCCGGGCCCACGTGCTCCGGACCTGGGGCGGCATCGTGGACACCACGCTGGATGCCTCGCCGATCGTGGGCACCACCCCGGTGGACAACATGTTCGTCAACTGCGGCTGGGGAACCGGCGGCTTCAAGGGCACGCCGGCTGCCGGCCTGACCTTCGCGCACACCATCGCCACCGGAGCACCGCACAAGCTGAACAAGCCTTTCGCTTTGGAACGCTTCGAAACCGGTGCCCTGATCGACGAACACGGCGCTGCCGCGGTCGCCCACTAGCCACGGTCCACAAGAAAGAAGACGCTCATGCTGCTTATCTCCTGCCCCAACTGCGGCTCGCGGGACGAAACAGAGTTCCACTACGGCGGCCAGGCCCACGTGCCGTACCCCGAGAACCCCAACGACCTCACCGACCGGGAATGGGCCGAGTACCTGTTCTACCGCGAGAACACCAAGGGCACCTTCGCCGAACGGTGGGTGCACAGCACCGGCTGCCGGCAGTGGTTCAACATGCTCCGCGACACGGTCACGTACGACATCCAGGCCGTCTACCCGATGGGGGTGCCACGGCCCGCCGCTCCCTTCCCCCCGGCAGCTGACACCGGCACCGCAAGCACCGGCGCCGCCAGCACCACCCCCCTCAGCCCCAGCACCGCCCCGGAAGGAGCGACCAAGTGACCTCCCAGAACGCGCGCCTCAGCACCGGCGGCCGCATCGACCGCAGCATCTCCTGGCGCTTCACCGTGGACGGCGAGGAATTCACCGGACATCCGGGCGACACCCTGGCCTCCGCGCTGCTGGCCAACGGCCGCATCGCCGCCGGCAACTCGCTGTACGAGGACCGTGCCCGCGGCATCCTGGCCGCCGGCGTGGAAGAGCCCAACGCCCTGGTCCGGATCGAAGCCCGCTTCCCCGGCGACGTTGCCGAATCCATGCTCCCCGCCACCACCGTTTCCCTGGTGGACGGCCTGAAGGCCGGCTTCCTGAACGGACTGGGCAAGCTGGACCCGGCCGATGACCGCGCCGAGTACGACAAGAAGTACGTCCACACCGACATCCTCGTGATCGGCGGCGGCCCCGCCGGCCTGGCCGCGGCACGCGAAGCCGTCCGCAGCGGCGCCCGCGTCATCCTGATGGACGACCAGCCGGAACTCGGCGGCTCCCTGCTGTCCGGGTCCACCGCCTCCGGACTGGCGGAAACCATCGAGGGCAAGCCCGCCCTGGAATGGGTTGGCGACGTCGAGGCTGAGCTCGTCTCCGGCGCCGAAAGCACCGTGCTGAACCGGACTACGGCGTTCGGCGCGTACGACGCCAACTACGTGATCGCGGTCCAGAACCGCACCGACCACCTCTCCAGCCCGGCCGCCGCCGGCGTTTCCCGCCAGCGTATTTGGCACATCCGTGCCAACCAGGTTGTCCTGGCCCCCGGCGCCCACGAGCGTCCGCTGGTGTTCGAGAACAACGACCGCCCGGGCATCATGCTCGCCTCCGCTGTCCGCAGCTACCTGAACCGCTATGGCGTGGCCGCAGGGTCCCGCGTGGTGATCAGCACCACCAATGACAGCGCCTACGCCCTGGCCGCGGACCTGCGCGCCGCCGGCATCAAGGTCGCGGCCGTCGTCGACGCCCGTCCCGCCCTCACACCGGTGGCTGCCGCCGCCGTCGAAGCTGGCACCCGGGTGCTCATCGGCAGCGCGGTGGCCAACACCGCTTCCTCCGGAGAGGGCGCAGCGGGTGGCCGGCTGAGCAGCGTCACAGTCCGCAGCATTAACGACGACGGCGAGCTCACCTCGGGCATTGAAGAGATCGCCGCCGACCTGCTGGCAGTGTCCGGCGGCTGGAGCCCGCTGGTGCACCTGCACTCGCAGCGCCAGGGCAAGCTGCGCTGGGACGAGGACCTCGCGGCCTTCGTGCCGGCCACCGTGGTTCCGAACCAGCAGACCATCGGTTCCGGCCGAGGCAGCTTCGAACTCGCTGACTGCCTGGCCGAGGGTATCTCGGCCGGAGCAACGGCTGCGATCGCCGCCGGCTTCGAATCCGCCGTCGAACCCTCCGCCCTGGCGGAGCCGAAGGCGTCCGCCCCGACCCGCCAGCTGTGGCTGGTCCCCGGCCAGACCGGAACCCCCGACGACTGGCACCACCACTTCGTGGACTTCCAGCGTGACCAGTCCGTGGCTGACGTCCTGCGCTCCACCGGTGCGGGCATGCGGTCCGTGGAGCACATCAAGCGCTACACCTCGATCAGCACCGCCAACGACCAGGGCAAGACGTCCGGCGTGAACGCCATCGGCGTCATCGCCGCGGCTCTCCGCCAGGCCGGCGAGGCTTCCCGGGGCATCGGCGACATCGGCACCACCACCTACCGCGCACCGTTCACCCCGGTGGCCTTCGCGGCACTGGCCGGACGCCAGCGCGGCGAGCTGTTCGATCCCGCCCGCGTCACCTCGATCCACCCGTGGCACGTTGCCCAGGGCGCACTGTTCGAGGACGTCGGGCAGTGGAAGCGGCCGTGGTACTACCCGCAGCACGGCGAGGACATGGACGAGGCTGTGCTCCGCGAGTGCGCCGCCGTCCGCGACTCTGTGGGCTTCATGGATGCCACCACCCTCGGCAAGATCGAAATCCGTGGCAAGGACGCCGGTGAATTCCTGAACCGGATCTACACCAACGCGTTCAAGAAGCTCGCCCCGGGTTCCGCCCGCTACGGCGTCATGTGCCTCTCGGACGGCATGATCTTCGACGACGGCGTGACCCTGCGCCTGGACGAGGAAACCTACTTCATGACCACCACCACCGGCGGCGCCGCCAAGGTGCTGGACTGGCTGGAGGAATGGCTGCAGACCGAGTGGCCGGAACTCGACGTGCACTGCACCTCGGTGACCGAACAGTGGAGCACGATCGCCGTCGTCGGGCCCAAGTCCCGCGACGTCATCGCCAAGGTGGCACCGGAACTGGCCGCCAACGGCGGCCTGGACGCCGAGGCGTTCCCGTTCATGACCTTCCGCGAAACCACCCTCGCGTCCGGCGTGAAGGCCCGCATCTGCCGGATCTCGTTCTCCGGTGAACTGGCCTACGAAATCAACGTGCCGTCCTGGTACGGGCTGAACACCTGGGAATCCGTGGCCGCCGCGGGCGCCGAATTCAACATCACCCCCTACGGCACCGAGACCATGCACGTGCTGCGCGCCGAGAAGGGCTACCCGATCGTCGGGCAGGACACCGACGGCACCGTCACCCCGCAGGATGCCGGCATGGAATGGATCGTCTCCAAAGCTAAGGACTTCATCGGCAAGCGTTCCTACTCCCGAATCGACCAGCACCGCGATGACCGCAAGCACCTGGTCAGCGTCCTGCCGGTGGACGGCTCGCTGCGGTTGCCGGAAGGAACCCAGCTGATCGAGAAGGGCATCCCGGCGAACCCCGCCTACGGCCCGGTTCCGATGCAGGGCTTCGTAACCTCCAGCTACCACAGTGCCGCCCTGGGCCGGTCGTTCGGCCTGGCCCTGATCAAGAACGGCCGCAACCGGATCGGCGAAACCCTGGTGGCTGCCGCCGGCAACCAGCTCGTCGACGTAGTCGTGGCAGAAACCGTACTGTTTGACCCCGAAGGGACCCGCAAAGATGGCTAACACTGCAGCTTTCACAGGCATCAATGGACTCCGGGAAATCCGCCGCAGCCCAGCCTCACACCTGGCCGAAGCGTTCGACGCCGGATCCGTGCCGGGAACAGTCACCCTGAAGGAGGGCCTGTTCCAGACCATGGCCGGCGTCCGGGTGGATCCCAACTCCGAGGCCGGCGCCCGGATCGGCTCCGTCACCGGTGGCCTGCCGGAGCGCTGCGGCGAGGTCCGCGGCACGGAACGGGTCAGCGTCCTGTGGCTCGGCCCGCAGGAGTTCCTGGTGGTGGCACCGGAAGAAGCCCACGACTCCCTCGGCGGGGACCTGATCGGCTGCCTCAAGTCCGCCCTGGGCGACGGCGCCGGGCAGGTGGTGGACCTGTCCGCCAACCGCACCACGTTTGAGCTGTCCGGCCCGCAGGCCCGGGCAGTGCTGGAAAAGGGCTGCGCCCTGGACCTGCACCCGCGCGTCCTCAAGCCGGGCACGGCCCTGAACACCGAGGTCGGCAACATCCCGGTGGTCCTGTTCAAGACCGGGGAGGAAAGCTTCCGGCTGTTCCCCCGCGCCTCGTTCGCGGACTACCTGGGCCGCTGGCTGCTGGACGCCATGAGGGAGTTCGCTTCCCCCGAGGTGCCCTGATGGCGCTCAGCGCGCTGGACCTCTTTTCCGTTGGCATCGGGCCGTCGTCGTCACACACGGTCGGCCCGATGCGGGCGGCGAAGCAGTTCGCCGACGGGCTCAAGGGCGGCGGGCTGCTGAGCTCCACCACCCGGGTCCAGGCAGAGCTGTTTGGGTCGCTCGGTGCCACCGGCCGGGGCCACGGCTCCGACAAGGCCGTGGTGCTGGGCCTGCAGGGCCTGGACCCGGAGACCGTGGACACTTCCACAGCCGATGACCAGGTGGCAGCCGCCGCCCTGGACGCCGAGCTGCGCATCGGCGGGGACCACCGGGTGGACTTCAACTGGGACGAGGACGTGGTGCTGCACCGGCGCAAGTCCCTCCCGGCCCACCCTAACGGCATGACCTTTCGCGCCCTGGACCACACCGGTACGGTGCTCAGTGAACGGAGTTTCTACTCCATCGGCGGCGGTTTCGTCGTTGACGGTGATGCCGACGCCGGCGCCAAGGTGGTGGCGGACGAAACCGCGCTGCCGTACCCGTTCACTACGGCTAACGAGCTCCTGGAGATCTGCAGCCGTGAAGGCATGTCGATCTCCGACGTGATGCTGGCCAATGAGCTGGTGTGGCGCAGTGAGGCGGAGCTCCGCGAGGAGCTGCTGAAGCTGTGGGCGGTCATGCGCGAATGCGTGGACAACGGCTGCGCCGCGGAAGGCATCCTGCCCGGCGGGCTGAACGTGAGGCGGCGGGCGCCGTCGTTGTTCCGCACGCTGACGGCGGACACCGGCGTCACGGACCCGCTCCGCGCGATGGAGTGGGTGAACCTTTACGCGCTGGCGGTCAACGAGGAGAACGCGGCCGGCGGCCGCATCGTCACCGCCCCCACCAACGGTGCGGCCGGAATCGTGCCGGCGGTGTTGCATTACTACGTCAAGTTTGTTCCCGGAGCCGACGACGACGGTGTGGTGCGCTTCCTGCTGGCGGCGGCCGCCGTCGGGATTCTGTTCAAGATCAATGCCTCCATCTCCGGTGCGGAGGTGGGCTGCCAGGGCGAGGTGGGTTCGGCCTGTTCCATGGCGGCCGCCGGGCTCTGCGAGGTGCTGGGCGGCACGCCCGAACAGGTGGAGAACGCCGCCGAGGTGGGGATCGAACACAACCTCGGGCTGACCTGCGACCCCGTGGGCGGCCTGGTGCAGATCCCGTGCATCGAGCGGAACGCGATCGCCAGCGTCAAGGCCATCAACGCCGCGCGCCTGTCTTTGCACGGGGACGGCAGCCACAAGGTGTCCCTGGACAAGGCCATCAAGACCATGCGCGAAACCGGCGCCGACATGAAAACCAAGTACAAGGAAACCTCTCGAGGAGGCCTCGCCGTGAATGTAATTGAGTGCTGAAACCATGACTGCTATTCAGACTGAGAACCGCGCCTCCGGGCAGGCCAACAGCGGCGTCGAGCACGTCCTGACCCTGGACTGCCCCGAAGGCCCGGGCATCGTGCACGCCGTCTCCGGCTTCCTGCTGGAGTACGGCTGCGACATCATCGACAACAAGCAGTTCGGCGATCGGTCCGAAGGCCACTTCTTCATGCGGGTGCACTTCGCGTCCGACGGCAACGAAGCCACGCTGGAGCAGCTGCGAGCCGCGTTCACCCCGGTGGCCGAGAAGTACGACATGAAGTGGCGGCTGGAACGGAATGGGTCCCGCCGCAAGGTCCTGATCATGGTCTCGAAGTTCGGCCACTGCCTCAACGACCTGCTCTTCCGGGCCCGGGTGGGGGAGCTTCCCATCGAGGTTGTGGGCGTGGTGTCCAACCACACCGACCACCAGACCCTTGTGGAGTGGCACGACATCCCCTTCTTCCACGTCCCTGTCACTGCGGCCACCAAGCCGCAGGCGGAGGCACGGCTGCTGGAAATCGTGGACGAGCTCGACGTCGAGCTGGTGGTGCTGGCCCGCTACATGCAGGTCCTCAGCGACGACCTGGCGCGGAAGCTGGATGGCCGCGCGATCAACATCCACCACTCGTTCCTGCCGTCGTTCAAGGGGGCCAAGCCGTACCACCAGGCCTACGCGCGTGGCGTGAAAACCGTGGGCGCCACCGCGCACTACGTCAACGCGGAACTCGACGAGGGCCCGATCATCGCGCAGCAGGTGGTCGAAGTGGACCACACCTTCGGCCCTGACGACCTGGTCGCCGCCGGCCGGGACACCGAGTGCAAGGCGCTCAGCAACGCCGTCCGCTGGCACTGCGAAGGCCGGATCATCCTGAACGGCAACCGGACCGTCGTCCTGAAGTAGGAATCCTTCCTCAGGTCCTGTCGCTTAAACCGAAACGCTCCTGCAGTTCATGCAGGAGCGTTCCGGTTTAAGCGACCAAAGGTGAGGACGCATCGGGGGTTAAGCGACCAAAGGTGAGGACGCGTCCGGGGTGAGGTGACCAAAGGTGAGGACGCGTCCGGGGTTAGACGCCGAGCTGTTCGCGGAGCGCCTGGACGTGGCCCTGCGCCTTGACCTGGTATTGGGCCAGCGTGACTTTTCCCTCGGGGTCCAGCACCACGGTGGAGCGGACGATGCCCTCGTGCACTTCGCCGTCGATCAGCTTCTCGCCCCAGGCGCCGTACGCCAGGGCCACGGCGTGGTCCTCGTCAGCCAGCAGCGGGAAGGTGAGCCCGAAGTCGCCCGTGAAGTTGGCCAGCTTCTCCGGCGCGTCGGGGGAGATGCCCAGCACTGCGTAGCCGGAGCCCTGGAAGGAGGCCAGGTTGTCGCGGAAGTCGCAGGCCTCGGTGGTGCAGCCGGGGGTGGCGGCCTCGGGGTAGAAGTATACGATGACATTCTTGCCGCGGTAGTCGGCCAGCGCGGTCTGCTTGCCTTCTGCGTCCTGCAGAGTGAAGTCGGGCGCCTGGGTTCCGGGCTGGAGCTTGGTGGTCAGTTTGGGGCTCATGGCATTCCTTCTGATGGATCTGGGTCGAGCGAAAAATCTGGTCAAGCACAATGACTGGTCGGACTGTATGGATAACAGCAGCCCTAGATACTGTATTCCGCCGGGCCGCGCACGGTTGCTGCGGGTCCGCAGATGAAGCGGTAGCCGCCGCCGCGGACCGTGGCGATCGCATGCCGGCCGCCGCGCAGCTTACGCCGCACCCGTCCCACGTAGACGTCGATGGAACGGGTCGCGGCGCCGGGGCAGTCGAACGATTCCAGGAACAGCCGCAGCTCCTCCCGGTCAACGGTCCGTGAGCAGTGCTCCACCAGGTAGCGCAGCAGTTTGAATTCGACGCCGGTCAGCGGCACCCGCTCGCCGTCCAGCAGCACTTCGGACTGGGCAAGGTCCACGGCCACCCGGCTGACGTGCCCGGCCGACGGCGGCACGGGGGTTCCGCCGTCGGGCGCACCGCTGGGTTCCCCCTCCCCTGGGGGCGTGCCCGGGTGCGTCCCGGCGGCGGAAGTTGCAGCTCCGGCGGCGGGCCAGTGGACTTCCGCCTCCGGAGCAAATTGAAGGGCCCGCGCCAGCACCAGCTCGGCGGCCCGGGCCAGGACCTCCGGATCGATGTCCTGGCCTTCGGGGGGAGCTACCCAGACAGCCAGGCCGTGGGCCTTGGCAGCACCGGGGGCCTTGGCGCCCCAGGGGGCCGAAGTGCCGCGCGGTGAATGGGCATGCACAGCCACCGCGCGGTCCTCAGACGCCGCCGCGGCGGATCAGCTTGCCGCCGGGGGTCTGGCCGTCCACCACGCTGCCGCGCAGGTACGTGCGGCGGACCACGCCGGAGAGTGCCTTGCCGTCGTACGGGGTGATGGGGTTCTTGTGCTTGAGCTTGGACACGTCCACCACGAAGGCCTCGTCCTGGGCGAAGACGGAGAAGTCGGCATCGTAGCCCAGGGCCAGCTGGCCCTTGTTGGAGAGGCGGGCCAGGGCGGCCGGCTTCTCGGCCATCCAGGAGACCACCTGTTCCAGCGGGATGCCGCGGTGCCGGGCCTCGGTCCAGATCAGGGACAGGCCCAGCTGCAGCGAGGAGACGCCGCCCCAGGCCACGGCGAAGTCGCCGTTTTCGAGGTCCTTCAGGTCCAGGGTCGAGGGGGAGTGGTCGGAGACGATGCAGTCGATGGTGCCGTCCTGCAGGCCCTGCCAGAGGAGCTCGCGGTTGGAGGCCTCGCGGATGGGCGGGCAGCACTTGTATGCGGTGGCGCCGTCGGGGATTTCCTCGGCCATGAGCGTGAGGTAGTGCGGGCAGGTCTCCACGGTGAGGTGCACGCCGTCGCGCTTTGCCGAGGCGATCATGGGCAGCGCGTCCGACGACGAGAGGTGCAGGATGTGGGCGCGGGCGCCGGTCCAGCGGGCGCGTTCGATCACCTCGGCGATTGCCTTGTTCTCGGCGCCGCGGGGGCGGGAGGCCAGGAAGGTGGAATAGTGGGCGCCGCCGGGGTGGGGTGCGTGGTCGATGGCGTGCGAGTCCTCGGCGTGGACGATCATGAGCGAGTCGAAGGACTTCAGCTCGCGCATGTCCTCCTCCATCTCGTCCGCCTCCAGGTGCGGGAACTCGTCCACGCCAGAGTGCAGCAGGAAGCACTTGAAGCCGAAGACGCCCTCGTCGTGCAGCGGGCGCAGGTCGGCCTTGTTGCCGGGGATGGCGCCGCCCCAGAATCCGACGTCCACGAAGGCCTGGTCCTCGGCCACCTCGCGCTTGAGCTTGAGGCCGTCCACGTTGGTGGTGGGCGGGATGGAGTTCAGCGGCATGTCGATGATGGTGGTAACGCCGCCGGCGGCTGCGGCGCGGGTGGCGGAGGCGAAGCCCTCCCACTCGGTGCGGCCGGGCTCGTTGACATGGACGTGGGTGTCCACCAGGCCGGGGATCAGGGTTTCGTCGTCGGCCAGTTCGATGACCTCGGCCCCGGCGAGGCCGTTGCCCAGCGGTTCGAGGGCGACGATCTTGCCGCCGCGGACGCCCACTTCACGGGCCGCGATCCCGGCGGTGGTGAGGATGCGCCGGCCCCGGATGACCAGGTCAAAGCGTTCTTCAGACATTCAGGGGCTCCTTCGTGTAAGCACTGTCGGTCAGGTGCACGCCGATGTGCTGACCCAATTCTTCAAGCAGTCTGCCTGCTTCAGCTATACATATCTCTACACTGCTTTCCAGCGCGGTCAGAGGGTAGACCTGCCGGAAACCGGAATTCTGCTGCTGTTCCGGAGTCAGCGTGGTGCGGCCGCAGACGGCGAGCACCGGCACGCCGGCCCCGGCGGCTGCCCGGGCAACGCCCATGGGCGTCTTGCCCAGCAGGCTCTGTTCGTCCAGGCTGCCTTCGCCCGTGATCACCAGGTCCGCTCCGGCCAGCCGCTCTGCCAGCCGGGTGAATTCAAGCACGACGTCGATGCCCGGCCGGCGTGAAGCCGCCAGTGCCGCGATGGCAGCGTAGCCGACGCCGCCGGCCGCTCCGGCGCCCGGTGCGCTGGCGGCCTTGACCGCGCGCGGCCCGATCTCCGCGGCGAGGACCTGGACGAAGTTGGCGAGGGCGGCGTCCAGTTCGCCGACGTCGGCGGCGGTGGCGCCCTTCTGCGGTCCGAAGATGGCCGCCGCGCCTTCGGGTCCGAGCAGCGGGTTGTCCACGTCGCTCGCGAGGATGAAGCGGGATTCCTCCAGCCGGGTGTCGAAGCCGGAGAAGTCGATGGCCGCCAGGTCCGCCAGGGCGGCGCCGCCGAGGGGGAGTTCGTTGCCGGCGGCGCCGAGCAGCCGGGCGCCGAGTCCCTGCAGCACGCCCGCGCCGCCGTCGGTGTTGGCGCTGCCGCCGACGCCCAGGATGATCTGGCGGCAGCCGGCGTCGAGCGCCGCGCGGATCAGCTCGCCGGTGCCGAGGCTGCTGGCAGCCCGGGCAGAAGCGGAACCCGGCCGCCCGCCGTCGTACCCGGGGAGGACGGCGAGGCCGGAAGCCGTGGCCATTTCGATCACGGCCTCCCGGCCGCGGACCGCAAACTCCGCTGTCAGCGGCTGCCCGGTGGGGCCGCTGACTACGGCGCGGCGGCGGGTGAAGCCGGAGCCGACGGCGGCGTCGAGGGTGCCCTCGCCGCCGTCGGCCACGGGAATCCGCAGTACCTCAAGGGCGCCCAGTACCTCAAGGGTGCCGGGGCCGGCCGCTGTGGCGGAGCCCTTCCGGAGCCCTTCTTCAAGGTGCCGGGCGACGTCCGGGGCGGAGAGTGAGCCCTTGAACTTGTCCGGCGCGATCACGATGCGCATTGCTTGCCTATCTTCGGTACTTTTCGGTGCGGCTGGTTTAGAGTCCCGCAGGTTGTCAGTCCCGCAGGGGATTAGTCCTGCAGGGCCAGGATGGCGGTGGGGGCGTCGGCTGCGGTGGTGGCCAGCTCCTCGAACTCGTTCACCGCGTTGATTTCGAGGCCCATGGAGATGTTGGTGACCTTTTCCAGGATCACTTCAACCACCACGGGAACCTGGAACTCGCCCATCAGCGCCTTGGCCTTGTCGAACGCGGCCGGCATGTCCTCCGGGCTGGTCACCCGGATGGCCTTGCAGCCCAGGCCCTCGGCCACCTTGATGTGGTCCACGCCGTAGCCCTCGGTCTCGGGGGAGTTGATGTTGTCGAAGCCCAGGGACACGTTCTGCTCCATGTTGAAGCCGCGCTGCGACTGGCGGATCAGGCCCAGGTAGGAGTTGTTCACCACCACGTGGATGTACGGCAGGTTAAACTGCGCACCCACGGCCAGCTCCTCGATCATGAACTGGAAGTCGTAGTCGCCGGACAGCGCCACCACGGTCTCGCCCGGCTTGCCGCGAACGACGCCGAGGGCGGCCGGGGCGGTCCAGCCCAGCGGGCCCGCCTGGCCGGCGTTGATCCACCTGCGGGCGCCGAACACGTGCAGCATCTGGGCGCCGGCGATCTGCGACAGGCCGATGGTGGACACATAGGTGGTGTCCTTGCCGAACGCCTTGTTCATCTCCTCGTACACGCGCTGCGGCTTGATCGGCACGTTGTCGAAGTGTGTCTTGCGGTGCAGGGTGGCCTTGCGCTCGGCGCACTCGGCAACCCATGCCTTGTAGTCCGGCAGGGTACCGGCGGCCTGGCGCTCGCGGGCCAGCTCCAGCAGTCCGTCCAGGGCGGCGCCGGCGTCGGAGGCGATGCCGAAGTCCGGGGAGAACACGCGGCCGATCTGGGTGGGTTCGATGTCGATGTGCACGAACTTGCGGCCCGCCGTGTAGGTGTCCAGGCCGCCGGTGTGGCGGTTGGCCCAGCGGTTGCCGATGCCGATCACGAAGTCGCTGCGCAGGAAAGACTCGTTGCCGTAGCGGTGGCTGGTCTGCAGGCCCACCATGCCGGCCATCAGCTCGTGGTCGTCCGGGATGGCGCCCCAGCCCATCAGGGTGGGGATGACGGGAACATTCAGCAGCTCGGCCAGTTCGACCAGCTGCGCGGAGGCGCCGGCGTTGATGATGCCGCCGCCGGCCACGATCAGCGGGCGCTCGCCTGCCGTCAGCATGTCCAGGGCCTTCTCCAGCTGCTTGCGGGAGGCCTTGGGCTTTTCGACGGGCAGCGGCTCGTAGGTGTCGATGTCGAATTCGATCTCGGTCATCTGCACGTCGATCGGCAGGTCCAGCAGGACCGGGCCGGGGCGGCCGGAGCGCATCAGCTGGAAGGCCTTCTGGAAGGCGCCGGGAACCTGGCCGGGCTCCAGGATGGTCATGGCCATCTTGGTGACGGGCTTGGCGATGGATTCGATGTCCACGGCCTGGAAGTCTTCCTTGTGCAGCTTGGCCACGGGGGCCTGGCCGGTGATGCAGAGCATGGGGATGGAGTCGGCCCAGGCGGCGTACAGGCCGGTGATCATGTCGGTGCCGGCGGGGCCGGAAGTGCCGATGCAGATGCCGATGTTGCCGTCTGCCGCGCGGGAATAGCCGTCGGCCATGTGGCTGGCGCCTTCAACGTGGCGGGCCAGGGTGTGGCGGATGCCGCCGTGGGCCCGCATGGCGGAGTAGAACGGGTTGATCGCCGCACCCGGCAGGCCGAACGCCTCGGTGGCGCCCTCCTTTTCCAGGATGGCGATGGCAGCGTCTACGGTGCGCATCTTGGTCATGGTGTGCTCCTTGAAAGTCATTGTTTTAGCCCTGCTGGGCTGAATTTGGGTGTACCGGGGGAGCCGCCGTCGTTATGTACGACGGCGGATCTCAAGTTCTGCTGTTGGTGGGAGTTTTTGTCCAGATAATGGCCGCTAAAGGTCCCTCAGGGCCGATTATCTGGACAAAAACTCCGGGGGAGGCGGGCTGTTACTCCCGGTCTGGGTTACTTTCGACCAGAGAGCTGCAGGACCTGCTTGAAGAGTCCCGAGTGGTCCAGGCCGCCGTCGCCCTGGTTGACGGTGGCGGCGACGAGCTGGGCGACGACGGCGCCGAGCGGGATGGAGACGTTGGCTTCGCGGGCCGCGGAGGTGACGATGCCCAGGTCCTTGTGGTGCAGGGCCAGACGGAAGCCGGGGTCGAAGTTGCGGTCCAGCATCTTCTGGCCCTTCTGGTCGAGGACCTTGGAGCCGGCCAGGCCGCCGCCGAGGACCTTGAGGGCGGCGTCGGTGTCCACGCCGTAGGCCTCAAGGAAGGCGATGGCCTCGCCGAGGACCTCGATGTTGACGGCGACGATCAGCTGGTTGGCAGCCTTGACGGTCTGGCCGGAGCCGGAGGGGCCGACGTGGACGATGGTCTTGCCGACTGCGTTCAGGACGTCCGATGCTGCGTCGAAGTCTGCCTTGTCGCCGCCGACCATGATGGACAGGACGGCGTCGATGGCGCCCTGTTCGCCGCCGGAGACGGGGGCATCGAGCGGGCGGATGCCGGCTGCCTTGGCGTCGTCGGACAGGCGCTTGGCGACGTCGGGGCGGATGCTGGATGCGTCGATCCACAGGGTGCCCTGCTTGGCGTTGGCGAAGACGCCGTCCTTGCCGCTGACGACGCCTTCGACATCGGGGGAGTCCGGCACCATGGTGACGACGACGTCGGCATCCTTGACGGCGTCGGCGATGCTGGAGGCGCCCTTGCCGCCTTCGGAGACGAGCTTGTCGATCTTGTCCTGGCTGCGGTTGAAGCCGGTGACGGTGTGGCCGGCCTTGACCAGGTTGATGGCCATGGGCAGGCCCATGATTCCGAGTCCGATAACTGCAACGTTGCTCATGATGGTTCTCTTTCTGAAGTCTTTGGGTGGTGCGGGTGGGGGAGCGAAACCGCTAGCTGGCGGCGTGTTCGCGGATCGCCCAGCTGAAGGCGGTTTCCTGCGGTTCCTTGTATTCGAGGCCGATGTAGCCGTCGTAGCCGAGCTCGCGGCTGCGGGCGATCCACTCGCCGAGGGGAAGCTCGCCGGTTCCGGGAGCCCCGCGGCCGGGGTTGTCGGCAATCTGGATGTGGCCGAAGTCCTTGGCGTGGTTCTCGATGACGGCGGCGACGTCGTCCCCGTTGACCGCCAGGTGGTAGAAGTCCGCGAGCAGCTTGATGTTCTGCGCGCCGGATTCCGCCTTGACCCGGGCGATCACGTCGAGCGCATCCTGGGCCTTGAGGAGCGGGTACCGTGGGGCACCGCTGACGGGTTCGAGGAGGACGGTGCCGCCGATGCGGGCAACGCCCTCGGCGGCCGCGGCCAGGTTCCTGGCCGCCAGTTCGTCCTGCTCCTCCGGGCTGAATTCCTCCTGGCGGTTGCCGTAGAGGGCGTTGAAGGCCGTGCAGCCGAGGCGCTCACCAATGCCGGCGACGACGTCGATGTTGTCCTTGAACTCGGAGCAGCGTCCCTTCCAGGACACCAGGCCGCGGTCACCGCCCGGCATGTTGCCGGCGTTGAAGTTCAGGCCGGAGAGCTGGACGCCGGCGTCGGTGATGGCGCGCTCGAAGGCCGTGGTCTCGACGTCGGAAGGGACTGAGCTCTCAAAGGGCCACCAGAACTCGACGGCGTCAAAACCCGCCGCTTTCGCGGCTGCGGGGCGCTCGAGCAGGGGCAGCTCCGTCAGCAGGATGGAGCAGTTCACTGTGTACGTCATCGTAGGTCCTTCCGGGGGAGGGCTTTGATCTATCTTCCCTGCTTCTCGGTTGTTCTACCGTTTCCGCTTTGTGGAATTTAGATTCTGCTTTATGAAAAGTGTAGGGAAAGGGTGGTCGGGGAGTCAAGGGGAGCGGTTGGGGTGAATGGACGACGTTGGCGATGACGCAGCTCTGGAGCCTCGCGGAAGCGCAGGACGGGCCGGCACTCGAGGTGCCGGCCCGTCCTGATGTTTGCGGTCTGTATCTTGCCCTGGGGCGTTACGCTCGCGGCGCCCCGACCAGGACGCCGTCGATCCGGGACAGCACGCCGGGCCAGCCATTGCCCATGCCGTCGAAGGCCTGCCGGCCCATCGGAGTGTCCAGCTGGAATCCGGTGTGCTCGAGGTGCAGCACGGTGCCGTCCTCGACGGTCTCAAGCGTCCAGGTGACGGTGGTGTCCAGGGCGCCTTCGGCAAACAGGAAGCTGATCGAGGCGCCGGGGTCGACGCTCAGGACTTCGCACTGCTGGGTGCCCCACGCGCCCATGTCCAGGGTGAAGCGATGTCCAACCGTGGGGGCGATATCACCGGGCGCCCACCAGCGTGCGAGCAGGTCGGGCGTGGTGAGCGCCTTCCAGACTGCCTCGGGCGGGTGCGGGAAGTGGCGCGTGAGGCGGATCGTGTTGTCGGTCATGTTGGGTTCTCCTCGTCCAGTAGATCGCCCAGCGCGTCGAGGCGCCGGTTCCAGTAGTGCTCGTAATGCTTTAGCCACCCGCCTACCTCGGCCAGGCCGGCGGCCTCAAGGTGGTACACCCGGTGCCTCCCGCGCCGCTCTTCCCGGACGAGTCCGGCCTCGCGGAGCACGGCGAGGTGCTCCGACGCAGCAGAGCGGCTCTGCTCGAGCAAGCCCGTGAGGTCGCCCGCTGTCCGCGGCCCGTTCCGGAGCTCGTCGAGGATGGTGCGCCGCGCCGGGTTGGCCAGGGCGCCGAAGATGTCAGGAAGCACCTTGGCAGGATATGTCGGAAATTTCCGAAATGAAAGACTCGTACCCGCGCGGGCCCTGCCGCCCGTGGAGCAGCCAGGCGTAGGCGGAGGTCCGCCTGAGCCTTGACCGGGCTCTGCCAACCCTGATAGACCTTAGGTGCGGAAAGCGCTTTCTTCGCATCCGGACCACACTCCCTGCCGAACATGCGGAGAGTGTATTCGACATTTGAATGAAACGATACAAAACCGACCAGGGGTGGCCAACCCGTGCCGCCCGCATCAAAGGAGATGTTCTTTGGCATACCCCGACAATCGCTCCACCATCAAGGCAAAACGCAGAACCCGGAAGGCCCCATCCGTAGCGGCTGCAGCCTCATTGACCGCCGCCGCGCTGGCGTTCACCGGCGTCCCGCTCAGCCAGGCTGCACCAGTTAGACAGGCCCCGGCCGAAGCCGGAGCCGCAGCAGCGCAACAAGCCCAGGGCCTGAAGCGCCGGATGGAAAACCTGGACCGCGCCCCGGTGGCCGTCCTCATGGACCATGGCGTCACGCTGGGCTGGCGCATGCTTGGCCTGGACAGCGACAGCATCGGCTTCCACGTGATCCGCGACGGCGTGCAGATCACGGACGAGCCCATCCGCAACACCACCACCTACGTCGATCCGGAGGGAACGGCGTCGTCCAGGTACGTGATCAAGGCGGTGGGCAACGGCAACGGGCAGGACAAGCTCACGGCCGAGTTCACGCCGCTGGCCCAGAACTACCTCGCCATCAAGCTGGACAAGCCGGCCGACGGCGTCACCAAGGACGGCAAGCCGTACACCTACTCCGCCAATGACGCGAGCGTCGCGGACCTGGACGGGGACGGCAAGTACGAGATCATCCAGTCGTGGGCGCCCTCGAACGCCAAGGACAACTCGCAGGCAGGCTACACGGGCAACGTTTACGTGGATGCGTACAGGACGGACGGCACCAAGCTGTGGCGCATCGACCTGGGTCACAACATCCGCGCCGGCGCGCACTACACCCAGGTGCTGGCGTACGACTTCGACGGCGACGGCAAGGCCGAAGTGGCGATGAAGACGGCGGACGGCACCAAGGACGGCGCCGGTACGGTGATCGGCGACGCCGCCGCTGACTACCGCAACAGCTCGGGCTACGTGCTGTCCGGGCCGGAGTTCCTTAGCGTGTTCGACGGCGGGACGGGCGCCGCCGTGGACACGGTCGCCTATGAGCCGGGCCGGGGAAGCGTCGCCGGCTGGGGCGACTCCTACGGCAACCGCGTGGACCGCTTCCTCGCCGGCGTGGCCTACCTGGACGGCGAACACCCGTCTCTGATGTTCAGCCGCGGCTACTACACCCGCACCGCCCTGGTCACTTATGACCTGGTGGACCGCAAGCTCGTGAAGCGCTGGAAGTTCGACTCTGACGAGGCCGGAGCTGAATACCGCGGCCAGGGCAACCACAACCTGTCCGTGGCGGACGTGGATCAGGATGGCAAGGACGAGTTCGTGTTCGGTTCCTTGACCATTGACGACGACGGCAAGCCGCTCTACAACACCAAGCTTGGCCACGGCGACGCCATCCACACCTCGGACCTGGATCCGTCCCGACCAGGACTGGAAACTTTCGCCGTGCACGAGAGCATGGGCCAGAGCGGGAACCGCGGCGCCACCTTCCGGGACGCCGCCACAGGTGAGATTCTCTGGAGCATCCCGGCAACAAGGGACACGGGCCGCGGCGCTGCGGGCGACATCGATCCGCGCTATGCAGGCGCCGAAGGCTGGGCCGTCGGCGGAACCGCCGCCTGGAATTCACCCGTCGGGGAGCTCAGGTCTGCCAAGGGCGAATTGATCTCGGAAAACATCCCGGCCGCCAACTTCCTGGCCTGGTGGGACGGCGATCCGCTGCGGGAGATCGTCGACCACGACTACGACGCCGCGACCTCCACCGGCGTGCCCACCATCTCGAAGTGGAACTGGGAAACCGAGTCCAGCGACAGGCTCCTGACGGCCACGGGTGCGCGCAGCAACAACACCACCAAGGGCAACCCGTCGCTGCAGGCCGACCTGCTGGGTGACTGGCGCGAGGAGCTGGCCTGGCCGTCCGCCGACAGCACCGAGCTGCGGATCTACACCACCACTGCACCGACCGGGATGCGGCTCCGCACCCTGATGCACGACCCCGTGTACCGGACGTCCGTGGCCCGCGAAAACGTGGCCTACAACCAGCCTCCGCACCCGGGCTTCTTCATCGGCGAGGGCATGGAAATTCCGGTCATGCCGTCCATCAGCTACGTGGCCGCGCAGCGGTAGTGCCCGCGCAGCGGTAGTGCCCGACCAGCGAACACAGGAAGCGAAAAAAACCCCTGTTTGACGGGGCTCCGGGCTCGTAAAATAAAGGTGGGGCCGACGGCAGAGCCCCGGAGAGCCATCCTTACGAGCCCGGGGTGCCTTCCCAAGCGCCGCCGGCCCTTACAAATGCCGCCAGATTGCGATCCGGTCACGGCTCTTCCCGCAAGATCACGCCCATGTGACCATTGGGCATGAGCGAAGAACTTATGGCGGCGGCACCCTCCGGCGGTGGCGCTCCCCACAACCGAACGGTCGGGCTGATCCACTCCGAAGGTTCCGAGGCAACGCGAAAGATGCGCGAGCAGGCCAAACGGCGCCGGGAAGCAGAAGCGAAACTGCAGCTGCACCTGATGGAAACCCGCAACAAGTCAGCCGGAACGCCGGACCCCGCACTCTGACAGACCGGCCCCGCTACACGCGCTCAGGCACATGCGCGTCTGCGGCGAATGAAGCCTGTCCTTCCGGAACCCGCGCCGGCAGCCGGTTGGGTGCGCCGAGGGCGCGGTAGTCCCAGCCGGCGGCGCGGTAGGCATCGGCATCGAGTGCGTGCCGGCCGTCCACGATGTTCCGCCGCTGCACCAAGGCACCCAGTGTGGCGGGGTCGGCTTGGCGGAAGAGGTCCCACTCGGTCAGGAGGGCCACGATCTCCGCGCCGGTGACGGCGGCTTCCAGGCTTTCGGCGTAGGCGAGGTCGGGGTAGCTGCGCCGGGCGTTGTCCATGGCTTTGGGGTCGTAGACCGTGACCTTGGCTCCGGCCTGGTGGAGCATGCGGGCCACGTCCAGGGCCGGGGCGTCCCGGATATCGTCCGAGTCGGGTTTGAAGGCGGCGCCGAGGACGGTGACGTGCACGCCGGCCAGGTCCCCGCAGGCCATTTCGGTGATGAGGTCCACGGTGCGCTGGCGGCGGCGCTGGTTGATGGCGTCCACTTCCTGCAGGAAGCCCACGGCCTGTCCGACGCCGAGTTCTTTGGCGCGGTGGGTGAAGGCGCGGATGTCTTTGGGCAGGCAGCCGCCGCCGAAGCCGAGGCCGGGTGTGAGGAAGCGGCCGCCGATCCGGTTGTCGTAGGAGAGGGCTGCGGCGAGCTGGGTGACGTCGGCGCCGGTGGCTTCGCAGATTTCGGCCATCGCGTTGATGTAGGAGATTTTGGTGGCCAGGAACGAGTTGGCCGCGGCCTTGACCAGTTCGGCGGTGGCGGGGTCGGTGACCACCACCGGCGTTCCCCGGGCGATGATCGGCGCGTAGCAGGCTGCCAGCCGATCCCGGGCCCACTCGGACGCAACACCGAACACGAGCCGGTCCGGGTGCAGGGTGTCCTCGACGGCGTGCCCTTCGCGGAGGAATTCCGGGTTCCAGGCCAGCTCCGCCTGGGGGCCCGCGGGCGAGCTTGACCGGAGGAACGCGGCCAGCCGCTCGGCGGTGCCGATGGGCACGGTGGATTTGCCGGCCACGAGGCAGTGCCTGTCCAGATGCGGTGCCAGCAGGGCAAGGGCGGCGTCCAGGAAGCGGAGGTCGGCGGCCGGCGAATCGGGCATCTGCGGGGTGCCGACGCTCACGAAATGGACATCTGCGCCCGCTGCGGCGGAGAAGTCGGCGGTGAAGCTCAGCCTGCCGCTCTCCAGCATCCGGCGGAGCAGTTCCTGCAGTCCCGGTTCGTAGAACGGCAGCGTTCCGCTGGAGAGGGAGTTGATCTTGTCGCCGTCGACGTCGATCCCCACCACGCGGTGCCCCAGCAGCGCCATGCAGACGGCGTGCGTGGTGCCAAGGTACCCGGTTCCGATGACGGACAGGGAAAGGCCAGCCGGACCTACACCCGACGACGGCGGGACGGACGGGGCGACGTAATCTCCCCCTGGCGAATTGCTCATGTCAGGCTCGGCTCTGTGCTCAATAGCGGGAGAGGTTCGCGCCGCGGCGCTCCGCATTCGGGTGGTCGACGCAGCTCCGGCGAAACCAGGTCCATTGATGTCAGGTATCTCACTGCCCAGGATCCCCACGGAGGGCGGAAGGAGTATATGCAGGCCAGCCGCAGCCGGGCGGAAGCGGCATACGCCTCGAACCGTACCGGGCTGACGTGCAGGCGGCGGGCCGCCGAGACGATACTCGCATGGGCGATTACAAACCGCTGCTCACTAAGGAGATTTTGCCTCCGGCGCAGTTCCAGGTGCACGTCCAGATTGGCCAGGTCCAGAGCGGCCTCGGCCCTGCAGGCCTCATCGAAATCCAGCAGCCCCGGCGCTCCGGTGTTGTCGCTGCCCAGTATTTGCTTGTCGTGCAGGTCTCCGTGCGCCCACCCGAGGGGATCGCGGGGCCCGCCCAGAAGACCGGCCGTGACGGCGTCGGCATGTGCCAGGAGCGCATTGCGTCCCTGCTCAGCCTCGGGGATCCCTTGGCTGTGGAGCAGCCAGTGATCGATCCACCTCCGCACCTTGACCAGTTCCTCCTCGGCATCGTGCAGGGGAAGCTGCTCCAGGCTGGCGCGGAAAGCGGAGCCGCTGGCGACAGATTCCGTCCAGGCCTGCGACCAGTCAGCCCACATGCCGGCAAAGAAACGGTCCGGGACGGTGGCCTGGTCCTGGCCGAGGTCATGATACGACCGCCCGGCCAGGCGGCTGAAGACCTGGACATCCGGCCGGGCTGAGGTCATCACCGGTGTCCTGAAGGGGCCGCCGGCCAGGGGTGCGGTGGCCAACAGGTGGTTTGTGGCCGCCGCAGGCGCCTGTTCAGGCCGGAACACTTTGATGTAGGTGTCACCGGCACGCAGGACTGCCCGCTTGTGGGCGCGGTGGACCACGGTTTCGCCCTTGGCCGACTCGAGGGCGAGCGCAGGCAACTTTGAGTCGTCCGCGCCTACCGGGACAAACCGGCCTTCGCGGAAGAACCCGCCCAGCACCCCGGGATGGTCGGGCGACTGCACTTCGAGGACGTACCGGCCTGCCGAAATGCCGGGCCACGAACGGCTCACCAGCCACTCTTTTCCCGCGGGGTCGGTCACACGGCGGGGTACGGGAGGATGCCAGTTCATGAGATCAGGTCCTTGGCCCGGCGTAGATGCCAGGACATGTCGGCGGCCCATTCCGGGGACCGGTCACGGAAGGGGTCGACGCTGCTGTTGTAGAGCCGGTAGGCCGCCCAGGCGTCCACGCCGGCTTCGGTAAACTTCCCGCCCGCCCTGGCGTAGCCCTCGTTGAGCCGTGCGGTTTTCGGGCCTCCCGCGCCTCCCGCCGGCACCGCGGAAGCACTGGCACGGACGGCTTCCTCGGCGGCAGCGAACGATCCCAGGTCAGCCTCAGCCACCCCGGTGCGCGCCCGGTCGAAATCTATGAGGCGCACCTCCGAGCCTCCCACCAGCACCTGGTCAGCGGAGAAGTCCCCGTGCACCAGGACGTACTCGGCCGCCGCGCCGCCCGCCAGCAGGCGGCCGCGGAGCTCGGATTCGACCCGCCTGGCCGGCTCCGCCAGTGCGGGAAGCAGCAACGCAACCATGGACCGTGTGGCCTGCATCTGCGCCGCGATGTGGTCCCGCCAGACGTCCTGCCCTTCCGTAAATCCGCCGGGGGGTATGCCATGTAGCCTTGCCAGTGCTTCCCCCGCGTTCACCGCTCCGGAGTCGTCGTCGAGGCCTGCAAGGTCGCCGCCGCCCCAGGCCGCGCAGGCCGTGATGCCGTGCCCCAGGCATTCGGCGTCGCCCAGCTGGGGGAGGTGCGGAACACCGTGCAGGTTCAGCCGTTCCAGGAAATGGGCCTCCTGTTTGGCGTCAGCCGGCGTGGCGGCGATCTTGATGACCACCGGTGCGCCGGAGTTCTGGACGAAGAGGACCAGTCGGCGCTCGGGTTTGTACCGTAGTGCACTCCCTGCTCCGGCCAGCGTACTGCCCGGCTGCGGGAGGCCGAGCCGTTCCATACCCTGTTCGCGCAGCCAGAGCAGGTTTCTGTAGAGGACCCAGTCGTCCTCGACGCCGCCCACTGCCACCAGATTGTCGTCCTGCCGCGGATCGGGGCGCAGGACCCGGATGCCTCCGCCGCGGGACCGCGAGGTGAGTTCCCGCCGCAGGAGCTTGGCGTTGCCGGCACGGGTCCGGGTCATGGCCCAGCCGTAGGCGAAGGCGTTGTTGCGGATGCACCGGAATGCCACCAGCAAGGAGGTGCGAGGTTTATAGCGGACCCGGGTCACGCGGACGGTTTCGCCGAGCAGCGAGGACAGCCGGGCGTCGTCCAGCAGGTAGGGAAGGCCGGGAAGCGCATCATCGCGGCCGGCCAGGGAGAGGTCCGGATCCCTGAACGCTGATTCTGCCCCGGTCATGGCACTTCCAGCTTTTCTTCTGGCAGGCTGGGGTCCTCGTCATCCATCCAGCGGGCGAACCTGGACCCGGGATCCCGCAGGAGCTCCTCCGGGCGTCCATCCTCCACAATCCTGCCGTTTTCGAGCCACACGATGCGGTCGCAGGAACGGGCGGAGTGGGGATCGTGGGTGATCGTGATGGAGGTCCGTTCGCGGGTCAGGGCGGTGAGGGCATGCAGGACGGAATCCCGGGAGGCGGCGTCCAGGCCCGCCGTCGCTTCGTCGAGGATCACGATCGGGGCCCGCCGGAGGATGGCACGGGCAATGGCGATCCGCTGCCGCTGGCCGCCGGACAGGTCCTTCGCCGCTTCGCCCAGCACTGTGTCGTAGCCGTTCGGCAGGGCACGGATGAAGTCGCCGGCCTGGGCCAGAGCTGCAGCCTCCTCAATCTCCTGGTCCGTGGCGTCCAGCCTGCCGAACCGGATGTTGTCCCGGACGGATGCACCGAACAGCACGGAGTCCTGCAGCAGGATGGACACGTGCGACCGCACGGATGCGATTTTGAGGTCCCGCAGGTCCTCGCCGCCCACCCTGACCGACCCCTTGGCGGGATCGATCATGCGCAGGATCAGGCTGGCCAGGGTGGACTTTCCGGCGCCGGACGGGCCAAGGATGGCCACGTGCTCACCGGCCGGGATGGTGAGGTGGATCCCGTGCAGCACCATTCCATCGCCGTGGCCCGCGGACACGTCATCAATCACGATGTCAGGGTCCCTGTTGTCCAGGCGGCGGGCATGGGCGGACTCCGGCAGGTCCGTCTGGGCTTCCAGCAGGTCCGCCACGCGCTCGCCGGAGGCCGTGGCACGCGCGATCCGGCCAATCTGTTTCGCCACGTCCTTGAGCGGTTTCATGCCCGTCTTGAGGTACATCAGGAATATCACCAGGTCACCCGGTGTGATCACGTGCTCCATGACCCGCCAGCCGCCGCCAGCCAACACCACGGCCGTCGCGATGCCGATCAGCACGTCCGTGCGCCGCTCGAGGCCGGCGGCGAGCCGCAGCGCCACAATGCCCGTTCCCAAGGTTGCCTGGTTACTGCTGCGGAAGCCGGAACTAATGGTGTCCTCCAGTCCATAAGCCTGGACCTCGCGGATGGCACCCAAAGTCTGCGCCGCCGTCGTGGCCAGGTGCCCTTCCCCCCTTCGGGAATTGCCGGCCGCCGCCGTGATGGGGCCTGAGCTGGCGCGGGAAAGGAGCACGAAGACGCCGGCGGCCAGGACCACCACCAGGGAGAGCAGGGGATCCAGCCAAAGCAGGATGCCGGTCATCGCCACCAGGGTGGCCAGGTTGCCCAGGAGCGGCAGCCCGGCGGTGATGGCAACGTCCTGCAGGCGGGTCACATCGCCCACCAGGCGCTGGACGGTGTCCCCAGTGGACGCCCGGGTGTGGTGGCGCATGGACAAGCCCTGCACGTGGCGGAAGGCCCGTGCCCTCAGGTCAGCGGCGACCCTCGAGCCGATGAGGGCGAAGCAGACCGCGGACCAGTAGTTGGAGATGGCGCGCCCAATACTGATGGCCACCACCGCCGCCCCGCACAGGATGAGAGTCTGGATGCTGGCGTCCATGGTGGGACCGGGTTTGTGCAGCGTGGCGCCCAGCGAGCGGGAGACGGCGTCGATCACCACCTTGAGGGGCCAAGGTTCCACCAGGCGGAAAGCCACGTCGAACGTGAGCCCGACGAATCCGCCCACCATGAGGACGCGGTGGCCCTGGAGATGCGGGCGCACACTGCGCAGTGTGCGCCGCAACCCGGAATCCGGCTTTGGCGGCCGGGCGGGGTTCCGCCCCCGCCGCCTGGACGGTCCCGCAGGCTTCCGCCCGGCGGCCGCTTTCTGCCCTGACGGCTGCGCTCGGTGGTCGTACGCGGTCATGGTCAGGCCACCTCCTGGCGGCCGGGCAGCGCCGCGGTGATGCGGGACAGCACGCCGTCCCAGCTGTAAAGCCCGACGGCGGCGGCCCTCGCCTGGATGCCCAGGCGCTCACGCAGGACGGTGTCCGCACCAAGGCGAAGAAGCGCAGCGGCGAAAGCTGACGCATCGCCCGGCGCAACGAGCAGGCCTGTGCGTCCGTCTTCCAGGATGGACGGTATCTGGCCCACCGCCGTGGCCACGATCGGCATGCCGGCGGCCAGGTACTCGTAGACCTTCAGCGGCGAAAAGTAGTCTTCCCGGCCGCGCACCGGCTGCGGGTATGGTGCGGCCGCGGCATCGCACTCATGCAGCAGTCCGGGCACGGAATCCGGAGCCACGGCACCTGTAAATTCGGTCTCCACGCCCAGCCCGGCTGCCGCCCGTTCGAGGTCCTGCCTGCCGGGACCGTCGCCAATAATCTTTACGGTCCACCGTCCGTCAGTGTCCGCCGAGGCGTTGGCCAGCGCCACCGCCGTGAGCAGGGCGGGAACACCGTGCCAGGGTTTCAGTGTGCCCACGAATCCCACGGTCAGTCGGCGCGGGTGGCGGCGGCCGCGCGGCCGGGGACCGATCCGTTCCGTGTTCACGCCGTTGGGTGCCAGCAGCGTTTTGGCACCCGGCACCCGGCGCTCAACCCACCGCACCACGGGCTCCGAGACAGCGGCCACGGTGTCCGCGGCCAGGGCGTTGCGCTGGAGTATGGCCTCTGCCAGACGGCGGTCGAACAGCTGCCGGTACTGCTGCTGTTCCTCGATCAACGGCGCGTTGACCTCCAGCACCCCCGGGACCCGCAGGGCTCCGGCGGCCATGGCCAGGGCCGGGCTGAAGAGCGAGTAGCGCTCATAGACCACGTCGCATCCGTCCCGGACCACCGTCTCCGCCAGGGCCACTGCTGCCTCCTCGATGGCACGCTCCCGCTCCTCCCCGGAAGCCGGCCCGGCCCCGGAAGCCGCGCCGGCCCTCTCAGCGCGGTGAGGCGGGATTTCGACGACGGGCAGCCAGGCCAGGTCCGCCGGCCGGTCGGTCCCGGCACGGGTGCAGTAAACCGTGACATCGGCCCCGGCCCGGCGCCAAGCCCGAACGATCTCCTGCACATGGACTGATGATCCCTTGGTGCCGAAGACGGGGACTCCCGGGTCGGCACACACATAGGCGACGCGCATCACGCCACCTTCCTTGCCACGGGCGCCAGGGCACGGAGCATCTCCGCCTGGTGCCGCACGTCGTAGTCCCGTTCGATCAGTGCACGGGCATTGCGCGCCAGGGACACCCTGTTCATTGACGGAGCGCTCATGCGGCGGATGGCCTGTGCGAGCAGGTGCGGATCGCCGGGCGGGGTCAGGATTCCCGTGCGTCCGTTGTGCACCACCTCAGGGATGCCGGTCACGGCAGTGGAGATGCATGGCGCGCCGGTGGCCATGGCCTCCAGCAGCACCGTGGGCATCCCGTCTGCGTTGCCGTCCGCCGCCACCACGCAGGGAGCAACGAACACGTCGCAGGAATCCAGCAGCTCATGGACCTGGTCCTGGGTCTGCGGCCCCAGCAGTCTGACGTGGTCCGCAAGCCCCAGCTGCTCGACGGCGGACTGCAGTTGTGCGGCGAGCAGTCCTGTTCCCGCGATTCTCAGGTCCAGGGGGACGCCCTGGGCCACGAGCTCGGCGGCGGCCGGCACCAGATGCTGGAATCCCTTCTTTTCCACGAAACGTCCGACGGCGGCCACCCGCACCGTGGCGCCGATGGGCCGGGGGTCGCGGTACGGGAAGCGGTCGAGCTCCAGGCCGTTTCGCACCAGGTGCAGGCGGGAGGTGACGTCCGGGAAGCGGCGCCGCAGGAATCGCAGGTTGTACTCGCTGATGGTCACGGCATGGTGGGCCTGGACAAACTTGGTCCGGAGATCGTCGTCGACGGTCTCAACGAAAATATCCACCGCGTGGGCCGTGAAGGAATAGGGAATACCGGTGATGGCCGATGCGAGCCTCGCCACGGTCGTGGGGATTGACGCGAAATGGACGTGCAGGTGCCTGATGTTGCGGTTCTGCAGGGCGACGGCGAGGTTGATGGCCTGAAGCGCATCGTTTGTGTCGGTGGTGGCCAGTTCCGCGAAGACCCGGGACACCGCCGGGGCGAGCCCGGCTGCTTCCGCGGCGCGGAAGGTCTCCCAGACACGCTCGGCGCTCTTTGGCCGGGCGATATACGTCACGGGCGCCTTGACGCGTGCCAGTTCGGGATGGAAGCGGGGGTCGTTGGGTGGTCGGAGGGAGAAGATTTCAATCCTGTCTCCGGCGGCCTCGCGCGCCAGAATCTCGGAGACGATGAACGTCTCGGAGAACCGCGGGTACATTTTCAGGATGTAGGCGGTAGCCGGTTCAGATTGCAGCATGCGCGGCACCTTCCCGTGAGCTGCTGGCCGCTGAAGATGCCTCACCGCGCAGCACGGGCTGCAGGAGATCGGCCGCGAGCTGCGGCACGCGGACCAGCCCGTCAAGCCGCGCCTGCCTCCGGTCCACCCTGGTGCCCAGCCGTCGGGCCAGCCAGCCGGAGAGGATGCCCGGCGTCAACGTGTTGATCTCGCGATATTCCAGGTAACCTGCGGAAGCCAGGGAGGCGGCCCTGATCCGCTGCTCGGAGCGGGCGTGGATGCGGGGCACAATCAGGGCAGGGACGTCGGTGCTCATGATTTCGCACACGGTGTTGTAACCACCCATGGACACAATGGCCTGGGCCCCGCGCAGGTGAAGCACCATGTCATTGAGCCGCTCGGCAATTCTTACACCCGGGGCTGCGCGCCGCCGCAGGTCCGTGATCTGCCGCGCAGGCATCTGGGGGCCGGCGATGATCAGATGCCGCACGCCCGCAGGCACGTCGGCCGCCGCCGCCATCGATGCCAGGGCGTGCCCGTCAGCGCCGCCGCCCACGGTCGTCATGAAATAGGGGCGCTGCACGCTGAGCTTCCCGGAGCCTGGCGGCCGCCCTGCCGCAAGGTATCCGGTGTACCGGATCAGTTTGGTGAAGGAATGCGGAATTTCGCCCGCAGCAACAGGATCGTGGATGGCAGGATCGCCATAAACCCAGATGGCGTCAAACAGGTCTTTGACCAGTGGCGCGCCGCCCATCTTCTCCCATTCGGCGATGGCCGCCGCAGGCTCATCCAGGACCTCGCGGAGTCCAAGAACTGTGCGGACGGGCCCGGCCGCGCGCGCCCGTCGCAGGGCGGCTTCAAGTTCGCGGTGGATGCCGGTGGCGTGGCGGTCAACCACCACCAGGTCGGGTCGGAAGCCCTCCAACACCGATTGGATCAGGCCGGCTCGGAGGGAAACGAGGTCCTGCATGGGCACTGTTAGGCGGCGGGGCTGATAACCGGCTGGGCTCTTTTCCACTCCGGGCAGGATGACCCAGTCCCAGCCGGCCGGAAGATCGAATCCGGGGGCGAGTGCGGTGCCGGAAATGAGGATGCCGGTAACGTAGCGGCCCGTCAGGAGGGGGAGCTGGTTGCTCAGGGCGTGGGCCAGCGCGAGATTGCGTCTGACATGACCGAGCCCCAACGAGTCGTGTGAATAAAGAACAATTCTTAGGATTTCCATGTGGGCCGCCACAGCCTGCCGGTTCTTTAAGGGAATGTTTGTTCGGCAAGCCTCAGTGAGAAGACTTAATCGAGAAAGAGAGAATTATTGGAGAGCTCTCATAAATGTCCGGGTGCGGAATATCGCTGCCGAAACTATCGATGTATCGGCTTGTCCTTGCCCGGCGCACACATCGGGCAAGGTAAAGGTTGTGCATGCCCCCGGCGCTGGGGGAGACAAGGTGAGTCCCACGTTGCCACTGCGCGCGGCAGAGGTCAATGCTCAAAATATAGCGTTCAAACGACGGGTGCATTTAGGGCACTTAAATGGACAAAAACGACGGCGGGTTGTCCCGCCGTCGTTTTTGACTTTCCGCCGGTCCGCCGTCTGATTAACGCTCGACGGCGGCGCTGGCGTTCTCAGTGGAGGCCGCGTTTAGTGCTGGCCGGAGGTGCCGCCAAGGGGCGGGACCGTGCCGGGGCCGCGGTCGTCCCTTTCGGCCCGGTCGGCGGCGCTTCTTGTATCGCTGGCAATGGTCTCGTCCGAGTCCCCTTCGTCGTCAATCAGGCCGTTGGTCTGGTCGAAGGGATGGGCGACGGTCTCGTCCGTCAGTGCCGAACCGGTGCCGGCCGCAGACGTGCCCGTAACGGTGTCCGCTGCTGTCCCGCCGGCGAAGCCCGGGGTATCGGTCGTGTCGGTGACGAGTGTGGGTTCGGTGTACTCCGGCACCACAGGGGTGACGGTTTCGTCGACGACATACACAGCGTCGGTGTCCTTGTCCTTGCCTCCCGCTGCGACTGCCGCCGCCGCGCCTGCTGCGGCGGCCACTCCGGCAGCTGCCGCCATCTTGCCGGAGACGCCGGCCTTGCCGCTGTCGCCAAGCGATCCGGCAGCGTGCTCAACGCCCGGGGTGCCCACCGAGCCGCCCTCGTTGACCGAGCCCCGCCAGGCGCCGCTGGCGTAGCCTTCGTCCTCGATGAACGCCTTGAACCTCTTGAGGTCGGCCTCGGCCTGGTGCTCCACGACGTGCAGCTTGTCGCCGATCTTCTCTACGATCCCTTCGGGTTCGTAGTCGATGAACAGCTTGATGGAGGTCTGGCCGCCGCCCACGTCTTCAAACTCCACCGAGCCGGCGTTGGTGGCCCCCTCAGTGGCCGCCCAGGCAACCTTCTGGTCCGGCTGCTGCTCGAGGATCCTCGCCTCCCACTTGCGCTTCACGCCCGCGATCTCGGCGACCCATTCGAGGCGGTCGTCGCTGAGTTGGGTCACTTTTTTGACGCCGCCCATAAAGTGCGGGAAGTCCTCGAACTGGGTCCACTGGTTGTATGCCGTGCTGACCGGCACGTTCACCAGAATGCGCTTCTCAACCCTCGTGCTCATAGTGTCTCCTTCGTCGAAGTGAACAGATGATGGTCCGGAATCCGAAGTCATCAGCTTGCTTACTATATCGTCGACGTCGAAGCGTGGCCAGAGCAGTCAGTGCCCGGACCGTGGTTGCACGGGTGAAAAGGGGAAGCCTCCGCGCGAATCAAAGGACTCCAGCGCGGAGGCTTCCAGCGCTCCGATTTGGGGGGAAAGAGGAGAGCTGGCACTAATGTACAGCCGGATGGACTTCCGGGAAGGCGTATTCGGCCGTTTCGGGAATTCTTGACTAAACCTTGAGTTGCCGTTGCGAATGGAGCGCGTCGATCAGCCTGGCGAGCACATCGGCAGGCGGGCCGCCGGCGTCGATCTTCACCATGCCCGGATACTCGGGAAGTGCACGGTAGGCGTTCCGGAGGGCGGTCAGTTCGGCCAGTGACTCCTTATCTGTCCCGCGCGCCAGGATCCGCCGGTGCGCCGCTTCGGGATTCACGTCCAGGTGGAGGACCAGGTCCGGGGCCGGCAGAGTCCGGAGCAACCAGGGGAGAAGGCGTCCCCGGCGCAGGCCCCTTGTCTCGCGCAGTGCCAGCTGGCAGTGGAGGTGGCGGTCCATGACAACCAGCCCCTCGAAGCGGGTTGCCCGGACAGCGGACACCAGCACGTTGAATACCCGCATGGTGGTTTCCGCCGCGTCGGCCAGCGGGGCAGGCAGGTGGATGCCGAGCCTGGCGCCGAGCAGGGACATGCGCCGCCGGCCTGCATAGTTGCTCAGTAAAAGTGCGCTGCTGCCCTCCGCCCGCGCCGCCCCAACCAGGGAACGGGCCGCCGTGGTTTTTCCTGAACCGTCGATTCCTGTCAGAACAATGATCATGTGGCCTCCTTCCGTCTCCCCTGTCCAACGGCTCGGGGCCGGCCGGTGTTTCGGCTTTGAGGGGAACCTCACGTTGTTGCCCAGTTCTGAAGCTGGCAGACAGCCTGATCGGCCGACAGCGGCACCCGCAGGATCTTGCGGCGATCCTGCCGGAATGTTGCGCCAGGCTTGAGCCTGCCGGGGCACAGTATTTCCCAGGGGCCGTGCAGAAGCGCCGCGGCCCCGCAAGAGACCTATATGAAGATCAGCCAAGAGACGCCACGGACTGGGACGGGCAGGTTCAATGGGGCACCGCCCGTCCCCGGCAGTTCTTGTTCCAACCGGGAATGGAATTACAGGGAGACGCTGCCCCGGATGACGGTACGGCTGGTGCCGCCGACCCAGATGCTGTCGCCTTCAGTCGTGATGGTCAGCCGGCCGTCGCGGCCCAGGACAGTGCCCTGGCTGACGGTGTAGTCGCCGTCCGCCATACCTGAGCCGATGAGCCACTGCGCAAGGCCTGCGTTCAGGCTGCCGGTGACCGGGTCTTCGGGGACTGCGAGGCCGGGAACGAAGCCGCGCACCTCGAAGTCCGCCGGGCCGCCGTCCCCGTAAGCGCCGATGACGCCGACGTTCAGCTTCCCCATGGCCACGAAGTCCGGCGTCAGATCCAGCACCTGCCGGGCCGAGGCCAGCCGGATGCCGAGCCAGCCCGGGCCGTTATCCACCCAGTTGCTGTCCAGGACCTGCTCGGGCGTGATGCCGAGGCTGGCGATGGCCTGCTCCAGCACCTCGGCTTCCACCGGACCGGAACGGCGCAGCGGCGGGGCCTCGAAGAAGTGTTCGCCGGCCGTTTGGCTGATCTTGACGAGCCCCACCCCGCATTCCTGCACGAGTTCTCCCGGGCGCTGCGGCTGGCCGCCGTTCTCCAGCCACGCATGCGCGGAGCCGAGCGTCGGGTGGCCGGCGAAGGGAAGCTCGGACGCCGGCGTGAAGATCCGCAGCCGGTAGTCCGCCTCCGGCTGCGTCGGCTTCAGCAGGAACGTGGTTTCCGAGAGGTTGGTCCAGTTGGCGAAACTTTGCATTTGCGCGTCGGACAGGCCGTCGGCGCCATGGACGACGGCGACCGGGTTGCCGGGCCTGGGCCCGGGGGCAAAGACGTCGACCTGCGAGAAGGGGTACTCGTTAACGGTGGCGGGCATGCTGGCCTTTCTCTGGAGATTCAACGTCGGCCGGAACTCAGGTGGAGTCCCCAACCACGGTAGGCAGCCTGCCGGACAACCACCAGAGCCAATTCAGGAAAGTGGCCCTGCCGTGTTGGCCGCAACAGCAGATACCGGATCGGCAGGAACGCGGCGGAGCAGAAAGAACCGGTTGGACGCGGGCAGCCACATCAGCGTGGCACCCGCCAGCGTCAGCACCAGGCCGGCAAGGATCAAAGCGGTGAGGTCGACCGGTGCGCCGAGCGCCGACAGGGCGGCGGCGACGGTCAGGAGGATGCGGGCCCAGCGTGCGCCGTGCAGCAAATGCTGGGCCGCCAGTACCTGCAGGGCCGTCAGCGGAACGGCGAACGCCACGAGATAGGGCACGGCCCAGTCCGGTATCGACTGGCCGAAGTCGATGCCGGCCACCTCCAGGATGACAGGCATCATGCCGGCCACCACGGCGCTGGCCACCCAGCAGGCGGCCGCGAGCCGGACAGCCTGCGGTACGTTTACTGGCCCAATGTTTCCGGGCTCGCGAAAGCCCAACTGCTGATCGCTCAATGAAGTCCCCATTCTTCAATTTGCGGTTTTCATTCGCGGTGTTCAACTGCCGCGTTTCCGGAATTCCGGCGATGGCCCCAGCCTACAGGCTGCCCCAAGCCCCTACAGGCTGCCCCAAGCCGCCGGACGTAAACTGGCCTTCCGATCAGTTCGAGGACCTGCTGCGAGGGTGGACCTGCATGCTTTGGAAGCTTCTTGTCCGGTACCTGCAGCCGCAACGGCGGCTGCTGATCGCCGTCGTCGTTTTTCAGTTGGCGCAGTCCATTGCCTCCCTGTATCTCCCCACCCTGAACGCGGACATCATCGACCTGGGCGTGGCCACGGGGGACACCGGCTACATCCTGCGCGTCGGCAGCCTCATGCTGTTCATCACCCTGCTGCAGATTGCGTGCGCGGTGACGGCGGTGTACTTCGGAGCCAAGGCGGCGATGGGGATGGGGCGGGACCTGCGCGGGGCGATCTTCACCCGGGTGGGCGGGTTCTCCGAGCAGGAGGTCACCCGGTTCGGCCCGGCCAGCCTCATCACCCGGTCCACCAACGACGTCCAGCAGGTGCAGCAGCTGGTGCTGATGTCCGCCACGCTGATGGTGGCCGCGCCCATGCTCAGCATCGGCGGCGTGGTGATGGCCGTCCGGCAGGATGCCCAGCTGTCCTGGCTGATCGCGGTGAGCGTGCCGGTGCTGCTGCTCGGCGTCGGGGTGATCATCAGCCGGATGGTGCCGCTGTTCCGCCTGATGCAGCTGAGGATCGATGCCGTCAACAGGGTGCTCCGCGAGCAGCTGGCGGGCATCCGGGTGGTGCGGGCGTTCGTGCGCGAGGACCTGGAATCGGAGCGGTTCGCGGGCGCCAACGAGGACGTCACGGACACGGCGCTGCGGGCCGGACGGCTGATGGCGCTCGCATTTCCCGTGGTGATGCTGGTGCTCAACGTCTCCAGCGTGGCGGTGATCTGGTTCGGGTCGTTCCGGATCGAGGACGGCTCAATGCAGATGGGCACGCTGGTAGCGTTCCTGAGCTATCTGCTGCAGATCCTGATGTCCGTCATGATGGCAACCTTCATGGCCGTGATGATCCCGCGCGCCGCGGTCTCGGCGGACCGGATCGGGGAGGTGCTGGAGACGGAGTCGTCCGTGCGGCCGCCCGTGAACCCGGTGGTCTTCGCGGCTGATACTTCCCGGGCCACCGCCCGCGGTGAGCTGGAAATGCGCGACGTCGTATTCGCCTACCCGGGCGCCGAGCGGCCGGTCCTCAGCGGCATCAGCTTCACGGCCCCGGCGGGGCGGACGACGGCGGTGATCGGCAGCACGGGGTCGGGGAAAACCACGCTGGTCAACCTCATGCCGCGGCTGTTCGACGCCACGTCCGGCTCCGTGCTGATGGGCGGCGTCGACGTGCGGGAGCTACACCCGGACCTGCTGTGGGGGCACATCGGACTGGTGCCGCAGCGGCCGTACCTGTTCTCCGGGACCGTGCGGAGCAACCTGCTGTACGGCAAGCCGGATGCCACCGAGGAGGAGCTGTGGCACGCGCTGGCCACGGCCCAGGCAGAGGACTTTGTGCGCGAGATGGAGGGCGGCCTGGACGCGCCGGTCTCACAGGGCGGCACGAACGTGTCGGGCGGGCAGCGGCAGCGGCTGGCGATCGCCCGGGCGCTGGTGAAGCGGCCGGAACTGTACATTTTTGACGACTCGTTTTCGTCGCTGGACACCGCCACGGACGCGCGGCTCCGGCGGGCGCTGCACCGGGACACCGCCGGGGCGACGCTGGTGATCATTGCCCAGCGCGTCTCCAGCATCATGGACGCGGACCAGATTCTGGTGCTCGACGGCGGCAGGATCGTCGGGCGCGGAACGCACAGTGAGCTGCTGGAGAGTTCGGAGACGTACCGCGAGATCGTGTCCTCGCAGCTGGCGGCGGAGGAGGCGGCATGAGTACGACCGATAAGGCGAGCACCGCCGTCGTACGCATTCCCCGGCCGACGGGCGGACCGGGCCGCGGCGGACCGTTCGCCGGGATGAACGTCCCGGCAGAGAAGGCGCTGAACTTCGGGCCGTCGGCCCGGCGGCTGCTGGGGGAGCTGCGCCCCGAGCGGGCGTGGCTGGCGCTGGTACTGGCGCTCGCCGTCGTGAGCGTGGCGTTCTCGGTGACCGGGCCGCGGCTGCTCGGCGAGGGGACCAACCTGATCTTCGCCGGCGTGGTGTCCAAGAACCTGCCGGCCGGGGTGAGCAAGGAAGAGGTGATCGCCGGGCTGCGGGCGTCGGGGCAGGATGCGCAGGCGGACATGATCGGGGCGATGACGCTGACGCCGGGGGCGGGGATCGACTTCGCGGCGCTGGCGAACGTGCTGCTGTGGGCGCTGGCGCTGTATGTGCTGGCGTCGGCGTTCGGCTGGATCCAGGCGTATGTGCTGAACGGTGTGGTGCAGCGGACCGTGTACCGGCTGCGCGAGCGGATCGAGGCGAAGATCCACCGGCTGCCGCTGCGGTACTTCGACTCGATCCAGCGCGGCGAGCTGCTCAGCCGGGTGACGAACGACGTGGACAACATCTCGCAGAGCCTGCAGCAGTCCATCTCCCAGGCGGTCACGTCGCTGCTGACGGTGCTGGGCGTGCTGGTGATGATGTTCCTGCTCTCGCCGGTGCTGGCGCTGATTGCGCTGGTGACGGTGCCGCTGACGCTGGTGACGACGGCGCTGATCGCCAAGCGCTCGCAGAAGCTGTTCGTGGCGCAGTGGAAGCACACGGGCGAGCTGAACGGGCAGATCGAGGAGACCTATACGGGGCACGCGCTGGTGAAGGTGTTCGGGCGGCAGCGGGAGGTGGAGGAACGGTTCCGGCAGAAGAACGCGGAGCTGTTCGAGGCGAGCTTCGGCGCGCAGTTCATTTCCGGCCTGATCATGCCGGCGCTGACGTTCATCGGGAACCTGGTGTACGTGGGGGTCGCGGTGGTGGGTGCGCTGCAGGTGGCGTCCGGGGCGATGCAGCTGGGCGATGTGCAGGCGTTCATCCAGTATTCGCGACAGTTCACCCAGCCGCTGGCCCAGCTGGGGTCGATGGCCAACCTGCTGCAGTCCGGGGTGGCGTCGGCGGAGCGGGTGTTCGAACTGCTGGATGAGGAGGAGCAGTCGGCGGATCCTGGTGCTTCGCTTGGGCACGCCGGCGGACGTTCGTTCGACGGCGGGCGGGGCCGGCTGGTGTTCGAGAACGTCTCGTTCTCCTACTCACCGGACAAGCCGCTGATCACGGACCTCAGTCTCGTTGCCGAACCCGGGCAGACGGTGGCGATTGTTGGCCCCACCGGGGCCGGCAAGACCACCCTGGTGAACCTGATGATGCGGTTCTACGAGCTGGATGCGGGGCGGATAACGCTCGACGGCATGGACGTCACCGCTGTTTCCCGGCGGGAGCTGCGCTCGCGGATGGGCATGGTGCTGCAGGATACGTGGCTGTTCGGCGGGACCATCCGGGACAACATCGCGTACGGCCGTCCCTCGGCTTCGGAGGCCGAGATTGTGGAGGCGGCGCAGGCGACGTACGTGGACCGGTTCGTGCGCTCCCTGCCGGAGGGGTACGACACCGTGCTCGAGGACGAGGGCTCCAATGTGTCCGCGGGGGAGAAACAGCTGTTGACGATTGCCCGGGCGTTCCTGTCACGGCCGTCCGTGCTGATTCTGGACGAGGCGACTTCTTCGGTGGATACCCGGACCGAGCTGCTGGTGCAGAAGGCGATGAGCGCGCTGCGGAGCGACCGGACAAGCTTCGTGATCGCGCACCGCCTCTCCACCATCCGCGACGCCGACCTCATCCTTGTGATGGAGTCCGGGCAGATCGTGGAGCAGGGCACGCACGCTTCTCTCCTGGCCGCCGGCGGGGCGTACGCGCGGCTGTACGAGGCGCAGTTCGCGGCCCCGGCGGCTGAGGTTTAGGGGGCTTTGAGCGCGAACGGACAGTTGTGGCCCAACGGTTTCGGGGCCTAGCGTCCGTTTCGCTCAGGGCTCTGCTGCAGGAGTGCTCCCTTGATCGCAATTGCAGGGCGCAATGGCAATATTTTTTAGCCTCCAGTCTGCATAGGGAGCCGCGGCCGCAGGTTTACATATGAGAAACGGCTACACCGGACCGCCGGCTCTGGGTGGATTACACTCGCGACGCGACCGAGCTGGTGGAGCGGCTGCCGGCGGTGCCGAAGCATGATCACAGCTCAAACCGTTCGCCGCGACCCTGCCCAAACCCGTCGCCGCCGGCGCGCCGGCGGTGACGGCACCAGAACAGACACCGCACCGAAGTCGGTGGAACTGGGGCTTCGCGGCATGGCCCCCATCCGCCCCGGCTCGGCCATCTCGACCACGCCAACACCGGCACAAACCCGCCTGCACACCGGTCCCGATTCCGGGCCCGTCATCGACCGGTAAGAACCGGCACCAACTGTAGGGGGGAACACCATGAGTGAATCAGACGGAATGAATGACATCCTGGACAACGGGCTGCGGCAGTCGCTGCTGATCGCCTCCCGCATCGCCGAAACCCTCACCCGGCAACGGCAGGAATCCCTGCGCCAGCGCGAACACCAGGACGCCCAGGCAGCACCGGAGACCCAGTCCCGGTACATGGCCGGGCGTGCAGCGATGCAGGGCGCACTCGCCCGGTCCACCGGGACCAGTGGTGGCACCAGGCACAGCCCACAGACATCACCGACGCGTACGCCCTGTCCGAGGCATGGAAGGACCACGACCCTGCCGCCCTGGCCGCGGCCGACCGGATCCGCAATGAGGTTCACCGCCGCTACGGAATCGACACCCCCACATCGGCGCCGACGCCGCGTACCTGGAATCCGGTGTCGAAACCGTCAGCGCCGAACGGGCCCGCTCTCAAGCGGCCCGGGAGCATGACAAGGGCATGGCACTCATCGCTGCGGCACAGGCCGAAGACCTCCGGGTAAAAGCCGAAAAGCTCGCCCCGGCCATGGAGAGGCACCAGGTCCCCGCCGAGTACCTGACCAACCAGGCACTGGTCGCAGCGCTGCAGACAGCCCACAGGACGCCCGATTCCCGAGGCGGTCGAAGCTGCCGACATCCTTGTGAAGGAACGCCTGTACCTGATGGCCAAAGACGGCACAAACGGTCCCACCATTGACCAGCTCCCCGAAGAAACCACGGCGAACTTCAACGGCGCAGGCGAGGACCACTTCACGGCCGCCTCCTTCGTGGACGCCGCCAGAGAGTGGCACGAGGCCAAACTCCTCGCCGAAGGCGGTTCACCGGCACTCACGACCAGCCGCTCGAGCAGCGCTACGAACGCACCGAAGCCGACCTCTTTGCCCGCATCGAGACCCTGGGCCGCGAGATCGAGAACAGCGTCACCGGCACCGACAGCAAAGGACTTCAAAGTCAGGGTGAAAAGGCCGAAAGCAGCTCAGCAGCTGAGTACGGTTCCGAAGCCCATCACCAGGCGTTCGCCGCGTCCCTTGCCGGCGCGGCCACCGACGAGCAGGTAAAGGGCAGGCTCGCAGCAGCACGCAGTGAAGGCACCCACCCCCGCGCAGCCTTGGCCAGTAAGACACAGGCCAAGGCGCGGAAGGCAAGCCCGGTCGCTGCACTGCCTATTTTGAGTCCTGCCGCTTCACCGTCAAACGGGTGCTGACCGACAACGGCTCCTGCTACCGCTCCCACGCGTTCAAGGACGCCCTGGGCCCAGACATCAAGCACAAACGCCCCGCCCGTACAGGCCACAAACCAACGGCAAAGTCGGGCGTTACAACCGCACCATGCTCGCTTGTGTAGTGATGGAGCCAGTCGGCAAAAGCGGCAACACGCTCGGCCTCTGATGCGTAGGGCTTGGCGTAGGCCCATTCCGCTATTTGCCCGGAGCTTCGCCAAGTGACCTGCCGCCCGGTTGTGCGTGCTTGCCCTGGAATCTACCGGATGCGGATCACCTGGCCTGTCCTGTTCCTCAAGCCGGGCAAAGCCCACCCGCCCCGCCGTCCTCCGCAGTGCAAAGCAAGAGTCTGAGTTGGCTTCAGAAGACCAGGTCTAACCGCAAACGACGATAGGAACCGGGGCAAGCTAGAGCGTGGTGATGTTCTGCGCCTGCGGTCCCTTCGGGCCCTGCTCGACTTCGAAAGTAACCTTCTGGTTCTCTTCCAGTGAGCGGTAACCGCGGCCGGATATCGAGGAATAGTGCGCGAATACATCCTTCCCACCGTCATCCGGGGTGATGAAGCCGAAGCCCTTTTCCGCATTGAACCACTTGACCGTGCCTGTTGCCATGCCGCGAATGTAGCCTTCCGTGCGGGAAGCGGAAGCAGCCTACACTGAGGCCCGCCAACGATAATCTGCCATATTCAGCTATCGACTCACAAGACTCACCAAACTCACAAGATGCACTGAAATTCACAAGGCGTTTTGAGGGCACGAACACAAAGATTCGTAGCCCTTGCTGCCAGGTTGGGAAAGATTCACCGGTTTCACCACTTTCAGCAAATTTCACCTGGCAGTCCCGGTGCAGCTGACGACTACGTAGTGGTTCTAAGTAGCTTCGGGAAAGGGCGTATTCAGAACGTCGGGGTAGGAATCAGAACGTCTCGTAACCGTAGGGTTCCGAGACATAAGTGCGTCCCTGTAGCTGCCATTTCAACCCTCGGCTTATCCGCTATTCTCGGTCAAGAGTCACAGACTGAAGGAAAAGCCTGACCACGCGCCTGGGGCGGGCTGTCTTCACGGTCCCTGTGCAGCTGGGCCTGCGGATAAAATCCATAGCCATCCTGGATGCCCGATGGTACGTTGGGCCCTCTTAGCGGCGCCGAATATCCAAGATCCGAAGGAGGATCCGGCCATGACCGAGACCAACACTCACGGGACGAACTCTGATGTCGTTGACATCCTGACCGCGGACCACCGGGAGATGATTGAACTGATCGGCCAGATTGAGCACACGCCCGAGGCCGGACAGCGCCGAGACATAGCTGACACGTTGATCGCCGAAGTGATGCGCCATGCCGTAGCGGAGGAAATGTTCGTCTACCCGGCCGTTGAAGACCACGTGCCCAACGGCGCCGAGGAAGTCGAACACGATAAGAAAGAGCACGACGAGATCGTCAAGTTGATGAAGCGAATCGAAGGCGTGGACCCCTCCGCCTCGGAGTTCCTGGAATTGATCGGGCAGTTGCAGGCACAGTTGAGCCACCACGCCAACGATGAGGAAACTGAGCAGTTCCCCAAACTACGCTCGCACATCCCCCATGAGAAGCTCGTGGAGATGGGAGAAAAAGTCCAGAACGCCAAAAAAGCCGCGCCGACCCGACCGCACCCGAGCGCCCCCCACTCTGAGCTGTTCCACAAGACTGTGGGCCCAGGCGTCGGCATGGTGGACCGGCTGCTGGATAAGCTGACAGGACGACACACCGAATAGCCGCAAAGGAACGAACCGGAGTGTGGCCGAACACCACCGGCCCGATACTGCGACTGTCGATCCGGTGGTGGCTGTGATTGTTGAGGAGTATGGCGGCTAATCGCAGTTCCAGGTCATTCGTCGAAGTGCGTGAGGACCGCGGGGTCCTGCGATATGGAGGCAACCACGGACGCGGCGACGTCCCTTAGCTTGACATTGCGGCTGCTGGAAGCGATCTTGAGGATTTTCATCGCGGCCTCTTGGGTGCAATGGTTTTGTGCCATGATCGCTCCCGCTGCCAGATCGATCGTGGTGCGCGATTGCATCGCAGCGGTCATGTTGTTGCGGGTATCGATGAGCTGGGCGATCCTCACGGCCAGGCGCAGCGCCTTGGAAGCCTGACCGCTGTACGCCTCGGCTTCTTCGATGTCTTCGCCGCGGAAGGCATGGGGATCCGTGGAGTACAGGTTCAGTCCCGCCTTCGCTTCCCCTTCCAGGGGCATCGGCACGGACAGGATCGAACCGATCCCCTGATCCCGTGCCGCAGCGGAGTATTCCGGCCATCTTGTTTCGTGGCTGAGGTCCGGTATGTGCACGATGTCCATGTCGCGGATGGCTGTGAGGCAAGGGCCGTCGCCGAACCCGTATTGAATCTCATCCAGGGCAACTGCCTTTGAATCGCTGCAGGCCACAGTGGTGGCCTTCTTATGCCGCAGCAAGGTGACACTGGCCAGGAGCCGGTGTTGGACGGAGAGGCTCATCGCCGAAAAAACGGCAAGTTCGGTGAGGAGGTCCTCGACGTCCGCGCAGCCGAGCACAAGGTCCTGAAGATGTTCGGCGACAGTGTCGATGCGAGGTTCCTCTGTGGTCATCATGGCCTCTTCCTGCTTTGCCCTGGCAGCAATCCCTGAAGGGCATAGCCCTTTCGTAAAGGACTCTGGTCCACGTGTCTGGACTACTTTGAAGTCTACGTCGCAGGCTCAGGCAAAGAACCAGCCAATTAGCACAGCGCGGGCCGAGGACAAGCTGCCGGCACTGCCCCTAACGTCGCGGCGGGGATTGTGGAGCCCCTGGTTTGGGCTCCCCAGGAGCCCGAATTCGGCCTCTGGGACCGGGGCCCTGATTCCGTTCTGCGCCGCAGCCACTCCATCACCATCCGGGACGCTGCCCTCGGCAACGACTCCGGGGGCGGCACCCGCGGCCCCGGCCACTGAGCTTCAAGGTGGTGGCCATGGCGGCAACGGCCGGATTTCCACCGCACGGTCAAGGCTGTGAGGGTTATGCTGAAGATGGCGCATGGTTTTGTGCGCGGTGGCTTTCCCCGCACCGTCCCGAGGCTGCTCGCCCGGACACGACCGGAGGAATCCTCATGGAACCAAGACTTTCCCTTGATGAACTTTCCACGGCTATTGGCCGGATCAAGGGCCTGCTCCTCACCGAAGAAAAAGTCGACCGCGCCGTTCAGCTCCTGGCCCGGGCCATCAAGGATGCCATCCCCGGAACCGTAGGAGCCGGGGTGTCGCTCTTGAATGCCCGGGGCCGCCGGACCAGCGCAGGATTTACCGACCATATCGTCAAACAGGCAGATGCCCTGCAGTACCAGCTCGGACAAGGCCCTTGCCTGACAGCTTGGGCTGCCGAGGAAACAATCCTCATCGAGGACGTCCAGACGGATCCGCGCTGGCCCCAGTGGAGCGCCGCAGTCGCCGCCCTGCCCGTCCGCTCGGTCGTCAGCGCACCGCTCATCTCCGGCAAGGAATGCCTGGGGGCGCTGAAAATCTACTCACCGCTTCCCTCCGCCTATGGCGCGGACACCGGGCGGCTGCTGGAGCAGTTCGCCGCCCCGGCCGCAACGCTGCTCTCCCACATCCAGACCAGCGAGGCGCCGAAGCGCATCAGCGAGAGCCTGCAAATGGCCCTGCACCACCGGGACACCATCAACCGCGCCTGTGGAATCCTGATGGAACGCCAGGGGCTGAACCATGAGCAGGCCCTGCAGCACCTCATGGACCGCGCCCGGGAAACCGGCAGCAGCCCCAAGCAGATCAGCGCCGAACTCATCGCCGGAACGCCGGCGCACCGGGACTGACGGCGGACGTCATGGGCTTCGATCCCTATGAACCCGCTCAGCGGCGCCAGCTCCGCGCTGCGCTGAAAGCCTCCGACATCACCCCGGCAGAGCTATGGCTGAACTATTTCAGCATCGGCGGCACCGTCGGGGAGTACGAGGTCGAGGCCTACCTGCAAGGCCTGTTGTCCCTCCCCGAGGCCCAGCGGGACCTGCTGGCAATGGCCGCCAACGAACTCATCGACGCTGTGCCCCGCCTTCGCGCACCCTACGCCGACGAGCTCGACACGACCGCCGGACCGGGCGAAGACGGAGAACATCCGGACGTCCCCGGCTACGAGCCCACCAGAGGAGCCAGCGATCAGCGCCCCGGCGAGCAGGAACAGGGGCAGGTTGCCCCCGGAGAAAGCAAGAAATCCGATGATGGCGGTGAGTAAGTCAGGAATTCTTGCTCCAAGGATTGCCCCGGGGGCGCCTTCACTTCCTGCCGCCCGGGAACTCCCAACTCAATGACCCCTGGGAGGGGTTAGTAAGTCCGCGCAATGCCGATCCTTCGGCCCCTGCAACAGAATCCAGCGCTGACTCCTGCCTTTCACCGGCCTTCCACCTCCGCCCGCGCCATTGGCCCCTCACTCGGAACAGATCAGGCATCGCCCGCGGGAATCGTCCCAGTCAAAGCCAGCGGGATCACCCACGGCTCCCATCGAAAGGTCGGTAAGCATGAGTGGGATACTCATTCGGCAGAGCGACGGGTCTTGGCTGGCATAGCCGATGCAGGCTACGCGGGGGAGTCTGAGCTGCAGGAGATCTTGGCATCTCGCCAGGAGCTAATTCCCGGAGTCAGCGCAGCGCCAAGGCCTGTCGCGAGTTCTAGTCCGAGGCTGGTCCTGCCGACATCACTGCGTACATCCCCGGGCGGTTTCCGACGGCGCAGCTTATCTCCTGGGAGGTGGCTTCCAAACTCGACCCTCACCTGCAGCGGTGTCGCCGGGACGAACTCTCTTCGCCAGGTCAATGGTTCTTGCGTCCGCGCTGCGGCAGTGCTAAAAAATCTATGGTCCTCGGGTCGTGGGTTCGAGCCCCACCGGGTGCACGCCGGATCATTCCACCGGCTCCTGGTCCGCGGGGTCCAGACGAAGGGGCGGTGATGCGAAAATGAACCCAGAACTTCAGAGGCTGCGGGCGCTGGCGGCGGTCATAGCAACCGCCGAAACCACCCTGGAGGTGGCATGCCGGACGCTGCGGGAATCCGCGACCGCGCTGCTGCGCACCGGGGATGCCACCCTTGCCGAGGTCAGCGAGGCGACCGGCCTGGACCAGGGGGAACTGCTGGATCTACTCAGCCGGAACATCCCCGGGCGGGAACCGTCCTGGAAGCAGCCCGGGATTGCAGGCCTGTCCTAGAAGCGGAGAAGGCGTCCCGGAACGATGTGTGGCGTACGGGACTGTTCGGGGTGGCTGTGGCCGACTGCCTGCTCGCAGGCAGTCGGCCTTAGGCCGCGCGAGGGTTTTGGCTGCTTCACATGCCGTTGTCGTCCGGGCGGGCGCTTCGGGCGCGCTTTAACTGGCGCCGCAGCCGGGCGTTGTCCACTTCCAGTTCCAGTACCTTGGCTACACCGGCCAGGTTGAGCCCTTCGTCCAGAAGCTCTCCGATCCGGCGCAGGACGGCAAGGTCGGATTCACTGTACTGGCGGGTGCCGCCCTCGGTCCGTTCCGGGGTGAGCAGGCCGCGGCGTTCATAGAGCCGGATGTTTTGCTGACCCGTCCCCAGGAGTTCCGCCACCACCGAAATGGCGTACAGCCCGCGCCCGCTGCTGCGTTGTTTTGCCACGAGTTTCCCGTCAATTCGCTCTGATTTCCTCTTGCACCAGTTTGTCACCAGTGCTATAAGAAATCTATATCCACCGTCACAGATGTGCGGCGGTGGGTAGCGACGAAACCTAGATGCTGAAGGGAGTGGGAAATGATGCTTATCCGTACTGATCCGTTCCGTGAGCTGGACCGGCTCACCCAGCAGGTCTTCGGAACAGCGGCCCGTCCGGCGGCGATGCCGATGGACGCGTGGCAGGAAGACGGGGAATTTGTGGTGGCGTTTGACCTGCCCGGGATTTCGCCCGACGCCGTGGACCTGAATGTTGAGAGGAACGTCCTCACTGTGCGGGCGGAGCGCCGGGACGCCACCCAGCCCAACGTGGAGCTGGTGGTCTCCGAGCGGCCGCGCGGCGTCTTCAGCCGGCAGCTTATCCTTGGCGACACGCTGGACGCGGAGAACATCAAGGCGAGTTACGACGTCGGCGTGCTGACGCTGCGGATCCCGGTCGCCGAGCAGGCAAAGCCGCGCAAGATCGAGATCGAAAGCAAAGGCCAGCAGCACCAGATCGAGACGTAGCCCTTCGATGCGGTTGACGGGGCGGCCTCCGGTTCCTGCCTTCGGGTGTCTGCCGGAGGCCGCCCCGGACCGCTGCCACCGGCAACCGCAAACGACCAGCACAATCCTGCAGCAGCAACAGGCTTCAGATGGCCAGACCTGTCCCGGACTACTACGCGGTCCTGCATGTTTCCCGTGGCGCTTCGCCACAGGAAATTGCGCGCGCCTACCGCTCTCTCATGCGCCGGCACCACCCCGATCTTGCCGGCCCCGATGTTGCCGGGGAGGGGGCCGCGCCTGCCGAACTGCAGCTGATCATGCAGGCCTTCGCCGTGCTCCGTGACCCCAAGCGCCGCCACGCCTACGACCGGGAAGCCTCCCGGACAGGGCCCGGTGATCCACCGGCGGAGGACAACCGGCCGGGACGTTCGGAAGAGAGCGGCCAGGGCACCAGCCGGAGCGCCGGAAGGCGGAACGGCAGCAGTCCGCAAGATATTCCGGTCCGCGTGGTCCGGCGCCGGGAGCCGCCACTGCGCGCCACTGCCGTCAGGTGGGAGAGCGGACCGTGGGCGTAACAACACATGCAACAGATCCAGAGGAGAACTACCCCGATGAGCGACTGGCGCCGCTACGATTCACATCTGATCCCGGCCTTCCATGAGCGTTTCGAGCAGCGTTGGGGCAAGGGCACAGCCCCGTTCCTGGACCCCGAGGCCTATGAGGAGCCGCTGCCCCGCGCACAATGGATCAACCCAGCAACCGGGGCGGCCCTGGCCGTGGTGCCCATCTGGACCGACGACGACCGCCAGCACCGTTCCTTTGCGGTGTTCTACCTGCCGCCCGCCGGGGATATCTGGGTGCTTCGCCCGGGCTTTACCGGCTTCCTTGAGCCCGGCAAGGATGACAGCGAACACCTCGTGGCGCTTCGGAATGACGCATTCCGCAAAGCCGTGTCGCACGCCAACGAATTCCTCTTCGGCCCGCCTCCGCTCGCGGAGTAGCTTGCTGGTGGAGTAGTTTCTGTCCCGTTGGGCGAGCACGTACCTTGGTATCAGCGGGGCAGGGGGTCGATGGCCTGTGGGCGGACGGGGACGGGGACGGTGCCGATGACCAGTGTTCCCTGCGCTGCTGCATGACGGATGTCGAGGCCATTGGTGGTGATGATGAGGTTGTCCCCGCTGATGACCAGGACATGGCCGCCGCGGGCGGCCTTGAGCCACAGCGCGTCGTTGGGTTCATCCTGGTGGAGCTGTTCCCCGAACAGGGTTCTGTCGCCGATGCTGAGGGTGATCAGGCCCTGAGGTGTCACGGCGAAGCTGCAGCTGGCTGACGTTTCGACGGCGTCTTCCAGGATGTCGCCGAAGTCCGGGCTCATGGCCAATTGGAAGCCGTGGAAGAGCAGGATCGAGACGAGGGCGGAGGTCAGGTCGCCGTCGTTCTCCCGAAAAGCCACGACCGGGACCAGCGTGTAGGCCAGCACCGGCACTGGGTGTTCCTGTCCGTCGCCGGACTGCCGGGGGAGGACCATCCGTGCGGCCATGGGGGTGAGTTTGTTTGGCGCCCACTGGCTGTGCTGGACACTCAGCCCGGGATCACTGCAGCGGCGGTGGCAGACGCAGTCGGTGAAGGTGACGTAACTGGTTCCGTCCGGTGCGGTGCTTTCCGTGACGTTTACCAGCAGTGAGAGCGGCTCACCGGTCTCAAGGGTCCCCCGGCGGGCGGCGCACGTCCGGGCCATGGAGGCAGCCGTGAGCACGTACTGTGTCGTGTCCCTGCCCTTGAAGGATTCCAAACGCCTGTCCCAGGCCACGTTGCGTGTGACTGGCATTGCAGCGAGTCTCCCGTCCTCCTCATTGTCTGGGGGTGTGCACCTTCGTCGTGTAATGGCGCGGTCCCCGGGTCATCGGTGGTACCGGGGACCGCGCCGGGGAGGGGACCCCTGGCCTGCTGTTCCTGCCTCTGCGCGAAAGACGCACCGGCGTTCATCGCTGAAGGCCAGCCGCCCTGAAACAGCCTGGGCGGTTCGGCGTCCCTCGCTGCCGGTTAGGCACTGATCTGCTGCTGGGCGCCCTGGCCGCTGGTGATTTCGATCTTTCGTGGCTGTGCCTTGGCAGCGACCGGGATACGCAGGGTCAGCACCCCGCCGTCGTATCCGGCGGTCACGTTCTCGGCATCCAACGCCTCGCCCAGGACCAGCTGCCGGCTGAAGACGCCCTGCGGCCGCTCAGCGGCCACCAGTTCGGCCCCTTCGGGGGCGGTGTTCTTCCGTTCAGCCTTCACGGTCAGGACGTTCCGCTCGATGTCGACGTCGATTGAGTTCACGTCCACGCCGGGCAGGTCGACCGCGATCACAAACTCGCTGTCCTCCCGCCAGGCATCCAGTGGCATGGCGGCCGGGTGTGCGGCCGTGCCGAAGACCTGCTGGGCAAGCCGGTCCAGCTGGCGGAAGGGATCGCTCATCATCAACATGACATGCCTCCTTGATCATCATTGACTGGGTCGGATCTATATCCGTTGATACAGATTTTCTACCACTTCCGTTAACCATTGGCAAGAGGTTGGGACGGTGAAACTCCGCCGCCGTAGCCGGGGTTGCCGGGGGAGCAGCACGGTCAGTCCAACAGGATTCGGTTGGCGCCTTGATGGGCCCGCGGGGTGGGGCCGCCAGTGGAGGGGCTATGAGGCAGGGCGTGCTGCAAGCGGAACTTTGACCTCTTGCCGGGCCGTTCCTCGACGGAATTCGACGGTGACTGTTTGGCCGGGGCTTTTGCTTCTCAGCGCGGCGAGCAGGTCCTCGGGGGATGCGAGCTCGTCGCCGTCGAGTCTGGTGAGGACGTCACCGGGCCGGATACCGGCCTTGTCTGCGGGGCCGCCTTCCTGGACCGTGAGTGCCAGCGCCCCGCGGGTGTCCGGCAGCCCCAGTTCTTCGGCGATCTGCTGGGTGATCTCGCCCAGTCCCAGGCCGATGAAGGAGTGCTCGGCGGTTCCGTCCGCACGGAGTTGGTCGGCTACCTTTACCGCGGTGGCGGCCGGGATGGCGAAGCCGAGTGCCACGGCCCCGGACTGCGGGGGTATGTAGGCCTCGCTGATCCCGACCACTTCGCCCCTGCTGTTCACGACTGCGCCGCCGGAGTTGCCGGGGCTGATCGCGGCATCGGTTTGGATGAGGTCTACCAGGGACTGGCTGCTGGACGCAGACCCCGGGATCTGCCGGTGCAGGCCCGAGATGATGCCGGCCGTCGCCGTGTTCTCAAACCCGAGCGGTGAACCGATCACGACGGCGAGCTCGCCGATGCGGGGCAGGGCAGGCTGGAATTTGGCGGCAGGGAGGCCTGTCCGCTTTGCCTCCACCAAGGCAAGGTCCGAGATGGGGTCCATTGCCCGTACCGTTCCGGCTACCCGGCGGCCATCGGCGAAGCCCACCTCCACAGCGCGGTTTCCGCGCACCACGTGCTCGTTGGTGAGGATCAGCCCGTCCTTCGAATACACCACGCCGCTTCCCAGCCCGCCGTCGGTGAAGACGGTCACGACAGATGGCTGGACGTTGCTGACAATCGTGGGAATATCAACCGGCCCTTGACCGGTCCCCGGGCCGCCCTGTGCCGGTGATGATGGCGCCTGGGACGGCTGGCCCGGCGAGACCCCGCCCCCTGGTGCACCACCTGAAGCACTCCCTAATGGGCTGCCTGTGGCGCTGCCGGACGGCTGCGGTGATGACGCAGCCGGGGCCTGGCCGGGAGCCGTGCATCCGGACAGGATCGCTGCGAGTACCGCTGCCGCGCACGCCATCCCGCCCACGCGGGAGACGCGGCGTGACGGTTTCCGGGGGTGCATTGGATATTCCTCTCTCTTACGGGGCCTGTGCCGCCCGGCGCACCTCCTCAGCATTAGGTGCGGAGCGTTTTAAGCGCTGTTGCCCAGGCAATGAGCTGCTGCAGGAGTGGTTCCAGGGCTTCTTCCGCGGCGGTGCTGGGCGTGAACGTGGTGAAGTTTTCGAAGTCCGTGGCAAAGGGCAACGCCACCTGGGCTCGGACGTCGGCCATTTGGAGTTCACCGGCGATCAGGCGCAGGTTTTCTGCCGCACGGACTCCACCGGCGCTGCCGTAGGAGACAAAGCCGGCGGCCTTGTTGTTCCATTCCTCGTAAAGATAATCCAAGGCGTTCTTCAGGACCCCGGGCACGGAGTGGTTGTATTCGGCCGTGACGAAGATGAACCCGTCGAACCGGGCGATCGTGGCCGCCCAGAACTTGGTGTGTTCGTGCTGGTACTTGCCCAGGGACGGCGGCATCGGTTCGTCCAACAGAGGCAGGTCGTAATCAGCCAGGTCCAGCATCTCGAAGTCAGCACCGCCCCGGGCGGTTGCCCTGGCCAGCACCCAGTCAGCCACCTGCTTGCTCCGCCGGCCCGGCCGGGTGCTGCCCACCACCACAGCAATCTTCACCACGCAAACCACTCCCTTCAATAACCTTCTCCAACGCCTTACGCCAGCACGTGCTACGTTCGGAGCGAGAACACCGTTCGGCGAACGCGGCGCTTCGCCGCGAACCCCGCCGGCCAAGCGGGCCGGTACTCCGGTACAGGACTGATGCGGCTACTGCTCCAACACGCTGTCAACCAGATCCTTCAAAATCTCCCAAAAGTCCCTGGCACGGAAAGACGTAACAGGTCCTCTTCCTTGGGATTGCCGGACAGCGTTGGCTACGGCGATGGCCTCGGCGAACAGTTCAGCCGTGACGGCAGGGACGCGTTCGGGTTCCAGGGCGAGAATGTGTTCCACCATAGCCCGGGAGTGCCTCTCCGCCTCCCCGCCCTGGTCCCGGCCCGCAGCCCCGGAATCAAGACGCGCCCTGGCCGCTGCCAGGCCCCGGTCAACATGGGGAGCGAACCCGTCGTCCATGTACTGGATCGTCATTGTCTTTGCCTCCATTCGGGATGCACCAGGACGGCCATGTCCTGGCGAAACGGGCAATACGGTTGTGGTGCGAAGTATGCTGCTTTCCCGGCGTGACCCAGGACCACGTCAATCTATATCCGCTGACATAGATTTAATAGCACCGGCACCACGCGCTGGCAAGACAGTTTCCCGCCCGTAGGCGCTCACGGTAGACGCGTCGAGCAATGGAAGGGCGGTCACCGGGAGTAGCGCCAGCCTGGGCTCGGCCGCACGGGTTCCTCCGGCGCTGGGAGCCCTTCGGTCCTCCCAGCGTTCGGTCTCGCTTCGCTTCAGTGGGAATGCGCAATCCGCAATGTCGGTTTTAAGGATTAGACGGTTAAGAAAGGAGGAGTACCAACCAGCGTGGGCACGTATGAACGAGCGGGTGCGAGGTTCTGTGACTACTACTCTTTTATGTCGTACGCAGACTTCACCGCATGGGTTGCGGCCGATGATGAGTCCCTCCCCGAGATCTCGTTTTCCGAGATCTCGCTCCGCGGCTGACACTTTCGGCCTCACGGGACGGCCCTTCCCGCGGCGGCTGCCGCCGCCCGCGGGGTTGCTTGGCCAGGCAGGTCGTGCGGCCCTGTCTCTGGGCCTTGGCCTCGGGAGCCGTCTTGGGGTGTGCTTGTGCTCGAGGTGGCGGCGGCTTTTCAAGGACCTACTGCCGTGGTTAGGATATTTGCCTCCAGACGGTATGCAGAACCCGTCCTCATTGTTCCAGCGCAACAACGCCCGCGGGCGGCTTCCTGCAGCAGGACATCACCTTGTGGATCCGGGCTTGGTCTTGGATCGAGGTGTGACCTTGTGACTGCCGATGCTCAACCGGGGCCGGGTTTCGTTGATCGTCACTCCCAAGGGGGAGAGATGGAGCAGACTGCCATGTCCGGTCAATTCGAAGTCTTCTCGTCTCCCGACGGCGGCTACCGGTTCAGACTGGTGGATTCTTCCGGGACCACGTGGGCGACCTCCTCGGAGACGTTTGCCACGAAACGGGCAGTAGCAGCGGCCATAGCCCTTGTCCGGGAGATCGCCGGCACTGGCTTAGTCCGGGATCAGAGCACCGGCCACAGCGGTGAGCAGATGCAACCCAGGTTCCGTGCCACTCAAGCCGCAGCAATCCGCAACGGCAGCAGCAACTTTCTTTCAGGGGCGGGGCTCTCCCGCCTCTCCGGCCACAGTAGTGTCCGTGCCCACATGTGACAGGTCATCGCTGCGTTGGTTCAGTAACCCAGGCAGGAACAGTTCGGTGCGTTTCGCGTAGTTCGATCTGGCGTTTCATCACTTCGGCCGGATATGGATTGATGTCATTGGCAAGCGGGTTCCACGCGGATGTTCGCAGGGCACGCCGGAAACACCATCGGCCCTGGGCCCTTGCCAGGGCTCTCCGGCGGCGTCTCCATTTGTCACACAACCCTTGGGATGCAAGGCGTCTCACTGAGCAATTTGGTAGCTGGCCTGCGCAATCCATTTTTTGCGAGCCTGCCCGGCTGCCGTCCAGCTGGGGCGTTCTCGTTACTATGTCTCGCAACCTTCAGTGAAATCGGTGTATCCATCGTTAGTTACGAGCTGTGGAGCCGCTTCGCGGCGTTGGGGGTTTGAGAAAACGGCCTTGTGGCTGGCTTGGGTAGCGGCGGATGATGGCAGTGCCGCGGTCGACGCCGAGGTGTCTTAGCGCTTAGAGCCTGTTTATGAGCGTGGTGTGGAGGGCTTCCACGGGAACCGTGGATTGGTGCCGCAAGCCCAGCAGTGTTGGTCTGATGAGCCCGTTTAGTAGATTCCTGAATGTTTTTCCCCGCCCTTCCCGCGGCATCTGGCACCGCCTGCCGGTGGTGTTGTTGGACCCGGATGCAAGGAGCAGATGATGGATATCGTGCACGAGCGCGCTGCAGGAATGGATATCTCCAAACGCGATGCGAAGGTTTGCATCCGGATACCAGGAGCGCGGGCAGGAACGTCCAGTAGGACAGTGACCACATATGGCGCGACGATGAACGAGATTGTGCGGCTGCGCCGTGATCTGGAAGCAGCTGCTGTGACGGTGGTGGTGATGGAGGCTACTGGTGATTACTGGAAACCGTTTTACTTCCTGCTGGCGGAGTCGCTGAATGTGCAACTGGTTAATGCGAAGGCTGCGCGGAATATCCCAGGGAGGAAGTCGGATGTTTCAGACGCGACGTGGCTGGCGGAGCTCGCCGCCCACAATCTGTTGCGGGCGGCCAGTTTCGTGCCGCCCGAGCCGATTCGCCAGTTGCGGGATTTGACCCGCACGCGGTCGAACCTGACCCATGAGCGCACCCGAGAATACTCACGACTGGAAAAAGGGCTGGAGGACTCTGGCATCAAATTGTCCTCGGTGGTAAGCACGCTGGGCACGCAATCCGCCCGCAGCATCCTCGATGCTCTCGTATCCGGAGAGCGTGACCCGCGGGCCTTGGCTTCGCTGGCGCACGCCTCGATGGGCCGCAAATCCGCGGTGCTGGTCGAAGCCCTCACCGGCCGCTTCACCGACCACCACGCCTTCATGGTGCAGCTGCATCTGAACCGCATCGATCAGATCGAGGCGACCCTCGCGGCCCTCGACACCCGCATCGACAAGGTGATGGAACCTTTTTCTTTAGCCCGGGAGCTGCTGATGACCGTCCCCGGGATATCGAAGAATGTCGCTAACGTCATCATCGCCGAAGCCGGCGTGGACATGAACGTCTTTGACACCGCGGGTCACCTGGCATCGTGGGCGGGAGTGTGTCCGAGCCAGAACGAGTCCGCTGGACGAATCAAGTCCACCCAAACCCGACCCGGCAACCACTACCTCAAAGCCGCCCTGGAAATCGCGGCGCTGGCCGTGTCCCGATCAAAAATGACCTCACCACCCACGCGTCAGTGTAGTGAGTCTGCGTCGATTCGATGGAAGCGGCCAAAACGGGCACCAGCCGGGAGTTGTCGCAGCTACTCCTATTCCCGTGTGACCCTCAACGCTTCCCACGTCCGAGTCTTTTAGCCAGTCGATTCACAACATCCATCATTGAGTTCGCGGCATGAGCATTGCGCGGTGGCTCCGCCGAACACAGTCTGCACGGCCATAAGGCGGTCGGCAACATCCAGTTTTCGGTAGACGTGCTCGAGGTGTTTCTGCACAGTTCTTGGCGAAATCGCCAAGCGGTGCCCGATTGAACTCGCGGTCATGCCCCTTCCCAAGAGATTGAGCACTGCCATCTCACGAACCGTAAGTTCGGCGGACGTGGCGGCATTGGACGTGCGATTGTCATGCAGTGCAGTCGTGTATTGGGCAAAGAATGCGTCCAGGAGTGGCTGCAGCAGCCGTGCAAATGCGATGCCGTCATCCCCAAAGTCCTGATCTGGTCTCGAGATGACAAACGCATGATGGCCAGTGCCGCCCATATTAAGTGGGATCGAGATTTGTGAGCGGATGCCCATGGGGTCGGCGAACTCATTCCAAACAGCCGAAGCCCCGGCATCAATGACTTCAGGAGGAATGCGTCCTATAGTCTGTGGTGCGGTTTCTCCTGTCAGGGCGTACCACCGCAGTAGGGGTTGCCAGCTTGCGTCGGGTGGGCGGTCACCCGGTGGCTCGCTCGGCAGGTAATCTTTGGGCCAGCATCCCTTCATGTGGTCTACCCAGCGGAGGTCGACGCAGCTCCAACTGCAGCATCCTGCATCGAATGACTGAATCAGGAGATCTGCAATATCGGACCACGGAAGCTTCATTTTGTCGCAGCGTTGGTCGAGGATGCTCCCGGCAAGTTCCAACCACGTTCTGTAGAGCTGTTCTGTCCGGCTCATCTGGCAAGTGTAGAAACGGTGGCTGAAGCTGTCCACGGAAGAATTTTGACCCGGTCCCCGTACGTAAAAGTACGTATGCCCCTTGCGTTGTAGCTTCCCTACTCTAAAAGAACCCCATCCGATCAAGCTGGGGTGAAAAAGAGGACGCTGGCAACGGAGCCGATAAATATCGGCGGGAAGTAGCCGGAAGTCCTGGCCGGGGAATGCCGCCAACATCAGTGCCGAGCTAATCCCGTGGTGCAAGGAGTCCCGACCATGTGGAGCATCTGGAGTGCAGGGCTGACGACCGGACTGGCTATGATCGTCGCTGTCGGAGCACAAAACGCGTTCGTGCTGCGTCAAGGTATCCGCCGCGAGCATATGGGCGTGGTGGTGACACTCTGCGTTGCCAGCGACGCAATCCTCATCCTGGGTGGCACCTTCGGGATAGGGGCATTGGTGTCCGGGTTCCCGGCAGCATTGACCGTGCTGAAGTGGGGCGGGACCGCTTATTTGATGTGGTGGGCAGCGCGGTCTTTCGCGGCTGCGCTGAAACCTTCATTCTTGAGCGCCGAGGCCCCGCGGTCCCGGGGATCAGTGGTGTGCACGACCCTGGCCGTGACCTACCTGAATCCCCATGTCTACCTCGACACCCTGGTACTGCTGGGCGGCCTCGCCAACCAGCACGGATCCGATGGCCGGTGGATCTTCGCGGCAGGGGCCGTGATGGGCAGCGCCATCTGGTTCCCCGCCCTGGCGTACGGGGCGCGTGCACTCTCGGGCCCGCTCAGCAGCACGCGCACGTGGCCCGCAGTAGACCTAACCACAGGCATGCTGATGCTCGTCCTCGGCATCAACCTGATGCTCCGCTGATCCCAACACCGGTAGCTGCGGACACTCGTTCCCCTCCAGATCCGGCGCCGGGGCCTCACGATCGGGGGGCGTCCGAAAGTCCCGGGACACGCCTCTTCGCCGATAGCCGGCGCTTCGTCAACCTAGGGGGAGTAGTGGGCCACGCAGCGGCCCAGTCCCTGCCTGGCTGACGGCCTGAAGCCCCATGAGCCCTGGGATTCTTTGACGTCGGAACGGACTTCGTCGTAATCGGCTGCCACTTAGGTGATTCTCATTTCTGATGTTTTCGTTGATGTGCTTTTCTGACGAGGCTGCAACGCCTACCAGTGCGCAGTTGTTCCCGTATCCGGACCGTGAGGCGGTGCCGCGCCCAGGACACGGGCAGCGCCGATGGAACCTCTGGATCGTATCTGAAGCAGGACACCGTGCCGGCCGCAGATAAGTCATCCGGTCACGTTTAAGCCCCGCATCGGATCATGACTCGCCGAATAGGTTCGAATCGGATTATGCGTGTCAGCGGCGAGCATGGCGTCGACCTGGGCCGCCTGGTGCGCCCGAAAGGCCTTGTCGGCGTTAGCGTTCGTGCTGGCGAGGGACGGTATGTCGAGGCCGCCAGGTTGCCCCTGAGGCTCCGATGATGTGGTTCCGACGGATGCCCATTCGGACCTGCTGATCTAAACTTCCGTGTCGATCAGTTTGCTTTCGCCGGGCTCCGCGTACATCCACAGTTGCCCGCGGGCGACGACGTTCGACGACTCCCTGCCACTGTTGGCCGTGCATCTATCTTTACCGTTGGTTGAAGTGCCCGGCCAGGCGGACCATTGCTCCATGAGCCCAGATAAATTCGGACCCGTCGGCGCCGACATTGGTCCCACGGTCCGTTTCGGTGACGCCATGACTGCCCGGACAATACTCGAAGCAGGAGCAACGGAAGGAGGATTCTCCGTCGTCGAACACCTGCTGGCGCCGAAGGAACTGGCAGCACCGCTGCATATGCACAGCCGCGAAGACGAGTTCACGGTCGTTACCAAGGGACGTGTTGGTTTCCTTCTGGGCGAGAATGTCTTTCATGCTGGCCCAGGTGAACTGGTCCGAAAACCCAGGGACCAGTGGCATACCTTCTGGAATGCCGACGAGGAACCGGCGCAGGTTCTGGAGCTCATCTCACCTGCGGGTTTCGAGCAATACTTCCAAGAGATCGCACCCTTCTTTCCGGACAACGCCCCACCTGACCTGGAAGGCATGGCGAGAGCCAACGTAAAGTACGGGCTGCAAATGGACTTCGAATCCCTGCCTCGGCTTATTGATCGATTCGGCCTGGCCCGTCCCATGGAAATGGACGGCGAGGCTCCGCTGCAGAGTTGAGGTTTACCGAAGCCCACATAGCCCTCAAGGAACGTCAACCGGCTCACGGATCAGAGCTCGACGCCGGAGCTGGGGCACCGCGCGAAGGCCCGAGGCACGCTCCGGCTGCTGATATCCGGGATGAGTTCATCTGGTTTCCTTTTTGATTGGTGACGAGAGGGAGCGAGGTTCCCCCGCCGGGGCCCGGGAAGGTCGGGAAAGGGTGCCGAACGCCGAGATGGACTCCCGGACGCGCAAAGACGACGCCGTAGCGGTCGCCAAAACGATTTGTCACCCCGCGCTTTCTTACTGTAAGGCGACTGTCATGGTGTGGTCAAGGGGTTTGGAAAACTCTCAAGTGACGCTTGACACATTTCCGCCGACGCATCTATTGTGTTGCCAAGTCGATTTGGCAAAACGATTTTTCACCGGCTTGAAAGATTTCTAATCCCCACAAACCCGTAGATTCCGTTCAAAAGAAAGGGAGTCGACAGCGATGTCCTCTCGAACCACGATTTCCCGGATCACTGCCATTGGCGGGCTGTCCACCGCGGTGCTTCTGGCAGCAACAGCCTGCGGGGCGGGGGGCCCCGCGGCAACATCGGGTAGCGCCGGCACCAGCACAGTCAACGTCCTCGTCGAGGCCGGTGGCCATGCCGAACTGACGGGGGTCGCCGAACAGTGCAAGAAAGAAACAGGCATTAGCGCCAACTTCGTCGAGCTGCCTTACGACGGCATGTTCAACCGGCTCTCCAGCGAGTTCTCCTCCGGCAACGTCTCCTTCGACGTGGCCGCCCTTGACTCCGTCTGGCTGCCCAGCTTCAAGGACGCGGTTCAGCCCATTGACGAGCTCTTCACCGACGAGGCGAAGAAGGACATCTTCCCTGCGCTCGTCAAGGAAGCGAACGTGGACGGGCACTTTATCGGCCTGCCCGCCTGGACCAACGCCGAGATCATCCTGTATCGCAAGGACCTGTTTGAGGACGCCAAGAACAAGGCGGACTTCAAGACCAAGTATGGCTACGACCTCGCTGCCCCCACCACGTGGAAGCAGTACCAGGACATCTCCGAGTTCTTCACCAAGGACGGCATGTACGGAACGGACGTCAAGGGCGGGGTGGAAACAGAATGGCTGGCCCACGTCCTGCAGGCCGGCTCACCGATGGTCCTGGACGGGGACAAGGTTGTCATCGACAATGCCGCCCACAAGGAGGCCCTGGACTTCTACGTCGGCCTTGCCAAGTCCGCTCCGTCCGGTGCCGCGCAGGTGGACTGGGCCGCAGCCCAAAACCTCTTCAACCAGGGCAAGACCGCGATGACCCGTTTCTGGGCCCACGCTTACCGGCAGATCCCCAAGGATTCACCAGTCGCCGGCAAGGTTGGAGCAGCTCCCATGATCGCTGGATCCGCCGGCGTCGGTGCCGTTCCTGGGCCCTGGTACCTCACCGTGCCCAAGGCCACCAAGAACACGGATGCCGCCAAGAAGTTCGTCAAGTGCGCCTATGACTACAACGACAAGGGCATCGAATCCAGCCTGGGCCTGGCTTCCCGCATCTCCGCCTTCGAGAAGTACCAGGACAAGCCCGGCTATGAGAGCTTCAAGCCGCTGATCGAAACCCTCAACGGCACGGCCACCGCCACCCGCCCGGGTACCGAGAAGTGGCAGCAGATCGTGGACACGGTACTGGTTCCCATGCTGCAGAAGGCCGTAGCCGGCGGTGACTCCGCCACCCTCCTCGCTGACGCCAAGAAGCAGATCGAGGACCTCCTCAAGTAAGACCCCCGTGGCCGGCACCTGAGTGACCGGTGCCGGCCACGGTCCCCAACCAGCGGAAGAGAAAACCGTGCGTATCTCCGATCGCCGCTTCGCATTGTTCCTGATGACACCAGCGGCCCTGTTCCTGGCAGTGTTTGTCGCCTTTCCGCTGTTCCGCCTCGTGGCGGACAGCTTCTTCAAGATTTCACCGATTGCGGGCGGTCCCCGCGACTTCGTGGGTCTCGATAACTACTTCCGGGCCTTCGCCTCCGAAGCCTTCACGGGTGCCGGCTGGCGGACCCTGGCCTACACCCTGGTGGTGGTCACCCTCGAATTCGCCCTCGGCCTGGGCATGGCGTTGCTGTTCACCACCCTTGGGCGCAGCTCCCAAATCTGGCGGACCGTGTTCATGTACCCACTGATGATCGCCCCGATCGTGGCAGGCCTCCTCTGGAAGTTCCTGATGATCGACAACTTCGGACTCATCGGAACCCTCCTGCACCAGGCCGGCATCCTGTCCAACCCCAACCAGATCGGCTGGCTCTCAGATCCGAACATCGTTCTCTACTCGGTCGCCATTCCGGACATCTGGCTAACTACTTCATTCATGTGCCTGGTGCTCTTCGCCGGGCTGCAGAACATCCCCGGGGACCTGATCGAGGCAGCACGCCTGGACGGCGCACGCGCCCCAGCGATGCTGTTCCGCATCATTCTGCCCCTCCTGCGGCCGGTCATCGCCGTCGCGCTGGTGGTCCGCGGAATCGACGCGGCCCGGGCCTTCGACACAATCCTCATCCAAACCAACGGCGGCCCACAATCCGCATCGGAAACCATGAGCCTGCTGATCTACCGGACGATGATTCGCTTTGGTGACCCCGGACTGGCAAGCGCCATGGGCACCCTCTATCTGCTGGCCATGCTCGCCGTCGCGTTCGTCGCGGTGTCAACCATCTGGCGGCCAGGAAAGGACAACTGATGCGCGTCGCCGAACGAACCAAGCCCGACCACGGGAACGCAGTTGCCACGGCTGCCCAGCCTGTCCTGCAAACCACCGCACGGGGGAGCAGCCGCCGGCGCCGGGGCGTTAACCGGGAAGGGCTGGAAGCAGGCCGCCGGAGCACCCGAACCCTGCTGTGGATTCTCCTCGCGGCAGCGATGGTGCTCTACGGTTTCCCGTTCCTGTACCTGCTGTTCACATCCTTCAAGACCCCGATTGACACTATCGCGGTACCGCCGACCATCCTGCCCCGGGAATGGACGCTGGAGAACTATGCCAACGCGCTGGGCCGCAACGGAGTCCTCGCCTCCTTCATCAACAGCATCCAGACGGCCATCATCAGCACCGTGCTTTCGCTCGTGCTGGCGGTACCGGCGGCCTACGGCATCACCCGGTATCAAACCCTCAGCGGCAGGATCTTCATCATGGCCGCCCTGGTTACCCGCATGGTGCCGCCAGTGGCGATCGGTATTCCGCTGGCTTCGATGATGGCAGCGGTTGGCCTTTCGGACACTCCCATCGCTCTGTCCATCGCCCACACCACCATCTCGTTGCCGCTCTCGATCTGGCTGATGTCCAGCTTCTTCGAAGCGGTGCCGAAAGACCTGGAGGAAGCTGCCACTGTGGATGGGTGCAGCAGGCTCGGGGCCCTGTGGCGGGTGGTGATCCCGGTGGTCTCCGGCGGCATCGCCGTCACCGCGATCTTCGCCTTCCTGGCCTCCTGGAACGAGTTCCTCTTCGCACTCCTGATGACGGCGATCCGCTCCCAGACAACGCCCGTGGTGATCGCGAACTTCCAGACCCAATTCGGCCTGGACTGGGGATCCATGACGGCGCTGGCCGCCGTCTACTCCATCCCGGTCATCCTTCTGACCCTTCTCTTGCAGCGCAAGATCGTCGCCGGCATGACGCTCGGCGCCGTCAAGGGCTAGCACCGCCAAGGGCTGGAACAGCCAACCAGTAGCCTACTGATAGCCCCCGAGGGGCATCACCAACCATTAGGACGTGGGAGACAGATGAGCAACAAGAACATCGGCATCAAGGACGTGGCTGTCGCCGCGGGGGTGTCCGTGACGACTGTTTCCCACGTACTCAACGAGGTTTCCTACGCCCGGGTCAGGCCCGAAACCAGGGACAAGGTCAGGGCCGTTGCCGAGCAACTGGGGTACGGGCCCAACCGTCTTGCCCAGGCCCTTCGCACCCAAAGGACGGGCATGCTGGGTCTGGTCAGCGAGGAGATCGCCACCACGCCCCACGCCGGCCGGATCATCCTCGGCGCTGACGAGGCCGCCAAAGCCCGGGGGTACAACCTCATGATCATTAACACCTCCGGCTCAGCCAGCCTAGAGTCCCGTCAGGCCGATGTTCAGGCACTCCTGGACCGGCGGGTGGACGGGATTCTCTACGCCACCATGTACCACCGCGATGTGGAGCTGCCGGCCAATCTCGGCAGCGTGCCCTCCGTCCTGGTCGACTCGGTGGCGACAGGCGGAAATATCACAGCCGTGATCCCGGACGAAGAAGGTGGTGCACGCGCCGCCGTGGGCGCGCTCCTCGAAGCAGGCCACACCCGGGTGGGGTTCATCAACAACACCCATGATGTCCCCGCCACCCGACAGCGCCTCCAGGCCTTCCGGGCCACGCTGACCGAAGCGGGGCTCCACGGCGACGCGGCACCTGTCGAGTCCGAGGTCTCGGAGGTGCAGGGCGGCTATGAGGCGGCCCGGCGGATCCTGGCGCGCGAGGATCGTCCCACCGGCCTGTTCTGCTACAACGACCGGATGGCGATGGGAGCCTACCGCGCCGCTGCGGAGTTGGGACTGGCCATCCCCGCTGACCTTTCCGTGGTGGGCTTCGATGACCAGGAACTGATCGCTGCCAACCTTCACCCGGGCCTCACCACCGTGGCCCTGCCTCACTACGAGATGGGTGCCTGGGCTACCGAGCACCTGATTGACGCCGTTGAGGGGAAGACCGACCTTTCCCTGATGTCCCTTCACCCGACCATTCTGGGTTGCCCCCTCGTGCGCCGCGATTCCATCGCGGCTCCGCGGCAATAGCACGCAGACCCATTCAACCTCTAAGAGGAAACGCCAGCTATGTCCAGTTGCCTTGATGCCGCACGCCCGGAAACAGCCCCGGCAGAAACTTTCAGGTTCCGGCCTGCCATCCACTTCACGGCAAAGAACACCTGGCTGAATGATCCCAATGGCCTGGTTTTCCACAACGGCCTGTACCACCTCTTTTTCCAGAACAACCCGTACGGCAACGTCTGGGGCAACATGTCCTGGGGCCACGCCACCTCCCGCGATTTGCTGCACTGGACGGAACACCCTATTGCCATTGCCTGCGACGCGGCAGAGGACATTTTTTCCGGGAGCGTGGTGGTTGACGAAGGCAACACGTCCGGTTTCGGTACGGTGGATGCACCCGCCCTGGTGGCCATTTACACCAGTGCCTACAAGGCCGCCTCCGAGCACAGCGGCACGCAGGCCCAGTCTCTGGCCTACAGCACAGACGCAGGCCTGACGTGGCGAAAATACGAAGGAAACCCTGTCCTCACGAGAAACTCCGCGCACTTCCGCGATCCCAAAGTCTTCCGCTACCAGGGAGACCGGGGTGCCTGCTGGGTCATGGTCGCCGTCGAAGCACAGCACCAAAAGGTGGTCCTGTATCGTTCAGAAGACCTTAAATCCTGGGACTTTCTGAGCGAGTTCGGCCCGGCCAATGCAGATGCCGGCGAGTGGGAGTGCCCCGATCTTTTTCCGCTGCCGGTGGATGGGGACCCGCACAACATTAAGTGGGTGCTGATCGTCAACGTCAATCCCGGCGCCGTGGCGGGCGGGTCCGGCGGCCAGTACTTCGTCGGGCATTTCGACGGAGTCCGGTTCGTTGCGGATGCCTGCTCGGTCGCGGTGCCGGGCGGGGTCAGCGCCCTGGGTGATTCCGCGGCGGCCGCTGCGGCGCTGCGGCAGTGCCTGTGGCTGGACTGGGGACGCGACTGCTACGCCTCGGTGTCTTTCAGCAACGTCCCTGATGGCCGGCGCATCATCATGGGCTGGATGAACAACTGGGATTACGCCAACCACCTGCCCACCGCCCCCTGGCGGTCGTCGATGACCCTCGCCCGCGAAGTGCGCCTCACCGCGGTCAACGGCTCCGCCCGGCTGATCCAGGAACCGGTCCTCGCTGACCCCTGCGCAGGGGAAGAGCTGCCTGCTGCGAAGGACCAAATGACCACAGACACCTTCGAACTGCGAAATTCAGCCCTCCGATTGCCGGATGCGGTGCCCGGTAGCGCCCAAATCATCGAGGCGGAGATCCTGCCCGGAAGCGCCGAACGTTTTGATTTCCGACTCTTCGGAAGCAGTGACGGGAGCAAGGGAACCATTCTGAGCTACAACACAACCAGCGCCCAACTCGTCCTTGACCGCAGACAATCAGGAAACACGGGCTTTCACGGAAAGTTTCCCTCCGTGGAGTCCGCCCCTCTGGTCCTTGAGGACGGCGTGCTCACGCTGAGGATCGTCGTCGACCATTGCTCGGTGGAGATCTTTGCGCAGGGCGGCAAGGTGGTCCTGACTGATCTCATCTTCCCCGAAACCGAAAACCGGGAGAACTGGCTGTCGGCGGAGGGAGGCCCAGCAACAATACTGAAGCTCTCGGTCTCAACACTCAATTAATCTCCGTCGTTTCCAAACGTATGTGACTCCATGAAAGGTCCGAAAATGCCAGCAGTTCATCATCCCGACGATGAAGCCAAATCGAGCTTCGATGTGGTTGTTGTCGGTGAAGCCCTCGTGGACATAGTTGTCTCTCCCCGGGGCACTGTGGAGCATCCCGGGGGATCACCCGCAAACGTTGCCTACGGACTCGGACGCCTGGGTGTGGCCACCGGGTTATTGACCTCTATCGGTGACGACCACTATGCCTCGGAAATCGAGAAGCACCTGCAGACCGCCGGTGTTCATCTTCTGCCCGGTTCCCAGGTCCCTGGCACGACAGCCACGGCAACTGCTGTCCTGGCTTCCAACGGTTCAGCACAGTATGACTTCGACATCCGCTGGGACCTCCCGCGGATCGCTCCGGCGACCCTTCCCAAAGTCCTGCACACCGGCTCGATAGCTACCTTCTTGGCGCCGGGAGCGACAGTAGTAAGAGAGCTTCTCGAGCAATCACATAAGCGCTGTGTCGTCACCTACGATCCCAACATCCGCCCAGCACTCCTCGGCAGCCAATCCGAGGCAAAGATCATCTTCGAGGAACTCGTCCCGATCACGGAGGTAGTTAAACTCAGCGACGAGGACGCACTGTGGCTCTATCCGCGGCTATCACTGGAAGACATCTCAAAACGTGTTCTCGCACTTGGGGCCGGACTCGCTGTCGTCACCATGGGCGCGGAGGGATCCCTGCTCACCACCCGAGGGGCGCAGGTAGTCGTTCCCTCGGTCAAGTCAGCCGTAGTGGACACCATTGGGGCTGGCGACTCGTATATGTCTGCCCTGATCTACGGACTACTCATGCGCGGAGCAGATGGGCTGGCACCGTCCGTGCTGGAATCGCTGGGCCGCATGGCGTCCAAAGCAGCGGCCATCACAGTACGCCGCCCAGGTGCCCAGCCGCCAACGTCGGAGGAGCTGCGGGCGGAGCCCCCGGAGCATCAAGCCGTAGCCTCCGTAACATCCCATGCATGCGCCCTGGTGCAGGGCTAAAAAACCACATTGCAAAGGCAAGAACCTATGTCAAACAACAATTACTACGACGTAACCACGTGGCCGGTCGGCAATCCGGCCAAGGACGTCGGTGAAGTCATCAACAGCATCATCACCGACATCAAGAACCGGCAGTCCGTTACCGACGTGGACAACGGCGGAAGGCCTGGCGCGGTGATCTACATTCCGCCCGGGGACTACCACCTCCGCACCCAAGTGGTGATCGACGTCAGCTTCCTTCGGATCGAAGGCTCGGGACACGGCTTTACGTCGTCGAGCATCCGGTTCAACGTTCCCAAAGACCAATGGCCGGAACTGCACGAGCTGTGGCCCGGCGGAAGCCGCATCATCGTCGACCTTCCCTCCGCGGGAGAAGGCGGCGACAAATCCAACGGAGCCGCCTTTTACGTTGAGCGCAGCGGCAGCCCCCGGATCAGCTCAGTGGAATTCTCCAACTTCTGCATCGACGGGCTGCACTTCACTGCCGACGGCTCCGACATGCACCCGGAAAACACCTACGTCAACGGCAAGACCGGCATCTACGTGGCTAGCGCCAATGACTCGTTCCGCGTCACCGACATGGGGTTTGTTTACCTGGAGAACGCCCTCACCATCCACAACGCGGACGCGCTGTCCATCCACCACAACTTCCTGGCCGAATGCGGCAGCTGCATCGAACTGCGGGGTTGGGGGCAGGCATCAAAAATCACCGACAACCTGGTGGGAGCAGGACCTAAAGGTCACTCAATCTACGCCGAAAACCACGGAGGCCTCCTGGTCACCGCTAACAATGTCTTTCCCCGCGGCGCGAGCACTGTCCATTTTAACGGCGTCACGCGTTCCAGCGTCACCAACAACCGTCTGCACTCGTTCTACCCCGGGATGGTGATGCTGGAGGAGAACAGTTCGGAAAACCTCGTGGCCACGAACCACTTCCTGCGTGACCATGAGCCGTGGACGCCCTTCCTGGAAGTCGACAACGGACTCGATGACCTTACCGGGCTTCTCAGCATCAGCGGCAGCAGCAACTCTGTCATCGGGAACCACTTCTCCGAGGTCATCGACTCTCATAGCGTCCGGCCGGAGGGCGCCAAGCCCGTCATCATCCGACTGAAGGCAGGGACCGGGAACTTCGTCTCCAACAACCACGTTGTGGCGATGGACGTTGATTCCAAGTCAAGCGACTCCTGCTTCGAGGCGCAGGTGGACGCCTTGCTGGCAACCGACGCTGCCACCGGACTCGCCGTGACGACCGTAATAGTGGACCCTGAATCAGCCCGGAACACCATCCTTGATTCCGGAACTGACGACCAAGTTATCGCCGACAGGGCTGTCAATGCCTTCAGGGCCACCCCCATGGTCGGCTCTTAGGCTGCAGGAGTCTGCTCCTACTAACCATTTCAGGCGGGCGAAGCTCCCACGAATTCCCGTGCGAGGCAAAGCGCTGTCGACGGCACGGCCTCACCTGCCCTTCGACTCGTCCATCCAATGCCAGCGCACTATTCGCGATTACGCACTGCAGGTCCCGCCAATCCCGGCGGGACCTGCAGTTGTACGTTGGCGGCCGCACCCGCCTAAGCGTGAGCTGAGTCAGCAGGAAAGTATTCCCTGCCGGGTCACGTCGAGGGCCGCCTTGCAGCGTGCCCCGGTGGTTTCGGTGTGCGGCTGTCGCCGTGGACCACGACCTTGGAAGATGGGCCGCCTTCGCCGGTCCGGATCGCTTCCATAGTTACGAAAGCAACCCCGCTAAGGAGACGCTGACGATGAAAGAGTTGCGGCCAAACTGTCGATGGGCTTTGGGGCGTATTTGATTCTTCTATGTCAGGTTGGGGTGTGCCCCAACCCGACGCATAGCTTCTTCACGCGGTGCGAAGAGTTCGAAATCGAATATGCACGCTTACCAGTACCCGAGGCGGATGTCCCGCGGGGCTAGGGATCGGAAGTAGCAGTCTTGGACTCATCTAGTGGTAGAGGAGTGATGCTCTGCCAATAAAGTTCCTTTGCCGCTACGTCTGAGAGCCAGAGGCCGTCAATCCGTTCCTGCGGACGCCGCGCCCCCGAGGAGCCCAAAAGGGTTAGGCAACCGTGACCCTCGGGGCGTTCCTCGATGAAGCAGCACGCATTACTGTCAATGGACCATCGGGAACGAAGTAAGAGGCACCATGACCATCGACATCGGGCTCATCCTCAGTCATGAGGACGAAGCTCACTTTGCAGCCCAGACCGAAGCTGTCACCGCAGCAATGCAACAGGTACGGAAACTGCACCCGGCATACAGCTGGGTGGGCACCGATGAGATTCGCTGCAGAGGATGCAATGCCGGCCTCGACATACCGTCCCTCGCCAGCACGAACGCTAACGCCGACAAGGCCTTTCGGGCGCACCAGGCGGCCCAGGTCGACGCCATGCTCGCCGCTGACACGCATAATCCGATTCGAACCTATTCGGCGAGTCATGATCCGATGCGGGGCTTAAACCTGACCGGATGACTTATCTGCGGCCGGCACGGTGTCCTGCTTCCGATATGATCCAGAGGTTCCATCGGCGCTGCCCGTGTGGGGCGGCACTGCCTCACCGTCCTGGATACGGGAACAACGACGCATTGATAGGCATTGCAGTCTCGTCAGAAAAGAACATCAACGAAAACATCAGAAATGAGAATCACCTAAGTGGCAGCCGATTACGACGAAGTCCGTTCCGACGTCAAGGAATCCCAGGACCGTTCGCTGGAGGCATTGCAGTCTGCGAACGCTCCGGATGCCCGCAGCGTCGTCAAGGAACTGGACGAAGCCGATGCACTCGATGAAGGACTGACCCCCGGTGGAGAGATCCTCTCCGAGGAGCTCATAGTGCAGGTCATCCCAGAGGCCGCGGATGAATTCACCTGCTATTCCTGCTTCCTGGTCCGACACCGGTCCCAACTCGTGCGCGAGAACAACGGCCACTCATACTGCATTGAGTGCGAAGGCTAAGGCCGCTTCCAGCGGAGGGCGGTGAAACTGGCGGAGGCAGTCAATCCTCCGGTCCGGTGTTTTCTCGCCGGCGTCTGGAAGTCAGAACTGCCCACCGGCGGCCGGTTCACGGCGCTGCGTACTGCTCTTCGTACTGGCGGACGTTGAAACTGCTCGGGTCGTAGAGGCTGCTGTGAGGTCTACGGAACTGCTTGTCCTGGTTGATCATCAGCGCGGATCCTAGCGGGATGTCGCGCCGGCCGCGATGTTCCTGACCCAGCCTCAAGCAAATTGATGTCGACGCCTTGAGTTTCCGTGGGACACTGAGCCGTCCAGCTCGTTGGCATGCTCTCCCCTACCCTGAGCGACATCAATCGCAGTGTCTTCCTGGAGCACGGCATCATGTCCTCGGGCTGGCGCTCGTCGTTCAAGCCATAAATTGTCCGGGGTCCAAGGTAACGGGAACCTGCCCGGTGACGAGAACTGTGATGCCCTGATCGTTCCGGTTGTTCTAAACTCGACATACCGGGCGGACCCCTATCTTGCCCGAAGTAGCATCGCCCCCACGAAGGGAGGCACGGCCCCATGCGCCGCAATCGTGTTATCGCTGAAACGTCCGCTTTCCTCTTGGCCGTCACTGGGCTTTTGGCCCTCAGCAGCGGCGGTGGGAACACCGCCAATGGGGTGCCCCCACCAACTACGACTCTCGCTGCGCCACCCCCACCGTCACCGAAGGCCGCTTCACCTGGGCGTGAGGTGAGGATCGCTGCTGTCGGTGACATGAACGGCCCGAGGACGTACGCGCCGAATAGCCGGTCCGGGCGGAACGGTGCGGCGATCACCAGGCTTGTGCGGAACAACGAGATTGACGCGTTCCTGGGGCTCGGGGACTTCCAGTACGCCACCGCGTACTGCGCTGACTATGTGAAGTACTGGACGCGGCTGTGGGGTGGCACGAAGCCCAAGTTGTACTGGGTGTCCGCACCCAACCATGACTGGAAGCCTGGACGGAACGAAGACCTCGACAACTTCATGAACGGTCAATGCCCGGGATCTAAGGCGAAGGCTGCGATCAACCAGCAGCGTGGGTTCATCGAGAACGGGAAACCGTACTCGAAGGACTTCGGGAACTGGCACTTCGCGTTCCTGTCCTCCGCGCACTGGCGGTACAACCCTACGCAGGCTCGGGCATTGACGGCGTGGCTGGACAAGGACCTCGCTGCTGCTCAGGCGGCGGGTAAACATCTGGCGGTGGTGCACCATGAACCGTACTTCACGTCGAACACGAAGGAACATAAGCGGGCCGCCGACCACAAGCCGTGGATCGACGTGATGTATAAGCACCGGGTCCGTCTGACCCTTTCAGGGTCACAACACAACTACGAACGCTCATGTCCAGTGAACAACAAGGACCAGTGCGTCAGTGACGGGATGACAGCGTTCCAGGTATCCACGGGAGGCATTGGTCTCCGCGCCTTCACCAGCAGTCCGTCGTACATCGTGAAGAGGTTCAGCAACACCCACGGGTTCCTTCGAATGACACTCCGGGACAACGGGTCTTTCACCTGGAAGTTCGTTCCGACGACGGGGCCGGGCACGGACGCAGGTACGCGTGCAGCACCGAAATAGAAGCCAAGCCACTGCGATACGCAGAGCACTACTTGACGGAATTTTCATTATCGGCGTTCGAAAATGGCTGGCGGAGCGGCCGCAATTGAGGATTGCGCTGGGCTACGGCCTGGTGCTTGGAGCGCTGGTTCCTGCGCAGCTGATCGCCAAGCGGTCACGCCAACTATGTCAAGATCAGCTGCCCTTCGCGCGTCGGATCAGGAGTCCTGGTGCACCTGCTCGACGGAGGCGTCACGGGATGGGATTCTAGAGCCGAGCAGCAGACGGGCACCCTCGGCTCGTCGGCCTGTTGCTCCGGACACGTCAAGGCCATCATTCGGAACTGAGGTAAAGAAGTGAATTCCACCGCTGCAATCCCTGTTACCGCCGTTCGTGTGGCCGAGCTGCGTCCCGAAGGCGAGCCGATGCCGGTCTATGTGCACATCATTGACCACCCGGATGCGCGTGTGCTGGTGGACACGGGCATGACGCAGCTTCATCCCGCGGTCGCCGACATGGATCCCCGGCTTTACCCGTTGAAGGAACAGGACTTCGACATCCAAAGTGTCGACATCGTCGTCAATACCCACCTGCACTTCGACCACTGCGGAGGCAATCACCTCTTCTCGGGCAAGCCCATCTACGTCCAGCGTCAGGAACTCGACGACGCCCGCAACCAGAACGACTACACCATCCCTGAATGGGTGGACCCACCCGGGATGCACTACGTTCCAGTCGACGGCGAGTTGGAACTGCTTCCCGGGCTACGACTCCTTTCAGCGCCAGGTCACACCCGGGGCTCACAAGTCGTTGTCATCGACGGAGATGAAGGCCCGACGATCATCGCTGGAGACACGGCAGTCTGGTTCGACGAACTCGATAACCCCCGCACGGAGGGCCAACTACTCGTGCGTTCTCTAAACCCTGCAATTGTTTGGCTCACGCACGAGCACAAGCCATGGATGCCAGAAACCAAAGCCTCTCGGTGAACCACCAACTAGAGCGAAATGGGTGTCAACGAGCGCCCGGCCACCTTGACGGAATCACGGTTATCAGCGACTCTCGGGAGTCCTCCACTTGCCCGAATCGACGCGGTTGCCCTGATTCGTCGTCTCTTGTGAAGCCTCCCGCAGAACCTTCGCCGCCGCCCCTAGTTACGGAACCGGATTCGGGTCCGTCCCCGCATGCCCCACTATCACCAACATCGTGGCCAGCTGGGGATCCCGGATCGCGACCGAACGCCTCGGCCCGCTGATGCAGGCCACTGTCCCACGCCCGCCACTGCGGCCCACCTCGCCGCCTCCACCGCCTTCCTGTTCAGCGACGACGCCACCAACGTCAACGGCACCATCCTCGCTTCCGACGGCGCTGGTCGGCGGTAGGGGTGCCGTACCAGACGTCGGCAGGACCCCGCAGCACTGCCGCCCTCCGGCCCTACCGGGATGACGCTGGAAGGCCTATCTTTGACCTGACACAGCCCGAGGGAAAGGAACGACGATGTTCACCTTGCAGATCAGCTATCCGGTCCGCGACTACGAGGCTTTCAAGAAAGTATTCGACAGCGATCCTGCAGGCCGCGTCGCCTCGGGCGCCAGGGCTGTCCGCCTGTTCCGGGATACAGAGGACCAGAACAGCGTGGCCGTGCTCCTGGACTTCGACACCAAGGATGCTGCGAACGCCTTTCTGGAACGGCTCCGCAGCGAGGTGTGGGACAACCCGGAGGTGATAGGGCAGCTGATGACGGCAGCGCCCACAGCCAGGATACTGGAGGAGACGGCCCGCGAGGGCCAGGGCGCGGCCTGACCGCTGATAATCCAGTGGTCCCCGTCGGACGAATTGGCCGCAAATTCAAGCCCCTCGTCGTACGGCGGCTGGTCGGCGCTGTAGGGGAGCGGCACCAAACGCAAGAGGACGACGGCGGGAAGTCCCGCCGTCGTCCTCCAACCTCTGGGCAGAATCATGTCAAGGCAGGCATACCCTTTAGCCTCGTGGTGCTGGCATAACTCCAGATCGCATGGTCGAGTTTCTTTTCGTCCACGTCCAGTTTCTGGGCGGCCTCCTTGACCAGTCCGCTGGCACGTTGGGACGGGACTCGCTCGCCGATGGCTCGCCCGACGAATTCTGTGATCCAGGTGTCTGCCTTTACCCCGTCATGGTTTAGGAGCATCGTAAAGTACTCCCAAGTGACCGGCCCGAGCCCTGAAACCCCGGTGTACCGCTCCCGGTGTCCGGGTTTGTCTGGCATCAAAAGTGCAGGTTCAGTGACGCCGATATCGAAGAAACGTTGAGCTGCTTCCACAATTGCTAACGCCTTCGTTTTCCTTGAATGCACCTTTTGGCGGTTCAAAACCCTCTCGAGTGCGACCGGGTCCTGGGTCGCGAGATGCTTCGCGGTATCCGCCCGGCCACTCTTTCCACGGTGTCGGCATTTCTTCAATGGCGATGAGTAACCGCTCGAGATTCGGAAACCGGCGCACTCACAGGTAGCTCTTGACGCTCGCGCGCAGCGCTTCTGTGTGTTCATAGATCTCCTCCAGCGAGCTGATGGGAACCCGGGTTTCTTCCTTGTTGACGTCAAAGATCCCGATGTACTTCTGCGTCCGATTGAAGTGCAGGCGTGCAATGGGCTTGCGGTTGTTGTCGTCCAACAGAACTGCAAAGTAGGACTTGGCGTCACGCTGCACCACGCGGGCTGGCTTTACCTCGCTGCATACGATTGCCCGCACTATTTGGTAGCCCTCAATCTCCTCCAGTGTTGTCTCCAGCCCGTCGGCTTCTGCCAAATCGGCTTCGGCTACAGGAGCGCTGGTGACGCTTGCCGCCACGGCGGTCTCTTCACTCTGCGGGAAGCCAGGGTTGCCCAGGGCCTTCTTAAGACGTTCGTTGACTTGGTCGTTCAGGAATTGCTTCGACGCCTTGGACACCAAAGCGGTGAACTGTTCCCTCACCTTCTGGGTGTAGGGGCCCGGATACACACGCCCGGTCAGGAACTTGACCCATTCATCTTCAGGCTCCCTAAACTGCGCAGCCAGAGTCCGCTTCAGCTCGCCGATGTACTTTAGCTCGCCAGCGGCACTGATGATCGAATCGAGATCAAAAACGTCCTTTGACAGCTTCTGCAGTTCGGGGATGAGCATTTGGTCGATGTCGTTTAGATCCAGCACCAGAAACGGCTTGGCATCCATGCGGTTTGGTGCGTCGAGGTCAGTAAAGAACTGGTACACCTCGCCATTGGTGAGGATGGCGATCCTCGCGTTCGTTACCGCAAAATATCTGAACAGCTGTGATGCATGCTCAATTTTCACTGGCTCCGCGGATTTCTTGCACTCGATCAGGATTTGGACTTCGCCGTCCTTGACGATCGCGTAGTCGATCTTCTCGCCCTTCTTAAGGCCGACGTCTGCGACAAATTCAGGAACGACTTCCATGGGATTGAAAACGTCGTAGCCAAGAATCGTTGAAATGAAGGGCATCACGAACGCGTTCTTCGTGGCTTCTTCTGTTTGGATTACACCTCGCTGCTGGCGCACCTTTGCTGCCAAAGCCGAGAGCTTTTCTGCGAACTCCATTTGTCCCCCTACAAAGACCGTGTTTGCTGCACGACGGCGTGCAGCAATATTCAAGCTAATGAACCACAAGGTACCGGTGATTGTCCTGAATGACACTCAACCGCCTGCTTGCTTTGAGTCCATGTCTCGATTTTCTTGCTGGGTGCCGGCACTCTTGCCGGGCGAGTATCCTGCTGCTTCCAGCACCTCGCGGACTGCAGGGCGCGAGCTGACCGCCCACCATCCGCCGTCGTAGTACACGGACATACGGCGCAATCTTTCCGGCCCGCCCGTAATCTGTTTAGATGCCTCGTTTTGCGCTTGATATCGACTCCGTCCCCCGCCCCGTCCGTTCGCAGGAACTTCTGGACGCCGTGAACCAGAGGGTCGTCATTGCCGACGGGGCGATGGGCACCATGCTGCAGGGCCGGGAACTCTCGCTCGAGGCCGATTTCCTGGGGCTGGAAGGCTGCAACGAAATCCTCAATGACACACGCCCTGATGTCCTCGCGGACATCCACGACGCGTACTTCGCAGTGGGTATCGACGCGGTCGAAACCAACACCTTCGGTGCGAACTGGTCAAACCTCTCCGACTACGGCATCGACGATCGGATCGAAGAGCTCGCCCGCAAGGGGGCAAAGATCGCCCGGGAACGCGCCGAAGCGGCAGAAAAAACAGACGGACGCATGCGCTGGGTCCTGGGCTCGATGGGCCCGGGCACGAAGCTCCCCAGCCTCGGGCACACCAGCTACGACTACCTCAAGCAGACCTTCGCCCTGCAGGCCGAGGGTCTCATCGACGGCGGAGCCGATGCCTTCCTCATCGAAACGAGCCAGGACCTCCTGCAGACCAAGGCCGCGGTCAACGGCTGCAAGCAGGCCATCGTGGCCCGCGGCATCCGCCTCCCGATCTTCGTCGAGGTGACCGTCGAAACCACCGGAACCATGCTGATGGGATCCGAGATCGGCGCGGCGCTCACCGCACTCGAGCCGCTCGGCGTTGACGCCATCGGCCTGAACTGCGCCACCGGCCCGGACGAGATGAGCGAGCACCTCCGCCACCTCTCCAAGCAGTCCTCCGTGGCCATCGCCTGCATGCCCAACGCCGGCCTCCCGGTGCTTGGCCCCAACGGCGCGCACTACCCGCTGTCACCCAGCGAACTCGCCACCGCGCATGAACAGTTCGTGCGGGAATTCGGCCTGGGCCTGGTGGGCGGATGTTGCGGTACGACGCCGGCGCACATGGCCGCCGTCGTCGAGCGTCTTGAGCCCTTCCGCAACACAGCCGCCGTCACCAGCGGCGGGAGGGGCGCCGACGGCGGCCGCCTTCCCACCGAGCGTGAAGCAGGCATCGCTTCCCTCTATCATCATGTGCCGTTCGACCAGGAGTCCTCGTACCTGGCCATCGGTGAGCGCACCAACGCCAACGGTTCGAAGGCGTTCCGCCAGGCGATGCTCGAAGAGCGCTGGGACGACTGCGTCGATATCGCCCGCGAGCAGGTCCGTGTTGGCGCGCACCTGCTCGATGTCTGCATTGACTATGTGGGGCGTGACGGCGTGGCCGACATCAAGGAAATCGTCTCGCGTTTCGCGTCGGCCTCCACCCTTCCGCTCGTCATCGACTCCACCGAACCGCCCGTGCTGCAGGCCGGCCTCGAACACATCGGCGGCCGCCCGGTAATTAACTCCGTCAACTACGAGGACGGCGACGGCCCGGAGAGCCGCTTCGCGCGCATCATGCCCCTCGTGAAGGAACACGGCACCGCCGTGATCGCCCTGACCATCGACGAGCACGGCCAGGCACGCACCACCGACGGCAAGGTGGCCATCGCCTCCCGCCTCATTGACTCCCTGGTGGGCGAATGGGGCATGCGGGTGGAGGACATCATCGTCGACGCCCTGACCTTCCCCATCGCCACCGGCCAGGAGGAGACCCGCCGGGACGGCATCGAAACGATCGAGGCCATCCGCCAGATCACCACGAAGTACCCCGGCATCCACACGACCCTCGGCGTCTCGAACGTCTCCTTCGGCCTGAACCCTGCAGCGCGCATCGTCCTGAACTCGGTGTTCCTGCACGAAGCCGTGCAGGCGGGCCTCTCCAGCGGCATCATCGACGCCGCCAAGATCGTGCCGCTCGCGTCCCTGCCGGAGGAGCAGCGCAAGGTGGCGCTGGACCTCGTCTGGGACCGCCGCGAATACGACGCCGACGGCAACATCACGTACGACCCCCTGAACAGCATGCTGGACATGTTCGCCGGCGTCGACACCGCAGCGCTCAAGGACCAGCGCGCCGCGGAACTCGCCGCGCTGCCCACCGGCGAACGCCTACAGCGGCGCATCATCGACGGCGAAGGCAAGGGCCTCGAAGAGGACCTCGACCTCGCACGCAGCGAAGGCATGACCCCGCTGGCCATCATCAACGACCAGCTGCTCGAAGGCATGAAGGTTGTGGGTGAGCGCTTCGGCGCCGGCGAGATGCAGCTGCCCTTCGTGCTGCAGTCCGCCGAGGTCATGAAGAATGCGGTCGCGCTGCTCGAGCCGCACATGGAGAAGTCGGACGCGTCCGGCAAGGGCACCATGGTGATCGCCACCGTCCGCGGCGATGTGCACGACATCGGCAAGAACCTGGTGGACATCATCCTCACCAACAACGGCTACAAAGTGATCAACATCGGCATCAAGCAGCCGATCGCGGACATCATCGCCGCCGCCGAGGAACACGACGCCGACGTGATCGGCATGTCCGGGCTGCTCGTGAAATCCACCGTGGTGATGAAGGAAAACCTCGCCGAACTCCAGTCCCGGGGCCTCGCGAAGAAGTGGCCCATCATCCTCGGCGGCGCCGCCCTGACCCGTGCCTACGTGGAGCAGGACCTGGCGGAGCAGTTCGAAGGAACCGTCAGGTACGCCAAGGACGCCTTTGAAGGCCTCGCCCTCATGGAACCGCTGGTGCAGGTGGCCCGCGGCGCCGACCCGGACGCCGTCGGCCTTCCTCCGCTGAAGAAGCGGATCCATAAAGGCGGCCCGAAGTTCACGGTGACCGAGCCGGAGGCAATGCCTGGCCGGTCCGACGTGGCCGCCGATAACCCTGTGCCCTCGCCGCCGTTCTGGGGCACGCGCATCGTGCGCGGTGTCGCCCTCCACGACTTTGCAGCATTCCTCGATGAGCGCGCCACGTTCATGGGGCAGTGGGGGCTCAAGCCCGGCCGCGGCGAGGACGGCGCCTCGTATGAGGAACTGGTGGAACGTGAGGGCCGGCCGCGCCTGCGGTACTGGCTGGACCGTATCCTCGCCGAGGGAATGCTCGATGCATCGGTCGCCTACGGCTATTTCCCGGTGGTATCCGAGGGCGAGCAGGTGGTGGTGTTGCATCACGGTACGGATCCCGACGGCGTACTCGGCACCGCGGGACTTCTCGCGCCCGACGGCGGTTCAGGCGGCCCGGTCGGCACCGAGCGGCTGCGTTTCGACTTCCCGCGCCAGCGCCGCGACCGGCACCTGTGCCTTGCCGACTTTGTGCGTTCGCGCGAATCGGGGCAGGTGGACGTCCTGCCGGTGCAGCTGGTCACCGCCGGCGGGAATGTCGATGAGGTGACCGGGGAGCTGTTCAAGGGCAATCACTACCGTGATTACTACGAGCTCAATGGTTTGGTCATGCAGCTCACCGAGGCGTTTGCCGAGTTCTGGCATGCGCGCATCCGCTCGGAGTTGGGCTTCGCGGCCGAGGAGCCGAAGGACAAGGCCGGGCTGTTCAAGCTCGACTACCGCGGTGCGCGCTTCTCGCTCGGATACCCCGCGTGCCCTGACATGGAGGACCGCCGCAAGGTGGTGGAGCTGCTGCATCCCGAGCGGATGGGCGTGATCCTGAGTGATGAGCTGATGCTGCACCCCGAACAGTCCACCGACGCGTTCGTGTTCCACCACCCGGAGGCGAAGTACTTCAAGGTGTGAGTTGACGCCGGTCCCTGGCCCGGGAGGATTGTGCCCGCGCGGCTTGGCCGCCGGCGCTTCCGCCCGGGCTGGAGACCGGCTTCACCCGCCGCAGTGCGGCGAGGATAGCCCGCCCCACCACGGCGATTCCGATGATCGTGGTGACGGCACGAAGGGTGTCCCAGCCCGCCGTCGAGGTCAAAAGCGAGTAGAGCAGGAAGCTGCTCAGGTTGGTGGCCAGCGGCGCGCCGGGCACATAGGAGATGCCGGTGCCGGCGCCCACTGCGAAGGGCCAGAACCACAGATTGGTCAGCAGGCCGAACACGTAGGACGCCAGGACGCCATAACCGCAAAGCATCCAGAGCTCGGCCTTTCCCCGCACGCGTTTGGGGAGCAGGCCTGCCCCGGCGCCCACCCACGCACAGGCGAAAATTTGGAACGGTGACCACGGGCCAATGCCACTCCACAAGGCGCTTGAGACGGCGATGGTGGCGGCGCCGAGGAGCATGCCGAAACGCGCACCAAAGGCCCGGCCGGCCAGGATCAGCAGGATAAAGACGGCCTCCACACCCCCGACGCCGGTGCTGGCCACCCGCACGGCCGAGCCGACGGCTGCCAGGACGCCGAGCAACGCCACCGTGTGTGCGGAGCGGACCGAGCCGTCGAGGGACACCACGATGGCAACGACGGCAAGGGGTGCAATAGCCAGCGCCGCGTAGGGGACGGCCGCGGCGGCATCCTCCGGGAGGGCCGCAGCGAGCAGCGGCCAGCAGAATGCACCGAGAGCCAGAAGGTTTGCCGCCGCGAGGACGATGACCTCCGCAGCTCGTGGCATCCGGACGCGGCGGGTTCTCTCGGCTGCTGGAGTATCTGTTGGTCGGTCGGTGAACCGTGGTGCTGCGGTGCCTGGTGCTGCGATGCGCTGTGGTGTGGCCGGGGTGGCACCGGCCGGGGCGGCTTCTGCAGACGTTGCTTCTTTCTGGAATGAGGGGGCGACGCCGTCACGCATCGGGAGGATCCGGGCGCCGAGGCCGTGCGCAAAATCGAGGTCGTGTGTGGCGATCAGGACCGCCGCACCAGCGTCCGCTGCCGCCCGCAGCGCCGCCGAGACTGCTGTGCGCGCCGCAGGATCGAGTCCCCGGGTGGGCTCATCGATCAGGAGTACCTGTGGGCTGTCCATGGTCTGCAGCGCTATGGCAAGGATCCTGCGTTCGCCTGCTGAGAGGTCCCGGGGATGCTCGTGTCCGATGGGGATCCGAACGTCTCCCCGCAGCCGGGCAAGGTGTGACTCCGCAGGCTTTGGGGGAAGCTGGTCGCTGCCCGGGAGATGCCGCCCTGCGTCTTTCTGTTCTGCGTGACGCCAAGCGCGCGCCTGGCGTCGCTCTGCCGCACGGAGCTCTGCTGCGACGGTATCCCTGGTGAAGAGGTCGTCCGAGGCGTCCGGCACAAGGGCGACGCGGCCGCCGTCGACCGTACTTTCACTGAGTGTGCCTTCACCGAGGGCGAGTGCCACAAGGAGGGAGGACTTCCCGGCACCGTTCGGCCCCACCAGGGCGACCACTTCACCGCGGTGCAGGGTCAGGGATGCGCTGCGCACGAGCGGCTTGGCGTCGCCGTGCACCGCGAGCTTCGTCGCGCTCAGCACGGGCGCGGGCTCCGCCCGCTGTTCCGGCGTCAGTGGCGGTGTCGGTTCGGCCACGACCGTGTGCGAAGGGGCGGGCGCTACCCCCGGCACGAGGGCGCCGTCGTCGATGGTCCACCACGAGTCGGCAACGGGGGCGAGCGGTTCCGCCCGGTGCTCCGCCACGATGACGCAGACACCCGCTTCGAGGGCGAGGGCGTTGAGCACGGCGACGACGCGTCCGCGTGCTGCGGTGTCGAGGTCGGCCAGGGGCTCGTCCACCAGGAGCAGGGGCGGATACTCCACCACTGCAGCGGCGATGGCTACGAGCGTGGCTTCACCCGCGGAGAGGGTGCTGAGATTCCGGTCCAGGAGCGCGGAAACCCCGATACGCTCCGCGACCTCCAACACCCAGGCCTTGGCGGTACCGGATGCCACGCCGCGCAGCTCAAGTGCGAGGGCGATTTCGTCCCGGACCCCGGTAGTGGCGAATGCGGCGCGGGGATTCTGCAGTACGACGCCGATGAGCCGGGCGGTATCGCGGGGCGGCGTGGTGGCCCGGTCCGTTCCGGCGACGAGCAGCGTGCCGGAGATTTTTCCGCCGTCAACGTGGGAGAGGAGCCCCGCGATTCCTCGCAGGACCGTGGACTTGCCGGAGCCTGTCGGCCCGGTAATGACTGTTATTGACCCGCTCGGCGGCGCGAACCCGGCGACGTCCACCTGCGTGTCACCAATGCGGAATTGTGCGTCCCGGACGAGAACCGGTGCTTTGATACCGCGGCCGGGCTGGTGCGCTGCCCGGCTCCCGAAGCCCCGCAGCTCCAGGGCCGCGGCAACCCGGCCGGCGTGCTCGAGGGTTCGCTCGAGCACGGGAACAAGAGCGCGGGGCCCGAAGCGTTCTCCCCGCAATCGAAATGCCAGGCGCACGGATTTCACGGCGTCGGAGAGCGCCGGGAGCGCCGCCCAAGCCACCACAAGCATCCGGGCGATGCCCTGCATGGGGCCGCCGCGGGCAAGGTGCACGAAGCCACGGGCCACATCCACCCAGGCGTTGAGCATGCCGAAACCGAGGATCATTCCGGCAATCGGCAGGGCGGACAGGACCGCCTCCCAGAGGCCAGGTGCTGTTACCGGACCGAGGAGGACCACATGGGCGTACGGGGCAGGCAGCGGCACCGGCGGTATGCTGAGCAGAACCGCGCCATCGGTGCCCGCCCCGTTGAAAAGGATGCGGTAGATGACCCGCGCCGCGATGAAGACGACGGCGAGAGCCGCCGCTGCGCGTAACGGCGCGGGTCGAAAGGTCACGCCGCGGGTGCGGCCGGTGCGCCGTCGACCGTGTAGAGCAGTTCCAGGCTCTGTCCCGGGCTCACCTTCAGGGTGGCGAGGCCTTCCTGCGCGTATGCCCAGGCGCCGGAGGCCGGCTTAACCCAGAGCGACCAGTAGGCAAAGGCCGCGGGCATCTTCTTGCATTCTTCCCGGTACGTGCCGCCCTTGTGCACGATGTCGAAGTCTGCGGCGGGGACGCCGTTCACACGGCACACCAGTTCCTTGGGATAGGCGTCAGTGCCCTCGGTTTTCACCTTTGCCTCGTCGAGCACCTTGGAAGCGAGAGTGGGCGCATCCACGGGGACGCAAACGGACGAATCAGCGGCGGCCTGCTTCAGGGAGCCCGAATCGACGATGACCTTCACACCGGTGCAGGGCCCGGCGGCGGCGCTGGATGAAGCGGTTGCCGGGGCGGCCGGTGCCGAGGTGGAGGGCTGGGTGGCGGCCGGCGTGGAGCAGGCGGCGAGAGTAAAGAGGAGACCTGCGGCGGCGAGGGAGCTCGCGGCGGCGGTGCGGATCTTAGTCAAAGTCACCAGTCAAGGGTAGGGCGTTGCTTGTCCGGATTCGGATGCCGTCGCGTTGTGTGACGTCAGATGGGGGCAAATAAGAACCCGCCAGCATCTACCCGGCGGCCCAGGCAACAACCAGCAGCGCCCCCACACACAGGATGGTGGTGCAGAGGATCACGTCGCGGGCCACGGTCATGCCCCGGCCGTAGGGGGAGGCGAAGAGGAAGACGTTCTGCGCCGTGGGCAGCGCCGCCATGATCACGCTGGCCAGCAGATGCTGCCCCTCCAGGCCAAACACAAAGCGTCCCAGTAGCCACACGATCGCGGGCATGCCGGCGATCTTCAGGAACGTTGCCACGAGGGTCTCGGTCCGGCCGTCGTCCTTCTGCAGCGGCGCCCGTCCGGCGAGCGACAGGCCAAAGGCGAGAAGCACCATGGGGACGGCACCGCCGGCCAGCATGTCGATGGGCTTCTGCAGCAGGTCGGGCTCCTGCCAGCCTGTCAGTGCCACCACCACGCCGAGCGCCGAGGCGATGATCATCGGGTTGGACAGCGGCTGGAGCAGCATTTTCTTCCACGAAATCCGGGCACCGGAGAAGACTCCCAGCAGCGTGAGGTAGAACGGGGCCAAAACCAGAAGCTGCACCAGCAGCACCGGCGCCACATGCTGGGCGGTGCCGACGGCGTACAGCGAGACCGGAATGCCGATGTTGTTGGCGTTGGCGTAGCTGCTGGCCATCGCGCCGACGGCGGTCTCCGCGGCCGGGCGGCGGAAGAACAGGAAGCTCAACAGCCAGTAAAGAAGCCCCACCGCCGCTGCCGATAGCAGCGCCAGCGGGGCGTCCGTTCCGAGTGCGGCCCGGATATCGGAGCCGGCCACCACGGTGTAAAGCAGGGCAGGGTTGGTGATGTAGAAGGCAGTGCGGGTCAGCGCACCCTGGACCTCGGGACCCAGAATGCGTAACCTTGCTGCGAGGTAACCGACGGCGATGACTGCCGAAACGATGAGTATTCCGGAGACAACGCCGCCCACTCTTGACCCTTCTATTTACGTGTATGTGCAGACGGTCAAAAAACCTACCTCACCAGGCAGGGCCGCTTCGGATCGAAGGACCAGCCGTCGACGTAGTACTGCATGCCGATGCTGTCGTCGCGGGCATCCAGGCCGTGCTTCAGGTAAAGCTGGTGCGCCTTGTCCAGCGCCTCGCGGTCCAGTTCGATGCCGAGTCCCGGCGCGGCCGGAACCTCGATGGCGCCGCCCTTGATCTGCAGCGGGTTCTTTGTAAGGCCCTGCCCGTCCTGCCAGATCCAGTGCGTGTCCAGTGCGGTGATCTCGCCGGGTGCTGCCGCGCCGGTGTGGGTGAACATGGCCAGCGAGATGTCGAAGTGGTTGTTCGAGTGCGAGCCCCACGTGAGGCCGAACTCGTTGCACAGCTGCGCCACCCGGACCGAACCGTGCATGGTCCAGAAGTGCGGGTCGGCCAGCGGGATGTCGACGGCGTTGCTGCGGATGGCGTGGGCCATTTCGCGCCAGTCCGTGGCGATCATGTTGGTGGCCGTCTTCAGCCCGGTGGCCCGGCGGAACTCGGCCATGACCTCGCGTCCGGAGAAGCGGCCTTCCGCGCCGCAGGGGTCCTCGGCGTAGGCCACGACGCCCTGCATCCGCTTGCCCAGCCGGATGGCCTCCTCGAGCAGCCAGCCGCCGTTCGGGTCCAGCGTGACGCGGGCGTCCGGGAAGCGTTTGGCCAGGGCAGTGACCACGTCCACCTCGTCGTCGCCGGACAGCACGCCGCCCTTGAGCTTGAAATCGCTGAAGCCGTAGCGCTCCTGCGCGGCTTCGGCCAGCGCCACAACGGCCTCCGGCGTCATGGCCTCCTGGCGGCGCAGTTCCTCCCAGCGGTCCGACGGCGCGTCCTCCACGAGGTACGGCAGATCCGTCCGCTTGTGGTCACCGACGAAGAACAGGTATCCGAGCATGGGCACGGACGTGCGCTGCTGGCCGTCGCCCAGCAGTTCGGCCACCGGGACGCCAAGGAACTGGCCGTGGAGGTCCAGCAGCGCGGACTCGACGGCGGTGACGGCGTGGACGGTGGTGCGCAGGTCGAAGGTCTGCAGGCCCCGGCCGCCGGCGTCGCGGTCCGCGAACTCCGCGGCGATCTCGCGCAGCAGCGAACGGTAGCGGGCCACCGGCCTGCCGGTGATCAGTGCGCCGGCTTCTTCGATGGTGGTGCGGATCTTCTCGCCGCCCGGGACCTCGCCGAGGCCGGTCCGGCCGTCGGAGTCGGTCACGATGACCACGTTCCGGGTGAAGAACGGCCCGTGGGCGCCGCTGAGGTTCATCAGCATGCTGTCGTAGCCCGCAACCGGGACTACCTCCACGCGGGCGACTGTCGGCTGGGCGGTCATGCGCTGACCTCCTCTTTCTCTGCCTGAGCGGCGTCGGCGGAAACAACGTCGCCGTCGATCCGGCGGTTCAGCTGCCACGGGTTGGTGTCGTGGAGCGGTGCGGGCAGCAGTTCCTGGGGCAGGTTCTGGTAGGCGACCGGCCGGAGGAACCTGTTGATGGCCAGCGTACCCACGGAGGTGGTGCGTGTGTCAGAGGTGGCGGGGAAGGGTCCGCCGTGGACCATGGCGTGCCCGACCTCGACGCCGGTGGGCCAGCCGTTGACGATGATGCGCCCCACCTTCTGTTCCAGTGCGGGGATCAGGCGTGCCGCCGTCGGGTAGTCCTCCTCGGTGAGCTGCAGGGAAGCGGTGAGCTGCCCCTCGATCCGGTTGGTGGCCTCCACCAGCTCCTCGGCGGAGGAGTAGCGGATCACCAGGGACGCTGCGCCGAAGATTTCCGCGTGCAGCACCTCGTTGCTGATGAAGTCGCGGATGTCCGTGCCGAAGATGGCAGGTGCCGGGGCGTTCTCGGTGGGGCCGGGGGTTCCGGTCCCGACGACGGTCACGTTCTCGGCGGCGCCGAGCGCCTCGGTGCCGGTGTTCCAGGAGCCGGCGATGCCGGCGGTCAGCATGGTCTGTCCGGCGCAGGCGGAAACAGCGCGTCCGACGGCGGCAGCCAGTTTGTCGCCTGCCTCGCCGGCCGGGGCGAACAGCAGGCCTGGGGAGGTGCAGAGCTGGCCGGAGCTGCCGGTGACGGCGGTGACGTACTGCTGCGCCAGGGCGTCGATTTGTTCGGCGGAGCCCTTCAGCGCGCCCGGGAAGACGAACACGGGGTTGAGCGAAGACATCTCGGCGTACACCGGGATGGGCTCGGGGCGTGCGGCGGCGGTGCGCATCAGGGCGATGCCGGCGCTCTGGGAACCCGTGAAGCCCACGGCCTTGATGGCCGGGTCCGCGACCAGGGCCTGGCCGATGCTGCTGCCCGGGCCGTAGATCAGGGAGAAAACGCCCGGGTGGAGGCCGAGGTCAGCAACGGCCTTGGCGATGGCCTGGCCCACGAGTTCGCTGGTGCCGGGGTGGGCGTTGTGCGCCTTGAAGACCACGGGGCAGCCGGCGGCGAGGGCCGAGGCGGTGTCGCCGCCCGCCGTCGAGAAGGCCAGCGGGAAGTTGCTGGCGCCGAAGACGGCGACGGGACCCAGCGGGATCTGGCGCTGGCGGATGTCGGCGCGGGGGAGGGGGGTGCGGTCCGGCAGGGCCGGGTCGATGCGCACGCCGCGGAAGTCGCCCTGGCGCACGACGTTGGCGAAGAGCCGCAGCTGTCCGGTGGTGCGGGCGCGCTCGCCCTGCAGCCGTGCGGCCGGCAGTCCGGTCTCTTGGCCGGCGCGGACGATCAGTTCGTCGCCGATGGCTTCGATGTTGTCCGCGATCGAGTCCAGGAACGCAGCGTGGGTTTCGGGGTCAAGGGCGCTGAATGACTCGAAGGCCTCGGCGGCCGCGGACGTGGCGGCCTTGAGCTGCTCCTCGGTGAGCAGGGTGTAGGCAGGTTCGAGCTGTTCGTTGGTGGCCGGGTTGAAGGCGAAGGCGGTTTTGCCTTCGCCGGCGACGGTCTGTCCGGCGATCAGGGAGTGTCCGATGAGGGTCACGGTGGTTCCTCCTGGGTAAAAGTGGGTTTGGCTAAGCGGCCGGCGGCTAGGAGACCTTGGCGATGAGCGCCTTGAGGTCGGCAAGGTCCTGCGGTGCCAGGTTCTGCAGCGGGGGACGGACGCCGCCGGCGGAGCGGCCGATCGCGTCGAGGCCGCCCTTGACGATGGAGACGGAGTAGCCCTTCACGCGGTCGCGGATGTCCAGGTAGGGGATGACGAAGTCGTTGAGCTTCTGGTTGACGGCCACGCGGTCGTTGTTGCGGACGTCCTGGTAGAAGTCGAGCGCGAACTGCGGCACGAAGTTGTACATGGCGCTGGAGTAGGTGCTCATGCCCAGCTGCAGGAGCGGCAGCGCGAAGGTCTCGGCCGTGGGGAGGCCGCCCAAGTAGAACAGGCGGTCGCCTAGCTTGGCGTAGACGCGGGCGTCGTGCTCGAGGTCGCCCACGCCGTCCTTGAAGCCGATCAGGTTCTCGTGCCGGTCGGCCAGGGTGGCCACGGTGGTGTCCTTGTAGATGGCGTTGGCGCGGTTGTAGATGATGACACCCAGCGACGTGGCGCTGCAGATGGCGCTGACGTGGTCGATCAGGCCGCCCTGGTCGGCTTCGGTCAGGTACGGCGGCAGGAGCAGGATGCCCTCGGCGCCGGCGGCTTCGGCGGCCCTCGCGTTTTCGATGGCCTGGGCGGTGGAACCGCCGGCGGAGGCCAGAACGGGGACGGTGCTGCCGACTTCCTCGACGGCGGCGCGGACCACGCGGGCGGACTCGGCCGGGGTGAGGGAGAAGCCCTCACCCGTGCCGCCGGCGGCGAAGAGCCCGGCGACGGGGTAGCTGGCCTGCCATGCCAGGTGCTTGCGGTAGTTCTCCTCGTCGAACTGCAGCTCTGCATCGAAGGAGGTCACGGGGAAGGAGAGCAGCCCTTCCTTGAGGATGTTTGCGAGTTCCTGGGGTGAGTACTTTGCCACGGGATGTCCTTGGAGTCGGTGCCGGGAGCGGCGGGAGTTGTGTGGTTCTTATTCAGACTAGGCAGCCGATTGATGTCTGTCTAAGCCTATTTATGTATTGAGTGATGCCCGTAGAGTATTGAGCCGCCGGTGATTCACCACCGCGGGGATTCCAGTTCGTAGTCGGGGTGAAGGCTCTGCATGTAGCCGGTGTCGTCGCGGTTGAGCATGCCGGACTTCAGGTACTGCTCGTGCAGACGGGCGAGGGCATCGCGGTCCAGTTCCACGCCGAGTCCGGGCGCGGTGGGAACACCGACGGCGCCGTTGCGGAAAACCAGGGGGCCGGGAACGATGACATCTTCCCCGGCGTCCTTCCACGGCCAGTGCGTATCGCAGGCGTAGTCCAGGTTCGGCGTGGCAGCAGCCAGATGAACCATCGCGGCCAGGCTGATGCCCAGGTGCGAGTTGGAGTGCATGGACAGCCCAAGGCCGAAGGTCTCCGATATGCCGGCCAGGGCCTGCGACCGGCGCAGGCCGCCCCAGAAATGGTGGTCCGAGAGGATGACGTCCACGGAACCGGCCTCAACGGACGGAGGCACGTCGCCGAAGCTGACCACGCACATGTTGGTCGCGAGGGGCATGGACACGTTGCGGCGCACTTCGGCCATGCCGGCAAGGCCCGGCGTCGGATCCTCAAGATACTCCAGGACGCCGTCGAGATCCTTGCCCACCCGGATGGAGGTGTCCACCGTCCATGCCGCGTTGGGATCGATGCGCAGCGGCAGATCCGGGAATTCGGCCCGGAGCGCCCTGATGGCCTCCACTTCCTGTTCGGGAGGGAACACGCCCGCCTTAAGTTTCAGCGCGGTGAAGCCGTACTCATCCACCATGCGCCGGGCCTGCCGGACGATTCCTTCCGGATCCAGCGCCGCTCCCCAGGAGTCCTCCTCGTGGCCCGGGTGGCCCGCCCACTTGTAGAAGAGGTATCCGCTGAAGGGAATCTCGTCCCGGACCGCGCCTCCGAGCAGGTCGCTGACAGGGCGTCCCAGGACCTTTCCCTGGATGTCCAGCGAAGCAACGTCGAAGGGAGACAGCACCCGGTCAGGGGTGCTGGAGCCGGTCACCATCCCGGACATCCCATGCCCGCCGACGGTGGTGTCGGCGTTGAGGGCCTTGATGACCCGCTGGCGCATCTCGTTGATGTTGAAGACATCGGTTCCGGCCAGGGCCTCGGCGGCGAGTTGCAGCCGGCTCAGGTGCGGGGCGTCCCCGTAGGTCTCGCCCAGGCCCAGGAAACCGGTGTCGGTGGTGATCTCCACGATGGCCCGCAGCGCAAACGGCTCGTGCACGCCCACCGCGTTAAGCAGGGGCGGATCCTTGAATGCCACCGGGGTGATGGCGATGTCCCTAATGCGGTGGGGCCCGGTTGGGCTGAGGGGGTGGTTCACGGCTTGGGTTACTCCTGGCTTCATGGTCCGGCGGGTGAGGTGCGCTGCCGGGCGTGGGTTGAATTGGGTTGGCTTAGGACTTTTCCCGGACTTTGACCGCCAGCACGGGGCGGTCGGCCTGCAGCAAAATCCGCTGGGAGTGGCTCCCGAGGATGAACTTCCCCACCTGGGACCTCCTGCGAAGGCCGATGACAATCAGGGAGGCGTCGATTTCGTCGGCGATGTCAATAAACTCGTCGGTCAGGTCGTCGGTGTGGCCCGGCTGCCGGACTGTGGCTTCGACTCCGGCCACTTCGGCACGCCGCAGCAGCTCAGCCACTTGTTCCACCGAGGCGAGGGCAGCGTCCACGGGCGCTCCCTTGCGCGGAGAGTTGAGGATGACAATGCTTTCGCTTCGCAGCTGGCCTTCGGCGATGCCTGCCTCGAGGGCCGCCTCGCCTTCGGGCGTGGGCAGGTAGCCGATCAGAATGGTCATACTTTTTCCTTTTCATGGTGCCGGGCTTCGACGGCTGGTGCGGTGGTCCGGACCTTCCTGAAGGCCTTCTGGAGCAGCGGCAGGAGCATCACCACAACGAAGACGAGCAGCAGGATTCCGGAGATGGGCCGGGTAACGAATCCGGCGGCGTCGCCTCCGAAGACGAGGAGGGAGCGCCTCAGGTTTTCCTCGAGGAGGGAGCCAAGGACGAAGGCTAGTACCAGCGGGCCGGGCTCGAAGCCGAACTTCTTCATCAGGTAGCCGAGCAGGCCGAAGACGATGACCAGCCAGATATCAAAGATGCTGTTGTTGATGGTGTAGACGCCGATCAGCGTGATGAGCACCGTGATCGGGGCGAGGATGGCCGCCCGGACCCGCAGGATCTTCACGAAGACGCCGACCAGGGGGATGCTCATGATCAGCAACAGGATGTTGCCGATGTACATGGAGTTGACTACGCCCCAGAAAAGTTCCGGGTCGTTCTGGACGAGCTGTGGTCCGGGGGTGACGCCCTGGATCAGCAGCGCGCCGAAGATGATGGCCATGGTGGCATTGGCGGGAATGCCAAGGGTCAGCAGCGGAATGAAGGAGGACGTCGCGGCGGCGTTGTTAGCGCTTTCCGGTGCAGCGACGCCTTCGACGGCGCCGCGGCCGAAGCGTTCGGGGTTCTTGGCCCGCTTCTTTTCCATGGCGTAGGCCGCGAGTGAGGCGATGGTGGCACCGCCGCCGGGGAGGATCCCGAGGAAGAAGCCCAGCAGGGAGCCCCTGCCGATTGCCCCGGACGATTCCTTCAGGTCCTTGCGGGACGGCCAGACGTTCGCCACTTTGGCCGGCGCCTGGACCTTGTTGTGGCGCTCCTCCAGGTTGTACAGGATTTCACCCAGTCCGAAGATGCCCATGGCGATCGGCACGAAGTCGAGGCCGTCGGCGAGGGACAGGTTGTCGAACGTGAAGCGTGCCTCACCGGTGAACGTGTCGCGGCCGACTGTTGCCAGCAGCAGCCCGAGGGATGCCGCGATGATGGATTTCAGCTTGCTGCCGTTGCTCACTGTGGCCACGAGCAGGATGCCCAGCATGGCCAGGGCGGTGTACTCCGGGGGACCGAAGTCGAGGGCGAACCCGGCGACGATAGGTGCCAGAAGGGTCAGTCCAATAATCGCCACCGTGCCGCCGAAGAACGAACCGATGGCCGCGATGCCGAGGGCCGTGCCGGCACGCCCCTGGCGGGCAAGGGCGAAGCCGTCAAAGACCGTCACCACGGAGGATGCTTCGCCGGGCAGCCGAAGCAGAACCGATGTGATGGTCCCGCCGTACTGGGCCCCGTAGAAGATGCCCGAGAGCATGATGATGGCCGTCACGGGCTCGACGCCGTAAGTCAGCGGAAGAAGTATGGCGATAGTGGCTGCCGGGCCCAGGCCGGGCAGGACGCCAATGAGCATTCCAATGACGACGCCGATGAGGCAGTAGAGGAGGTTCATCGGTTCGAGCACGACGCCGAAACCATTGATGACCGGTGCAAGAAAGTCCATGAGATTCCCTAGAACAGATGTGGGATGGGCACGCTGAGCGCCACGACGAAGATCAGGTAGAAGGCCGCTGTCACGGCGAAGCTGAGCACGACGGACATCCGCCAGGTTTCCTTGCCCAGGAATCTCAACCAGACGAACGTCAGCAGCAGGGTGGGGATTTCAAAGCCCGCCACTCCGACCACCAGGACGAACCCCACCAGGGTCGCTACGCCGGCTGCGACCTGCCAGCTTGAGGATGAGAATGCCTCGGCGTCCAGCTTCTTGCGCCCGAAAACGAGGAGGGCCACGGACATTGCGATCATGACGAGGCTGATAATGAACGGCCACAGTCCCGGTTCGGGTTTTTCTGGGCTGCCGAGCCCCATTCCCACCGACATGGCCAGGCCGGCAATGCCCAAGGCTGCGGCAGCGACGGCTGCCGCCACGTTGGCGAGCGGACCGGCGTGCGGGGGACGCTCCTCGTCCCACTCCGCGGCCAGCTGTTCAGGTGTCAGCGGTTCCACGAGCTCTTCGGCGATGGCGGGAGAGGCGCCGTTCCCGGCGGCAGCGTGCTTCACGCTGCCGCCGGGGACTGCTTCATTTGATGCTGAAGTCACTTGCCGCTGCCAAGATCGACGCCGTACTTGGTGGTCAGTTCCTTGTACTTGGCCGCGTTGGCAGACCAGTCCTTGGCGACCTGGTCGCCGTCGATCTCTGCCGGAGTGAAGAGGTTCTGCTTGTTGAAGGCCTTGTAGGGCTCGGATTCGAACGCCTTCTTGAAGGACTCACGCAGCTTCGTCACAACAGCTTCCGGGGTGCCCTTGGGTGCGGCCACAGCGCGGAACTGGGATACCGGGACGTCGTAGCCGGCCTCGACCGCGGTGGGGGTGTCGGGCAGGTACTGGTTGCGTTCCTTCGAGAAGACCACGATCGGGTTGAGCTTGCCGGCCTTGATCTGCGGCATGGCTTCGGCGAGCTGGATCGTGGCCAGGTCAACCTGGTTTCCCAGCAGCGCCGTCATGGCGGGGGAACCGCCGTCGAAAGGAACGTCGGTGCCGTCGATCTTGGCCTGCTTGAACAACAGTGCCTGTGCCAACTGGCTTCCGGTTCCGACGCCGGTTGTGGCGAAGTTGAACTTCTTGCCTGCCTTGGTCAGGTCATCCATGGTCTTCATGCCTGAGCTTGCATTGGAGACCAGGACGTAGTCGTCCTGCGAAATTCCCGTGATGACCTCGTAGTCCTCGATCTTTACCGTCTCGCCGGCGGAGACTGCCAGCGGGGTGATGGCGAACAGCGATGCGTTCAGGATGACGAGTGTCTGGCCATCAGCCTTTGCTGCGCCGACTTCCTTGGTGGCCAAGGCGCCGTTTGCGCCCGGCTTGTTGACGACGGGGATCGGGGCTCCGAGGGGGCCGCTGGCGTTCTCCGCCAGTGCACGGCCGATCAGGTCCGTGCTTCCGCCGGGATCGGCACCGATGGTGAGGGTAACCGGGCCCGCAGGAAACTTGCTGGCGTCCGCCGCCGGGCTGGTACCCGCGACATTGCCGCCGCACGCGGTCAATGCCAGCGCGAGGGCAAGGCCAGACCCCGTAGCCAGGATGGACCGACGTGTAAATGTCGTCTTGATCAATGAATTCTCCTTTGAATATTCGCCCCTGGGGGAGGGGAAGTACTGCGCCCGTGAGCTCCATCACTCCGTAGGCTGCTCAAGAAGACTAAAGTGGCTTTGTGATGCCTGTCCAAGTTCATTTGTGCATGAGGTGATACCCTGTGGGCATTATGTATTCCTTGGACCAGCTACGCGGCTTTGTGGCCGTCGCGGAAGAACTGCATTTCGGACGTGCGGCTGCCCGCCTGAACATGACCCAGCCGCCGTTGAGCCGGCAGATCCAGAAACTGGAAAAGGCCATTGGGGTGCTGCTGTTTGACCGCGACAACCGTGGAGTTGCGCTGACCGCTGCCGGGACGGCCTTCCTGGCCGACGCTCTCAAGCTGCTTGAGCTTGCCGATGCCGCTCCGAGCCTGGCGCGCCGGATATCCGCGGGCTCCGCAGGCGCCGTCCGCATCGGCTTCACCGCCGCTTCCACTTTCGGTCTCCTCGGAGCACTGCTGAACGAAATATCCGCAGCGCTGCCCGATGTGGACATTGACCTTAGGGAGATGGTCACCAAGGACCAGACATCGGCACTCATCAATGGCGACATCGACCTCGGCCTGGCTCGTCCCCCGTTCGATGACGAGCTGTTCGATTCCCGCCTGCTCTTCCGCGAACCGATCATGGTGGCAGTTCCGTCAGGGCACCCCTTGACGCTACTGAACCGGAAGCTGACAGCAGAAGACCTGCACGGGGAGTCTCTCATCATGCACTCGCCCACGCAGGCCAGGTATTTTTACGACCTTGTGATCAGCCTGGTCTCCTCGCACCGGACGTTCGTGCATACCGTCAGCCAGATTCTGACCATGATCTTCCTCGTCGCGGCTGGCCGTGGTGTTGCGCTTGTGCCCCAGTCGGCCACCGTTCTGGGTGTTGAAGGAGTGGAATACGTCGAACTGGGCGGCTTCGAGGTGGACCCTGTCGAGCTCCACGCGATCTGGATGCGCAACTCGCGCAACCCGGCACTGCACCGTGTGCTGGAAGCCATCAATGATCAGGGCGACTAACTCATGAGGATCAGCCTGCGGTGACGTCGGACTCTTAACCTGCTTTAAAGGAATAACAGGCACCGCTGAGACCTTCTTCTACACGGGCGCCGACCACCGGCTGCCTCGTGAAAGGACATTTTTGCCTACCGCCTTCATCCCGTTCACCATGTGCGCAAGGGTCCGCGACGACCACCGGCGCTCCTTCCGCACCGACCTGGAACGCCTCACTTCCACCCACCGTGCTTGGGCGCCGTTGGACGTGGTCAAGTCCACCAACACCAAGGCTTTCCTCCGCGGAGCGATCATGCAGAGCGTTCACACGGCCACCGATGCGGGTCTCGCCCGCTATCTCCAGGACCGCCTGGCCGCCGACACGGACATCCACCTGGATCTCACCGTCAGCATCGAGCGGTAACAGAATCCTGCGGCCCCGGACCTTTTGGGTCCGGGGCTTTTTCCTTGCAGGCGACCATACGTTTCGGCAGGCATAAGCTAATACCAGAAGGTCGCTTCCAGCACCGGAGAGTTCATCGTGGACACTGAAACCGCCGATGTTATCGGTCATGACGTCACCACCATCACCTGTGTGTGCGGCAACACCGTCAGCCAGGCCGGACTCATACAGGCCAACTCACAAGGCGTCCCCGTTTACGTCGGAGGAAGCACCTCCGTTCCCGCGGAGTTGGCGGAGTGGCCTGCGGATGAGGATCTCTACACCCTCTGTCCCTCATGCGGCCGCGTGTACCGTGACTCGATAGTCGAAGAGACAGGGACCGCCCCCGTTGCTTTCCGGGTGGACGTCACCGCCGGCCCAATCGCAGAGGCGATCCAGGCGCACTGGAACCTCAGCACGTAAGTAGGGCGGCCCTGCTCTCCCCGTGGCAGGGGACCTTGGATTGCTGGAGGGTTGGCGCTGGCCTGCCGCAGTCTGAGTGTGGGGTTTCCTTACAGGTTCCTCGGCCGGCTATGAGAACCGCTGATGGCAATAGTCGATATTCAGGCGGCCGTCGACATACGGTGGGCTAAGTCGACAAATGTGAATACTCTCAAGGCGCCGGGGTACGGGAAGACTGAAGAACACCCCGGGAGGTGCCACGCGGGAACCACCGATAAAGGAGCAATCTGTGCGGGAAGCAAGCTTCAACAAGAGCGTTTCAGTAGCCGACGATTTGGCCGGCGAGCCTGACGGGCTCGATGCGGCCTCGGCTGATCCGGCGGCCGCGGAAGCGACCGGCCCAGCCTCCGCATCCGAAGTGCCCTCGGCTGATTCAGCGCCGGAAGCGGCTGAAACGCCGGAAGCAACGGAAGCCGCTGACATCACCTATGACGAGCAGTTCTATCCGGCGCGTCCCAAGGCGCTGAGGCCGATCGCCCGCCGTCGCCAGTTCTTTGCCGACCGCCCATCGTTGGAATTCGACGGGCGCAACGCGGCCTATGTCGAGTGGCTCCGGAACCAGGCGATGCTGGGGGACGCGAACGTCATGGCCCGGCAGCTCTCCGGCCAGGCCAGCATGTGGCAGAACTCGTATGCCCATCCCAACCCGCGGGCAGCCGTGGAACGCGCCCCCGTCTGGTTTACGGCCTACCCGCTGTCCTTCATCACGCGCCCGGGCCAGTCCTTCCTCTCTGCCCTGGGTGATCCTGAGCTGTGGGACGCCTTCCGCGAGATCGGCATCAGGGGCCTGCACACCGGCCCGGTCAAGCTCGCCGGCGGCATCAGCGGATGGTCCCAGACGCCGAGCGTGGACGGGCACTTCGACCGCATCAGCATGGCAATCGATCCGGTATTCGGCACCGAGGAAGAATTCCGCCAGATGTGCGAGGTCGCCGCCAGCCATGAAGGCACCGTGATCGATGACATCGTTCCCGGCCACACGGGCAAGGGGGCCGACTTCCGCCTGGCCGAGATGAACTTCCGGGACTACCCCGGCATCTACCACATGATCGACATCCCGGAAGAGGACTGGCACCTGCTGCCGGACGTTCCCGAAGGCGAAGACTCGGTCAACATCAGCCCCGACGCGGAACAGGCACTGCAAAAGGCCGGGTACATCATCGGCCGGCTGCAGCGCGTGATCTTCTATGAGCCGGGCGTGAAGGAGACCAACTGGAGCGCTACCCGGGCAATCGTGGACACGGCCGGGAAAACCCGGCGCTGGGTCTACCTTCACTACTTCAAGGCCGGCCAGCCGTCCATCAACTGGCTGGACCCCACCTTTGCCGGCATGCGCCTGGTGGTCGGTGACGCGCTGCACTCGCTGCTCGACCTGGGCACGGGTGCGCTGCGGCTGGACGCGAACGGGTTCCTGGGCGTGGAGAAGAGCGCCGAGGAGCAGCCGGGCTGGTCCGAGGGGCACCCGCTGTCCGAAGCGGCAAACCAGTTGATCGGGTCCATGATCCGCAAGGTCGGCGGGTTCTCCTTCCAGGAACTCAACCTGACCATCGACGACATCAAGGCCACCTCGGAGGCGGGTCCCGACCTTTCCTACGACTTCGTCACCAGGCCGGCCTACCACTACGCGCTGGTGACTGCCGATACGGAATTCCTCCGCCTGACCCTGCGGCTCGCCATGGAAATTGGCGTGGACCAGGCATCACTGGTCCACGCCTTGCAGAACCACGATGAACTGACCTATGAACTGGTCCATTTCGCCGCCGGCCACAGGGACGACGTGTTCGAACTCAACGGCCAGGAGCTCACCGGCGCCGAACTGGCCGAGCATGTCCAGCAGACCCTGCGGGACCGGCTGACGGGCCCGAATGCTCCGTACAACGCGTTGTTCACCACCAACGGCATCGCCTGCACGACGGCGAGCGTCATCATGGCCGCCCTTGGCATCCAGGACCCGGAGAACCTCACCGACGAACAGCGGGCCCAGATCCTGGACGTCCACATCCTGCTGTCCATGTACAACGCCCTGCAGCCCGGCGTCTTTGCCCTGTCTGGCTGGGACCTCACCGGCATAGTCACCCTTGACCGCCAGAAGGTAGGGGAGCTCACCGCGCAGGGAGACACCCGCTGGATCAACCGCGGCGCACACGACATCATGGGCACCAGCCCTGAAGCGACGGCCTCCTCCGCCGGCATGCCGCGTGCCCGCAGCCTCTACGGCCCGCTGCCCGACCAGCTCAAGGACCCGGCGTCCTTCGCCCGGCGGCTGCAGAAAATCCTTGCCGTCCGCGAACAGAGCGGCATTGCCACCAGCACCCTGCTGGACGTGCCGGAAGTTTCCCACCGTGGGCTGCTTGTGATGGTCAACCGGCTGGGGGACGGGAACCTTCAGGCTACGGTGCTCAACTTCTCCGGCCAGGACATCGCGGGCAGCATCCAGTCGACCCACCTGGTTCCCGGCAGCAGCGTCCACGACCTCTTCAGCGGCGAGGCCGTTGGGCAGGTCGACGACCTGCACAGCTTCTTCCTGGAGCTGGGCGCCTATCAGGGCACAGCGCTGGTCCTCAAGGAAGACGAGAAGGACGACGACGCCGACGCCGAGTGAGCGGGTCCGGCACCTAACGTGCCGGCACCGCCACCGCACCCACCGAGCCCCGGCGGACCAGCGTGGCGTTGAACTCCGGCGCCGGGGCCAGAGGCGGGCGGCCCTCGATCTGCCTGATCAGGGCGCTCGCCGCCGCGGCCCCCATGTCGTAGACAGGCTGCGCCACCACCGTCAGGGGCGGCGTGGTCAGCCGGGTCCAGGCGAAGTCGTCGTACATCAGGAACGACACGTCATCCGGGATTCGAAGTCCCATCTCCTGGATGGCTTCCACCACGCTGAGGGCAATCAGTCCGTCGGAAGCCACGACGGCGGTAGCCGGGTCAGCGCCCAGCAGCACCTCGCGTGTGAGGTTCCGGACAGAGCCCGCATCGCCGGCGTTGAGCCGCACGAGGTCCTCCGGGAACTGGCATCCCCCGTCCGCAAAGGCCTGCCGCATCCCTTCCAGGCGGTCCGAGATCTGCGATGAATCCAGCCGGGTTCCCGCGGAATACCCGGCGCCGGTGCGCAGTGTCGAGATGAAGGCCACCCGGCGGTGCCCGGCGTCGAGGAGGTACTGGGTGGATTCATACGAGATGGCGGCCATGTCGACGGCGACAGTCTCCACTGTGAGGCCGTCAGCCGAGCGGTCCAACAGCACCAGCGGCCGGCCTGACTCGTGGACCCGCCGCAGGTGCTGCGTCTCCACGGACGACGCCGGCGCGACGATCAGGCCGTCGACCCTCTTGTCGAGCAGCACGCTGACAGCTTCCACTTCGGCCGCGGTGTTCTCGTCCGTGTTGATCAGGATGACGTTGAACCCGCTCTTCTTGGCGGTGTCCGTGATCCCTCTGGTGGCCAGGCCGAAATGCGGGTTCTCGATGTCGCCCACCACCACGCCGATGGTGTGCGATTTGCCCGTGTTCATGCTGCGTGCCAGCTCGTTGGGCCGGTAGGCCAGCTCCTCCGCGGCCGCGAGTACCCGCTCACGGACGTCGTCGCTGACGGCCCCGTAGTTACCCAAAGCGCGTGCCGCCTGGGCCTTTGACACCTGGGCAGCTTTTGCGACGTCCGCGACTGTTACGTCCCGGCGTCTTGCTCCGTCACTGCTCATGTTCACCTTTCAGAGGGGCTGTTGACGCGGACTGTGAGTTCCGCTACATTTCTAGCAACCGATGTGAGTCCGGTCTCAATCGTAGGGACTGAGACCGGACTCAGCAAGACCCCATCGACCAAATCCTTGAGCGGCCCCTGACAGCACCGCTTTCCCTCCCACGATTGGACAACGCTGTGATCAAACTGAACTTCCGCCCGGCAGCGGTGGCTGCGGCGGCCCTGGCGGCAATCCTCGCCCTCTCCGGCTGCGGCGGCTCCTCGCCGGCCAGTTCGGCCCCCGCCGAGAACCCGTACGGCCTGATTGAGCCGGGCACCATCCGCGTGGCAAGCCTGGGCGACTCGAAGCCGTACACCTTCACCGACGCGCAGGGTAACTTCACCGGCTTCGACGTGGAACTCTTCAAGGACGTGGCCCACCGCGCCGGCGTGGACAAAGTGGTCTTCACCGGCCAGGACTTCTCCGGGCTGCTCTCCGCCGTGGCCAACGGCCAGTTCGACGTCGGCGTGGCCGCGATCGGGATCACGGACAAGCGCAAGGAAACCGTTGACTTCTCCGAGGGCTACCTTGCCGGCTACCTGACGGTCATTACCACCAAGACCTCGGGCATCAAGGACGTCGACGGCCTGAACGGCAAGCGCCTGGGCGTGGTCCAGGGAACCCTCCAGGAGGCCTACGCCGTGAAGAACTTCACGTCCGCCAACCTGGTGCGCTTCCCGGACAACAACACCGCCATCTCCGCCGTCAACAGCGGCTCTGTGGACGCCCACTTCCTGGACTACGAGGCCGCCAAGGCCTACCAGGAGCAGTACGGCTTGGTCAGTGCGGCGGACATTCCGTCCTTCGACGCCCCTGCAGGTTTCGCCATCGCCAAGGACAAGCCAGCCTTCAAAGAGGCCCTCAACAAGGGTCTCGCGGCAGCGATGGAAGACGGCACCTGGAAGAAGCTCTACCAGAAGTGGTTCCCGGGCTCCCCGATGCCGGAGCAGTACCTGCCCAAGGCCGAGCAGACCGCCACTCCGGCGCCGACCGCAAGCAAGTAAGCGGCAGCCGGGCCGGTTCAACACCGGCCTCCGCCGGGCGGGCTGCTTCCACAGCCCGCCCGGCACCCGAACCAAACAACTAACGTCTGAGAGCACTCAATGGACTGGCTCAACATCATCGGCCGCACCTTCTTCGACTTTGAAGCAATGCTCGAGGTGCTGCCCCAACTCCTCGGGGTTGGCCTTCTGAACACACTGATCATCTCCGTCGCCGCCACCATTATCGGCGTCGCACTCGGCATGGTCGTCGCGGTCATGGGCATCTCACCGTCCAAATGGCTGCGGGTCCCGGCCCGGATCTACACGGACCTCTTCCGCGGCCTGCCGGCCATCCTCACCATCCTGCTGATCGGCCAGGGCTTCGCCCGCTTCAGCCAGTCGATTTTCGGGCCCTCGCCGTACCCGCTGGGAATCATCGCGCTGAGCCTGATCGCCAGCGCCTACATCGGCGAAATCTTCCGCGCCGGCATCCAAAGCGTCGACAAGGGCCAGGGCGAGGCCTGCCGGGCACTGGGCATGAGCTACGCCAAGTCCATGGCCCTGGTGGTGGTGCCGCAGGGCGTCCGCCGGGTCCTGCCGGCCCTGGTGAACCAGTTCATTGCCATCGTCAAGGACTCCTCCCTGGTGTACTTCCTGGGCCTGCTGGTCAGCGAACGCGAACTCTTCCGCGTGGGCCAGGACGCCGCCGTCCTCTCCGGAAACCTTTCGCCCCTGGTCATGGCCGGCATCTTCTACCTCGTCATCACGGTGCCCCTGACCCACCTGGTCAACTACTTCGACAGCCGCTTCCGCACCGGACGCCGCCGGCCGACCCCGCCCACGTCCGGACTGAAGGAAGTCACCGAACTCGACGCGGCCTCGCCGCTGATCACCGGGAGCAACACATGAGCCTCGCAAGCAACACCACGCCCGCCAGTGTCCACACCTTCCACGGCTCCAGCCTGGAGCTGCGAAACCTGACCATGGCCTACGGGGACATCGAGGTCCTCCGGAACGTCAGCCTGAACGTGGCCCCCGGCACCACCACCTGCATCATCGGCCCCTCGGGCTCGGGCAAGTCCACCCTGCTGCGCGGCGTCAACCGCCTGCACGAACCCAAGAGCGGGGACGTGCAGCTGGCCGGCGAAAGCGCCCTGCAGGTCAAGCCGGACATCCTGCGCGCCCGCATCGGCATGGTGTTCCAGCACTTCAACCTCTTCCCGGACCACACCGCGCTCGAGAACGTCGCCCTGGCGCTCTGGAGCGTCAAGGGAATGTCCAAGGCAGAAGCCAGCGAACGCGCCCGCCGCGGCCTCGCCGAAGTAGGGCTGGCCGAACGCGCAGACCACCGGCCCCGCGACCTGTCCGGCGGGCAGCAGCAGCGCGTGGCCATCGCCCGTGCGCTGGCCATGGAACCGGAAGTAATGCTTTTCGACGAAGCCACCAGCGCCCTGGACCCGGAACTGGTCAAGGGTGTCCTGAACCTCATGGCAGGGCTCGGGAAACGCGGCATGACCATGCTCGTGGTCACCCACGAGATGGGCTTCGCCCGCAAGGTAGCGGACCAGGTGGTCTTCATGGACGAAGGCGAAGTCGTGGAGGTCGGCACCCCCGCCGAGCTCTTCGATAACCCGCGCAGCGAACGCCTGCAACGCTTCCTCTCGGAGGTGCTGTGATGGGAAACGTTACAGCGGCACCCATCCGGACCGCCGTCGTCGGCTTTGGGATCTCCGGCAAGGTCTTCCACACGCCGCTGATCGCGGCGGATCCGCAGTACTCACTGGACGTGATCGTGACGGCGGACCCGGCACGGGCCGCCGATGCGGCCCGGCTCTACCCGCAGGCACGCATCGTTCCGACGCCGGAGGAGATGTTCGCGCAGGCTGACGGCCTGGACCTCGTCATCCTGGGTACCCCGCCGCACACCCACTTCGACCTCGCGGCCGCGGCCATCGCGCACGGCCTCAACGTGGTGGTGGACAAGCCGTTCGTGCCCACCTCCGCCCAGGGGGCGGAACTGATCGCCCTGGCGTCCGACGGCGGGGTGCAGCTCACGGTGTTCCAGAACCGCCGGTGGGACGCCGACTTCCTGACCCTGCAGAAGCTGCTGCGGGAGTCCGCGTTGGGCGAGGTGCGCACCTTCGAATCACGGTTCGAATGGTGGCGGCCCGAAGGCTTTGGAAACTGGCGGGACAGCGTCTCGCTTGCCCAGGGCGGCGGAATCCTTCACGACCTCGGCGCGCACCTGATCGACCAGGCCGTCCAGCTGTTCGGCCCGGTGGAAAAGAGCTACGGCGAGACGGCCAACCGCGGATCCGATCCCGAGGCCGCAGACACGGAGGCGTTCGTGTCCCTGCTTCACGGGTCCGGCGTCCGGACCAGGCTGTGGATGAACGGCATGGCAGCCCAGGTGGGCCCGCGCTTCCACGTCCTCGGCTCCGAAGCCGGCTACACGAAGTGGGGCCTGGACGGCCAGGAGCCCGCCCTCGCGGCCGGCATGACGCCGTCGGATCCGGCCTACGGCGCCGATCCCCGGGAATCCTGGGGGCTTCTGGGCGTGGACGGCGCCGCCGATCCGGTTCCCGCAGAGCGCGGCGCGTACCCCGAGTTCTACGTCCAGCTCGCCGCTGCCCTGCGCGGGGAAGGGCCGCTGCCCGTCGACCCTGCCGGGCCGCTCGAAGTCCTCAAGGTCATCGAAGGCATCCACGCGCTGGCCTGAGCCTTAGCGCCAGCCATCACTCCTGCGGCGACTCGCCGTCCCACCCATTAGGGACGCGGCTTCGCGTCCTTATCAACCGTGTCCAAAATCCAGAGAAAGGGAGAACTCATGTCCTCCACCGCCACCAAGCACGTCGCCATCATCGGCGGCGGCATCCTGGGCGTCTCCACCGCTGTCCACCTGCTCCGCGAAGGCGCATCCGTGACGCTGCTGACCGAACGCGGCCTGGCCAGCGAAGCCACCGGACGTTCGCTCTCCTGGCTTAACTCCGCCGGTGAACGGTCCACGCCCTACCACCTGCTCCGCCTCGCCGGCGTCGACCGGTACCGCACGCTCTTCGCAGCCGACCCCGGCCGGGAGTGGCTGCAGTTCGGCGGCGGCCTGATGTGGAACGCCGCCGGGCAGCGGGAGGCCACTGAGGCCCGCCACGCCTACGAGAAGTCCATCGGCTACGACTCCAAGCTGCTGGAACCGGAACAGATTGCCGGGTTCACGCCCGGCATCGACGCGGGGGCCGTTCCGGAAAACGCCATCTTCAACCCCGGCGAGGGCTGGGTCAGCCTGCCTGCCCTGGTGGACCTCCTGATGGAGGAGTTCCACGAGCGCGGCGGCCGGCTGGTGCTGAATGCCGGCAAGTCGTCCGTGGTGGTCGACGGCGGGCGGGCGGTGGGCGTCGAGACGGCGGCGGGAGGGACGTACGACGCCGACGCGGTACTGGTGGCGTGCGGTGCGGCGACACCCTCCGTCGTCGCCCCCCTGGGCGTGGAAATCCCCAACGGGTCCCCGGTGTCGATGCTGGTGCTGACCAAGCCGGTGGAGCACGACGTCAAAGCCGTGATGAACACGCCGCGTGCCGCCGTGCGCCCCAACCCGGGAAGCACCTTTGCCCTGGACCACGACTGGTACGAGGAACACATCACGGAGCATGCGGACGGTTCGTTCAGCATCCCGGACGACGTGGTCCAGGAACTAGCCGACGAGGCCTCCAAGCTCATTGCCGGCAACCCTGAACTGAAGCCCGCGAGCTGGAAGATCGGCTACAAGCCTATTCCGGGTGACGGCGAGCCGGTGCTGGGCGAGCTTGGCCAGGTGCCCGGCTGCTTCGTGGCGTTCACCCACTCCGGTGCCACGCTGGGGCTCGTTGTCGGCGAACTCCTCGCCGGCGAGATCCTGACCGGCGACAGGCACCCCATGCTGTCCACGTTCCGTCCGGCCCGGTTTTCCTGACGGCCGGTTTTCCTAAGCTAGCGAAGCGGAAGCCCCGCACCGTCCGTGAAGGGGCGATGCGGGGCTTCTTTGGCGAATCCTCCGGGTGTCTGGGGTCCCGGAGTGCTTCCCTAAAGCTACCGGCCGGTAACCAGAAGTCAAGAGGCGGTCACAATCACGAGACGGCTATCGGATGAAACCTGCCCGTGCCGTACGATACGAGTCACATGTGGTTGCCTTGTACCCGTCGGGTGCTGCTGGGCGCATCTGATGCTGGGGGGCGGATGAAAACAGGCGAGATTCCAAACGGCCATCCACTGGGCCGCGGGAAGGGTCCGCGGCGCAGCCTGTTGTGGCTCATGTGGGTGTTGCTGGGCCTGTACCTGGCTGGCTTGCTGCTGGACCGCGATGGGTTCAGTCCGCTTGTGAACGTCTGGATCGGCGTGCCAGCGGCGTGGGCGCCCGCGGCCGTGGCCTGGCTGGCGGCCTATCGCGCCAAGGACCACTGGGCACTCGCCCTGGTGGCGATGGCGTTGTCTGCGTTTGCGGCGGGGAGCACCTACTACGTGGCCGCCCTCGCGGGGGCAAGCTCGCTGCCCTTCCCGTCGCCTGCGGATATTGGCTACTTGCTGTTTTACCCGCTCGCACTTGGCGGGTTGTTCGTCTATTTGCTCCCGCTGCGCCAGCGGCTGGCGCGTTCCGTGCTGCTGGACGCCGTCGTCGGCTCACTCGGTGCCGCCTCCGTCCTGGTGGTTCTGCTCAGCCCGCTGCTCTCGGCCGCGGGCGGGTTTTCCTCACTGGCTACAGCCGTAGCTGTGGCGTACCCTCTCCTGGATCTCATCGTTCTGGCGGTGACCGCCGGAATGGCGGCCGTACCGGGCCTTGCCACGGCCCGTAGCGGGGCAACTCTGATGCTGGGGCTCACGGTGTTCGCCGCCGCTGACGTTGCCTACGCCTCCAGGCTGGCCACGGATGCCTACGTCCTCGGCACGCCGCTGGATGCCGGCTGGACGGCGGGTTTGTGCCTCATCGCAACCTGGGCGGACGGGTTCGCCCGGCAGGAGGAAAAAGCCCAAGGTGCCGGTGAAGGCTCGTGGACGCCGTCGGTTCCGATGGTTGCCACCGCCGCCGGGCTCGGGGTCCTGATCGTGGGAACCGGGATCCCGGTGCCGGAACTCGCCGTCGGGCTCGCCGCGGCCACCCTGGTGTCCGCGGGCATCCGGACCCAGTTGGCCTTCCGCCAGCTGGTCACCCTCGCCGAGGTGCGCCGGCAGTCCAGGACGGACGAACTGACGGGGCTGCCAAACCGGCGGGCGCTGTACACCGACGGTCCCGCCGTGCTCGAGGCGCGGCAGGGTGCACCGTGCGCCTTCCTCCTGCTGGACGCAGACAGATTCAAGGAAATCAACGACAGCCTGGGCCACGACGTGGGGGACCGGTTGCTGATCCAGGTCAGCGAACGGCTTCGCCGATGCCTGGGCCCCGATGACCTGATAGCCCGGCTGGGCGGGGACGAATTTGCCATTCTCCTCCTTGATGCCGGCGAGCACGAGGCCCTGCAGCTCGCCGACCGGCTCCGGGCAGCCCTGAGTGAGCCCCTCACGCTGAGGGGCATTGCCCTTCAGGTTGGTGTGAGCGTCGGCATCGCCCTGTCCCCGGAGCAGGGGGAGGACCTGAAGACACTGCTGCGCAAGGCGGACACGGCCATGTACCGGGCTAAATCCTCGCGCAGTGGGAGGCACGTGTACGCCAGTGAGGACCACAGTCCCGGGGAAGAGCGGCTGAGGATGCTCCAGGAGCTCCGCGCCGCGCTCATCGAGGATCAGCTCGTGCTGCATTACCAGCCCAAGGTGGACGCGCTCACGGGGGAAGCGAAGGGCGTGGAAGCGCTGGTCCGCTGGAACCATCCCCGGCACGGACTGCTGGCCCCCGGTTCGTTTCTTCTGCTGGCGGAGGAGGGCGGGCTCATGAACGCCCTGAATGACCGCGTGCTTACCCTGGCCCTGGATCAGGCAGCCGCCTGGCATTTGCAGGGCAGGCCAATGACCGTGGCTGCAAACCTCTCGGCCAGCTCACTCATCGACGCAGAGCTGCCGGACCGGATTGCCGCCATGATCAAGGAGCGGGGCCTCGAGGAGTCGGCGCTCATGGTCGAGATCACCGAGGATTTCATGATGCCGGACCGTGTCCGCGCCAGGGATATCCTGTCCGGGCTGCAGTCCCGCGGCATACGGGTGGCCATTGACGACTTCGGCACGGGCTACAGTTCGCTGGCCTACCTCCGGGATCTGCCCATCAATGAGCTGAAGCTTGACCGCTCCTTCATCGTTTCGATGACAGAGGACCCGCGGGCTGCCGCCCTGGTGGCCTCCACGATCAACCTCGCGCACAGCCTTGGCCTGACGGTGGTTGCCGAAGGGGTGGAGGACGCAGGTGCATTGGACAAGCTGGCCAGCTACGGCTGCGACCAGGCGCAGGGATTCCATATCCTCCGCCCCGTTCCTGCCGCCGAGCTGGACCACTGGTTCACCGTGTCTGCGCTGTAGCCCGCGCGCTTGTCAGGCCAGGATTTTCTTGTGGAAGAACACGAGGTAGTCGCCCGCGGCGTCCTCGAACCCGAAGTCCTTCCAGTACGCCCGCAGCGCCGATTTGGCCTCGTCATACGCCGGCGAGTCCTCCGGCGGGGACCCTTCGCCGTCCGTTGGCGCAGCGTGGACCACCACCAGGTTCACGGACCGGCCAACCGTTTCGACGATGGCGTTGAGCACCGAGTAGCCCGTCCTGCCGCCGCGGTACTCCGGGGAGATCTCGAGCGAGGAGACGATCATCAGGTCCCCGCCGTCCTGCAGGTACTCCCTGATCAGGTCCGGACGGTCCATGGTGAGCATCTCAACGGCCTTGGCCATCTCCCGGTCGGCCTTGCCGGTGGTGAGGAAAAGGTTGATCATGCCGGCTTTGGGAACAACCTGGACGACGGCGCTCCCCAGTTGCCGCTCCTGGTCGCCGCCGGGAGTGGGACTTGGGCAGCTCACCGCGACTTCCCAGCGCAGGGGATAGTCCGAGGGGTCATGATTCAGGCCCGGCGTGCCGCGGTACCGGAGCTTGTACTCAAAGAACAGCGATTCCGGGTCGAACACGGTCATGGCGCCGTCCTTGAGCTCGCAACGTTGCGTATTAAGGAATTTTAGTCGCCTCGAGCGGTGTGGGAAATGGGATCAGCCGCGCAGGCCGCCCAGCCCGCTGATCAGCGCCTCAAGGCCGAGGCTGAAGGCGACGTCGGCCGGCCGTTCATGCCCCTGCTCGGCCAGGCTCCGGACGGCACCCGTGAAGCTGGGTGTCGCCTCCGCCATGGTTCCGGGATCGAAGATGTCCGCCGGTGCCGTGACGTCGTAGGCCGAGCCGAAGATGAAGGATTCCAGCGCGACGATGGAGGAGACGATCCGCTCCTCGGGAAAACCGGCGTCGCGGAAGCCGGCGCTGACCGTTTCATACATGGCCAGGGTCTGCGGCGCGTCGGTGACGGGCAGTACGGCAATGACCGGAATCAGCGGGGTGTGCTGGGAGAACACGTCGCGGTAGCTCCAGGCCCACGTCCGGACGGCATCCTCCCATGGGCCGGCACCGAACGCCGAGACATCCACGAGGGAGGCGAGATGGTCCTCGACCAGCAGGAGCACGTCCCGCTTGGATTTCACGTGGTTGTAAAGGGCCGACGGCGCGACGTTCAGTGAGCGGGCCAGTGCGGCCATGGTGAGGCCGTCGTAGCCCTTCTTCTCGATCAGCCGCAGGGCGGCTTCCGTGATGCCGGCCTTGTCCAGCACGCCTCCCACGGGGCGTCCGGCGCGGCGCCGGCTGCCTTGGCCATCTGTTGCTGAGCCAGCTGTTGCTGAACCGGCTGTTGCTACGGCGGGTGATGCCGGCATGGCTGACCTTTCTCCGGGTGAACGTCCTTCGCATTATTCCATCAGCCTCTTCCGCTCCTTGGCCAAAGGCTCTATAGTTCTTATAAATGAATGGCATTCATTTAGTGGTTCGCATTACTTAAGCGGCCACAGAGAAAGGACATCATGCTGAATCTTGACCGCGACGTAGTGATCGTCGGCGCCGGCCCCTCCGGCCTGACCGCCGCCCGGCAACTGAAAAAGGCCGGCCTGACCGTCGCCGTGCTGGAAGCCCGTGACCGCGTGGGCGGCCGGACGTGGACCGACACCGTGGACGGTGCCATGCTCGAGATCGGCGGCCAGTGGGTATCGCCGGACCAGACCGCCCTGCTGGCCCTGCTGGACGAGCTCGGCCTGAAAACGTACTCCCGCTACCGCGAAGGCGAGTCCGTCTACGTCGGGGCGGATGGCTCGCCGGTCCGCTACACCGGCGACATGTTCCCTGTCAGCGCCACCACGGCTGCCGAGATGGACAAGCTCATCGCACTGCTGGATGAACTGGCGGCCGAGGTCGGCCCCGCCGAACCGTGGGCGCACCCCAAGGCCCGGGAGCTGGACACCATCTCCTTCCACCACTGGCTGCGCCAGAACTCCCCGGACGAGGAAGCCTGCAACAACATCGGGCTCTTCATCGCCGGCGGCATGCTCACCAAGCCGGCCCACGCGTTCTCCGCCCTGCAGGCCGTCCTGATGGCCGCCTCCGCGGGTTCCTTCTCCCACCTCACGGATGAGGACTTCATCCTGGACAAGCGGGTTATCGGCGGGATGCAGCAGGTTTCCCTGCTGCAGGCAGCGGAACTTGGGACCGACGTAGTCCTTAACAGCCCGGTGCGCACCATCCATTGGGAGGCCGACGGCGGCAGCGGCCACCGCGTCACCGCCGTCTCTGACCGGGCCGCGGTGAACGCGCGCTTCGTGATCATGGCCGTGCCGCCCAACCTGTACTCTCGGGTTTCCTTCAACCCGCCGCTGCCGCGCCGCCAGCACCAGATGCACCAACACCAGTCCCTCGGCCTGGTCATCAAGGTGCACGCCGTTTACAGCACGCCCTTCTGGCGCGAGGACGGGCTCTCCGGCACCGGGTTCGGCGCTGGCTCGCTGGTCCAGGAGGTCTACGACAACACCAACCACGGCGACACCCGCGGAACGCTCGTGGGCTTCATCTCTGATGAAAAGGCCGACGCCGTCTTCGAGCTGGGTGCCGAAGACCGCAAGCGCGCCGTCCTGGAATCGATCGCCGGCTTCCTGGGGGACAAGGCCCTGGAGCCTGAGGTGTACTACGAGTCCGACTGGGGCTCGGAAGAGTGGACGCGCGGCGCCTACGCCGCCAGCTACGACCTCGGCGGGCTGCACCGCTACGGCAAGGACCAGCACGCAGCCGTCGGGCCCATCTACTGGTGCTCCTCCGATCTCGCTGCCGAAGGCTACCAGCATGTGGACGGGGCGGTCCGCATGGGCCAGTCCACCGCAGCCCGCATCGCCGCAGCTGCCGCGTCCGCCGAAACGCAGGGTGAGCCTGAACTGGCGAACGCAACGGCCGCCGTCGGCTAATAGCGCAGCCGCGCATCCCCCCATTCAAGGATGAATGACAAGAGGCAATTCCATGAGTACAAAAGCTGCCGTCACCCCGGACGCGCACAAAACCCTGAGTGAAAAGGGCCTCAAGGCCGGGTCTGTCGGGCTGATCGGGGCCGTGGTGATCGGGGTGTCCTGCATCGCGCCGGCGTACACGCTCACCGCGGCCCTGGGCCCCACCGTGTCCGAGGTCGGCGTGCACCTACCGGCGGTCTTCCTGGTGGGATTCATCCCCATGCTGCTGGTGGCGCTCGGCTACCGGGAGCTGAACAACGCAATGCCCGACGCCGGAACCTCCTTCACGTGGGCAACGCGTGCTTTTGGCCCGTGGATCGGCTGGATGGGAGGGTGGGGGCTGATCGCCGCCACCATCATCGTGCTGTCCAACCTGGCGGCGGTCGCCGTCGACTTTTTCTACCTGATGCTCGCCCAGCTGCTCGGCGATCCCGGGATCGCTGAGCTGTCAAAGAATCTGCCGCTGAACATCGCCACCACCCTGGTGTTCATCGCGGCGGCGTGCTGGATCTCCTACCGCGGCATGGAAACCACCAAGGGCGTCCAGTACGTCCTGGTAGGGTTCCAGCTGCTGGTGCTGGGGTGGTTCGCCGTCTCCGCGTTCGTGCACGTGGCCAACGGGACCGCCTTCGACGCCACGGCCATCTCGCCGGACTGGTTCAACCCCTTCGCCGTGGACTCCTTCTCCGCCTTTGCGGCCGGGGTGTCACTGTCGATCTTCATCTACTGGGGCTGGGACGTGACCCTGACCATGAATGAGGAGACGCGGAACCCTGAGAAGACCCCCGGGCGGGCGGCGACGGTGACCGTCGTCGTCATCGTGGCCATCTACATGACGGCCGCGCTGGCCACCCTGTCCTTCGCGGGTGTGGGGGAGGCCGGCCTGGGCACCGGCAATCCGGACAACCAGTCCAGCATCTTCGCGGTCCTGTCCGGGCCGGTCATGGGGCCGTTCGCCATCCTGATGTCGCTGGCCATCCTCAGCAGTTCCGCGGCGTCGCTGCAGTCCACGTTCGTCTCCCCGGCCCGGACGCTGCTGGCTATGGGCCACTACAAAGCCCTGCCCGGGAAGTTCGGCAGGGTCAGCCCCACCTTCAAGTCACCGAGCTACGCCACGGTTGCGGCGGCTGTTGCCGCGGCGGCGTTCTATGTCATCACCCGGACCACGTCCGAGAATGCGCTGTGGGACACCATCACCGCGCTGGGCATGATGATCTGCTTCTACTACGGGATCACGGCGCTCGCGTGTGTCTGGTTCTTCCGGGCAGTGGCGTTCAGCAGCGCACGGGCTTTCCTCTTCAAGTTCCTGGCTCCGCTGCTGGGCGGGGTGATCCTGTTGGTGATGTTCGTCAAGACGGCGTACGACTCCATGGACCCGGAGTACGGTTCCGGTTCGTCGGTGGGAGGCGTGGGCATGGTGTTCATCCTGGGCATGGGCGTCATTCTGCTTGGCGTGGTCACGATGCTGGTGCTGGCCCGGATCCGGCCCGAGTTCTTCAAGGGCAAGGTGCTGGCACGGGGGCTCTGACTGGAAACTAAGCACACTTACTAATAGAGTGGCTGCTGGGGCATTGACCCGGTCCAACTGAACGTACTGAGAACGTACTCGAGCAGAACGAGGTGACAGCATGACGGGCACGGAAAGCATCAGCAAGGTCACGGACATCATCAACGATTCCCACATCGGAATGTTCACCACCATCAATGAAGAAGGCGCCCTGGTCAGCCGGCCGCTGGCCGTCCAGGACGTGAAGGACGACGGCGACATGTGGTTCTTCACCGGGGAGGCAACCTCTCAGGTGGCGCACGTGACTGCCGATGCCAGGGTCAACGTGTCCTTCGGCAAGCGGACCGAGTGGGTCTCGGTTGCCGGGACTGCCGAAGTGGTACGCGACCGGACCAAGATCCGCGAACTGTGGAACCAGTCCGTCGAGGCCTGGTTCCCGGACGGGCCGGACACCCCCGAGGTAGTCCTGCTGCGCGTGGACTCCGACTCCGCGGAGTACTGGACCAGCCCCGGCGGGACTGCGGCGACGGTCCTGCAGTGGGTCAAGTCGAGGGTCACCCACAGCCGAATGAGTGTCGGCGAAAGCGGCACCGTCGAACTGTAACTCCAAACTGCAACGCGGGGTCACTCAGCGCCCATTCGGAGGTCCGGATTGGGCGGAAAGTGACCCCGCGTTGTTGTGTTGGGTTGCCGGCTGGAGCTACGTCAAATGCAGGAGTAGTCGTAGTCGTAGCCGCCGGAGACATACTGGGTGAGTGAGACACTGCCGCCGGCGGTCAGAGCGGCGTTGGAGCAGTTGCGGGTGGCCGCGGTCAGGGTCCTTGCCCCGGCCAGCCAGCTGGGAAGCGTGAACAGCGGGCTGGCTGCGGGAACGGTGCCGGCAATCTGGGACCACTGCGTGGCGGTGGAGTAGATCCCGGTTTTCGCGTTGATGCTGCTGAAGAAGGCGACCATGCCCTCCAGGTCTGCCCGGTTGGCAACCTTGTCGCCGGACCAGGAGTTCCCGGTTTCCACATCCAGCCACCAGGTGTAGGCGGAAGGGTTACTGATGCCGCGGATGTACGCATCGTCGTAGGCCTTGGCCCAGCCGTACATGTAGGAGCAGGCCGGACCGACGTCGTTCGCTTTGCAGTCGCCGTAGGGGTTGAAGACCTTGGTGCCGGCATACGTGTTGCTGGTGGGCCACCAGCTGCCCGCCAGACCGGGGTTGGCGGTGTTGACGTACAGCTGCACTTTGGGCTGCCCCGTGGTGCCCGACGAGGACCCGGCCCAGGTCAGTTGGGTGGCCAGGCACGGGTTCGTGGTGTTCGCGAGGCCGTTGTTGACCCCCACGATCCCGAAAGCCGGTCCCTTCGGCAGCGCCTTGCCGCACTGGGGCCACGAAACGTCATTGCCGACTCCCGCGGCGGCTGCCTCGGCCGGGACGGCCTGAAGCATCAGCATGACAGTGACGGCCAGCGCCGGAAGCCATCGGAACCTGGACAGAACTGATCGAGTAGCGGACATCATCGGCCTTCCTCGGGGCGGTAAACGAAGGAACCAGCATCCGTTCCAATCCCGGCCGGGTCAAGAGGTGGTCCAGCTGACGGGCAGCTCCTTGACTCCGTAAATGATGGTGCTGTCCATCCGTACGAGACGGGCTCCCGGGGGGAGGGCCAGTCCGGGGAGCCGGTCCAGAATGCCCTGCAGCGCGATCCTGGCTTCGAGCCTGGCCAGCGGGGCACCGAGGCAGAAGTGGATGCCGTGGCCGAAGGCGAGATGCCGGTTTGGCGTCCGGTCGATGTCGAACTGTTCGGGTTCACGGAATTGGCGCTCATCGCGATTGGCTGAACCGATCCAGGCAACCAGCGGGGCGCCGGCCGGGACGTGGACGTCGCCGAGGGTGGTGTCCGTGGCTGTCACCCGGTACATCGACTGGACGGGGGAGCGGTAGCGCAGCACTTCTTCTATGGCGTGGGGAAGCAGGGAGGGCTCGGCGCGGAGCCGTTCCATCGTTCCGGGCTGTTCGGTGAAACTGAGGACCGCGTTGCCGATCAGGTTGGTGGTGGTTTCGTTGCCGGCCACGAGCAGGAGGCTGCAGAAGCCCAGCAGTTCGGCCACGCTCAGCTTTTGCCCGTCGATCTCGGCCACGAGCAGGTTGCTGATCAGATCAGTTCCGGGCTGGCGTCTGCGGTGTTCGATGAGGGCCAGGAAGTACTCGGTCATTTCCCGGTTGGTGGAGCTGTGGTCGGCAGTCTGCGCTCCGGTCTGCGTCTGGCTGACGATCACATCGGACCAGTGCTTGAAGCGGTCGCGGTCCTCGGCGGGGATGCCCATGAGCTCCGCGATCACGATCACTGGCAGCGGGTAGGCCAGTTCGGCGATGAGGTCCGCTGAACCCTGGGAAGCAATCCCGTCCAGCAGCTCCTCCGTCAGGGCCGAGATGCGCGGCGCTAGGCCGTCCACTGCTTTCGGGGTGAACGCCTGGGTCACGAGGGAGCGCAACTGCCGGTGCCGGGGCGGGTCGGCGGTGATCAGGCTCGCCGCGAACAGCTGGCCCGTCTCGGATGGATCATCGCCTCCCATCCTTGAAGAGAACGTCCCGTGTTCGGACAAAACCCGCTGGACGTCGTCGTACCTGAAGACATGCCAGCTTCCGGATGCCTCGTCCTGGAATACGGGTGCGCGCTCCCGCATCTTTTCGTACTGCGGGAAGGGATCCAACGAAGGCCCATCACTGTTCACGAAGTCCATGGCAGAGTTTATTCCGGGAGTGCGGCCGCCGTCTGTAGCTGGGCAGGAGTCAGCCAAACAGCCAGGCCGCCCCCAGAAGCAGGGGGATGGCCAAAGCCGATGTAATGACGGCCGTGGATTGCGCAAGGTTCTGGCCCACGCCGTACCGGACTGCGTAAAGGACCACGTTCTGCCCGGTGGGAAGGATGGCGCAGGCCGTGACAACGAAGGTGCTGAAGGTATCGAGGTGGAACACAAACACGGCCAGCAGCCACGCTAGAGCCGGCTGGACGGCCGACTTGAGAACCACCGCGAACAGCGTGGGGACGCGGTCCTCCGAACCTTGGCGCGGTGACAGGCCGTGGAGCGACATGCCGAAGATGATCAGCATCAGCGGAACCGTCAGCTGGGCCACCAGCTTCAGAGGATCCAGCGCCAGGGCCGGAAGTTCAATCCCGGCCGCGCTGACAATGACGCCGAGGATGGCTGCCACCGTGACGGGGTTGCGCAGGGGAGTGGACAGGATGCTCCACACAGACGTTCTTTTCCCGTCAGGATCGGTCAGGTCCAGGATGGTCAGCGCCACGGGGGTCACGAGCGCCAGTTGGAACAGCATGATCGGCGTGACGAACGTGGCACTGCCGAGAATATACAGGGACAACGGAACGCCGAGGTTCGTGGAGTTGACGATTCCTGTGGCCAGCGCACCGACCGTGGTGCGCCGGACGCCCCACCTGCCGATTGCCCCGCTGAGCGCGAACAGCGCCATGCAGCAAAGTGCCGTGACGACGGAGATGAGGCCTGTCTGGCTGAGGACTTCGGAGATGTGCCGCGAAGCGATCGTGGAGAACATCAGGCTCGGCAGCCCGACCATGAAGGTCAGGGTGGACAGTACCTTCGTCCCGTGCGGCCCGAGGGCGTTTGTCCTGGCCAGAATGTAGCCGACGAGCAGGACCATGCCCACCACAAAGAATCCCTTTAAGACTCCATCCAAGCCGCTGTCCTCAATCGTCCGGTTCCCCCTTACGACGCCGGCGGTCGGGGCTTATCTAAGACTACAGTGTTATTTAGCGCTGGACGGCGTCCGGAAGGCTTGGCGGCCAGGGGCGGCCGGTCAGTCTTCTGTGCTGCGCAATCCCTGAATGGCGCTCCAGTAGAGGCGGCTGCACCGCTGCACGAGTTGCTCGTCCGGCATGCTTGCCACCGCCCGGAAATCCATGATCTCCCTGGAGTTGAACATGGCGTTGAACAGGGAAAGTGCGTAAGGAAGCTGGTCCCAGCCAATGTTGGCTTCCTCGAGCAACTGCCGGACGGGTGGCCCCCATACCCGTTCTAGGGCATGGGCGTGGGGTTCGCCGGCCTTTAGCCTGGTTAGGAACCCTTCGCGGGAACGGACAAGGACCATGGCGGGGCCGTACTCGGCCACGACCTTGAGCCATTGCGCCATGGTGTCCTGGAAGAGGTCCATTCCGGTGCTTTTCAGGCCCTTCGTCGACTCGTAAAGCTCGTCAATGACGCTCAGCATGAACTTGCGGTGAAGCTCATCGAGCGTCGGAAAGTACCGGTAGGCCGTTGCCAGGGAGAGGCCAGCGCGTTCTGCCACGGCAGGCATGGTTGCCGAGCCCGGGTCCTCGCGGAGAAGCTCGCCGACAGCCACCACGAGTTCCTGCTGGTTGCGGATCGAATCCTGCCGGAGGCGGCGCTGCCGCGGCGCAGCTTCTGGCTTCATGCGTCCTGCCCCTCCCTCGTTGACGTCGATCAGTGCTCTGTTTAGACGATAGTCGAGCGTCAGCGCACCCAGAAAAGACGGGCTCCCCGCTTAATCGCGGGAAACCCGTCTTTTCGGTACTGCGGCCCGGCCGGAGCCGGTCCGAGCCATATCTCGATACGGCTACAGCCCGAGGCCCCCAAGCTTGTCCCCCAGCCCGCCGGGAAGCTTGCCCAGCAGGTCGGCAGGATTGATGCCGAGCTTGGAGAGCAGCCCGGCGTGCTGGTCGGTGTCCACTTGGTCCGGCAGCTCATTTTCGGCCTGTGCGGCCTTGTCGTTGTCGCCCCGGGACTTGAGAAATTCGAGGATCTGGGACTTGTCGATCTGCATGGTGTTCTCCTCTGCGATTTCCGGAACTGCTAAGGGTGCTTACTACCTTTCCGGAAAAAGGCCCTTCGAACAAGTGCCGGGCAAGAACCCGTGACCGAGGAACCGCAGACTAAGCCTGCCTGTGCCCGACTGCAGAAGCCAGGGATGCCAGGCCCTTCTCGAAGTCGCCGCCCACCATCTTGTCCATGTTCATGAACAGCGCAAATACCTTGCCGATGCCCTTGTGCTCGCCGACCATGGTCCAGGTGACACGGGTTCCTCCACCCTCCGGAACGAACGTAAAGGCAGTGGGGTTGACTGCGGCGAACGGCTTGGTGAACTCGAGCCGAATCCGGACGACGTCAGCCTCCTTCGACTCGACGATCTCCATGGTGCCGGCACCGGCCTTGCGGTTGCCGCTCCAGGCATACTTGGCGCCGACGCCGGATTCTGCGCCGGAGTAGGTGCGCTTCATGTCCGGGTCCACGGACTCCCAAGGCGACCATTTGGTCCACTCGCGGAAGCTGTTGACCAGCGGAAACACGTCCTTGGCCGGGGCGGGGATGACTGTGCTGCGAGAGACTGAGTACGTTGACATGGCCTCATCCTACGGCCGGTCCTCTCAACCGGCCCGCTGCAACCCGATGGGATGCAGCGGGCCGCTGTTGCAGCCGCCGCTAGCCGTTGGCGGTGGCGTCGCCGGAGCCCCGCGGACCGCTGCGCCCGCCGATGCCCTCCTCGGTGCCGGTAACTGCGAAGTTCGCATCCAGCAACACGGTGGCACGGGTGCCGTCCGCCTTGGTGATGTGGGCTTCGTAGGTGGCGCCATCGGCGTCGGTTTCCATCCGTTCGATGGTGGCGCCGGGCTGGGCGGCCTTGACGGCGGCCTCGACCTTGGCCGCGGTATCGCCGGTCAGGATTTCCTCGGTCTTCCCGTTCGCCTGGTGCTGGCCCCGGGATCCGCCGCTGTTACCGCCGCCGCTGCCACCGGCGTCGCCGTAGCCGCCCTGCGCGTACGTCGCCGTCGAGGATGCCGTGCTGCTGTCCGCCATGGCGGGCAGGGCCGCGGCGCCGATTGCCCCGCCTCCGACGGCGGCGGCAAGGACTATCCCTGCCGTCATCTTGTTGATTGTGGCCATTGTGAATCTCCTATTCTCCGGGCCCGGCGAAAGACCGGGCCGGCCGCTGGTGCGGCCTGGGAAAATAGTCCGATTCGGGTGTGTGATGCGGCTTCACCGCCGCTGTGCTGTGCCTGTGAACCTCGCGGGCTGTGAGATTGGGGCTGGCCGCAGGCTCGCCGGGACTCCCGCTGCGGTTTCCGCGCGGTCCAGCGCCTGGCCGAGGCGGTCCACGGCATGCGGGTAGCCGGAATCCCAGGCAGCTTTCAGCGACTCCGCTTCCCGCAGGGCCTTCACAAAATCAGCGGTCTCAGGCCGTGCGACGTCCGCAAGGTCCGGATAGCTGATGGCCAGCGCGGGGTCGAGTTCGTAGCGCGCCCAGCGTCCAACGATCTCTTCATGCACGACGGCGGCCGCCCGGCACAGCGGGCCGTCCACCCGCCGGCGCCGCCGGGTTTCGTACCAGGTGAGCACCGCAGGGCTGCTGCGGTAGGCGGCCAGGCCGCTCACCCCTGCCACGGCGACCAGGGCCAGGCCCGCAGACGGCGAGGCAACCGCGGGGATGAGCAGGGCCGGGGCGATCACCACCGCGCCGCCGAACAGGTCCCAGAACAGCAGGTCTGGACTGTCGCCGTCGGACGTCTTTAAGTGATGGCGCACGATGAAAACCGTGCAGGCGACTGCGGCCGCCAGCACTGCGCTCCAGAGGACCAGTTGCAGCAGCCCCCAGGGGGCGGCTTCGGAAACTGCGGGCACCACTGCACCTCCCAAGGACGGGCGCTGCCCGGCAATTCGGGCCGCACTTAAATTGCAGCGGATACGGAAGCGCCGGTCAATGGGGCGGTTTGCAGCGGCGGCCGTGCGGCGTAGCGTAGGCGCCATGCGACTCAAAATGTGCAGCATCCACGTCCAGGACCCTGCCGCGGCGCACTCCTTCTACACGGAGACCCTCGGCTTCGACACGCTCATGGCCATGCCCGAGCACAACCTCTTCATCATCAAGGACCCCGGAGCGGCCTCCGGTGCGGGACTGCTGCTGGAGCCCAGCGACAACCCCATCGCCTCCGCCTACAGCAAGGGACTGTACGACGCCGGGATCCCTGCCATCGTCTTTGGCGCACCGGACGTCCAGGCTGAGTATGAGCGGCTGTCCGCCGCCGGCGTCCAGTTCCGGGGCGAGCCCGCCGAGGATCCGTCCGGGATCTCCGCAGTCTTCGATGACGGCTGCGGGAACTACATCCAGCTGCACCAGGACTAGCACTGAATGGACGCCGCTGACGCCCTCAACGAGATCGCCTTCTGGCTCGAGCGCTCCGCCGCGCCGACGTTCAAGGTCCAGGCATTCCGGAAGGCGGCCGGCGCCATCAGCGGACTGGCGTCGGAAGAGGTGGCGGAGCGCGCCCGCGACGGCAGGCTCAAGCGGACGAAGGGGATCGGGGACACCACCTTTAACGTCATCCGGCAGGCTGTGGACGGCGGGGTGCCCGACTATCTGGAAAAGCTGCGGCAGGGCGGCGCCAAGCCGCTCGCGGCCGGGGGAGACGGGCTCCGCAAGCAGCTCCGCGGCGACCTGCACAGCCACAGTGACTGGTCCGACGGCGGTTCTCCGCCGGAGCTGATGGCCGCCGCAGCCCGGCACCTGGGCCGGGAATACCTTGCCCTGACGGACCACTCGCCGAACCTCAAGATCGCCAACGGCCTGACTGCCGAGCGGCTCACCGAGCAGCTGGACGTGGTGGCCGGGCTGAACGGCGACGCCGACGGCGGCTTCCGGCTGCTGTCCGGGATCGAGGTGGACATCCTGGAAAGCGGCGAGCTGGACCAGACGCCCGAGATGCTGGACCGGCTGGACGTGGTGGTGGCCAGCGTGCACTCCAAGCTCCGCTCGGACCGGCGCACCATGACGGAGCGGATGCTCGGCGGCATCCGCGATCCGCACACCAACGTGCTGGGCCACTGCACCGGCCGCCTGCTGCAGGGGTCCCGCGGAACCCGTCCCGAGTCAGAATTCGATGCCGCGCGGGTCTTTGCGGCCTGCGCGGAAGCCAATGTCGCCGTCGAAATTAACTCCCGGCCGGAACGGCAGGACCCGCCGGACAAGCTGATGCAGCTGGCGCTCGAGGCCGGCTGCTTTTTCAGCATCGACAGTGACGCCCACGCGCCGGGGCAGCTCGACTTCCTGCAGTACGGCGCCGAGCGGGCCGAACGCAACGGGGTTCCGGCGGAACGCATCATCACCACGTGGCCGCTGGACCAACTGCTGGAGTGGCTGGGCAGCAGGAACTAGCGGCGGTCATTCGAGAAGGCACGCTTCGCCCAAGAATTTAGTAAGCATAATGACTATCTGCGGACGGAGTGGTACACCTTAATTGTTCCGCCGAAGGAACCGGCGGGCCCGTCTCTCCCTGTGAGGTGCACCATGACCGCTATGAATCCGGCGAACCATCTGGACGAACTGGGCCACCGGACCCTTAGAAAAGTGCGCGGCCGCCTCATGCCGCTCATTGTGCTGCTCTATTTCGTGGCGTACCTGGACCGGAATAACGTCGGCTTCGCCAAGCTGACCATGAGTGAGGACATCGGCCTCAGCGCGGCGGCCTACGGCCTCGGCGCCGGCATGTTCTTCATCGGCTACGCACTGCTGGAAATCCCCAGCAACGCCGGCATGTACAGGTTCGGCGCCCGGAAGTGGATCGCCCGCATTCTGATCTCGTGGGGCATCTTTGCCACAGCCATGGCATTGGTAAACGGTGAGACCACCTTCTACATCATCCGCTTCCTGCTCGGCGCGGCCGAGGCCGGCTTCTTCCCTGCGATCCTCTTCTACCTGACCCTGTGGTTCCCCGCCCCGCAGCGCGTGCTGGTGCTGGGCATCTTCATCCTCGCCCAGCCCGTCTCCAACGCGCTCGGTGCCCCGGTGTCCGGCCTCCTGCTCCAGATGGAAGGCATCGCCGGCCTGCACGGGTGGCAGTGGCTGTACATCATCGAAGGCATCCCGGCCATCCTCCTCGGCCTGCTCACCCCCGTCCTCATGACGGACCGGCCAAGCCACGCGCACTGGCTCGCCGCCGATGAGCGGGAGTGGCTCACCCGGACCATGGACGAGGAACTCGCGCACAAGCAAAAGGGCCAGCCGCACCACTTCCTGGCCGGCCTGAAGGATCCGCGCACCATCGCCTACTCGGCGCTGTACTTCGGCCTGGTCTGCGGCATCTATGGCCTGGGCCTGTGGATGCCCACGATCGTCGCGGCCCTTGGCAAGTTCAGCACCACCCAGGTGGGCTTCATCGTCGCCATCCCGTACACGATCGCCGCGGTGTTCGTTTACTTCTGGGGCCGCCGGTCCGACCGCACCGGCAACCGCGTTCTGCACGCCAGCATCAGCATGGTAATGGCCGCCGTCGGCCTGGTCGCTGCCGGCAGCCTGGTGCAGGTCAACGCCGTCCTGGCGCTGATCGCGTTGACCCTCGCGGCCATGGGCATCTACTCCGCCATCGCCCCGTTCCTGGCCATGCCGTCCACGGCGCTGGTGGGAGCAGCAGCCGCCGCTGGGCTTGCCATGGTCAACTCACTCGGCAACCTGGGCGGTTTCGTGGCGCCGTACATTGTGGGCCTGCTCAACGATGCCACCGGCGACAACCGTTCCGGCCTGATGTTCCTCTCTGCCTGCCTCGCCGTCACCGCCGTCGCCACCTATCTGTACGCCCGACGGCGCCCGGAGGGGCATGTGAGGCCCGGCACGCACGCGGCCGTGGGGGAGGAAGCGGTGGCGGCCGACGAGTTCGACGACACCACCTACTAGACGAGACCGGCTAATAGACATCAGGCACTAGAGGGGATCACGGACATGACGCACCACGACACGTTCCCGGCCGAACGCACCGCGGTGCTGACCGGGGCCGCTTCCGCACGGGGCATTGGGCGGGCGACGGCGGAAATGCTCGCCAGCGAGGGCTGGTCCGTGGCCATCCTCGATGTCGACGGCGACGCGGCACGGCGCGCTGCGGAGGACATCTCCTCGGTATACGGCGTGCTGGCCCGTGGCGTGGGCGCCGACGTTTCCGACCAGGCCGCTGTGAACGCTGCCATCGACGACGTGGAGGCCAACATGCCGCCCATCGTGGCGCTGGCGAACCTCGCCGGTATCAGCTCACCCACGGAGTTCATGGACGAGACGCTCGAAGCGTGGGAGCGGGTCTTCAAGATCAACATGACCGGCACGTTCCTGGTCACCCAGCGCGTGCTGCGCGGGATGATCGAGCGCAAACTCGGCCGGGTGGTCAGCGTCTCCTCCATCTCCGCGCAGCGTGGCGGCGGCACCTATTCCAAGGTGGCGTACAGCGCGTCGAAGGCAGCTATCATCGGCTTCACCCGGGCCCTGGCCAGGGAGATGGGCCAGTACAACATCACCGTCAACTGCATCGCCCCCGGCCCAGTTGATACCGACATCATGGGCGGCACCCTGACCGACGAACGCAAGGCGGACATGGCCAGGGACATCCTCGTGGGCCGGGTGGGAACTGTCCGCGACATTGCCGCCCTGATGGTGTTCCTGATGGGGGAGGACGCCGGTTACATCACCGCCTCGACGTACGACATCAACGGCGGCCTGCAGATTTCCTGACTGTCAGCCCTGCCGCGGTAGTGCTCAGGCCGCTGCGGGGCTGGGCGACATCTCGGCCGCCTGGCGCAGCGCCTCGATCATGCTGCGCACGTCCACGATGCCCTTGCCGGCGATGTCGAAGGCGGTGCCGTGGTCCACAGACGTGCGGATGACGGGCAATCCCACGGTGATGTTGACGCCGGCTTCGATGCCGAGGACCTTGATGGGTCCGTGCCCCTGGTCGTGGTACATCGCCACGATGAGGTCATAGTCGCCGCGGCCGGCCAGGAAGAACGCCGTGTCGGCCGGGAGCGGGCCGCGGGCGTCGATGCCGTCGGCCTGGAGCTTTTCGATGGCCGGGGTGATTTTCTCGGCCTCCTCGCCGTAGCCGAAGAGGCCGTTTTCGCCGGCGTGCGGGTTGATGGCGCAGACGCCGATCTTCGGATTGGCGATGCCGGCCCGCTGCATGGCGCCGTGGCCGCGGCGCACGGTCCGCTCCACCAGGCCGGGCTCGATCTTGTTGATGGCATCGATGAGGCCGATGTGCGTGGTGACGTGGATGACCTTGACCTTGGGCGTGGACAGCATCATGGACACTTCCTCGACGCCCATGAAGTGCGCCAGCAGTTCGGTGTGGCCCGGGTAGATGTGCCCCGCCTTGTGCAGCGCTGCCTTGTTCAGGGGTGCCGTGCAGATGCCTTGGACCTGGCCGCCCATGCCCAGCTCGCAGGCGATTCGGATGTAGTGGTAGGCAGCGTTGCCGGCCTCGGCGGACTCCTGGCCCCACGGCAGGTCGGCAGAAAGCAGCTTCGGGTCGATCACATTGATCCGGCCGGCCTCGAAGACCGCCTCATCCACCGTCTCCACCTCGACGATGTTCGCTTCCACGCCGAGCGCCTTGGCGCCCAGCTGCAGCCGGTGGACGTCGCCGATGACCACAGGGCGGCAGTCCCGGTAGGCGTTCTGGTCGAGAAGGGCGCCCACGGTCACCTCGGGGCCCACGCCCGCGCCGTCACCCATGGTCACGGCGATGAAGGGCCGGGCGTCCTGTTCGGTTGCGTTCACTGCTGATGTCATTGGAGCTCCAGGTTTGAGGGAGGGATGGGAAGTGCTGTTGGAAGACCGGAGGTCTTTGATGGCGGAGTAGAGCTGGACGAGGGCGTCGTTGTCGCCGAAGCTGCCGGGCTTGGTGCCCACCAGCCGCCCGTCGTCGGAAAGGCTGACGACGGCGCCGTGCTGTACGGACGCCAGCGGGGTCAGCGAACGGACGCCGAGGGCGTCGAGCACCTCGCGGGCCGTTTCGCCGCCGGTGAGGATCAGGTCCGCTGCTGCGGGACCTGTTGCCGCATTGGCCACCAGCTGTGCGAGGTTCCGCACGATCCTGCCGGACTCCTGCGGATTGACGACGTCGGCGCTGACCGTCAGCGCTGCCGGCTCGCCTGCCGCCAGGAGTTGCTGCGCTTTCGCGAGGCTTGAGCGGAAATCCTCCGGATGCTGCAGCTCGCCGGGAGCGATCCGGAGGGTGGTGAAGCCGCCGGCTTCAAGGTTCCGCAGCTGCGCCGCGGCCTTCGCCGAGGCGGAGCCGACGGCGGCCAGTACAGTCTGGGGTCCGTCCGCGGCCGTCCATCCGTACGACTCCCGCTTTTGCGCGTTCCGCGCAGAACTGCTGCCCAGTTTCGCCGCCAGCAGCAGGGCCATGCCGCCGGTCCCGGCCAGCACGATGCGACGTCCGCCGGCCCTGAAGCCCAGGTCCAGCAGCGCGTCCGCCACAGCCTCCAGATCGGCCGGAGTCTCGCCGTCGACGATCACGGTGGCGGGAGCGGCGCGGGAAAGGCGACCGGACAGGAAGCCGGGCAGGCCGCCGGACCGCACCATGGACAGATCCGCAAGCTGCACCGAAGAACCAGTGCCCAGCAGCTGCGCGATTTCCGCCGGCGGGACCGCTGCCTCTGCCCGCCACAGGTCCGTGCCGTCCAGCCGGACGCCGTCGGCAAAGGGCCGGCCGCCCACGACTGTCCGGTTCAGCTGCGGGAGCGCGCCGGCCACCACCACGTGGTGGCCCAAGGCCGACAGTGCCGCGAGTTCGGGGCCAACATTGCCCCGCCACAGGGAATCGATCTTTTTGAACAGGATGCGGGCGCCGTCCGCAGCGGGGCTGCCGAAGACCGCGGCCGAGGCCGCGGCGGCGAGGTCCGGGGCCACGGCCCGCGAGTGGGTGTCGACCACCAAAACGTCCGGGCGGCTGCCGGTGGCTGGGTCTTCCGTGGCTGTGCCATCGGCAACTGTGCCCGCATCCGCGGCGGACAGGAGGAGACGCGTGTCCAGCCCCTGGGTTGCAAAGCATTGCCCCACTTCTGCTGCGCCGGAAAAGTCATCGGCCTGGATGAGTACTGCAGCCACGTAGTCCTCCCTTCTTCCGGTTGTCGGTAGCACCATGATGGCATGACTGCGCGGATTGCGCTAGAGCGGTTGCGCATTTCGCGCAGAGGTGGCAGAGTGATGCATGTAACACGGCGCAGGCCATCCGGCCCCCAGCCGTCCCGTTCAACCGAGAGGTCAACGATGACCGTTCTTCCTCAAGGAAGTGAGATCTCACGGCGCCGCCTCCTGCAGTTCGGCGCAGCCGCCGGATTTCTCCTGGGCACAGGCTCCCTGGCCGGGTGCGCCGGCCCCACGGGCCTCCCGGGACCCAGCACCCTGACGCTGGCCCTCAACAGGTCCCTCGTCAGCCTGGACAACAAGCTCAACCAGTTCGACGCCGCCGTCACCGTCCAGCGCGCCGTGCGGCAGGGACTGACAGCCATCGGCCCCGAAACCAAGCCGATCCTCGTCCTGGCGGACCGCTTCGAGATGACCTCACCCACCGCGTGGACGGTGCGGCTGCGCGAAGGCCTCCGCTACTCGGACGGCACCCCGGTGGCCATCGAGGACATCGCCACGGCGCTGAAGATGTACCAGCAGGTGCAGGGTTCCTTCGTCGCCGGGTTCTTCCCCGAATTCCCCACGGTGGTTCCGGTGGATGACAGGACGTTCCGGATGGAGTCCAAGAACCCCATCCCCATCCTCGATTCCCTCATGAGCATGATCCTGATCAGCCCGGCAGCCAAGAACAAGCCGGAGGAGCTGCAGGAGGGCGTGGGCACCGGCCCGTACGTGGTGACCAGGTTCAACCGCGGCGCCGGCACCTACAGCCTCAAGCGCAACGAGAACTACTGGGGCCCTGCCCCCAAGGTGGACAACGTCGAGGTCCGCTTCCTGCCCGAGGAATCCAGCCGCGTCATTGCGCTGCGCAGCGGCGAGGTGGACGTCATCGACTCCATCACGCCCGACTCGCGCGAGCAGCTGGCCGGACTTCCCGGCGTCGTCCTTGCGGAGGCATCAAGCCTCCGGCTGAACCAGATCTTCTACAACTTCCGCAAGCCCTCCAGCCACCCGCTGTCCGATGTCCGCGTCCGTGAGGCACTCAGCTGGGCGGTCGACGGCGAGGCCCTGGTCAAGGACGTCCTGGTCGATTCGGTCAGCGAAGCCGAAGGCGTGGTCCCGTCCAGCCTCACCGGCTTCGCCAAGACCGGCAACTACACCTATGATCCCGAGAAGGCCAAGGCAACGCTGAAGAACCTCGGCGTCACGGACCTGAACCTGAAGATCATCTGGGAAACCGGCGAGTTCGCCTCGGACACCTCCGTGATGGAGGCGCTGGTGGAGATGTTCGGCAACATCGGCGTGAAGACCCAGCTGCAGCAGTTCGAGCCCGGCGGCAACATCCTGGCCTGGCGCCAGGGCAAGCAGGGCGACTGGGACCTGCTGGGCAACGGCTTCAGCAGCCCCACCGGCCTGGCCATCACCATGATGCAGGGCATGTACGCCGGAACCGCGGAAAAGGAAAAGACCCGCGACACCTACCAGGGCTACGTGGTCCCGGACGTGCAGGCCAAGATCCAGGCCGCGTCCTCCGAGGTGGATCCGGCGCGCCGCGAGCAGCGGCTCGCCACCGCGCAGAAGGCAATCTGGGACACGTGGCCGTGCGCCTGGGCCTTCGTTCCCAAGTCGGTGCTGGCCCACCAGAAGCGGGTGGACGGCCTGGCGCTCGCGCCCACCAACTCCTACCCCCTCGTTGACGTCCGGCTGGAGGCCTGAGTCATGACCACGTACATCCTCAAGCGGCTGGGCCAGGGCCTGCTGACCGTTTTCCTGACGGTCTCCACGGTCTTCGTCCTGATCCGCCTCGCCCCCGGTGATCCGGCCGTGTCCTACGCCGGACCGCTGGCCACCACCGAGCAGCTGGCGAAGGTGCGCGAACAGTTCGGCCTGGACCGTCCCGTACTGGAGCAGTACTGGATCTTCCTGCAGCAGCTGTTCACCGGCAACCTCGGCACCTCCTACTCCTTCCAGGCGCCGGCCATGCAGGTGGTGGCCGAGCGGATGCCGTACACGCTGACCCTCGCCACCGCGGCCATCCTCCTCACCGCCGTGATCGCCATCCCGCTGGGGGTGTGGATGGCCCGCCGACCGGACACCAACCGGGAACTCGGCGTCAACGTCCTCACCATCGCCGGGCAGTCCATGCCGGACTTCTGGACGGGCATCATGCTCCTTACCGGCTTCGCCGTCCTGATCCCGCTGTTCCCGGCCTCCGGCTTCGCCACCTGGGGCGGACTGGTCCTCCCCACCGTTACCATCGCCATCCTGCAGATCGCGCTGATCTCACGGATGGTGCGGCGTGAGATGACCTCCAACTTCGCGGCCCCGTACCTGACCGTGGCGCGGTCCAGGGGAGTGGGCAGTCCGGCGCTGACCTGGCGCTATGCCATGGGCAACTCCGCCATTCCGGTCTTCACCGCCCTCGGCACCCGCTTCGCCGCCATGCTGAACGGCGTCGTGGTGGTGGAAGTGGTGTTCGCCTGGCCCGGCGTCGGCTCCCTCATTGTCCGCGCCCTCGAAACCCGCGATTATCCCCTCATCCAGGCAACCGTCCTGCTGACGTCCCTGCTGGCCGTAGCCGTCCAGCTCGTCATCGACCTCGCCTACCCGCTTCTTGATCCCCGCGTTCGTCTTGGAAAGGCGGCAGCAGCATGAGCCTCAGCGACACCGCAACTCCGGCGGCTTCCGCCGCACAACCGCCCCGGACACCGTCGCCCAGCGCCGTCACGAAGGAGCTCGTCGCGAAAGCCGGTGCCACCCGCCGCCGCAACGCCGCGAAGTGGAAGCTGCTCATCGGCGCCGTCTGCACGCTGATCGTCATCATTCCCATCCTGCTGGCCCAAGTGCTGCCGCTGCCGGATGCCAACCACCAGGACCTCTCGGCGCGACGGCTTGCTCCGCTGGTGGACGGCCACCTGTTCGGCACCGACCAGCTGGGCCGCGACCTGCTCTCCCGCGTCCTGCACGGAGGCCAGGTGTCCCTGACCATCGGCATCCTGGCCGTGGTGGTCTCCGGCGCCATCGGCATCATCCTCGGTGCAGCCGCAGGCTACTTCGGCGGCTGGGTGGACACCGTGGTTTCGCGGGTCCTCGAGGCCCAGATGTCCCTGCCGCTCCTCATGATGCTGCTGTTGGTGGTGGCTCTCTTCGGCCCGTCCATCCCGGTGATCACCTTCGTTATTGCGATTGCGCAATGGCCGGAAGTGGCCAGGCTGACCCGATCCATGGTGCTCGTGGAACGCGAAAAGCCGTACGTCTCTGCGGCGCGCATCCTGGGCCTGCACCGCATCCAGATCCTCATCCAGCACATCATCCCGAACGTCATCAAGCAGGCAACCCTCGTGGTGCTGCTGCTCCTGGCCCAAGCCGTCCTGCTCGAGAGCGCGCTCAGCTTCCTCGGCGCCGGCCCCCAGCGTCCGTTCGCCACCTGGGGACGCATCATCTCCGACGGCCAGGACTACATCACCACGTCCTGGTGGATGGTCACCCTGCCCGGCCTGGTGATCGTGCTGATGGTGGTGGGCGTGAACCTGCTGGGCGACGGCCTCCGTGACCGTCCCCGCCGCAAGAAGAAGGGTGCCTGACATGAACGCACGACCCGGCCCAGGCCGAACCAACACAGCCCATGCTGACGCCGGCCACACCGAGCCGGCCCTGCTCGAGGTCCGCGACTTCCAGGTGGAGCTGATCACCGACGCCGGCATCATCCGGGCCGTGGATTCCGTGACCTTCAGCATCCACCGCGGTGAAACGGTCACCATCATCGGTGAGTCCGGCTCCGGCAAATCGACGACTGCGATGGGCATCCTCCGCCTGCTGCCGGACGATCTGGCGGTGCTTTCCGGCACCGTGCTCATCGACGGCGTGGACGTGGTGGCCGTACCCAAGGCCATTGACAAAGTCCGCGGCCGGACAGTCGCGCTCATTCCGCAGGACCCGATGACCGCGCTGAGCCCCGTGCATTCCATCGGCAGCCAGCTGTCGGAGGCGATCCGGATTGCCGGCGCCGCCTCCAAGGACAAGGGCGCCGTCCGGGCCCGCGCCATCCGGCTGCTGGAACAGGTGCACATTCCGACGCCGGAGGTGCAGCTGAAGAAGTATCCGCACCAGCTCTCCGGCGGCATGCTCCAGCGCGTGCTGATCGCCATCGCCCTGGCCAGTGAACCGCAGCTCCTGGTGGCGGATGAACCCACCTCGGCGCTGGACGTCACGGTGCAGGCCGGCATCTTGGACCTCCTGCTGGAACTGCAGGAGCAGCGCGGCATCGGCATCCTGATGATCACTCACGACCTCGGAGTGGCCCGGCTCATCTCGGACCGCATCCATGTGATGAAGGACGGCTCCTTCGTGGAGTCCGGCCACGTCCAGCAGGTGGTGGAGCACCCGGCCACCGAGTACACCCGCAACCTGTTGGCCGCGGTTCCGGTCCTGGGGCCGTGGGACGAAACCCCTGCCGGCAACACCTCACAGTCCGCATCCAAAACCACCGCGGCCGGCGACCCCGCAGCCCTGACCAGCACCGGAGCCCAGAATGACTAAGCCGTTCCTCTCCGTCGAGAACCTCGTGGTCGACTACCACGTGCCGGGCGGAACGTTCCGTGCCGTGGATGACGTCTCCTTCTCAGTGGACAAAGGCAAGACGATCGCAGTCGTCGGTGAATCCGGCTGCGGAAAGTCCACGATCGCCAAGGCGCTCATGCGGCTGGTGACGCCGGCCAGCGGCCGGATCGAGCTGGACGGAACGGACATCGCAGCTATGAGCGAAGCCAAGCTGCGGCCGCTCCGTTCCAAGTTCCAGATGGTCTTCCAGGATCCGTACGGCTCCCTGGACCCGCACCTCACCGCGCAGGAGATCGTGGCCGAACCGCTGAAGCTGCAGGGCGTCCGGTCCAAAGCCGAACGGCACAAGGAAGCCGCGAGGCTGATCGACCAGGTGGGCCTGCCGGCCAAGTCCCTGGACCGCCACCCGGCGGAGTTCTCCGGCGGGCAGCGGCAGCGTATCGGCATTGCCCGGGCGCTCGCGTCCAAGCCGGAACTGCTGGTCTGCGACGAAGCCACGAGTGCGCTGGACGTGTCCGTCCAGGCCCAGGTGCTGCGGCTGCTGAAGTCCATCCAGGACGAAACCGGCATCACCTACGTGTTCATCTCGCACAACCTTGGCGTGGTGCAGGAGATCAGCGATAGCGTCATGGTCATGCAGCGCGGCAAGCTCGTGGAGCACGGAACAACGGCGCAGGTGCTGACCGCGCCCAAGGAGGACTACACCCGCAAGCTCCGCCGGGCCGCCCTGGACCCGTCCACCATGCGCGGCCTCAAGCCGCGGCACGTGGTCCGTTCGCTGGCGCTGAAAGGCTGACCTGCTCTCTTCCCGCCGTTTACCCGCCACGAACCCAACCGAACCGTTACTGCAACCACGGAGAATCAACGCATGAGCAAGCAGCCAGAAGGCACCCCGGTGGAAGGACTGAAGCTTCCAATCTCACGGCTGGTCCTGGGCACCATGACGTTCGGCGACACCGCCGATGAAGCCACCGCCGGACGCATGGTGGACGAGGCACTCGACGCCGGCATCACCACCATCGACACCGCCAACGCCTACGTGGGCGGCGTGACGGAGGAAATGCTCGGCCGCCTCCTCAAGGGGCGTCGCGATGAGGTCATCCTCGCCTCCAAGGCCGGCATGCCGCATGCAGACCACGGCCAGCACACGCCGCTGTCCCCGCAAGGGCTCCGCAACAGCGTCGAGGGCAGCCTGCGCCGGCTCGGCGTGGACAGCATCGACCTGTTCTACCTCCACCAGCCGGACCGCGCCACGCCGCTGCAGGACACCCTGCGCACCGTGGCGGAGCTGGCGGCCGAAGGAAAGATCGGGGCGCTGGGCGTCTCCAACTTCGCGGCCTGGCAGATGGCCGACGTGATCCACGTTGCCCGCGAGGTGGGTGCGCCCGCCCCCGTAGTGGCGCAGCAGCTCTACAACCTGGTGGCCCGGCGGGTGGAGGAGGAATACCTCGAGTTCGCCGCCACCCACAACGTCCACACCATGGTCTACAACCCGCTGGGCGGCGGCCTGCTCACCGGCAAGCACAGCTTCGAGGCCAAGCCCTCAGAGGGCCGCTTCGGTGATTCCAAGCTGGCTGCCATGTACACCCAGCGCTACTGGGACAAGCAGCTGTTCGACGCCGTCAGCGCCCTGGCCGGCATCGCCGAAGGGGCAGGCATCACCCTCGCCGAGCTGTCCCTGCGCTGGCTCGCTTACCGGAAGGGCGTCGGCTCAATGCTGCTGGGCGGCTCCAAGGTGGAGCAGCTGCGCACCAACATCGCTGCCGTGGCCAAGGGGCCACTGCCAGAGGACGTCAGCAGCGCCTGCGATGCCATCGGCTCCGGGCTGCGTGGTCCCATGCCGGCATATAACCGCTGACGCATATACAACTGCTAGCCGTCACCACCCACGAACTGAAGGTAGAAGATACAGATGACATCGGACCTGGCCATTGAATTCGCCCGCAAGATCCGCGCCCGTGAGCAGGCCGTCGGCTACTGGGCGGTGCTGGACGCGCCCGTGGCAACGGAACGCATCGGCCGGCTCGGGTATGACTACGTTGCCTTGGACGCACAGCACGGGCTGCTGGGCTACTCGGGCGTGTTGCACGGCCTCATGGCCATCGACGCCGGGCACACCGCCGTCGGCATGGTGCGCGTAGAGGCCAACGACTTCACCGCGATCGGCAAGGCGCTGGACGCGGGCGCCGTCGGCGTGATCGTCCCGCTCGTCAACAACGCGGCGGACGCAGCCGCCGCTGTCGCCGCAGCGAAGTACCCGCCCATGGGCGGCCGTTCCTACGGGCCGATGCGCTCGGCGCTGCGCATCGGCCCGGTCCCGGCTGACTCCAACGCCGCCACCCTGGTCTTCGCCATGATCGAGACGCCCGAGGGGCTGGCCAACGTGAAGGAAATCTGCGCGACGCCCGGCTTGGACGGCATCTACGTGGGCCCCTCGGACCTGGCCATCGCCGTCGGCGGCGCCTTCCCGGGCGACCCCGCCATCGAGGCCGAGTTCAATGCTGCGCTGGAAACCGTCGCTGAGGCTGCCGCTTCCGCAGGCATCGCGGCCGGTATCCACACCGCGGCCGGGGAGATTGCCGCCCAGCGGCTGCGCCAGGGCTACACGTTCACCACCGTCGCGTCGGACCTGACCCACCTGGAACTGGCTGCCAAGGCGCACCTGGCTGCCGCCAGGTCGGAGGGCTGAGGCATGCAGACCACAAACACCGGCTACAGCACCATCACGCCCGACGGTGCCGTGAAGCGCGCGGACGGCGCAGACTTTGCGTACCTGCCGGCACCCACCGTGCAGAGCCACGCCGCCAACCTCCTGACCCTGCCCGACGGGCGCCTCGGCTGTGTGTGGTTCGGCGGCACCCAGGAGGGCGTGCCGGACATCTCCATCTGGTTCTCCACCCTGGAGCCGGGCAGCACTCAGTGGTCACCGGCCCGGCAGCTGTCGGACGACTCCACCCGCTCGGAGCAGAACCCGATCCTGTTCACCGCACCTGGCCCTGCCGGCCGCGACGGCGCTCTCTGGCTCCTGTACACCGCGCAGAAGGCGGGCAACCAGGACACGGCGGAGGTCCGCCGTCGTACTTCCCTGGACAGCGGCCTCACGTGGGGGCCGGTGGAGACGCTGTTCCCGGCCAACGAAACGGGCGGCGTGTTTGTCCGCCAGTTGCCGGTGCTGCTGCCGTCCGGCCGCCTGATCATCCCGATCTTCCGCTGCATCACCACGCCGGGGGAGAAGTGGGTGGGCAACAGCGATGACAGTGCCGTGATGCTTTCCGACGACGGCGGAGCCACCTGGAGCGAGCACATCCTGCCGGGCAGCCTGGGCTGCGTCCACATGAACATCCAGCCCGTGGCCGATGGCTCGCTGCTGGCGCTGTTCCGCAGCCGCTGGGCCGACTCGATCTACGAATCCCGCTCCACCGACGACGGCACTACCTGGAGCGAGCCCGTCGCCACCGAACTGCCCAACAACAACTCCTCCATCCAGTTCGCGGCGCTCGCCGACGGCCGCCTGGCCCTGGTCTACAACCACAGCCGCGCGGAGGAAAACACCGAGCGGCGCCTCTCGCTCTACGACGAGATCGACGACGACGGTCTGGCCGCCGAACAGGGCCAGGTCACCGAACCGGTGCCCGCTGCTGCGTCTTCGGGCGGGGACGAGCGTCGCGCGTTCTGGGGGACGCCGCGCTCGCCCATGACGCTGGCGATCTCCGAGGATTTCGGGCGTTCGTGGCCGATCCGGCGGAACCTCGACGTGGGGGACGGCTACTGCCTTTCCAACAACTCCCGCGACGGTCTGAACCGCGAATACTCCTACCCGTCCATCCACCAGGGCCCGGACGGTGCGCTGAACATCGCGTACACCTACTTCCGGCAGGCCATCAAGTACGTCCGGGTGGACCCGCAGTGGGCGTATGAGGGCAGCACCACTCCCGGTGGGGACAACGAAGCTGGCGACGAGCGGTGACCGGCGCCCGCCACGCGATTGTCACGGGCTGCAGCTCCGGCATCGGCAGGGCGATCGCCGAACGGCTGCTGGCCGACGGCTGGGCTGTCACCGGGCTGAGCCGCAGCGAGACCTCGCTGGGGCACGGGTTCCGATGGCTGCACGCAGACCTGTCCGATCCGGCGTCGGTGGCGGAAACTGCGGTTCGGATTGACCCCGCGGACGCGTTGGTGCACGCCGCCGGATACCAGCGCACCGCGCTGCTGGGCGAGCTGGACCCGGAGGCCCTCGCCGGCATGTTTGCCGTGCACGTCGGCGCCGCCAGTGCGCTGGCCAACGAGGTAGTGCCGCGGATGCCCGACGGCGGCCGGGTGCTGCTGATCGGCAGCCGGACCTCCACGGGCGCGGCGGGCAAGAGCCAGTACGCCGCCACGAAGGCTGCGCTGATGGGCATGGGCAGGACGTGGGCGCAGGAGCTTGCGCCGCGCGGCATTACGGTGAACGTGTTGTCGCCCGGGCCCACGGATACACCCATGCTGGCCGATCCCGGCCGCGCGGCAACGCCGCCGAAGGTGCCGGCACTCGGCCGGCTGGTGGATCCGGAGGACGTCGCGGCGCTCGCCGGCTTCCTGCTCGGGCCGCATGGAAAGTCCATCACGGGCCAGAATTACGTCATCTGCGGCGGCGCTTCGCTGTGAGGTGGTGATCCAGCTTGTCAGATCCCGGTGGTTGAGCCTGTGGAAACCCCCGGGCCCTACGATAAAGGTCAGCGTATAAGGAGAGCCACAGATGACCACCGCCAAAGCCAGGCGCGAAGAGATCTACCACCTCGCCGTCACCACCGGGCTGGCGTCTGTGGAGGAACTGTCGCGGCATTTCCGGGTGACCGCCTCCACCATCCGGCGGGACCTGGCCCACCTGAACGAGGAGGGTAAGCTGACGCGAACCTACGGCGGGGCCGTGGCGCTGGGCGCGCACCCTGAACCGTCCCTGCGGCAGCGGACCGGCGAGGCGTACGAGCAGAAGCACGCCATCGCGGCCTGGGCTGCCGCGGAGGTGAAGGACGGCGAGAACATCCTGCTCGACGGCGGCTCCACCGTCGGTGCACTGGCGCACGTACTGCGCGGGAGGGAAAACCTGTCCGTCACGACGCCGGGAATCAACACGCTGCAGGAGCTCGCCGACTCGGCGGGGATCCAGGTGGACTGCCTCGGCGGCAGGTTACGCGGCGTGAGCCAGACGTTCGTGGGTCCCCTTGCCGAGGCGGCCCTGGAGCGCATGAGCTTTGACCGGGTGTTCCTGGGCGCCGACGCCGTCACTGCCGACGACGGGCTGTGCGAGGCGGACCACGCGCAGACCAGGCTGAAGGAACTCATGGCCCGGCGCGGCGACGCGGTCTATGTCCTGGCCGACTCCGGCAAGCTGGGAAAGCGCCCGTTCCACGCTTGGGCAAAGCTCGCCCTGCCATGGACCCTGGTGACGGACTCGGGCGCAGACGCGGCCCAGGTGGCGCTCTTCAGGCAGGCGGGCGTGCAGGTGCAGCTGGTCCAGGTAGAGGCCGGGCAGCAGGCTTCTGCCTGAGGGAGCAGCTACGTATTGGCCGTTTGGCGTCTAGCATTGTGGAATGACCGAAGCGAACGAAGATGCAGCCCTACTTCAGCTACAGGACATCCTCATTGGGGCCGACAATGTTGACGGTTTCCTTGAGGGCTTGGCCGGATTTGCTGCAGCCACCCTCAGCGGCCTGGCGGGAACGGCCATTGAATGCGCCATCACCTTGAAGCGGCGCAGACACACTTCAACCGTTGCGGGCAGCAGCCCACGCGCAATAGAGCTGGACCACATCGAGCAGCGCGTCGGCGACGGTCCCTGCATCCGGGCGCTGTTCACCATGGCCCCCGAATTGCTCAATGATGTCCAAACGGATGACCGCTGGCCGGAATACCAGAAGCGACTGGCCGAGAACGGCGTGTACAGCACCCTCGGCGTTCCCCTGGACATCGGGGAAGGCGCCAGTGCGGCGCTGAACTTCTTCGGCCCCGCACCGGGCCTTTTCACGCCCGAGCTCTTCGACAGGGCGGTCGGGTTTGGCGAGCTGGCCAGCCGCACGATGCACCTGTCGGTCCGGATCGGGGCTGCCCAGGCCAGGGCGCAGAACCTTGAGGCCGCCATGCAGAGCCGGACCGCCATCGACGTCGCCTGCGGGGTGATCATGGCGCAGAACAGGTGCTCCCAGCAGGAAGCCATGGACATACTTGCCAAGGTCTCGAGCAACCGGAACCAAAAACTGCGCGACGTGGCCGTGGAACTGGTAGGAAGGCTCTCGGGATCAGGTGTGGAGACGCACTTCGAGTAGGACCGGAGCCGCTTGGCGGACGTAGCTTCGGCTCGTCATTGCGGCGCTACTTGCCCCCCTTTGCCGATCATGGACGCCGGGGGCTTGGGAAACGGTTTGGCCGGATACATCTTGGCGACCTTGAGCATGTAGTTGGCCCACTGCGGTCCGGCGATCATGTAGCCGTCAATGCGGTCGTAGTGTTTGCCATTGATGGTGAGGTCCCTGCCCGGCCGTTTCTGGCCGTTCAGTGCGTCACCGAAGAAGGATGCGGTGGCCATGCCGGTGGTGTAGCCCAGCACCCAGGTGGCGCCGTTGCTGTTGTTCGTGCCGGTCTTGGCCGCCACGGGGACCTTGCTCTGGACCTTCGGGTTGATGTACACGCCTGAACCCTTCTTGAGCACATCCTGCAGGACTGAGTTCACTCCGCGGGCAATCTGCGGCTCGACGGCGGCCCGGCATACCGGCTGCTGGCTGGACAGCGCCCGTCCGGTGAAGTCAGTAACGCGCTGGATGGCAATCGGCGCGCAGTAGCGGCCGTCGGCAGCGAAGGTGGCGAACGCGGTGGCCAGGTTGAGCGGTGACACCGCAGTGCCGCCGAGAATATTGCCCAGCTGATGCATGTTAATCTCTGAGCCGTCCAGCCCGCTTCGCAGGCCCACAGCAGCAACCATTTTATCGATGCCGCAGATGTCCAGCTGTGCCACCTCGGCAAACGTAGCCGTGTTGATGGAGTTATATAGCCCGTAGTTGGCGGGCATCCTGCGGTAGTAGCCCTCCGACGCGTTCTGCAGATCGTCCGCAGCTTCGAGGCCGGCGGCGCGCTGCTTGCTGCTGTAACCGCCCACCACCTTGGCGCACGAATCCCGCCAGCCGAATCCCAGTGGGTACTCCCGCCGTGTGGCGTCCACTTCCTCGGTGATCTTCCGGCCCTGGTGCAGCCACTCGGCAAACGTGAACGGCTTCATGGTGGATCCCGGCTGGAACCCGCCCGCACCGTTGAGGTCGTTGCCGCTGGCATCCTTGGCGTCCACGTTGAAGTTCAGCTGGGTATCGAACTGGCCCGGCTCCGGGAGAAACACCGTGTTCTGCGCCATCGCCAGGATCTTGCCGGTGCCCGGCTGGATCGTCAGCAGCGAAGCTCCCCACTTGCCGGGGTTGGCCCCGGCGGTGGAATTCACCTGAGACTGGGCCGCCGCCTGAAGCCGGCTGTCCAGCGTTGTGGTGATCGTCAGCCCGCCGCGGAACAGCTTCTGCTCCCGGGCTTCCGTGTCTGCCCCGTAAGCCCGGTTGTTGAGGATCAGGTGGGATATGTAATCGCAGAAATAGGGCGCCATGGCGGCTGCGGCGCAGCCTTGCTTCGAGCTACGAAGTTTCAAACCCACGCCGGTGGCCGCGGCAGTGTCATGCTGCTTCTTGGTGATCTTGACTTGCGCCAGCATGGCGTCCAGGACCAGGTTGCGCCGCTTGAGCGAGTTCTCCGGGTTGCTGACGGGGTCATAGAGGCTGGGGCTGTTGACCAGGCCTGCCAGCAGCGCCGCCTGGGGCAGGGTCAGCTTGCTGGCCGGGACGCTGTAGTAGTGCTGTGCCGCCGCCTCGATGCCGTAAGCACCGCGGTTGAAGAACACGATGTTGAGGTAGCCCTCGAGGATCTGGTCCTTGGTGAACTTCTTTTCAAGCTCGATGGCGAGCTTCATTTCCCGGACCTTGTCGCCGAAGGTCTTCTCCCCGCTGAGGATCACCTCATCCTCGCGGCCGGAGGTGATCTTGGCTTCATTGGCCACGTTGGTGACGTATTGCTGGGTGAGGGTGGATGCGCCTTGCCGGTCCCCGCCAGCGACGTTGCTCACCAGCGCCCGCAGAACGCCCACGGGGTCGACGCCGCTGTGTTCGTAGAAACGGCTGTCCTCTATCGCGACCACGGCGTCCTTGACGTAGGGCGACATCTCCTTCAGCGGGACCCGCACCCGGTTTTCCTCGTAAAACGAGGCGATCAGTTTGCCGTCGGACGTCAGGATCCTTGTGGTTTGCGCCGGCGGACGCACCGCGAGCTCAGAGGGGAGGCCTTTGTAGAAGTTCATCGAGCTGCTAACGGCAGCGCCGGCAGCTGCAATCTGGGGAACGAAGTAGGCGGCAACTAGGGCGCCACAGAGGCAGCTGAGGACCACGAACCCCAGCATCCTTGCCAGGGTCGTGTGGGATCCCGATGTCAGGCTTTTGCGTACCATCACTGCGGTTCACACCCCAAAAAAGCGTGTCTTCAGAATACGCTTCAGGTGGCGGCCGATCCAGACCGCGGCCGAGTCGGAAACGACGCCGGCCAGCCCGCGTAAGGCGGGCCGGCCGGCGTCGTACTTTGACTGTTTGGAGCGTTATCGGCGCTACGTGTTTTGGACGTGGTCCTTGGCGTCCGTGGCGGTGGCTTTGACGTCGGAGGCGGCGGTTTGGCCTTCGTCCTTGACGTGTTGGGCGGCGTCGGTGGCTGTTGCTTTGACGTTTTCCATGGCGTCCTGGGCGGGTTCCTTCAGGCCTTGGGCCATGTCCTTGGCGGCCTCGGTCAGCTGGGTGGTGACCGGTTCCGCGGCGGTTTTGAGGGCGTCGGCGGCTTCGCGTTCCTTCTGGCTCGGCGGGATGAGTGAGGAGACGAGCAGCCCGGCGCCGAACGCGATCAGCCCGGCCGCGAGCGGGTTGCCCTGGGTTTTCGCGGCGACCTGGTGGGGTGCGTCGGCGATCGCTTCGCCGGCGCCGTGGAGGGCGTTGCCGGCGGCGTCGGTGGCCTGGTGGACCCCGCCGCTGGTGGTGTGGGCGGCGTTGTGGAGGCTGCCGGAGGTGCTGTGCGTGGCGTGTTCTGCGGTGCCCATGACTTTCTCCTTTACTCCGAAGACGGCGTCCTTCACCTTGTTCGTCTGGCGGTGGACGATGTTGGACGGGGTGACCTTGTCGGCGACGGCGTCCACGTTGGTGCCGAGGCGGGCGCGGGTGGCTTCGATGTCGGCGCGGATGGCGTCCGGGTTCTCACTCATCGGTGGTCTCCGTTCGGTTTGAGGGTGGGCGGGATTTCCTTGGCTGTCTCCATGGTCTGGGGCATGCCTTTGATGGCTTTGAGTTCCTTGCGCCCCACGGAGGCGAGGATCGCGGCGATGATGCCCCAGATGACGGCGACGACGACGGCGGACCAGCCCAGGCCCATGAGCTCGCCGAGGGCGTACCAGAGGGCGATGGAGAGGAACAGGAGCACGAAGTGCCCGGCGACGCCGGCGCCGGCGAGCATGCCGCCGCCTTTGCCGGCGCGGGTGCCGGACTGTTTCAGTTCGGCTTTGGCGAGTTCGATTTCCTGCCGGATCAGGGTGGATAGGTCCCGGGTGACCTCGCCGAGGAGGTCACCGAGGGAGGTGGTGTCGGCCTTGGCGTGCGCGGCCGCCGGCGGGGTATCAGGGATTTGGCTGCTCACAGGGGACGACCTCCGCCCTCGGTATACGGGTCCTCGGGATCGCGGAGCGGAACGCCTGCCGAACCCGGCGCATCGAAGCCGGGGCGGGCGGGCTCGCCGTACACGGTCTCTGCGTAGGTGGTTGGGGTTGCCTGCGGGGCGTCGTACAACGGGGCGCCGGAGGCTCCGGAGAGGCTGCTTTCCGTGACCGGTGGCTGGGCGGGGTACTGCGGCACGGTGCCTGTGTACCCGGCGCCAGTTCCCGTTTCGGGGGCACCGGCCTGCAGGCTGCGGCCCAGGCGCCCGGCCAGGAGGCCTGCGCCTGCGGCCATCAGCAGGAAGGTGCCGGGACGCTGGCGGGCGAAGGACTTCACCTCGTCCAGCAGCGAGCCCGGGTCCCGGTTGTCCAGCCAGGACGCCACAGATTCGGAGCGTTCTGCGGCCTGCCGGATCAGGTCCGAGGCCACGCCCTGCTGGTCCGGCGCGTCTGCCATGGAGCGCAGCTGCGAGGAGATGGTGCGGATGCCTTCGGCGGCCTTGGTCTGTTGCGTGCCTGCCTGGCTGGTCAGGTCCGACTTCGCCTGATGCAGCAGATCCCGGGCGCTGTTCTTCGCTTCAGAGGCGACGTTCGCGACCTCGGCCTTCGCGGTCCCGGCCACGTTCTGGGCAGCGCCGGCGGCCTGGCCAGCGAGATTCGCGGCGTCATCCTTGGCCACGTCCTTCTTCGAGGTGTCGCCCCGGTAGTCGTCGGTGGTGCCTGTGTAGTCGATGGTGCCCGCGCCGGTGGTGCCCAGGCCGGGAGCGGGCACGCCGGTGCCGTATGCGTTCTCGGTCATCGTTGCTCTCTTTCCTTGAGGATGAAGAACCAGCCGTGCCGGATCGGCAGCAATCCTGATTACCCGGAAATAGTAAGCACACTTGGTATTTCCTCCGCAAGGACAGCACGCCATAATCGAGAAATTGATAAGCATGCTTGCCAAAGCGTTGCTAAGCATGCTTATTGTATTGGGGTGCGGCGTCCTGCAGGGAGGCGCTGCGAACCCCAAAGCATCTGAGATCCAAGGAGACACCATGCTCACCACGGAAAACATTGATGACCTGCTGCAGCGCAACGGAAACGTTCTTTCTGCAGACGGGGACAAGATCGGGTCAGTGGGCCAGGTCTACGCCGACGACGCCGATGGCCAGCCGACCTGGGTCACGGTCAAGACCGGCCTGTTCGGAACCTCCGAATCCTTCGTCCCGCTGCAAGGCGCACGTCTTGAAGGCGGCGATGTTGTTGTTCCCTACACCAAGGACCAGGTCAAGGACGCGCCCAGGGTGGATACGGACGGCCACCTTGAGCCGTCGGAAGAGGACCGGCTCTTCGGCCACTACGGCCTCGACGGACACCAGAACTACACGGAAACGGGAACCCGCGGAGAGGCAGACTATGCCGATACGGACGCTGCCACGTACAGCGGCACCGGGACCGGCACGGCTGACGCCACCGGGACGGTTGGACGTGACACGTCCGGGCCCACCACGGATGACGCCATGACCCGCTCCGAGGAGCGCCTGAACGTCGGCACGGAAACGCAGGCCGCCGGGCGGGCCAGGCTTCGTAAGTACGTGACCACGGAGAACGTCACCAAGACCGTTCCGGTCCAGCGCGAAGAGGTCCGGATCGAGCGCGAACCCATCACTGAGACCAACCGCGGTGCCGCCTTGTCAGGCCCGGACATCAGCGAGGAGGAACACGAGGTGACCCTCCACGAGGAGCGCCCCGTGATCGAGAAGGAAACCGTACCGGTCGAGCGGGTCCGTCTGGACAAGGAAACGGTGACGGACGAGGTGACCGTCGACGAGGAAGTCCGTAAGGAACGCATCGAAACCGACGGCATCGACGACGTGCGGCGATAGCAGATAACAGGTAGCAGGAAACCGTGAAAGCCAGGGTCGGATGCCGGCCCTGGCTTTCACCTGGCTTCCCCCTAGGGCAGGCTGATGTTCGTGAGTTCTGAGCGTTTGCCGCTTGGTTCCTCGACCAGGACCAGCGAGCTCACCTCAGGGCAGTAGTACTTGTGCTCCCGCGAGTTGAACTCCAGCGGCGTCCAGTCGTCCACCTTGACGCAGTCTTTGTAGGTGCCCATTTTCGTCGTGACGGTCTGGCCTGTGGCGATGGTGTCCCGCATGTCTTCCGCGTGCCCCAGGTAGTACTCCTGCCGGTAGGTGTCGCCCACGCGCTGTTCGGCCTTCATCCAGATGCCGGCCTTTGCCCCATCCCGCCCGTGGAGAAAGCTGCCGGAGTGATCCTGCAGTTTGCCGTCTTTGTAGTTGTCCACGTCCTCGCCGAAGTACCACACATCGCCGTTCTTATGCTGTGCCAGGTAGTCCCGGGTCTCCTCGACAAGTTGCCCGCTCTTGAATACCTTGTCCAGATAGATGACCGTTTCGACGCCCTCAATGACCCTGGTCTCCGGCAGGATCTCAATTTGAATCCTTTCGCCGCCGGCCTCGTAGGTCATTTTCTTGCCGACCGGAAGGGCGAAGTACTTGTTGGTGATTTTCGTCGTGAAATCCGCCGGGGTGATCTGCGGATTGTAGTCGGCAGCCCTGCTTCTCAAATTATTGAAGTAAAAAAATGCCGCCCCGCCAGCGACCAACAGCAGGACGATGATTCCTAAAATAATGGTTCGTGGCTTCATATCCGGCCCCACTCCTCGTTGAGTAGAAACACTTTGCCGGTCCCGTGCACCTGTTGCTTGCCCGGTCCATAGGAGAAAGGTAGTCCTGTCGGGCCGCCGGGGACAGAGGCAGCATCAACATTCGTCAGCTGCGGGCGGCCTCCACCACCCGTTCGCCGTTAAAGTATTCGAGCTCCCAGCCATCGACGGCGTGGTGGTGGGCAAGGTTGAGCACGGCGTTGTCGATGCTTGCGAGGGTGGTGCCGATGGCACGGCTCAGGGCCAGGCGGAGGAGCGTGCCGTGGGCGACGACCAAAACGCGGCGCCCGCGGAAATCCTCGGCCAGCGCTTCCAGGGCGGCCAGGCCCCGGGAGCCCGCTTCGTCGTCACTTTCCGCCCCGCGGAAGCCGCCGGGGATGCGCAGTGCCTCCAGTTCCGGGCCTGCCTGCAGGCCCTCCGCAGGCCCGAAGCTGCGCTCGGTGAGCTCCGGCATGTGCCGGGCCACGGTGAGTCCGAGGCCGGCGGCGATCAGGTCTGCGGTTTCCGCCGCACGGCTCAGAGGCGAGGACACGACCGTGTCCCACTCCTGCCCGGACAAAACGGCGACTGCGTCGCGCGCCTGGCCGCGGCCGACGTCGTTCAGCGGAATATCGCTGGATCCCTGCAGCCGGCGCTGCGCATTCCAGTCTGTCTGCCCATGGCGGATGAGGGCGAAAGTCGTGAGGGTCATGCCTTCCATTGTGCCCGAGAGACTCAGGACCTTTCTTCTCCGAGACGTACAGGAGTTTTTGTCCAGATAATGGGCGTTCGAGGCCGTTCTAAGCCCATTATCTGGACAAAAACTCGCGAAAAGGGGCTCTCGCCGCGCCACCCGCTCATGGTCAAATAGGAGGGTTAGACCGGCTGCCCGAGTCCGACCGCGGCCTCGGCCATATGGAAGGAAGCACATGACCGATCGCCAGGACCATCCGCCGGTTCCCACGCCGGGAAGTGCCCAGGGTCTGGACCGCAAGGTTGAGGGCGGCTGCCCTGTTGCCCATGACAGCGCGACCTCGCAAGGCAGCGAGAGCGAGAACCCGGCGATCGACTCGCCGCAGCCGAAGGCGCACCGGCCCCGGACGAACGCGGACTGGTGGCCGAACCAACTTGATCTCTCGGTGCTCCATGCAAACCACCCGGCAGGAAACCCGCTCGCCCCCGGCTTCAGTTACCGGGAGGAGTTCCAGAAGCTCGACGTCGAGGCGCTGAAGCAGGACATCATTCAGGTCCTGACCACCTCGCAGGACTGGTGGCCGGCGGATTTCGGCCACTACGGCGGCCTGATGATAAGGCTGAGCTGGCACGCTGCCGGCACCTACCGCGTCCACGATGGCCGCGGCGGTGCGGGTGAGGGCGGCCAGCGCTTCGCCCCGCTGAACAGCTGGCCGGATAACGCGAACCTGGACAAGGCCCGGCGGCTGCTGTGGCCGGTGAAGCAGAAGTATGGCCAGAAGATCTCGTGGGCCGACCTGCTGGTCCTTGCCGGCAACGTCGCCTTGGAGTCAATGGGCTTCAAGACCTTCGGGTTCGCCTTCGGCCGCGAGGACGTGTGGGAACCCGAGCAGATTTTCTGGGGACCCGAGGACACCTGGCTGGGCGACGAGCGCTACATCGGCGAAGGTGCCATGGCGGAGGAGGTGGGTTCCACCGAGATGGGCCTGATCTACGTCAACCCCGAGGGGCCGATGGGCAATCCGGATCCCAAGCTCGCTGCGGCGTTTATCCGCGAGACCTTCAAACGGATGGCGATGAACGACGAGGAAACCTTTGCACTGATCGCCGGCGGTCACACGTTCGGCAAGACCCACGGCGCCGGAGATGCCGATGCGCACGTGGGCCCCGAGCCGGAGGCCGCGAACCTGGAGGAACAGGGTCTGGGCTGGCTCAGCACCTACGGCAGCGGCAAGGGAGGCGACACGATCACCTCCGGGCTCGAGGTCACCTGGACCGACCGGCCGACGGAGTGGAGCAACCGCTTCCTGGAGATTCTGTTCGAATACGAGTGGGAGCTCACCAAGAGCCCGGCGGGTGCCAACCAGTGGGTGGCCAAGGACGCCCCGCAGATCATCCCGGACGCGCACAATCCCGAGAAGAAGCACCGGCCGACCATGCTGACGACGGACCTGTCACTGCGCGTCGACCCGGCTTACGGGGAAATCGGGCGGCGCTTCCTGGAAAACCCCGACGAGTTCGCGCTGGCGTTCGCCAAGGCCTGGTACAAGCTGCTGCACCGGGACATGGGTCCGGTGGGCCCGCACCTGCTCGGCCCCTGGGTCCCGGAGCCGCAGCTCTGGCAGGACCCGATCCCGGCGGTGGACCACGAGCTGATCGGCGAACAGGACATCGCGTCCCTCAAGGCCCAGCTCTTGGACTCGGGCCTCTCCGTCTCCGAGCTCGTCACCACGGCGTGGGCCGCGGCTTCCACCTTCCGCAAGACTGACAAGCGCGGCGGCGCCAACGGCGCCCGCATCCGCTTGGAGCCCCAGCGTGACTGGGAAGTCAACCAGCCCGGACGGCTGGGGGCTGCGCTGGAGGCGATCGGGGCGGTGCAGCAGCAGTTCAACAGCGGCCAGAACGGTGGCAGGAAGGTCTCGCTGGCGGACCTGATCGTCCTCGGCGGCTGCGCGGCTGTGGAGAAAGCCTCGAGCGACGCGGGCTTCACCATAACTGTGCCGTTCCGGCCAGGCCGGGCCGACGCCTCCCAGGCCGAGACCGACGTCGAGTCATTCCAGTACCTGCATCCGCGGGCGGACGGGTTCCGCAACTACGTGCGCCCGGGCGAGAAGCTTCCGCCCGAGACCCTCCTGCTCGATAAGGCTTACCTGCTGGATCTCTCCGCACCGGAGATGACAGTCCTCATCGGTGGCATGCGTGCCCTCGGCGGCAACGTGGGCGGCTCCGCGCATGGTGTGCTCACCGACCGGCCCCAGGTCCTCACGAACGACTTCTTCGTCAACCTGCTCGCACCGGGCACCCGGTGGAAGGCTTCGGAGGCGGAGGAGAACACCTACGAGATCAGCGATGTGACTACGGGCGAGCTGAAGTGGACCGCCACGCCGGTCGACCTCGTCTTCGGCTCCAACTCCCAGCTCCGGGCGCTGGCCGAGGTTTACGCGAGCGACGACGCGAGGGAGAAGTTCGTCAACGACTTCGTCGCGGCGTGGGTGAAGGTCATGGAGCTCGACCGCTTCGACCTGCGCTGAACCCAGTCATCCGGGGCCGGCTGCGGAAGTGGCCGGCCCCTATTCGGCCTCTAATGTGGGCGAGCCGGCCCTGTCGAAGGACTATGCCGGCAAGGCTTTAGGCCGGTGGTCGGCAATGAGTCCGCTGGCCATGTGCCGGGCGCGGCGGGCCGCGAGCCTGTCACCTTCGGCAGCGGCAATGATCGAGCCCTTCATGAGGATGTGCCAGGAGAGTGCGAATTCCCCAGAGTCCTCCAGGCCCGCTTCGTCGGCCAGGAGCCGCACCTGTTGCCGGATCCTGCCCAGGTACTCGATGCTTGCCAGCCCCAGTGGATGCCCTGCCCCCATTTCCATTAGCACCTTCACAAAGGAACACGCTTCGAAATCATCGTCCTGGAACCACTGGTCGTAAACATCGAAGATGGCCAGCAACTGGTCTTCGGGGTTCTCAGCCCTGCTTTTGGCCTCCGGGACCACCGATCCCATCATCCACAACTCGTCGCGGCGCTTTAAAAAGGCTAGCGCCACGTCGTCCTTCGACGGGAAATGCCGGTAGAACGTCGCCTTGGCGACGCCTGATGCGCGGATCAGTTCGTCGACGCCGACATCACGGATTCCACGGTGGGAAAACAAATCGTAGGCGGTGACCACAATACGGGTGCGGACATCATCAGGATCTTCAAGGTTGTCTGTGACTGTCCTCATGCCAGCAAATTCTACCTTTCCCATGCAATTTTCTGCCGGGGCCCCGTGCTGGCATCTGAGGACAGCAAGGAGAAACCGGATGTCAGTCGATGTACCGGAGGCCAGCGGCAGTGAGACGGTCGCGCATGGAGTAGATGTCCAAGCCGAGTTCGCCGGCGGCGAGCCGCTGGCGCTTGGCTACTTCATTGTCCTCCCGGGCGCGGGCGGCAGCGGCAACTTCAGCCGCGCGGGCGGCAGGTACCACGACGACGCCGTCGACGTCGCCAATCACCACGTCGCCGGGGTTCACGAGGGCATTGGCGCAGACAACGGGGACGTTGACGGATCCTACGGTGGCCTTCACGGTGCCTTTGGAGTTGATGGCGCGGCTGAACACGGGGAAGTCCATTTCCTGCAGCGTCTCCACGTCGCGGCAGCCGCCGTCGATGATGAGTCCTTCGGCGCCCTGGGCGCGGAGGGACGTGGCGAGCAGGTCGCCGAAGAAGCCGTCCTCACACTCGGTGGTGCAGGCGGCCACCACCACATCGCCCGGCTGTACCTGCTCTGCGGCGACGTGCAACATCCAGTTGTCGCCGGGCTGCAGGAGGACGGTAACGGCGGTGCCGCAGACTTTCGCCTCGGGATAGACAGGGCGGATGTAGGGGCGCATGAGGCCGAGCCTGCCCATGGCCTCGTGGATGGTGCTGACGCCGAAGGCTGAGAGGGCTTTGACGTCGGCCTTGTCCGCCCGGGTAATGGTGCGGTGGACGACTCCGAGTTCCTGCATGGATCTGTGCTCCTGAATATTGGTGGTGGCGAAAACCGTGGGTTAGCGGCCCTGCTGTTTGAGCAGTGCGTTGAGGCGGGGGTAGACGGTACGGGTGTTGTGTTCCTGGATGCCTGCGAGGTCGGCCTCGTTGAGTCCGGCGGATTCGATGTAGCGTGCCGTGTCATCGAAGTTGTGGCCGGTGCAGGGGTCGATGTCCCGGACGGCGCCAATCATCTCGGACGCGAACAGGATGTTCCGGGTGGGGATGACGTCCAGGAGAAGCTCGATGCCGGGCTGGTGGTAGACGCAGGTGTCGAAGAAGACGTTGCCCAGCAGGTGTTCCTCCAGGGCTGGCTTCTTCAGGGCCATGGCCAGGCCGCGGAAGCGTCCCCAGTGGTAGGGCACGGCGCCGCCGCCGTGGGGGATGACCAGCTTCAGGCCTGGAAAGTCGGCGAAGAGGTCGCCCTGGATCAGCTGCATGAAGGCGGTGGTGTCGGCGTTCAGGTAGTGCGCGCCGGTGGTGTGGAAGGCCGGGTTGATGCTGGTGCTGACGTGGACCATGCCCGGGATGTCGTATTCCACCATCTTTTCGTAGACGGGGTACCAGGAGTGGTCCGTCAGCGGCGGCGCCGTCCAGTGGCCGCCGGACGGGTCCGGGTTCAGGTTCAGCGCGACGGCACCGTATTCCTCGACGCAGCGGGTGAGCTCGGGAAGGCAGCTGGCGGGGTCGGCGCCGGGGGACTGCGGGAGCATGGCGGCGGGGACGAAGCGTTCGGGGTAGAGCTGGCTGACCCGGTAGCAGAGTTCGTTGCAGATGGCGGCCCACTCGGCGGACGTCTCGAAGCCGCCCACGTGGTGGGCCATGAAGGAAGCCCGCGGCGAGAACACTGTGAGGTCGATGCCGCGCTCATCCATGAGCCGCAACTGGTTCTGCTCGATGCTTTCCCGGAGTTCGTCGTCGGAGATCTTCAGTTCCGAGCGGCGGGGGGCCAGGGACGGGTCCTCGAGGCCGGCAATCTGCCGGTCGCGCCATTCGGTGAGTGCCGGCGGGGCCGTGGTGTAGTGGCCGTGGATATCGATAATCACAGTTCTTGCTCCTTGGGCGCTGATGCCGGGAAAGAGGGGTCCGTAGGGTTCCAAAGGTGTGCCGGGACCATGACGTCCCCGGCCATGATGAGGCGGGCGGTGCGCAGCAGCGCAGACTGGGCCACGCGGGTGGGGTCATTGGGGTCGAGTTCCAGCCTCACGGTGAATTCCCCGCCCGGATGCTCCACGGAAATGGTGCGGGATGCGCCGCCGGAGACAGTGGCGACGGCGGCCGCAACACTGCCGTCGAGGACGCAGGCAGTGGCGGCGGTGACCGCCGCCAGCACGCCGATCGACTCGTGGCAGACGTGCGGGATGAAGCTGCGGGTGCTGACCGCCCCGCCGTGTGCCGGCGGGGAAACCAGGGTCATTTTCGGATAGTTTTTCGAGGCCACGTCGCCCAGGCCCATGATCTCGCCGCAGCTGATCCGGAGGGCCTCGAGCCGGTCCTTGAGCTCCCGGTCCCTGTTCAGCTCGGCAGTGGTTTCCTGGCCGGTGCGGTAGAGGTCGGCCGCGCTGACGATGACCAGGGGCATGCCGTTGTCGATGCAGGTCACGTCCACCGGCCCGAACCCTGGGATGTCCACGGTGTCCCGGACGTTGCCCGTCGGCAGCAGGGAATCGCAGACCGAACCGGCGGTGTCGAGGAAGTTGATTTCGACGGCGGCCGCGGGGCCGGGAACGCCGTCGATCCGCGCGTCCCCGGTGTAACCGACGTACCGGCCCGAGTCATCCACCGGTGTGGGCACGCTGATCTCGGCGACCATGCTGGTGTTCAGGGTGAGGACGCGCGCGGTGGTGATGTCGCCGTCGGGGATCAAAAGGCCCGACTCAATGGCGAACGGCACCACCGCGGCAAGCATGTTGCCGCAGTTGGGGGTGGTGTCCACCGTGTCGCTGAGGGGCTGGAGCTGGGCGAACAGAAATTCCAGGTCGACGCCGGGCCGTTGGCTTCGGGCGACGATCCCGGCCTTGCTGGTGAGCGGATGCGCGCCGCCCAGGCCGTCGATCTGCCGCGGATCCGGCGAGCCCATGGCGGCCAGGAGGATGGCGTCGCGGGCGGCAGGATCCTGCGGCAGATCTTCGGCGCGGAAGAACGGCCCCTTGGATGTTCCTCCCCGCATGTACCAGCACGGAATGGCGAGTTGGCTGCCGGCCCGTCGTGGGCCCGCCGCCAGAGCGGGTGCGGTGAGTGGGTGAAGGGACACGTTGTTCTCCTGTGGGCGGCTAGGCGGGTCAGTGCGCGGGAACGGCGACCGGCGGGGTGCCGTGGGTGTGGAAGGTCTCGATGGTCTTCATGCCCCATGCCTGGCCCTTGGCCCGGTCGGCTTCGGTCCACTCGACGGTCTTCCAGTCCGGGGCCAGGATCATCCGGGCTCCGGAGTTGCAGAACTCGATCCGGTTTCCGCCGGGTTCGTAGACATACAGGAAGAACGTCTGCTGGATGGCGTGCTTGTGCGGGCCGGACTCGATGTGGATGCCGTTCTCCAGGAAGATGTCCGCTGCCTTGAGGATGTCCTCGCGGGTGTCGGTGGCGAAGGCGATGTGGTGGAGCCGGCCGTTGCTGCCGGTCCAGTCTTCGCTGTAGACCAGGTCGTAGGACTTGTTCGTGAAGGTGAACCACTGGGCGCCGAGCTTGCCGCTGTTGAGGCGGATCTGCTCCGTGGCTCGGCCGCCGAGGGCTTCTGCGGCGAAGTTGCCGTTGAGCGTGACGTCCGCGGCCAGGAAGTTCACGTGGTCCAGCCGGCGGGCATTGACGCCGACGCCGGGAAACCGGGAGGCCTGGTTCTTCAGGGCCGGGCGGGCTTCCTCGGTGGGGACGTGCCACTCGGTTTCGTAGTAGATGTCCATCGGATGCCCGTCCGGGTCAGTGAACGCGTATGTCGGGCCAAGGCTCGGCCCGCCGTCGTGCCATCCGATGCCCTGCCCGCTCGCCTCGATCGCCGCCACGCGGCGCTGCAGCGCGGCCTCGCTGGAGGCGCGCAGCGCCACCTTGCCAATGCCCGACGTCGGGGCCGCCGTGAGTTTGATGGTGTGGTGCTCGTAGTCATCCCAGGCGTGGAGGAACACGGAGTCGCCGTCGCGGGCCACCTCCTCCATGGCGAGGAGATCGGTGAAGAACCACAGGCTCTTCTCGAATTCGGGCGTCAGCAGTTCAACGTGGCCCAGGTGCGCCACATCATGAAAGGCGTCGTTCATTAGCTTTCCTTCGTCAGGTCGGGGAGGGGCGTCCGCCGAACGACGCCGTTGCTTCGAGTGAACCAGCTCCTCGAGGGGATTGTCAACAATTTAGTGAACACAATCGTTGGCTGCCGGAATGAACTAACCTAGAGAGAAATTGCTAACAATGCTGCGGCCGGTCAGTGCCGCCGGGAGGTGGCGACACGTGGAGACCCTTGACGGAGCGCCGGGCCGGACTATGACGGCCGCCGAGCTGGCTGATCTGCTGCGCACTGCCATCGTGAATGGCGAGCTAGTACCAAACCAGCGGTTGGTGGAGGCTGATCTTGCTGCCGAGTACGGGGCCAGCAGGGGGAACGTCCGGGTGGCGCTATCGGAGCTGAGTGTCGAGGGCCTGGTGGAGCGCGTTCAGAACCGCGGTGCCAGGGTGCGGGCGGTATCTGTTGACGAGGCAGTGGAAATCACCGAGGTGCGTGCCGCGCTGGAGGCGCTCTGCGCCCGGAAGGCGGCCGAGCGGATCACTGCCGACCAGGCCGCCGAGCTTCAGCAGCTGGCGGAGAGCATGAAGGACGCGGTGGAGCGCGGCGACAGGGAGTCCTACTCCGAGGGCAACCAAACGCTCCATGCGCGACTTATCGAGATCAGCGCCCAGCAGACGGCTGCTGCGACGATCCAACGGCTCCGCGGCCAGGCTGTGCGCTTCCAGTTCCGGCTCGCGCGCCAGCCCGGCCGCCCGGCGGTGTCCCTGCCGCAGCATCTCGCGATTATTGATGCCGTCTGCGCGCATGATCCCGACGCCGCTGCGGAGGCCATGCGGGTGCATCTCGAGAGCGTTGCCGACGTCATCCGGTCCTCCAACCCCTGACCATCCAGTCCCTGCTGCCCTCATTGAGGCCGCTTTCGACCGCACGCGCGGCCGGATGCGGCCTTTTTCTTGCCTGCGCGCCCGCTGGCTGCGATTGCTAACAATTTAGTTGACGTGATTGTTGTCACCGCCTACAGTGGGGACGGCCACAAGGCTTTCCCCTACTTTTTTGAAAGGGCAGCAATGATGCTTCCTGAAGTTCTCACTGACCGGACCCGGTCATCGGCCAGGGTGGCGGCAGCAGTCGTCGCCCTCTGCTGGCTGCTCGTTTTCTTCGACGGCCTGGACCTCTTCGTTTACGGCGCCGCGCTGCCGGACATGCTCGCCGACAAGGCTTTCGGTCTGTCTGCGGCGAAAGCGGGCGACGTCGGCAGTGTCGCCACCTTCGGGATGCTGCTCGGGGCGCTCTCCGCCGGCATGGCTACGGACCGGATCGGCCGCAAGAGGGTTCTCCTGCTCTGCTGCGCGCTCTTCTCCGTCGCCTCAGGTCTTTGCGCCGTCGCTCCGGATGTGACCCTGTTCGGCGCGGCCCGTCTGGTTGCCGGACTGGGGCTGGGCGGGCTGCTGCCGACGGCGATCGCGCTCGTCGCCGAGTACGCGCCAGAAGGTCGCCGGAACCTGCTGATTGGTGTCCTCATGACCGCACACCACGCCGGCGGTATCGCTGCTTCAACGCTCGGGATCTGGCTGCTCGAGGACTTCGGCTGGCGGACGGTGTTCCTCATCGGCGTGGTTCCGCTGTTCGTCGCGGTCCCGCTCGTGGCGCGCTTCATGCCCGAATCGATGGCCTTCCTGATGGCCAAGGGCCGCACCGCAGCAGCCGAGCGCCTCTCGCAACGGTATGGACTCGCGATTCCTGCTGCCGGGGAGGCCGCTGCCGCCTCCGACCGGAAGGCTGCCCTGGCCCAGCTCTTCAGCCGCGACCGCTGGCGGATCAACACGCTGTTCTGGTTGACCTCCTTCGCCGGACTGCTGCTGGTCTACGGCGTGAGCACGTGGCTGCCTGCGCTGATGCGGTCGGAAGGTTACAACCTCGGCTCCGCGCTGGCCTTCCTGCTGGTGATCAACGGCGGCGGCATCGCGGGCATGTTCATTGCCGGTCGGATCGCCGACAGGTTCGGCCCGGTGCGCGTGGCGATCATCTGGTTCGCCCTGACCGCGGCCGCCGTCTACTCCCTCGGGGCGCATCTGCCCCTGATTGCCACGTATGTCCTGGTGTTCGCGGCCGGGGTGTTCCTGTTCAGCGCGCAGACCATGGTGTACGCAGCCGTCGCCCACGTCTACCCCACAGCGAGCCGCGCCACAGCCATCGGCTGGACCACGGGAATCGGGCGCTTCGGGGCGGTCTTCGGCCCGTGGATGGGCGGACAGCTGTTCGCTGCCGGCAACCAGGGTTGGGGTTTCGGCATCTTTGCCCTGGCCGCGCTGGTGGCCACCGGAACGCTGCTGGTCTTGAAGCTGGTACTGGCGCGCACTGGGTCATCGTCGGTGACGGAGGCCGACGGCGTCAGCGAGCCGGAGTCCCTGAACGCCGGCTAGGCGTTGCTGCCGAGTTTTTGTCCAGATAATGCACGCTGCAGGGGTGTCAGGGGCCATTATCTGGACAAAAACTCCGCTAGAGGGGGTTGTTCGGGTCCTCATGCCTCAGCGCCGCGGAGTATGCCCAGGACGTGTTGCTCCAAATAATGAAGAGAAGGGGTGCAGGCGCCAGGGCCACACCCAGCACGGGCTGGACGAGTACTGCCCCGAGAATGATTGCGGTCAGGGCAAGTAGTGCCAGGCTGAGGTACCAGCTCCGTACGCAGATGTAGACGGCGGCTTTCGCAAGGCTCTTGAGCCGCGCCCCCGGCAGGAGCACCAGACCGGCCGTGACGGTCACCGTGATGCACACCGCCGCGGCGGCCGCGATGACGATGAGCGGCACCAGGACGGCTGCCGCAGGCATGAATTGCACGATGGTCAGGTCCAGAAAGAGGAACATGAGCACCGCCGTCGCGCCCAGCCCAAGCGGCGCCGTGCGGCGGAAGGAACGCTTATAGCCACGGAGGAACGCCGATACCGGCTTCACTGCCGTGCCGTCGGCACCAAGAGCCTGAAAAGCGCTGAATGCTCCGGCGAGGGACGGGACGATGGTGAGGGACAGTGCCAGGAAGAACGGCCAGGCGGCGAGCGGGTCCTCGACCAGCGCCAGCACCACCAGCAGCGGGGCGTTGGCCGCCGCCAGCAGGAAGTTGCCTGCCAGGAACGTGTAGACGAAGCCGAAGACGGTCCCGAAGGTCTCGAATCCCGGTCCGGTCCACCTGCGCCGCAGCGGCTCCCGCACCGAAGTCATCCCTTCATTCCGCTCGTCGCGATGCCCTGGATGAAGTAGCGCTGGCCGAGGAGGAAGATGATGAGGATGGGCACCACCGAGATGACGGAGCCGGTCATGATCATGGCGTACTCGGCGTCGAACTGGCCGACGAAGGAGCGCAGGCCCAGCTGGACCGTCCAGAGGCGGTTGCTGGTGAGGTAGATGAACGGGCCCATGTAGTCGTTCCACGTGTTGACGAAGGTCAGCAGTGCCAGGCTGGCCAGGGCCGGCTTGGACAGCGGCAGGATTATCCGCGCCCAGATGCCGTACTCACTGAGTCCGTCGATCCGGGCCGCCTCGCAGAGCTCATCGGGGATGGTCATGTAGTACTGGCGCATCAGGAACACGCCGAAGGCACCGAATGCCTGGAGCAGGATGAGGGCGTTGAAGCTGTTGGTCAGGCCGAGCTGCTGCATCATGATGTACTGCGGCACCATGTAGGCCTGCCACGGCACGGCGATGGTGCCGATGTAGCCCAGGAACAGCACATCGCGGCCGGGGAACCGGACCTTGGAAAAGCCGTATGCGGCCAGGGACCCGGTGAGGACCTGCAGGACTGTGATGATCACGGACAGGTACAGCGAATTCTGCAGGTAGCCCAGCATGGGGATCCGGGACCAGATGTCCGTGTAGTTGCTCCAGACGAATTCCGTGGGGATCCACTGAATGGGAACCGTGAGTACCTGGTTGTTCTCTTTCAGTGAGGAGGAGAGCATCCAGATGAACGGCACCATCAGCGCCGCCACCAGCACGACGAGGACGCCGTAGATAAGCACGTTGGTGGTCCTGGCCTTCTGTTCCCGCGTGGAGCGGTTCGAGCGACTCGGGCGGTTCGGCAAGCGGCGGCCCTCCGGCGCGGCCTCCAGGTTGGTGCCCACGGATCGTGCCTCGGCTTTGAGGTCTTCTGCCATGTTGGTCATCAGCGTTCCCTCCGCTGTTGGATCTTGAACTGCAGGACGGTGACCGTCAGGACGATGAGGAACAGGACCAGCGAGATCGCCGACGAGTAGCCGAACTTCCCTTCGCCGATGCCCTCCTGGTAGATGAGCTGGGACAGGACCGTGGTGGACCGGCCGGGACCGCCGTTGGTCATGACGACGATGAGGTCGAACACCTTGAAACTGGAGACCGTCAGCATGACCACCACGAAGAAGGTGGTGGGCCGCAGCGACGGCAGCGTGACGTTCCAGAAGCGCTGCCAGGCGCTGGCACCGTCCACTTCGGCCGCTTCATAGAGTTCGGTGGGAATGGCCTGCAGACCGGCCAGGTACAGGACCATGTAGTACCCCATGTCCCGCCAGACGCTGGTGATGATGACGGCGGGAAGGGCCCAATCGGAGCTGGACGTCCACCCGGGCGCTTCTGCGATGCCGATCCCGTGCAGGAACTGGTTGACGGGGCCGCTGTCCGGGCTGAAGAGCATGTTCCAGACGACGGCGACCGCCACCAGGGACGTGATGTACGGGAAGAAGATGGCTACGCGGAAGAAGCCGATGCCCTTGAGCTTGCGGTTCAGCAGCATCGCCAGGACGAGGGCGAGGGCCATGGTGAGGGGCACGTGGCCGAGTGCGTAGACCACGGTGTTGCGCAGGGCTACCCAGAACGAGTCACTGGCAATCATTCGCTCGAAGTTCTTCAGCCCCACCCACTTGGGGGCGCTGAAGGACGTCCATTCCATGAAGGAAAGTGCGAAGGCGGCGAGGACGGGGATGAGGGTGAAGGCCAGGAAGCCCAGGAAGTTCGGCAGGATGAACGTCCAGCCGATCAGCGCGTTGCGCCTGGCCTGCTTCCTGTTGCCCCGGCTGTGCGGTGCAGTCCGTTCCGGGACAGGAGCCTGGGTGATTGTTTGTGTCGTCATGATTACTTCAGGACTTCGTCCTTGACGCGCTTGCCCATTTCGGCGATGCCGTCAGTCACGGAGCGCTCGCCGACCATGACGAGGTCGTGCTCCTGGTTGAGGATCTTGTCCGTGGCTGCCGACTTGTCGCTCACCGGCATTTCGAGGGCTGTCTCATCCGGGGTGAAGGCCTTCTTGGAGAGAGCGTCTGTGGGCAGTCCGTCCAGCTTGAAGTACTCGGCCGTGACTGCATCATTCTGCAGGGCGGGAACAACACCGATCTTCGAGATGGTCTTGGCGCCCTCCTCGCCGGCTGCCCACTCGATGAACTTCTTGGCTTCCTCGGAGTGTGCCGCGTTCTTGTTGACAGCGAACGCGGTGGGGGAGCCGAACGTGCTGACCTTGCCGCTAGAGTCCTTCTGCGGCAGCGGTGCCAGACCCCAGTTGACGTTGGTCTTGCCGTCCTTCTTGGCCTGCAGGATGCCGGCGATGTACCAGGTGCCCATGGGCATCATGGCGGCCTGGCCCGTTTCGAACATGGTGCGGTAACTGGTTTTCTGGCTTTTCGCCGTACCGAAGTCCAGCGTCGCGCCGCTCTTCTGCAGGTCCAGGGCGGTGTTGTACTGGTCCTCGAAGAAACCGTACTCGCCGCTGATCTGGTCGCCGCCGTTCTGCGCAGCTGCGATGGCCTGGACTACGGAACGCCAGATGTGGTGGTAGGTGCCGTATACCTTCTTGCCGTCGGCCGTGCTGGTGAGCTTTTTAGCGATCTCCGAGTACTTCTCCCATGTCAGGTCCTTGGGATCGTCGATTCCCGCCGCCTTGAACAGGTCCTTGTTGTAGTACAGCAGCCAGAAGTCCTGCCGGTATGGTGCGGCAAAGTACTTGCCGTTCATGTCGAAGGCGTCCAGGCTGGCCAGGTTGTCCTTGCCCACCGAGTCCACCACGCTGTTGATCTCCTGCAGCTGGCCGTTGTTGGCGTACCGGGCGTAGTCGATGACGTTCTTCATGGTGAGGACATCGGTGGTGTCGCCACCGGCGAGCATGGTGGTGACCTTCTGCGGGTAATCGTCGGCCAGAATATCCACAGGTTCGATGTCGACGTTCGGGTTGGCTGCTTCGTAGCCGTCAAACAGTGCCTTGAACTCGGGAGTTCCCTCATAGTTCCAGACGGACACCGTGAGCTTGGTCTTGCCGTTCTGGTTGCCTGTTTCCGCGGGGCCGGCGGCGCCTGCGCAGCCTGTCAGTCCCAGTCCGGCGGTAACGGCGAGGGCGATCGCCGCGAGGGTAGTGCGCTTCATTGCGGTTCTCCTAGTTAGGGGATAAGTCCGCCGCTGCCGCGGCGAGGATTTTCGGGTGGATAAAGTCAGGCGCTCAGTCCGAGGTCTTCGGGTACTACCTCCGCCACCAGGGCCTGGCCGGTGAGGTAGCGTTCGAGATCGTCCAGTGCGGCGTCCGACATCCTGCGGGTCTCTGTTCCCAACGATCCCGCGATGTGCGGGGTGAGGACAACATTGGGCAGGTCATACAGTACCGATCCGGCGGGCAGGGGCTCGGGTTCGGTGACATCGAGGATGGCGTGCAGGCGCCCGGTGGCGCATGCTGCCTCCAGTGCGGCGGTGTCCACCAGCGAGCCCCGTGCGGTATTGATCAGCGTGGCGTGGTCCTGCATGGCCGCCAGCTCCCGGGTGCTGATCATGTTCCGTGTCGCCGGCAGGGCCGGCGCGTGGACCGTGACGACGTCGGACACCGGCAGCAGCTCATCCAGGCTCACCAGCTGGCCGCCCGCGGCCGCCACTTCAAACGGGTCCGCATGGGGGTCGGATACCAGGCAGGTGACATCCTGCAGCTGCTGCACCAGCTGCACCACGCGCCGGCCGATGCGGGAAAAGCCGATGACCCCGACAGTGCGGCCAATGTTGCCGAGTTCGCCGCGGGAAGTTGAGTAGGCCCAGTCCTCGCGGGCGACGCGGGCATCGTTGGCGAGGAACTGCGCCTTCTTTCCCGCCAGCACAATGGACGCGAAGGTGAACTCGGCGACCGGGATGGCGTTGGCGTCGGCGCCGTTGGTCACCAGGATCCCACGGTCCCACAGTTCGTCAGTGACAAAGCTGCGCACCGTCCCGGCGCAGTGAAACACGGCACCGAGCCGCGGCATGCGCCGGAGCCTTTCGGCATTCAGCCGGGGCACACCCCAGCTGGTGAGCAGTATTTCCACTTCGGACAGCTGCGCGTCGAGTTCCGGCGCGTCCAGGCTGTCGGTCCAGAGCTGTCCGTCGAAGTCCACCAGGCGGGCAAGGCGCTCCAGCCGCGAGGCATCGAACTGGTCCGCCATGGTTCCGCTGTTCATGACCAGCAGTGCCTTGGGCTTGCGCGTCATCAGGGGTTCTCCCTTCCTTTTCTCGTTGCCAAAGGCCGGCTTCGGGGCCGTTCTTTATGGCTTGCATCACGTTCGGTATTCATTAGATACTCGTGAAAATAGGAATTCAATCAGCTAGAACAAGCTTGATCCGAAACATTCAGATTCGAACATTCCAGGTTGAAACGCCCACGGAGGAGCAGCCATGTCAGCAGGGCCGGAACACGAGGTGTCAGTTGCCGGCGAAGGGGCGTCGGGCGTGCCTCTGCCAAGTGCCACGCCCGGGGCGCTGCCCGTCCCACCGCTCGCCCAGGCATGGGGTGCCGCGGCCGCCGTCGATTCACTGTTTCAGACACTCGACGGCGCCAGGGACCGCCTGACCATCCGGCCGTCCTCAGAACACGCGACGTGGCGGGCCATCCCGGACGAAGCGGTGGCGGCTCTTGCGGAGCAGGCGTCAGCGGAGCGCCGCATGCCCTGGCCGCAGCCCCTTGTCTCCCACTACGCGCGGTACTTCCGCGACGGCAACCGGACGGACTATGAGGGGCTGGTGGCAGCCCGGCAGCAGCGCCTGACCAGGGCCGTCGTCATGGCTGCCCTGGCCCAACGGGTACCGGCCGAACGGGATCGTGTTGCGTGGCTGGATGAAGTCATCGACGGCGCCTACCTCCTGTGCGAGCAGAGCTCCTGGAGCTGGGCGGCGCACGACGACGTCAGGGACCGCAACGGGCACGTGGTGCCGGACCGCGGAATGCCCTTCCTGGACCTGGGCGCCGGTGAAGTGGCTGCCCAGCTCGCCTGGCTGGACCTGGTGCTGGGCGATGCCCTGGATGGGCGGGCCCCCGGCCTGCGCAAACGCATCAGGGAGGAAGTGCTGGAACGGGTGGCGAGGCCGTTCCAGGACAGGATGGACTGGCACTGGCTGGGCCTCGACGGGGACGTGCACAACTGGAATCCCTGGATCCACTCCAACATCCTGACCGCGGCCATCATCCTGATCCAGGAGCCGGAACTGCAGGCATCCACAGTGGCGCGCTGCATCGAGGGCCTGGACCGCTTCCTGGCGTCCGTGCCCGCGGACGGAGCCATAGACGAGGGCTTCGCCTACTGGTGGAACGGTGCCGGGCGGGCACTGGAGGCGCTGGCACTCCTCGAGGAAGCCACTGGCGGCGCGCTGAACGCTGACATCCCCGTCATCCGCGGGCTCGTAGCCTTCCCGCACCGCATGCACTTGGGGCACCACTGGTTCCTCAACGTTGCCGATGGCCCGGCTAAGGCTCCCCGCAACCTCCCCTGGGACATGCTCGGCTGCTGGGCAGACCGGCTGGGCGATGCAGATGCGGCCAGCCACGCCCGTGCCTTTGAAACGGGGCAGCCGGACGCGGCCTCGGGACTGGGCCGGGTGCTTCACTCCCTGTTCCGCCTCGCCACCGGCCCCGCTGTTGCGGAAAGCGCGGCAACTGCCAAAAGCGCCGCCGCGGCACCGCCCCTGGGCGGATTCAGCTACCTCGATTCCGTGCAGATCATGGTGGCCAGGGAAGCGCCGGGCACCGCCTCCGGGCTGACCCTTGCCGCGAAGGGCGGCCACAACGGCGAACACCACAATCACCGCGACGTCGGTTCCGTCGTCGTCGCCCTCGACGGCGTTCCCCTCCTGGTCGACGCCGGCCAGCCCACCTACACTGCCGAAACGTTCGGCCCCAACCGCTACTCGATCCGGGCCATGCAAAGCTCATGGCACAGTGTTCCCGCTCCCTTCGGCCTGGAGCAGGGGACCGGGGCGGAATTCAGTGCCAGCGTCCTGCGGCGCCCCACCGCCGCGGAGCCCCGATTCGTGCTGGGCCTCGGGGAGGCGTACGGCATCGGTCCTGCCACGGACTGGATCCGTTCGGCCGAGCTGGACCGGCAGGGATCGCGCGCGGTGATCGGGGACCGGTGGTCCCTCGCCGAGCCGCCCGGGGCGGGAACGCCCGACGTCGTCATCCACTACCTTCTGGCCGGAACCGTGAACCTGGGGCCGCCGGGCACGGCGACCGTTTCGCCGGGGATCCCGGACGACCGGAATGGGCGGGACGCAAAGCTGACCTGGGACCCGGCGTCGGCCGCACTTGAAGTGAACGAATGGAACCTGGACGATCCCCTGCTGTCCAACGTCTGGGGCGCCAGCCTCACCCGGCTGCGGTTCAGCATGCCGGCCGGATCCCGCGCCGCAGGCGCATTCACCCTTACCGTGGAGGCAACACCATGAGCCCGGAGCAGACCCCCGAAGCCAGCGGCAAGTCACTCTTCTCCCTTCAGCGGCGCGAACGGCTCATGGAGGAACTGCGTGCGCACGGCGCCATCACCGTCCGCGACGTTGCCGCCAGGCTGGGCGTCAGCGAACTTACGATCCGCCGCGACGTGAACATTCTCGCCGACGAAGGGCTCCTCTCCCGGGTCCACGGCGGCGCCACGCTGCCCAGTCCGCTCGACCGCACAGCCGCCGGGACGCGCCAGCATGCCAACCGGCACTGCATTGGCATGGTGGTGCCTTCCCTGGACTACTACTGGCCGCAGGTCATCAGCGGCGCCCGCGAGGCGGCGGACGAACAGCAGGTCCGGATCGCGGTGCGGGGCTCCACCTACGACGCCGCCGACAACCGCCGGCAGGTCCAGGCCCTGCTGGACACACAAAACATCGACGGCCTGATCGTCGCCCCGAACATGACCGGGCCGGCCGGCCAGGAGCTGCTGCGGTGGCTCAATTCGCTGCCCATTCCCGTGGTTCTCGCTGAGCGGCGCTCGCCGGCGGAAATACCCGCCCACCGCCTCGAATGGGTGGCAACCGACCACGCGTTCGGCGCGGGCATGGCCGTCCGCCACCTGTGGCAGGAGGGCCACCGGAAGATCGGCTGCATGACGGATTCGGCCAGCCCCACCAGTTCGCATGTGGTGCGTGGCTGGGAGCAGGCCATGTCGGCCCTGAAAATTCCTGTCAACGCCTCCGTCAGCGAGGATTCGGCGGGCATTCTGGGCGCCGACCGGGGTGAGCACTTTGACCGGATTCTGCAGTTGTGCCACGAGACCCAGACCACCGCGATGCTGGTCCACTCCGACACGCAGGCCGTTGCCTTTGTGCAGCACTGCGTGGACCGGGGCATCGACGTGCCCGGGAGCATGGCCGTGGTCGGGTACGACGACGAAGTGGCGTACCTCGCCGAGCCCGCGATCTCCGCCGTTCGCCCGCCCAAGCGGTACGTGGGGCGCGTCGCCGTGCAGCTTGTCTCGGCGCGGCTCTCCGAGGGGCGGAACCGGCCCGTGCACCGGATCGAACTGAACCCGGACCTCATCGTGCGCGAATCCTCCGTGGGCGGTCCCCGCGCGGCGGCCGACTACGCCATGGAGGACTCGCTGTGACCCGATCCGGCGGCCGACCCACGGCACTGCTGCTCACGGGGGTCGGGCGCTACGCGGACCCATGGCACCCTTTTCCGGAAACGACGGCCGCCCTGGCAGGGCTCCTGGCCGATGCCGGCATCGCAGTCGAGGTGGCCAACGACGTCGATGCAGCCCTGGCCCGGCTGGACCCTGCTGATCTGTGGCCGGATCTGCTCGCGGTCAACGTGGGCCTGCCCCGGGATGGCAGGCCGTCCCCCGGAACGGTGGGGGCAATGCGCGGGCTGGAGCGTTGGATCGAGGCGGGACTGCCCCTTCTGGCCTGCCATGTGAGCTCCACGAGCTTCGTGGACTCCCAGGCCTGGGAGGAGGCGCTCGGCGGCCGCTGGGTCCGCGGCACCTCCATGCATCCGGAATACGGGCCAGCCAAGATTCTCGTGCAGGGCTGTTCCGGGCCGCTCGCCGGCGGAATCCCGGACTTTGAGGTGCAGGACGAACGCTACAGCTGGCTGCGAACCAGCCCGGATGTCAAGGTCCACGCCATGCACCGGCACGAGGGAACCCTCCACCCCCTCCTCTGGTCCCGCACGCGCGGCGGGGCGCGAAGTTTTTACGACGCCCTCGGCCACGACGCCGCGTCCTTCGAAGCACCCGAGCATCTGGAAATGCTGCGGCGCGCCATTGCCTGGCTTGTCCCGGACGCCGGAATGCAGGTGGCGGAGTACCGCAACACGGCTGCCCGGCCAACCCAGACCCCTCCAACCCGTTAGGACCCGATGATGCCTCCCAGCACCTTGCTGCTGCCTGCCCCGGACATGCAGCTCTCGCCCTATACCGGGCTCACCCGCGCCCACTGGTGCAGCTATGCCGATTTCCTGCTGCGCTCCGCCCACCGCTACGCCACGGATAACCATGCCAACATTCATCTTCCCGGCGCCGGCAGTGCTTACGGGCCGCGCAGCGATTCGTTGGAGGCCTTCGCCCGCACCTTTCTGATGGCCTCCTTCCGGATGGCGGGCGACCCGGAGAATACGGGTTGGCTCGCCGACTGGTACGCCCGGGGGCTGGATGCCGGCACCAATCCCGCCTCGCAGGACCGGTGGCCTACTCCCGGAGAGCTGGGGCAGGCCAAGGTGGAAGCCGCCTCGCTCGCGGTGGGCCTTGCCCTCACGCGGGAGATCTTATGGGACAAGCTTCCGCAGCGGGTCCAGGAACAGCTGGTGGCCTGGTTCGAAACCGTGATCGGCGAGGAGTACCCGCCCATCAACTGGGTCTGGTTCCAGATCGTGGTGGAAACGTTCCTGGCCAGCGTGGGAGGTCGTTATTCCAACGAGGACATCGACGCCGGTCTGGCCATCCACGATTCCCTGTACCGGGGGCACGGATGGTTCGCGGACGGCCCCGAGCGGGCATACGACCACTACGTGGGCTGGGCCTTCCACGTGTACCCGCAGTTGTGGGCGCTGATGGCACCGGAGGACCCGAGGGTGCGTGCCCGCCGGGCGCTCGACGGTGCACGCCTTGCAGACTATCTGGACGATGCCGTGTACCTGGTGGGCGCCAACGGATCACCCCTCATCCAGGGGCGCAGCCTGATTTACCGGTTCGCCGCCGCAGCTCCGTTCTGGGTCGGGGAACTGTCCGGCCACACCAGGCTCAACCCCGGGGTCAGCCGCCGCGCAGCCTCGGGGATGCTTGACCATTTTGCCGGCCACGGCGCGATCACCGACGACGGCCTCCTGTCCATCGGCTGGCACGGCGAATTCGCCGGCATGAAGCAGTCCTACTCCGGCGGCGGTTCCCCCTACTGGGCCTCGAAGGGAATGCTGGGGCTTGCCCTGCCCGCCGACCATCGGGTCTGGACGGCCGCAGAGGAACCCCTGCCTGTTGAAGTTGGCGATACCAGGAAGCTGATTCCGGTGCCGGGTTGGCAGATGGACGGCACCGTGGCCGACGGCGTGGTCCGGATCCGCAACCACGGCACCGACCACGCCAACGAGGGGGCCACGGTCACGGACTCCCCGCTGTATGCCCGGCTTGGTTACTCGACCCACACCTTCCCGGACCTTGAATCCGAATCCCTGGACAACGCCGTCGTTCTGGTTGATGCGGAAGGCCGGCGCACGCACCGCACCGGTTTCCGTACCCTGGCGCAGAGCGACGCCGGGGGAGTGCTCATCGGCGCCTCCAAGGGTGCCTCGCACTGGATCACAGTGGGTGCCGACACCGGCCCCGACCACGGCAGCGGGATGGGCGGTGACGCAGCGCCCGGGCCGGAGATCACCGTGGTTTCCGTGACACGCGGACCGGTGGAGCTCCGGCTGGTCCGTGTGCGCGGCGCGGCGGCGGGTGGCACGGCGCGGCTGCGGATTGGCGGCTGGCCGGTCGACGCCGGGACCTCCCTAGTCAGCTGGGTGCGCGCCCTGCCGGGCTGGGGAGGCGCGCTCCACGACGCAGGGACTCTGGCGCGCGACGAGCCGCACCCGCTCGGGCAGCGGTTCAGCATTCCGTGGGTGGGCACCGCCGGCCCGGCCGACGACGGCGACTATGCGGCCGTCGTCGGCCTGGGCGGTGCGGGGACAACGGAGGCAATGAGCGGTGTCCGCTACGTGCCGGGAAGCGGGGGCGAGGACTCCGGCCGCTTCGAATTCGCTGACGGGACGTCGGTGGCGGTAGCGACCATCTGGCGCATCGCCGGCTGAACCGGCCCCCACCAAGCACGAACGGACACTCAAGCCCCTGTTTCCAGGGACTCGAATGTCCGTTCGCGCTTTCAACGGCGCGCAGACTCAGCCGTCCGCGGGCAACCCGTAGACGGAGACTTCATGCAGGCCGCGTTCCCACGTGGCCCGCTGGTTGTGCACCACGTCCCAGACGTCATGGACGTCCACCTTGACGTACCGGTAGGTGCCGGACAGAGGATGGCTCTTGAAACCGACCAGGTTGTTCTGCCGGTTGTCCGCGGCCTCCGTCCACGTCACGCCGTCGTTGCTGACAGAGACGGAGTAACGGTGTGCCGCGTCTGATCCGCCCACAGTCCGGGCGGAGATGTCAATCCGGTGCAGCTCGTACGGCTTCTCGAGGTCCACAGTCCACGAGAACGGCACCTTGTCGCTCTTGTAGAACTCGGAGGTGCTGTCCCAGGGATCGAGGTCGTACGAGACGCCGTCGTTGGCCGTCTCCGGGCCGTACCGCTGCGTGGCGGTCTGGGGCTCGGCTGTCACCCCGCTGGCGGTTACCGGCTTGCCAAGGGAGAGAAGCCGCGTATTTGGCTCCTTAACCTTGCCCGCCCTGACGTTGATGTCCAGTTCCGGCACGTAGGACAGGCTCATCTGGCCGTTCTCGATCTCCAGCGGGAGCCACACGTAGTTTGACTGGACCAGGGCGTGCGGATACCAGCGGTCGCCCAGGTAGACGTACTCGTGCTTGCCGTTTTTTCCGACGTCGATGATCTGGGTCGGCTGGCTGTGGAAGGTGGTGTTGTCTCCCACCGGCTTCTGTTCCTCCCACTTGCTGGGGTCCGAGATGTCCGTCGTGCGCGTGTACATGGCCTGGTTCGGATACCAGCCTGACTGCTTGGACGTGATCATGTACGTGTAGCCGCCCTCGCGGATCAGCGCCGGCGCCTCCCGCGCCTGGCCCACGAACATCGGGTACTGCGTCGACGGTACGACGTCAGTGTAGTCATCGCTCAGCTGCCAGACCCGAAGATAGATGTGGTCCTGCGCGGTGACGAGGTAGGCCTTTCCAGTCACCGGGTCCTGGTAGAGCGTGTAGTCACGGGACCCGAAACCCATATTTTCGCCCTGCAGGAGCGGATCTGGGTCCTTGCCATCTTGCGTGTAGTGGATGGCGGTGCCGCTGCTAGTGGCGTAGAGCCTGACCTGGCTGATGGCGTCCGGGTAGCTGCCGCCAGGAACGGAGATCACGGGCGGATGAACCGGAACCTCCTCGCCCGGCGCGGCAAGGCGGTAACTCGCCGTGGTCACGGGACTCGTCTGGCTGTCGCGGACAGCGACGGCCTTCACCGTCTTGGCTGCGTCCAGGCGGATCGGCGTGCCGGAGGTGTAGGTGGCCGAAGCTGCCGGGTCCGGTTCGGAGCCGTCCGTGGTGTAGTAGACGGTGGAGTCCGGTGCGGAGGTGATGAAGGCGTTGTCCAGGCCGTTGGGATTTACGACGACGGCGCCTGTGCCGCTGGACTGGGCGGGCCCCATCACGGGAGCCTTTAGATCCGCTGCCGGGCTGGCTCCGATGTTGTACTCGGCAGTTGCCACCGGCGACTGCCGCTCCGTGGGGTAGCCGTCCTTCATGACCACTGAAGTAGCCTTCAGTGTGGTGTCGAACGTGAGTTCGGACAGGTTCTTTACCGCCGCTCCGGAGCCCACTGTCGCCGGGTAATCGGCCTTGGCTGGCTGGCCGTTGGGCTGTGTTTCGCCGACCACGGCGCCTACGCCCTCAGCATTCCCAGCTCCTGGGCGGAAGTGGCCCTTTGCGGTAACGGTGTACGGTCCCTCGATCTTGTCCGCGGTGGCGACGACCACTTCCGAGGCCGCGTAGCCGTCGAACATCTCGTAGTGGCCCCAGAGCACGAACTTCTTTGTGGCCTCGTTGTATAGCAGCTTGGGCCGTTCCACCTTGCAGTGCGCCAGTACTTTGTTTCCGTTGGCGTCCAGTGTTTCCGGACTCAAGGCGGCGCCCACGTACTCCCAGTTTTCCAGGTCCGTGGACTTGTACATGCTGACGCCCTTGAACGTTGCACGGTTGTGCGATTTGTCCTCCCCGACCCAGTAGAAGACACCTTCGTGCTTGAGCGTGAACCCGCCGTGCGCATGGATGGGATTGCCGTCCGTGTCCAGGTACGGCTGCCCGTTCGGGATGGCTGAATATGTGTTTGTGTCCTGCACCGTTGCCGGGGCGACGGCGGCTTTGGCGACGGCCGGCGCGATGCCGGAAGCGGCCGCTCCGGCCAGGAACGCTGCGGCGGTGGCAAGGCAGACTGCCCGCCCAATGGTTCTGCGTCTTTGCATGGTTCTCCTTTGATCGACCTGTCCCCCAAGGCCGACTTCCTGATACTGGGCACGCGGGAGCCCGCGCCGTAGGAAGCGGCCCGCAGGGGAGTTGAGGCGCCAATCATGCCCCCGAAAGGGGACGCTTGAGGTTTGGCGCCTCAAGCCAGATTCTTAGGAAACGTCCCGCACGGCAACAATATGGGCCTGCTTGATCGGGCTTGATCAGGGTCGAACGCGCGCCCGCAACTGTCCGTTCGCGCTGACGGGGGACTGCTCCGCCTAGGCCGTGGCTTCGTCGTCCACGTTGGGCTCAGCCTGCAGGGTGTGATCGATCTGGGCGGATTCGATGAGCTGCGTCATGGCAACGTGGATGTCCTCCGCCTGGGCGCGGGTGAGGCCGAGCTTGGCCAGCATGGTGCCGGGCACGCCCATCGCCTTATCGCGGAGCGCGGTCCCTTCGGGGGTCAGACCGACTGCAAGGGAGCGTTCATCCCCGGGAACGCGGCGGCGGGTGACATATCCCAGGGCTTCGAGCCGCTTGAGCAGGGGAGACAGGGTGGCCGGGACCAGGAGGAGGGCGTCGCTGATTTCCTTGACGGAACGCGGGCTCTTCTCCCACAGCGCCAGCATCACCAGGTACTGCGGGTGGGTCAGGTTGAGCTCCTGCAGCACGGGCCGGTAGGCGCCGATGACGGTGCGCGAGGCGACAGCGAGGGCGAAGCAGAGCTGCCGCTCGAGCAGGAGGTCAGCGTCGCTCCCTGGAGGGGAAGTCATGAAGCCATGATAGCGAAGTGGCAGTTGGAGGCGTTTGACCGCCGCCCGGACCTCCTGCGTGAATCCAGTTACGGAAACATGGCGAGGAACAGGAATGCGGCGAACAGCACCAGGTGGATGGCCCCCTGCAGGCGGGTGGCACGGCCGGGCACAACAGTGAGTGTTCCCACGATGACAGTCAGCAGGAACAGGACTATCTGCGTGCCGCCGAGCCCCAGCGTCAGCGGTCCCGGCAGCCAGATGCTGGCTATGGCGATGGCGGGAATCGTCAGGCCGATGCTGGCTATGGCCGAGCCGTATGCCAGGTTGAGGCTGATCTGGATCCTGTTCCGGGAGGCGGCCCGGGAGGCGGCGAGGCCCTCCGGCAGCAGGACCAGGAGGGCGATGATCACGCCCACGAAGGACTCCGGGATCTCGGCGCGGCTGACACCAGCTTCGATCACCGGGGATACCGTTTTGGCCAGTCCGACGACGGCGACCAGCGCCGCACACAGCAACGCCAGGCTCGTGTAGGTGACCCTGTTGGTGGGGGTGGGGCCGTGCACGTCGTCCCCGCCGTCGTCGGGGGATATAACAGGAAGGAAAAAGTGGCGGTGGCGGACCGTTTGGGTCAGCACGAATACACCGTAAAGGGCAAGCGAGGCCACGGCCGCGAAGCCCAGCTGCAGGGGCGAAAATTCAGGTCCGGGCCGCGATGACGTGAACGTCGGCAGGACCAGCGTCAGGGTTGCCAGTGTGGTGACCACCGCCAGGGCGGCACCGGCTCCCTCCGGGTTGAACCGTGGGATGCCATACCTGCGGGCACCCACCAGCAGGGCAATACCGACGATGCCGTTGGCCGTGATCATAACCGCGGCGAATACGGTGTCGCGGGCCAGCGAGTGGCTTCCCTCTCCGCCGGACGCGATCAGCGTCACGATGAGGGCCACCTCGATGATTGTCACGGCGACCGCCAGCACAAGCGATCCGAAGGGCTCGCCGACGCGCTGCGCCACCACCTCCGCGTGATGCACGGCCGCCAGGACCGCGCCTACCAAGACCACCGCAATGACGGTGGCCAGCACCGGGCCGGGAGAAACTCCCCAGGTGACGGCCAGCACGATCAGGCCGACGAAGGGAACGACGGCGGTCCAGGACGATCGGAGCCGGGCCAGCACAGCGCTATCTTCTCAGTGCTGGCCCTTCAGAGCTAGCCCTCTGGTGCTAGCCTTCACACTCCGAGCAGTACTTCTTGCCGTCTTTTTCCCGCGCGAGCTGGCTGCGGTGGTGGACCAGGAAGCAGGACATACAGGTGAACTCATCTTCCTGCACCGGAACAACCTGGATCAGCAGCTCTTCGTGCGACAGGTCAGCACCGGGAAGGTCGATGCCTTCGGCGGTGTCGGCTTCTTCAACATCAAGCAGGGCAGTTTGGGATCCGCCCTGGCGGGACTGGATGGCCTCCAGGGACTCGTTGGCCGGCTGGTCCTCTTGGGCCACGCGAGGGGCGTCGTAGTCAGTTGCCATGGTTTTTACTCCTTCGACTGTGCGCCGGACGGCGCGCATTCGCAGGTCTCAACGAGTGGGCGCCGCCAGGTATTCCCGAATACCGGGGACGGGTTAAGGTCCCCAAAGTTTAGAGGATATTTTCGCGGGTCATGCCGAATGGGACCTGGTCGGAGAGCGTGGCGGTGTAGCTCCCGGGCCTGGTGCGGGTGACCATGATCCCGTGTGTTCCGGTGAGCATGGCCGCCTCCTGAAGGCACTTGACGGCGGCATCCAGCCTCTCGTCGAGGATATGGCGCTCGTTTACCTGGATGTCGATGGTCTTGGTGGTGTCGGGCATGCGTGTCCTTTGGGCTGTTGAAAGTTTCGAGCTGTTCAGAGTTTTGGGCCGCTCGCGAGTCGGCGGCAGGGCGCTTCCGGATGTCTGCGTAAGCAGCGTCTACCGGATGCCAATATGTGTGGCCTGTAGGCCGCTGGTGCACCGCCCCCACGGGCTCTGATGTAAGCCTGTCCACGCGTATGGTCCGCGTGCATCATGTTCGGTGCTCTGCGAAAAATTAGACCTTGAGGTCAGAACTCTGTCAAGCCTCGGTACCTAGCCCCCTTCCCGTACCGCGTCCTCGATCCGTCGTGCTGCCTGCACAACAACGGCACCGTGGTCCTGGCCGGGCGAGCCGGTGACCCGGGCCAAGGGCATGGCGAGGCAGACGGCGGCGATGATTCCTTCCTCTGTCTGCACGGGGGCGCTGATGGACCCGAGGCCTGGCGTGCGGGAGCCAACCGATTCGATCCAGCCCGCCGAAGCCAGCTCCGTCAGCACCTCGTCGTCGGCGGCGAGGAGCCGTCCGCTGGAACCGGCGGGCAGGGGGAGCCTCGAACCCGGCGGCAGGGTGGCGCGCAGTTCGTGCCGGCTGTCAGCGCTGAGGAGGCAGACCCTTTCGTCCCCTCGCCGGACCCAGAGCTGCGCGGTTTCGCCGGTGTTGTCGCGGAGCTCGTGGAGCACGGGCAGGGCGGCGTTCTCCAAGGCCGAACGGACGAAGCGCTGCCCGAGCCGGAACGTGCCGCCCTCGGTGCGGCGCAGGAAACCGTAATCCACCATCTGCAGGGCCAGCCGGTGCGCTGTGGACAGCGACAGGCCGGTCCGCCGGGACAGCTCACTGGCTGATACGGCGGACCGGCCAACCGCGTCAAGGATTGCGGCGGCACGCTCCAGCGTGCGGTTGCTTCCGTTCTGTTCAGTAGGCGGCATGTGGCCAGCTTATGTTGCCGGCTCAGCCCTTGGCGGCCAACGACTCCGCCATGAACTCGGCAATCACCTTCTGGGAAATCGCCACGTCCAGAACGAACACGCCGTTGTCGTGCGTGGCCAGCCAGCTCTCGAGCTGCCCCAGGTCGGCAAGGGTGCGGGCCTTGATTGCCTCGGCACCCAGGGCGCGTCCGACGGCGGCAAAGTCCACTTCGTCGATAAGCATGGCCTGGTCGTGCAGCCCCTTTGCGGCGTACTGGTGCAGTTCCGCCCCGTGCCGAGTCATTGAGCACGACGACGACACCCTTGCGGGTGGCCCGAAGGAACGTCTCGAAATCGGACAGCCCCATCAGGCCGCCGCCGTCGCCGCTGACCAGGACGGTGGTGCGTTCCGGCCGGGCAACGGAGACGCCCGCGGCGGAACCGAACCCGAGCCCGATGGACTGGAAGGCGGTCCCCACCAGGACCATGGCGTGCGGGTCCGGGACGGAAAGGTACATCGGCGCCCAGCCGATGAAGTGCCCGCCGTCCATGACCACGGAACGTTCGGCCGGCAGGATCCGGTCCAGGGCGGCGACGACGGCACGCGGGTTGAGTCGGCCGTCCGGCCCGAACTCGACAGGGTCCTCCACCGGGCTGGACGAACGGAAATCCGTTCCCGACACTTCGGGGACACCATCCCGCCAGGTTGGTGATCCTGCCGCCGGCACCCTTTCCAACAGTCCCTCAGCGAACGGCAGGATGTCCGCCCGAACGTATTCGGCGCCGGCGTTCTGCCCGGCGTCGGGTTCGTTGTCGAGGCGGATGATCCTGGTGTCTGCCGGGAACAGCGTTCCGTAGCGGGTCTGGAAGGTGTTGAGGCTTGCCCCGACTACCAGGACGACGTCCGCCTGGCGGGCGACCTCAAGGCGGTGGTTGCGGGTGAAGCCACCGGCGATGCCCAGGTCCCACTCACTGCCGAAGGCGTTGGCGGCCATCACCGAGGTCATGAAGAGGGCGCCCAGCCGGTCGCCCACTTCCCGCAGCTGGGCGGTTGCACCGGCCAGCAGCACGCCGCGCCCGGCCAGGATGAGCGGCCGCCGCGCCGAGGCGAGCAATTCCGCCACCCGATCCAGCTCATCAGCTGCCGCAGGCCACGCTGGCTTGGCCGGAAGGGGTTCCAGCGGCACCGGAGCCTGCAGGGGAGCGGTGGCGAGATCGTAGGGAATGGCGAGCACCACCGGCTGAACGGTCTGCAGCGCGAGATCGAAGGCTCGGTGGGTCACTGCGGCGGCATTGTCCGGGCGAGCCACTAGCGTGGTGACGCCGGCCGCTTCGGCCGCTTTGGTCTGGTCGATGTCGAACGGCCGGCGGCCGCAGGCCGGGGCGTCTCCGACGACGTATACCAGCGGGATGCGCGCCAGCCGGGCTTCGGAGAGAGTGGTGTAGGCGTTGGTGAAGCCTGCGCCGTAGGTGGTGGTGGCGGCCGCGATGCCCCCGGTGGCCCGGTGGTACGCGTCGGCCATGGCGACGGTCGCGGCCTCGTGGCGGGCCGACGTGAAGGGAAAGCCGCAGCGGGTGAGCCGGCTGATGAGGTGGGCGTTGCCGTTGCCCATCAGCCCGAACAGGTGTCCTGCGCGCTCGGCCAGGACGTCCGCGACGGCCGCAGAGACGTGGCCCTCGTCGGGGAGGGCGGCGGCCTGCCCGTCGGGAACTGCAGTGGCTGGACGGGAAGTGGTGGAAGCGGTGGTCATTGGCTGTCCTTGTGTTCGTGGGGCGGGAACTGGTCAGGCCGGCAGCGCCACGGCAGAGGCGTCCCGGTGCCCCAGGGTAAGAGTGGCGTACGTTAGGGCGTTTTGCCGGCAATGTTCGATTTCCTCCGGGGTTAGTGGCCGGCGTACCTTGGCCGGCACGCCCGCCACGAGCGAGCCTGGCGGCACCTCGGTGCCCTCAAGGACCAGCGCGTTCGCGGCCACCAGGGAGCCGGCGCCGATGAGGGCGCCGTTCAGGACCGTGGCGTTCATACCGATGAGTGCCCCGTCGCCCACCGTGCAGCCATGCAGCACCGCGCCGTGCCCTACGCTGACGTGGTTGCCCACGCGTGCCGGGTAGCCGGGGTCGGCGTGGACGACCGCGGTGTCCTGGACGTTGCTGCCCTCGCCGACGCTGATGTCCTCCATGTCCGCACGAATGACGGCGCCGTAGAAGATCCCGGTCCCTGCCCCGATGGTGGCGGATCCGACGACGGTGGCGGTGGGCGCAACCCACGCGTCGCCCGTGATCTGGGGAGAACGGCCGCCGACGGCCAGGATGTTGTGAGTCACGATGGACCTTTCTTAGGTGAGAAACGGGACGATCAGTGACGTCACGAAGAGCACCAGCGCGCCGCCGAGGCGGTTGGTGAGGGCCGCGAACGGCATCAGGTGCATGCGGTTCGCCGCGCTCAGCACGGAGACGTCGCCGCTGCCGCCGGTGTCCGCCATGACCAGCCCGGGTGTGATGGAGGCTTCGACGAAGTTGAACTTTACGAGCCACCCGAGAACGCCGGAGGTCAGGGTGGCGATGATGACGGTGCAGATGGTGAGCAGGATGAACAGGGGGTTGCTCAGCGAGGCGAGGACATCGGTGATGTCGATGTAAGTCAGGCTGACGCCCACCAGGAGGGCGGGGACCAGGACGGCGCCGATCAGGTCGCCCCAGTCCGCTGTGGAGTCCTCAACATCCTGCGGGAGCAGCCCGAAGATTTTGACGGCGGCTGCGGCGATGATGGCCCAGGCGTAGGGGTGCAGGCCGGGGAGGAAAGCGGCCATTAGGTTGCCGAAGACGAAGAGGCTGCCAGCGATGAGAAGGCCCTTGCCGAGGGCGATGAACGAGGAAGCGTCTCGCTTGGGCGGCAGTGTGAGCTCATCGGAGCGGCCCTTGATCCGCAGCAGCTGGCCGTGGCCGTTGAAGCCGATGAAAAGCTGCTTCTTGCGCTTGCCCAGGCCGTTGTAGATGCCGGCGATGAGGATGCACACAACGTTGGCCATGACGACGGCGGACATCAGGTCGCCCATAAAGGTGGCGGAGTCGCCGCCGGTGGCCGAGGCGTACATCTCGGACATGGGCAGGGCCCCGACGCCCAGGCCGCCCGCCATGATGGGCGCGGCGACAAAGAGGATGCCTTCGATGAACCCGAAGCCCGTGAGGGCCGCGATGAGCCCGACCAGGACGAAGGTGGCGATGAGGCAACCTACGACGGGCACCGCAAAGCGCGGTCCTGCCTTCAGCAGGAGCGCACGGGGCATGCCGAGAATGGAGCCGGCGATGATGCCGACGACGAAGAAGTCCAGGAATCCGTGTCCGTCGATGAAGTTCTGCACCACCGTGACGAGGTTCTCGGGCATCAGACCGAGGAACGCCAGGGTGGCGGGAGCGAAGGTACACAGGATTGTTGGCAGCCCGAAGTCGCGGACCACCGGGAACAGGTTGCCAATCCAGATGAAGAGCCCGCCGAGCAGGATGGTGGTGGCGAAGCCGACCACCATGGTGTCCGGGAGGTTGCCGGTGATCGCCGCTGCCAGGACCAGCCCGGCGAGGACGAGGTAGAGCGGGGCTGGAATGCTGGCGATATTGAGCCCCAGCCGATCTGGGCCCTTCTCCCGCATTGGCCGGTCGGTAGGTTCGATGGTGAGGTCCGTGGTACGTGAATTTGTAGACATCATTGTCCCCAAAACGTTTGGTGGGAAGACCGCCGCGGCGGCCTGTGGACGGGAGTTGAAGCAGGAAAAAGGGTTTAGCGGGCGGGATCGAGAACGCCGGCTGCCGGGGATTGGGCGATGACGTCGCGGGCGAGCCGTACGGCATCGGCGAGGCGATCTTCGTCGATGCCCGTCTGGTGTCCGGCGTCGTGCAGGTGCCGGACAAGCTCCTCCGTGGCGATGTTGCCGTGCGCCCCGGGGGCGAACGGGCAGCCGCCGTAGCCGCCGAGGGCGGCATCGAAACGGACGACGCCGGTCTCCACCGCCGCGCTCGCGGTGGCCAGCGCCTGGCTGTGCGCATTGTGCAGGTGCAGGTAGTACGTGAGGTCCGGTTCGGCGTCGCGGACGTGGACCAGGCTGGCCATCACCTGCTCGGTGGGCGTGGTGCCCAGCGTGTCCGCGAGCCCGACGTCGGTGATACCCATGTCCGCGAAGGCACGCACCACGCGCAGCAGGTAGGCGGGGTCGACCGCGCCCTCGAACGGGCAGGTGAAGGCGGTGGAGATTCCTGCGAAGAACCGGATTTCCGGGAACCCGGCCACGGCCGCGCCAAGGCTGGCCAGTGCGTCCTCGATGCTCTGGCCGGCGTTGGCGTTGCTGTGCGCCTGGCTCGCCGAGGTGACCACCTGAATGTCCGTGGCCCCGGCGTCGACAGCTCGCTGGATGCCGCGGCCGTTGAGCGCCAGACTGGTGTACGTGACCTCCGGAACCGCCGGCAGCGACGCGACCACCTCGGCGGCGTCGGCCATCTGCGGAACCCGCTTCGGGTTCACGAAGGAGGCGACCTCGATGCGCTTCAGCCCGGCGTCGACGAGGGCCCCGGCGATCTCCAGCTTGTGTGCAGTGGAAACGATGACGGGCTCGTCCTGGAGTCCGTCCCGCAAGAACACGTCAGTGATTTCGACCTTCATGTTCAGCGCGCCTCCTGCAGTCCGAGGCCGGCGATCTCGTCTGCATTCATGCCGGCGAGCTCCTGCAGGACCTCGGCCGTGTGCTGGCCGAGTTCGGGCCCGACCCATTTGACCCGGCCCTCGTGACCCGGGATCTTCGGCACGACGCCGGGGAACCGGATCAGTTCGGGCTCGTCCTCGATGACCACCTCGTGGGTCTGGATCATGTCGCGGGCCAGGTAGTGGCGGTCAACGGCGATGCTGGGGGCGTCGTAGACGGGACCGGCTGGCACCCCGGCGTCGTCCAACTTGTCGAGGACCTCGGTGAGGGGCATGCTGCCGGTCCAGGCAGAGATGGCGCCGTTGAGCTCTTCCTCCCGGGCGCCGCGTGCCTCCGTGGTGAGCAGGGTGGCGTCCTCGGCGAGGTCGTTGCGGCCGATGGCCCGCATGAGCCGGACGAAGACGGAGTTGGAGTTGCCGCCGATGACCACTTCGAGTTCGTCCTGGCAGAGATAGGAGCCAGTAGGTACGACGCCGGGCAGCGCGCCGCCGGTGCGCTGCCGGATCATGCCGTAGGCGTCATAATCCGGGACCAGCGATTCGAGCAGGCTGAAGACCCCTTCATAGAGGGCGACGTCGACAACCTGGGAAGTTCCCGCCTCCAGCCCGCGGGCCTTCTGGAGCATGAGCATCAGGGCACCGATGACGCCGTAGAGTCCGGCGACGGTGTCGCCCATGCTGGCCGCCGCACGGCCGGCTGGGCGGTCCGGTTCGCCCGTGATGTAGCGCAGGCCGGCAAACGACTCTGCGGAGCTGCCGAATCCGGCTCGGTTTTTGTACGGTCCGGTCTGGCCATAGCCGGAGATCCGGACCATGACTACTTCGGGGTTGAGTTCCTGCAGCACGTCCGGGCCGAGGCCCCACTTCTCGAGGGTGCCGGGGCGGAAGTTCTCGATGACCACGTCGCACTGGGCAGCAATCTTCTTGACTGCCTCGCGGCCCGCCTCGGATCGGAGGTCCAGGGCCACGGACTTCTTGTTGCGGCCGATGGTGCGGAACAGCATGGAGGTGGTGCCGCGGGTCTTGCGCCAGTCGCGCAGTTCGTCGCCGCCCTGTGGCTTTTCGATCTTGATAACCTCCGCGCCGAAGTCACCGAAGAGGCGGGCGGCGAACGGGGCCGCGATGAAGCTGCCCAGCTCGAGCACGCGGATGCCGCGGAGTGGGAGGGCGTTGCCCTCGATGTGTAGTTCGTCAGTCATGTCATCCCTGCCTGCGCTCTTGGCGCCGAATCTCCCATTGTGTGGGAGGTGCTTGTCATTAGGCGGAGAAACGATAACAGGACAATGTGATGTGCGCAACAAGCTCGTGACGCCACTTCATGCCGGTGGGCACATGGCGCGCCGCCGCCGGGTTAGGCTGTTCCGTGCTCCGTCTGAAACGCCTTGCGGTTCTCAGCCTTTTCGCGTTCTGCGCCATTACCGCGGGCGCGTTCTGGCTTCTGGGTGTGACCGATGCAGGCTTGCCCGGCGCGGGGAATTCCGGAGCGGGTGTGCGTGCGGCCCAGTCGGCTCCGCCGCAGACGGCAGGAAAGTTCGTGCCGCTGGCAAGCGGCAGTGCGCATGCCGTAAACATCACCAGGACTGTTGAGCCAGGCTGGCTGGCCCGGACCGCTGTGCAGACTGGGATTCCTGCACGGGCTCTTAGGGCGTACGTTGCCGCGGCCGGCATGGCGAATGCCGCAGCACCGGCGTGCGGGATCGGCTGGAACACGGTGGCTGCCGTCGGGTTCGTCGAATCGCATCATGGCGCCCTCGGCGGAGGCCACCTCGCGGCTTCGGGAGACGTGAGCGGTCCGATCGTCGGCCCCGGCCTCAATGGCGATGGCTTCGCCGCCATTGCCGACACCGACGCCGGCGCGCTCGACGGCGACGCCCGCTGGGACCGCGCCGTCGGACCCATGCAGTTCATTCCCTCCACCTGGAAGATGGAAGGAAAGGACGCAAACGGTGACGGCGTGGCCGATCCGCACAACATCGACGACGCCGCCCTCAGCGCTGCCGGCTACCTGTGTGCCGGCGGCCGCGATCTCACCACGGACCAGGGCTGGACCGATGCCATCTGGTCCTATAACCAGTCCGAGGCCTACCTGGCGCAAGTGGGCGAGCAGGCTGTTGGGTATGCGGAGCTGGCGGGGTAGCCCGACACGGGGCCGGCGCACACGTAGGGCCTGGCACTGTCCGTGCCAGGCCCTACGTGTGCGTAATTTCAGACCCGGTGCGGGGAGCCCAGTTCCACGGGCTCCTCATCCATCAGGTAGGCGGATTCGGAGTGGGCAGCAATGTCGATGCCGCGGAGTTCGGCTGCCTCGTCGATGCGGAGGCCTACGGTGATGTTGAGGACCTTGGCGATGACCCACGTGACGGCAAAGGAGTAGGCCAGCACGGCCACGGTTGCGACGGTCTGGATGCCGAGCAGGTCAAACCCTCCGCCGTAGAAGAGTCCGTTAACCTTGTTCGGGGCGGCGTCCGTGGCGAAGAGCCCAATTAGCAGGGTTCCGATGATGCCGCCGATGAGGTGCACGCCGACGACGTCGAGGGAGTCGTCAAACCCGAGCCGGAACTTCAGCTCGATGGCAAGCGAGCAGACGGCCCCGGCGATGAGTCCGATGGCCAGCGCGCCAAGCGGGCTCACGGCACCGCACGCAGGGGTGATGGCCACGAGGGCCGAAATCAGTCCGGAAGCGGCGCCCATGCTGCTGGCGCTACCCAGCCTGATGCGTTCCACAAGGGCCCAGGCGAGCAGGCCGGCGGCTCCAGCCACGGCCGTGTTCAGGAAGACCACCGACGCCGAGTGCCCGGCGGTAAGGGCGGAACCGGCGTTGAAGCCGAACCAGCCGGCCCACAGCAGTCCCGCTCCGACCAGCACCAGCGGGCGGCTGTGCGGCTTGACGTGCTCGCTCTTGGGCCAGCCCGCGCTGCGTCCCAGGACCAGCGCGAGGGCGAGGGCTGCGATTCCGGCGTTCATGTGCACGGCCGTTCCGCCGGCGAAGTCGACCGCCTTGAGGTTGTTGACGATCCAGCCGCCGGTTACTGAACCGTCCGCCGAGCTGAAGGCGAAAACCCAGTGGGCCACCGGGAAGTAGACCAGGGTTGCCCACAGCGCGGCGAAGGTCATCCACGCACCGAACTTCATCCGGCCAGCCGCGGCTCCGGCGATGATGGCGGTGGTGATTCCGGCGAAGAACAGCTGGAAGGCGGCGAAAAGTGCAGGCGGTATGGCGGCATCGGGATCCTCGGCCAGCAGCTGGCCCAGGCCGAGGTACTCGGTGACGTCACCGATGAGGCCGGCCCCGCCGAGGGAATTGCCGAAGACCATCGAGTAGCCGAACACCGCCCAGAGGACAGCGACGACGCTCACCCCGCCGAAGCACATCATCATCATGTTCAGGATCCTGCGGGAACCCACCATGCCCCCGTAGAACAGGGCCAGTGCGGGGATCATCATGCACACCAGGGCACTGGCGGCGAGAATCCAGGCAACATCTCCAGAATTCATGGAAACTCCAATCAGGGACGGAAAGGGGATTTTCAGTTGGGTATTCAGCCGGCCAGAAGCCAGGCGGACGCGGCCTCGCGGTAGCGGCTGATGCCCTTGTAGCCGGCCATGTCAGGCGGAAGTTCGGCCAGGACCCGGCCGAGGCGTTCCCGCCAGGCCGGAACGCGGGCAATGTCGGCCAGGGACAGCAGGTGGGTGCGGACCAGGAACAGGATTGCTCCTGAGTGGGGAAGGCGGATGAGGTGCTGGACTTCCACCCGCAGGTGCAGCCTGTCGGGCAGGGCAGGATCGGTCACGACGGCGCTGCGGTCCTGTGCCCATTCGGGATAGGTCTCGGTGGAGGTGTCCAGGCGCCGACCGACGGTCATGGTCCAGTTGGTCCGCCGGTATTTCTCCCCGGGCTGGAGATTCATCAGGAACTGCTGGGCACGGGTGATGATCTGCTCGTCGTGCACCCGGGGGACGGGGCCGTGGACTTCCAGGAATTTCATGCCGACGTCGAACCCGAGGGACCAGTCGGCGGCGAAGGTCACCAGCCCGGCGTCGAGCCAGAGCGCGTTCTCGCGCTGGTCTAGGAGGGCGATGTCGTCCTGGATCTGGCTGCCCAGGAACAGGAGGGGTTCGGCGGGCAGGGACGCATCTACGCCGGCCGTGAACTCCAGGTCCAGGTTGTGCAGCCGGTTCTGCCACCGGCAGGAGTCACCCTTCCGTTCGAAGGACATCGTTTCCGGGTGTTCGTCGGCCATGATCGGCAGCAGGGTGGTGATGGCATCCCAGACGGCGGGGCGCATGTGGGGCAGAACCTGCAGCCGGGAGGGGTCCCGCTGCAGCACCGCGGCGCGCTCCCCGAGTTCCTGCAGATAGTGTTCGTCGATGTCCAGTAGACGGGTGCCCCAGCCGCCTGCCTCGGTGCTTACAGGCTTGAGGGCGGGCTCGATGTTGGTGCTGTAGCGGTAGCTGTCGGCGGAGAACGGGAACGGAAAGCGCGTGATGCGTTCCGGGAGGATGGTCGCCGCCTCCTGGGGAATTGCGTGGTCGATGAGGTTCGTGCTCAAAGGTCAAGCTCCAATTCTTGGTCCAGGCTGCGGGAGACGCAGCACATCATGGTCCGGCCGGAAGCTTTCTGGTCCTCGCTCAGGTACAGGTCGCGGTGCTGCGGGGTGCCACGGAGAACGGCGACGGAGCATTCACCGCAAACGCCCTTCCGGCACATGTTCGGAACTCCGACGTCGGCGCCCTCCAGGGCCTCCAGCAGCGATACGCCGGCAGGGATTTCAACCTGTATTCCGCTCCGGGTGAGCTTCGCCCGGAACGGTTGACCGGCGTCGAGTTCCGGTGTGCCAAACGGCTCTGAGTGCAGGCGTGTTTCCGGCCAGCCCAACTCCCGGGCGCTGGCGAGCACGGACTCCATGAAGGCTGCGGGTCCGCAGACGTAAAGGTGCGTGCCCAGCCGCTGACTGCTGAGTTTCTCCGCCAGTGCCTGCCGGAAGCTGCCCCGGTCCGTGCATTCCACGAGGCGGGTGTCGAGCAGCTCCCTGAGTTCCGGAACATGTGCCCCTTCCGCGGGCCGATACATGTAGATCATGGTTGCTGCCATGCCCCACTCCGCGGCGGCCCGCGCGTGGGAGAGCATGGGCGTGACGCCGATCCCTCCTGCGATGAGCAGGTGGTGCCTGGCCGTGGCCATGGGGGTGAAGGCGCTGCGGGGACGGGAAACCAGAACCCGATCACCAGCACGGAGGCGGTGCATGGCGGCTGATCCGCCCGCGCCGCTCGCAACGCGGAGGACCGAGACGCTGTAGTCCGACGGCGACCTGCCTGAACCGGTCAGCGAGTAGGCATTGACGCCGTCGCCGCACTGGACGAGCAGGTGGCTTCCCGGAACATAGGCTGGCAGCGGACCGCCGGCCGGATCCGTGAATGTGATGCTGGTGATGGAGGGCGTTTGGGCGGTGACTTCAGCAACCTGCAGCTTGAGGCCGCCCGCCAGGAGCGCTGTGGCCGTCACGCCGCCTCCTCCGCGTGGGCGGCGTAGCCGAGGTGCGCAGCAAGACGCCGCGAGAAGTGCTCCGATACGGACAGGACAGTGGCGCAGCCACTGCAGCCGATCTCATGGGCAGACGCCTCAGGCATGGAGGTTGTGGCCCGGCAGTGGGCGCAGAATACGCGCCGGTGTCCGTCGACCCGGTGCAGCAGGGTCATTTCTTCCTCCACCATGCCGCATTCCGCCGCAGCGGCGCGTGCGGCAAGGATGTCAGCCGACGGGCCGGCGATCACAAGGCGTACCCCCACGTAGGCCTGGTTGAGGACATCCTTCAGACGTTTCAGCGAGTCCGGCGATGCCTGCCCGACAGCCAGGTCCGGGCGGAATTCTGTGCCGGATTGGTGTCCGGTCTCCGGACCGGCGCCGGAGTGCGCTTCGGCACCGAACGTTGCGTAAATGGTTCTGGACGGGGGTGTGGACATGGGTCCCATGGCCGCGGGCTAGGGGGCGAAGGAACGGTGGCCGGTGTAAAACCCCAGGGCGTAGTCCGGGGTTTCGAACTTGACCGTGGTGCCCTTGGGGAAAAACAGGACGTCCCGTTCCTTGGCGCGCGTGACGTCCCCCGTGGCCTGGTCCGTCAGGATGAACTCCCCCTGCACCACCACCTTCATTTCGTCGTAGGTGTATTCGTAGACCAGCGGCTCGGAGGCCTTGAGTTCGAAGAAGCCGGCGCTGATGGCCGCGCCCTCCGGGTTGGACAGGGAGTCCCCGATGGCTGCCTCGCAGCCCGGCTCGTTCATCGCCGGCAGGCCAAGGTAACCGCCCTCCACTTTATGGATTGAGCCCGCCTTGCTGAGTGTGCCTGTGGTGGTGATTTCCACGTTATCCTCCTGGATTGATCGAGTAGTGACGTGAAACCATGATTCACCGTAGTGAACCGCGGCGGGTTTCGCCTGAGTTAATTTCCCGTTGCCATCACCGACTCCGCCCGTCTTTCAGATTTAACAATCGGAGCGCTCTTTTGTAACATCGGGTTGGCTACTGTGGTTCAACAACGTTTCACCGCAGGTAACACCGAACCGAACAGGACAGTTCCGATGACAAGCCTCGCAACACCTGAAGTAGCAACGGAGCCCGCCGCTTCGCTGGAAGCCGGGCGGATCGCCCTGGCGGACATCGCCAAGGCCCACGATGTCCGCTTCCTGCTGGCCACCTTCGTGGACATGACCGGCAAGCCGTGCGCCAAGCTGGTGCCCGTCGAAGCCGCCGACGAGCTCGAGGCCGGAGCCATGGGATTCGCCGGCTACGCCGCCGGCCTCATTGGCCAGAAGCCGCAGGACTCAGACCTCATTGCCATTCCCGACCTCGCGTCCTTCACCCCGGTGCCGTTCATCAAAGAAGGTCTGGCGCTGATCCACTGTGACCCCTACGTCGACGGCAAGCCCTGGCCCTACGCGCCCCGCGTCATCCTCAAGAACACCCTCGCCCGCCTGGCTGAGAAGGGAATGCAGGCAAAGATCGGCGCCGAGGTGGAATACTTCCTCGTCAACAAGAACCCGGACGGCACCCTCAGCACCGCCGATACCCGCGACGACTCGCCCCGTCCCTGCTATGACGCACGCGGCGTCACCCGCATGTACGAGCACCTCACCTCCATCTCCACGGCCATGAACAGCCTGGGCTGGGGCAACTACGCCAGCGACCACGAGGACGCCGCCGGCCAGTTCGAACAGAACTTTAACTACGCCGACGCCCTGACCACTGCCGATCGTGTGGTCTCCCTGCGCTACATCCTGAACATCCTCGCCGAACAGCGCGGCATGACGGCAACCTTCATGCCCAAGCCTTTCACCGACCGCACCGGCACGGGCCTGCACTTCCACCTGTCCCTGTGGTCAGGGGCGGATGCCCTTTTCCCCGGGGACGACGGCGACCGCGGCCTTGGGTTGTCAGAGCTCGCATACTCCTTCATCGGCGGCCTCCTCGAGCACGCCCCGGCGCTGCAGGCCTTCCTGGCGCCGACGGTTAATTCCTACAAGCGCAGCGGTGCCACCACCAGCTCCTCCGGGGCAACGTGGTCACCGCGGAAGGCCTCCTTCGGAGGCAACGACCGGACCCACATGGTCCGTGTGCCGGACGAAAAGCGGATCGAGCTGCGGTCCGGGGACGGCTCGGCCAACCCCTACCTCGCCATCGCCACCGCCATCGAGGCCGGGCTGGACGGCATCGGAAGGGATGTGGACCCAGGTGCACCCTCCGGTCCGGGCGAAGCACGGCCCGATGCCCACCTGTTGCCGGCAACTCTGCTCCACGCAGTGGAGGCCCTGCGTCGGGATCCTGTGATCCTGTCGAGCCTCAGCGGGAACGAGGCGATCGGCAACTACTACGCCGACGCCAAGGAAGAGGAGTTCCTGACCTGGCACAACCAGGTGAGCGACTGGGAAATCCGTACCTATCTGACCTCGATCTGACCGGCACCTGCCAAGAACTGGCCTCAACCAAGAACCAGCCCACCTAGCAAAGGACCCTGAAATGTGCGGAATCGCCGCGCTGCAGCTGCGCAACCCCCTGCTGCACCCCCGGATGGGCAGCCTCCTGTCCTCGATGATGTGCCAGATCGTGGACCGCGGCCCGGACTCCGCCGGCCTCGCCGTCTACGACACCCCGGGCCTCGTTTCCGGCAATACCTCCACACTGAGCCTGCTGGGCAAGGATCAGGGCTTGCCGACGTCGGGGATCGCCGCGGCGCTGGAAAATCTGCTGCCCGCCTCTGCCGGAACGGCAGTCAAGGTGGTGGGCGATACCACCTTCGTGAGCTCCGCCGTCGACACCGAGCTACTCGCAAAGGCAGTGCGCGAAACCCTCCCGGACTCCACCATCATCGGCCGCGGTGAACACGTAGCCGTCATGAAGAGCGTGGGCCATCCGATGGATATCGCCGCCGAGCACGGGCTGGAGGCCATGTCCGGCAGCCAGGGCTTGTCCCACACGCGGATGGCCACGGAGTCGGCCGTCACCGCCGGCGGTTCCCACCCGTTCTCCGTGGCCGACGACCTGTGCCTCGTCCACAACGGCTCGTTCTCCAATCACGCCACCATCCGGCGGGACCTGCTGCGCGAAGGCGTGGTGTTCGACTCCGACAACGACACCGAAGTCGGCGCCCGCTACATCGCCTCCCGCCTGAAGCAGGGCGACACCCTGGAGGAGGCCCTGACCAATCTCGGCAAGGTCTTCGACGGCTTCTACACGCTCGTCGTCACCACCGCCGACAGCATGGCAGTGGTCCGCGACCCCATCGCCTGCAAGCCGGCCATCATCGCCGAAACGGACGACTACGTGGCCATGGCCTCCGAATACCGTGCCCTGGCGGCCCTGCCCGGCATCGAAACTGCCCACATCTTTGAACCGGAACCCGGAAAGGTCTACACATGGTCACTCTGACAGCCCCCAAAACACAGGCCCCGACAGCAGCAGCGCAGGAAAGCGCTGCGGTTGACTCTTTCAGCGTTGACCTGGCCGACAGCCCGGTCCGCGACCTAAACCAGGCACTGCACAGCGCAGTCGACGGGCAGTCATGGATCGTCGAAAACCCGGGCGGCAAGCACAGCCTCGCCGTCGGCATCAACGCCGAGGCGACTGTCACCATCAACGGCCACGTCGGCTATTACGCTGCCGGGATGCACCAAAAAGGCGAGGTGACCATCAACGGCAATGCCGGCGTCGGACTCGCCGAGAACATCATGTCCGGAAAGGTCCATGTAAAAGGTGACGCCTCCCAGTCGGCCGCGGCCACCGGCCATGGCGGACTCGTGGTGATCGACGGCAATGCCGGAGCCCGCTGCGGAATCTCCATGAAGGGCGTGGACATTGTGGTGGGCGGCAACATTGGCCACATGTCCGCCTTCATGGCGCAGGCCGGCCGGCTCGTGGTCTGCGGCGACGCGGGGGACGCACTCGGTGACTCCATCTATGAGGCCCGCATCTACGTGAAGGGAACCGTTGCTTCCCTCGGCGCGGACTGCATCGAGAAGCCGATGAAGGCCGAGCACCTGGAAGAACTCGCCGGGCTGCTCGCCGCCGCCGGCCGCCCCGACAACCCCGCAGACTTCAAGCGCTACGGCTCGGCGCGGAACCTATACCACTTCAGCGTCCACAACTCGACGTCTTACTAAAAGGACAACGCCATGACCACCACCTCCCTGACCCAGGGCGCTCCGGCCGCCTCCCCCGCACGGCAGGTCGAAGAACTGGGCCTGCGCGAATCGGCCACCTTTGACCGCGCCACCATTGCCGATATCCAGCGCGCCGCCGCCACCGGCGTCTACGACATCCGCGGCTGGGGAGCCAAGCGCAAGGTCCCGCACTTCGATGACCTGCTGTTCCTCGGCGCCTCCATGTCCCGCTACCCGCTGGAGGGCTACCGCGAAAAGTGCGATACCGACGTCGTTCTCGGCGACCGCTACGCCTCCAAGCCCCTGCACCTGGAGACGCCGGTGACCATCGCCGGCATGAGCTTCGGCGCCCTGTCCGCCAACGCCAAGGAGGCCCTGGGCCGCGGAGCCAGCGAGGTGGGCACCTCCACCACCACGGGCGACGGCGGCATGACCCCCGAGGAGCGCGGCCAGTCCAAGCACCTCGTGTACCAGTACCTGCCCTCCCGCTACGGCATGAACCCTGACGACCTCCGGAAGGCCGACGCGATCGAAGTGGTCCTCGGCCAGGGCGCCAAGCCCGGCGGCGGCGGCATGCTGCTCGGCCAGAAGATCACCGAGCGCGTGGCCGGCATGCGTACCTTGCCGGTCGGCATCGACCAGCGTTCCGCCAGCCGCCACCCGGACTGGACCGGGCCTGACGACCTGGAGATCAAGATCGGCGAGCTCCGCGAGATCACCGACTGGAAGACGCCCATCTACGTCAAGATCGGCGCGTCCCGGCCCTACTACGACACCGCCCTGGCCGTGAAGGCCGGAGCTGACGTCGTGGTCGTCGATGGCATGCAGGGCGGCACCGCCGCAACGCAGCAGGTCTTCATCGAAAACGTGGGAATCCCCACGCTGGCGGCCATCCCGCAGGCGGTGCAGGCGCTCCAGGAACTCGGCCTGCACCGCAAGGTCCAGCTCATCGTCTCCGGCGGCATCCGCACCGGCGCCGACGTCGCCAAGGCCATGGCCCTCGGGGCCGACGCGGTGGCCATCGGCACGGCAGCGCTGATTGCGCTGGGCGACAATGACCCCCGGTACGCCGCAGAATACGCGGCCATGGGATCGGCGGCCGGTTTCTACGACGACTTCCAGGACGGCCGGGATCCCGCCGGCATCACCACCCAGGACCCGGAACTCTCGTCCCGGCTCGACCCCATCGCGGGCGGCCGGCGCCTGGCCAACTACCTGCGCGTCCTGACCATGGAGGCCCAGACCATCGCCCGGGCCTGCGGAAAGTCGCACCTGCGCCACCTCGAGCCGGAGGACCTGGTGGCCCTCACCATCGAGGCGTCGGCCATGGCCCGGGTTCCGCTCGCCGGCACCAGCTGGATCCCCGGAGCGAAGTAATGACCTCCTCTGCGACCAAACCTGCAACCGCTACCGTAGCCGGTCTTCTGCGCGACATTTCCGACGTCGGCGCTGACGCCGCCCGCGGCGGCTACTCCAGGCCGGTGTTCTCCTCCGCCGAAGCCGAGCTCCGGAGCTGGTTCACCGAGCAGGCTGAACGGCGCGGACTGGATGTCCACACGGACGGGAACGGCATCATCTGGGCCTGGTGGGACACGGCAACCGGAACCCGCCGGGACGCCGTCGTTACCGGCAGCCACCTGGACTCGGTGCCCGGGGGCGGCGAGTACGACGGGCCGCTGGGCGTTGCGTCCGCACTCGTCGCCGTCGACATCCTGAAAAACCGCGGGTTCCGTCCGCGGCGGCCGCTGGCCATTGCCGTCTTCCCGGAGGAGGAGGGCTCGCGCTTTGGGGTCGCCTGCATGGGGTCACGGCTGCTCACCGGCGCTTTGGACCCGAACAAGGCCCGCAACCTGAAGGACGCGGACGGCAACACGTATGCAGATGTCGCCGCCGCGAACGGACAGGACCCACGCTTCATCGGTGCCGACCACAAGACGCTCAGCCAGCTGGGCATGTTCGTGGAGCTGCACGTCGAGCAGGGGAGGGGGCTGGCCGATCTCGGCCAGCCTGTGGCCATCGGCTCCTCGATCCTGGGCCACGGCCGGTGGAAACTGTCGGTACACGGCCAGGGCAACCACGCCGGGACCACCCTCATGAAGGACCGCAGGGATCCCATGATTGCAGCGGCGAAGATCATGATCGGCATCCGCGACACTGCCGCCAAGTACCGGGACGCACGGGCCACCGTGGGCCGGCTCCAGCCCGTGCCCGGCGGGACCAATGTCATCGCCTCCCGCGCCGACATGTGGATCGACGTCCGTCATCCGCGTGACGAGGTGACCGCTGCCCTGGTGGAGTCCATCCACCTGAATGCCCAGGTCTTGGCGGCGGAGGAAAACTGCAGCGTGACGTTCGGCGTCGAATCCCTGAGTCCCACCGTGCACTTCGACGCCGGCCTGCGGGACCATCTCCAGGCGATGCTCCCGGAAGCACCGGTGCTGGACACCGGGGCGGGCCACGACGCCGGCGTGCTGGCAGGGCACATCCCCACTGCCATGCTGTTCGTGCGGAACCCGACCGGGATCTCGCATTCGCCCGAGGAACTCGTGGAGGATACCGACGCCGAGGCGGGTGCGGCGGCGCTGGCGGAAACCCTCGCAGGCCTGCTGGGAGCGGCCCGGGTGCTCGGATCCGACCTGCAGGCTCCGCCTATGATGGCTTGATGACGGATCAGGCTGGCGAAGCGAGGGACATGGCCGCGGAGAACAGCGACGACGGCGTGGCGGGCAAGCTGGAACGGATCATCGCCGGCCAGGTCCGCCATTACCGGACGGCCAACGGGCTCTCCGCGTCGGAACTGGCTTCACGGACCGGCATGTCCAAGGCGATGATCTCCAAGATTGAAACCGCCAGCACATCGTGTTCCCTCACCACACTGCAGCGCCTGGCCGACGGGCTGAAAATTCCGGTCACCGCACTGTTCCGCGGCGCGGACACGGACCGGGACGCCACCTTCACCAAGAACGGGCAAGGCAGCCTGACAGTTCGCAGCGGAACCCAGCACGGGCACGAATACCGGGTGCTGGGGACTCTTAAGGGCCGGACCGACGCCCTCGAACCGACCCTGGTGACGCTCACTGATGCATCCGATGTCTTCCCGCTGTTCCAGCACCCCGGCACCGAGTTCATCTACATGCTTGCGGGAAAAATGATCTACGGGCACGGCGCGTACGAATACACGATGGAGCCCGGCGACTCCCTGCTCCTGGACGGCGAAGGCCCGCACGGTCCACTGGAGCTGATGGACCTGCCCATCCGGTTCCTGGCTGTCGCCGCGAAATAGGTCCCCGGTCAGGCCTCCTCGAGCTTGAGATGCGGCGTTGGGCGGCGGAACCCCCCGGTGAGGCAGGCCAAGTAGACAAGACCCAGCGCTGCCCACGAGAGGCCAAGCGAGAACGAGAGCCCGCTCAGGCTGGTCCAGAGCCACAGTGTCAGCACGAAGCCGGCTCCCGGGAGCAGGAGGTTGTGCAGCAGGCCCTTGGCTCCGCGGTTCTTCTGGTCGATGAAGTAGTGCTTGATGACGGACAGGTTGACCACCGAGAAGGCGACAAGGGCCCCGAAACTGATCAGAGAGGACACGGTCGTCAGGTCGAGGATCAGGGCCAGTAGAGATATTCCCGACGTGACGATGATCGGAACCACGGGGGTGCCCCACCGCGGATGGAGGCGGCCGAAGACCGCAGGCAGTACGCGGCCCCGGCCCATCGAGTAGATGATTCGCGAAACCGAGGCCTGCGAAGTCAGCGCCGACCCGAGGCTTCCCGCAATGTACGCGGCGGTGAAAAATGCGACCAGGAGGTTGCCGCCGGCGGCGCCTACCACTTCGATAGCCGCGGCGTCCGTGTTGGAGAAGGCGCCGACGGGAAGCAGGAGGTGACTGATGTAAGCCAGCCCCAGGAAGATGAGCCCAGCCAGGATGGTGGTCAGCATGATGGCCTTTGGAATGCTCCGCCGCGGGTTCTTTGCCTCCTCCGCAAAGGTTGAGACGGCATCAAATCCCAGGTAGGACAGGCACAGGATCGCGGACCCCGCAAGGATCGGTGAGAAGCCTTCGGCGCCGTCGACTCCGGTGAACGGCGCAAGGAGGTCCAGCTTTCCCGCCCCCGAGACGGAGGCCCAGGCGAGTCCGACGAACAGCACAATGAAGAGAGCCTGGAGCCCCACCACCACGAAGTTTGCCCTGGCCACCGCTGTGATCCCGAGGATGTTCAGTGCGGTCACGGCTGCGATGGATACGACCATGAACAGCCATGCGGGGACGGCCGGGAAGGCGGCATTCAGGTAGATGCCGATGAGCAGATAGTTGATCATCGGCAGGAGCAGATAGTCCAGCAGCAGGGACCAGCCGGACATGAAGCCCAGGCCGGCGCCGAATGACCTTGTGGCGTAGGTGTAGGCGGATCCAGCGAACGGAAAGGCCTGGGCCATCCGGCCGTAGGACCGGGCGGTGAAGAGCATGACCACCAGGGCGGCGGCGTAGGCCGCGGAGAGGCGCCCGCCTGTCAGCTCGACGACGATGCCGTAGGTGCTGAATATGGTGAGGGGCACCATGTAGACCAGACCCAGCAGAACCAGGGAGGGCACGCCAAGCACCCGGCGCCAGCCGTTGCCCGCCCTTCCGGTCTCGCTGGCGGGCCGCCTCCCGTCCGTAGGGGTCTGCGTGTCAGAGGCTGAGCTCATGGGATTCCTAAGCGTTGAGGCCGCCGCAGCGGCGGCATGAAGGGCACGAGAACAAGCAAAAGCCCGCTCATGGACACCGCAGGTGGAGGGAAGCGGTGGCAACGCCGTCAGTGCCACAGCCCCGCCGGGACGTCAGGGCTTACCCGAGTCCCGGTCCGTGGTGCCGGATGTAAATGAATGAAGTTCATTTAGTAAAGCAGTGACGGGAATCACGGTCAAGGGGTGCGGCCAGATTACGTGCCGGGCTCAACCGGTGCGGCAGGACGGCAAGCGGCGCAGGCGAAGAGCGTCGTCAGGCTTCGCCCCGCCGGCCTGCCATCTCGTTGATCCAGATCGGCGCGAAGGGCGACGTGCAGTTCGGTGGGGTCGGGTAGTCCTTCAGCACTTCCAGCCGTTCGCCGATGTTGATGGCCCGGGTCCGGTGGTCTGGGTGCTCGATGCCGATCTGTGCCAGGGTGTGGTTCATGGCCCACTGCAGGCGCTCGGGGGCGCCTTTCATTTCGGCTTCGATCGTGTCCAGAAGCCCGGACAGGTCGAGGCCCTCTGGTTTTTTCGCGACCCGCTCCGTGGTCAGGGCCCAGCCGGCGCTAGCGACCACCGGGTCCGAGTCGTCAGTCCAGGCGACGCGGAGTTGTTCAGCATGCGGGCTCCTCTTCACCACATAGTTCACCAGCCAGTCATGCACCTTGGGGGCGCGGGCCTGGCGCAGCATGACGTCCAGTTCCTGCAGCTCGAATGCCTTCGGCCGGCAGATCAACAGTGACAGTAAGCGGGCGGCGGTGTCATCCGTAGCCCACAATTCACGGGCGAGCTCGTGCTGAGTCTTCAGCCGCTTCGCGACCGCGCGCAACGCGGACAGGTTCACTCCGTGGTCATCGCCGCGCTTCTGGTTCGCCTCGCGCACCTTTGGATCCTGGAGCGCGGCCACTTCGGCCATCGCGGAGTCTATTGTTGCCTCGGCCATCACTGTTCCTGTTCGCTGGCTGCCTTCGCTCGTATTGTAAGGCCGCGGACTGGATCGTTTCGTTGTTCGGCGGCCATCGGGAACGACCGGCGTCCCCGCCGGGCGGGAATGGAGTCGAAATGGGCCGCTAAGAAACACCCGATATAGTGGAGGGCACTATGGACGACCCTCCTTCACATATGCCCTGGCCCCTCCCTCATTTGACCGGCATGCCGGTTGGCACGGGAGAGGGGCGCCCCCAATGAATGAATGGATCATGATCGGGATCGGCCTGATCCTGACAGTCGGCACCGGATTCTTCGTCGCATCCGAGTTTGCCCTGGTCAACCTTGACCGCAACGACCTGGAATCGCGCCAGGCCCGGGGTGAGAAACGCCTTGCCCCCACCATCAACGCCCTGAAGATCACCTCGACGCACCTTTCCGGTGCGCAGCTGGGCATCACCCTCACCACCCTCCTGACCGGTTACACCTTCGAACCTGCCATCAGCAAGCTGCTGGGCGGTCCGCTGACGGCGGCCGGGTTCCCGGAAGGACTGGTGCCCGGGGTGGGTGCCGTCGTTGCGATTTTCATCGCCACCATCTTCTCGATGGTGATCGGCGAGCTGGTTCCCAAGAACTTCGCCCTGGCCCTGCCGCTGGCCACCGCGAAGGTGGTGGTGCCGTTCCAGGCCCTCTTCACTGCGGTGTTCAAGCCCGTCATCCTGCTGTTCAACAACACGGCGAACGCCATCATCAGGTCCTTTGGGATCGAGCCCAAAGAGGAACTGTCAGGGGCCCGCAGCGCCGAGGAACTGAGTTCGCTGGTGCGCCGCTCCGCGCTGGAAGGTGTCCTCGACCTGGACCACGCGGCCCTGCTGCACCGGACGCTGCGCTTCTCCGAGCACAGCGCAGCGGACGTTCTGACCCCGCGCGTGCGGATGACCGCCGTGAACACCGATGACACGGCCGAGCAGACCATCGCTCTGGCCAGCTCCACCGGCTATTCGCGGTTTCCGGTCATCGGCCGGGACCGGGACGACGTGCTCGGCGTGCTCCACGTCAAGCAGGCCTTTGCCGTGCCCCTCGAGGAGCGCGCCAGCGTCCTCGCGGCGGACCTCATGATCGAACCGCTCATGGTCCCCGAGTCCATGGGCGTCGACTCCCTCCTGGTGCTGCTCCGCAAGCAGGGCCTCCAGGTGGCCATCGTCTCCGACGAGCACGGCGGAACGGCCGGCATCGTCACCCTGGAGGACCTGGTGGAGGAGATCGTCGGCGAGCTGGAGGATGAGCACGACCGGGCCCGCGTGGGCGTGGTCCGGACCGGACGGTCCATCACCTTCGATGCCTCGCTGCGCCCCGATGAGCTCCTCGACCGGACCGGCATCGCCGTGCCCGACGGCGAGGACTATGACACCGTGGCCGGTTACGTCGCAGACCGGCTGGACCGCATCCCGGAACTCGGCGACGAGGTGGCCATCGACGGCGGGACGCTCCGCGTGGAGCGGGTGGCCGGCACCCACGTCGGGCGCCTGAAATTCACGCCGGAGGAATCGGCAGAGCCACCCAAGAGCGCGCACGACAGGATCATCGACAACCTTACGCAGGAGCCGACCCATGAGTGAGTACCTTCCGGGCATCATCTGGCTCGTTGTCCTGCTGGTGGTCAACGGCTTCTTTGTCGGCGCCGAGTTCGCCGTCATCTCCGCCCGCCGGTCACAGATCGAGCCGAAGGCGGAGGCCGGCAGCAAGGCCGCGAAGACCACCCTTTGGGCGATGGAACATGCCACGCTCATGCTGGCCACCAGCCAGTTGGGCATCACCGTCTGCTCGCTGGTGATCCTTAACGTCTCCGAGCCGGCCATCCACCACCTGCTGGAGATCCCGCTGGGCCTGACCGCCCTGTCCGGGGAAGCCATCGGAATCATCGCCTTCGTGGCGGCGCTGCTGCTGGTGACCTTCCTGCACGTGGTCCTCGGCGAGATGGTCCCCAAGAACATCTCGTTCTCCGTCCCCACCCGCGCTGCGCTCATCCTTGCCCCGCCGCTGGTGATGGTGGCGCGCGTTTTCAAACCGGTCATTTGGAGCCTGAACGGTATCGCCAACTCGATCCTTCGCCTGTTCCGGGTGCAGCCCAAGGACGAGGCCACCAGCGCCTACACCCTGGACGAGGTGGCAAACATCGTGGAGCAGTCCACCAGGGAAGGCGTCCTGACCGACAACACCGGTGCCCTCACTGCAGCCTTCGAATTCACCGAAAAGACCGTGGCCGACGTCGAGGTGCCCATCGCCGAGATCGTGCTGCTGCCGGCGTCTGCGACGCCGGCAGACATCCAGCGGGCGGTCGCCGAGCACGGTTACTCCCGGTACATCCTGACGGACGACGACGGCGACCCCTCCGGTTACCTGCACCTGAAGGACGTCATGGACCTGACAACGGCGGAGAAGTTCACCCGGCCCGTGCCGGAGAAACGGATCCGCCGGCTGGCCTCGACGTTCCGGGGCAGCGAGCTTGAAGACGCCCTCGCGACCATGCGCCGCACCGGTGCCCACGTGGCAAGGGTCTTCGACGCACGCGGCAACACCACCGGTGTGCTGTTCCTCGAGGACATCATCGAGGAACTGGTGGGCGAGGTGCAGGACGCCACCAGCAGCTCTTAAAGGTAGACAGGAACACAACCGGGTCCGGTGGCCGGCGGCTGATGCCGCCAGCCACCGGACCCGGTGGTTAATGCTGGTTGTTTACTTGTTGGCTACCGCCTTGGGACCTGCGGTGCCGCCGAGCGTGGATTCAATCCATACGGTGCCCGGGTTGGTGGTGCCGGCTGCCGCGTTGCGGAACCGCAGGGTGTAGACGCCGCCGGTTGCCGGTGCCGCAGCCGCGGTGACGGCTGCCTGGCCGAGGATCCTGCCGGTGGCGCTGCCGACGCGGATGGTGACGGTGCCGCCGACTACGGAACTGGTGCCGTCGATCCTGAGGTCGCCGGTCCTCCACTGGGCGACGCCGATGGTTACCCGGTCCGTAACCGGTACAACCTTGACCTCGTCCGTCTTCGAAACGCCGCCGGCCGTGACCGTCAGCTTGAAGGTGAGCGGGTTGTTGGTCATCGGCGACTGGAAGACCGGAAGGCTGAACGTCGGCTTCAGCGTAGTGGCCCCGGTCAGGGTGACCGCGTTCGGATCGGCCGTGCCGCTCAGGACCTGTTCCCACTGATAGGTAGCACCGGTGGTCGTGGACCCGGTGCCGTCCAAGGTCACCGGCGTGGCCGTGGTGCGACGGACAACGTTTTGGTCGGGTCCGGCAATGGCAACGACGGCGCCCTGGGCGGTGGCGACTGCCGTCTTTGTGGACTCAGGACCCATGCCGTTGGTGTTGGAGGCCCGCACGGTGAACTGGTAGGCGGTGTCGCCGTTGAGCCCGCCGTAGACGAGGCTCGTGACGTCGCCGGTAGTCGTCTTGGGTGCACCGAATGGTGTGCCGTCAGTGGTGTAGGCCTGAACGGAGTAGCCGGTGATGGTCAGGCCCGCAGCGCCAGGGTTCGGGGCGGTCCAGGACAGGGTTGCCGTGCCCTGGCCTACGACGGGTGCGCTGGCGAACGTCGGAGCCGAAGGCACCGGATCGTTGGTGACCGTGAAGACGCTGGTACCGACCTCGGAGACGTTGCCGGAGGGGTCGAAGGCGACGAATTTCAGCGTGCTGGTGGCCGCGATGTCCATCGGCCCGGTGTAGTGGGCCACGTTAGTCGCAAGCATTCCGCCGGACTGTACAGGTTCGGTGCCGTCGGTGGTGTAGTAGATGTCGCTGCCCGCCTCACTGGCGGTAAGCGTCACCCGCTGGGCTACCGGCGAGGTGCCTCCGTTCGGGGTCGCGGATACCGTCGGAGCCGTTGTGTCCGTCACCGGGATGGCGTGGGCGGCCGGAAAGGTCTCGCCGACGCTGCTCACGGCGACCACGTAGACGTCGTATTCTTCCGTGGCAGTCATGCCCCTAATCGTCGTGCCGCTGGCGGCCTGGCCGGAGATCCGCTTGCCCATCTCCACCCACTCGCCGTTCGTTTCGGTCTTGCCCACTGCCACGGCGCGGTAGCCGGTGATGGCAGGGGTGCCGGGGATGGCTTCCGCCGGCGTCCAGTTCAGCTTCAATCCGCCCGCAACCTTTGCGGCCGTGATGCTGGTCGGTGCAGGAGGGCCGGACTGCAAGGGGCCGTTGGGGCAGCCGCCCATGCCGGGGCCGCCGGGCTCGCCGTACTCGGCGATGGTCAGGCCCTGCCGGTTGGCGTCGGCGTCTTCGAGTTCCCAGGCCATGGCGCGCTCGCCGAGCCCGGCGTTCGCGGCGATTTCGGCGTTGGCGGCGGAGTCAAAGTTGTAGGTGGCGGTGAAGGTATCGCCGGTGACCAGAAGGCTGGAAGAGTAGCCGCCCTTGGGAGCGGGAGTCATCGGACCGGGGACAGTGCGAATGTCCCGCCGGGCGACAGTCGTGTCTCTCAGTGCCGGTTCAATGATGCGCTGTTCCAGCTGGGCGGGGTTGACGTTGGCGCCGATGTGTCCCTTGACGGTGACGGTGCTGCCGCTGAGTACGGCGTCGCCCGTGACGTAGGTGTCCTGGACTGTCGTTTCGCCGGCAGCCGTCGTGCCGAATCTCATGGAGACGATGTCGCCCGGACGGATGTCGGGGGTGACGTTCAGGCCGGTGCCGGCGCCCCAGCAGACGCCGCCGGGGTGGTTGACCTCGAAGGCGACGCCGCCGGCGTCGACTGCTGCCTGGGCGGAACCGATGATCTTTCCTGCACGCTTGACTTCGAGGGTGGCGGTTTCGCCTGCGTGTCCCTCGTATCCCTCGATGGAGACGAAGTCCCGGTCGGGGAAGACCACGATGTTGTCCGGGAAAGCGGGTACGGCCGCGCTGGCGGCGGGAATGGCGAACATGGAGGTTGAGCAGATAACGGCCGAGACGGTGGCGAAGACTCCGGCCCTGCGGGCGCCGGGACGGCGAGAAGTGTGCGCTCCCGGCTCGCTTTGTGCTGATTTCATGATGACCTCATCGATCCGAGTGCGTGACCTTCACGCACAATCACAGAATCAATAAGTCCCCTTGGGGAAACGCTGTGCATTTTGGCTGGCACAAACGGCCTGCGGCACCAGCTTGGCCGCACCTTTTGGGCCCCCACATGGAGGGGGGCGTGAGGGGAAGCGGGTGATTTGCCCATGCCAGGGCTGGCATTCCCGGCGTCCGGCAATTTCACGAGACGTGCCCCCCGCGGAGGGGTGGGACCCCCACCTGCCCCCACAGCAGGGGGTTCAGAATTCCGGTTTTCCCCAAGGGTGCGGCCGGAAAACGGGCTCCGGGCGGCGTCGGCCGGGGGGCAGGGCCGGCAGGCTCAGCCCTGGCGGGCCTTCTTTGCTGCCTTCTTGGCAGCATCGTCCTTGACCCGCTGCGCCTCGGTGCGGACGGCGGCCTGCGTGGCGCGCTCGGCGACCAGCCACGCGGGGGGAGCCTGCAGCAGTGCGGTGATTTCCGCCGTCGTCAGCGCCTCTTCAACCCCGCCGCGGGCAAGGCCGCTGATGGAAATGTTAAGTTTCTGTGCCACCACCGGGCGGGGGTGCGGGCCGTTGCGGCGCAGTTCAGTCAGCCACTCCGGCGGGTTGGACTGCAGCTCGGCGAACTCCGCGTGCGTGATGGTTGAATCCTGGAACTCCTGGGGCGTCGCCGGCAGGTAGATGCCAAGCTTCTTGGCAACGGTGGCCGGCTTCATGGACTGGGAGTTAACGGAGGTCATGTATTAAGGGTATCCGGCTGCGCCGCCTCCCCTGACCAAGGATGCCTGCAGTCAAGGATGACCGCAGTACTGTGAAGGTGTGCCCGCTGAAGATGAACCCACCCTGGTCCCGGCTCCGCCGGAGTCCCCGCGAGAGCTCCGCTTTGCCTACGTCCCCGGCGTGACGCCGGGGAAGTGGATCCGGCGCTGGGAGGAACGGATGCCGCACGTTCCGCTGCACTCGTTCATGTCCGACGGCGGCACGCAGCTTTCCGTGCTGCGTGACGGTTCGGCGGACCTGAGCTTTGTCCGCCTGCCGGTGGAGCGCGAAGGGTTGAACGTAATCCCCCTTTATGAGGAGCAGCCCGTGGTGGTGGCGCCCAAGGGCCACGAAATCACCGTGTTCGAGGACGTGGCGCTGGAGGACCTCGCGGAGGAAAACTTCCTCGACGCCGATGAACTGGGCGGGCCGGAAATGGCCCTGCAGGTGGTGGCGTCCGGCGCGGGCCTGCTGGTACTTCCCATGTCCGTGGCGCGGCATTTCAACACCGAGGACACTGTGGCCCGCCGCCTCACGGGGGCGCCGGCAACAGAGATCGCGCTCGCCTGGCCCAGCGACGCCACCGACGAGGTCATTGAAGAGTTCATCGGCATTGTCCGCGGCCGCACGGCGCAAAGCTCGCGGCAGCCGTCGGCCCAGCAGGAGAAACCGAAGAAGGCACCCAAGCCGGACCTTCGCGGCAGCGGCACCGGGGCCGGCGGCAAGAAGCCGAAAGTAGCCCAGCGTTACGCACCCAACCCGGACAAGGGGCGGGGCCGCGGTTCGCGGAAAAAGGGCAAGCGGTAACTGCTGCTGCCGACGTCAAACGGGACCTGCAACGGCTGATCCTTGATCAGGGCCCGTGCCCGGTCGCTTGCGGTCACGAAGGTGTGCCAGCAGGGCCCGTTCCGGGCTTCCGGGGTTCTCGCCAAGATGCCGCAGCAGCGCCATCCGGACGTCCATGTCCGTGCCCTCGTCACTGAGGACGTGGCTGATCACACCCATGATCTGGCGCCTAAGACCTTCCTCCTGCATGCGACCACGCTCCTTTACTTCTCGTGCCAGTCTGCCGCGGGGCCGTTGGGAATAGCCGGGGACCGGCCGGATTCGCGGCGTCTGCGGCGGCCATACTTAGGGGGTCCCGGCCCTGCGGGTGGCCGCGGGAACCGATTTGAGGGTGGGGCCACCGGGTAGCCCGTGCTTTCCACAGGGACGCCCCGGCAACGTGATGGGTACCGACGGCGGTCCTCCCACCTATTCAGGTGGGACAGGACCCCGCGGACGCTTCTTCCCAAGGTTTTCTGGAGTCACACGGCGCACCATGACTGTGTTTCCACACATGGCCAGCGCCAACGCCGTCGCTGAAGCCATCACAACCAGCTGGGAGGACGTCATGGCAGCAACACGGAGGGACGTGTTGAAACTAAGCCTGTTGGGCGGCGCTGTCGCCGCCACAGCATCAACCGCAGGGCCAGCCATCGCGGGTGTCCCGGGCAGTGTGCCCGGCCGGCGGGGTGCGGACGACAATGAGGCAACGGTTGTCACGCCAAGCAGGCTCGCCCCGGCGAACATGCCGGTTCCGTTCACCACCGTCTTCCGGCGGCCGCCGGAACTGCTTCCCTACGCCACGGGCCGGGACGGCGACGGCACGCCGTTTGCGAAATATGCACTGAACCAGAAACTGGGCAAGGCCCAGATCGCACGGGGGCTCAGCACCACCCTTGCGGGGTACAACGGCGTTTTCCCGGGCCCCACCATCCGGGTGCAGCAGGGCACCCGGACGGAGCTGAGGATCAGCAACCGACTGCCCGCGACTGGCCTGCTCTACCCGAACACCTTCAACACGGTTACCCACCTGCACGGCTCGGCGTCGCTGCCCCAGTACGACGGGTACGCGAATGACCGCACCGCGCCGGGCAGGGTGAAGAACTACCACTATCCAAACTGGCAGGCGGCGCGGACGCTCTGGTACCACGACCACAACCACATGCTGACGGCGCAGGGCGTGTACTCGGGCCTCGCCTCCACCTACGCCATTACCAGCGCGGGTGAGCAGGCGCAGTTGCCACAGGGCGAGTTCGACGTGCCCATCCTGGTCTCCGACGTGATGCTGAACGCCGACGGGTCCCTCGGCTACAACGACAACGGCCACGCCGGGCTGTGGGGCGACATCATCATGGTCAACGGGGTGCCGTGGCCCACCATGAAGGTCAAACCGCGGATTTACCGGTTCCGGTTCCTGGTTGGCTCGATCACCCGCTCCTACCGCTTTGCCCTGTCCAACGGCGACCCGTTCCACGTGGTGGGCACCGACGCCGGGATGACCCCCAAGGTGCAGGCGGTGTCCTCCTGGCGGCAGGGCACGGCCGAACGCTACGAGGTGCTGATCGACTTCCGGAAGTACAAGCCGGGCCAGTCCGTGGAACTGCGGAACCTGAGCAACAAGAACAACGTGAACTTCGCCAACACCGGCAAGGTCATGAAGTTCCAGGTGGTGGCTGATTCCGCAGCCCAGCCCGGTTCCCACTCAATCTCCTCCATCCCCACCACCCTGGACCCCGGCCCGCACCCCACCAGGGCCACCGGCGGGCTGGATACCATGGCGCTGACCCCGGACATGGCCGTGGCCAAGAGGATCCTCCGTGTCCAGCGGCAGGGCGGGGAATGGACCATCAACGGTGAAACCTGGGACACCGTGGAAAAATCCAACTTCACCCGGTGCTTCGCCAATCCGCAGCGCAACCAGGTGGAGCAGTGGACCATCGTCAACGAGTCCGGCGGCTGGTTCCATCCAGTCCACATTCACCTGATCGACGGCAAGATCATCGGCCGCAACACCAACGGCGGCAAGCCGTTCGCCTGGGAAGGCGGGCCGAAGGACGTCTTCTACGCGGGCGAGAACGAGTCGGTGACGGTCCTCATGCAGTTCGACACCGGCAAGCACGTCGGCGGCCGGTACATGGTCCACTGCCACAACCTCGTCCACGAGGACCACGACATGATGGTCCAGTTCTCCGTGGGTGATCTGCGGAATAACGACCCCATCAACGCCGACAAGCCCGTGCTGGAAACCCGTCCCGAGGGGTACTTCGCCTCGAAGTACAAGCTGCCCTACCCCGCGGGGACGTGACATGAAACGGACGCTACTGATCGCACCGGCAGTGCTGCTGGCCTTCTCCCTGGCTGGCTGCACCGGCGGTGGCCAGGCCAGTCCGGCAGCCAACCCGGCACCCGCCCCGCCCGCAAGCAGCCCCGGCATCGCCGCGGACCGGGTCCTCGCGCAGGCCGAGGAAGGGCAGGACCTGGGCAACGGCCGGCCCGTTGTCAGCTATGACGGCCCCATGGTCCGGCGCAGGGTTGTCATCGCCGTGCACACCTCATTGGATGCCGATGTCGCCGGCATCCGCAAGCGGCTGGACGCCGCCGCCGCGGCACGGGGCACCGCACTGTCCGACGTCTCTCCGGATGTGCTCGAACCCGCTGTGCTGCAGCAGATGGTCCCCGAGGTCATCGTGGCTCTTCCGTCAACTGCCACTCCCGACGACGGACGCACCATTGTGCGGGCAGTCACCGGGGAGGACACCGGAAAACTGGGCGTGAAAAACTTCTATGTCCTGCCCGTCCTGGTGCATGACCTGCGCTTCAGTGTTGCCACGGCCGACCCCGGCGCAGTGTCGGCCGCTGTGGACCGGGAGGGCATCGTGTCGGACGCGCTTGGTAACTACAGCACCTTGGCACGTGGCGGGCAGCTCAGCGTCAGCTACACGGGCCCGCTGCTCGGCGACGAAACCGTCGAGAGTGTCCGCGAGGGCATCAGCAGGCAGGCGCACCTTCCCGCCACCGATGTGAGCGTCGGGCCCAGGTCCGCGTCCGGTACAGGCGTGGACATGGCCGCCGAACCGCCGTGGGACCCAGAGCAGCTCGACGACCAGGCAATACATCCGCACACGGAGTGATGTACCACCTCCAAACAGGAGCTGTGCGGAGCGCAACGATAGGAGAAGACAGTGAGAAGCATGTCCGGCCCCACCATCCGGGACGTTGCCGAACGGGCCGGGGTCTCACTGACGACGGTGTCCTACGTGCTGTCCGGCAGGAGCGGCGGCACCACCCGGATCAGCCCGTCCACGCAGGAGCGCGTCATGGCCGCCGTCGACGATCTTGGGTACGTGCCCAATCAGGCAGCGCGGGGCATGCGCCGCGGCCGGACGGATCTGGTGGCCATCGCCATTGAGGACCTGGAATGGCCGCCGGACCGTGCGCTCGCCGCAGCCGCCGCCGCGATACTTCCGCGGCACGGCTACCAGCCGGTCATCCTGCTCGGCCCGTCGTGGCGGCAGTTCATGCTGGCTGGCGGTGCCGACGGCGTCATCGTGGGCGTCCTCCCCGTCTCTGAAGAAGAGGACCAAGCCATCGCGGAACTGGCCAGGCGGGGCATCGCGCAGGTGGTCATCTCCGAATCGGTGAAGGCCGAACAGGCCGTCGCGTTGCTCATCGACCGGATCGCCGCGTACGCCCAGGCGGCCGGGCAGACGACCCCGTGGAAGCGACTCAGCGGGAATACCCTGTTTGGCTACGGTGCGCTGCTGCTGAACGAGGTGTTGTCCGCCGCCGGTGTTTTTGCCGAGCAGATCCCCGTCTTCTAGGAACCAGGGGATCCAGAACCGGCTACCGGCAGCCGCGTAACAATCAGCCTTGGCCCCTGCCCGCCTCCCGTGCTGGGTACGGACGGCGCCCGCACGTCATGGTCCGTAGCCAGCCGCAACATCAGCCGCCGTCGCGGTTCGTTCCTGCCTTCATGCGTCATCGGATGTCATCGGAAGACGCCCGCCGTTACGCACTGTTTCCTTGCGAGTCCCTGCGCGTCCCGGAGCCGCCAGGCGCGGCCCCGGCCGGCAGGTTACGCCCCGTTTCCCCTCGTGACCGCGCCCTTCAGGCGGTGGTCCATCTCTGCTCTCATGGTGGACACCAAACGCCTTGAACGACCTGCTGAAGGGAAGCACACCATGACCTCCGGAACCGGGCCGATACCGAAAATCAGCCTTCAAAACATCACCAAGAAGTTCACGGTGCGGCCCAGCAAGGGCAACCCGGACGGGGCGGTCCTGACCGCCCTGGACGGGATCTCCCTTGACGTCTCCGCAGGTGAATTCATCACCCTGGTGGGCCCCAGCGGCTCCGGCAAGACCACACTCCTGGACCTCCTGGCAGGACTCACCAAGCCGGACACCGGCCAGGTGCTGGTGGACGGCCGGGAAGTGGCAGGCCCGGGCCGGGACCGCGCCGTCGTTTTCCAGCAGTATGCGCTGTTCCCCTGGCGAACGGCCGCCGCCAACGTGTCCTTTGGACTGGAAGGCGTGGGCAGCGACGGGAAGCGCTACAGTCGCAAGGAACGTGCCGAGAAGGCACGCGAATACCTTGAGCTGGTGGGCCTCGGCGGATTTGAAGACCGTTACCCCCACGAGCTGTCCGGCGGCATGAAACAGCGCGTGGCCATCGCCCGCAGCCTGGCCTACGAGCCGGACATCCTGCTGATGGATGAACCGTTCGCCGCACTGGACGCCCAAACTCGCGAGCAACTCCAGACCGAGCTGCTCCGGATCTGGGCCACCACGGGCAAGACCATCATCTTCATCACCCACGGCATCGACGAGGCCGTGTACCTCGGCCAGCGGGTGGCCGTGCTCAGCTCCCGGCCGGGACGGCTCAAGGAAATCGTGGACATCGACCTGGGAGCCCGCTCCGGCGACGAGGATGTCCGCTCCAACCCTGCCTTCGTGGAACACCGGCACAAGGTTTGGTCGCTGCTGCATGACGAGGTACGCCGTGCCCAGGAAGCCGGCCACGCGAAGATCCAGCCCGACGGAACGGCCCCGGACGAAACCAGGACCATCACCACCGGAAAGGCAGCCTGATGAGCACGCCAACACTGACCAAGGAAACGGAAACGCAGACAGATCCCGCGGCGGCGGCCGGGAAGGCAACGACGGAGCGAAATCCGGTGCTGAGTCCGAGTTTCGGCAAGACACCGGCGGCCACGCTGCGCCGGTACGTCCGGCAGGGCGGAAAAGCCGTGTGGGGTGCCGGTGCGATCATCCTGTTCCTGCTGCTCTGGGAACTGGGACCCACCTACCTCGCTCCGGCATCGACGAGAGTTTTCCTTCCACCCCTACACGAAGTGCTCGAGGCACTGGGCACACTCATCGGAAACGGCCAGCTGCAAAACCACCTCGCAGCCAGCCTGAGCCGGTCCGCCAGCGGCTTCGGCATCGCCGTCGTAACGGCTGTAGCCCTCGGCTTGCTCGTGGCCTGGTATGGCGCCCTCGACCGTTTCCTCAACCCGCTGCTGGAAGTCTTCAGGAACACGGCCGCGCTGGCCCTGCTACCCGTGTTCACGCTGCTGCTGGGCATCGGGGAGACCTCGAAGATCAGCATCGTGGCCTACGCGGCATTCTTCCCCGTGCTGCTGAACACCATCGCCGGCGTCCGGACCGTTGACCCGCTGCTGGTCCGGGCCGCCCGCTCACTGGGGCTGTCCAACTTCCAGCTGTTCCAGAAAGTGATCCTTCCGTCCGCCGTGCCCACCATCTTCACGGGCATCCGGATGGCCGGCACATCCTCCATCCTCGTCCTGATCGCCGCCGAGATGGTAGGTGCCAAGGCGGGCTTGGGCTACCTGATCGTCAATTCCCAGATGAGCTTCCTTATCCCGGACATGTACGCGGGCATCCTGACGGTGTCCCTGCTCGGCCTGCTGGTCAACTACCTGCTGGTCGGCGTCGAACGCCACTTCTCCCGCTGGCGGACCGCCGTCGGATCCCGGACCGCCTGACCTGCAACGCCCCCTCCCAACCCAAGGAACCAGATCATGCCTGAACGCACCACTGCCAAAGCCGGCGGCGCACGCCAGCTCCACCTGAATGCCTTCCTGATGAGCACCGGACACCATGAGGCGTCCTGGCGGCTGCCCGAGAGCGACAGTTTCGCCGGAACGCAGGTGGCACACTTCCAGCAGCTCGCCCGGACCGCCGAACGCGGCACCTTCGACTCGATCTTTTTCGCCGACTCGCCCGTGCTGCACGGCGACGTGCGGCAGCGCCCCTACGGGACCCTCGAGCCGACGGTCCTGCTCAGTGCCATCGCCGCCGTGACCAAACGGATCGGGCTGATCGGCACCGCCTCCACCACCTACAACGATCCCTACAACCTGGCACGCAGGTTCGCCTCGCTGGACCACATCAGCGGCGGCCGGGCCGGCTGGAACGTGGTGACAACGGCCGGCGAGGCCGCGGCGCGGAACTTCTCGCTGGAGGACCAGCCCGCACACTGGCGCCGTTACGAGCGAGCCGCCGAGTTCCTGGATGCCGCCAGGAAGCTCTGGGACAGCTGGGAAGACGACGCCGCGGTGGGGGACAAGGCGGCCGGGGTCTGGGGTGACAGCTCACGCGTCCACGCCGTCAACCACGCCGGCCGCTACTTCCGGATCCAGGGTCCCCTGGACGTGCCGCGTTCACCCCAGGGCCACCCGGTGATCGTGCAGGCCGGCTCTTCCGAAGACGGCAAGGACTTCGCCGCCCGCTACGCCGAGGCGGTGTTCACCGCGCAGCAGACACTGGCCGAGGCGCAGCGCTTCTATGCCGACCTGAAGCGGAAGACGGCCGCCGTGGGCCGCAACCCGGAACACATCAAGATCCTGCCCGGCATTGTTCCGGTCATCGGCTCCACCGAGCACGAGGCGCGGCGGCTGGAGAAGCAACTCGATGAGCTCATCCATCCTGAGCACGCACGAAAGCAGCTGGCCGGCGTCCTCCGGGTCTCGCCCGAATCCCTGCCGCTTGATGCGCAACTGCCCGAGGACCTCCCCTCGGAGGATGCGATTGAGGGGGCCAAGAGCCGGTACACCTTGATCGTGGAACTCGCCCGGCGCGAGCGGCTTACCGTCCGGCAGCTCATCGGCAGGCTCGGCGGCGGCCGAGGGCACCGCACCTTCTCCGGGACGCCCGAGCAGGTGGCGGATGCCATTCAGGAGTGGTTCGAGAAGGGCGCGGCCGACGGCTTCAACATTATGCCGCCGGTGCTGCCCTCGGGCCTGGACGCCTTCGTGGACCACGTCATCCCAATCCTGCGGTCGCGCGGGCTGTTCCGCCAGCAGTACACGGGGCACACGCTCCGTGAGCACTACGGGCTGCCGCGGCCCGTGAGCGGATTTGCCCCTGCTGACTCCGGTGAACCGGCCGACAGGGAACTCGCGGTTAATGCTGCTGTTTAGGCTTTCCGCTGTTCCTGCGATGGCTTGTGTTCCGGCAGGGGCTTCCGGGCCAGCCAGGCAGCGACGATGGCACCGGAGATGTTGTGCCAGAGCGAGAAGACTGCTGAGGGCAGGGCCGCCAGCGGGGTGAAGTGGGCGGTGGCGAGCGTTGCCGCGAGGCCGGAGTTCTGCATGCCGACCTCGAACGCGAGGGCCCTGCGCGCCTTGGCGTCCAGGCGGCCCAGCTTGCCGGCCAGGTAGCCGAGCCCGAGGCCGAATCCGTTGTGCAGCACCACGGCCACGAACACAATGCCGCCGGCAGCCAGGATCTTGCTGGCGCTTCCGGCCACCACCACAGCCACGATAAGGGAAATAACGACGGCGGATGCCCAGGGGAGCGCCGGCAGCGCCTTCGCGACGAGCTTCTTGAGGAACAGCCGGGCCAGCAGGCCCGCGATCACCGGCAGCAGCACGGTCTTGACGATGTCCAGCACCATGCCGCCGGCGTCGATGGTGAGGAAGGAACCGGCCAGGAACAGCACCAGGACGGGCGTGACCACCGGGGCGAGGAGAGTGGATACGCTGGCGACGGCGACGGACAGGGCCACATCGCCCTTGGCCAGGAACGCCATCACGTTGGAGGCGGTGCCGGAGGGTGCGCAGCCCACGAGGATCAGGCCCACGGCGAGTGCGGGCTCCAGATGGAGGAGGGTGGCGATCGCCCAGCCGGCCCCGGGCATGATCACGTAGTGGGCCACGATGCCCAGCACCACGGCCCACGGCCTGCGCGCAACGGCCGCGAAGTCCGGCGGCGTCAGTGTCAGGCCCATGCAGAACATGATGATTCCCAGAAGGTACGGGACCGCCGGGCCGAGGGGTTTGAAGGCGCCGGGAAGCAGGAACCCGGCAACGCCGGCTGCGAGCACCAGGAGGGGGAAGACGGTCACCGCGACGCGCGCAATCCTGGCTTCCGCGGCGAGGGCCGGGTTCAGGGGTGCGGCGTCGGCCTCCGTGGCCGAGGGAGCGGATACGGGATCTTTTGTTGCCTCAAGCATTCAATAATGCTGACACCGGAGCGCCGCGGCGGCCCAATTCGTGACTGATGTCAGACAAATGTGTCGTACTGAGAAAATTCTCTGCGGCACAGCGGGACCCCGGGCGATCCCGGTGCGATACTGGATTGCACTGGATCGGATTCAAGGGGACGGAATGATCCTAGACACGGCAACACTGCGGGTTGCCTTCGCGGCGATGGCCCTGATTCTGGCGCTGCTGTTCTACTTTTCAACCTTCCGCAGCACCCGCTCGCCCTATAGCGCCTGGTGGTGCGCCGCCCTGCTCCTGTTCCTTTCCGGCTCGGCGGCCTTCCTCCTCAACGGCACGCCCCAGCAGGTCTGGGCCAATCCGCTGGGGGATGTCCTGCTCGTGTCCGGCGCGGCGGGCGTCTGGGCCGGCGCGCGTTCCCTCCGGAACCTGAGGCCCAACATCTGGCTGTCCGTCGCGCTGCCGGTGATCGTGGGCGCCACCGCCGCGGTCGACAATCCGGGATCCAATACGTGGGCCGGCGGTGCCGTCTTCCTGGCGTCCATGGCTGTGCTGATTGGCTTGGCTTCGCACGAGCTGTGGCGGCTGGAACCCGGGTACTCCCGGGTCAGGATCCCCATGGCCATCGCGGCAGGCGGAGTGGCATTTTTCTACCTATGCCGTCTGGTGGTGTTCCTCATCGAAGGGCCAAACGGTCCCGTCTTTGCGACCTACTTCGGGTCTGCGGTGACCACGATGGTCACGATGGTGCTGCTGGTGGTGGTCTCCTTCAGCATGGCGGGGCTGAGCACCGAGCAGCAGACCCGGGCGTTGCGAACGGTCGCCACCCAAGACGGGCTGACGGGCCTCCTGAACCGCGGGGCCTTCCTGGAGGCGGCGGCCGAGGAGTTGGAACGCAGCAAGGCCGCCAACAGCGGCGGCTCGCTGATCCTAGCAGACCTGGACCACTTCAAGTCAGTAAACGACACCTTCGGGCACGCGGCGGGCGACCTTGCACTGCGGGCCTTTGCCCAGGCGTGCAGCGCATCGGTCCGGTCCACGGACGTTGCCGGGCGCTACGGCGGCGAGGAGTTCATTCTCCTGCTTCCCGGTGCGGGCCCCAAGACTGCGGAAATCATTGCGAGTGAAATCAGCAGGAGGCTGGCAGAGCAGCACATCCCTGAACTGCTGCGGATGCCGACCGTCAGTTACGGCATTTCCACCTACACCGCGACAACCGTTGACCTCGACGAGGTGATCGCGGCCGCGGACGTCGCCCTCTATGAAGCCAAATCACAGGGGCGGAACCGCACGGTCAGGGGCTGAAGCGAAGATGCCGCGGAGCTTCTGCCCCCTTAAAGCAGGCACCGGATCCGGAATGCATGGGGGACAATCCGGACCCGGCGATCCTGACTCGCAGCCGGAACTGCGGTCTTTCATCAGGCATAGCCAGTGTGTTCCACCCTCCTTGGAGAAAGGTGGGAGCACCTTGGGGATGGCCGTGTTCCGCCGCCCCCAAGGCAGCGGAACACGGCGGTTTCTCAGCTCTGCTAGGCCGCGCGCACGAACGTGACGGGGCCGGTGGCCGTGAGCCAGGACAGCGGGTGGGCCATGGTGGCGTTGATGCCGTTCATGCCGCCGCTGATGACCTTGCCGCCGCCGGCGTAGATGGCCACGTGGCCGGACTGCACGATCATGTCTCCGGGCTGGGGGGTGGAAACGACCCGGCCGTGGCTCAGGAACTGCATCGGCGCGAGGTCACCCACACGGATGCCGGCGGCACCGAGGGCCTTTTCCACCATGGCGGTGCAGTCCTGCGTGATGCCGATCTGGGCATAGGCGGACGCCAGCATCGTGGCATTGATGCCTGCCGCGGCCTTGAGGGGCGCCTTCGGCGCGGGAGCCGCAGCCTTGACGGTGACCTTCGGTGCGGGAGCGGGTGCGGCCGGGGCAGCTGCAGCCTTGGCGGGCGCAGCAGCCGGGGCGGCGGCGACGGGGGCGGCGGCAGGTGCCGCAGCCTCCTTCACGGCCGGCTTTTCGACGACGGGCGCTGCCACCACCGGAGCGGGAGCGGACTTGACCGCGGGGCGCTCAAACTCGATCTTGACGCTGGAGGCGGCGCTCAGGGGAGCCTGGACCTGGCCGGCCGTCGCGGGGGCGGCGGCCGGAGCCTTGGCCTGCTGGGCCGGAGCGTTGGCGGCGTTGGCTGCGACGCTGCCGGTGAAGGCCAGGCCGGATGCTGCAAGGATGACCGCAGCACGGCGGCCAGAAATAAAGCGGAACGACATGAAGAAGCCTCTCCCGATGCCTGCGAGGTGAGCTGTCGGATTCGGATGGGAGGCACCCGGCCGCGGTCCTGAGCGTGGTCAGGAACTGTGCGGCTTCACCCCAAGGCCCGCTTCAAGCGGGCCGAAAAGTGGTTTCCCCGTCTCTGCCGGACATGGGTCTTCGAATGGTTCCTCGGGCTGCGGCAGAGTTAGGCAATCAGCGCGGGAGTGCCTCGTCGGTGAAGAAGGCACGTTTTCCACCGTACGGGAGGCTTTTTGGAATGTCACATTAAGGTAACGGGACCGTGTCGCTTCCCGCCGCGCCGAACCGCGTCAGGTAAGGGCTGTACGCGTCATGAAGTGATAATGCTCACTCTGCGGCGTTGAGCTTCCCGGCCAGACGTTCCCGCATCTGGATGCTGGCCGAGTTGAGGCCGATCAGTTCCACCTCACGGCCGTGCCTGCGGTACTTTTCCGTGACGGCGTCCAGCACGGCAATGGTGGAGGCATCCCACAAGTGCGAGGCGTGCAGATCGATCACCACCTTGTCGATGTCAGGCTCGGCGTCGCGGGCGTAGTTGAACTGCATGTAGAGGTCGTTGGAGGAGGCGAAGAACAGTTCGCCGTCCACCGTGTAGGTGGCTGCAGTCCGCCCGTTGAGCTCCACTTCTGTCCGCTCCACGGTGGCGAAATGGGCCACCCGCCGGGCGAACATCGCCATCGCCGCCAGCACGCCGACGCCGACGCCGATCGCCAGGTTGTGAGTGACCACCACCGTGACCACAGTGATCAGCATGACGGCGGTTTCCGACTTGGGCATCCGCTTCAGGGTGGCGGGCGCAACCGAGTGCCATTCGAAGGTAATGGCTGAGATGAAGATCATCACCGCCACGAGGGCGGCCATGGGGATGAGGCCCACGATGTCGCCCAGGGTGACTACCAACACGAGCAGGAAGACACCCGCAAGGAACGTCGACACCCGGCTCCGGGCGCCGGAGCCCTTGACGTTGATCATGGTCTGCCCGATCACGGCGCAGCCGCCCATGCCGCCCAAGAAGCCGGTGATGATGTTGGCCACGCCCTGGCCCCAGGATTCGCGGGTCTTGTTGGAGCGCGTATCGGTGATGTCGTCCACCAGCTTGGAAGTCATCAGGGATTCCAGCAGTCCCACGAGCGCCATGGACAGCGAGAACGGTGCGATGATCTGAAAGGTTTCCCACGTCAGAGGCACCTGAGGGATGAACAGTGTGGGCAGGCTTTCCGGCAGTTGGCCCTTGTCCTGGACGGTGGGGACGTCGATCCGGGCGAGCACGGCGAGGGCCGTCAGGAGGACGATGGCCACCAAGGGTGACGGCACCGCCGTCGTAATCCGGCGGAAGCCGATGACGATCAGCAGGCCCCCGGCGACCAGCGGATACACGGGCCAGGGAACCCCGATCAGTTCAGGTAGCTGGGCCATGAAAACGAGGATGGCCAGGGCGTTCACGAAGCCCACCATCACCGAGCGCGGGATGAAGCGCATGAGCCTGGTGACGCCCAGGATGGCGAGCAGGATCTGGAAGACCCCGGCGAGGATTACCGCGGCGATCAGGTGGTCCAGTCCGTGGCTGCGCATCAGCGGCGCGATCACCAGGGCGACGGCGCCTGTTGCGGCCGAGATCATGGCGGGCCGGCCGCCTACGAAGGAGATGGTGACCGCCATGGTGAAGGAGGCGAACAGTCCGATCCGGGGATCCACGCCGGCGATCACAGAGAACGCGATGGCTTCCGGAATGAGGGCGAGGGCCACCACCAGTCCGGCCAGGGCCTCGGTCTTGAGGCGCCGCGGGGAACGGAGCGTGGCCCGGACGGACTGGAGCTGTTCGGGCTTCATGAAACTCTATTTCTTGGTCTGGCGGTAGCGCTCGATCTGCTTCAGCCGCCGCAGGAGGCTGTCGCGCCGGGGGTGGGGGACGGCGTCGGGCGCCTCGGCGGTGAGGTCGATGTGTTTGGTGCCGTACTGCCACAGCAGGAGGTCATCCAGCAGGCGGTCCGGGCCGGGGGAGTAGCGGTGGTCCAGGGCCCTGCGGACCTCGGTGATCCGGTTGGCGCTGAGCAGTCCGGCAAGCTGGACGGTCTGCTTGAGTCCGTGGGCCGCCAGGAGTTCGGCCGCCCATCCCCAGTCGTCATCTACTTTACGGTCTACGTGGGGAAGCAGGGTGCGCCAGACGTCGCGGATGCGGTTGGGGGTGAGCTGCGCTGCTCCCTCTCCGTCTACGTCCCAGTAGCTGCGGACCTCCTCGTAGCGTTCATGCAGGTCGGCGAAAGCGGTCTCCACCGTCTCCAGCATGGCGGCGGTGGCGGTGAACTGGCGGTCGAAGTGCGGCGTCCAGGCCCGCGGGTCCTCGGCCTTGAACCGGATGTCGTGCTCGATCTCGCTCCACGCGTGCGCGAACACGGTGCGGATCTGGCATTCGAAGAAGTAGCTGCCGTTGGGCTGCGCGTCTGGGTTGAAGACCTGCTGGTAGTTCTTCACGACGTCGTTCTGGATGGTGCGCAGGATCAGGTGCCGGCTGGAGTAGCCGTAGGTTCCGGATTCGATGGAACCGATGTCCTTTTCGCGGTCCCCCCGGCAGTCGAAGAGGTGCCGCTGTCGCTTGATCAGGTTGGCCACCAGAGCGTTTTCAGCCGGCAGTTTGGTGATGACGCGGACGCCCACCATGTCGTTGAGGGTGCGGAACGGGTCGGGGAACTTCAGCAGTCGCTGCTCGCCCGGCTCCAGCGGTTCCTCCGTCCGGGAGATCTTTTCCCGGAAGGAGTCCACTGATTTGGTCCGGCCCGTGACGAAGAGCGGCGTGACCTCGGTGTCCTTGAGCATGGTCCGCAGTATCTGCAGTACTTCCCGGGTGACAAGCTTCAGGGCAGGCCGGACGCGCTCATAGAGTTCCACGTTTTCCTGCACGGAGTCGCGCTGAGTGACGTCCAGGCGATCCCAGTTGCTTGCCATGGTTACAAACTATCAAGGCCGTGCGACAGCGGCGCGGGTGACACCCCCGCCACTGCAGCCCCTTGTGCCCCACGGAAGCGGCGTCCATGTAGGCTCGGAGCATGGCTGTTGTGCGCCGCTGTGCCCTGCAATCCCGGACCCCGGGCGCGGGGGAGGCGGCAAGGAGGGGCCGGCGCCCCGTTCGAAGGATCCTGGGAGGATGCAGTGAAGCGGCAGAAGTACCACTACGGTGACCACCCCAGCCAGTGGGGCGAGCTCTTCCTGCCGGAAGCACCCTCCGCACGCAACGGCAAGCCGCCATCGCCGCGCGGCATCGTTGTGGTGATCCACGGCGGCTACTGGCGCTCGCAGTACGGCGCTGAACTGGGCGAGCCGCTGGCGAAAGACCTCGCCGCGCACGGCATCGTCGCCTGGAACCTGGAGTACCGCCGGGCGGGCAACGGCGGCGGGTGGCCGCGGACGTTCGAGGATGTCCTCGCCGGGATCGATAAGCTCCGTGAGGTGGCCGGCGAGCACGACCTCGACCTGAATCGCGTGGTGGCGCTGGGGCACTCCGCCGGCGGGCACCTGGCCGTCTGGGCGGCCGGCCGGGACCGGCTTGCGGGACTGGGCGCGGCCGACGCCGACCGGCAGGTCGCCAGGAACCTCAACGGCGAGGCCGTCCACCTGACCGGCGTCGTCAGCCAGTCCGGGCTGCTCAACCTGGCGCAGGCGGAGTGGCACGACCTCAGCAACGGTGCCGTCAGCAACTTTCTGGGCGGCTCTGCCGAGAGGTACCCCAAGCGCCACAAGTACGCCGATCCGATGAGCGCCGTGCCGCTCACCATCCCGGTCTATGCGGTCCACGGGATTGAGGACGACACCGTGCCGGTGAGCCAGTCCGAGGCCTACGCCACGGCCGCCCGCGCAGCCGGAGCCCCGGTCCAGGTGGTCAAGGTTCCGGGCGACCACTTCGCGCTGATCGACCCGAAGGCCCCGTCGTACCGAAAGTGCCGCGAGCTGGTCCAGGAGCTGCTGCTGCTTTAGGGGCGGGAACTACGCCGGCGTCCGTTCGTTGCATTGACGTGGGCTAAGGGAGTGCGTGCACTCCGGCGGTAAGTATGCTTATCATCTACCGCAAAAGCCCGCAGGCGTAACAACGGAGGAATATTGAACATGGCCCGCAACGCGCCACGCCTGTCCCGCGTGGTCCAGCGCCCCGCGATGCGGACGCCGGTTGCTAGTGGCACCGGCATGGGGGACTCTTGTAGTTGGGGGATAGTCAACATATTTCGATCATGGGTTTCACTAGGAGATACACATGGGTGAGCCCGGCAGGAAGCGGACAGCATGATCCGGCTCCGCAAATTGGCGCGCGCGGCGTCTGTCCTGACAACTCCTCTAGCCCCGGAGGACATACTCGCGCTCTTTGACCCGGTGTTCTCCGCCCGGCAGCTGCGCGGGGTGGTCACCAAAGTTGTCCCTGAAACAGCGGATTCAGCCACCATCCATTTCCGGCCCGGCCGCGGCTGGAAGGCCCATAAAGCCGGCCAGTGGGCGCGGATCGGCGTCGAACTCGACGGCGTCCGGCACTGGCGCTCCTATTCGCTCAGCGCCCCGGCGGGGGAGGATCCCGCCATCACCGTGAGCGACGTGGGTGCCGTATCCGGCGTCCTGGTCCGCAACACCCGGCCCGGGGACGTCCTGTTCCTGGCGCCCCCGCAGGGCGACTTCGTCCTCCCCGAACATCCGCGGCCTCTCCTGATGCTCACCGCCGGCAGCGGCATCACCCCCGTGATGTCCATGGTCCGCACGCTGGTGCCGCACCGTCCCGACGCCGATGTGGTGCTGATCCATTCCGCCCGCAGGCCGGAGGACAGCATCTTCCGTGAGGAACTTTCCGAGCTCGCGGACCAGTTCCCCAACTTCCGCGTCACCCACTGGTTTACCGGGGAGCGTGGCCGGATGGACTTCGGCTCGGCCGCCGGACTGGACAGCCTGTGCCCCGACTGGCGCCGCCGCGCTGCCTACGCCTGCGGCCCGGAAGGGTTCCTGGATGACGCAGAAGCCCTGTGGGCCGCCGAAGCGGCCGCCCACCCCAAGAACCCCAAGTCAGCCCGCGCAGAAGGGGCCACCGGCCCCTTCGCAGCGGACCCCGTCAACCTCATCATCGAGCGCTTCAACACCAGCTTGCTCGGCGGTGAAGGGCACGACGGCGGGCTGGTCACCTTTGAGGCCTCCGACCGTGAGGTGGAGGCCGACGGCGACACCCCCCTGCTCGACGTCGGCGAAGACGCCGGGGTCCTCATGCCCAGCGGCTGCCGCATGGGCATCTGCCACAGCTGCCTGCTGCCCCTGCGTGCAGGGCAGGTCCGGGACCTCCGCACCGGCGAAGTCCACGGTGAACCGGGCCAACTAATCCAGACGTGCGTTTCGGCAGCTGCCGGGCCCGTTAACCTCGAGATTTGAGGAGCATCACAAGCATGACTGCAATATCCGATCGCACAGCCGCGACTACGAAGTCCACCACCGGCGTCTCCACGGACAAGCCGGTTACCAAACCGCGGCCGGGGGCACTGGCCGCCTCCGGCCGGCCCACCGTCCGCCCGCCAGCCGCCGCACACCTTTCCGACGAACAGGTGGCAGAGCTCGGCCGCGAGCTGGACGCCATCAAGGATGAGATCCTCGCCAAGCGCGGAGCTTCAGACGCCGCCTACATTCGGCGGGTGATCAAGATCCAGCGCGGGCTGGAGATCGCGGGACGCGCGACGCTGCTGGCGAGCCGGAACAAGGCCGCCTGGGTCACCGGCACCAGCCTGCTCAGCCTCGCCAAGATCCTGGAAAACATGGAGATCGGCCACAACATCCTCCACGGCCAGTGGGACTGGATGCGCGATCCGGACATCCACTCCACCACGTGGGAATGGGACTTCGTGACCCCGGCCCGTTCGTGGCAGCACACCCACAACGACCTCCACCACCGCTGGACCAACGTGGTGGGCAAGGACAACGACGTCGGATACAACCTGCTGCGCATGGACGAGGACCAGCCCTGGACCCCCCGCGCCCTCGGCAACCCGCTCTACAACGCGATCCTGGCCCCGATTTTCGAATGGGGCATCGCGGTCTACGACCTGGAGCTCGTCGACTACAAGGAGGGCAGGAAGAGCAAGGAGGCCATGACCCGCGACCTCAAGGCCCTCGGCATCAAAGCCCTCAAGCAGTTCACCAAGGACTACGCCGCCACGCCGGCCGTTGCCATGCTCACCGGCTCGGGCAAGCAGGCGCTTATGGGGACGCTCACCGCCAACGCCGTGCGCAACGTGTGGGCCCATGCCGTGATCTTCTGCGGACACTTCCCGGAAGGGACGGACACCTTCACCGAGGAAATGGTCGAGGGTGAAACCCGCGGTGACTGGTACGTCCGCCAGATGATCGGCTCGGCCAACATCTCCGGCTCCAAGTTCATGCACATCATGACCGGGAACCTGTCCCACCAGATCGAACACCACCTGTTCCCGGACCTGCCGTCCAACCGGTACGGGGAAGTGGCCCCGAAGGTGCAGGAAATCTGCAAGCGCTACGGCCTGCCGTACACCACCGGGCCGCTGCTGAAGCAGGTGGGTTCCTCGTGGGCGAAGGTCTTCAAGCTCGCGCTGCCGGGGAAGAAGGCCTAGTTTTCGGGCAACTTCCTTTGGAAGGACCCGGGCGCCGGGCGGCGTTCTCTGGCAGAGTATGACCATGCTCACTGTTATCGGCGAGGGCCTCGTTGACGTGGTCCAGCGCAGTTCCGGAATCGAAGCCCATGTGGGTGGCAGCCCGCTCAACGTCGCCGTCGGGCTCGCCCGCCTCGGGCACCCCGTGCAGTTCGTGGGCCGGTACGGCCGGGACGCCTACGGTGAGTCGGTGGCCGCCCACCTGCGGGCGAGTTCCGTCATGCTCCCGCAGGCCCCGGACGGGCTGCCCACCAGTGTGGCCACCGCACTGGTGGACGACGACGGCGCCGCCACCTACACGTTCGACCTCGCCTGGGAGCTCCCCGGGCTGGTGGAACGGCTGCCGTTCATGCTGCAGGGGACCACGCTGCTGCACACGGGCTCCATCGCCACCATGCTGGCGCCGGGCGCCGCGGAGGTGTTGGCCGCCGTCGAACATGCCCACCCGGCGTCGACCATCAGTTTTGACCCCAACTGCCGCCCCAGCATCATCGCGGACGCCAATTACGCCCGCCGGCAGGCGGAAAAGTTCGTGACTCTCGCGGACATTGTCAAGGCCTCCGACGAGGACCTCGCCTGGCTCTACCCCGGCGTGGATCCGTTGGAGTCCGCACGACGCTGGTTGAAGCTTGGCGGTGCCGAAGGGCCGGCCGTGGTGGTGGTGACGCGCGGCGCGGCCGGGCCGTGGGGGATCACCGCCGCGGGCGAGGCCGAGTTTGCCGCACCCCGCGTGGAGGTGGCGGACACCGTGGGCGCCGGGGATTCCTTCATGGCGGCGCTGCTTTCCGGGGTGGTGGACCGCGGCCTGGCCGGCGCCCAGAACCGGGCTGACCTGCGGGCGCTGCCGGCCGAGGGGCTCACCGCCCTCCTGGCCCACGCGTCCCGCGCGGCAGCAGTGACCGTGTCCCGTGCAGGCGCCAATCCACCCACGCGGGCGGAGCTCAACCACATTGAAGCAGCAGCAGAGGAAGCCGAAGTTCCCACCACCTGAGAGGCAGCCATGACATCGCCGGGCCCGTTTTCAAACCTGCCGGACGTCCCCACGTTCGGGCTCACCAGCCGGTCCTTCGAGGATGGCGCGACCCTGCCGCCGCCGCAGCGCAGCGGCAGGATGCATGCCGGCGGCGCCGACGAGTCCCCGCAGCTGAGCTGGAGCGGGGCGCCGGACGGAACCAGAAGCTACGCCGTCACCGTGTTTGATCCGGATGCGCCGGGCGCCGGTGGATTCTGGCACTGGGCGGTCCTCAATATCCCTGCGGACACCACCTCCCTGGCGGAGGGCGCCGGGGCTGAGGGCGGCCCGCAGCTCCCGCCCGGAGCGGTGCAGCTGACGAACGACGGCGGCTTCAGCGGCTATCTGGGGGCGGCCCCGCCGCCGGGTCACGGCCGGCACCGCTATGTCGTCACGGTCTATGCGCTGGATGTGGAAGAGCTGCCGGGCGGGGCAGGGGCGAAGCCTGCGGAGCTGGGTTCCGAGCTCGCCCGTCATCTGCTGGGCACGGCAACGCTGACCGGCGTCTACGAGCGTTAAGCCGTCAGCGGCAGGCGGCGGTCAGCTGGCCGCGACAACTAGAACTATTGACAGGACAAAGTCCTGCTCGTACTCTCGATTTATGGAGCGCTCCAAGTCCGCTCGGTCACATCATCCTTTTCCAGCCGGAAAGATACGGCGGTGTGGCTTCCCTGATCATCTGGACACGATCGAAGGAGATCACCAGTGAAGAAGTTTTTTTGGCGCCGCGCCGCGGTCGCCGCAGTTGCGATCCCGATGCTGGCCCTGACGGCCTGCTCCAGCCAGGGCGGAAGGGCGCCGGAAGCCAGCAGTGGAGGCGGCGGGGGCCAGGCCGCCTCCACTCCGCGCATGAAGATTGCCATGATCACGCACGCTCCGGCGGGCGACACCTTCTGGGACACCGTGCGCAAGGGTGCCGAGGAGGCCGCCGCAAAGGACAACGTGGAGCTCCTCTACACGAACGATCCCGAAGCGGGCCGCCAGGCGCAGCTAATCCAGCAGGCCGTGGACCAGAAGGTGGACGGCATCGCCGTCACTCTGGCCACGCCCGGCGCACTGAAGGATTCCCTCAAGAAGGCCTCTGACGCCGGCATCCCCATCGTGAGCCTGAACGCCGGTGAGGACGTCTCCAAGGAGCTCGGGGCCTTCACGCACTTCGGCTCCAACGAGCAGCTCGCTGGCCAGGCCGTGGGGGAGAAGCTGGCTGCCGAGAATTTCAAGCACCCCATCTGCGTGATCCAGGCCCAGGGGCACGTGGGGCTGGAAGCCCGCTGCGAAGGCGTGAAGTCCAAGGTTCCCGGAACTGAGATCCTGTACGTGAATGGCGCCGACATGACGTCCGTGGAATCAACGGCAACGGCAAAGCTGCAGGCAGCCAAGGACGCCGACGTCATCATCGGCCTGGGAGCACCCATCACGCTCACCCTCCTAAAGTCCGTCGCAACTGCGGGCAGCTCGGCGAAGGTGGCCTCCTTTGACCTGAACAAGGAGCTCGCGCAGAAGATCGCGGACGGCACCGTGCTGTTCACGGTGGACCAGCAGCCGTGGCTCCAGGGTTATGGTTCCGTGGACGCTCTGTGGCAGGTCAAGCGGGGCGGCTTCAAGCTCGGCGGCGGGCAGCCCGTGCTCACCGGGCCCACCATCGTCGACAAGGCCAACGCGGCGGATGTCGTGAAGTTCTCCGACCAGGGCATCCGCTAGGCTGTCCGCCGGCACGGGAACTGACCCGGGGCCGCTGCGGGATGCTTCGAAGCGTGCCGCATCGTGCGAATTCAACGGATAAGAATAAGTTTTAGACTTTCGACTTCTGCCGGCAGCCTCGACCATCCTCCGCCTGCCGCGAAAAACTAAGGCGTGCCGCCCAGGTGGGAATCCACCTGAGCGGCACGCCTATGTTGTGACTGGTTTGCGCCGGCTAGTTTTGTCTGCAGCGCCGGCTCATCGTTGCTGGTTGCGGCTTCAGGCTTGCCGCCGTCCTCTTTCGCTCGGATAGGCCTATTCCAGGGGGATGGCCATCAGGGCGAAGCACCAGATGATGAGCGGCCGGCGGCCCCAGGATTTGATTAGTTTCAGCGCCGGGATGCAGCCGGCCAGGAAAACCAGGTCGATAATCACGGAACCGAGGTTGGAGAGATTGCCCTCGCCCATGCCAAACGCCGACAGGATCGTGGGGCCAAAGGTGAAGATGGCGAGCAGCGGGCCAACCTGCAGGGCGTAGAAGGAGCTGCAGACGATGGTGCGCTTAAGGTAAGGCCGACGCAGCAGGACGCGGAGATCCATCTTCTTCTTGGCTGCAGGGGCGTCATCAGCCGCTTCAAAGCCCACCTGGAGGACGCCAAGCATCTGCCCGCGCCGCTTCCAGGGGAGCCACTCTGCCAGGAGGGAGTTGGCAATCGGGTAGTCCCTACGATACCCGCAGGCCCTCTGGCTCCGTTCAACAACGGAGGAAGCCTGCCGGCTGGTGCCGGCAGGCTTCCGTGCTGGTGCGTGTGGTGCGGGTGCGGGTTAGTGGTTGACCAGCGAGGCGGCCAAAGCTGCGTCCGCATCCTTCAGGACCGTAGCGGCTACTTCGAGCCCTTCGATGCGGCCCAGCTCGACGTCTTCGTGCTCGATGTTGACGAGCATGTCCGGGTCCACCTCGTGGAGGGCGCGCAGGAACTCCGTCCAGTAGGCCGTGTCGTGGCCCTTGCCGAGGGCGACGAAGTCCCAAGCGGCGGGTTTAGGCCATTCGTTGGCCCACTCGTCGCCGCCGAGGTTGGTGCGGTTTTCTTCGGGGGAGAGCCGGCGGAAGCGGTTGTCGAGGACACCGTAGACCGCGGCGGTGTCCTTGTTGACGCGTACGTCCTTGGCGGCCGCGTGGAAGACCAGCGGGCCGAGTTCGCGGACCACGGCCACCGGGTCCATCTGCTGCCAGAACAGGTGGGAGGCGTCGAGTTCGACGCCCACGTGGGTGGCGCCGGTCAGTTCGACGAGCTTGTACACGTCGGCGGGGTTGAAGACGAGGTTCTGCGGGTGCAGTTCCAGGGCGACCTTGACGCCGTGGTCGGCGGCGAGCCGGTCGGTCTCCTTCCAGAATTTGGCGGCGACGCCCCACTGGTAGTCCAGGACGTCCAGTGCCGCGGAGTTCCAGGCGTTGACGATCCAGTTCGGCACGGTGGCGCCGGGTTCCCCGCCGGGCAGGCCGGACATGGTGACCACTCGGCTCTGTCCGAGGCGGTGGGCCAGGCGGATGGAGCGGCGGATGTCCTCGGCGTGCTTGTCTCCGATGGCGCGGTTGGGGTGCAGCGGGTTGCCGTTGCAGTTCAGCCCGGCGATGGAAACGCCAGTGCCTTCGAAGATCGCGAGGTAGTCATCGCGGGCGGCGTCGCTTTCGAGGATGTCGTCGAAGGTGGGGACGTGCACCGCGGGCAGGAACCCGCCGGAGTTGATTTCGATGCCGGTCAGGCCCAGGTCGGCGACGACCTTCAGGGCCTCGGGCAGCGGGCGGTCGTGCAGGATTGCGTTGTAGACGCCGAGCTTCATAGCGTGATGTTCTTTCCGTTGTTCAGGGCGGATTCGGTGACGGCGGCGAGCAGTTCCATGTTGCGGACGCCTTCATCGAAGGTGGCGCAGCGCGGCAGGGATTCCGCTTCGCTGAGGCCGGCGACCTCTTCGAGGAACGCACGCGACTGATAGGCGAAAGCGTCGTTCTGGCCGAAACCGACCTCGGGGGCGTCCATGGCAAGGCCGCCGGCGATGTAGGGGTGGCCCGGGCCGAGGATGACCTGGCGGTAGCCGCTCTCGTGGCCGGAGCCGTCGTTGAGGAACAGTTGGACCTCGCCCGGGCGGCGCTGGTCGAACTTCGCGGAGCCGTTCTCGCAGAAGACCTCGAAGTTGAGGCTGTTTGCGTGGCCGGCCGCGACGCGGGAGACTTCGAAGCTGCCGGCGCCGTTTTCGAACTCGGCTGAGAAGGCTGCGTAGTCGTCGTTCTCCACGGCCTCATAGGTGTCGCTGACGGCGGCGTGGTCGTGTCCCATGACGGCGCCCAGCGGCAGGGGCCGCTTGTCGATGGCCGTGCTGAGGCGGCCGCCGCTGATGGACTTGACGTCGCCGCAGAGGAACTCTGAAACGTACGCCAGGTGGCTTCCGACGTCGGCCAGCGCACCGGAGCCGGGGCCGCCCTTGTAGCGCCAGCTCATGGGAGCATCCGGGCTGAAGCCGTAGTCCGTCCAGTAGCGGCCGCTGAAGTGCAGTACCTTGCCCAGGGTCCCGTTCCGGATGAGGTCGCGGATATAGGCGATGCCCGGGGTGCGGCGGAAGGTGAATCCGATGCGGGCGATTGAGGAGGCGTTGCGGGCGGCGTCGGCCATGGCCCGCGCGTCTTCCAGGGTGTCGCTCAGCGGCTTCTCGCACAGCACATGCTTGCCGGCGGCAAGGAGGCCCTCCACCACTTCCCTATGCAGCGAGTTGGCGATGACAACGCTGACGACGTCGATGTCATCGGCCTCGGCGATGGCCTGCCATGAGGTGTCGTTGCGCTCGTAGCCGAAGCGCCGTGCGGCGAGGGAGCCGAACTCCGGGTTGACGTCGCCGATGGAAACCAGCCGGATTGGCGGCAGGACGGGGTTGTACAGGGCGGAGGCGGTGCGGAAGGCGGCGGCGTGGGCCTTGCCGGCCATGCCCGCCCCGATGACGGCTACGCCGAGATCTTTGGGCATTGGTTTTCTCCTTTGAAACGGGCTTTGCGGGATTCGGCCGCTGTGACGTGGGACGCAAATGGAGCGCTCCATAAACACGATAGGGGCGGAACTTTGTCCTGTCAATATCCCTAAAAGGTCAGCGCATGGGTGACAATTGCAGGGTGACCCAGGAGACCGGAAAACGCCCGAACATTTACGACGTCGCCTCCGCGGCCGGGGTATCGAAATCCCTGGTCTCGCTGGTCCTGCGCGGTGCGCCCGGCGTCTCCGCTGCCCGCCGCGCCGCCGTCGAGGAGGCCATCGAAAGGCTGAACTACCGCCCGAGCCGGGCGGCAGCGACCCTGGCCGGTAACCGGTCCCGGACCATCGGCGTCGTCCTGGACGACTACCGGAACCTCTGGTTCGTCGGCCTGCTTGGCGGGCTGCACGACGAACTCGCTCCCCTCGGCTTCCGTGTAGCCGTCGCCGACCCGTCGTTCAATGCCCACCTGGACCGGACGCCGGTGGACGGCCTCATGTCTTTGCGGGTGGACGGCATAGTGATCGCGACCGAGCCTACGGAGGAGATGTTCGCCGCCGTCGACGTTCCTGCGGTGGTGGCGGGCAACCGGGACGTCGTGGTCCCCGGGGCGGATATCGTGGCCAACGACGACGAGGCCGGCGGCCGCCTGGCCACCGGGCACCTGATCGGGCTCGGGCACCGGGAAATCGGGCATGTGACCGGCGGGGGCGGTGCCGCCCGTCTCCGGGCGCAGGGGTTTGAGGCCGCGATGCGCGAACACGGGCTGCAGCCGCACACCGTGCAGGGCCACGGGCAGACGATGGAGCCGGACGGCTACGACGGTGCGCTGAGGCTCCTGGACCAGAACCCTGCGATCACGGCGATTTTTGCGGCCAACGACGTGATGGCGATGGGGGTGGCGGCCGCGGCGCGGGACCGGGGGCGGCGCATCCCGGAGGATCTTTCCCTGATCGGCTACGACAATTCGCCGCTCGCGTCGGCGAACCTGCTGCGCCTGACCACCATTGACGGCCGCAACGGCGAGGTGGGTGCCGGAGCGGCGAAGGCCCTGCTGGACCGCATGAAGGATCCGGAACTGCCGGTCCGGACGAAGCTCGTGGACCCGGAACTGGTGGTCAGGGGCTCGACGGCGGCCCCCGCCTGATCTGCGCAGGCAAGGGGCCGCCGTTGTCTTTTCAGGCCTGAGGCCTTAACTCAGAGCGCACCTTGCGCGGCGGTGCCGGCGGGGATTGCGGCCAGCCGCGTCACCTCCACCGGTTCCGCCAGGAGTCCCTCAAGGGAGGCGTTCAGGCGCTTGACGGGGTCGCCGGCGCCGTGGGCATCGAGGAGCTCGGCGCTCTCCCACTTTTCGATCATGACGATCTGGCCGTTCGGGGCTTCGTGGATGGCGTACAGTTCACAGCCCGGCTCCTCGTGGACCTCCGCGATGGCGGGGGAGAGGGCGGCCACGACGTCGTCGAAGGCACCTTCCTTGGGCGTGAACATGGCGGTGACAACTACGGTCATGGGTTTTCCTTTTCCTTATCTGGTTGCGGACTTGCTGGTGGCGAGGCGGGCCGGTGCCGCGCAACTGCTTCGCGGCACGAAATCCGCCATCACTTCGATGGTCCTGGCGCCCGCGGGGAGCCGGCCCTGCATTCGTCCGAGGACGAGTTCAAGCGAATGCAGCGCGAGCATGCCGATCGGTTGCCGGATCGCGCTGAGCGGGGGACTGGTCAGCTCGGTCCACGGATTGTCGTCAAAGACGATAACCGACAGGTCGCCCGGTATCCGCACACCCATCTGGACGAGGCGCCGGACTGAGCTTTGCACCTGGGCGGTGTTGGCGACGATCAGTCCAGTGGGGGCGTCCGGGGACGCAAGGAGGGACCCGACGGCGTCCCCCCCGCCGTCTCCGCGGAAGGGAACGTCCCTGACCAGCATGGGATCGAGGCTCAGCGAAGCGCTTTCGAGGGCGGCCCGGTAGCCGCCGATCCGCGAACGTCCGGTGGAGGTGCTTGCAGGGCCGGTAATAAGACCGATCCGCTCGTGGCCCAGGGCGATGAGGTGATCGGTTGCTCGCCGGGCCGAGTCGGAATTTTCGATGCTGACAACGTCGACGTCGCTGAGATCCGGTATGGCGCGGTCCACGAAGACCACGTTCACACCGAGATCCCGCAGGCGCTCCCATTTCTCGACGTTTCCGCCCGTCGGCGTTGCGATGACGCCGCCCACTGAACGGTCAAGGAGCGTGTCCAGGGATTCGGCCTCAAGGTGCGGGTCCTCCTGAGTGGTCATGACCACTACCTGCACGCCATGGCTGCGGGCCTCCCACACCACGCGGTCAGCCAGTTGGGCGAAGAACGGGTTGGCGAGGTCCGTGACAACCAGGCCAACGGTGAGGGCATGGCCCGCGCTGAGTTCGCGCGCCGCGGCGCGGGGGCGGTACCCAAGTTCATCGATGACATTCAGTACCTGTTCGCGCTTGGCGGGCGCGACCGGGCCGGAGTCGGGGTTCAATACCCGCGACACCACGGACACCGAGACTCCCGCCGCTGCCGCCACATCGCGGATAGTGGGCGCCTTCTTCAATGCTCCTCCTTGCGGCCAGTGGGTTTCACCGACATCTGTTGACACAGCTTAACACTGACTGGTACAAAAGTGGAACCGGTTCCACTCGGTAGCCCAAGTCACAGCAACTGCGACGAAGAGGTGCTCCACCCCACGGTGGACGGCTGGCCCCTTCGGCTTAGACAACAATCAGAGAGATCCCCATGAACCTCCACAAACTTCTCAGCGACCGCGAGCAGCAGGGCCGCCCGATCCGCGTGGGCCTCATCGGCGCCGGCCGGTACGGCACCATGTACCTCGCCCAGGCGAACAACATCCCGGGCATCCATGTTGTTGCCATCGCTGACATCAATGTGAAGCGGGCTGAGGGTGCCTTCGAGCTCGTCGGATGGCCCCAGAACCAGATCGCCCCGGACATCGCCACTGCTCTGGAGAACCGCTCCACCACCATCGTGGCAAACGCTGACGAACTGTTCGACGTCGACATCGACGTCATCGTTGAAGCCACCGGCAATCCCATCGTCGGCGTGAAGCACGCGCTGCGGGCGATCGAAACCAAGAAGCACATCATCATGGTCACGGTCGAGGCCGATGCCCTGGCCGGACCGGCCCTCGCCAAGCGCGCGGAAGAGGCCGGCGTCGTGTATTCCATGGCGTACGGCGACCAGCCGGCACTCATCATGGAACTGGTGGACTGGGCCCGGACCAGCGGCTTTGACGTGGTCTGCGCCGGCAAGGGCGCCAAGTACCTTGAGCACTACCACGAGATGAACCCGGACAACGTCTGGGAAAACTGGGAGTTCTCCAAGGAACTCACCGACTCCGGCCAGCTCAACCCGTACATGCACACCTCCTTCCGTGACGGCACCAAGGCCTCCATCGAGATGGCCGCCGTCGCCAACGGCGCCGGCCTCACCCCTTCTGACAACGGCCTGAGCTTCACGCCGGGCGACGTGGAGGAGATCGCCACGATCTGCCGCCCGGCCGACGTCGGGGGTGCCCTGGCGCACGAGGGAAGCGTGGACGTCATGTCGAGCGTCAACCGCGACGGCAGCTGGATCAGCCACAACACCCAGGAAGGCGTCTTCGTCGTCGTCAAGGCAACGAACGGCTACGTCTCCGGCTGCTTCAACGAATACCCGTGGCACCCGGACCCCACCGGCCAGTACGCAGCCCTGTACCGCCCCTACCACTACGTGGGTCTCGAACTGAACATGTCCATCGCCAACGCAGCCCTCCGCGGCATTGCAACCGGATCGCCCGTCGGCTTCTTCGGTGACGTCGTTGCCACCGCCAAGAAGGACCTGAAGGCCGGCGAGTTCCTCGACGGCGAAGGCGGCTTCACGGTCTGGGGCAAGCTCGTCTCGGCCAAGCACTCCGTCGAAATCGGTGCCCTGCCGGTAGCCCTGGCGCACCACGTCGAGCTGCGCGCCGACGTCGCCAAGGGTGCCACCGTCCGCTGGGAAGACGTCATCATGGACGAATCGCTCTCGCAGGCCCTCGAGCTGCGCCGCGAAACTGAGGCGCTGGTCGCCGAAGCCGCCGTCAGCGCCTAGTCATCCGCATTACCCCTCCGGGCGAGGCGCGGGAAGACAATGTCATCCCGCGCCTGCCGGAAAAGACTCCTTCCAATGAAGAAAGGCATCACATGAACACCAAGACCCGCGCCCTCACTGGAGTGCTGGCATGCACCCTCGCCGCCTCCGTCCTCGCCGGCTGCGCCTCCGGAGCCCCCGGCAGCGGCGCGCCGGTGGCCAAGGTCCAGCTGTCCATCCCGGACCCGCTGACCTCCTCGGTGGGTGTCTCCGCCCAGCACTTCGCCGACCAGGTGAAGAAGACCTCCAACGGCTCCGTGGTTGTCACAGTGGTACCGAACGGAACGAGCTTCAGCGGGGATCAGAACGCCGCCGTCACGAGGCTTCAGGGCGGCTCGCTGGACGCGCTGATCCTGTCGACGTCGGTTTACGCGTCCGTGGTGCCCGAGATGAATGCCATCAGCATCCCCTACCTCTTCGATGACACGAAGGAAGAGGCAGCGTTCCTGGCAGGCAAGCCCGGCGATGTACTGAAGGAAAAGCTCAAGGAGAAGAACACCGTCGCGCTGTCCTTCCTCACCCGGACCGGACGCCAGATCACCAACTCCGAGCGCCCCATCGAGCAGCCGTCGGACCTGAAGGGCCTGAAGATCCGAGTGCCGGGCAACCCGCTGTGGACCGACTTCTTCGGCAAGCTGGGCGCGAGCCCCACCACCATGGCGTTCTCCGAAGTCTTCACCGGCCTGCAGACGGGAACGATCGACGGTCAGGAAAACCCGATCGAGGTGCCGTGGACCAACAAGTTCTCGGAAGTCCAGAAGTACGTCTCGCTGACCCACCACATCAACGACGCCTGGGTCCTGGCCCTGTCCTCCAAGAAGTGGGACTCGCTGAACGAGGACCAGAAGAAGATCCTGACGGACGCCTCGGTTGAAACCGCCACCTTCAAGACCGAGTACGACGCCGAGCAGTCAGAGAAGCAGCTGGCCGAGCTCACCGCCAAGGGCATGAAGGCCAACGAGCCCAGCGCCGCGGGTCTCGAGCAGTTCAAGGCAGTTTCCAAGAGTCTCTACCCGGAGTTCTCGAAGCTGATCGGCAAGGAATTCTTCGACCAGGCAATTGCCGCAGCCAAGTAAAACCCTTTGAGGGCCGGAGCGCAGTCCGGCGCTCCGGCCCTCACCAAGCATCCCGCTCTCAACGATGACAGTCTGGAAAAACATGGAACATACACTCGCCCCGAAGGAACTCGAAGAGGTCCTTCCCTCCGACGCGGAAGAGATCCTTCACCACGGGCACGTCGCACCGCGCTGGAGCGGAGCCATCTGGCTGGACAAGGCCCTGGAATGGACCGTCGGCGCGGCCATCCTTGCCGAGCTCGTGGTTATCCTGCTGAACATCATGGTCCGGGTTGTCACCGGGGATTCCGTGCTGTGGACGCAGGAAGTCTCTGAAATCGCGCTGCTGACCATCGCCTTCATCGGCGGTGCCATCGCCTATCCCAAGGGTGCGCACATGGCCGTCCAGGCCCTGATCATGCGGCTTCCGGCTAGCTGGAAGCCTTATCTGGCGGCCTTGGTCGATTGCCTTGTCTTCGTCATGAGCGCCGGAGCCTTTGCGCTCTTCGTCCCCACCCTCGTCCAGCAGCTCGAGGAAAAGACGCCGATCCTCCAGCTGCCGGTGTTCTGGGTTTCGCTGCCCTTCTCGATCGGCATGGTGCTCATTGCCTGGTTTGCCGTCCTGAAACTCACGCGGCAGCCACGCCGCGCCGTCCTGGTCGGCGCGGGGATCACCGCCGTCCTGGCCGCCGCCGTTGTCCTGTCCCAGCCGCTGTTCTACTACGCCTCGCCCAACGTCCTCCTCGGCGTGGTCCTGGTTGCCCTGTTCGCCCTGCTGTTCCTGGGCCTGCCCATCGCGTTCGTCCTGGCCCTGGCCTCCGGCATCTACCTCTACCTCGGCGGGATCTCCGAGGTCAGTGCGATCCCGATCGGCATGGCCTCGGGCGCCAAGGGCTTCGTGCTGCTGGCCATCCCGTTCTTCATCCTTGCCGGCACCGTCATGAACTCCGCCGGCCTGACCCTGCCGCTCGCCAAGCTGGTGGACGCACTCATCGGGCACCTGCGGGGCGGTCTTCTCCAGGTGGTCGTCGTGACCATGTACATCTTCTCCGGCATCTCCGGCTCCAAGGTTGCGGACGTCGCGGCCGTGGGAACCACCATGCGCGGCATGCTCGAGGAACGAAAGTACCCGCGCGGCGAGGTGGTCGCGGTGCTGTCCGCCTCGGCCATCATGGGCGAAACCATCCCGCCGAGCATCGTCCTGCTCATCATGGGCTCCATCACCACGATCTCCACCACCACGCTGTTCCTCGCAGGCTTCGTTCCGGCTGCTTTCCTGGCCCTCGTGGTCATGGCGCTCGTTTTCCTCCGCGCAAAGAAGCAGGGGGGCGTCTCCAGCCCCAAGGCCACCTGGCGTGCGCGCGGTTCCGCCACGTTCTTCGCCATCCCCACGCTGCTGCTGCCGGTGGGCATGGTGGTGGGCATCCTGAGCGGCTTCGCCACTCCCACCGAGGTGTCCTCGGTCGCCGTCGCTTATGCCTTTGTCCTTGCCGCCGCCTACCGGCGCGGCAGCAAGCGGCTGCTGGGCGATACGCTGCGGGAAACGACGACGACAGCGGGCATGGTTCTGTTCATCATCGCTGCCGCGTCGCCGCTGGCCCAGACGCTTGCCCTCGCCGGTGTGTCCCAGCAGATCCACGACCTCATGTCCGGCCTGGGCGACTCACCCATTCTCTTCATGCTGTTCACTGTGGTGCTGCTGATCATCATGGGCCAGCTGCTTGAGGGCCTGCCAGCGGTGCTGATTTTCGCACCGCTGCTCCTGCCCATCGCCACCGAATTCGGCGTCAACCCGGTGCAGTACGCCATGGTGCTGATCATCTCGATGGGCATCGGTTCGTTCGCGCCGCCGGCCGGTGTCGGCTTCTATGTGGCCTGCGCAACCGGCCTCGAGACCGTGGAAAAGAGCCTCAAGCATTTCTGGCCATACCTCATCGCAGTGTTCATCGGGCTGCTGGTGCTTGCCGCCGTTCCATGGTTCAGCACCTTCCTGCCCGCCATGGCCGGCCTGATTCCCTTCTAACAACGTGAGCATAGTGACAGAAACAGCAGTGACAGACATACAGAATGAGCTGAAGTCCATCGCCCTGCTGGGCACCGGCCCGATGGGCGCCCCGATCGCCCGCAATATTCTGGCCGCCGGCGTCCCGCTCACGCTCTGGAACCGCACCGCGGAAAAGGCCAGGGCCATCGGCGGGGGACGCGTGGCCGGCACACCGGCGGAGGCTGCCGCCGGCGTCGTCCTCACCGTCCTGCCGGACCTGCCGCAGGTCGCCAGCCTGCTGCCCGGCGAGGACGGACTGCTGGCAGGGTGGAAGGCGGCCGGCATCGAGGAACCGGTCCTGGTGATTCACGGAACGGTGTCGCCGGTTGCCGTGGCCCGGTTCGCCGAGGACTGCAAGAACCTGCACGGGGTGACGGTGGTGGACGCACCGCTCAGCGGCGGAACCATCGGAGCCGAGGAAGGCCGGCTGAGCACCATGGCCGGAGGGCCGCGTGACACCGTGCGGCGCCTCCTCCCTCTCTTCGGGCTCTACAGTTCCACTGTCGTCTGGTTTGGCGAAGCCGGCGCAGGATCCACGGTCAAGGCCTGCAACCAGATCGTCGTCTCCGCCACGGTCACGGCCCTCGCCGAGGCCATGGCCGTGGCGACGGCCACCGGGCTTGACCCCGAGAAGGTGCAGTCCATTCTGGCCGGCGGGCTGGCGAATTCGGAGGTGCTCAGGCAGAAGGGACAGCGCTGGATCGATCAGGACTTCGAAGGCGGCGGCTCTGCCAAAAACCAGCTGAAGGACCTGAACTTCATTGCCGAGATTGCCAAGGACGCCGGGCTGGAGCTGCCGCTCTCCGCCAGCGTCCGCGGTGCCTTCGAGCTAATGGTCGATGCCGGCGACGGCGACCTCGACCACACCGGGATCTACCGGACGATTCTGGGGGAACCGGGACACGCTAGCCGTCTGTGAGGCGCCGGGCGTGCTCGGCCTCAGAGGGGTCGAGTTCGCCGGGGCCGCCGCCGAGGAATGCCCAGCGGCTGGTGCGGCCATCCGGGCCCGTGAGGTTTCCCTCGCGGAGGGCGCTGTCGATGCGGGTGCGCACCAGGGCTTCGTTCCCCGGTTCGGTGGCGAAGATGATCCGCAGGGTAACCGTGTCCCCGTCCCTGTCCGGCTGGGTGTGGTGCGGCGCCAGCGGGCAGGGCGGCGGATGATCCCAGCTTCCGCACAGCTCAAGGGTGACTGCGGCACCCAAGGCGGCAATATCAGGAGCAGGCATGTCGTCGCCGGCGGGTTCCATAATGACTGTCGCCAGGTGCAGGTACGCGGATCTCACGGGCGTCGTTCTCTGAGGTGCTCGAGCAGCGCGTCGAGGATTGGCAGCTGGCCTTTGACCAGCTTGATGCGGGCCTCGGATTCACCGATCCACTCGGCGCGGTCGATCTCGGGGAAGTCCTGGACTGTCCCGGACCCCTTGGGCCATTCCAACGGAAAAGTGTTGCTCAGGATCTTCTCGGGCGCGAAAGCGGACTCGGCGGCGAACGCGGTGATGAGCTTGCCCGAGGGCTGCCGGAAGGTACCGAGCAGCACGTAGTCCGCGGACGGCGCCGGGACCCCCATTTCCTCGGCGAACTCACGCTGCGCGGCCACGAGCGGGTCCTCGCCTTCGGGGTACTCGCCCTTGGGAATCGACCAGGCGCGCTCATCCTTGCGCTCCCAGAAGGGTCCGCCCATGTGGGCGATCCACACGTCCACTTCCGCCCCGCTGTTCTGCTGATACAGCAGAAGCCCTGCACTCCTGACAGCCATGTTGCCCTCCTGCCCCAAGGCTACCCCCGGGATGCCGGCAAAAACGGGCGCCTTCTGCGTCCGGCGAGCAGAATGGCCGCCACGTTGGTGGCGACGATGATCGCCATGCCCAGCCACTCATGCAGCGCGAGGAACTGGCCCAGCACGACCGTCCCGGAGAGTGCAGCCAGCAACGGGTTGATGCTCATGTAAACGCCAAAAAAGCCGGGCTGGACGTGCCGCAACGCGATGAGGTCCGCGGCGTAGGGGATGACCGAGCACAGCATGCCGGCGATGACCGAGTAACCCAGCGCAGGACCGGCCAGCGAACCCTGGGCCAGCAGATACGCCGTCACTGGCAGGTAAAAGACGAGGGAAACCGCGGTGGCGGCCGCGGGCGCCTGCAGGCCCGGCAGCCGCTGCCCGGCAACCCTGTTCAGGACGATGTAGGCCGCCCAGCAGGCGGCTGCGGCCATCGCGATGCCGATTCCGGCGAAATCGCTGCTGGGACCGGGCAGCACCAGGACGTAGACCCCGCAGCCGGCGCAGGCCGCACACAGCATGTCCAGCCAGGTCCGCGAGCGCATTAGGGCTATGGCCAGCGGGCCGAGGAACTCCAGCGTCACGGCCAGGCCGAGGCCGATCCGCTGGATGGCGACGTACAGGCAGATGTTCATCAGGGCGATGGCAGCGCCCAGGAGGATAGTCGGCCACCACTGGCGCCAGGTGAAACGGTGCAGGGGAGGCCGGGCCACGGGCAGGAGCACGGCGGCAGCGACGAGCTGGCGCACGGCCACCACGCCGGCGGGCCCGACTGCCGAAAATGCGTGTGCGCCGATGCCGGCGCCCACCTGGTTGCTGATTCCACTGCCGGTCATGGTCAGGACACCGCCCAGGAGCCAGCCCTGGGCTGGGGCTGACTGACTGCGGCCCCGGCCGGTGCCGTGCTCTACGAAAGTCTCCATAGACAAAGAGTGTGCGGGCAGATCCGCAAACCCATAAATGTTCCCGCCGCCGGTTCTATACGATTGCCGTATGAATCTGGAACTGCGCCATCTTCGGGCCCTCGTGGCCGTTGCCGAGGCGCAGACGTTCACCGACGCGGCCATCGCCCTAGGGACGTCGCAGGCCAGCGTCTCGCGGTCCGTTGCTGCGCTGGAGCGGGCACTCGGTGTGCGCGTTTTCCAGCGGACGACGCGCAGTGTCACGCCAACGGCGACCGGCAATCGGATCATTGAGCACGCCCGGCGGGTCCTGGACGAAGCCCGTCTGCTGGAAGAGGCAGCGCGCGGTGACGCTGGTGAACTCAGGGTGGGGTACGCCTGGTCCGCGGTGGGCAGCCGGACCCTTGCCGTGCAGCGGCGCTGGGAGGATTCGAACCCTGCTGTCCCGCTGGTCTGGGTGCAATCCGGTTCGCCGGCTGCCAGCCTGGCCAACGGGACTGTTGATGTCGCCGTCGTCCGCAAGCCGCTTAGCGATCCCCGCTTCGCCGAGACGCTGATTGGAACGGAACGGCGCTACGCCGCGGTAGCCGCCACGGACCCGCTGGCCCGCCGGCGCTTCCTGCGCATGGCCGACTTTGCCGGGCGGGCGCTCGCCGTGGACAGCCGGACGGGAACCACCTCGGCGGACCTGTGGAGCCCGGACGCGCAGCCCGCCACCCTCCGCCCGGTCCAGGGAGTGGACGACTGGCTGACACTGATCTCCACCGGACAGGCCATGGGGATGTCCTCTGAGGCGACAGCCACGCAGTACCCACGGCCCGGCGTGGCCTACAAGGTTGTCCGGGACGCGCCGCCCATTTCCGTGTTCCTCGCGTACTGGAAGGACGATCCGTCGGTTCTCATCACGGAGTTCGCCCGCCTGGCACGGCAGTCATACGGCGACGGCGGCTAAAGAACGCTCCTTGTCCGGTTCCCTCCGCAGGGGGACACTGGAAAAACAACGTAAAGGAGTCTGCCGTGCGCAAGAGAACAGCGTGGATCATCGGAGCAGCGGTCGCTGCGGCGGCTTTGGGAGGCGCGTCGGTGGCTGCGGCTTCCGTGAACCCCTTCGATGACGACACAACGGGCAGCGGGAGCACCCAGCAGCCGCTGAACCAGACCGACCGCGACAAAGCAGTCGACGCCGCAATGGCCAAAGTCGGCCCCGGACAGGTCACCGAGGTCGAACGGGGCGACGACGCCGGTTCCTCCTACGAGGTCGAGATCCGTAAGAGCGACGGGTCCGAGGTGGAAGTCAACATCGGCCCCAACTTCCAGGTGCTGAACCAGAGCCCGGACGACTAGCGACTGACGCCGCTCAACCAGCGGGGCTCAGCCAGCGAGCCACTCGCCTTCCTTCATCACGGCGGCCACCTCGAGCTCCGCCGTGAGGACCACCAGGTCCGCCTTCTGTCCGCTGCCGATGCGGCCGACGTCGGAGAGCCCCAGCATGTCCGCCGGGTTCTGGCTGGCCGCGCGGACGGCATCGGCCAGCGGGATGCCGGCGTCGTGGACAGCGTGCCGTACCGCCGCGTCCAGCGTGAGGACGCTGCCGGCGATGGTGCCGTCGCTGACCAGGCGCGCCTCGCCGTCGGACACCCGGACGTCCAGCCCGCCGAGCTGGTATGTGCCCTCCTGCGCGCAGGCCGCGGCCATGGCGTCGGTGACGAAGACGGCGCGGGCCGGGCTGGCCGCAATGAAGCGGACCAGCGCCGGGTGGAGGTGGACGCCGTCGGCTATCACCTCGGCAAACACCGCGGGATCCTCCAGCAGCGCCAGTGCGGGGCCGGGTTCCCGGTGGTGCAGCGGCCGCATCGCGTTGAACACATGCGTCCCGGCGGTGGCCCCGGCCGCAATCGCCTGACGCGCCAGGTCGTAGCCGGCACCGGTGTGGCCGATGGCCGCGACGGCGCCGTAGCTGGTGATCTGCCGGACGGCGGCCAGGCCGCCTTCCAGTTCCGGCGCGATCGTGACCATCCGGACGGTACCCCGCCCAGCCAGCATCAGCCGGTCGATGGCGGCCGGTTCCGGCGCCAGCAGAAGATGCTCCGCGTGGGCGCCCCGGTGGTCGGGGCTGAGCCAGGGGCCCTCCAAATGGATTCCGGCCAGAACGCCTTCCTCCACCAGGGCCGCCAGCGCGGCCACCGCCTTCTCAAGCTGGGTGAGCGGGGCGGTGACCAGGCTGGCCATCAGGGTGGTGGTGCCGTGCGAGCGGTGCACCCCGGCGATCCGGACCGCGGCGGCGGCAGGGTCGGCGTCGTTAAAGCTGAAGCCGCCGCCGCCGTGGATGTGGGCGTCCACGAAGCCGGGCGCGAGGGTGGCGTCCGGAAAAGCGGCGTCCGGCTCCCGGGTCGGCAGCCCGGGACCAGCCGCGGTGATGCGGCCGCCGTCGGTCTCCACCCAGCCGGGCTCCAGCACGGCGTCGGGAAGGATGACCCGGGAAGCAGAAATGAGCGTGGGACTCACCAGGTTTCCGTGATCTTGCGCAGGCCGCGGGGAGCGTCAGGGTCCCTGTGGCGGGCTGACGCCATTGCATGCGCCAGCCGCTGCAGGGGCATGATTTCGAGGATCGGGGAGAGCTGTTCGTGGATGGCCGGCAGCGGCACCACATGGTTCAGCGGGCGGGCGGCTCCTGCGTCGCCCACCAGGCAGACGTCGGCGCCCCGTTCGGCGAGGCGTTCCAGCACCGGCTGCAGGGCACGGCCGCCGGCGCCGGAGGAGGCGACGGCGATGACCGGCCGGTCGGCGTCGATCATGGCGAAGGGCCCGTGCAGCAGGTCCGCGCCGGAGAAGGCGTGCGCGGCCAGGTAGGACGTTTCCATCAGTTTCAGTGCCGCCTCCCGTGCGGTGGGGTAGGAAAAGCCGCGTCCCGTGGTGATGATGTGGTTCACGAAGCGGTAGCGGTCTGCAACCTCCAGTATCTCCGGCCTGGCGAGGACATCGGCCGCGAGACGCGGCAGGTCCGCGGCTTTCGCGCCGTTTCCTCCGGCCCAGGCGTCGATCAGCTGCCACAGCGCCAGCAGCTGCGACGTGTAGCTCTTGGTTGCGGCCACGGCGCGCTCTGGCCCGGCCAGAATGTCCAGGTGGTGCCGGGCTGCAGCGGCCAGCGGTGAGGACGGGGCGTTCGTGACGGCCACGGTGAGGGCGCCGCCCCGGGCGGCAGCGGCGGTGGAGTCCACCAGGTCCGGAGAGCCGCCGGACTGGCTGACCGCCAGCCACAGCACCCCGTCCATCTTCGGTTCCGCGCCGTACACCGTGAGGCTCGACGGCGACGCCAGCCCGGCCGGCAGCCCCAGCACCGTCTCGATGAGGTACTTCGCGTACAGGGCCGCGTGGTCGCTGGTGCCGCGTGCGGCCAGAAGGACGTACCTGATGTCGGCGTCCCGGAGGGTGGCGGCCAGCCGGGTGATGGCTGAGCGCCCGTGCTCAAGCTGCCGGGCGAGTGCCTCCGGCTGTTCCAGGATTTCGGCGGCCATCAGGGAACCGGGAAGTGGAGCTGTGGTGGCGGTGTTTTTCGCGACGACGGTGTGTGGGGCGGTCATGGGTCTCCTTGGGGGATCAGCGGGGTAAGGGGGATAGCGGGGAAGGGGATCAGGCGGGGATCTTGGCGGCTGGCGGTGCGCTGGCCAGCTGGCGGGCAAGCTGCACGGCGCCCCAGACAGGCGCGCGGTCCAGCACGCGGACGTCGGCAAAGCCGCCGGCTACCAGCAGCTCGCGCACCCTGCCGGCCAGCGACGGCTGGTTCACCAGCATTCCGCCGGCCAGCAGGACCGGTGCGGCGGCCGGAAGAGTGCCCAGCCTCCGGTTCACCGTCAGGGCCAGGCCGGCGAGCTGCTGGGCGGCGTCGTCGGCGATGGCTGCGCTCGCAGGGTCCGAGGCCGCATGGGCGAACACGGTGCCGGCCAGTCCGGCCCAGTACCGGCGCTCCGGTTGGCGGTAGAAGAGGTCCAGCAGCTCCCCGGGTTCCGCGGCTCCGGTCTGCACCAGCAGCCGGGCGGTCAGCGGCCCGGCTGGCAGGCCGTCGTCGGATTCCCGCAGCGCGTTGCGGACCGCGCTGCGGGCCACGGCATAGCCGCTGCCTTCGTCGCCGAGCAGATAACCCCAGCCGCCCGCCCGTGCCTCCGGGCCGCAGTCGGCCTTCGCCCAGGCGGCGGAGCCCGTACCGGAGATGAGGACCGTGCCTGCGGTGAGGCCGCCGGCGGCGAGGATGATGCGGGTGTCGTGGTCCACGTGGATCCGGGCTCCGGGGAACCGGCGGGAGAGCAGGCCCGCCAGGCGTTCCCGGGCTGCGGGCGTGTCCGCTCCCGCGGCGCCGGCAAACACGGTGTCTATTCCGTGGGCCGCAGGATCGCCGATGCCCAGCCGGGCGGCGAGGTCATCCAGCGCAGCGGCGGCTTCGTCCGGCCCGACGGAGGCGATGTTCGCGCTGCCCACCGTGCACTCGGCGACGCCCTGAACGAGCGGTGCGCCCCCGTCGTCGTCCGTTGGCACGGTGCCTGCCGCAACAACGTCCGCCAGAATGGCGTGCGTCTTGGAGCCGCCGATGTCCAGGCCGAGGACGTGGCGCATCACTTGGCCGCCGGCGTGCTGCTGCTGTCATTGTTGCCGGTGGCTTCCGGCCAGCGTGCGCCGTTTTCCCAGTAGTGGCGGATTTCCTCGAGGTTCCGGCCCTTGGTTTCGGGGGCGAGGCGGTGGACGAAGACGAAGCCGGCGATTGCCAGCGCCCCGAACACGGCGAACGTGCCGGCACCGCCGAGCCGCTGCAGCATGGTGAGGAAGAACGCCGCGACGATCACGTTGGCCACGAGGTCCGAGGTGAGCATGGCGCTGGCGCCCAAGGAGCGCAGCCGGGCGGGGAACGACTCGCCGGCGTAGACCCACACCAGCGCGCCGAAGCCGAAAGTGAAGCCCACGGTGAACAGCAGCACGCCGAGGAAGCCGACTACGGTCAGGACTCCGCCGAAGTCGCGTCCGGCCATGAAGACACCCACCAGGATGGCGTTGGCCACGATCATCATGCCGATGCCGCCGAGCAGGATGGGGCGCCGGCCCACCCGGTCCACCAGCGACAGTGAGACGAACACGGCCACCAGGGAAGCGGCCTGAACCAGCGCGGGCAGCAGCAGGAGGGCGGCGTTGCCCGTGAAGCCCATGGCCTCGAAGATTCGGGGGCTGTAATAGACCACGGCGTTGATGCCGGTGATCTGGATGAAGAAGCCGAGGCCGACGACGAATACGGTCGCCTTCAGGTACGGCGAGCGGAGCATCTCGCGCAGGCCGCCGCCGCGCTCTTCGCTGATGGCCTGGCGCATGTCCGCCAGTTCGGCGTCGACGTCGGCATCCGGCTCGATCGAGCTGAGGGTGCGGCGGGCTTCTTCGGTGCGTCCGCGCATCATGTACCAGCGGGCGGTGTCCGGAAGGCGGAGGGTGACGGCGAGGACCGCGAGGGCGGGGACGGCGGCGAGGCCCAGCATCAGCCGCCAGTTTTCGGTGGCGGACAGCACGTAGGCGGCCAGGTAACCGATGATGATGCCGATGACGGTGGCCACCTGGTAGGCCACGAGCAGGGCGCCGCGCACTTTGGGCGGCGCCGACTCGGCCACGAAGACGGGCACCACCACCACGGAGATGCCGATGGTCAGGCCCAGGAGCAGGCGGGCGACGAGCAGCATGGGCACATCAGCGGCGAGGGCGCTGAGCACCGCGAAGGCGGCATATGCTCCGGCGACGCCCACCATGCAGGCCTTGCGGCCCAGTTTGTTGGCGAGCCAGCCGCCGAGGACGGCGCCCAAGACTTCACCGATGACGACGGCGGTGGTCACCAACTCCTGTTGGCTGGTGGAGAGCTGGAACTCCTTGGTGATGAACAGCAGGGCGCCGGCGATATTCGACAGATCGTAGCCGTAGATTATGCCGATGGTGGCGGCGGTGCCGCCGACCAGAAGGCCGAGGCGGGGCGTCTGGCGCAGGTCTTGCAGGAACGACATCTTTGGGTCCTTGGAAGTGGGGTGGGGGATTGGTGGTCTGGAACTGTTGCAAAACGGGAATTGGTGTAAACCAATTTCCATCATTTTGGCCTAGACCAATTTTCGTGTCAATAGGTACCATCAGAATCATGGAAACCCCCGCGGCCGCTGCCCTGCCCAAGTACTACGTACTCAAGGAGCAGATCCTCACCCTCATCGAGGATGCGGCCCCCGGAACGCTGATCCCCACCGAGCGCGCGCTCGCCGAGCAGTACGGAACATCCCGCACCACCGTCCGCCAGGCCATCGGCGAACTGGTGTCCGAGGGCCGCCTGGACCGGACGCAGGGGCGGGGAACCTATGTGGCGCCGCCGAAGGTGACGCACGTCCGCCAGCTCACATCCTTCACCGACGACGCCGCGAGCCAGGGCCTAACAGCTGCGGCCCGGATCGTGGACGTGAGCGTGCTCCCGGCCGACCCGGCCACGGCACGGCGCCTGGCGGTGGAGCCGGGAACGGAAATTCACCGGGTGGAGCGCATAAGGCTGGTGGACGGCGAGCCGCTCGCGCACGAGGTTGCGTTCCTTGCGGGGCCGCTGCCGGACCTGGCGCGGACCGTGGCGGAGCGGGGCTCCCTGTACGCTGCCCTGCGCGAGGACTACGAAATCCGGATCTCCGAGGTGGAGGACACAGTGGAGACGAAGCTGGCCGGACCGGCCGAGGTGCAGCTCCTCGACGTCGAAATGGGCGCCCCCATGCTGCTGGTCCACCGGCTTGGCTTCACCCCGGACGGGCAGCCCGTGGAGTGGACCGAGTCGGTGTTCCGGGGGGACAGGTTCCGTTTCGTGGCGCGGATGCACGTCTAAGGACGGCGCGTCTCCTGCGGGCGGCACGCGCGGCAACGTGCGGCGGCACGCCCGTTTGTTACGCCCAACTGCGGAAGATGAAGCACTGTTGCGTTGCACGACGGCGGGTGTCGCCGGGCATTGTGAAGCAAGTTACCGGGTGGTTGTGTAAGTCCATAATCACGACGGGGCGGCGTAACGCCCTCCCTGAATCGAGGGGGACATGATCACAGCTTTGGTTCACAGGATCCGGACGCAGTGCGGGGCAGAACTGAACACCTTCCGCAGCCAGGTGCACGCACTGGCGCGGCAGGACATCGGTTCCGGAGGCTTGGATGCGGCGGCCACCACCATGGCCCGCCGGCCTTGCCTGGCCACCCCGGGAGTTTCCGTGGACATCGTCGGCTTTACCTGCCCCCATTCCTCCGAGGGTGCAGCCTCGGTGCGCGTCGCCGTGTCCATGAGCCTGCAGCCCGGCCGGATGGCCTCCGCCGTCCACTGGGAGGAGGCCCATGCCTGGGCCGGAGCCGTGGCTGGCGGAGAATGGGTTGCCGCCGAATATGTCGGAAGCCAGGAAAGCCCGGACGGCATGGTCTTTTATTACGCCCTGAAAAACGCGGAGGACCCGTTTGCCGTGCCTGAGTATTCGGCCGTGCCGGAATATTCCGCGGACTATTCGGCGGTGCTGTAAGGGCTTTAATCCAAAAGGATCCGGCGGGAATGCCCCGCCGGATCCTTCTTGTATGTCTTACCGGATTACTCCTTGCCCAGCCCTGCGGCAGAGGTCTTTTCACCGGTGACTTCATTCAGCTTCGCCAGGTCGAAGATGCCGTTGATGTCGGCCTGCTTGGTGGTGCCGGCGTCCACGCCGTCCTGCAGCAGCTTCTTGAATGCCCCGGCCAGCGGGTCCACTGTGAACACGATATTTTCCAGCGAGCGGTCAATGACTTCCTGCGGTAGCGCCTTGCCGGCAGCCTCCTTCAGGGCGGCGTTCACTTCCGTGGCCTTCTCGGCAGCCGGGGCATCGCTGAGCCATTTCACGGCCTCGACGTGGCCTTTGAGCAGGGCTTCCACGGTCTGCGGGTGTTCGGCGGCGAACTTCTTGTTCACGATCAGGATCGTGGTGGGGAACTCGCCGGGCTTGCCGGTCAGCGAGCCGTCCCACAGGTCCTTCTCATCGACCAGGACCTTCGCGCCGGCCTGGAGGACCAGGCGGGAGGCCCACGGCTCGGGCAGCCAGGCGCCGTCGAGCTTGCCGTTCTGGAACAGCTTCAGGGTCTGGGCGTTTTCGGTGGGGTTGATGGCGACGTCCCCGCCGCCGTCGGGGTTGGTCTTGTAGCCCTGCTTGCCGAGCCAGGCGCGCAGTGCCACGTCCTGGGTGCCGCCGAGCTGGGGGGAGGCCAGGGTCTTGCCTTTGAGGTCCGCCGCGGTCTTGATCTCCGGCTTGACCACCAGCTGTGCGCCGCCGGAGGCTGCCCCGGCGATGATGCTGATGGATTCGCCCTTGCTCTTGACGAACGAGTTGATGGCCGGGTTCGGGCCGATGTAGGTGGCGTCGATGGCGCCGGCGTTCAGCGCCTCGATCGCTGCCGGGCCGGCGTTAAACACCTGCGTGCTGAGCTTGGTGTCGCCCAGGTTTTTGGCAATGAGGCCCTGCTTCACTCCGACCAGTGCCGGCGCGTGCGTGATGTTTCCGAAGTAGCCCAGCTTCAGCTCCGCTGCCGGGGTGCCTGCCGCGTCCGGGGCCGCCGAGGCGTTGGAATCCCGGGCCACTGCCGACGCAACAACCGCTCCAATACTGATCAGCAGGACCAGGCCGACGGCCAGCGCAACTTCCAGGGCGCGGCGGCGCTTGGGCGTCTGGCTTTCGCCGGCCACAATGCGGGTCATGCCCGGCCTGGAAGTACTCATGGATTCACCATAGGGACTGGCGTAAACGGGGTTCAACGGAGTGGAAACCGGGGGTCACGCAGGTTCATGCAACGTCATATTCGGCCACAAAAATCCGCCTGCCTGCGCGCCCCTGGAATTTCGCTGCTAGTCCCCCTTGACATTGACCAGCTGGCGCAGCCGGTGCCGTACCTTCACGAGGTCCGCGGCGTCGTGCATGACCTGGTCGATGGGCTTGTAGGCGGCCGGGATCTCGTCGATGAACGCTTCGGTGGCCCGGAACTCGATGCCGTGCATGGCCTCCTTGAGCTGGGCCAGCGAGAATGCCTTGCGCGCCGCATTACGCGAATACTCCCGGCCTGCACCGTGCGGTGAGGAGTTCAGGGAGGCGGTGTTGCCGAGTCCCTCCACGACGTAGGACGCCGTCCCCATGGATCCCGGAATCAGGCCGGGGTCGCCGGCCTCGGCCTTGATGGCGCCCTTGCGCGACACCCAGACCGACTTCCCGTAATGCGTTTCCTGCTGGGTGAAGTTGTGGTGGCAGTTGATCCGCTCCGTCTCTTTGACCGTACCGCCGACCCATTCACTGAACTGCCGGATCACGCGGTCCATCATTTCCTCGCGGTTCAGGAGGGCGAAGTGCTGGGCCCAGCGCAGCTCCTCGATGTATCGCGTGAACTCCGGCGTGCCCTCCTCCAGGTACGCGAGGTCCGGGTCCTCCAGGGTGATGCGCTTGTCCCTTGCCACTCCCTGCGCAACCTTTATGTGGTGCTGGGCTATTTTGTTGCCGATGCCGCGTGAGCCGGAGTGCAGAAACAGCCAGACGGCGTCGGTCTCGTCGGTGCACACCTCAATGAAATGGTTGCCGGAGCCGAGTGAGCCAAGCTGCAGGTCCCATTTCGCCACGTACTGCGCCGGGTTGAAGCCGGCCTTTTCGGCCCGCCGGTGCAGTTCGGCGATGCGCGGCTCCGCAGTGGCCGTCACCTTGCGGTTGTTGTGGCCCGCGGACAGCGGAACGGCGCGCTCGATGTTCTCGCGCAGCGGCTTCCGGTCCCGCGGCAGGTCTTTGAGGGTGTACTGGGTCCGCACCGCGATCATGCCGCAGCCGATGTCCACCCCGACGGCGGCCGGAATGATGGCGCCGAGCGTCGGGATGACAGACCCCACCGTTGCGCCCTTGCCCAGGTGCGCGTCCGGCATCAGTGCCAGGTGCGGGTAGATGAAGGGCAGACGGGAGGTGGTAAGTGCCTGGTCGCGGGTCTTCTCGTCCAGGATGGATGCCCAGTTGATGAGCCGGCTGGTGATGGATTCCATGCTTCGCCTCCCACTGACGATCATGCTGGGGCGGGAAGCAGGTGGCAAGGGCAGGCCGGCACGCCGAGTTCGCGGGAACGCAGCGAGGCCGCCGTATCGCTACGGCGGCCTCGCAGGTTTCCGGCGTACCCGGCGGAATCAGATGCTGTAGCGCTCGTCCTCGTGGTCGCCCGGGTGGTCCTTGACCAGGCCGGCGGCGAGGGTGTTGCCGTCGAGCGGGTCGATCACCAGGAACGCGCCCGTGCGGCGGTGGTGCAGGTAGTTCTCAAGCGGCAGCGGGGCGGCGAGCCGGAGCTGCGCGTGGCCGATGTCGTTGAGCTCCAGGCTGGAGGCACCCTCGAGGTTGAACGTGGCCAGGTCCAGCTTGCCGTTGACGCTGCGGACCAGGGCCTGCACCGTGCGGGTGCCGTGCTTGACCAGAACTTTGGCGCCCTCGCGCAGCGGCTTCGGGGACAGCCAGCACAGCTGCGCATACAGGTCGGCCGAGCTTTCGCGGACGGTACCGGCGGCGGCAATGGTGTCACCGCGGGCGACGTCGAATTCGTCGGCCAGGCGGATCGCCACGGACTGCGGGGCGGAGGCTTCCTCCAGCGAGGCGCCCGCGAAATCGATGCCGGTGACCGTGGTGGTGCGCGGGTCCTGGCCGGGGGTCAGCACGCTGACCTTGTCCCCCACCTTCACCGAGCCCTCGGTGATCTGCCCGGCGTAGGCACGGTAGTCGCGGTATTCCTCGACGTCGAGCCCGCCGGCAACAGCGTCCGGTGCCAGCGCGCCCTGCGGCCGGATTACCAGCTGCACGGGGAAGCGGAAGCTCTCCAGGTGGCTTTCGAGCTCATCGGCGGCGGGCAGCGTCTCGAGCACCTCGAGCAGCGCCGGGCCGGTGTACCAGGGGGTGCGCTCCGAGCGCTCCACCACGTTGTCGCCGTCGAGCGCGGAAACCGGAACCACCAGCAGATCGGTGATGCCGTCCGAACCGAGGCCCAGCTCACGGCCAACCTTTTGAACGTCCGCCTCGATCTCGCGGAACACCGACTCGCTGAAGTCCACGAGGTCGATCTTGTTCACGGCCACGATCACGTGCGCCACGCGCAGCAGCTGCAGCACGGACAGGTGCCGGCGGGTCTGCTCCAGGACACCCTTGCGGGCGTCAATGAGTACGACGACGGCATCCGCGGTGGACGCGCCGGTCACCGTGTTCTTGGTGTACTGCACGTGCCCGGGGCAGTCCGCGAGGATGAAGCTGCGGCGGTCCGTGGCGAAGTAGCGGTAGGCCACGTCGATGGTGATGCCCTGCTCGCGCTCGGCGCGCAGGCCGTCGGTCAGCAGGGCGAGGTCGATGCCGCCGGCCGCACCGCCGAAGCCGCGGTCCGCGGAGGTGCGGGCAACGGCGTCGAGCTGGTCGGCGAGGATGGCCTTGGAGTCGTGCAGGAGGCGGCCCACCAGAGTGGACTTCCCGTCGTCGACCGATCCTGCGGTGGCGAAGCGGAACAGCGAGGCGGACGCGAGCGGGGCCTCGTCCAGGAGCGCCGCGGCGCGGGCGGTGTCAATGTCGGTAGTCATTAGAAGTAGCCGTCCTTCTTGCGGTCTTCCATGGCGGCCTCGGAGATGCGGTCATCCGCACGGGTGGCGCCACGTTCGGTGATGGTGGACGCGGCAACTTCGATCACGACGTCGCGCACGGTGGCGGCGGCCGATTCGACGGCGCCGGTGCAGGACATGTCACCGACGGTCCGGTAGCGGACGGTCTTGGTGATGACTTCCTCGTGCGGCAGCGGCTGGGACACCTCGCCCACCGCGCGCCACATGCCGTCGCGGGCGAAGACCTCGCGGTCGTGGGCGTAGTACAGGCCCGGAAGTTCAATGTTTTCGCGCTCGATGTAGCGCCACACGTCCAGCTCGGTCCAGTTGCTGATGGGGAACGCACGCACGTGCTGGCCCACCGTGTGGCGGCCGTTGTACAGGTTCCACAGTTCGGGGCGCTGGTTGCGCGGGTCCCACTGGCCGAACTCGTCGCGCAGGCTCAGGATGCGCTCCTTGGCGCGGGCTTTGTCCTCGTCGCGGCGGCCGCCGCCGAAGACGGCGTCGAACTTGTTGGACTGGATGGCGTCCAGCAGCGGGACGGTCTGCAGCGGGTTGCGGGTGCCGTCGGCACGCTCCGCCAGCTCGCCGCGGTCGATGAATTCCTGGACGCTGCCGACGACGAGCTTCAGTCCCAGCCGCTCAACGGTCCGGTCGCGGAAGTCGATGACCTCGGGGAAGTTGTGGCCGGTGTCCACGTGCAGCACGGGGAAGGGGACCTTGCCCGGCCAGAACGCCTTGGTGGCCAGGTGCAGCATGACCACGGAGTCCTTGCCGCCGGAGAACAGCAGTGCCGGCTTCTCGAACTCGGCCACAACCTCGCGGATGATGTGGATCGCTTCGGATTCGAGGGTGTCCAGGCTGGAGAGGCGCGTGGATTCAGCGGCGTCGGTCACCAGGGTGGGCTCCTCAGTAATGAAAGTGCTCATACGTGTAGTCCGCATTCTGTCTTGTTGGTTCCTGCCCAGCGGCCGGCGCGGGGGTCCTCGCCGGCGGCCACCTTGCGGGTGCAGGGCTGGCAACCGATGGACGGGTAGCCCTGGGACAGGAGCGGGTTGACGGGCAGGAGGTTGTCGTCGGAGTACTGGACCAGCTGGTCGAACGTCCAGGCGGCCATCGGGTTGACCTTGACCAGGCCGTTGGCCTCGTCCCAGGTCACCAGCGGCGTGTTGGTGCGGGTGGGGGCCTCGTCGCGGCGGACGCCGGTGAACCAGAGTTCGTAGCCGGCGAGCGTGCGGCGGAGCGGGGCCACCTTGCGGAGGGCACAGCACTGGGCGGCGTCGCGGGCGAACAGGTCCTTGCCCAGAAGCCGGTCCTGCTGCTCCACGGTGTTCTCGGGGAGCACCTCGACCACGTTGACGCGGAGGCTTGCGGCCACCTCGTCGCGCGTGGCGTAGGTTTCCGGGAAGTGGTAGCCGGTCTCCAAGAATAGGACGTCGACGCCGGGAAGCTGGTCAGCGACCAAAGCCGGCAGGACGGCGTCAGCCATGGAGCAGGCGACGGCGACGGCGGGCATGTCGAAGTTGCGCTCGACCCAGGCGATGACGTCGCGGGCCGGGGCGTCCCAGCCGAGCTCGGCGCCGCCGGCCTCGGCCAGGGCCTTCAGCTCCTCGGCGGAGCGCTTTGACTGAACCGGCGTCACTGAAGTGCCTCCTCGTCAGCTGCGTGGGCCCACTCGGCGAAGGTCTGGCCCTCGGCACGGTCGGCGACGAACTTGCGGACAACCCGCTCGACGTAGTCCGGCAGGTCGGCGACGTAGACCTTCAGGCCGCGGACCGTACGTCCCAGGCCGGCCTCGTCGCGTTCGACGGAAGCCAGCCCGCCGCCCAGGTGGACCTGGAAACCCGGGGTGGGGTCGCCGTCGGGCGTGGGGAGCATCATGCCCTTGAGTCCGATGTCCGCGGTCTGGATGCGGGCGCAGGAGTTGGGGCAGCCGTTGATGTGCAGCGACAGGGCCTGCGGGAGCTGGCCGCTGTCCGCGAGGTCGGCAAGGCGGCGTTCCAGCTCGGCGACGGCCGTGGCTGCGGTGACCTTGGTTTCAACGATGGCCAGCTTGCAGTACTCGATGCCGGTGCAGGCGATGGTGCCGCGGCGGAACACCGACGGGCGGGCGGACAGGCCCAGGGCGTCGAGTTCGGCCACGAGCGGCTCCACCTCGTCCTTGGGAACGTCCAGCACCACGATCTTCTGGTGCGGGGTGGTGCGCAAGCGGTAGGAGCCGCGGGCCTCGAGGGTATCGGCCAGCTTCACCAGCTGCGCGCCGGAGAGGCGGCCGGCAATGGGGGTGGCGCCGATGAAGAACTTGCCGTCCTTCTGCTCGTGCACGCCCACGTGGTCGCCCGGGGTGGACGGCTTGGGGGCGGCGGGACCGTCGGCCAACTTGTAGCCGAGGTATTCGTCCTCGAGGATCTGGCGGAACTTTTCGGGACCCCAGTCGGCCATGAGGAACTTCAGGCGCGCCTTGGTGCGCATGCGGCGGTAGCCGTAGTCGCGGAAGATGCTGGTGACGCCGAGCCACACGTCCGCGGCCTGCTCCGGCTTCACAAAGGCGCCGAGGCGCTTGCCGAGCATCGGGTTGGTGGACAGGGCGCCGCCGGCCCAGAGGTCGTAGCCGATGCCGAGTTCGGGGTGCTTGACGCCGACCAGGGCGAAGTCGTTGATCTCGTGCACCACATCCTGGCTGGGGTGGCCGGTGATGGCGGTCTTGTACTTGCGCGGCAGGTTGGACAGCAGCGGGTTGCCGATGAACCGCTCGCCCAGCTCTTCGATGAGCGGGGTGGGGTCGATGATCTCGTCCTTGGCGATGCCGGCCACCGGCGAGCCGAGGATGACGCGCGGAACGTCGCCGCAGGCTTCGGTGGTGGACAGGCCGTTGCTCTCGAGGCGGCGCCAGATCTCCGGGATGTCTTCGACGCGGATCCAGTGCAGCTGGATGTTCTGGCGGTCCGTGAGGTCAGCGGAATCTCGTGCGAAGTCCACGGAGATCTGGCCGATGACACGCAGCTGCTCGGTGGTCAGCGCACCGCCGTCGATGCGAACGCGGAGCATGAAGTACTTGTCCTCAAGCTCGTGCGGTTCCAGCGTGGCGGTCTTGCCGCCGTCGATCCCGGGCTTGCGCTGCGTGTACAGCCCCCACCAGCGGAAGCGGCCGTGCAGGTCCTGGCCGGGGATGGCGTCGAAGCCTTCCTTGGCATAGATGGACTCGATACGCTCGCGGACGTTGAGGCCATCGTCTTCCTGCTTCCAGGTTTCGTTGGCGTTCAGCGGCGTGGTTCCGTCCACCTTCCACTGGCCGTGGGGCTTGGCGGCGGGTCGGGAGGCACGGGCCGGGCGCGCGGGCTTGTCCGTGGCCGCTCCGGCTAGAGCTGTATCAGTCATGCATCGACTGTAGGGCCGCCCCGAAACACGTCACAAAGGCCCGGAAATGCTAAGTCACCTAAGGAAACATTTCGTCATGACTCGCCGGGAGGCCTTGAACGGCGCCGCCGGCTGTGCTTTCAGGCGGCCTGCTTCCCGGCGCTATTCAGGACCTGACAGCATGGGCCGCCAGCGCGGCGTCGTACCGTTCCAGCGCGATTTCCGCGAGCACCGGCGAGGGCAGCAGCGGCTCGGTCACCAGGTCCGCCCCGGCCTTGGCGAGCTGGTCGTGGAAGAAGCCCGGCGCCAGCAGGTACGAGGCCACCACCACGCGGCCGCCGACGCTCACTCCCCCGGCAGACTCCCCCGCCCCGGCGCCGCCCGCGGCTTCCTCGCGGAGCATGGCCACGGCTTCCGGCACCGACGGCTTGGCCGAGGCGCCGTACGCGGGCACGATCCGGTTGGAGCGCAGGGCCCGCAGCTGCTCGGCCAGTTCCTCGACGCTGACCGCGGCGTTCGGGTTGGACGAGCCCGCGGCGGCGAGGACGATCGCGTCGTTGTCCGTAACACCGGCCTCCCGCAGCCGCTGGTCCAGCAGGGCGGCGAGGCGGGGGTCCGGTCCCAGCGGGGCCGCGGCCGCCGTCCCCGGCCGGCTCTTCACGGCCTTCGCGATGTCCACCTTCACGTGGTAGCCCACACTGAGCAGCAAGGGGACGACGACGGCGGAGGCAGCGGCGGCGCCGGGCCCGCCTGCGGTCTGGGGTGCTCCCGCGATTTGGTCCTCTGGGAGCCCGGCCACCACGTCCACCAGATCAGGCTGCTGGACGTCCACATATGCTTCACGGACGTCGAGCCCCGGGCGCAGCGCGGCGATGGCGTCACGGAGTGCGTTGACCTCCGCGGCTCCCTGCGCATTGGAGGTCCCATGGGCGCAGGCGATCAGGATCGGGCTATTCATAGGGGCTAGCGTAACGTTGGAGCTGCACTGTCCGCCCCTTGAATATGCCGGGACGCTCCATGACATTCTCTTTTGACATCGCCCTGGCATGGCTGGACCTGGCCGGCATCTTCTTTTTCGCGGTGTCCGGATCGCTGCTGGCCGCTCGGAAGCAGTTCGACGTCGTCGGGTCCCTCCTGCTCGCCTCCCTTGTCTCGCTCGGCGGCGGCGTCATCCGCGACATCATCCTCAACTCCGGCCCGCCCGCCGCGTTCAGCAACCCGGCCTATCTGGTGCCGCCGCTGCTGGCCACCGGGCTGGTGTACTACCTCTTCGCCAGTGTGCAGCGCTTCACCTCGCTCCTCACCCTGTTCGACGCCGCCGGCCTGGCCCTGTTCTGCATAACAGGCACATTCAAGGCCCTGTCCTTCGGGATGAACCCCATCGCTGCCGTGCTGCTCGGCGTCACAACGGCGGTGGGCGGCGGCCTGCTGCGCGACATTACCGCCAACGTGGTGCCCCAGCTGTTCGATGCCCGGGACCTGTACGCGCTGCCGGCCTTCTTGGGCGCCGTACTCACCACGATCCTGTGGCTGCTGGGTGCGTTCAACGCCCTCTCGGCAAGCGCCGTGGCGGCCCTGGTCTTCGCGTTCCGGGTGGTGGCCTGGCGCAGGTCATGGCGCATCCCGCTGGCGGTCCGCGGGTGGCACCGCCTGGGGCTCGAACCTGGGAATTCGAGGGGCCGGGATTAGCTAGGATAAGAGCCATGACTGACATGTTCCTCGAGAAGTTCCGCGCGCTTGTTCCGAAGTATCTCGAAGACGAATGGCAGGAAGAGGACGGGCTGTCCGCCGAGGAGCTGGACGCGGAGCTCTCCGATCACAAATTCACCATTCCCCTGGTGCTGCGCGAGTTCTACCTGGCACTCGGCGGGTGCGAGGACCTCATGGAGGCCTACCACTACTTCTGGGACCCTGAGGAACTCGAGGTGGACGACGAAGGCTTCCTCATGTTCCTGGAGGACGAGGAAGAAAACTTCACCTGGGGCTTCCGCACCGGCGACCTGAGCGTACCCGACCCCATCGTCTACCGCCGGAACAACGCCCGCGGCCAGTGGAAGAGCGAGGAAGGCACCTTCTCGGAGTTCGTCTTCGACATGTTCGACTGGGCTTTCAACGACGAGGACTAGTTTTTTGCTGCCGTCCTGACCCTGTTTGGTCGCGTCCGCGCTGCGACTCGCCGCTTTCCTCGGCGTGTCGCGGGACCCGCGGCCGCAAAGGGGGTCACGACGGCGTCACTCGGGAGCGAACCTGCCTTGTGTCCGCAGACGGAGCACAGCCAAAACCTCTTCCACCATGGCCTCGGGGTGATAGACCACGTCGTCATAGTAATAGCGCAGCGTGAGAAACCCCCCGCGCATGCTGGCGTTGTTTCTCCGCTGATCTTTCTTGACCTGCCGGGGTTCAAAGTGCGTGGACCCGTCCAACTCCACCACGAGGCATTCCTCAACCAGGCAGTCAACCTCGCCCACCCCAGTCAGGGGAACATGCATGCGGACAGTGAGTCCTGCCCGGACAAAGTGGGTATGGGCCAATATCTCCAGCACGGAATCCGCCCGCGGTATCAGCAGGCCCAGAACGGTGCGGGCACGGCCGTTCCTGTTCCCGGTGAGTTTTCCCCTCAGGAAGTCTGCGGATATCTGGCCCCGGCCGGTGGCTGACTGCACCAGTGCCAGCGCCTCAAGCTCCGGCAGGCACCTGAGTGCGTGCAGAAGCACGTCGGCCAGGCCCGCCACCGGATAGCCCGGTTCGGAGGCGTGCATACATGGGGCGTGGTCAATTACGCCGACCTTTGGCACCCCGTTGCCGCAACTCAGGTGCACTTCCCGTGGGGGATGAAGGGCCCAAAGGCTGTAGAAGCGGGCCGCCGACACGCACGTTAGCCGGCCGTTCGCCCTGAAGGCGGTCAGGACGCCGTCGTCCGCGGTGTGCAGTGCGTAGACCCCGCGCAGCGGCCGGTACAGTCGGCCGGAATCCACCGCAGCCTCAAGGGCGGGACGGCGGAACCCGGCGCGCAGCAGATCGCCCCTTTTGGCCACTCCCCCTCGGCGAACCAGATATTTCTCAAGGTCCATCACTCCACGGTCCGCGCGCCCGGGGCTGCTGGGGAGCCGCGGGTTTGCGTATGTGCACAAACAGACACGTCCGTCATGACCCGGTTTCACGGCCGGCTCCTCACGACGCGCCGTGCCGACGGCGTGTCTTTCAGCCCGGATGATTAAACAGGGTCACGACGGCGCGGCCTCGCGAGAGTGGACTGCGTGACACGCCGCTTAACAAGAGATTTTGGAGATGTGACAAAGCTGTCATAGAGTGTTTCTCGGATCCACTGAATGCCTCCGGTGGATTTGATGCGAACGGAGAGACGGTCCCGGTTCCGCGCAGCGTTTGACTCGTAACGCTGCAGGGAAACGGGGCCGTTCCGTTTAAGCCGGTTAAGCCAGAAGGCCCGGCACCTCACGGATACCGGGCCCAAAGCTGTGGCCAGGCTAGCTGGCGCGGTCCACCACGGCGTGCGCGAAGCTGGACAGCGAGGCCTTCACAACCCCCTCGGGCAGCGGGGCCAGCGCGGCGATGGCCTCGGCCGACCAGGCGCGGGCCACCACCCAGGATTCGGCCGTGACAGGGTGCTCGCGCAGCCCGGCGACGGCTTCGGCGAGGGCCTCATCCGAGGAGAGGTCGCCGTCGATCAGCTTGAGAAGTTCGACGGCGGACTGGTCACCGTCCGCCGCGGCCTTACGGAGCAGCAGCACAGGCAAGGTGGGAACGCCTTCACGCAGGTCCGTACCCGGGGATTTGCCGGACTTGACCTTGACGCCCGTGACGTCGATGACGTCGTCGGCAAGCTGGAAGGCGACGCCGACCTTCTCGCCGTACTCCACCAGGACGTTCTCGTATGCCTCATCAGCGCCGGAGAAGATGGCACCGAACTGGCCCGAGGCCGCCACCAGCGAACCGGTCTTGTCGGCAATCACGGACAGGTAGTGCTCCACCGGGTCCTCGTCCGGCCGCGGCCCGACGGTTTCGTGCAGCTGGCCCAGGCACAGTCGCTCGAAGGTCCGGGCCTGGATGCCGAGCGCGCGGCCGCCCAGCTCGGACACGAGGATGGAGGCGCGGGCGAAGATGAGGTCACCGGTGAGGACGGCCACCGAGTTGCCCCAGACCTCGTGGGCCGTTGGTGCTCCCCGGCGGAAGGGCGCGGAGTCCATGACGTCGTCGTGGTACAGGGTGGCCAGGTGCGTCAGCTCAACCACGACGGCGGCCTGCACCACGGAGGGCAGCGACGCGTCACCCAGGTGGGCGCACAGCAGGGTCAGCAGGGGGCGGATGCGCTTGCCGCCGGCTTCCACGAGGTGACGCGACGTTGCGTCAGCCAGGGGGTCGGAGTTGGCGATGGCTTCGCGGAGTTTCTTCTCCACCCGGGCCAGGTTGGTGGTGAGGGCCGGACCCAGGTCGGGGTCTTCCGCGATGGCCGCAAAGCCTGCCGGCAGCTGCAGTCCGGTGGCGATGGCAGTGGTGTTGAGGCTGGGTTCGGAGTCCGGCAGGCCATGCCCGGCGTGCGTCCAGCTGTGGTTCGCGGAGTTGGTCACGGGTTAACCCTAACTTTTTGTTGCGGAAACCGCTGATTTGGAGCCGGAGGGGGCAAGGGCGGAAGAGTTGGAGGTGGCCGGGACCAGCAGTTCGAGGAGACGGATCACGCGGTCTTCGAAGCCCTTGGCCGACGGGTCGGTCAGGTTGGCCAGCAGCCGGACCACGAAGCGCATCAGCACGGGAATGGGCATCCCGGTCCGCAGCGCGAGCTTCATGACAGCGGGCTTGCCGATCAGCGCTGCGAAGGCACGCCCCAGCGTGAAGTGGGATCCCCACTGTTCACGGACATAGTCGGCGTACCCTGCGAGCCGGGTGTCGGCGTCGGACGCGTTCCAGCCCCCGGAGGCCGAACGGGAGCTGGCGTCAATGATGAACTCTGCCGCGAAGCGGGCGGACTCCATGGCGTAGGAGATGCCCTCGCCGTTGAACGGGGACACCATGCCGCCAGCGTCGCCGAGGAGCAGCAGGCCGGGCGAGTAGTGCGGGGTGCGGTTGAAGCCCATGGGCAGGGCGGCACCGCGGATCTCCCCCACCTGGTTCTCCGGGGTGAAGCCCCACTCGGCGGGCATGCCGGCGGTCCATTCGCGGAGCACCTGCTTATAGTCGAGCTTGCCGAATTCCTTGGACGAGTTGAGGATGCCCAGGCCCACGTTGGACGTGCCGTCTCCGACGCCGAACACCCAGCCGTAGCCGGGCAGGAGCTTGCCGTCGCGGCCCGGAAGTTCCAGCCAGCCTTCCATCCAGTCGTCGTCATGCCGCGGCGAGGTGAAGTAGGTGCGGACGGCGACGCCCAAGGGCCGGTCGTCGCGCTTCTGGATGCCAAGGGAGACGGCGGTGCGGGTGGAGTTGCCGTCGGCAGCAAGCACGACGTCGGCGGTGAAGTCGAGCGTCTCCCCCGTCTTCCGTCCGGACTCGTCCACGAGCGCTGCGCGCACGCCGGTCACGCGGCCGTCACCGTTGCGGAGCGCCTCCGTCACGCTGTGGCGTTCCAGGACGGTGGCGCCGGCGGCCTGCGCGTGCCGGGCAAGTTCCTCGTCGAAGCCCAGGCGGGTACGGATCAGGCCGTACTGCGGAAAATCGGACACCTCGGGCCACGGCAGTTCAATGCTGCGGCCGCCGGCGAGCAGGCGCAACCCCTTGTTCCTGCGCCAGCCGTCCTGTTCGGGGTGCGGCAGTCCGAGCTTCTGGATCTCGCGGACAGCCCGCGGAGTGAGGCCGTCGCCGCACACTTTTTCGCGCGGGAAGCTGGTCTTTTCCAGGACCGTGACGTCGATGCCGGCTTTGGCGAGATAATACGCGGCGGTGGATCCGGCGGGACCCGCGCCAACAATCAGTACTTTCACAGTGTCAGCGGGCGGTCCGCGGAAGGTTGCGGCGAAGTTTGGCCACCGGGCCGGTGTGGGCTGCGATGGCTTCCGCCGAGCCGTTGCCCGTGACGGGCTTGTGGGCGCGGTGGACGGCCACGATGCCGCCGCTCAGGTTGCGGTAGGTGACATCTTCCCAGCCGGCGTCCTGCAGCCACGCGGCGAGGTTGTCCTGGTCCGGCCAGGCCCGGATGGACTCGGCCAGGTAGACGTACGCATCCGGGTTGGAGGACACCTTGGTGGCGATGGCGGGCAGGGCACGCATGAGGTACTCGGTGTACATGGTGCGCCACAGCGGAACGACGGGCTGCGAGAACTCGGCGATGACCAGCTTGCCGCCCGGCTTAGTCACCCGGAGCATCTCGGCCAGGGCCTTCTTGGGCTCGTTGACGTTGCGCAGCCCGAAGGAGATGGTGCTGGCATCGAAGGTGTTGTCGGCGAAGGGCAGGTTGGTGGCGTCACCGGCAATGAAGTCGATGTCGGGGCGGCGGCGCTTGCCTACCTTGAGCATGCCGAGGGAGAAATCGCAGGCCACCACGTCTATGCCCGCATCGGCATATGGCTCGCTGGACGTTCCTGTTCCGGCGGCCAGGTCCAGCACCCGCTGGCCTGCCCGCACGTCCATGGCTTCGACCACAACCTTGCGCCACCGGCGCGTCTGCCCCATTGAGAGGACATCGTTGACGACGTCGTATTTGGGTGCGACGTCGTCAAACATCGTGGCTACTTCGTCCGGACGCTTATCCAAGGATGCTCGGTTCACCATGTCATTGTCTCAAAAGTTCCGCAGGCTCCGTGACACGGCCGCCGCCGGGCGTGGTGGCCGGGCTGGATCACCCGGGATCACCCAGAATCACCTGAAATTACTGCGCCGGAGTAGTGTTGACCCATCATGACCAGAACGCTCCGCACCCTGACAGTCCCTTTGGATGGAGAATCGGCTCCGGAGGGGCTGCCGTCGTATCTGGTGCGGGACGACGTTCTCTGCTGGACGCGGCGCGAGGCCGGGCTCGTGGGCTTCGGCGAAGCGGCGCGCTTCACTGCCACCGGCCCCGAGCGGTTCCTCGAGGCGGACATCTGGTGGCGTCACCTGGTCATCGAGGCTGACATCACCGACCATGTGGAGCGCCCCGGCACCGGCCCGGTGGCGTTCGGGTCCTTCGCGTTCTCCAAGGCTTCAGACCACGAATCCCGCCTGATCGTGCCGGAGATCGTGGTGGGCGTCCGCGACGGCCGCGCCTGGCTCACCCAAATAACGGCCAACGACGGCGAACTCACCGAGGCAGGCGCGTTCGCCGCCCTGAAGGGGTGGCTGGAGTCGGACCCGGCTGCCGCCGTCGGCGCCGTTACGGACGGCTCCCCCGCGGGCGGCGGGCCGACCGCGGAACCCGTTGCCGCCGTCGAACTTCCAGACCCGGCCGCGCGCCCGGATCAGGCCACGCTGAAAACCGGATCCCTCAGCGAGGAGGACTGGATGGACGCTGTCAGCGCCGGCGTGACCGAGATCCGGACCGGGAAGCTGGAGAAGCTGGTGCTGGCCCGGGACATCGTGGCGACGGTCCCCGGAGGCGTGAACGCCGCCGAGGTGCTGCGGCAGCTGGCCGGCCGTTACCGGGAATGCTGGACCTACGGCGTCGACGGCCTCGTGGGGGCGACTCCAGAAATGCTCATCCAGGTGGAGGGCCGCACGGCCCAGGCCCGCGTGCTCGCCGGGACGCTGGACCGTCGGGACGCCGTGGGCGAGGCCGGGCTGCCGCTTGACTATGCCGAGCGGGTCCTGGCCGGTTCGGAGAAGCAGCGGCATGAGCACGAGATCGCCATCCAATCGCTGACCACCCAGCTCGCACCCTTCTCCGAGGCCATGAATGCGCACGACGAGCCGTTCATCCTGGAGCTGCCCAACGTGTGGCATCTCGCTTCCGACGTCAAGGCCGAGCTCACCGAGGTGGAGGGCCACGTTCCCACCTGCCTTGCGCTGATCAACGCGCTGCACCCCACCGCCGCCGTGTGCGGCACACCCACGCAGGTTGCCGGGGCGCTGATCCGGAAACTCGAACACCTGGACCGAGGCCCGTATGCCGGCCCGGTGGGCTGGCTGGACGCCGCGGGCAACGGCGAGTGGGGCATCGCGTTGCGCGGCGCCGTCATCGAGTCACCCACTACCGTCCGGCTATATGCCGGCTGCGGCATCGTCGAGGGCTCGCAGCCGGAGGCGGAGCTCGCGGAGACATGGGCCAAGTTCCGGCCGATGCTGGAGTCACTGGGGATCAGCAGCTGATCTGATCTCGCCGGCCATCCGGCCGGACGCCCTATTGCCGAGATCAGAGCGTCCGGGATTCCGGACAGGCCTACGATTAAAGCCCTTGAAAAACGCTGTGGTTTAGTTATCAAATAGTGAAACTTAGTTTTCTGTGATGCACATCTCCTCTTCGGCGATACACTATGAACCGATTTAGTTCCGCATACCCCTGCAACAAAAGGTAAAGAAATGCAGCTCAAGTCCCGTGCCACGGCCAAACTCAGCGCCAAGGCAGCCGCAATCCTCGCCGTCGGGGCCATCAGCCTCACCGCTTGCGGCGGCGGCGGCTCCACCCCGGCTGCCACCAGCAGCAGCGGCGTGCAGCTCATCAATGCCGGAAAGCTCACCATCTGCTCCGACGTCCCCTACGAGCCCTTCGAATTCCAGAAGGATGGCAAGATCGTGGGCTTCGACATGGACATCGCCGGCGAACTGGCCAAGGACATGAAGGCCGAAGTCAACGTGGTGGACAGCTCCTTCGAGGCCATCGAGACCGGCACCGCACTGACTGGCTGCGACGTCTCCATCTCCTCCATTTCCATCACGGATACCCGCAAGGCCCTCATGGACTTCTCCGACCCCTACCTGAACGACGACCTGACCCTCGTGGCATCCGAGGCCTCCGGCATCACGAACGTCGACGGCGCCAAGGGCAAGAAGGTTGGCGTCCAGCAGGCCACCACGGGTGCCAAGTACGCGAAGGACAAGGGCATCGACGCACAGCAGTTTGAGGACACTGGCCTCCTGGTCCAGGCGCTCAAGGCCGGCACCATCGAAGCCGCCCTGGGCAACCAGTCGGTCCTCGGCTACGCCATCAAGGATGACTCCAAGTTCAAGCGTGTCGAGAACTACGCCACCGGGGAAAAGCTCGGCATCGCGGTCAAGAAGGGCAACACCGCCATGCTCGACCAGGTCAACACGACGCTGAAGCGCCTGACCGACGACGGAAGCCTCAAGAAGTTCGAGACCACCTGGTTCGGCGAAGCCACTAAGTAACCGGCGCGCCTGACACCTACGCGGCAGGGGCCTCGTCCGGGATCTGTTCAGCAGTCCGTGCGGGGCCTCCACTGCGCAAAACGAATGTGAGTACACCATGGCAATGACCGCACGACAGCGGGCCAGAGTAAGTCTGTACGTCCAGGCAGGGATTTTCGTTGTGGCCGTGGCCGCACTGATCCTGGCCACCGACTGGAAGACCCTCACCACCAACGTCTTCAACTTCGGCAAGATCGGACCGATGTTCCCGGACATCTTCTTCTCGGGCCTGAAAAACACCCTGATCTACACGTTCCTGGGGTTCATCGTGGGCCTGTCCGGGGGCCTGCTGCTGGCCCTCATGAAGCTCTCCAGCTTCCCGTTGTACCGCTGGATCGCCACGGGCTACATTGAGTTCTTCCGCGGCATCCCGGCGCTGCTGGTCTTCATCGCCTTCGGCTACGGCGTCCCGCTCGCGTTCGGTGTCCAGTGGAACGTGGCCGTCGTGGTGATGGTTTCACTGGGCATGGTGGCGGCCGCCTACATCGCCGAGACGCTTCGTGCCGGGTTGCAGGCCGTGCCCAAGGGCCAGATGGAAGCCGCGCGGTCACTGGGCATGCCGCAGTGGCGGGCCATGGTCACGATCGTCATCCCGCAGGCTTTCAGGATTGTCCTCCCGCCGCTGACCAACGAGGTCATCCTGCTGACCAAGGACTCATCGCTGATCTACGTGCTGGGCCTGACGGCGGCGCAGTACGAACTCACCAAGTTTGGCCGCGACGGCATCTCCAGCCTCGGTGCAGGACTCACTCCGCTCCTCGTGGCCGGCGCGTTCTATCTCGTGGTCACCATCCCGCTGAGCCTCCTGGCCCGGAAGTTCGAAAGCCGCTCCGCGCGGACCAAGCGTTAGGCAGGGAAGTCATGAACGACGTCGAAATTCACTCCCGCACCCAGAGCGGGCGCGTCCACGCCGCCGGTGTGGCCATCAAGGATTTGCGCAAATCGTACGGCTCCAACGAGGTCCTCAAGGGCATCAGCCTGGACGTCGCGCCGGGCGAAGTGGTGTGCCTGATCGGTCCGTCCGGTTCCGGCAAGTCCACCCTGCTGCGGTGCGTCAACCTACTGGAACAGCCCAATGAAGGCAGCATCCACGTGGGCGGCTTCGATGCCACCGACCCGGACGTGGACATCGACAAGATGCGCCGCAAAGTGGGCATGGTGTTCCAGCAGTTCAACCTGTTTCCGCACCTCAACGCGCTGCGCAACTGCACGATCGCCCAGACCAAGGTGCTGAAGCGCCCGCAGGCCGAAGCGGACAAGATAGCCCGCGCCAACCTTGAGCGCGTGGGGCTGGGGCACCTCGCGGACCGGTTCCCGGACCAGCTCTCCGGCGGCCAGCAGCAGCGTGTGGCCATCGCCCGCGCGCTGAGCATGGACCCCGAGCTGATGCTCTTCGACGAGCCCACCTCGGCTCTCGACCCTGAAACCGTGGGCGACGTGCTCTCGGTCATGAGGAACCTGGCCAAGGAAGGCATGACCATGCTCGTGGTGACGCACGAGATGGGCTTCGCCCGCGAAGTCGCGGACCGCGTGGTGTTCATGGACGGCGGCGTGGTGGTCGAGGAAGGGGTGGCCGAACACGTCATCTCGTCCCCCACCCAGGGCCGCACCAAGGAATTCCTCCGCCGCGTGCTGGACCCGACGCACATCGAGATCGCGGAGTAAGCTCCTCCCACCCAGGCAACACCGGCACGCTCGCAGGACGCGGGAACGCTCGCAGGACCCGGGAACGCAAGCAGGACGCCGAAACGGTCCGGGGACGCTCATTATCGGGTGTCCCCGGACCGTTTCGGTGTCTCGGCATCATTTGCCTGTCCCTGGGAGGAACGACGACGGCGCGGCACCCCCGCCGCCGACAGTTTTCGTTCCAATTCGCCCGGCGACCACAGGTCGGCCCACACCCACCGGACCACGTTGCGGCCCGTTGCCCGGATGCGATCCTCGCGCATCTTCTCGTCGACCACCGCCTGCCCCGGCGTGCGCCCCTTAAGGAATTCGGGCTTCTGGTACTTGGCGATGCCGTCGAACTCCCCCACCGTTCGGCTCTCCGCCCAGTAAAAGTCTGAGTAGCCCACCCGTCCTGTTGGATCCCGCAGCTCATACTGCAGGGCCGGCGGGGCGAAACCGGCCGCGTGAATTAGGCCGCGGCTGTACGATTCTCCGGCAGAGCCCGCCGCTGAGTCGGCTAACTCGATGGCAATTCGTACCCGCCTTTCAAAAGCCGGGACATATCGACCCGGCAGCGCGGCGAGCAACTGCTCCTTGCTGAGGGCCGCGAAGCCCCGCGCGTCGTCAGGCTTGAGCACGTGATCCAGTGGCACGAGTGCCTCGGCGAACGGAACGAACGCCGCGAGATCAAGCACGGTTGTGATGCGCGACGTGACCAGGAGCCCATCCAGTTCCTCGGCATCGATTCTTTCGGGGTCAACCAGGTGGCGCCGTACGCCTGCCCGGGACCGGCCGCCGCCATGGAAAGTTGTTAAGGCGTGAACCGGCTGGCCCCGCTGAATGGTTGGCACGCCCCACGGCGACGCTGCAGAGTGATGGGAAAAGATCGTGGGAGCCATGCAGGTCTCGGCCACGGCCTCAATCCGAAGCCTGTACCGCTCCGATCCCTGCAACCCGTTCCATGCCGCCGCATCAACATAAACGCCCTGCCGGATGCGCACCAGTCTGCCCGATTTGGCATCAGCCGACAGCGGACGCGGGTTGGCTCCGATACGGGTCAAGTTCTTGGTCAGAATCAGCCGGGGAAGTGTCGTCATGCGGACAGAGTTCCACGCTGACTTGCTGCCGCTGAAGGGCCAGTTACGCCTATGTGGACAATCTCCTGCCGTATGAAGCACACCGTTCCTGGCTCAGGACGCATTTTCGGCCCGGTGCTGAAACTGCTGAGGACAGGGACCTTGCCTGAAGACACCGATGTGACCTGGGGACACCCGCATGTGCGCGTCTCGCCTCACAATCCCGGTCGCGGGGCCGGACCCGCGTCCAGGGGCCGGAGCCGCGTCGCGGGACCGGGTCCCGGTCGCGGCACCGGATCCGCGGCGAAAGACGCTAGGTGCCACCGGTTAGGCCAGTAGCCCCAGGGCAGTTCTGCATTACCGGGAGTTTTGGGCGGCCCGCCGGGCCAGTTCCAGCTCCTAGCCGGCAAGCACCCCGGCCACCGCCGAACCTACTGCAGCCTTGATCCTGCCATGCAGGGCGCGGAGTTCGTGCCGGTCCGTGCGCACCTCGATGATGGTGCGTCCCGGGAACGGTGCGGCCAGCGCCTCGGCGAGTCCCGCCGTCGTACTCACGGAGCAGTGTCCGACGCCGTACGCTGCGGCGAGTGCCGCGATGTCCACCGAGTGCGGGGTGCCGAAGAGGCGTTCGACGGCGTCTCCGTAGCCGCCGGACCCGGCGACTGCGCCGTGTTCCAGGAGGCTGAAGATGGCCCCGCCAGAGTCGTTGAGCACGACGATGCGCAGCTGCGGCTGTTCCTCGCCTGCGCCGAGGAAGAGGCCGCCGGCGTCGTGCAGGAAGGTGACGTCACCGAGCAGCAGGGTGGTTTCCTGGTGGCCGCCCAGGGCGATGCCGGTGGCGGTGGAGATGGTGCCGTCGATCCCGGCGAGGCCCCGGCTGGCGAAGACCGTTGCGTACGGCTCGTGTGCGGGCTGGCCGGCCAGGTCGACGTCGCGGATGCCGTTCGATGAGCCGAGGACCAGCTGGCCGCGGGCGTGCTGCCAGACCAGGGAGCCGACGGCGGGACCGGTGGCGGCCTCTGCCGCGGCAAGTATGCCGTCGACGGCATGCTGGGCCGCGGCGCCTGCGAGCAGCCAGGCGTCGAGCCAGGCGGACGAGCCCCGGCCGGCGAACTCGGCGAGTTCAGCCAGGCTGGCGATCGGCGTTTCCCGGCGCCGCCCCGGCTCGTACCAGGCGACCGGCACCGGCTCATACAGGGCTGCCGGGATGTCCGTCCGGGCCAGCAGCGCCGACACTGGCCGGGAAAGCGTGGGGCGCCCGAACACCACGGCACGCTCGATGGGCAGCGCCGAGTCCGGGCCGAAGTGCTCCAGCAGCAGGCGGTAGGGTCCCACGGCGTTGGGCCCGAAACGGGAGTTGGACGACGGCTCGGCCAGTAGCGGCAGCCCGTGGGCGCGGGCGAACGCCTCGGCGACCGGACCGGCGTCGTGCCCGGCAAGGACCACGGTGTGCCGTTCCGGAAGGTCAGCCGGGGCGGGATCGAGGGTCATGGTGAGCGGTTCGGTGCCGATCCGGAAGGTTCCGTGGCCGCGCTGTTCGGGCAGCCGCTCCCCCGTCCCGGGCACCAAAGGGTCGCGGAAGGCGAGGTTGAGCTGTACCGGTCCCGGCGGTGTGTCCTCGAAGGCACCCGTCGCAGCGGCAAGCGATGTTTCCACCGCACGCTGCGGACTCTCGCCGGCGGGAATGTCCACGGCGAAGCGGACATGCTCGCCAAAGAGGTCGAGCTGGACGGTGGTCTGGTTCGCGCCTGTGCCGCGCAACTCTTCCGGGCGGTCGGCCGAGAGCACCACCAGCGGTACGGCGGCGTGGTTGGCCTCCATCACCGCGGGGAGGAGATTCCCGACGGCGGTCCCCGACGTCGTCAGCACGGCCACCGGTGCGCCGGTGGCCAGGGCCAGGCCGAGTGCTGTGAAGCCCGCCGAACGCTCATCGATCCGGACCAGCAATTCGACTTTCCCCGCCGCCGAGGCCTCTGCCAGTGCGTAAGCCATAGGGGCGGACCGCGAACCCGGGGCTACAACGACGTAGCGGATGCCGCCGTCGAGCAGCGTCGCGACGGCAATCCGTGCGGAAGCCATGGACGTCAGCGTGGGTTCGGGGTTGGCCGTGGAAGCTGCCGGTTGCTGCTCCGGTTGGGCAGTGCCGGCAGGGTCTGCAGGGGTGCCGATGGTGTATGCGGACGGCTCAGTGGGTTCGTGCGAAGTCACCGAACCAGTCTGCCACCAACAGACCCTCCATCAGATCCTGCCGCCAAACACCAAACGCTTCCTCACATCCTTCCGGTTAACCACACCACCAACGCTTCCTCACATCCTTCCGGTTAACCACCAACGCGTCCTCACATCCTGCCGGTCAAGCGCCAACGCGTCCTCACTTTCCCAAGGAAAGTGAGGACGCGTCGACCGAAAAGCGGCAGGATCTGATGGAGCGTCGGGAAAAGCCCGACCAGATGTGAGTAAGCGTTTGGTACAGAACCAGAAGGAGCCTAAGAGCGGAACACCTGGATCACGGCCGGGCGGGGAGCCCGCACCTGACCCGGGCGGGCAGTCGCACCGGCGGCAACGTAGTCGGGGAAGTAGGAGTGCGGCGCCTCGAAGGTGCCCTCCTCGCCCGGGTGCTGCACGGAAACGAAAACGCTGCGCTCGGTGTCGTGGACGATCGGCCCGCAGGTTTCGGCATCGCGGGGCACTGCGAGGAACTGCTCCACGCGGCCGCGCTCGGGACCATCCAGGGTGACCTTGAACAGACCGTCAGCCTTGCCGATGCCGGAGGGGGCGCCGTCGGTGGAGATCCAGAGGTTGCCCACGGAGTCGAAGGCCAGGTTATCCGGGCAGGAAATCGGCGAGACCTGGTCGGCCGGGAAGCCGGAGAAGTAGGTGACGTCGCCGGTGGAGGGATCGCCGCAGACCATCAGCAGGTTCCAGGTGAACTTGGTGGAGGTCTGGTCGCCGGTCTCCGTGATTTCGACGATGTGGCCGTCGCGGTTTTCGTTGCGCGGGTTGACCTCGGTGGCGCCTTCCTTGCCGGGCTTGCCGCGGTCCGAGTTGTTGGTGCACGCGACGTAGACCTTGCCGGTGTGCAGGCTGGGCTGGACGTCCTCGCAGCGGTCCATCTTGGTGGGGCCCACCTTGTCCGCAGCCAATCGGGTGTACACGAGCACTTCCTCGACGGACATGCCGCCCACCATGGACTTGCCGCCGGCCACCAGCGGCAGCCATTCGCCGGTGCCGTCGAAGGAGCCGTCCGAAGGAACGGAGCCGTTGCCGTCGATCTCCGCGGCCGGGGCGCTGCCGGTGAACTTGGCAACGTACAGGTCGCCCTCGGAGAGGAGCGTCATGTTGTGCTTGCGGTCGCCCTCGCGGTACTTGGCCTTGGAGACGAACTTGTAGAGGTAGTCGAAGCGCTCGTCGTCACCCATGTAAGCCACCACGTGGCCGGACTTGGCCACGATCACGTTGGCGCCCTCGTGCTTGAAACGGCCCAGCGATGAGTGCTTCTTCGGCGTGGACGTGGGGTCGAACGGGTCCACTTCCACAATCCAGCCGAAGCGGTTTGTTTCGTTCTCGTAGCCACGGTTGGTGGCGTTGAAGCGGGGATCGTCCAGCTCCCACTGCCGCGCCGTGGCCTTGTTGGTGAGGCCGTAGCGCTTGTCCGAGGCGGACGTACCCGCAGCGACGAAGTAACCGTTGAAGTTTTCCTCGCCCGAGAGGACGGTGCCCCACGGGGTGGTTCCGCCGGAACAGTTGCCCAGCGTGCCGTTGATCCAGCGGCCCTCCGGGTCGGCCACGGTCTTGACCAGGTCCGAGCCGGCAACGGGTCCGGTCAGCTCGTAGCGGGTGCTGTTCAGGTAGCGGCGGTTCAGCGGAGCGCCCTGGACGTAGCTCCAAGGCTTGTTCTTGTTCTTGCGCTCCAACTCGACGACGGTCAGGCCGTGGGCAGCCGCACCCACCGCCCGCACCTGGTCTGCGGGCATGCTGGCAGGGAACATGATGTTCTCGTTGGTGTATTCGTGGTTCGCGAACAGCAGCGCACGCCTGCCCTTGCTTCCGGGGATCTCGAGGATATCCGAGTAGTCGTTGTTGTAGCCGAACTGGCGCTCCTGTGCTGCTGCGGTCTGGTTGCCCAGCTCGAACGCCGGGGCGTCCTTGAAGATCGGGTCGCCCCAGCGGATCACGGGCTGCCAGGTGAATCCTGCCGGCACCGTCACGGCGTCAACGTCGGACGCAATGGAAGGGATGGCGGTGAACTGCAGCTTGGACGCGCCCGGGCCAAAACCGTTCCTCGCGGCGGCAGCCAGTCCCGTGCCGCCGTCGGCAACGGCCTTCTCACTGGACGTCACGGCACCGCCGAGTACGACGGCGAGGGCACCGGCGGCGCCGAAGCCCAGGGCGGCGCGGCGGGACAGCGTGGTGGAGGCAATGTCGCGGAAGTAGCTGTTCGAGCTCGTGTTGCAGACGTCGCCCGCGCAAGCGTTGTCGCATTTGAGCGCGCAGGTGACAGGGCTGCGCTTGCCTTTGGTGTGGCCGAGCATGGGCAGCAGTGCGAACTTGCGTCCGGAGATTTCAGACATGGGAGAGAGACCTTCCAAGGGTTTAGTTGCGGCACCGCCACCCTGCCAGCGAAAGCCAACCGGAAGCCGACACTCAGATGAAGATCCGGTGAACTCGGCATGCTGATGAGGACGCGTCGCGGGAAAGCCCGCAGGACCTGAGGAAGCGTTGCAGGAAACCGCGACAGGACGTGAGGAAGCGTTGCAGGAAAACGCGACAGGACGTGAGGACGCGTCGCGGGAAAGCCCGCAGGACCTGAGGACGCGTTTGTTGGGAGGGGGTTAGGCCGGGTCGGACAGAACGGCGTAGGCGCGGCGGAGCCGGGCGAGCCACCATTCCCGGCGCTCGGACGGGGCGGCGTACTGCTCAAGCAGCCCCTCGTCGGCGACGGCATCGCGCAGGGTGATGGCGCCGTCGTCGGCCACCAACGGCTCGGTAATCACATCCGCGGCGAGCAGCGACACTGTTCCCAGCCCGCACGCATAGGGCAGTTCCGGCAGTGCGGCGGCGAGCGCGAGCCCAGCCCGGATCCCCACGGAGGTATCGAGGGCGGAACTCACGACGGCGGGCATCCCGGCTTGCGCGACCAATTCCAGCGCGCGCCGGACTCCCCCGAGCGGCGCCACCTTCACGACGAGGAGGTCTGCCGCACCGGCCCGCGCCACCTTGAGGGGATCGTCTTCCTTGCGGACACTTTCGTCGGCCGCGATCAGCACCTGCACGCCCGCCGCGCGGAGCCGCCGGCGCACCTCCGCCAGGCCCTCGATCTCCGGCACGGGCTGCTCAGCGTACTCGAGCCCGACGTCGGACAGTCGGGTCAGTGCCTCCACCGCCGCCGGAACGTCCCAGCCGCCGTTGGCGTCCACACGGATGGCAGCCTCCGGAAGCGCGGCGCGGACAGCAGCGACGCGGGCTGCATCGTCGTCGAGCGTCTGGCCGCGTTCTGCCACCTTGACCTTCACGGCGTCCACGCGGCCGAACCGGGCCAGTATTTCCGGTACCCGTTCCGCTTGAATGGCGGGCACGGTGGCGTTGACGGGGATGCTGGTCCGCAGTGGCTCAGGGAAACCTTGCCAGCCGGCCTCGATGGCGGCGGCAAGCCAGCGGGAGGCCTCGGCGTCGCCGTACTCGGGGAACGCGCCAAATTCGCCCCATCCCACTGGACCGCGGAGGAGCAGCGTTTCGCGTTCCAGGATCCCGCGGAACTTCACCCGCATTGGCAGAACCACCACGCGGGCGCCCTGCAGCAGTTCCTCGAGGGGCGGGTACGGGAGAGGCATGGATTCACTGTACCGGCGCGCCCGCCACCAATCAGAAAGTCATACCGAGGGAACCGGTGCTTGTTCGTGCTCGGCGGCGGCCGGAAGCTTGGTGCCCCCGACTCCGAAGCGCGCGATCACCGTGGTGCCCCGTCCGGGAGCTGACATCAACTGGAGCGTGCCGCCGGCCTCGCCAATGGTGTCCTTCATGATGCGCAGGCCGAAGTGTCCTTCCGGCGACCCCTGGCTCTGGTCGAAGCCGCAGCCGTCGTCCTGGATGCGGATCTCCGAACGGTGGCCGTCCTGATGGAGGTGAAGCTCAGCCTTGGTCGCCCTGGAATGCTTGGCGGTGTTGGCCAGGGCCTCACGGGCCACCCGGTAGAACAGTGCGGCGCGGTCCCGGTCCAGCTCACACTGCTGCGGCAGGTCGAGCTCCAGGCTGATCCCGCGCTCCTCGAGCGGATCGCCGAGCCGGGCAAGCGCCCCGGAAAGGCCGAGACGGTTCAGGTCCGGCGGGTACAGCTCGCTGGTCATGGCCCGCAGGCTGCGGACGTTGTCCTGCAGGATCCGCCGGGCGTCGGAGAACAGCGCCCGCTGGCCCACCGGGCTGTGCAGTTCCTCAGACTCCATCACGTAGGACAGGCCCGAGAGCTCTTGGATCACCTCGTCGTGCAGGTCCCGGGCAATGCGCTGGCGCTCGAGTTCGGAGGCTTCAATGGCCCGGCGAAGCAGGCGGCTCCGGCCGGCTTCGTAGGCCTGGATCCTGCGGGCCAGCTGGACGGCCGGGAACAGCTGCGCGAGCTGCAGGACGGCAAGTGACAGCAGGAACGGCGGGACCATGCCGAACAGAACGGCAGCCTGCTCCTGGCGGACACCGTCGTCGTCGTAATAGCACTCAAACACCAGTTTCTGCCCGTCGGGAGCCACGACGGGCACGTAGACCTCCACGAGCTCGCCGTTTTCGACGTTGGGCGTGTTGACCTCGTCCTTCTGCATCTCCAGGTTTGCGGGGACGTCCCCGCCGTCCAGGATTTCCTGCGCCTCATGTGGCAGGCCGAAGGTTTGGCCGATGAGCTTGGGGTCCTCTGAATAGACGATGCGCCCGTCTTTGTCCCACAGCCTGATCTCGAACACCGAGCTCTCCCCCATCCAGGGGCGGAGGCGCTCGTCGAGCCGCTCAACGGCGGTGGGCTCGCCGGACAGGACTTCCTTGTCCAGCAGCGGACCCACAACGTTGTTGGCCAGGTGGTCGGTGGCCACCTTGGAGTTCTCCAGCGCATGGCGTTCCGCCTCGGACCAGATCCAGAAGGCCACCGGGGTGGTGACCACCACCAGGGCAACCAGCCCCATCAGCAGGAACCTCCGGACGGCGTTGAATACCTCGGAATTGTGGTAGGCCGGCGATTCGAACGGGTGGAACAAGGCAGGTTTGCGGAGCGATGGCCTAGCCATTGGACGGCTGCTCGAGCATGCCGCGCCGTGAAGCTTCCATGACCGATTCCAGCTGCGAGTGGGTTCCGAGCTTGGCGAAGATGGCCTTCACGTAGCCGCGGCAAGTGTTGAGGGAGATGTCCAGCTTGCTGGCCACTTCCTTCGACCCGTGGCCACCGGCCATCAGCCGAAGCACATCCAGTTCCCGGGGCGTCAGGACGGGTCCGCCGGGCTCCACTTCCCGGGCCACGGGGGCCGGAGCCGGGGTGGACATGCCCAACTGGGCCACCAGCGAGGGGTGCACCACCATGTTGCCGGCCCGGGCGTAGCGGAGGGTGTCCAGCAGGGTGGACAGCGATCCGCCCTTCGGCAGGAAGGCGCAGATGCCCATCGAGGCGGCGGTCCGCAGCGCTTCCGGCGTCGGGTCGCCGGTGAGCATGACGATCCGGGTGTCCGGGGCGTCAGCCAGGATGCGGGCAGCGGCGGTGAGACCGTCGCCGTCGGGCAGGTGGAAGTCCATGATCACGACGTCGGGCTTGAGGGCGATGCTCTGCTCCACGCCGCTCTTGGCGGTGGTGGCCGAAGCGACGCTCCGCAGGTCGGGCTCGCGGTCGAGGGCTGCCGTCAGCAGTTCGGTGAACGTGCTGTGGTCGTCGATGGTCAGGATGCTGATTTCCCTGGTGACCTGGGAAGTTGCCGGTGGCTGGGCACCCGAATCTGTGAGGTCCATGTCATCCTCGCTGGCGGCTGTTGCCTGGAGCAGCCGGGCGTGCGCTTCCCGAAGCGGGCGTCCGGGGAGGCAGCCGATCTCCTGGTCCATGACCCGGCGGCAGCGCCCGTAGGCCCGCAGTGCTTCCATGTACTGCCCGGATTCTTCCAGACCCAGGATCAAGGCGGTCCAGGCGCGCTCGTTGATGGGATCGTCCACGAGCAGTTCACTGGCGAGGGCCACTGCGCGCTCCGGGTGTCCGACGGCGACGGCTGCTTCCGCGGCCCGTGCCTTGATACTCGCAACGCGGGCTGAGTGGAGCGAACGCTCTTCCTCTGCCCAGCCGGCCAGCAGCTCATCGCCGAGCAGCGGCACGGAGGCGATGCCGAGGGCCTTCTCGAGCAGCCGGAAGGATTCCTCCGGTGAGGCGTGCCCCGCCTGCTTCAGAAGCTCATCGAACCGATCGAGGTCCAGGTCAACCATGGTGCGGTCGATCATGTACCCCCCAGTGACTGTGCGGAGGGCTCCGCCCTTGCCGCTTCCGGGCTGAAGGTGGCGGCGCAGGACGCTGACATAGCTTTCCAAAGTGGACAGTGCCTCGGACGGCGGCTGTCCATTCCACAAAACTTCGATCAGGTGATTCTTGGAGACCGGGGTCCCCAGCTTGAGCAACAGGATTTCAAGGACCTGGCGGGGCTTGGGCCCACCAAGCTCGTGGGATCCGATCTCCACGCCGCCGCGGCGGACACGGAGCGGCCCCAGGATGTTGATGGACAACTTCCTCGTTGTTCCAGCGGCGTCTTCCATTGAGTTCGGAAGGTACTCGTCGTCGTTAACCCTCCGGGACCAACGAGTATCTTCTGCAACAGTTTGTACCATTTTGCGCACCTACTATCCCCATGAACTGCATTCCCCATGAATGGCTTGGATTCATACTTGTCACTCGCGCAAGTGTGGGCACGAGTAGCGGGTACTCGAATTTCGACCGGTCCACTACTTGGTTGCTTTCGCATCAAGGGGCCCACCACCAGGCTGGGGCGGCCCCCGGCTCCCCTGGAACCGCTTGCCGGGAATGCAGCGGTGCCGGAAACACCAAGTTTTTCCCAAGAACCCGGGGCTAGATTCGTATTACCGCAGTAACAGCGGTGCTATTGCGATCCTCGTCCCCGGAGGACCGCCGAATCAGCGTGAAATGGGTGATCCAATGAGACAGACCATGGCCGGGCCGGGTACAACCAAGTATTCCGAGTACTCGGCGATGAGCGTCTTTGCCGGCGACCCCGGATTTCAAAAAAATTCTGCGTGGCCAGCCCTGCCTCGCGACGTGTTACGTGCATCACACGTCAGATTCGGCCGGGTGATCCCATGACCACGGCCGGCGCACTGCGCACGGAAGTACATTCTGTCCGCTTCCGGCTGCTGGCCACGCTGCTCGTCTTCATGGCCGTGGGCCTGTTTGTCGCCGGCGCAGCCACCCATGCCGCCCAGCTGAACAGCCTCAACGACCGCGTCAATGCCGAGCTCCAGTTGCCGCGCAAGAACCTGGACGAGCTGGCCAAGCGCGGCCAACCCAACTCCGGCGCAACTTATGCCTCCCTGAACAGCCTGTTTACAACTTATCTGCGGAGCGGGGCTCCCGGGGGCTACGAGTCGGTGATGACCGTGGTCCGCGGCCGCAGCGTCATCCTGCCCTTCGGGGACCAGCCGACCAAGCTCAACACGGCCGCTATCACCGACAACATGTGGGATTGGAGTGTCCCCCGTCAAACCGTGATGCGGGACATCGACCTCGACGGCCGGCAGGTCCGCCTGGCCATCACGTCGGTTTCGCTGGCGGGCGGCCGCCGAGACCAGGGGCTTCTGATTGCCTCGAGCGAGATCGGAGCCCAGCGCGCGGAGGTTTTCGCTTCGATGTGGACCTTCGCCCTGGCGTCCACCGCGACGCTCGCAATGACCGGCTTGGTGGGCTACCTGGTCACCGGGCGGCTGCTGCGCCCCATCCGGCGGCTCCGCGAGGCCACAGAGGCCACGACATTTGAGGACCTGACCAAGCGGGTGGAAGTGCCGGACAGCACCGACGACATCGCCCAGCTGGCCATGAACTTCAACCGGATGCTCGAACGGCTGGAGTCCGGATCAGACAACCAGCGCCGCTTCGTCCACGACGCCAGCCACGAACTGCGCACCCCCATGACGATCATCCGCGGCTACCTGGAGCTGCTCCGCAGCGGGGACCCCGACGACGTGGACCAGACCCGCGAGCTGCTCCTGGACGAGCTTGACCGGATGCAGGTGCTGGTGGATGACCTGCTGCTACTAGCCCGCAGCGGACGGCCCGACTTCGTGACGCCCGGCTGGGTGGAGGCGGATGACCTCCTGGAGGACGTCCTGAACCGCGTCCGGGTCCTCGGCGTGCGCCAGTGGCGGCTGGAGGCCAGGCCTGGCGGCCTGATCCGCGCTGACCGCCGCCGGCTCACCCAGGCGCTGGAGCAGCTCGCCGCCAACGCGGTCAACCACACCTCCGAGTCGGACCGGATATCCGTTGGCGGCGCCTGGGTAGAGGACGACGACGGCGCTCCCCAGGGCGGGCGGGCAGTAGTTGTGCGGGAGCCGGCAGCGCGGGACTCCGGATCCAGGAAGCTGGAAATCTGGGTTTCGGACACAGGCACCGGCATTCCGGCGGACGAGCATGAGCGCATATTCGAGCGCTTCGGCAAGGGCCGCAACTCGGCGGCCATGGAAGGCTCGGGCCTGGGCCTTTCCATCGTCAAAGCCATCGCCGAGGCACACGGCGGCACTGTACTTCTGGAGTCGGAGGAGGGCAAAGGCAGCCGCTTTGCCCTCCGAATACCATCCGGCGGCACGGATGAGAGCGATGAGACCGATGGCTCCGCCGCGGCGGACACCGGCGGCGACACCGAGGGCTTCGACACTAAGGATGATGCGCGGCCCAAGAAACGGCGCCGCGGCGGCAAACCAAGGCTGGCCGGACCGGCGTCGGGCATTGAACTGGCCATCCGGACGGGAGGTACGCCTTGACGCGGATCCTGATCGCCGACGACGAGCCCCGCATTGCGGCCTTCCTCGCCAAAGGCCTCACAGCGGCCGGCTACACCACCACCCAGGTCTTCGACGGGGTGAAGGCCCTTGATTACGCGACGTCCGGGGAGTTCGACCTCCTCATCCTGGACATCACCATGCCGAGGATGGACGGTCTTACCGTCCTCAAGAACCTCCGGAACATGCACTCAACGATTCCGGTGATCGTGCTGACGGCGGCAGACAGCCTTGAGAGCACCGTGGCGGCGCTCGACGGCGGTGCGGACGACCACATGACCAAACCCTTCCGGTTCGAGGAACTGCTCTCCCGCATCAAGCTCCGGCTCCGCGGCGCACAGGTTGTGGCTTCCGCCCCGACGTTCGTCTGCGGCGACCTGTCCCTCGACGTGAACCTCCGCACGGCAGAGATCCACGGCCGCGTGATCGACCTGTCCGCGAGGGAGTTCGTCATGGCGCGGACCTTCATGGAGAACGCCGGCAAGGTGCTCAGCCGCGAGCAGCTTCTGAGCCGGGTGTGGGGCTACCACTTTGAGGGGTCGTCCAATGTGGTGGACGTATACGTACGGTACCTGAGACACAAGCTGGGCGCGGACCGCATCCAAACCGTCCGGGGCGTGGGCTATCGTCTCGTGGCCCTTGCCGTTGATGACATGAACGGCCATGGTGGGCCGGTTCAAACCCCCTAACCTCGCTGAGCCCGCCCCGCCCGGCGATGAGAAGACTCTCATCCGCGTCTCATCCCTGCCTCACCTTCACGCTTCAAAGTGAATGCACGAAGGAGGTGTGCCGGCCGATGAAGAAGTGGTCGTTGCTGAGCATTCCGCTGGTGGGTTTCGCCGGAATAACTGTCTGGGCGCAGGCTGTTGCCGGGGCTCCAACAGGACAGGAACCGGGCGTGATTGTTACCGAAGCGGCCCCCCGCCACTCGGTCCAGAAGCTTGACGGATCCACGGAAAATCGGCGGCTGTCGCCAGCCACTGACCCCGCTGCCTCGCCCGTGACCACGTCACCGGCGCTTAAATCGGCTCCCCTGAACGGTGTCACCTCCTCCCCGCTCTCCACCGAGGAGTCCGGCGTCGAGTTCGTGGAGCCGGCCCAGGTCACTTCCCCGGCACCGGCACCCACCGACGATTCAACGTCCTCGAGCCAACTCGATGACAAAGGCGGTCTCTCCAGCAACAACGGCAGGAGTGGCAGCAGCAATGGCTAGGCGTACCCGGAGGCAATCCACAGAAGCAGTTTCTCCCCGCAAGAAGGAGCCAGTGATGCACACGGATTTCCGCGACCTGTATGAACCCCTCCCGCCGTGGGGGGCGACAGTCGACGCTCCTTTTGGCGAACCGACGACTGTGATGGTGGACGACTCTGAGCTCCATCAACAGGTCCTGGATATTATCCACAACGTGCTCGCCACGGCTGATCCGCGATCGGAGGTCCGGCGCCGGCTCCTGCGCCATCTCGCGGAGAACCCCGGGCATCCCGAACAGGCGCTGCTGGACCACCTGCGGGACCGGAACCGGCGCGGCGGACGTCCCGCACGCAACGGCCGGGCTGCAACAGTGGATCCGCACGTCTAGCAGACGAACAACGCAGCACCGGCTGCCCCACAGACCGGGTACCCGCCGCGGCACGGGTACCCGACGTATGTCCGGCCCGGATTTGTTCATCCGGGCTGGATTTGTTTTATCCGGGCTGGATTGTCCGGCCCCCGCCCGGGAACCAGTCCCTCAGAAGAGCAGCAGCACGAAGCCGCCGACGGTGCTCAGGATGCCCACTCCGGTAAGGATCCAGCCGAGGACCAGGATGACGTTGTCGTGCTTGGGCGGTTTCAGGCCCCAGCGTGAAGGGTGGCAGAGGTCGTAATGGAGCTCCACCTGGGTGCCAGCCACGAGGCCCCGCGCGACGTCGGAGTCCACCAGAGTCTGGCGCGGGACGTTCTCCTGGTCGGTCCAGCGGAAGCCGGTGAAGCCGCCGGCGGTGTAAACCTCACCCGTGGTCCTGGTCCAGGCGCAACGGCGCCGTTCGATAATGAGTCCCCACGTGAGCAACGGCACGCCGGGGAGGAAGCCCACCCACGTCATCATTTCCAGGATGGGGCCAAGTACATCCGCGAGACCGCCCATGCACCAACTTTAGCCGTCAGCCGGCCTGCGTTTAGCCCCCGGGAAGGCCCCCGTTTCCTAGGGTCAGCTGCCGGTTTCCTCGGGATGCTCCCGGGCGCGCCTGGCTTCGGGGGTCTCGCCCTGCTGCGGGATGAAATCCGGATCCAGCTTGGTGCTGAGGTCGGTTTCGCCGCGGTCGGTTTCTGCGCGACCGGGCTCTTCGGAAACAGTGCGGGCCTCGTCTGCGTTTTCGGTCATGCCCCCAACGTAATCCCCCTGCCCCATGTAGTCGAGCATCAGGGAAGGCCGGGCGAACAGGATGCACTCACCGGCAGGACAGGCGCCTCCCAGCAAACTGTGACACCCTTGTTACGATGACTTTCCAGCTCAGGGACCCCCGCCGTAAGAAACAGGGCCGCCAGCAGCAGGGCCGTCAGAAGCCCCGCCGGCCTGCCGGACGGATGCGCCTCGCAGCGGGCACCGGCTTCCTCTTCGCCGTTGCCACCCTGGCTTGCGCCATGGGGCTCGCGGCCACCTATTACTACTTCGTCCGCACCACCACGGGCCAGTTCATCGACGAGTCCGCCCTGGTGGAGGCCGTGGAAATCCACGGGCCCGCGGGCAAGGTGACCACCCGGTTCCTGGACTGGCTGCCTACCATCTCCCTGGTGATGGCCGCCGTCGTCGTACTTCTGGTAACGGTGATTCACCGCCGATGGCGGGCCGCGGGTATTGCCGTGGCGGCGTGCGTCGCGGCGAACATCGCAACGCAGGTGCTCAAGGACCTGCTGCCGGTGCGGCCGTACCGGGGCGTAGAGACGCTGGAGCTGAACTCGCTGCCGTCCGGTCACACCACGCTGGCGGCGTCCGCGGCGGCGGCCGTGTTCCTGATGTCGTCCCCGCGGTGGCGGCCGCTGGCCGGCTTTGTCGGCGGCACTTTTGCCATCGCCTCGGGCATGTCCACACTCGTGAACCAGTGGCACCGGCCGGCGGATGTGGTGGCAGCCTTCCTGGTGGTGGGCTGCTTCATGATTCCCGCGGGCTGGCTGATTCTCCGCAATGACGGCCACGAATGGAACGTCTGGGACGGCTTCGGCGGCCACTGGGGCTCGGCACGGCTGTGGATCGGGCTGCCTGTGGTGCTGGGGCTGGCCTCGGCAGCGGTGTCCGTGTACTCGCTGGTCATGATCGCCCCGGGCATTAGCCAGGAGGCCAGTACCACCAACTACTTCTGGGCGGGCATCTCGCTGATCGTGATCGCCGGGTACCTTGCCACCGTGGCCACCACGTCGCTGTTCGCGTATGCCGTCCGACGCCGGAACTGACCAGGGCGCTGGCCTCCGCTTCCCCTGTCCCCACCACCCGCAACCTTTACAACCCCGGCCGGGGAGCCCACAATAAGTCGCACCACAGCCTCCACTGACTCAACAGTGCGCTGAAACTGGACCTGCGAAAGCAGAGGTGCGCGGAAATGAACGACCAAGCCGGGGCGGACAAGGCCCTGAAGGAAAAGCACCGGGCCATGTGGGCGCAGGGCGACTACCCTGCCCTCGCCAGCGAGCTGATTGCGGATCTGGGCGCCATCCTGGTGGAAGCCTGCAACATCAAACCGCGCCAGCGCGTCCTGGATGTCGGCGCGGGCGCCGGCAATGCGGCCATCCCCGCGGCCATGATGGGTGCCCGGGTGATAGCCAGTGACCTCACCCCGGAGATGTTCGACGCCGGCCGCCGGCAGGCCGCCGACCGCGGCGTTGAGCTCGAGTGGGTTGAGGCCGACGCCGAGAACCTCCCCTTTGCGGACGGCGAGTTCGACGTCGTCATGTCCTGCCTCGGCGCTATGTTCGCCCCGCACCACCAGGCGAGCGCCGATGAACTGGTGCGAGTCTGCAGGCCGGGCGGGACCGTCGGGCTGCTGCACTGGACCCCGGAAGGCTTCATCGGCCAGATGTTCGCCACCATGAAACCCTTCGCGCCGCCCCCTCCGCCCGGCGCGCAGCCTCCGCCGCTGTGGGGCAGCGAGGACCACGTCCGGGAACTGTTCGGCGGCCGGCTGGGCGACATCCGGGCGCAGAAGCGGACCGTTGCCATCACGAGCTTCCGCCAGCCTGAAGACTTCCTGCACTATTTCAAATCGCACTACGGCCCCACCATCTCCGTGTACAAGTCCCTGTCCGGCGACGACGGGAAAGCCAAGGCCCTGGACGACGCCCTCACGGAACTTGCCAGCACGTACATCGAAGCCCACGGCGATACGCCTGCGCAGATGGAATGGGAGTATCTGCTGCTCACGGCGAAGGCCAATGCCAAGCCCCAGGAAACCGGGCTGTGACGGACTCCCCCGCCTCGCGCCGCGCCCTTGAGGTGGCCTCCATTCCGTCCTTCCGGAGGATCAGCGAGCACCTCAACCATTCCAGCTACGCCCGCCGCAAACATCTTTCCGGCATCTGCGACTTCACCCTGGGCAACCCGCACCAGATGCCGCAGGACGGCTACGTGGACGCCCTCCGGGACGCCCTCCACCCGCACGACGACCAGTGGTTCGCGTACAAAACCAATGAGGTGGATGCCCGGGAGGCGGCCGCGGAGTCACTGAGCCGGCTGCTCGATGTTCCGTTCGAACCCGCGGACCTGTACCTCACCACCGGCGGCTTCACCGCCATCGCCCTCGCGCTGAAGGCGGTTACCGATCCTGGCGACGAGGTCATCTACAGCCTTCCGCCCTGGTTCCTCTACGAACCGCTCGCTGTCGAGGCCGGACTGGTCCCGGTCAAGGTCCGGATCGACCTCGAGACCTTCAACCTCGATCTGGCGGCCATTGAAGCGGCCATCACGGAGCGGACCCGGGTAGTGATCATCAATTCGCCGAACAACCCCACCGGCAGGATCTACCCGCCCGAACTCCTCCACCAGCTGGCAACCCTCCTCGACGAGGCCTCGGCGCGGATAGGGCGGCGGATCTACCTGGTGTCCGACGAGCCGTACAACAGGATCGTTTTCGACGGTGCCCGCTTCCACAGCCCCGCGGAGTTCTATCCCTACACCCTCCTCGCCTACTCCTACGGCAAGACGCACCTGGCGCCGGGCGAGCGTATCGGGTACCTGGCGCTGCCGCCGAGCATGCCGGACCGCAAGGAGCTCGGCGCCGCCGTCGAGGCGATGCAGCTGGCCATGGGCTGGATCTACCCCAACGCCGTGCTGCAGTACGCGCTTCCGCGGCTGGAGACGTTCACCATCGACGTCGGCCAGCTGCAGCAGAAGCGGGACCGGCTGGTCCAGGAGCTGGGTGGGATGGGATACCGGCTCCGGCCGCCCGAAGGCACCTTCTACCTGTTCATCCATTCCCCCATTCAAGACGACGAGGCCTTCACCGAGGCGCTCGGCCAGGAGGACGTCTTTGTGCTTCCGGGCGCCCTGTTCGAGACAGCGGGGTTTTTCCGGATGTCCCTCACGGCCAGCGAGGACATGGTGGAGCGCAGCCTGCCCCACTTCCGGGCGGCCATCGAACGGGCGGGGCAGGACCGCCCCGAAGACGCCGAAATCAAACTGCCCACGGGACTTATCCCCGTCATCCCCGCCAACCCAAGGAAACTGCCATGACCGTCCTGCGGACCACTCCGGAAAGTGAGGCGTCCGGCCTCACCGCCAAGATTTACGACGACGATGTCCAGTCGCTGGGCTACGTCACCACGCACACCAAGAGCTCAGCGCTGCAGGACGCGCTCTTGGCTCCGCTGGAAACGCCCCGGGCCTAGTTGCACTACCGACCACAGAGTTGCGGGCCGGCAGATCCCTGAAGGATTGGGGGTCGCCGGCCCGGCACGTCAGGGGGGGTGCAGTGCCGGGCCGGCCAGCTGGCTGAACGACCACTCGCGGCAGTGGCTTCGGACCAGATGGAAAAAGAGTGCCAGCGGTTCCTAGGAAAATCCCGGTCAACCTTGGAGAACCGAGACCCCCCACCCAAACAGCGGCCGCTCGCCGCCGCGCACTGCTGACGCGTTCTCCGGCTTGGGGGGACCTTACCCTCTTCTGCGGTCCAAGGTTCACCGGCAAATCCACCATGACCTGCGGCAACAATTGCGGCAGACGGCACTTCCCCTTCACACCGGGATTTTGCCGGCAACGCCGCCGGTCTCAGCGCATGCCGGAAGGGCCCGCGGGGCGGCGAAGGTGGAAGGTGAATAAGATGACCCCGGACCCGCACTCACCCGGTGACAGCCACTGGCAGTCCCACACACCGGAAAGGCTGCCTGCTCATCAGGCTGCCGGCGGCGCAGCAGTTCCTGACCCGGCCTGGGTCAGCCACCGGCCAGCACAGCGCGCTCCCCAGGGCGGCATACTGCAGCGCCAACTGATGCGCCTCATCGGCGAAATCCTCGGCGATGAAGGTCTGAGATCGGACCTCCGGTTGTCACTGCTCAGGCACGTCTCCGAACATCCCGGACACCCAGAACAGGCAATGCTGGCGCATTTGCAGGAGATCCAGGACGGAGGGTGATGCCTGCCGGTGCCTTACGTCCCAAAAACAATCTTTCCGACGACCCCTGGAGTGGTCCTTGAAAACCAGAGCAGCCCTCGCGCTTTCCGTGGCCGGGATCCTCGTGACGGGATCCGCCGCTCTAGCCGTCAACACGCAGGTACTGAGCAGTACGCCGTCCGGTACCGGCGACGCGAACAGCGTCCTCCTGCCAACCAACTCCAGCAGCACTGCGGCACCGACCGCCGCCGTCGGCCTGAAAGCTACGCCGAACGTGACGTCCGTGGTCGACGGTGGCAGCACAGTTACCGCCCGCGCGAAGAGTACCGGGGCGCCGGAATCCGGTGACGGCAAGAGCGGCCGGCGGACGCTGCCGCCGCCGTCGTCCGGGCCTGGTGACGATCGGGATCATACGGACGGCACTGTTACGGGCACGTCCGACGCCGGCCCTGCCGCGCCCCATCCCGGCGGCAGCATCGGTTCCCAGTCCGGGGGCGCCGGCACTGCCGGGGATCCCGCCGTGGTGCCCGTCCAGCCGGGCGACGACAAAGGCGGCCTTCGGGCCGTCCGGGAACCGGGCGATGACAAGGGCGGGCAGCGCAAGACCGCCGAACCCAAAAAAGACAGCGGCGGCCACGATTCGGACGACTAAGCGCAACTTACCCCCGGGCGAAAAGCCCCATAGCGGGCCTTCTGCACTCACGCGGGAGGCCCGCCCGCATTGCCTGCATTGGCTGAAATCAGGCGGAATTTCAGAACCGCCAACGCCATGGAATAGGCAACTCTTTCTTTGCTTAATCCAGAAATCAACCTGTATCGTATTCATTTAGGTAGACCGAAACTCCTCTGGAGCGACAACCTCCAGGGGCCTCGCCCTGCATCGCAGCGCGCCAGCCACTCCCGGACCCCAAAAAATCCCCCAACAAGCCCAGCATTTCCCTGCTGTCCGGAACGCCCCGGCCAGCCCAGCTCCCGGCACCATTCTCAGGGGAGCACAACAGTGATGAAAGGCCGGCATTATGTTCGCCGACACCCGCACCACCTTGACCCGCCCTGAAACCCGTACCGCGACAAACTCCGCACCCCGGTATCAACCCCAGCACCGACCAGTCCCCGCCCGCCGCAACCGCGCCGCACTAAGGACTCCCACGTCCCGCAAGCAGACCATCCGGCTGTTCCTGCTCGGAGTTCTCTGCACCGCAGGCTGGCTCGCCTCCCTGCTGGTGGGGCACTTCGTGGAGTTCGGTCCGGTAGTGCACCGCATCGGGCTTGCCGGCCACATCCTCGCCCTGGTGCTGGCCTTCGGCACCATCCTTGTCGTGGACTGGCTGGGCCTGCTGTGGCTCATGGGCAAGGTGCACATGCATGCATCTCCCAAGCTGGAACGCGCAACAAAGCCGCTGATTTGGGGCGGCCTGGCGCTTCTGCTGGCATCGGGAGCGCTCATCCAGCCCGACATCACCAACCCAGTGACCGCCGTGAAGCTCGGCTGTGTGCTCATCCTGATGCTGAACGGCCTGAGCATCGCGCCGGCCATGCACAAGATGTTCGCGCTTCCGCGGGAAACACGCTTCAGCGAACTGGGCCGCCGGCTGCGCACGCGCCTGCTGATCGCGCTCAGCATCTCGCAGGCCTGCTGGTGGACGGCCGTGCTGATCGGCCTCGTGAACAGCACGCTCCGCCGCTGGACGGGGATGTAACCAGCACCCTGACGGCCCTGCCCGCTTCAGTTGGGCATGGGGGCCGCGTCCGTCGCCGTCCCGAGGGTGCTGGTGCGGTGGATCCCGTGCAGCAGCCGCGGCAGCATCAGCGCAGCCAGGACCGCGAGGCCCACCATCGGCAGCCAGGGCGTTCCCGGCCACCAGTGGTTCCGTTCCGTCAGATCCAGCAGCCAGCCCAGCAGTGCATTCCCCGCCAGCACGGCAATGCCGCCGCAGGTGGCGGACAGCCCGTAGTACGCGCCGCGGCCCGAGGCTGCCCCTTCCAGCGGGATGAACCGCGGGATCAGCGACAGAATGGTGGGCGTGAGGAGCATGTGACCGAGGATCAGCGTGCCGACGATGCCCGCCATCAGCGCCACAGCGCCGGCCTCCGCCGAACCAGTCGGCACGGACCCTCCAACTCCAGAACCTCCCGCCACAGAGCCGCCGGCTTCCGCGGGGACGGACGTCAAAGCGGCGGCGGCCAACGCAGCTGCCACCAGCAGGAAACCTGCCGACATGGCACGGCCCGGCCCCAGCCGCTGGCCGGCCGCAGCCACCGGCAGCTGCAGCAGCAATGTCAGCACGGAGGCTAGCAGGAACAGCATGGCCAACCACGAAGCGTCCAGCCCCCGCCGGTCCAGCTCAAGCGGAAACGCGAAGTAGAGCTGGTTGTAGGCCACCATGTTGGTGCTGGCGAGCAGGCAGAACGCCACAAAGCGCCGGTTCTTCAGGCACCCGAGCGCGCTGCGGGACTGGCCCGGCGAGGCTTCCGGCTCCCCCGCTCCCGCAGTTTCCGGCTTCCCTGGTGACCCGGCGGGGAGGCGGAACCACAGCAGGACCGTCACGGCGACGAAGATGGCAATTCCCGCCGCCAGCGCCGCGTCAAAGCCCCAACCCAGCAGGGCCGCCCCGAGCAGCGGGCCGACGAGGGCGCCCATCTCCCCCGTGATGGCCAGCCAGACGAACACCGAGCGCCGGCCCTTGCCTGGAGCCCGCTCCCTGGTTGCGTCGGCATGTGCCCGGTCCGCATGCGACAGCTGGGACTCCAGCGCGGGCGAGAACAGCGCACCTCCCGCACCGGTGAGCACGGCGCCGAGGAGGAACAGCGTGAAATCGGAGGCGGCGGCCAGGGTCGCGTACCCGGCGATGCGGACCAGGCAGCCGGTCAGGATCGCCCGCCGGGCACCCCAGCGGTCGGCCAGCAGGCCGCCGAACAGGAACATCCCCTGCTGGCTGAAGGTGCGGGCGCCCAGAACAAGGCCGACGGCGGCGGCGTCCAGTCCGTAATCCCCGCCCATGGCGCCGGCGAGGAAGGGAATCACCGCGTAGAACCCCAGATTGAACACCATCTGGGTGCCGAGCAGAATACGCGTTTCAGGCAGGTGTGACTTCAAAACCAGGCGTCCCTAGGCGTCCGGGGCACTGACGAGTTCCAGGAGACGGGAAGTCCCGGGGCGGCTACCAGCAACATTCGCGCCGAGCACCCGATGAGCGCAGGCCGCAAGGTCACCGCAGGCCACCGGAGCAGAGCAGACCGCCGGATGCGCGCGGGCCGCTGCCACCAACTCCTTGCTGTGCCCGTGCTGGGGGTTGGCGAAGAACTCGGAGGTGCCGGCCAGCTCCACCAGGGCCCCCTGGTACAGCACCGCCACCCTGTGGCTCATGTACCGGATGACGTTCATGTCGTGCGAAATCATGATCAGCGAAAGTCGGCGGTCCCGGTGCAGGCGCAGCAGCAGATCCAGGACCTTACGCTGCGTGACGGCATCCAGCGCCGACGTCGCCTCGTCGCAGATCAGCACTGCCGGGTCCAGCAGCAGCGCCCGGGCGATCGTCAGCCGCTGCAGCTGGCCACCCGAACACTGGCTTGGGTACCTGTCCAGCAGGTCGGGGTCCAGTTCAACATCCCGGACGGCCTGGTGGATGCGCTCCCGGCGCCCGTCCGCCGTGCCCGTCCGCTGCCGGAGCAGCGGCGCTTCCAGGCTGGCGAACAGCTTCATCCGGGGGTCGAAGGCGTCGTGCGGTTCCTGGAAGACGAGCTGCACCTCGGTGCCGGGGACACCGCGACTGGCGCCACCGCCGTCGTCCTTGCCGTCCCCTGCCGGCAGTGTCCTTGTGATGCTGCCGCGGTCCGGGGCCTCAACGTCCACCAGCAGCCGGGCCAGGGTGCTCTTCCCGGAGCCTGACTGGCCCAGGACGCCGAGGATCTCGCCTTCGCGGAGGCTCAGCGAGACGTCCTCCAAAGCCGGCCGGGCGCCGCGCCCCTTGGCGAACCGCTTGGTGACGCCGTCCAGCGCCAGGATGTCGCGGGACGGGGCAAGGCCGGGGGCCTCCCCGGCCACCACAATACGACGGCGGGTGAGGGCGCACGCCTCCAGCAGCTCCCTGGCACAAGCAGTTTGGGGCGCGCCGAGGACGGCCCTGGCCGGGCCTTCCTCCTGGACGCGGCCGGCATCCATCACCACCACGCGGTCAGCGAACGCGGAGACAGTGGCCAGGTCGTGCGTGATGTAGAGGACGCCGAGCCCGTGCTGGCGCCGCTGCGTGTCAATCAGTTCCAGGATCTGCCGCTCCAGCACCTTGTCCAGCGCGGAAGTCGGCTCGTCGGCGAGCAGCAGCTCCGGCTGCCCGGCCATGGCCACGGCCAGCATGGCCCGCTGCGCCATGCCGCCGGACAGCTGGTGCGGGTACGCCCGGGCCACCCGTTCCGGGTCCTCGAACCCGGCGTTGGTGAGCAGTTCCAGCGCCTGCGCCCTGGCCTGGCGTCCGCGCAGACCGCGGTGCAGCTTCAGCGGCTCGGCCAGGTGGCTGCCAATGGTCATCCGGGGGTTGAACATGCGCTTGGGCTGCTGGTACAGCATCCCGATCCGGCCGCCACGCAGGCGGTTGAGCTCCGCGCCGCTGGCCGCAAGCAGATCGGTTCCGCCCAGGGTGATGGACCCCGACGCGGCCTGGATTTGCGGCGGCAGCAGTCCCAGGACGGACAGCGCGGTCATCGTCTTGCCGCTTCCGGACGCCCCCACTAGGGCGACGAACTCGCCGGGTGCCACGGTGAGGCCGACGCCGGAAAGCACCGGGCGGGCGGACGAACCGGAGGAACCCCCAGCGGGAGCCCGCAGGCTGAGGTGCAGGTCCTCGATGATCAGGCCCTCACGCATGGGTGACCTCCGCTGCAGGGGCGGAAGCCAGCAGCAGCCGGCTGCTGGACATCCGCGCCAGGTGCTGGCCAATGAGCGTGACGCACAACGCGACCGTGAAGATCACCAGGCCGGGAGCAAGGATGGTCATCGGCGACCTCACGGCGTACGGCTGGGCGGCGGCGAGCATCGAGCCCCAGTCGGACTGCGGGGGCTGCACGCCGAGGCCCAGGTAGGACAGGGCGCCGACGCTGATCAGGAACTGCCCGAACCGGAGCGTGGCCTGCCCCAGCAGCGGCCCGGCCAGGTGCGGCAGGATGTGCCGCCGCACCGTGAACCAGGGAGTGCAGCCCAGCACGCGGGCCGCCTCGATGAAGCCGCGGGCGGAAACGTCGTAGGCCAGTGCCCGGGCGAGCCGCGCGAAGGGTGTCCAGCCTGTAACGGTCAGGGCCAGCAGCAGGGACGGATAGCCCGCTCCCAGCGCGGCCACCAGGAACAGTGCCACCACCGTCTCCGGCATGGCCAGCAGGATGTCGTTGGTGCGGGTGAAGAACTCGTCCAGCCATCCCCGCCGGCGCGCGCTGATCACGCCGATCGCCGTGCCGATGACCGCGGTGAGCACCGTCGCCAGGGCCGCGATGGTCAGGGAGAAACGGCCGCCGTCGAGCAGCCTGCTCAGCGTGTCGCGGCCCAGGTGGTCGGTGCCCAGCCAGTGGGCACCGGAAGGCGCGGACAGCCGGGAGGCGAGGTCCTGCTCGGCCGACGGATAGGGCGCGATCCAGCCGGCCAGGGCCACGGACAGCACCACGACGGCCAGCACGCAGGCGGCAAGCCGGATGTGCAGGGGAAGTTTACGCATGCCGCATCCTGACCTGGGGGTTGAGGAGCCCGTGGACCAGGTCCGCGGCCGTGGTCAGCAGGACAGCCAGCCCGACGACGACCACCACTGCTCCCTGCGCCAGCGGAATGTCGCTGTTCAGGACACCGTCGAACAGCAGCCGTCCCATCCCGGGAATGGCGAAGATGACCTCGACGATGACCGACCCGCCCAACAGGCCCGCGAACCACACGGCCGCGAGCGTGGTGAGCGGCAGCAGGCCGTTCGGGATCACGTGCTTCCGCACGGTATGGAAGTAGCTCAGTCCCCTACCTCGTGCGGCGGTGACGTGGTCGGCGCCCAGCGCGTCGAGCATTCCCTCGCGCACGGCGGAAGTGAAATGGCTGGCCGGACGCAAGGCGAGGACCGCCACGGGCAGCACTGCCGACGTCGGGCCTTCCCACCCGGCGGACGGCAGCACGGACAGTTCGAGTGCGAAGACCAGCACCAGCATGGGCGCCAGCCAGTATTCCGGCATGGCGATAAACGCCTGGGAGACGGCGGTGATGGCCTTGTCAGCCGCCCGCCCCTCGTTCAGCGCGGCGGCAATGCCGAGGATCACCGCTATCAGAGCCGCCACGGCCAGGGTCATGACCACCAGGCTGAGCGTGACCCAGAGCGCCGGCAGCACCTGGTCCACCACGGGCGTGCGGCTGGTGTACGACAGGCCCATGTCGCCGCTCGCGAACCGCCCCAGCCAGCGCAGGTACTGGGTCCACAGGGGATCCTGGAGCCCGAGTTGGGCGCTCAAGGCCTGGACGGCGGAATCATCGATCGCGTCGCCGGCCACCCGCGAGCGGATGATCTTGCGCACCGGGTCGCCGGGGGTGACGTACGGGATGAGGAACACCACGAAAGACGCCAGAAGAACGGCGACCAGCAGGGCCGCCGTTCTCCTGGCGAGGAACAGCATCATGCCGGCCCCTGTGCTTTGGGTCCGCGGTACGGGGGCGTCACGATCCGGACTTGGCCGTTTCGGCCCGGAGCACGTAACGGGCCAGGGGGTCCTGGACGTGCGCCTGCAGGTCGGTGCGGACGGCGTCGGTGGCCTGCTCGTTGACCAGCCAAACGTTCACGGCCTGGTCCTGGAGGATCTGGCCGGCCTCGGCGTACAGCCGGTAGCGCGCTTGGGCGTCGGCCGTCGTGGCTGCCTGGGCGATCTTCTTGTCGTACTCCGCGTTGCAGAAGTGGCTGAGGTTGTAGGTGCCGTCGCAGGTGTAGTCGGCGGTGAGGAAGCCGATGGGGTCGGCGATGTCGATCAGGCGGTTGCGCTGGCTCAGCACCATGTCGTAGTTGCCGGACAGCAGGTCCGGTTCCACGGCGGCGTACTCCTTGGTGGTGATTTTCACTGGAACCCCCACGGCCTTGAGGTTCTCCTGGATGACGGTGGCCACGTCCGCGAACTCCGCGCGCTCCACGATCGCGATGATTTCCAGCGGGCGGCCGGCGGTGTAGCCGGCGGAGGCGAGCAGCTTCTTGGCGGCGTCGAGGTCCTGCTTCGGCGTCTGGGCACCCTCGATGGCCCACGGCTCCGACGGCGCGAACGGACCGGTGGCCGGGACCGCAGCGCCTTCATAAACGCTGGCGGCCAAGGCATCCAGATCGAGAGCCGAGCGCACCGCCTTGCGGAAGTCGACGTCGTCGAACGGGGCCTTGCCGTTGTTCATGTACAGCGTGGCGGTGCGCGGCGAGTCCGCCTTCAGCACCTTGACGTTGGAGTCCGACTCCAGCGCGGCCAGGCCGGAGACGGGGATGGACAGGGACACGTCCGCTTCGCCGGTCTGGACCTGCGCGGTGCGGGTGGCGCCGTCGGTGATGAACCGGACCTCGGCGCCGGCAAGCTGCACCTGCCCGCCCCAGTAGTCCTCGTTGCGGTCCAGCGTCAGGGACTGCTTCGGCTTCTCGGACACCGGCTTGAAGGGGCCGGTGCAGTGGCCGAACGGGTCGACGGTCTCGCCCTTAAAGGCGGCCGGCGACAGCACGCCGGTGTTGACGCTGGCCAGCCGGTAGGGAACCAGCGGGCTCTCCGTCGGTGTGGTCACGCGGACAGTGTGCTCGTCGATGGCCTTGACCGCCTTGACCACCTTGGGGCTGAACGCGCGGGCGGGGACTTCGGCGTCAAGGACGTTCTGCAGCGAGGTCACCACAGCTTTGGCGTCCAGCGCGGCGCCGTCCTGGAACTTGACGCCCTCACGGATCTTGAAGTCCCACTCGAGGTCGGAGACCTGCTTCCACTCCGTGGCGAGCGACGGCACGATCTTCCCCTGCGTCTCGTCGTAGCGCGTCAGCGTCTCGAGGCAGCCCGACAGGGACAGGATGTAGGCGGCGTCGCTCTCCAGTGCCCAGTCCGCCACGGGTGCGCGGAAGTTGTCGACGACGATCCGCTGGTCAGGGTCGGCCGCCTGGCTGGATTTGCCGGACTCGCCGCTGAAGCCGCAGGCGGACAGGGAGAGAAGCGCCACGAGCCCCACGGACACGGACAGCGGGAAGGAAGAGCGCAACGAAACCACCTAGATTCATGTCTGCGGAAAGGGCAGACGCACAGCGAACGGCCGAAAGGGCCAAGCTGAGTGTAGGCTAACCTAACTTTTTCGTCCAAAGCGGGCGGCGGGGGCCGGCGTCATATTCCCCACCCGCACCCTCGCCTCGCAAGCTCGGCCAGGGAACCCTGCGGGCGTGGGCCCAGCTCTATCAGCGGAGGCACCGGTCAGTAGTTCCGCCGGTGCCTGAGCCTGGGGAGTACGACGGCGAACACACCTGCCGCCGCGAACCCCAGTACCCCGGTGGCCGTCACCCCGGCGCCGAGGGAGGCCGCGGCCGTCACCGCCGAGAGAAGCACCGGGCCGCCGGTGGAGCCGGCGTCAGCCATGAACCGCCAGAGGCCCAGGAACTGCCCGCGGCCGCGGTCGGGCGAGAAGTCGGCACCCAGCGTCATCACCAGGCCGGAGCTGATCCCGTTGCCGAAGCCGATCAGCAGGGCCGCCAGCAGCAGGCTGGTGAACCCGGCGGTCAGCGGGATCAGCACCAGCGCGGCGCCCATGATCAGCGTGGACGGGATGGCCACCCACTGCCGCCCGCGCCGGTCCATCACCTTGCCCGCGGGATAAAAGACCAGCATGTCGATCGCCCCGGATAGGCCGTACACCAGCGAAGCGTGCGTGGGGTCGAGGCCCAGGTGGTCGGCCCACAGCGGGATCACCACCTGCCGGGAGGCGCGGAGGGCGCTGAGCAGCAGGATGCCCATTCCGGCAGTCAGGAAAACGCCCGCATGTGAGACGGCCACTCCGCGCAGGGTGGGCTCCGGGCCGGTCTTGCCATCAGGTCCGTGCACCGCCACCAGGTCGGGGACTGCCACGGCGAGGACGGCGGCCGCAGCCATGCCGGCCACGCCCACCCAGTAGGCCCCGCTGATGCCGACGAATGCCATGGCTGCGGCGCCGATGAACGGGCCGATAAAAGTTCCTATGCGGCTCACGCCGCCCAGCGTGGACAGAGCACGGGCACGGAACTCCACCGGAACAGCTTCGGTGAGGTACTTCTGCCGGGCCAGGCTGAAGACGGCGGCTGACATCCCGACGACGGCCATCGCCACCGCGAGCAGCCAGAGCCCGTCGCTGATCACCAGCGACACCCCGGCGGCCAGCAGCGCGAGCGCCCCCGCGGCGGCCGCCCCCACAATGGACCACCGTTCCCCGAACTTCAGGGTGATCATCGAGGCCGGCAAATTAAAGAGCCACGAGCCCAGCCCCATGAGCGTGACGATCAGAGCTGCCACGGCAACGGATGCGCCCAGTTCACGGGCGGACAGCGCCACAACAGGCAGGATGGCGCCCTGGCCGACGCTGAACAGGAGGGCAGGGCCGAACGCCGGAACAGCGATGCCGCGGAGGCTGAAGGGCGGCGGGCTGTTCGGCGGAGTCATCCCCTTTATCGTAGGCGGGGGCCGTTCCGGCACGACCGAAACCCGGGCTCCACGAGGCCAGAATCACAACGATTTGATTTACATGGCGCCGGGACCTGAATCGAGCTTGGCGAAAGTACTAAGTGTGCTTAACCTTGGACCAGGGCGAGGCGCGCGGACCCCAACTGGACATCAAGCATGGTTCGAAACAACTGAACAGCCGCAGGAGCGATCATGGAAGTCTGGCCGGGCAGCGCGTATCCATTGGGTGCCACTTTTGACGGGATGGGGACAAACTTCGCGCTCTTCAGCGAGGCGGCCACCGCCGTCGAGCTGTGTTTGATAGGTGGCGACGGCACGGAAACCCGCGTCGAGCTGCTCGAAGCGGACGGGTATGTGTGGCACTGTTACCTGCCCCAGATCCAGCCCGGGCAGAAGTACGGATACCGGGTCCACGGGCCCTATGACCCCGCCGGGGGCCAGCGCTGCAACCCGAACAAGCTGCTCTTGGACCCCTATGCCAAGGCGGTCGCCGGGCAGGTGCACTGGCACCCGGCCATGTTCTCCCACAACGGCGACCCATCCTCCCGCAATGACCAGGACTCGGCGCCGCACACCATGCTGGGCGTGGTCATCAACCCGTTCTTCGACTGGGCCGGGGACCGGCCGCCACGGATCCCCTACCACCGCTCCGTCATCTACGAGGCGCACGTCAAGGGTCTCACCGAGCTGCATCCGGAGGTGCCCAAAGAGCAGCGCGGCACCTATGCCGGCGTCGCCCATCCTGCCGTCATTGCGCACCTGCAGCGGCTGGGCATCACGGCCATCGAACTGATGCCGGTGCACCAGTTCGTCAATGACGGCACGCTGCAGGAGAAGGGCCTGGGCAACTACTGGGGCTACAACACCATCGGCTTCTTCGCCCCGCAAAACACGTACAGCTCGATCGGCCAGATGGGCCAGCAGGTCCAGGACTTCAAGTCGATGGTCCGCTCGCTGCACCGGGCGGGGATCGAGGTGATTCTCGACGTCGTCTATAACCACACGGCGGAAGGGAACCACCTCGGCCCCACCCTGAGTTTCAGGGGGATCGACAACGCCGCGTATTACCGTCTGGTGGACAACGACAAGCAGTACTACGTCGACTACACGGGCACCGGAAATACCCTCAACGTGCGGCAGCCGCACTCCCTGCAGCTGCTGATGGATTCGCTGCGGTACTGGGTCACCGAGATGCACGTGGACGGGTTCCGCTTCGATCTCGCCGCCGCTTTGGCCAGGGAGTTTTACGACGTCGACCGGCTCTCCACGTTCTTTGAACTGGTGCAGCAGGACCCGATCGTGTCGCAGGTGAAGCTGATCGCGGAGCCGTGGGACGTTGGCCCGGGCGGGTACCAGGTGGGCAACTTCCCGCCGCAGTGGACGGAGTGGAACGGCAAGTACCGCGACACCGTGCGCGACTTCTGGCGGGGGGAGCCGGCCACGCTGGGCGAGTTCGCGTCGCGGCTGACCGGCTCCGCGGACCTGTACGAGCGCTCGGGGCGGCGGCCGGTGGCGTCCATCAACTTCGTCACGGCGCACGACGGCTTCACCCTCCGGGACCTGGTCTCGTACAACGAGAAGCACAATGACGCCAACGGCGAGGGCAACCGCGACGGCGAATCCCACAACCGCTCGTGGAACTGCGGTGTGGAGGGCCCGACGACGGATCCGACCGTGCTGTCGCTCAGGGCCCGGCAGCAGCGGAACTTCATCGCCACCATGCTGCTGTCGCAGGGCGTGCCGATGATCGCGCACGGCGACGAGATGGGCCGCACCCAGCAGGGCAACAACAACGTCTACTGCCAGGATTCCAAGCTCAGCTGGGTCGACTGGGACGCCGTCGACATGCCGCTCATGGACTTCACATCCGCCGTGAACCGGCTGCGCGCCCAGCACCCCACGTTCCGGCGCAGCACGTTCTTCGACGGCCGACCGGTGCGGCGCGGCAAGGGCGAGAAACTGCCGGACATCGTGTGGCTGAACGAGGACGGCATGGAGATGCTTCCGGAGGACTGGGGCCGCGGCTTCGGCCGGACCATCGGCGTGTTCCTCAACGGGGACGGCATCCAGGGCCGGGACGACCGCGGCCGCCGGATCACGGACGTGAACTTCCTGCTGTACTTCAACGCGCACGACGACGACGTCAAGTTCACGCTCCCGGCGGTTGAGTTTGCGGAAGCCTGGGACATGGTTATCAACACGGCCGGCACCGGAGTGGAGCGCGGTCCGATCGGCGCTGGCTCGGTGCTGAAGGTGGCCGCCAAGTCCATGGCAGTCCTGCGCGCTCGCGACCTGACCCAGACGGAACCCAACCTCTCCATTGCCCCCGGCCTGCAGTCCCCCCGCCCCGCGTAATCCCTTCCTCACCTCCCGTCGCCCAAACCCAAACCCTTCCTCACCTCCCGCCGCCCACACCCAAACCCTTCCTCACCTCCGTCGCCCACCGGCCGACGTGAAAGCAGGTCACGCGGAAATCACCCGGTGGAAACCGTCCGGCAATGTGGCGGCCCCATCCTGAAGGAGCGCCAGTGGCGCAACAGGACCAGGGCGCTGACTGCGCCAGGACGGAGCCCGCCATGGCTGAATCGGCCGCGACCGACAAATCACCCGGGCGCATCATCGACTGCCGAAGCCTCTCTCCCGGCGACCTGGTGGAGGCCCGCTACAACGGCCGCCTTTACTACGAAGGAAAAGTGACGGAAACCGTGCCGGTCCTCGGCATGTTCTGGATCCTCGAGACCAGGACCGGCACCCGGAAGCTCCTGGACCCGCTGGCCCTGCACGTGATCCGGTTGGCGGCAGCTGAGGGGACCGGCCGCACGCGCTAGTGAGTCAGTGATGTTTGCCACAACCGAAATTGCTCTGTACTTTAGCCTCACAGCGATCTTTCGGGCGGCATCCAGACAGAAACTGGGGTCTCGCCGTCGTACTTCGGATGATCAGCAGTACGAGCGCCTCTCCTGCACGGCCCTGCCGGACTCTTCGGAGCCTCCGCCCTGAGCCGCTCTGCCGCGTGCTGAAACTGCCGGGGCCGTCCCGGCGGCCGCTTCGTGTATTTGGGGGACGCACACACTATGACCGCTGTATCTAAATGGGTCGCTGCCGGTTCGTCGGCAGCAGTTTTCGCCGGCGGCCTTTTTCTGGGAGCCCCGACAGCCGCCGCGGCACCCGGCAACGCCGCCTGCCAGCAGGCCTTCAACCAATATGAATCGGCACTCGGTGCCGCGGGCATCACCCAGGCAACCGTTGCCGATCTCGAGTCCGCAGTCGACGCGGCGGCGGCTGCCGAAGCTGCGTACATGCCCGTCCAACAGGTTGTCGACGACGCTGAGGCTGCTCTGGCCGCGGCCGAGGCGCAGCTCGCAGCCGACGAGGCCGCCAAGGACGCCGCCGAAGAGGCACTGGAGGAAGCCCAGGCTGCCGGTGATCAGGAGGCAATCGAGGCCGCCCAGGTCGCTTATGAAACGGCAGATGAGGCTCGTGGAGTATCCAGAGACGCTGTGGAGCTGCGGGAGTCGGAGTTGAACGCCGCCCTGGTTGCACCGGAGCTCATCCAGGCCCGGGACGCCTTGGATGCTGCGGTCGCCGACTTCGAAGCCTTGCTGGCAGCCGTCTCGCTCGACGAAGCATCCGCCACCAACCTCATGGGCCTTTTCGAGGCGTACCTGACGGCCTGCGACCCGGACTCCCCCGGCGTTGATCCCGTGGTCACGCCGCCGGTCGCTCCCCCGGTGGTTCCGCCGGTCGCTCCGCCGGTCAGCGCACCGGGAAACACACCGGGCAATGCACCGGGAAGCACGATGCCGGCAGTTGTTGCCGGTGCGGTCAGTGCGGCTCCCGCCGGGGGCGGCACCGCCGCTGTCGCAACGAATAAGGGCCTCAACTTACAGACAGCGGTCGAAGCCGAGCCGGGTGTTGACCCCGGACTGGGGCTCCTCGCCGGGCTCCTGGCTGCGGGAATCGCTGTCCCGACAGCGGTCGCGATGAGGATGCGCCGCATGGAGCGCACCCCCAAGTAGGCCCGTCACTTGGAAGCGCCAAAAACGTCCGGCCGGCACCGGCGCCGGCCCAGCCGCTGGCGCTGGTTTGCTGTGCCCCCGGTCGCCGCCGCGGGCTTGGCAGCCGCTCTCTTCCTGGCCCCGTCGAACGCTGTGGCCCCGGACGATGGCGCCCGCACCGCCGTCGTGCCTTCCGCCGCTCCGTCAGCGGCGGTTTCCCCGAGCACCCCCGCCGCCCGAAAGCCGCTGCGGCCGCTGGCCGCAGCCCCGACGGCGGTGTCGATCGAGGCTGCCGATCTGAATGTGCGGGTCCTGCCGCTGACGCCCAGCGCGGACGAGATGGCTTCGGAGTCGCTGGTGCCGCCGCTGACCCTCGACGCCTACTGGCTAACCAGCTACGGGGTGCCCGGCACCGGTTCGACTAACACGACGTACATCGTGGGGCACAGCTGGGACGGCAGGGACGCCCCGTTCAACCACCTCAGCAATAAGTCCCTCGTGGGCAAGGCGGTCACCGTGACCACGGCGACGGGCACACTGAAGTACGTCGTGGATTCAGTGACGACGCACGACAAGAACACGCTCAAGGACAGCGACATCTGGGACGTCGTGCCCAACCGGGTGGTGCTGATCAGCTGCTACACGGAGGACCCGTGGGGCAAAAACGTGGTGGTCGCGGCCTCCCCTGCGCCGTAGGAACGCGTCCTCAGCTTGCGTCGCTTCTTGCCGGACGCGTCCTCAGCTTTCGTCGCTTCTCGCCGAACGCGTCCTCAGCTTTCGTCGCCAAATCCCACAGCGGTGAGGAAGCGACAGGGCACAACCGACGGGAGGTGAGGAAGGGTCAGGGCGCAACCGACGAGACGTGAGGAAGGGTCGGGGGAAAGGCGACGAAAGGTGAGGAAGGGATCGGGAGCCGCGCCGGGCTAGCCGACGTGGATGCCGGGGCGGCGGGCGGGGTCGGGCTCGTTTTCGCGGATGATCTCGCGGACCACGGGGGCGGTGTCGCCGCGGCCCAGGAGCAGGTAGCGCATCAGGTGGGCCAGCGGGTTGCCCTCGGCCCACTCGAAGTACGCGTGCGGCCGCACCCCGGTGGCGTCGTGCAAGGCCAGCAGGATCGCCGCGATGGCGTTGGGCGCGGCCGGGCTGTTCGCACGAAGGACCCGGTGCCCGGCAACCTCCACGCCCCGCACCGTGAGCACGTCGCTGAAGCCCGACGGGTCCGTGACGTCGATCTCCAGGAACATCACGTCGGCCGTGCCGGGAACGGGGTTGTTCTCCCGCTGCGCGGCTTCCTTCTCCGCGTACTCCTTGGCGTCCCTGGCCTGCGGGCGGTTGGCGATGATGTTGATCCGCCCGTCGTAGTCGATCGTGTCCGTCACGAAGCGGCGCGCGGCCTCGTCGAACTCGATCCGGTCCACCCGCAGCTCGGTGGTCCGCGAGACCCGGGACACCAGCGACACCACCACGATGCCCAGGATGAAGAACCCGGAGATCGCCAGTCCGTCCGGCTTCTCGATCACGTTTTCCACGAGGGCGTACAGCATCACGAGAGTCAGGACGGTGAAGCCGACGGCGGCCCCGCGCTTCTTCTTGCGCGCGGCGGAGATGCTCACGGCCACCGCGCCGGAGACCATCATGAACAGGATACCGGTGGCGTACGCGCCTGCCTGGGCGTTGACGTCGGCCTTGAAGCCGATGGTGATGAGGATGCTGATGGCCGTGTACACCAGGACCACGGGCCGCACCGCACGGGACCAGTCGGGCGCCATGCCGTAGGAGGGAAGGTACCGGGGCACGATGTTGATCAGCCCGGCCATCGCGGACGCGCCGGCGAACCACAGGATCAGGATGCTGCTGACGTCGTACACGGACCCGAAGCCGTTGCCGAGCCGTTCGTGTGCCAGGTACGCGAGCGCACGGCCGTTCGCCGGCCCGCCCTCCTGGAACGCCTCGGCCGGGATCAGCACGGTGGTTACAAAGCTGCTGCCGATCAGGTAGACGCTCATCACCACGGCCGCCGTCGTGAGGAGCTTGCGGGTGTTGCCGATCCGGTTGCGCAGCACATCCTCCGGGGATGCACCGGATGCCTTCACCAGGGGCATCATGCTGACGCCGGTTTCGAAGCCCGAGAGGCCCAGCACCAGCAGCGGGAACGCGAGGATCGCGGGACCGGCGATGTTCCCAAAGCCGCCGCCAAAGGAGGCGAGCGAAGCCATCCAGGCGGCGACGGCACCCGGCTGGGTGACGGCGTCGTAAATTCCGGTGCCGATGATGACGGCGTTCAGCAGCAGAAAGACGCCCACCAGCGGAATGGCCACGGCCACAGCTTCGGAGAAGCCCAGCAGGAACACACCGCCCAGGATCAGCAGCATCACCACCGTGATGGGCACCGCCTGGCCTTCCAGGAACGGCGGCAGGTACGGGTTCTCCAGCATGTGCACGGTGGCGTCGGCGGCGGACAGGGTGATGGTGATGATCCACGACGTCGCTACGAACCCGAGCAGCACCAGCACGAAGACCTTCCCGCGCCAGAACGGCAGCAGGTTTTCCAGCATGGCCACGGATCCCTGCCCGTGCGGGCTCTCGTGCGCCACCCGGCGGTACATCGGCAGCATGCCCAGCAGCGTCAGGGCCACGATCAGCAGCGTGGCCAGCGGCGACAGTGCCCCCGCAGCGAGCGCGGCGATGCCCGGCAGGTAGGACAGCGTGGAGAAGTAGTCCACTCCGGTCAGGCACATGACCTTCCACCAGCTCTGCTGGTGCGCCGTGCCCTCCGCGGATTCCGGCCCCACCGGCTGGTGCACCTTGTGCTCCAGCAGCCAGCGTGTGAACGCGCCGCCGGGGCCGTTCTCCCGCTCGGGGTTGGGCACGCTGGCCGGAACGGAGTATTGGGCTGGTGCGGTCATGGAGTGTCTTTCTGGATTTTGGGAACGTTCGCTCTCGGGCCGCCGGAGAGCGGCGGGAGGTCGGCCGGGAAGCGCTCGAGGAATCCGCCGTCGGACGGCGGGACGGTGTCCGACGGCGGGGGCTACTTCGTTGCTCTGATGAGCCGGTAGATCATGTAGCCGGTTGCGCCGATCCCGAGGATCAGCCACAGCAACGGGGCGCTTTGGGTCAGCATGGCAGGACACGGCCTTGCGTGCTTGAGGTGGCCACGGGGTCCTTCGATTCACATGGGCAGTTTGCTGATGACCACGGGAGCCTAGCACCGGCCGGAAACCGTAACGCGCCAAAACCTGCGATCTTAACGCTTTCTTAACGCCACCTTCTTCACACCGGCCCCAGGGACACCGCGGTGGTAGCGTGACGCGTATGCGCGACGTTCCTGCCCCGAAGGCCCCGCCTGCGGCCGGAACGGACCGCAGGTTCAGCGGGCTGTGGCCCGGCGGCTCCAAAGTCTTCCCGCGCATCCTCAACGTCTTCGCGCCGCAGCACCCGGCCCAGGTGATCGTGCTCGGGTTCGCCGGTGCGGTCGCCATCGGCACGATCCTGCTCATGCTGCCCATCTCGCGGAACGGCCCCGCGGGCGCACCCTTCCTCGACGCCCTGTTCACGTCCACGTCGTCCGTGTGCGTCACCGGGCTGATCACCGTCGACACGCCGGTGTACTGGAGCGGCTTCGGCAAGGTGGTGATCATGGCGCTGATCCAGATCGGCGGATTCGGGGTCATGTCCTTCGGCACCCTGCTGGGCGTGCTCATGGCCCGCCGGCTGGGACTGCGATCACGGCTGTCGGCGGCCGCGGAGACCAAGAGCACGGGCTTCGGCGACGTCCGCCGTGTGCTGCTCGGCGTGCTGGCCATCAGCCTGACCGTGGAGATCGTGCTCGCGGGCGTCCTGGCCGCGAGGCTCGTCGCGGGTTACGGCTACGAGCCCGGCCGTGCGCTGTGGCACGGCGTCTTCCACTCGGTGTCCTCGTTTAACAACGCCGGATTCGCGCTGCATACGGACAACCTCATCGGCTTCGCCGGGGATCCGTGGATCTGCCTGCCCATCGCCGCCGCGGTGATCATCGGAGGCCTCGGCTTCCCGGTGCTGTTCGAACTGCGCCGGCAGTACCAGCGGCCCATCCACTGGAGCATGAACACCAAGCTGGTCCTGGTGGGCACGGGGGTGCTCCTCGTCAGCGGGACCGTCTTCTTCACCGCCGTCGAATGGTCCAACCCGGCCACCCTCGGCCGGCTGAACCCCGGTGAGCGCATTCTGGCCGGGTTTTTCCAGTCCGTCATTACCCGCACGGCCGGGTTCAACAGCGTGGACATCGGGCAGATGCACGAGGCGTCCTGGCTGGGCATGGACATCCTGATGTTCATCGGCGGCGGCCCGGCCGGCACCGCGGGCGGCCTGAAAATCACCACCTTCGGCGTGCTGTTCTTCATCCTGCTGACGGAACTGCAGGGCGGCACGGCCGTGAACATCTTCGGCAAGCGCCTGTCCCGCGCCGTGCACCGGCAGGCCATCACGGTGGTGCTGCTGGCCATCGCGCTGGTGGTCGGCTCCACGATGTTCCTCATGATCATCACCGACTTCGGCCAGGAGCGGATTCTGTTCGAGGTGATCTCCGCCTTCGCCACGGTGGGGCTGTCCACCGGCATCACGGCCGCCATGCCGCCGGCCGGGCAGGTGGTGCTGATCCTGCTGATGTTCATCGGCCGCCTCGGCCCGGTGACGCTCGGAGCCGCACTGGCGCTCCGCGAACGCCCGCTCCTCTACGAATACCCGAAGGAAAGGCCCCTCATTGGCTAAGAACTTCTTCTCCCGGCCGGCAGAAACCGCAGCACAGGCGGACTCGGTGGTGGTTATCGGCCTCGGCCGCTTCGGCGGATCGCTGGCGCTGGAGCTTGAGGCACAGGGCACCGAGGTCCTGGGCATCGACTCCAACGAGGACACCGTGCAGTCCTACAACGGCCGGCTCACCCACGTGGTCCGGGCCGACTCCACCAAGGAGGAGGTGCTGCGCCAGCTCTCCGTCCACGAGTTCGACCGCGCCGTGGTGGGCATCGGCAGCGACATCGAGGCGAGCATCCTCACCACATCCCGCCTGCTCACGTTCAAGAAGCCGCAGATCTGGGCCAAGGCCATCAGCGAACCTCACGCCGAGATCCTCAACCAGCTCGGCGTGGACCACGTGATCCGCCCCGAGCACGACATGGGCAAGCGGGTGGCCCACCTGGTCCGCGGCTCTCTCCTGGACTACGTCGAGTTCGAGGACGACTTCGTAATGATCCGCACCAGCCCGCCCGCCGAGGCCCGCGACCGCCCGCTCGGCGTGCTGGGCCTGCGCGACAAGTACGGCATCACCATCGTGGCGGTCAAGCGCCCCGGCGGCATCTGGGGCCACACTACGGCACAGACGGTCCTGTACGACGACGACCAGATCATCGTGCAGGGCAGCAAGACCCAGGCCGAACGGTTCAGCAACCTGCCCTGACGCTTGGCGCGTGGTCGGCTACCGTGTGGCTGCCTACCGAGTGGCCGGCGCCTCCATAAAGACCACCTGGCTCAGGCTTCTGACAGGCCCTCGCCTCCGGGCGGCAGGCTTGCCGACGGCGTTAGCCGGGATCCCGGCGTCGGCCGCCTTGGGCTTGCCGGTACCGCTGGAATGCCCGACGGCGTTTGCCGCCTTACCGGCCGCGACCCGCCGCACGCTAAGCTGCTCGAGGTCCAGCAGCCGGCGTGCGCCGGTCCGGGCGTCGATGATCCAGAACAGGTCGATGTCCCGGAACGTGCTGCTCACGGTCCCCCGGTGAGCCAGCCGCCCGCGGTGCCAGGCCTCGACCTCGTCGCCCACCGCCAGTTCCGCGCTGGACTGCACTTCAAGCGTCAAATGTTCGTCCACAGCCGGTCCCCCTCCATTAAAATGTTGATGGGACCAGCCTGCACCACGATGTTTTCTAAAACGTTTCACGTGGGAGCGTGCAATGTGTCTGCGCTGTTACCGGCTGAGCCTGCGAGCGCACCTTGATCAGCCGGTCCCTGGATTATTCATCGGGACCCCAGGATGGGAAGTTGACGCCCGGAGGACCGCTGACCACGGCGGTGAGGCGTCTGCCCGGGGAAACCATGCAGATTTTGTCGATCTTGGCTTGGGTGTCGAAGCAGCCGCTGAGCAGCTTGCGCCCGTCGGGCGACCAAACCGCTTTGAAGAACTTCAGGTCCGGGGTCCTTGGCTGGATGACCCGAAGGCCGGTGCCGTCGGGTTGGACCGAGAGGATCGATCCGTAGTCTGGGGCCTTCGCGTTTTCGGGTTCGATGTTGAAAGTGACCGAACGGCCGTCAGGAGACCAGCCCGGGTGTTCCAGGCCGGCGCGTGGCGGGACTACCTGATGCAGCCCTGTTCCATCTGAGTTGATGACGTAGATGGCTTCGAGGGGCCCTTCGGGGCTGTCGCCGGTGATGCATCCGAAGGCTATCTGGCTTCCGTCGGGCGGGAACACTGGTTCGACGTCGAGTGCGTTACTGGTGAGCTGCTTTGGACTGGAACCGTCGGCGCGCACTACCCAGACTGACACGCTGAACGTTGGCTGGTCGACCGGAAACGAGTCGTACACGATTGACTTGCCCGTCCGGTAACCACTTCGGGCATTCCTGCACACCGCGGGCCGTCGTCAGGGCTTTCCGCTTCCGTCCAGTGGGCGCGATCGTGGCGATATGGACGCCCGTATCATCGATGAAGTCGAAGCAATCCGGTTTCCGTCAGGGGCCCAGTCGGAGAAATTGGCCTGGTCCTGGGTCAGGCGCCGTTGGTGGGAACCGTCAGAGCTCGCAGTCCAGAGACTGAAACCGCCGATGGCGCGGGATCCAAACGGCCAAATGCTATATCCCCGTTTTCGGGTTCCCGGTCCTGGGCACCCTTTGACGCTGTCGCGGGCATGGGACCGCTGAGACACAATATCGCCGCAAGCAGGTGATGACGGCGGGTTTGATGCGCATGCGCTGCTCCTTCGACAACTCCCGGTCGAGGCCCGGGCGCCCCGGTATCGAAGGAGACCTCTTCGTCTGCGCCAATATCCTCCGCCCCTCCACCCCTCCGCCTTAGTCAACGGCCTGGGCAAACCACAGGCCGTTGTTATTATCCGCCGGCATCCAAAGAACTGCCATAGCATGGAATGCCACGCGAATTCTTGGTCTCGAAAAATGGGCAGCTAATACCACACTGAAAATGCAACAAGGTCCGAATTAGAAAAACTGCGCCAATCTTGATCCTTTCCTGCGGCATTCTTAGCATGGTTAGCGCCGCGGACGGACACATTCGGTAATTCATTGCCACTGGGCCTCCAGGTGGTGGAACTCTATTTCCCCGCCAGGGCATCTGCCCGCTGCCTGGCGGCCAAGGACGCCTGCGCATTCCCAAGACGCTGGTGGATATTCGCTAGAACCCGCCACGGCGTATCCAGCGAAGGATCCAAGGATGCTGCACGCTCCAGGTCGGCGATGGCTTCGGCTGAACGACCCAGGCCGAACTGGGCCACGCCCCGATGAACGTAGAGCCCCGTGGAATAGGGGGCGTCAGCGACCAGCGCGTCCAGCAGGTCCTTGGCCGCAGCAACGTCACCGCCGTAAAGGTAGCCGACGGCCAAAGCCGTGCCCGCCTCCAGCGAACCGGGGGTTCGTTCCCGGGCGGTCCTTCCCCACTCCACCGCGTACCGGGAGGCCTCCTGGTCCCCCGTCGTCGCCGGGCCGGCGAAGGCCTGGGCTGCGAGCAGCGCGGTGTCACTGTCCCACGGCCGAAGCTGGCGTGCCTGCACAAATGCCTGCTGCGCCCCAGCATTGTTCCCCGCCGCGGCCGCCCTGGCTCCGCCGGCCATGGGCCATTCAGCCAGGGCAGAGGGAACAGCGATCGCCAGCGCCGCGAGGACCAAGAACACGCCCGCCAGCCTCGGAACTGCCCGCAGTTTCCCGGCAGCAAACGCCGGCCTGAAACTGTTGCGGACGGCGGCGCGGCCCCCGTCCTGTCCCACAAGTCCCCCACACAGGAATGCCACCAGCCCGGTTGTACCGATCGAGGTGAAGTGCGTAAGCAGGGCCAGCGCGTATGCGGCAACCGTCACCAGCACCATGGCGAGATAGCTCCGGTCGCTGGCAAGCTCCGTCTCCCGCAACCGGCGGACCACGGCCAGCACCGACACGGCGATCAAAGTGAGAATGAGCGCCAGCAGCGGAAACCCTCCTGCGGACAGTGCCTGCAGCGGCCAACTGTGGGGTGAGTCCGCAGGAAAGCTGTCGCCGACGGTCCGCGCCCATTCCCCGTTCAGGTACGCAGGCAACGCGTCCACGAATCCGCTCGGACCCACACCCGAGAAAGGATGGTCGGCGATCAGCCCGAGGCTCCGGTCCCACAGCAGCCACCGTCCATCCACCGTTCGGGCGGACAGCAGCCGGTCCCTGGCGGCGGGTACCAGAAGCACGACGACGGCGATGCCCGCCACAGCGGCCGCGGCTCCGGCGGCGATTTTCACCGGGGACCAGGACCTGGTCTTCATCCACATGGAAGCGCCGCACACAGCCACGATGAGGAGCGCGGCCAGCGCCGCCCGGGATCCGGACAGGACAGCAACAGCGGCGCCGGCCAGCAGACCCCCGCGGCGCAGCCAAACCTGCCACTGCTTGTCCAAGTCGCCTTGGGCAGCAAGGATTCCGGCAATAACGACGCCGACCAGTCCTTGGTCTGTAGCGTTGCCCAGCGTCGCTCCCGGCCGCACATCTGCCGCACCGCCTAGTGGGCGCAGGCCGGCGCTTTCCAGCGCAGTAATGAGGAACAAGGCGATGCCGGCAACGGCCAGAGACAGGCTGAGTAGGGCGCGCCACCGACTCCCGCCGGAACCTCCGAGGACTTTTGCACCCACGGCAAAAACAGCCACGTATACCGCCAGTGTCAGCAGGCCCTCATAGCGAGGCCACCGGCCCGCGATACTCGCAAGAGGCGTATCGGAGAGCAGCATCGCGACGGCGATCCACAGCACGCAGGCTGCCATCACTGCCTTCACCGCCAGCGGGAGGCGCGCACTGACGGGCGACAGCAGGCCGGCGAGGACGGCCAGAATGACCGCCACAAGCTTGATCCAGACGAACCGGAAAAGTCCGCCGGGCTGGAGGGCCAGGAGAGAGGCCGCCATCAGGATGATGCAGGCCCCGGGAAGGCGGGAGATTGCTCGTTCCATGCGCAGCCTTCAGCCTCTCCCCCGAAATAGTTCGTCACCCACAATAGCCGCCTGACTCGAAGACTTTGTCAGCGGTCAGTGCACGCATTAAACAAATAAGGCCCGTTACACAATCGTTGGACAAACCTTATTCCGCGGTTAGACTGAGGCGTTCTTTGACAATTTAAAAGTAGCGGCCGCGCCGTTTGCTGACCCATGGGGGGATAAAAATGCTCGTTAGGAGCGGGCGATTCCGATTAAGGATCGCGTTGTTATTGTCGGTACTCTCGGCGCTGGTTGTCTCGGGGTTGGCGCCGGCCAACGCTGTGGACCTGTCCGACGCCTCGATCAGCGGAAAGGTGACGGCGCCGGCTGGTGTTGATCTTGCCGCCACCCAGGTCTACGTACATACGGCCGGTGGCTATTCATACACCGGCCAGACCCAGGTAAACAACGACGGCACTTACACTGTCAGCGGCCTGCCGGCGGGTGCCTACAAAGTTCAGTTCACCGGGTTCAACAACTCCGGCGCCCTGGACCATTGGTATTCCGGCGCCGCCTCCATCGAGACCGCTACACCTGTGACTCTCGCGGCAGGTCAAAGCCTCACGGCAATCAATGCCACCCTGGTTAAGGGCGCCACCATCAGCGGCATGATCACGGCGCCGGATGGTATCGACGTCGGTGGCGTGAACGTTTCCGTACAGAGCACCAGCGACGGTTGGTACAACGCTTCCACTCTGGTCAATGCAGACGGCAACTACACGGTCCGCGGGCTGCCTGCGGGAACCTACAAGGTCCAGTTCGTCGGGGGGAACTCCGGCGCTGTTACGCAATGGCACGCGGCGGCGGCGTCCTTCGATGCTGCCACGCCAGTCACGCTGACGGCCGGCAACGATTTGACGGGCATCAACGCAACGCTGCTGCGCGGTGGCTCCATTAGTGGCACCGTTACCGTTCCTCCTGGCGTCGATCCGAGCCGGGTGCAGGTCGAGGCGCGGGACAGCAACGGCAATACGGTCGGCTATTCCTCCGCCAGTTCCGAAGGAACCTACAGCCTCCGCGGCTTCGCAGCCGGGAGCTACAAACTACTCTTCTCCTCGTATGACACAGGACTCCTGCAACAGTGGTACGCCGGTGCTTCGTCATTCGATGCCGCAAGTCCGATAGTCCTTGCCGCAGGGCAGGACAGGGCAGGAATAGATGTAGCCCTCGTGACAGGCGGTTCAGTCAGCGGGACCGTGACCACTCCTGCCGGGGCGGACGTTTCTTCCGTGCAGGTCGACGTCTATGAGGCCGGCTCGCAAACCCGAAACTATGTGGGGTCCTCCTCGGTCAGCGCAGATGGCACCTACGCCGTCAGGGGCCTCAACACTGGGAGCTACAAAGTGCAGTTCCTCGGGACGAACGGCGGGCTGCTGGGGCAGTGGTACGACGGCGCGGCATCCTTTGACACTGCCACACCGGTAGCGGTCACGGCGGGCGAGGATCAGACCGGCATCAATGCTGACCTGGCCAAGGGCGCGACCATCCGCGGCAGGATCACTTCCTCTCCGGGAGTGGACCTGTCGAATGTATGGGCGTACCTGTACAGCTCCGATACCCTTGCCGACGCCGGGTATGCTCGCGTCAGCCCCGACGGTTCCTATCAATTCGCCGGCCTCCCGGCGGGGTCATACAAGATCCAGTTCAGCACGGGCAGCTCGGGGACACTGGAGCAGTGGTATGGCGGCACCCCCACCTCAGCCGCCGCGACGGCAGTTGCCGTCAGCGGCTCCCAGGAGCAGGTCCTGGCAGAAACAGTCCTCGTCAAGGGAGCGACCATCGGCGGCACAGTAACTGCACCCGCCGGAGTCGATCTTTCCGCAGTCTCAGTCTATGCGTATGACGCCGCCACGACGTCCGCCAAAGCCTATGCAACCGTGCAATCCAACGGCAGCTACAAACTCACAGGACTCTTGCCCGGCAAGTACGTGGTCCGCTTCTCGGGGTACGACTCGGGGGCCCCGGAGCAGTGGTACCCCAACGGCAGCTCACGGGATACCGCAACCGCGGTGTCCCTCACCACCGGACAGGACGCAACTGGAATCAATGCGACCCTCGTCAAGGGCGCGAGCATCAGCGGCAAAGTCACCGTTCCGCCCGGGGTTAACCTTTCCGCTGTATCGGTTTCTGCCAGCGGTGAGGGCAGCCAGTACGGAACCTCTGCCAGTGTGAACGCCGACGGCGCGTACAAGGTGAAAGGCCTTCCGGCCGGAAGCTACAAGGTCAGATTCTCCAACTACGGCTCCGGCGCGCTGGATGAATGGTACAACGACGTCCAGACCCAGGCCGCCGCAACGCCGATTGTTTTGACCGCGGGCCAGGACAAGGCAGCCGTTGACGCGACCCTTGCCAAAGGTGCGACCATCAGCGGCAAGGTCACACTTCCAGAGGGAGTGAACTCCTACAGCATCAATGTCACCGCCTACACGGCCACCGGCAATTCCGTTTTGATGTCCACCTCGGTTAACAGCGACGGCACGTACTCACTGAATGGACTCCCAGCCGGCAGCTATAAGCTGCAGTTCGGCGGCTATGGTTCAGGTGCACTGACCCAGTGGTACAACAACGCCACTTCCCTGGACACGGCTACTCCGGTGGCAGTTACGGCCGGCCAGACGCTCACGGCCATCAACGCCACACTGGTCAAGGGCGGCGTCATCACCGGCACAATCAGTGCGCCGGCGGGAACCATCCTGATCAACTCGCAGGTGATCGCCACAAAAACCGGAACCATTGACGAGCAATCCGTCTACGGCTATGTCGATCCGGATGGCACATACAGCATCATCGGGCTGGAAACGGGCTCCTACAAGCTGCGCTTCCTCGGCGGGCAAAGTGGCGCCGAAGATGCCTGGTATGGAGGAGCGGCGTCGGCCAATGCCAAGTCCGTAACCGTGGCCGCAGAGCAGACCATTACTGGCGTGGATATAAGCGTTGTAACGGGTGCGACCATCAGCGGCAAGGTGACGGGAACAAGTGCGGGGTCCTACTACCCCCTCAACGTCCTGGACTCAGCCGGCAATCTGGTCAAGGTTGGCAACACGGACAGCACCGGCAACTACAGCGTGGTTGGCCTCGCGGCGGGTTCCTACAAGGTAGCGTTCAACCGCTCCAGCGGCTTCACCCAGGACGAGGCCCAGTACTACCAGAACCAGCCTGAATCCGCAGGCGCCGGGAAGGCTCAGTCCATCCCGGTAACCTCCGGGCAGACCGTTCAGAATATCAATGCCACGCTCACCACCGGTGGCTCTGTAAGCGGCACCGTGGTGGACAAGGCCGGAAAGCCGGTCGCGATCGCACAGGTTCAGGCGTACACGCCGGATGGTTCGCTTGTCACCCGCAGCACCATAACCAGCAGCACGGGCACGTACACCCTGAAGGGGCTCACCACCGGCAGCTACATCATCAAGGTGCACGGAGCCCTGTCCGGACGCGGCGACCTCTACTCGGGCAACAAGACCACCGAGGCCACGGCAACGAAGGTCAGCGTCGTCAGGGGCAGCGGCACGACACACAACCTGTCCTATGCGGCGTCGGTGCCAACGCTGACCGCCCCCACTCCCACGGTCAAGGGAACAGCCAAAGTGGGTAACACCCTGACGGCCACTCCCGGCGCCTGGGGTCCCTCCGGGGTCGCCCTGAAGTACCAGTGGAAGGCCAACGGCGTGGCCATCACCGGTGCCACCGCCGCCACGTTCAGGCCGACGGCGGCACAGGTGGGCAAGACATTGACCTTCAGCGTGACGGGCAGCAAGGCCACCTACACCACGGTGACCAAGACCTCCGCCGCCACCGGCACGGTCATGGCCCTCAACCCGGTCCTGACCGCACCGGCTCCCAGGATCACCGGAACGGCCAAGGTGGGCTACACGCTTACCGCAGTTCCGGGGACCTGGGGACCGGCACCCGTCACCCTGAAGTACCAGTGGAAGGCCAACGGCGTCGCCATAGCCGGAGCCACAGCGAACACCTACAAGCCGTCTGCGGCGGTTGTCGGCAAAACGATTGGCGTCACGGTCACGGGCAGCAAGGCCGGCTACAACACGGCGGCCAAGACGTCGGCGCTCACCGCAAGGGTCGCCGTCGGCACTCTCGCCTCCCCGGTTCCCCGGATCACGGGCACCGCAAAGGTGGGCTACACGCTGACGGCGGTCCCCGGCGCCTGGAGTCCGGCTCCTGTCACCCTGAAGTACCAGTGGAAGGCGAACGGCGTCGCGATCACCGGCGCTACGGCCAGCACCTACAAGCCGGCCGCGGCCGTGATCGGCAAGACCATCAGCGTCACGGTCACCGGCTCTAAGGCCGGCTACACGACGGCGGCCAAGACGTCGGCACTCACCGCAAGGGCCGCCGTCGGGACACTGACTGCTCCTGTTCCCGTGATCAGCGGCACGGTGAGGGTGGGTTCCGCCCTCACGGCCACAGGCGTGTGGGGTCCGGCACCCGTCACTTTGAAGTACCAGTGGAAGGCGAACGGCATTGCCATCGCGGGTGCCACGGCAAGCACCTACACGCCGACTCCCGCAGTCCTGGGCAAGACCCTCACGGTGACGGTCGTGGGTTCCAAGGCCGGCTTCACCACGGTTACCAAGACCAGCGCGGTGTCGGTCAAGGTGGCTGCTGGCGTCCTGACATTGCCGCCAGACTTTACCGTCTCGGGCTTTCTAACAGTGGGGTCGACCCTCACTGCGGTGGGCACGTGGGGTCCGGCACCGGTCACGCTGACGTACCAGTGGTACGCCGGTGGCGCGGCAATCACGGGTGCGACCGCCAGCACGTACCCGCTATCGGCAGCGGACCTCGGCAAGTACTTGACTGTAAAGGTCACAGGGTCAAAGCCTGGTTACACGACCGAGGCGAACTACTGGATGGCGACGATTCCGGTCAGCCAACCGTTGCCGTCGTAACCTAGCGAGGCACAAACACGGCAGGGCCGCTGCAATCCGAACCGGGTTGGAGCGGCCCTTTCCGCGTTAAACGGCAGGAGCCTTCTGGCCCCGCCGCCGATAAACTGAGAGTGGCCGCCGCGGCAGCAGGCCGCCCCGGCTTTCCCGTACAGGAGGTCACGATGGGTTTGGGTGACAAGATCCACAATGCCGCCGAAAAACTCCACGGCAGAAGCAAGGAAGCAGCCGGACGCGCCACCGGTGACAACCGGCTCAGGGCTGAGGGCAGGGAGCGCCACATCAGGGCCGACCTCAAGCAGGCCGGCGAAAAGATCAAGGACGCCTTCAGGAGGCACTGACCAAGGTCCCGTTCAATGCTCGAGGCCCTGTCCGGTAAGAGCGGACAGGGCCTCCCCCGCGTTCGGCAATCCCCCAGCCCGGCACCGGGGACGCGGCGCACCCGGCAAGCGGGGGCTCAGCCGGTGAAGGTGTCCTTGGCGATCATGATCGCCGTGATGGCTTTCGGCCAGCCCGTGTAGAACGCGAGGTGGATGATCGCCTCTTTGATCTCGCCTTCGGTCAGGCCGTTCTTCCGGCCGAGGGAGATGTGGTAGCCGAGCTGCTCGCTGTTGCCGCCGGCGACCAGGGCGGTGATGGTCACCAGGCTGCGGTCGCGGGGCGACAGCTCGGGGCGCTCCCAAACGTCGCCGAAAAGCACGTCGTCGGTAAGCTGCGCGAGCTTCGGGGCAAACTCGCCGAACATCTTCTGGGCGCCGGACGGTTCGTTTTCAGTCATGCGTTTTCTCCCTTCTTTCCTACTTCGCCACCGTGCGGGGACCGTTGTATTCCTCGTCGGTGACGTGCTCGAACCAGCCGCCGTCGGCCGGGTCCCCGCCGCTTTCCAGCATGGCCAGGTGCTCCATGTAGCTGTCCGGGGCGGCTCCGTGCCAGTGCAGTTCTCCGGGCGGCGTGTAGATGGTCTGGCCGGGGTGAACCTCGAAGAGCTCCCCGCCCCGGGACTGCACCAGCCCGATCCCCTCGGTGATGTGCAGGGTCTGGCCGTTGGAGTGGCTGTGCCAGGCAGTGCGCGCACCGGGCGCGAAGCGCACCTTGGCCACCACCATGCGCTGGCTGTCGTTCTGCGGGCTGGCAATCATGTCCAGCCACACGTCCCCGGTGAACTGCTCGGGCGGGTTCTTGACGGTGGGCGGCTTGGGCGCAATTTCCACGGTGATTCTCCTTCTTGTTCGTCTTCAGGTACCAGACAACCGCAGACAGGACAGGTAAGGGAGTCTCTGTTCTTAGGGGTACCGGCAGGGACTCCCTCACAGGACCGGAATGCCCCTAGCGTTATAGCCATGGACAACCGCACCGAAATCCGCGACTTCCTTGCCTCCCGCAGGGCGAGGATCACCCCGGAGCAGGCCGGCCTGCCCGATTACGGCGGCAACCGGCGCGTGCCTGGACTGCGCCGCGGGGAAGTTGCCTTCCTGGCCGGGGTCAGCATCGAGTACTACACCCGCCTCGAACGCGGGAACCTCGCCGGAGCCTCCGATGACGTGCTGGAGGCGCTTGCCAGGGCGCTGCAGCTGGACGAGGCGGAACGTGAGCACCTGTTCGACCTTGCCCGCGCGGCCAGTGCGGGAGGCAAGGCCCGTCGTCAACCTGCGAGGAAACAGACGATCCGTTCCAGCCTGCAGGCGGTCCTTCACGGGATGACCGGGTCTCCGGCCTTCGTGCGCAACGGGCGGCTGGACATCCTGGCCATCAACAATCTGGGACGGGCGCTGTACTCCGAGGCATTCGTCCGCGGGGAGCAGCAGGTCAACCTGGCCCGGTTCTGCTTCCTCGACCCGCGCGCCCTCACGTTCTATCCGGCATGGGAAGACTCGGCGAACACCACCGTCGCCCTGCTGCGCACCGAGGCCGGCAGGGACCCGTACGACAAGGCCCTGCAGGACCTCATCGGGGAACTGTCCACCCGCAGCGATGAGTTCCGCATCCGGTGGGCAGACCACAACGTGCGCCTGCACCGGACCGGCCTCAAGCAGTTCCACCACCCGGTGGTGGGCAACCTCGACCTGGCCTTCGATGCCATGGACCTGCCCGCTGATCCCGGACTGACGCTGACCGCTTACAGCGCGCAGCCAGGTTCGGCCGAAGAAGACGCCCTCAAACTGCTGGCCAGCTGGGCCGCGAGCCAGGAGCAACCCGCGTCTGGCTTGCCACGGCAGGCCGCTTTGGAGCCCGGGCCAGCCAAGGGCTGATCCGGCGAGGGACCTCCTGCCTCCTGCGGCATTTGAAACGCGAAGAGGCGTTAAAAAACCGTTAAGATTTCCGCCACCACAAAGGAAATGCTGTCGAAGCGGAGGGCGGCACAGTACCGTTGATCCATGCCGTCCTGCGATGGCCCCCAACACCGCAGGGCGGCATTTCCATGCCCTCAGCCGAAGGCTTCCGAGCCCATCCGTCCGCCGCTCCAGAGTCGCACAACTGAAGAAAAAGTAGGCCAGCTCACTTTTCCGCCCATCCGGCCGCGGCGTTGCTCCGAACTGCCTGTGTCCCATCCACGGGAGATCCACCACCACTCGCACGAGGAGAACGCTTCCGATGAATAAGACCCTGCGACTTTTGGCAGTCCCCACCCTCGCTCTGGGCGCACTGGCCCTGTCCGGCGCACCTGCCATGGCCCACGACGGCGACCACACCTACCAGGCCGCCCTTGGCCAGCTGAACGGCAGCTCCGCGTCGGGCAACGTCACCCTGCACGTCACCGGCGACCAGGCGCACGTGGTCCTCAACGTCTCCGGCCTCGCCACGACGTTCAACAACGCCCCGTACCCGCACGTGCAGCACATCCATATAGGCGCCAAGGGCCAGTGCCCCGCCCCCTCAGCCGATGCCAACGGCGACGGCGTCATCTCCACCACCGAGGGCGCCCCGGCCTACGGCAAGATCGGCACCACGCTCTCCACCAGCGGCGATACCAGCCCGGCGGCCGGCCTGGACCTCAAGGTCGCCGGCCAGGGCGGTGCCTACACGATCGATCGCAGCTTCCCGCTCAACGCCGAGACCAAGGCAGCCCTGCATAACGGCACCGCTGTCGTCGTTGTCCACGGGCTGGACCCCGCAACCCTGAGTGCCGCCGGCCAGGCCGCCAAGAGCGACCTCGTGCCCAGCCTGCCGCTGGCAGCCACATCGCCGGCCCTCTGCGGCACCCTCACCGCCGGCCAGATGAACATGCCGGTGGGCGGCGCGGACACCGGTGTTGCGCAGACTCCGCAGAAGAACGACGCCGGGGTGCTGGCTTTGGGCGGCGGCCTCGTCCTGGCTGCCGCAGCGGGCGGAACCTACAACATCCGCCGCCGCAGGGCAGCCGAGGCAGCGTAGGTTTTCGATTCCGGCCGCCGCGGATGCCTTGGGAGCTTCCGCGGCGGCCGGAGTTCTGCCCGCCCTATCGAAGAACCACACTCCAGGACAGGACGCTGAGGATGATCAGAGCAACGAAGAACCGCAACCACGCGATGGTGTCGCTGGCCGTGGCATCGCTGCTGCTGTCAGGCTGCGCCGCAGCCGCGGGAAGCACGGGGCGGGCTGAAACAGCGAGCGCACCGCCGCCGTCGTCGTCGGCGAGCGCAGCAGCTCAAACGGCCGGCCCCTCCGAGGCCTCCAAAATGATCTGCGGACAGGAAACCAAGGACGACATTTCCTCGATTCTGGCAGTAAAGCAGGCTCCGCACACGGCCGACAACTGGGCGGACAGCACCTACACCTGCACCTACCACCTCGCCGACGGCCCGCTCGTGATCTCGGTGAAGGAATTCCCTGATCCCGCCACGGCACGCAAATACTTCGACGCGCTCCAGGGCAAACTCGAAGCGGCACCCATCAGGGGCCTCGCCAACCTCGGCTTCCCTGCGGCCCAAACCGCAGACGGGTCGGTCATCTTCCTCAAGGACAGCAGCGCGCTGTACGTCAACGCCACCGGGCTGCCGGCCGCCGTCGGGCCCCAGAAGGTAGCTCCCACCGATTTCGCCTACCAGGTGGCCACCACCATCCTGGCCTGCTGGAAAGAACACCACTAGGCATGGACTCCTCATTCCAGCGTCTGCGCAGGGCGGCTGCCCTCCTGCTGTTCGGCAGCCTGGTCCTGACTGGCTGCGGAACCCAGGCGCCGCCGTCGGCCCCCACCGCAACGGCACCGCCGGCGGCGCCGTCCTCCGCCCCTTCCCCCTCGCCGCCACCAACCAAAACGCCGTCACCAACCAAAAGCACGACGGCGGCGGCCGGCCGGACAGCGATTGTGCCCTCGCCTGCCCGGCCGGCTCCCGCTCCCGTGTCGGTGGCCGTTCCGTCAATCGGGGTCCAGTCCCTGCTGGTGAAGCTGAAGCTCCGGGCAAACGGGTCGCTGGAAGTGCCGCCGGACGGGCCGGGGGCGCCTGCCGGCTGGTACTCCGGTTCGCCGTCGCCGGGTGAGACCGGTCCGGCCGTACTGCTGGGGCATGTCAACGCCACTGACGGCGGCCCGGGAGTCTTCGCCAACCTCCGCGGCTTGAAGACCGGCGCGGAAATCAGGGTGCAGCGCGCCGACAAGAGTGCCACCGTCTTTACGGTGACCAGGGCCGCCGCGTACAGCAAGAACGACTTCCCCACCTTCGAGGTCTACGGCAATACCAAAGGCCCGGAGTTGAGGCTCATCACCTGCGACGGCTACGACCCCGCCACCGGCCTGTTCAACGACAACTACGTGGTGTACGCCAGGCTCAAGTCGGCCGGCTGAGGCAGACCCCTTCCTTGGTCCGCTGCCTTCCCGGTCGCCGTCCTCCGCCGATTCGCCAAAAGGGGCCGCTCCAAGTGGCTTCGAAGCGGCCCTATTTGGCACAACGATGTGCGGCGGGGTATCTCCGGCACGGCGGAAACGGCGTACGCTCGTTGATATATGGGTGCCCCAGCTAAGCCGTGTGACTATGCATCATCTGAGTAAATTGGCAGTTATTGGAGCAGCGCTTTTGCTCGCTCTGTCTGCAGCGGGCGGGCCGCCCCAGCCCGCAACAAGCAAGTCCCCTTCAGCAGCACGGGCCGAGTTCCTGCCCGCGATGCCCCATCCCGCTATAAGCCAGCCTTCAACAGGCCAGCCTGCAGCTGTCCCCCGTGCTGTCCGGAAGCCCGTCGTCGGCCATACTGCCGCTGCGACGGCGGCACCCACTCCGGCGCAGCAGCTCGCCCGGCTCACGCTGGCGCAGCGTGTCGGCCAGCTGTTCATGGTGGCGGCCACGGCCACCGGAGCGGACGCCAACACCATGTCCGACCTCACCAGGTACCACGTCGGCAATGTCTATCTCGCCGGCCGCAGCCGCGCGGGCAGTGCGGCGACGGCCGCCGTCGTTCGCCGGATGACGGCGACCGTGTCGGCGGCCACCAGCGGAGGCATCCGACTCGCGGTCGCGACGGACCAGGAGGGCGGTTTCGTCCAAGTCCTCGGCGGGCCGGGGTTCTCCACGATTCCCACGGCACTGTCGCAGGGAACACTGACGACGGCGGCCCTCCAGGCCAACGCGCGTGTGTGGGGAAGCCAGCTGCGCGCGGCCGGGCTCACCATGAACCTGGCGCCGGTCCTGGACACAGTGCCGAGCAGACAGTTCGCCCCGCGCAACGCGCCCATCGGATTCTTTGGCCGCGAATACGGGTTCACGCCGCAGGCGGTCTCAGCCCACGGCGGCGCCTTTGCAGCCGGCATGCGACAGGCGGGCATCGCCCCCGTCGTCAAGCACTTCCCCGGCCTGGGCCGCGTTACCCTGAACACTGACACCACCGGGAACGTGAAGGACACCGTCACCACCCGCACCGACCCGTACCTGCTGCCGTTCCGGACAGCAATCCAGGCGGGCGCACGGTGGGTGATGGTCTCGAGCGCCTACTACACGCGCATCGACGCCGGCCACATCGCGCCCTTCTCGCCGCTGATCATGCGGACGATGTTGCGCTCGGACCTGCACTTTACCGGCGTCGTCCTGTCCGACGACCTGTGCAACGCGGCGCAGTTGGCTCCGTGGGCCCTGGGCACCCGCGCCACGAGCTACATCCATGCCGGCGGAACCATGCTGCTGTGCGCTAACCCCCGCGCCATTCCCGCCATGTACACCGCGGTGCTTCAGCTCGCGCAGCACAATCCTGCGTTCGCGGCGGAGGTCAACGCCGCTGCGCTGAAGGTGCTGACGGTAAAGGCCGGGCACTAAAGGCGAGAGTAGTAGGTCGGGTGAGGGTGTGGCCCGCCCCTGGTTGACCGTTGGCCGATCCGCGACGCACAACGCAGAAGCCCGGGAAGCGCGAACGGACACTTGGCGCCCTTGCCTGAAGGGCCTGAAGTGTCCGTTCGCGCTCGACCAAGCCGCGCTAGCTGAGCGCGGGAACCTGCACCTGCCCCGGCACGAACCGCGCGCCGTAACCGGGCGCGGCGGGAACCTCGATCCTGGCGTGGCTGTGCACCTCGCTCACCGTCGCCTTGGTGTGCTCCGCGATCTGCTCCAGCGTCGTCACCCACATGCCGTCCATGCCCTTGACCCGCTCGATCAGCCGCTCCAGGGCCACCGCCTTCGACGGCCGGCCCGAGATGAACGGGTGGTTCGTGAGCACGAAGCAGCTGCCCTGCGAGTGGTGCGCCTCCGCCTCGAGCGTCCACATCTCCAGCACCTTAGCGGGGCTTTCGATCACGCCGCTGCCCGTCACGCCGGGATAGAACGCGTACTGCTCCCAGTCGTCCAGGGTCCAGTCCACGGGGATCTCCACGATGTCGCGGGTGTCACCGGCACCGGAAGGAGAACCCGAGGCGACGGACATACGGTACGGTGCATCGCCGTCGAGCAGGCTCGAATCGTAGAGGAAGCCGCGATCAGCGAGCAGCGCCGGCGAGTGCCAGTTCAGTTCCCACCACGGTGCCCGGTAACCCACCGGTCGGATCCCCGCGACCTTCTCCAGCGCCTCCAGCCCCCGGTCCAGATAGCTCGCCTCGGTGGCGGCGTCGATCCCCTGCATCGGCTCGTGCAGGTAGCCGTGGTGGGCAACCTCGTGGCCGCCGTCGACGATCTGCCGCACCACATCGGGGTAGCTTTCGGCGGTGAACCCGGGGATGAAGAACGTCCCGCGGACCTCCTGCCGCGCCAGGATCTGCAGCAGCCGCGGCACCGCAACGTTGGGCCCGTACGACTGGTGGCTCATGAGCGACATGCGCCGGGTGCTGGTGGGGTCGTGCGCGATGACGCAGGATTCGGCGTCGACATCGAAGGTGAAGGATGCGGCGGCGGTAAAGCCGGCCGGCCAGGTGATGGGGTGCTGGGAATCCGCGAAGGCGCTGGTGCTCATGCCGGGGTTCCTTTCGTCAGGGGGCGAAGTGGAGAGGTGCAGAAGGATCTAGAGTTCGACGGCGGGAACCGGCTGGGGTGCCTCCGCAGCGTCAGGTGCGCTGGCCGCAACAGCCGCACGGCCGCCGTCGGACGTCACCGTCACGTACGGCCGGTGCAGCCGGGGGCCGAGAACCGCGTAGACCGCGGCGCTGGTGAGCCCGCCCGCCAGCCAGGACAGGTCCCAGCCGCCCAGGGCGACCGCAATCGGGCCCTGCATTACCGGAACCAGTCCGTACATGAACAGCCAGGTGGCCACGATGCCGGCGAGCAGCGACGTCACACCGGCCCAGTTGACCACAGGCAGGCGGCGGGTGCCGACGCCGTCGAACAGCCGTTCCACGTTGCCGGGCCAGCGCTTCTCCAGCCAGAAGAAGTGCACCAGCATCACGCCGCCCCAGGCAGCCACCCAGGCCACCAGGCCGATCAGCCAGGCGTCGAGAACGGCGGCGAAGTCCTCCTGGAAGATGAAGTAGACGACGGCGATGAGCGAGAAGACGCCGACGAACAGGTTGAGTTTGCGGCGGCTGATGGTGATGTCCAGGGCCTGCGTGGCCACCGAGAAGGTGTAGATGTTCAGGATGTTCGTGGCGATGGGGCCGTGCAGCACCATCAGGAGCACAGGCAGCGCCATGGCACCGAAGTTCTGGACAATGAGCTTGCCGGGGTCCACTTCACCGCTGTTGGTGGCGAGGCTGGCGCCGAGGACGCCGAGCCATACGACGGGGATGAACTGGCCCAGGACGGAGGCCAGGTAGACCTTTTTCTTGGGCACGGTGGTGCTGACGAAGCGGGAGTAGTCGGCGGCATAGGTGAACCAGGTGATGCCCCAGCCGATGCCGATGGCCGTCATCACCGCGCTCATGGCGGCGATCCGCTCGGAGCCTTCCAGGATGTTGCCTGCGGGGCCGGCGTAGGTCCAGTCGATCTTGAGGCCGAACCACGCGACGGCGGACATGACTGCCAGGATGATGATGGTGGGGGGCACAGTCCATTTTTCGAAGGCGGCGATTGCCTTGTAGCCGAACCAGGCGATGGCGACCTGGGCGGCCATGATGAACGTGGCGACGCCGATCTTCCAGGCATAGTTGTGGGCGGCAGGATCCACCCAGCCCAACGTGCCGAACAGGGCCATGACCAGATCGAGGATGATCCAGGTGTTGACGGCGCACCAGCCCACCACCAGCAGCGCCTGGATGGCGGCCGGTAGGTAGTTGCCGCGGCGGCCGAACGCGGCCCGGGCCAGGACCATGCCGGTGGCGCCGGTCTTTTGGCCGAGCAGGACGAAGCAGCCGAAGAGCAGCATGCCGATCAGGTTGCCCAGGACCAGGACGGTGACGGTGTCGGCGAACCCCAGTCCGAGATTGATGCCCAGGGCGCCGAGGACCCAGTTGATCGGGGCGAGGTTTGCGCCGGCCCAGATCCAGAACTGGCCGGAGACCTTGCGGGTGCGCGCGGATTCGGGAATGGGCTGGAGCCAGGCTTCGAAGTCCTCGGCCTGCTCCATTGCGGGCCCGGACTGCGGTGTTGAGGAGTTGTGCATCGGAAAAGCCTCCGTATGAGGAAGAAGAGCCTCCGTGAAGAAGGGATGACTTAAGCGTATGTGCGCCACATCACAGCAACAAGGTACGATCTGTCTAGCAGAATCGCCTGACCTATGACGGAGTGTAAGATCAGTGTTCCTCGAAGACGTCCTGAAGCACCAGACCGTCCAGGCGGCTGACCCGCTGCTGCGCGCCTCCCCGGACAGCGTGCCCGGCCGGCAGGTGCGGTGGGTCCACTCCAGCGAGGTTCTGGACATCGCTCCCCTGCTGCGCGGCGGCGAGCTTCTCCTCAGCGGCGGGCAGGCCCTGGCCACGGCTACCGATGGGCGGCGGGTCGGCTACGTGCGCGAACTGGCGAGCCGCGGCGTGGCGGCCCTGGCCATCGAGACCGGGCCTTCCCTGCCGGACATTCCCGAGTCGATGCTGGTTGCTGCCGAGTCCAACGGCCTGCCGCTGTTCGAGTTCCGCAAGGTGGCGCCCTTCGTGGGCATCATGCAGGAAATCAACTCCATCCTGGTCAGCCAGTCCGTGGAACTGCTGCAGCGCGGCGACGAGATCAGCCACGCCATGGCCGCCGCGCTCGCCCACGGCGGCGGGCTGGATGAGGTGCTCGGCGTGCTCGCCGAACAGACCGGGACCAGCGTCCGTTTGGTGTCGCCGGCGGGACTGACGCTGGGGAGTGCCGGAGCGGCCGACGGCGGGGGTTCGGGCGGCGGTCCGGGAACCGGTGCTGGAACGGCCGACGGCGGCGGTTCCGCCGCCGGTCCGCCAACCGGCGGTTCGGGGACCGGTGCCTTGGGAACCGGCGGTTCGGGGACAGTGAGTACGACGGCGGTCGAGGTTCCGGTCCGCGGTGTTCTGGCCGCCCGGCTGGAGCTGGAGCTGCCCGAAGGGATCGACCCGACGTTTGTCCGGGTGGCGGGTGAACGGTCCGTCGACATTCTTGGCCTTGCCCTGCTGCAGCGGATGCCGCCCGGCCTGAAGGAGCTGGCGGGGGCGGAGCTGATGCGCGCAGCCCATTCCGGCGCCCAGCCGTGGCGGCTGGAGCAGCTCGGCGCGGCGGCGGGGTTCGCCGTCGACGGTCCGGTAGCCGCCGTCATGATCCGTTCCGCCGCATCGGGCCGGCTGCGCCCGGCGCTGGACGCGGTCCTGGCCGGGGCGGTTCCGCATGCTGCCAGCTATGCCGACAAGCTGGAGCTCATCGCTCTGGCCGGCCTCCCGCGCGAGGGAACCCGGGCCGCGCGGTCGTTGCTGATCGAGGCTCTGGGCAATTTGGAAGTCCCGGAAGGTTCCGCGATCGCCGTCGGACCTCTGGGGCAGGGCATTGGCGAGGCGGCCTGGTCCATGTCGGAGGGCCGGCGGACGCTGGACTTGGCCCCGCGGACTGGCCGGCCCGGCGGTGGCTCCCGGCAGGTGCGGGATGCCGACGCGTTTAGCGCGGAACGCCTGGCTGCCGAGAGCATCGATGCCGGCGCCTGCCGCGATTTCGTCCGCCGGACGCTGGGGCCCATCCTTGAGCACGACGAGCAGCGGAACTCGCAGCTGCTCCATACTCTGACGGTGTGGCTCGACTCCGGTTGCAACACTGCGCAGGCGGCACGCGAGCTGCACCTGGAACGGCAGTCGATGTACCACCGGCTGCAGCGCATCTTCGACCTCTGCGGCGGTGATCCCCGGGGCACGGGCCGCCTCGTCGGCCTGCACCTGGCAACCCGCCTGGCCCCACTCCCCTAGCAGCCACCAAACGCCTCCTCACATCCCGTCGCCCAAACCCCAACCCCTCCTCACATCCCGTCGCCTCCCACCCGACGCTTCCCCACATCCCGTCGCCTCCCACCCGACGCCTCCTCACGTCCCGTCGCCTCCTACCGGACCCTTCCTCACATCCCGTCGCCTCCCACCCGACGCCTCCTCACATCCCGTCGCCTCCCACCCGACGCCTCCTCACGTCCCGTCGCCTCACACCCGACGCCTCCTCACATCCTGTCGCCTCCCACCCGACGCCTCCTCACATCCCGTCGCCTCACACCGATCACCTGCTGATTCGGCTGCTGGTTCGCGCGCGTTGTACGGTGAAGCTTGCCATGCAACCTAAGTAGTGCGACTATCTAAATGTGCATGAAATCGACTGGCAACAGGAGCTGACCAGGGCAGCTCTGCCGCATGCGGTACTCGCGGTGCTGACGAACGGAGAGATGCACGGTTACGCCATGCTCGAAGTGTTGAGCTCCCGCGGGTTCCCCAAGATCAAAGGCGGAACCTTGTATCCGCTGTTGAAACGCCTGGAAGACCAAGGCCTCGTCGGCCATGAGTGGCAGCACGACACAGCAGGGCCCGGACGCAAACAGTTCACCATCACAGAACACGGCCGCCGTGAGTTGGCAAGAGCGGCGAATGCGTGGTCTCAGATGGATGAAGTGCTGAAGAATTTTCGGGCAGACAGACAGGAAACCCCATGAAATACGAGCGTGACCTCGCCTTTAATCTCCGGATACGCGGATTCTCGGAACGTGAAATCGCTGAATCATTGGAAGATGTTCGGTCGCATGAAGCGGCTACAGGAGTGCCAGCGAGAAATGAATTTGGCACTGCCGCTGAGTATGCCAAGCAGTTTCCGAAGAGGAGCCGCTGGTCACGGGGGAAGGTCGTCGGCGCCGTCGCTACGCTGCTGGCTCTCGCGTACGTGCTGGTAACAGTCCTCCTGATGTTCGTCGGCGTTGACATCCGGACGTACGTGGGACCCATATCGCTCATGCCGGCATTGGCATTGGTCTTCGGCGGCAACCTCATCGGATTTCTTGTCGACTACCTGAGACCGGCACCGCGGCTCACTCAAGGTGTACCGGCCTAGATCCAGTGCTCACCGCTGTTCGGCGGCCTAGTTAAGACGACGTTCGGGATATACCGGCAACTTGTGAGGGAGCGTTCCCGGGAAACCGGCAAGAGTGAGGGAGCGTTGGGCATGAAGCGACGAAAAGTGAGGAAGCGTGCGGGACATCAGACGCGTCCTCACGTCCAGTCGCCCAAAGCCCCACGCGTCCTCACGTCCAGTCGCCTAAACCCAAACGCTCCTGCAGTCCGCAGAAGTGTTTCGGTTGAAGCGACCAAGGCCCACGCAGCCCTACGTGATCTTGCGCCGGTAAGCCGCCATGGCCAAGACGTACGCGAGAACGAGGATCCCGAGGCACCAGGCCAGGGCAATCCAAATGTCGACGCCGACCGGCCGTTGCGCAAACAGGTCCTGGATGGTGTTGACGATCGACGTGACCGGCTGGTTCTCGGCGAACGCCCGCACGGGTCCCGGCATGGTGGCCGTGGGGACGAAGGCCGAACTGATGAACGGCAGGAAGATCAGCGGGTAGGAGAAACCGCCGGCGCCGTCCACGGACTTCGCTGACAAGCCGGCGATGACTGCGATCCAAGTGAGTGCCAGCGTGAACAGCGTGAGGATTCCGACGACGGCGAGCCACTCCAGCGGGCCTGCCGACGTCCGGAAACCCATGACCAAAGCAACCAGCACGATGATCACGAGCGAGAGCCCGTTGGCTGCCAGGGATGTCAGGACATGGGCCCACAGCACCGACGACCGTGCGATCGGCATGGACTGGAAGCGCTCGAAAATGCCGCTCTTCATGTCGGTGAACAACCGGACGGCGGTGTACGCGATGCCGGACGCGATCGCGATCAGCATGATCCCGGGAAGCAGGTAATTGATGTAGTTGTCGGCGCCTGTCTTGATAGCGCCGCCGAACACGTAGACAAACAGCAGCATGAGGGCGACCGGCGTGATCGCCGTCGTAATGATCGTGTCCGGGCTGCGGCTGATATGGCGCAGGGAGCGGCCCAGCAGGACGGCCGTGTCGCCGAAGAAATGCTTGCTCATGGCCGGTCCTCACGTGATGCGACGCTTGATGCGACGACTGGTGTGGCACTCGACCCGACTTTGTCGTCCTTCCCCACCAGTGCGAGGAAGATGTCCTCCAGGGTCGGCTGCTTTTCGACGTACTGGACCTCGCCCGGCGGCAGCAGCCGCTTCAGCTCGGCGAGCGTGCCGTTGGCAATGATCCGCCCCCCATGAAGAATGGCGATCCAGTCCGCGAGTTGCTCGGCCTCGTCGAGGTACTGCGTGGTGAGCAGAACGGTGGTCCCCTGCTTGGCCAGCTCCTTGACAACCTGCCACACTTCGATGCGCGCTTCGGGGTCGAGCCCCGTCGTCGGCTCATCAAGGAAGATCACCTTCGGCTCCCCGATCAGGCTCATGGCGATGTCGAGGCGGCGGCGCATGCCTCCGGAATACGTGGACACCTTCCGCGATCCCGCGCCGGCGAGGTCGAAGCGCGCCAGCAGATCATCCGCCACCTTGCCGGGGTCCTTCAGCTGCCGCAGCCTGGCTACCAGCATCAGGTTCTCCCGGCCCGAGAGGATCTCGTCCACCGCGGCGAACTGTCCGGTCAGACTGATGGATTCCCGAACTCGGACTGGTTCCGACGCAACGCCGAACCCATTCACGGTGGCCGTGCCGCCGTCGGGCTTTAACAGTGTGGACAGGATCCGCACCATCGTGGTCTTACCTGCCCCGTTCGAGCCGAGAAGGGCGAAGATGCTGCCCGCCGCCACGTCGAAGTCCACGCCGCGCAGTACCTGCAAAGACTTGTACGACTTCTCCATGCCCCGCACGCGAATGGCAGGAACGGCTGAAGCGCTGACGCTCATGGGACTTCCTCCTTCGCAACGCTCGCGATTGCCTCGCTGAGCCGTCTCCGCTCCTTGCTGATCCACTGTCCCTCCGAGTAGTTCTGGAGAAACGTCTCCGCGAACTCCACAGGGTCCTCCCCGACGATCTCCCGGACCGGGGTTCCGCCAGCCGCGCTCTGCTCGAAGAGATCCGCCAGATCCTCGAGCATCTTCACCAGGGTCTCCCCTTTTGTGATCGCCCCGAAGTACGTCAGGTACCGCTCCAAGGCATCGATCGCTGTGCGATAGTTCGCGGGAAGCTGCTTGGTGCGTGCCTTGTACTGCTTGTACTGCTTTTTCTGTTCGAGCGAGCCGGTGACCTGCTCTATCCATCCCATGGCCATGCCTAATTCCCTTCATCGCGGAGCTGTTCGAGCCGCTCGGCCAGAAAGCTCCATGTTGTCCAGAACTCCTTCAGGTACTCGTCGCCCTGGGTGTTGAGCGTGTACACCTTGCGCGGCGGGCCTTTCTCTGACGGACGCTTCTCGACGTCGACAAGACCCTTTTGCTCGGTCCTCACCAGCAGCGCATACACGGTTCCCTCGGCGATATCGGCGAAGCCCCTGTCCCTGAGCAGCGTTGTGATCTCGTATCCGTACGCCGGTTTCCCGGTGAGGAGGGCAAGAACGATGCCCTCCAGCGTCCCTTTGAGCATCTCCGTCATTTGCCTGCCCACCGGACACCTCCTCCAGCTACTTAGTAGTACTAGCTACCAGTACATAGTAACGCTAAGTAGACGAGTTGCAAGGCCTGGTGGAGAGGAGCCGGACACCGGTACCGTTGTCGCCAAAAGGGAGGTCCCACAATGTCAGGATCTGATTTCTCCGCACTCCACGACCGGGCCGCCAACGGTGATCCCGATGCAATCGGCGAACTTATCGAACTCGCCGCGGAACGGGAGGACTTCGATTTACTCCGGCAGCTCGCCGCCAACGGCAGCCAGGACGCCGCGGACCAGCTCGTCGAGCTCGCCACCGAAAAGGGCGACGTCGAAGAACTTCGGCGCCTCGCCGCCGGCGGCAGCAGGGACGCGGCAGACGTTCTGTCCGAACTGGAAAGTTAAGGCGGAGCGGACGACGGCGGCCACTCACCTTAAGGGCGGAGCGGACGACGGCGGCCACTCACCTTAAGGGCGGAGCGGACGACGGCGGCCACTCACGTTAAGGGCGGAGCGGGGCTGAGAGCTACTCGCCTAGCGGCCACACCGGCCTGATCTCGATCTTGCCGAATTTCGCCATGGGGTGCTTGGACGCCACCTCGATCGCCTCGTCGAGATCGGTGCATTTGATGATGTCATAGCCCGCGATCCACCCCTGCGTCTCCGCAAACGGCCCGGCCGAAACCACCACTTCTCCCCCGCGAACCGTCACAGTGGTCGCATCCTCCACAGGACGCAGCCTGTCCCCGTGCAGGGCCACACCGCGGGTTTCCATCTCGGCACCCCATTCCTCAATGTTGTCCTCTGCGGCCACATACTTCGGCGCTGCGGGATCGGTACAGATGAAAAGCATGTATTCCACGATGACTCCCCTTAGCTGGCGGTCGGATACCCGCAAGATACCCCATCCGGAAGTCCGACGGCGGTGCTCGCCTGGATATTCAACGTCCAGGAAACAGAGGTGAGGAAGCGTTTGGGGTGAAGCGACTAGAGGTGAGGAAGCGTTTGGGGTGAGGCGACGAAAAGTGAGGAAGCGTTGAGGACACGGAAGGGCCATCGCTGACGGCGACGAGAACCTGGCATCCTCGCTGGCAGAGAACGCCATTCTGGAATTCGAAACGATAGTCCGAAAAGTTCCCTAAACCAGAACCGACGTGTAGCGTCAGGGCAACGCCACGCCTGAGGGGGCAGCGCTATGAATCGTTACTCAGTTCCGCTAATGGCAGCCGTATTGGGCGGGTTGCTGCTCACCGGCTGCTCGGCCCCATCAGAACTCAAGGCACTCGACCGCCCGGCGACGGCGGATGACCGGCTCCCGGACGGAGTCCAGGTCAGCGATGTCGAGAATCCGGAGAATATCCGCCTGCTCGCGGTGGATGACGGGGTCAAGTACTTCGCCGTAACTAAGCAAGAATCCCATGCGGCATGCCTGATAGTTGTTCCGACCGCCACTCCCCCGATGTGGGGATCGAGCTGCTCGAGCCCGGTGACCGACGGCGAGATCGTCAAGGTCGATGTCCGCGGCGCCGGGTCCACGATGCTCGTCACAGACGGCTACGACACGAACCATCTGCAGTCAGAGGGCTGGAAAAAGGTACACGACAACGTGCTGGTCGCCCGCAGCTAGCCCGACCTGTCGCTTCCTCACATCCTGCCGCTTCCCACCCGACGCTTCCTCACATCCTGCCGCTATGGGTTGACGGTGGCTCTCACGACTGAGAAGAGCCTGAAGTAATTCGGGCACAGGCTCAATTTCTCATCAGCCGGAACACGCGCACCGTCCAGGGCCACGTCGTCCCCATCGGACAGGGATGAACCATCCGGCAGAGCAAGTGATTCGCCCTTGAAAGTAGTGCCTTCCGGGAAGACCAGCGTTGTTGTTTCTCCGTCGCGAGTGCGCACCACGATGCATCCGGCCCCGTCCGCCGCAAGGCTGCCGATGAGCTGGCCGCCTTGCTCGGGAGCCGACGAGACTCCGGCGTGCACCACGGCCTTCTTGCCTCCCGCACTTTGCACCACCGCCGTCGGCATCTCCTGCCGGACCGAAGGCACAGCCGACGCCGCTGCCGGGTCCGCCTGCGGCACCGAACATCCCGCAAGCAATAGCGCCATGGCCGTGGTGAGGCCGAAGGCAGCCCGGTGCAACATCGTTGCCCCCTAAAGATTTCGACGCCGATTCCTGGCCCCAGCATAGGATACTGGCAACGGCCGCTCGGCAGCCGCCGCCGGTTTCAGCGAAAAACCTTCCCCCGGCGGCCGTCGACGAATACCGTAATGCCTGACGACGACCTTATTTGGAGGCATGGATGCGCAAAGTGACCGCCGGACTGTTCCACTCCGTAGACGGCGTGGTGCAGGACCCGTTCAAGTTCCAGTTCGACAGCTTCGATGAGGATTTGGGCAAGGGACTGACCAAGATGATCAACACCGTGGACACAGTCGTCCTCGGGCGGGTCAGCTATCAGGAATGGGCGGGCTACTGGCCGAACGCTTCCCGAGACGAGGACTTCGCCGCCTTCATCAACCCGGTGGAGAAGTTCGTCGTATCGCGCACCCTGTCGGAGCCGCTGGAGTGGGAAAACTCGCGCCTGGTCGACGCACCGCTGGAGGATTTCGTAGTGGATCTAAAAAAGCGCGACGGCGGCGAGATCGCCGTATGCGGCAGCATTTCAGTCACGCGGCAACTGCTGTTCGCCGGCCTGCTCGATGAGTTGACGCTCATGACGCATCCCGTAGTGGCCGGCAGTGGGCGGCGGCTGTTCGAGGACGGCGACCCGCTCACAAGGCTGGAACTGCAGGACCAGTACAGGACCAGCAAGGGCAACGTCGTCAGCACCTACAGCGTGCGCAACGACTGAACCAGTCATGCCGGGACCCGCCGGGCCCACGCGCGTGAGCGTGAGCCCGGCGGGTCCGGTCACCGTCGGTCAGGCCACCTGCGCCGTCAAACCGGACGCCTTGATCGCCGTCGCCGCCGCGGTCTCGTCATTGTCAGAGCTGTCCCCGCTGATGCCGACGGCACCCTTGAGCGTGCCGTCGTCATCGCGCACGAGAACGCCACCGGGCACCGGGATCAGGCGGCCGCCGAGAGCGGCGGTCGCAGCGGTGATGAAGTAGGCCTGCTGCTCCGCGCGCTCCATGAGGGCCCGCGAGCCCATCCCGAGGGCAACGGCCCCATAGGCCTTGCCTTGGGCAATTTCAAAGCGGTTATTCGAAGCGCCGTCCTGGCGAGCGACGGCGATAACGTGGCCTCCGGCGTCGAGCACGACGACGGTCAGCGGTTTGAATCCATGCTGCTGACCCGACTCGAACGCGTTGGCGATGATGGATTGGGCAGTCGCTAGGTCAATGCTCATGGGGTGCTCCTGACAAGGTCGTCGATGTGTTTCTGCGTGGCCCGCCGCCGGTGCAGAACGGGTTCGGTGTATCCGGACGGCTGCGCGATGCCGTCAAGTACAAGCTCGCGGGCGGCCAGGAACGCTTCGGTGTCGAACGCCGGGGACATCGGCAGATAGTCCGGATCTGAGGCGTTCTGCGCGTCGACGACCGCGGCCATTCTGCGCAGCGATTCTTCCACCTGCTCCGTGGTAACAACGCCGTGCCGGAGCCAATTGGAGACATGCTGCGAGCTGATACGGCAGGTGGCCCGATCCTCCATGAGTGCCACGCCGTGAATGTCGGGAACCTTGGAGCATCCGACGCCGGCGTTCACCCAGCGCACGACGTAGCCCAAGGTGCTCTGGATATTGTTGTCCAGCTCGTTGCGTCGAGCATCGGCGTCCCAATCGGAGGGATCCCCGACCGGGATGGTGAGCAGTTGCCGCAACGTGGACCGGCGTGCCCCGCCGAGCTCGGCCTGCCGGGCATCCACGTCGACCTGGTGGTAGTGGATGGCGTGGAGAGTCGCGGCGGTCGGCGAGGGAACCCAAGCGCAGTTGGCCCCGGCAAGCGGGTGGGCGATCTTTTGGGCGAGCATGTCCGCCAGGTTGTCCGGCGCCGCCCACATGCCCTTGCCGATCTGGGCCCGGCCGCGGAATCCGCACTCCAGTCCAATGTCGACGTTGGCGTCCTCGTAGGCGGCAATCCAAGCGGAGGAGCGCATGTCGGCCTTGCGCACCATGGGCGCCGCCAACATGGAGGTGTGGAGCTCGTCGCCTGTGCGGTCCAAGAATCCGGTGTTGATGAATACGACGCGATCGCGTGCCTCCCAGATGCACGCTTTGAGGTTGGCCGAGGTGCGGCGCTCCTCGTCCATGATTCCGATCTTGAGGGTGAGCGGGTCAAGGCGCAGCACGGACTCCGTGCCCGCGAGTAGGGCGCAGGCCACAGCCACTTCGCGCGGGCCGTGCATCTTTGGCTTCACGATGTATACCGAGCCGCTCCGAGAGTTGTGGCCGGCGTTCGGCCCGCGCAAGTCGTGCACCGAGCCGAGGCCTGTGAACAGGGCGTCGAGGATTTCTTCCGGCACCGGATCACCGGCCGCATCAAGAACGGCGTCGCTCGTCATAAGGTGGCCGACTTGGCGGATGAGAAGCAGCGAGCGGCCAGGCAGAGACAGTTCGGAGCCGTCGGGTGCGGTGTAGACGCGGTCGGGGTTCAACCGACGGGTATAAGTGCCCGAGCCCTTGGCGACCTCGGCGGTCAGCGTGCCCTGCATCAGCTGAAGCCAGTTGCGGTAGCCGACCACCTTATCCTCGGCGTCGACGGCCGCCACCGAGTCCTCAAGGTCCATGATTGTCGTGACCGCGGACTCCAGCACGATGTCCTTGACGCCAGCCGGATCGCCCTTGGCGACGGGATGGGTGAAGTCGATCTGGATCTCCACGTGCAGGCCGTGATGGACGAGCAGCACGGCCTCCGGCTCCTCCGCGGTTCCGCGATAGCCGCGGAGCTGGTCGGGCTTGGCCAGCTCTGTCGTGCCGTTCGGGGTCTCGGCGACGAGGACGCCGCCTGCGACACGGTAGGCGGTAACATTCGCGTGCGAGCCGGCCGCCAAGGGCGCGTGCTCGTCCAGGAACTGTCGCCCGCGGGCGACGACGGCGGCACCCCGGACAGGGTTGTAGCCGCCCGTTCGTTCACGTCCCTCTGCTTCGTCGATGACGTCGGCGCCGTACAAGGCATCGTACAGCGAGCCCCAGCGGGCGTTGGCCGCGTTGACGGCAAAGCGTGCATTCAGCAGCGGCACCACCAGTTGGGGTCCGGAAACCGTGGCGATTTCGGGGTCAACCCGATCGGTCGTGATGGTGAAATCCGCAGGCTCATCGGCCAAGTATCCGATCGAACGCAGGAACTCCTCGTAGACCTCAGGATGCGCCGGGCCGTTCGAGCTGTGGAAGTCGTCGAGCTGCTGTTGCAGCCGGTCACGAGTGCCCAGCAGCTCGCGGACTTGCGGCGAGAACTCCCTGATTAGCGCCCCGGCGCTGCTCCAAAATGCCGCTTCCTCGAGACCGGTGCCTGGCAACGCCTCGTCCCGGACGAAGGCATAGAGCTCTTCGGCGATGCTGAGGCCGTTCATTTCTATTCGATTCGACATGCTTTTCGCCTACTCCTAAAATTCCGCAAAGCGGAAAGAACTTTTCAATAAGTAGAACTTAGCCAGCACCGCAATGCCTGTCAACGGTGAAAAATTAGTTGCGGAAGACCATTGACTAATGGTCAGACCGATACGTAAGGTCGGTCCGTAAAGCAGAACATGTTTTCCGCATGACGGAATACGCCCCATCGGTTTGAGTCTCTCTATTGTCGCCAAAGTTGCCTGAGGACCTCCCGGTGGAGATGACGCTTTCAGCTCTAGGCGCCACATACTTTCCCTCCCCGCTCCAAATACAAAGGAGTTTTTTGTGAGCACTTACCAGCAAGTCGTTGATCCCCTCTGGGGTTCACTGGGCCTATCCGCCTTGTGTGCGGCGTTGCCGTTGATTCTTTTGTTTGTCCTGTTGGGTGTTTTCCGTGTTAAAGCAGCCAAAGCCGCCCTCATCAGCCTGCTGCTGTCCATCGTCCTGGCTGTCGCGGTGTGGCAGATGCCAGTGGATCAGGCCCTCAGCGCCACCGCCGCTGGCGCCTTTTACGGACTCTTTCCTATCCTGTGGATTCTGGTGAACGCCCTGTGGGTCTACAAGCTCACCGTCGCCACCCCGTGGTTCGATGCCCTGGGCCGGACGATCAGGTCCATCTCCAATGACCTGCGCATCCTGTCGATCCTGATCGCGTTCTGCTTCGGCGCCCTGCTTGAATCCCTGGCCGGATTTGGCGCGCCGGTGGCCATCACGGCAGCAATGCTCATGGCGGCCGGCATGAAACCGCTAAAGTCCGCCGTGGTCTCGCTCCTCGCAAATACTGCCCCAGTGGCCTTCGGCGCCATGGCCGCACCCATCATTGCCCTGAACGGCGTCACCGGCCTGCCCCTTCATGACCTCTCCTCGATGGCCGGCCGTCAGACGCCATTCATCGCCCTGATCGTGCCGCTCCTGCTCGTCTTCATCGTGGACGGCAAACGCGGCCTGAAGCAGACCTGGCCGGTGGCCCTGGTGGCCGGCGCGGTATTCGGAATTTTCCAGTTCATTACGGCGAACTATTTCGCCGTTGAGCTTACGGACGTTGTGGCCGCCGTAGCCACGGTGGCAGCCGTGCTCCTCATGCTTCGTGTCTGGCAACCCAGGGAAACCATAGAGATGTCAGGCCAGGTCAGCGGCGACGACCAGCCAGGGGACGAGCTGCCGTCCGGCGCGTCCACGCCCGCCCGCACCGCCCCGGGACGAGTTCCGGCTTCTGCCTCCGTAACGGAGGCAGTATCGGCGGCAGCCACCACCCGGGTGATGACGCGGGCCGACACCGCACAGCGGCCCGAACCACGGGAGATCTGGATGGCCGTCGCCCCCTACCTGATCATCATGACCATCTTCTCCATAGCCCAGATTCCCGCGGTAAAAAGCTGGCTAAGCGTCGTCGGAAGCGTCAGCTTTGCGTGGCCGGGCCTGGACGTGATCGACGCCGAGGGGCAGCATGTTGCCGCGCAGAAGTTCAAGTTCGACCATCTCAAGGCCACCGGTACGCTGCTCTTGATCTCCGGCGCGATCACCATGGTCCTGTACCGCGTGCCTGCCTCCCAGGGCCTGCGGATCTACTGGGAAACCCTCAAGCAGCTGCGGTGGACCATCGTGACCGTGACATCTGTCCTCGCCCTGTCGTTCGTCATGAACCTGTCCGGGCAGACCACTTCCCTCGGTCTGGCCCTGGCCTCGGCCGGCGGCTTCTTCGCCCTGCTCTCCCCGGTAATCGGCTGGATTGGAGTCGCACTGACCGGCTCTGACACCTCATCCAACTCGCTCTTCGGCCAACTCCAGGTTGCCGCAGCCGAACAGACGGGCCTGCCTCCGGTGCTGATGGCAGCGGCAAACTCTTCCGCCGGCGTGATGGGCAAGATGCTGTCGCTGCAGAACCTGGCGGTAGCTGCAGCTGCTGTTGGCCTCGAAGGGTCCGAAGGAACGCTTTTCAGGAAGCTTCTGGGCTGGAGCCTTGGGCTCCTGGGCATCATGACCCTTCTGGTTTGGCTGCAATCAACCCCGGTACTTGGCTGGATGGTTCCTTGACTTCCGCGTCACCCACGCAAACGAACATGGCAATGCGGAGCGGTTCCAACCGACTTATGCCCCAAGAAAACAAAGAGGTTACTTCGATGACTATTTCAGCAGTTGTTACACCGTCAGCAGCTCTTCTCAACGGTAGTGCACACTCTTCTACCGATCTGGACGAGCGTGTCCGGGTGAGCACGGACCGTTCCGGCTACGTTCCGCCCAGCCTTCCGGACGGTGTCGTTTATGCCACCAGCGCGGACGACGTCGTCCAGGCAATGAAACTTGCAGTGGCGCATCACGTCCCCGTTGTTCCACGCGGTGCCGGGACCGGGCTGGCGGCCGGAGCCTCAGCGAAGGCAGGAGAAGTGGTCCTCGACCTGTCCCGGATGAACCGCATCCTCCATATCGATCCGGTGGAGCAGTTGGCGGTGGTTGAGCCCGGCGTCCTCAACGCCGAAGTGAACGCGGCAGCGAACGCCCATGGCCTCTTCTACGCGCCGGACCCTGCCAGTACGGCCATATGTTCCATCGGCGGCAACATTGCCACGAACGCCGGTGGAATGTGGTGTGCCAAATACGGCGTGACGCGGGAGTCCGTCCTGGCGCTCCGTGTTGTGCTGCCCGATGGCCGGATCCTGAAAACGGGGCGGGAGACGATCAAGGGCGTTACCGGATATGACCTGAATGCCCTAATGATCGGCTCTGAAGGAACTCTCGGTGTGGTGGTGGAGGCAACGCTGCGGCTCCGGCCCCGCCCGATCCAGACTGCCACCGTAGCCGCGTACTTCCCCGATGTCGACGCCGCCGCCCTGGCTGCTTCCGCCATTATCGCGGCCCGGCTGCAACCGTCAGTACTGGAACTTATGGACGGTCCCACCCTCGAGGCCGTCGATGCTGCGCTCGGAACCAACCACCGGTCAAAAGGCGGCGCCTTCCTGTTGGCCCAAACCGACGGATACGGCGCATTCCTGGAACAGGATGTCCTCCTCAAAGCCATCGAACCGTTTGCCAGTCACATCGAGAAGGCTGTTGACATTGCTGACGCGGATGCGCTCGTCGCCACTCGAAGGGAAGCGATTCCATCGCTGGAACGCCTTGGCCGCGTTTCGATCTGCGACATTGGCGTGCCACGTAACAAGCTCTCGGCAGTTTTCGCCGGGCTGGAAGACATTTCCCGGAAAACGGGGGTGCGTATCTTCAACGTTGCCCATGCTGCCGACGGAAACCTCCACCCGATGATCGTCGTGGGTGAAGGCGAATCCATAACGGACGGGCCCGCCAAAGCCGCCCTCGGCGAGATGTTCTACTTGGCTCAGCGTCTTGGTGGAACCCTTACCGGGGAACACGGCGTCGGCCTTCTCAAGCGGGACTGGCTCCAGGAAGAGCTCGGAGACATCTCCCTCGAACTACAACGGTCCATCCGCAATGTCTTTGACCCGCAGGGGATCCTGAATCCCGGCAAAGCCATCTAAGCGGGACGGGGCAGAAACGTCCGAGGCAGGGGGATATTGGAACTGTCAAGCGTTCCAATATCCCTTTCCTGGCCCTCCTTGCGGTGCGCACCGGAAAGCAGGCCGCCGGGCATAGGGCAGGATAGAAGAATGACTGGAGCAGCAGAAGAATCAACAGCGAAGCGAACGTACGATGCTCTGCTCCAGGACGTTGAAGCGGGCCTGCGCTCCGGGCGGTTCAAGATCGGGGACCAATTGCCCGGAGAGCGCATCCTGGCGGAAACCTACGGGATGTCCCGGGCATCTGTGCGCGAAGCAATGCGCATTCTGGACGCCCTGGGGGTCCTGCGGAGCTCCGGAGGCGCGGGTCCGAAATCCGGCGCGGTCATCGTCTCAGAACCGTCAGCAGGGTTGTCCTCCACGCTCCGCATGCACATCGCCAGCAGGCGGCTCCCGCTGCACGACATTATCGAGGCCCGCATCATGCTGGAAACAGGAGCAGCCCGGGCGGCTGTGCAGCATGATGATCCGGCCGGTCTGCAGAAAGCCAGGGAACTGCTCCTGACGATGGATGCCCCGGACATGGATCATGAAACCTTCCATGCCCTCGATGCGCAGTTCCATTTAGCCCTCAGCGCATTGGCCGGCAACACAGTGGTTGAAACCATCATGGAATCCTTGAGTGGCTCAATCCGGGACTACATCAAGGACGCCTTGGTTTCCGTCGGGCAGTGGCCTGTTGTCCTCGCGGAATTAAGGGCCCATCACCACGCCATTTTCGATGCCGTTGAAGCCAAAGACGCCGACCTTGCCGCTGACCTGCTGCGCAAGCACATTACCTGGCTGTACGAGCAGGCAACGAACGCCCACGGCTGAACTGAACTACTGAGGCCCTGAGCGCCGAAGCGCGGAAATCCCGGCAACGGTCCATCGGCCAAACAGGTGGACGCCGGATGGCGTTTCTACTACGCCGATGAGAAGGCGGGCGCGCTCTTTGACAGAGAGTATGCAGACGAGGCGGACGCCCTAACCAAGTTCCTGGATCTGGCCCGACACAACAGCAAAACGTTGAAAAGACGCTGGGCCAAAAACCACGACCGCTAGCCAGCGCAGCCTTCGAGCAGCGGAGCATACCCCTGACTCCTTGGCGAACCGCCGGCCAGCACCTGCAGGGTGACTTCACTGGATTACGCGCGGGCATCTCGACTACACCCCGGAGAAGGCGCTCGTGGCCGCCCGCATCCTGAAGGAGCTCGGCAACCTGACCAAAGGTGAGGACGCGTCAGGAAAAACCCGACGAAAGGTGAGGACGCGTTGCATCTTGGCGCGCCCGCATTTCTCGCTTGATCACAACGTTGTTGCAGCTACAGCAACCAAAGGATTCCCTCCGCGGCACCCCGCTTTACAGCGGGGACAAGGGGATGCGCCAAAGAAACAACAAGATGCCCATTGACGGGTGAGCTGGGTCACGCCTACTCTGGTGCAACAGTGTTGCAGCAGAAGCAACCCCAAGCTTTCATTGGTGGACACATGGAACACCCCCCAACCCAAACTTCCAAAGCAGCTGACCCTGAACTCAAAGTCGAGGAGGTCAACAAGGACACCCGGCGGCGGGTCATCACCGCGAGCTTCATCGGCAACTTCGTCGAATGGTTCGACTACGCCGTCTACGGCTACCTGGCCGGCATCATCTCCACGGTCTTCTTCCCCGAGGCCGACCGCCAGACAGCACTCCTGGCGACCTTCGGCGTCTTCGCCATCTCCTTCTTCGTCCGTCCCCTGGGCGGCTTCTTCTGGGGCCACATCGGCGACCGACTCGGACGGCGGAAGGCACTGTCGCTTTCGATCGTCATCATGTCCGTGGCCACGTTCTGCATCGCCCTGATCCCCGGCTACGGCACCATCGGCATTATGGCGCCGGTCCTGCTCCTGCTGGTCCGCGTCGTCCAGGGGTTTTCCGCCTCGGGCGAGTACGCCGGCGCCTCCGCCTTCCTGGTGGAGTACGCACCGGCACATCGCCGCGGACTCTATGCCGCCGTCGTACCCGCAAGCACCGCGGCGGGACTGTTGCTGGGCAGCCTCCTGGCTGCGCTGCTCACGTCAGTCCTCAGCGAAAGCCAGCTGCACGACTGGGGATGGCGCCTGCCGTTCCTGCTGGCGGCGCCCATGGGCCTGATCGGCCGCTACATCCGCACCAAGCTCGAGGACACGCCCGCCTTCCGCGCCCTGGCCGAGGACGAAAACAAAACCAAAAATCCCGCCAGGGAGATGTTCCGGACCAACAGGAAGCAGCTCATCATCGCCACCGGCGCGGTGCTGCTGAACGCCGTCGGCTTCTACGTCATCCTCAGTTACATGCCCACCTACCTCTCCGAGGAACTTGGCCTCGGAGCGGGCGAGTCCTTCCTGGCCACCACCATCGCGCTGGCCAGCTACATCGGCTTCATCTTCCTCACCGGCATCGCCTCGGACAGGTTCGGCCGCAAGCGGATGCTGATCACCGCGTCCGTGCTGTTCATGCTGCTGACGGTCCCGGCGTTCATGCTCCTGGACACGGGCAACTTCCTTGTCATCGTCCTGGTCCAGATCCTCCTGGGCGGCATGCTCACCCTCAACGACGGCACCCTGCCCAGCTTCCTTGCCGAACTCTTCCCCACGAAGACCCGGTACAGCGGCTTCGCCGTCAGCTTCAACCTCTCCAACGCCCTGTTCGGCGGCACCGCCCCGTTCATGGCCACCCTCCTCATCGGCCTCACGCACAACAAGCTGGCCCCCGGCTGGTACCTCGTGGCCGCCTCACTGGTTTCCCTCATCGCAGTCCTGTTCGCCGTGGAGACTTCCAAGAAGCCCCTGCAGCAGCACTGACAACAACACCCACCCAAGAAAGAAAAGGACAAAACCGCATGACCATCACCGAGAATGAAGCTGTCAACGACGTCGCCAAGCTCGAGCGCCTCAAGGTCCTCAACAACGGCGAGAAGGTCACCCTGACTTTCTCGAATGAAGAGTTCGAGCGCCGCCTCGCGGGCCTGCGCAGCATCATGGCCGAGAAGGACCTGGACGCCGTCGTCCTGACCAGCTACCACTCGATCAAGTACTACTCCGACTTCCTGTTCACCTACTTCGGCCGCTCGTACGCCATGGTGGTCACCAAGGAGGACACGGTCACCGTCACCGCAAATATCGACGCCGGGATGCCCTGGCGCCGCAGCTACGGCGACAACCTCGTGTACACGGACTGGCGCCGGGACAACTACATCTTTGGCATCCAGGAAGTGCTTCGCACCCGCGGCATCAATGTCCGCCGGCTCGGCGTCGAGGACGACTCCCTGCCGCTGGACAACCGCAACAAGATCCAGGCCGCGTTCTCCGGCGCCACACTGGTGGACGTGGCCCAGGCCGCGATGCGCCAGCGCATGATCAAGTCCGCCGAGGAAATCGAGGTCATCAAGCACGGCGCCCGGATCGGCGACCTGGGCGGCGGAGCCATCCGCAACGCCATCACCGCCGGCATCACGGAGTACGAGGTGGCGCTGATCGGCACCGAGGCCATGGTGCACGAGATCGCCCGCACCTTCCCCAACTCGGAGATCCGCGACACCTGGGTCTGGTTCCAGTCCGGCATCAACACTGACGGCGCGCACAACTGGGCCACCACCCGGAAGATCCAGGAACACGACATCCTGTCCCTGAACTGCTTCCCCATGACCTCCGGCTACTACACGGCGCTGGAGCGGACGCTGTTCTTTGGCGAACCGGATGCCCGTTCCCTCGAACTGTGGAACATCAACGTGGAGGTCCACCGGCGCGGCCTGGAACTCATCAAGCCCGGCGCGGTCTGCAAGGACATCGCCGCCGAGCTCAACGAGATCTACGTGTCCCACGGCCTGCTCGCCAACCGCACCTTCGGCTACGGCCACTCCTTCGGCGTCCTCAGCCACTACTACGGCCGCGAAGCCGGGCTCGAGCTCCGCGAGGACATCGACACCGTCCTGGAGCCGGGCATGGTGGTCTCCATGGAACCCATGATCACCGTCCTCGACGGCCAGCCCGGCGCCGGCGGCTACCGTGAGCACGACATCCTGGTGGTGGGCGAGGACGGCGCCGAGAACATCACCAAGTTCCCGTTCGGCCCCGAGCACAACATCATCGGCGCCTAACGCCCTGGTGAACTAGCAAACAGGGCATGCCCTCCCCTGCCGTCCGTTGTCGCCAAGGCTTGTGTTTTAGCAGCCTTGGGTTAAGTACGACGACGGCGGGCGGCGGGGAGGGCATGCCCGCCCCCGCTTCCGCTAGGCAACAAAAGACCGGAAGCACGACAGCGAAGAAATATAGTGAACACCATGACTCCCCCGGCGACACCCGCTAACACCGCCCCCGACGCAGGCAAAGACATGGGCAAAGACGCAGGCAACGGCGACGCCCGCGGCGCCTCGGTGATCGTCAACGCCATCGCCGTGCTGCGCAGCTTCACAGCCGACGAGCCGATGCTGGGCGTCACGGAGATCGCCAGCCGGGTGGGCCTGCACAAGAGCACGGTGTCGCGGATCCTTGCCACGTTCGAGCAGGAGCACCTGGTGGAGCGGGACCCGGACACGCGCCGCTTCCGCCTGGGGCTGGGCCTCATTGCGGTGGCCGGGCCGCTGCTGGCCGAACTCGAGGAGCGCCGCGTGGCCTATCCGGTGCTGCGCGAACTGACCGAACGCACCGGCGAGACCAGCGCACTCATGGTGTGGAACGGCACCGAGTCCATGTGCGTGGAACAGATTGCCAGCCGCCAGCAGGTCAAGCACACCGCCCCGCTCGGTGCCCGCTACAACAGCGCTCTCAGCGCCTCGGTCCAAATCTTCCTGGCCACCGAACAGCCCGAACGCGTCCGCACTCTGCTCCAGAGCGGCACCATCACCCTGCCCGGCCTCGACGACCACTCGGTCGAGGAGTACCTGCAGCGCCTCAAGGAAGTCGCCAAGCGCGGCTGGGCCATCAATTACGGAGAGACGTCCATCGAGGAAGTTGGCATTGCCGCCCCGGTCTACGACCACCGCGGCGACATCGTGGCCTCCGTCCTCATCCCCGCGCCCAGGTTCCGGGTCTCGCCCGATACCCTGCAGAGCCTCGGCGAGGCCTGCGCCAGCGCGGCCCGTCAGGCCACACAGCGCCTGGGCGGCGTGGCGCCGAAGGAGCGCCGGAGCGCGTAGTCGGCCGCAGCGCATAAGACCCGCGAGCATAAGAAGCCAGACAGCCCGGCGGCGGAGACGGCACCTTGTCGGACCCGGTAATGCAGCTGCATGGTTGCGCTTACGAAGCCAGCCGGCCTCCTGCGCTGCGCCCGGAGCCGGCCGGTTCAACATCGCGTTCGGGCCGGGTGATTTCGGCCCAGACTGCGTCGAGTGAGAGGCCCAGGACATCGGCGATCGCAGCGATGGTCGGGAAGGCAGGGGTCGCTACGCGGCCGGACTCAATCTTGCGGAGGGTCTCCGGTGAGACCCGGGCATCGAGCGCGGTCTCGAGCATCGAACGGCCTCCCCTGGCGCGACGCAACAGGGCACCGAGACGCTGTCCGCGTTCGACTTCTTCGGATGTGAGCGGCAACCTGACCATGGCTCCAATACTAATACCGGGATAATATGGCCGGTATAGTTATTGGCCAACAGCATGAGAAGGGCGCCGCATGATCGAGATCCTGAACCCCGCCGAACTGGCCCGAGCAAAAGCGTCCGGCGCCTTGGTCGCCGACATTCTGCACACGCTGAAGAGCCGTAGCGCGGTGGGCACCAACCTCCTGGAGATCGACCGCTGGACCCAGGCCATGATCCGTGAGGCTGGAGCGGAGTCCTGCTACGTCGACTACGCGCCGTCCTTCGGACGCGGGCCGTTTGGCCATTACATCTGCACCGGCGTCAACGACGCCGTGCTCCACGGGCTGCCACGCGACTACACGCTTGCGGACGGCGATCTGCTGACTCTCGACCTCGCCGTCTCCAAAGGCGGAGTCGCTGCAGACGCCGCCATCAGCTTCATCGTGGGCGAATCAAAGCCCGCGGAGAGCGTCGCGATGATCGACGCGACCGAACGTGCGCTGAGTGCGGGGATAGCCGCTGCCGGACCCGGGGCCCGCATCGGCGACATTTCCCATGCCATCGGCTCGGTCCTCAGCGAGGCGGGGTACCCGATCAACACGGAGTTCGGAGGTCATGGCATCGGATCAACCATGCACCAGGACCCGCACGTTCCAAACACCGGGCGGCCCGGCCGAGGGTACAAGCTGCGGCCGGGCCTTCTGCTCGCACTGGAACCGTGGGTCATGGCGGACACGGCCCAGCTCGTCACTGATGCCGACGGGTGGACGCTCCGAAGTGCGACAGGATGCCGGACGGCTCACAGCGAGCACACGATCGCCATTACGAACGACGGAGCCGAAATCCTCACCTTGCCGAACCACAACTAGACGACGTGAAGGAGCGCAGGTCTCCGGCCCCTTCATGTTTCTAATAGTCCTCCTCGGCGATGTCCTCTGCCCACAGGGCCGGGTTGTTGTCCTGAAAGGTGCGCATCATGTCCACGCAGCGCGGATCATCCAGGACCACCACCTCAACACCACGTGACCGCAGAAGCTCGAATTCGCCGCCGAACGTGCGCCCTTCACCCACCACCACGCGGGGAATCTTGAACTGAATAATAGTTCCGGTGCACATGGCACACGGGGCAAGGGTGGTGTAGAGCGTGGTGTCCCGGTAGCTCTTCTGCCGGCCGGCTGCACGAAGTGCGGACATTTCGCCGTGCGCGATCGGATCCCCGTTTTGGACTCGTTCGTTGTGCCCGCTCGCGATGACCAGGCCGTCACGGGCGAGCGCTGCTCCGATGGGGATGCCACCTTCGCGGAGGCTTTTTTGGGCGGCTTGGTAGGCGGTTTCGAAGGCGGTGTGGTGCTGTTCGTGGGTCATGCGGTCATTTTCGCAGGCGGAAGCCATCAGCTCCAGAAGACAGCTCTAGGAGCCCCCTCTACGGTGCTTCCGTCTCAGTGGCAGCAGGTACAGCTGGGGGCGCCGGCACAGGAGCCGGGGCCTCAGCCGGCGCCGGAGCCGGAGCCGCCACAGGAGCCGGAACGGCCACGGGAACCGGTGCGACGACCGGAGCCGGAACGGCCACGGGAACCGGTGCGACGACCGGAGCCGGAGCTGGTGTTGCCGGAGCCGGCACTACAACCGGGGCCGGAGCTGGTGTTGCCGGAGCCGGCACTACAACCGGGGCCGGAGCCGGCGTAACCACAGGAGCCGGCACAACAACCGGAGCTGGCGTAACCACAGGAACCGGAGCTGGCGTTGCCGGCTTGGGCGTAACCACAGGAACCGGAGCTGGCGTTGCCGGCTTGGGCGCAACCACCGGAGCCGGAACCGGCTTGGGCTTGGGCGCAACGACCCTGGGTGCGGGAACCGGCTTTGCCGGCTTGGGCTTGGGCGCGGCCACCTTCGGTGCCGGAACCGGCTTCACCGGCTTGGGCTTGGGCTTGGGCGCGGCCACCTTCGGTGCCGGAGCCGGCGTTACCGGCTTAGGCGAGGCCACCCACTGCGCCGGAACCGCGGCCCACGAGTACGAAGGCTGCGCTGTGGAAACAGACGCGGCGGCGGCAGCGGAAGACCTGGCCGCTGAAACGACAACGGCAGACGACTCATGCCCTTCGTCCGACGCTGCATGGCGAGCGCTGGCCTCCACCGGAACAGCCCAGGAGGGGGTCTCCGTAGCGGTGCCGGACTTCCGGTAGTCGGTCATCTTGATGTTGGCAACGGGCCCCGAGTGACGCATCCGCAGCAGAGTCCAATTGTCGGGGTCCGTGTGTTTCCCGTTCAGAATGGTTTCGAAGTGGAGGTGGCATCCGGTTGATGACCCCGTGGTCCCGACCTTGGCGATGAGTTGCCCCACCTGGACCGGCTGGCCCTTCTTCACGCCGATGCCCTCAAGGTGGTTGTAGGTGGTGATCAGGCCGTTGCCGTGGTCGATTTCCACTCTGTTGCCGCCGCCCCAGGGATGCCATCCAACGGCCCGCACCACGCCGGCATCCGCAGCATACACGCGGGTTCCGCAGGCGGCGGAGAAGTCCTGGCCCCAGTGAAACTCACCTGCCGAGCCGGTGATGGGACTCGTCCGCAGCCCAAAGTGGGAGGTGGGGGTAAGGACCTCCAACGGCGCCATCAGGGTTCCTGCCGCGGGGCGTCGCACCTTGCTCGAAGCCGCATGGAGTTTTTGACTCACTGGCTTTGCCGCGGTGAAGACCACCGTACGGCTGTAGGACACGTAAGCGTCCGCCGAGGCCGAGACGGCAGCGGCGGTTGAAACGAAGGTGCCTGAAACGGAGCCCTCCGCATCCGAAGCAACGGAAGCCGAAGCCACCGTGGCCGATCCAAGGGGCACGTTGACTGAGGTGTCACCGCGCATGTCGGCCGGCACTTGCCCGGACGATAGACCGGACGAAAGAACTGGGCCAGCGCCCTGGAATCCAAAAGCATAGACCGCCAGGAACGCAGCGCCTGCGCCTATCCTGACGGCACGACTCAGAACTGGACGGCCCAGGACGGCATGACGCAGGTCCTGAGGCGTGCGCCGGACAGCGGCAGGTGCCAGATGCTTTGACATTAGATCTCCCCATAAAAGGCCGCCGGATGCTGGTGGATGGCGGCATGCTCCTAACATGGGAGCATGCCGGGCAGGCCAGCGAAACCGATTCGGCCGCATATGTGGATAAGCTCAGAAAATCTTGACCGGGCCTTTCCTGAACTGCGCAAATCTTCAGCCGACGTTGAGGAATCCCGGCGGACGTCTTCACGTAGGGCGCGGGCCCGTTTCCGGCTCCCCGCGGGGCAGCGAGCGCCGATGTAGGGTTGTGCTGACGAACAGTTACCGCACGTCCAACACGAGGAAGCCGCGGGTGCAAGAGTGAACGAGTATGAGGCCTCACTGGTCATGAAGTCCGGAGCGGAACTGCTGTCTTCGGCGTCCTCGGACCCCCGCTCGGAGGAGGGCTATGCGGCCGTCAAAGCCAATATCTCGGAAGCACTGGACCGCATAGCCGAAGCGCTTGCGAACTTTGAGGCCAGCTCGGGAGGCCCCAGCCGTTCAACGGGCTGGGTCCAGGACCTGCACCGCGTGGCGGACGACCTGGTGGATCGACAGGGCTGAAAGGCTGATGACAGCGAGCGCTCCCGACCGGGCACCTTCAGCCAGTTTTGACCGGGCCGTCCTGGTCTTCAATCCCGGCAAGCCCGGCATGGCCGCCAGGATCAACGAGCTGCAGCGGGAACTGTCCGCCGGAGTACCGGACCTGCAGATTGATCTGCTGCCCACGGATTTTGCCGGGCACGCACGCGACCTTGCACGGTCAGCCGCGGCGACAGGAAGACCGCTCATTGTTTCGGTCAGCGGCGACGGCGGGTACAACGAGGTTGTCAACGGGGTGATGGATGTCCCCGGCAGCAGGGCGGTCTGCACAGTGCTCGCGGCGGGGAACGCCAATGACCATCACCGAAGCATGCCCGCCAAGCCGTTGCCGGAGGCTGTTCGGGAAGGCCGGGTCCGGCACATCGACCTGCTGCGCATCACGTTCGGGGAGGAACAGCCGGCGCAGGTTCACTATGCCCACTCCTACATAGGCTTCGGACTTACACCACTGATGGCCATCGGCATCGAAAGCGGCGGAAAGGGCAAATTCCTCGAACTCCTCTCCGTCGCCCGCACGCTCTCCCATTTGAGGCCGTTCGAGCTGGTCCGGGCGGACGGCGCCACCGCCCGCTTCGACAGCCTGATCCTGGCCAACATTTCCCGGATGGCCAAGTATGGGACGGTCAGCGAGTCGGGCGGTCCCGACGACGGCCGGTTCGAGGTTGTGACGCTCCCCCACTCCGGGCGGTGGAAGATGGCCCTGATGACTCTTCGGGCCGTGACGCTGGGACTCGGGAACCAGCCAAGCGTCAGCAGCTACGCCTTCACCACGCGGGATGCCGTTCCTTGCCAGATTGACGGCGAGGTCAGGCATCTTCCCGCCGCCACCCATGTTCGGGTGGAAAGTGCGAAGGGCGCCCTGGCCGTTATCTGACCCAGGGGCGCCCCTGGGATGCGCCGGCCGGGTTCAGCTCCCATTCACTCCGGGAGATCGCGTACTCGACGTCCCCGTGTTCGTCGCCCGGGATGGATACGGGCCAGTCAGCGACGAAGGAACGTACCAGGCGCATCCCGGATTTCTCCATCACCCGTCGCGAGGCGGTGTTCACTGCCATGGTCTGAGCAACGACACGCTGCACGCCGAACTCGGCAAACCCCTTGGCGATCAGCGCACGGGAACCCTCGGTGGCGTACCCCTTCCCCCACGCCTCGCAGCGCAGCCGATAGCCCAGCTCCGGCTGGTCGGGCGGATCGCCGGGGGCGGGCCGGAAGTGGAACCAGCCCAGGAAATCTCCGGTTGATTTCTCCACCGCTGCCCAGAACCCGTAGCCGGGGAATCTCCGGTAGTAGCCGAGGAATGCTGGAAGGTAATCGCTTTCAATCTCACCCCGGGGCGTCGGGGCACCGCCCGTGATGTACCGCATCACGCGCGGATCGCCGTCGAGCTCCACGAGCAGGTCTGCGTCGTGGGGATTGAACTGCCGCAGCACCAGCCGCTCGGTTTCCAGGAAAATGAGCATGCGGACATTCTCGCACCGGGACCGCAACAAACCGGCTACTTGGCGGTCAGTTCCTTCCGGCGGAACGTCCCGGCGATGGAAAGCTTGCGGCCGTATTCGATGGAGCCGTAGCGGAACAGGTGCACGGCCAGGCGCAGGATGAGGATCCCCACGATGAACACCTCGGCGATCACGATGGCTGATTCGACGGCGCCCAGGGTTCCGAAGCCGTTGCGGAGCAGCGCGGTGACGGGGGCGGTGAGCGGGAAGTAGGTGAAGACCTGCACGATCAGGGCTGTGGGGTCGCTGATGATGAGGCTGACCGCGTAGAAGGGCACGAAGATCAGTGCCATCAGCGGGCCGAAGATGGTGCCGGCTTCCTTGGCCGTGGGCATGATTGCGCCGATGGCGACGAGCACGCCGGTGAACAGGGTGAAGCCGCCCAGCAGCAGCAGCGCGCCGGTGATCATCGGCACGGGCTCGAACACCAGGGAGGACAGGTCGAGGTCGGGCAGGGCCACTGAATCACGGAAGAGTAAGTAGGCGGCGGCAATCGGGGCGAGGAACACCGTTATCTGGAGGAGCCCGACGGCGAACAGGGAGATGATCTTGCCGGTCACCAGCGTGGTGGGGTTCAGCGTGGTCAGGATCATCTCCGTGACCCGGTTTTCCTTCTCCTCCAGCGTGCTGTTGAGCATCTGGTTGGAAAGCAAAATCATGCTGACGTAGAAAATGACCAGGAACACCAGCGGCGGTATCACTGAGCCGATGCCTCCGGCGACCCGGCCGTCCCGGTACGTTTCGGCGTCGAACGTCACCTCCCCGCTCAGTGCCGCGGTGACTTCCGGTGCATTGACCCGGGACTGGGCAGCGGTGACCAGCAGGTGCTTGGCCACGGCCTCGTACTTGCCGTTCTCGAACATGCCCTTGTCCGCGCCATACACCTTGACCGGCTCGGTGGCGGGATTTGCCGGGTAGGCGAAGTAGGCCTCGCTGCTGCCGTTTTTCACCGCCTCGAGCGCGGCGCCGGGGTTGGTTGTCAGGCTCCCGCCGGCGGCCTCAGCCAGCGGCGCGGGGATGAGGCCGGAGGCGTCGGTGTAGGTGAAGGTCAGCGCCGAGTTCTTCTGGGCGTCTGCGTTTGCCTCGGTGCTGGAGTTGCTGGCGTAAACGAGGGCGAAGATAATTGCAAAGACCACCGGGATGGCCAGGGTGGCGATAACGAACCCGCGCTTCTTGATGGTCCGCATGAATTCGAACCCGACGACGGTACCCAGGTTGTGCTGTTTGAATGCTGTGCGTGCCATGGTCCTAGACCTCCGCCATTTCGTGCTGTTCCCCGTACACCTGGATGAAGATCTCCTCGAGCGACGCCCGCGCCGTGGCGAAGCTGCGCACCGCGACGCCGGCTCCGATGAGTTCCCGCAGCACCGCTGTTTCGTCGGCTCCGACGGCGGGGGCCAGCTCGGCGTGCCCGTCGCCGTCGCGCACCACGTCGTACAGGTCCGAGGCGGGCAGGATGCCCTCGTAGCCCAGCCGGTAGACGGTGCCGCCGAACTGGTCCTGGACTTCGGCGACGGTCCCGTATGCCCGGGCCGTGCCGTCCTTGAGGAGGATGACCCGGTCGCAGAGCCGTTCCACTTCCTCCATCTGGTGGGTGACCATGATGACCGTGGCGCCGGCGAGCTTCTGCTCCTCGATGATGTCCATCAGCAGCCGCCGGTTTACCGGGTCGAAGCCCTTCGTGGGCTCGTCGAGGATGAGCAGGTCGGGGTCGTTCATGATCGTGACGCCGAGCTGGACCTTCTGCTGCTGGCCGCCCGAGAGCTTGTCCAGCCGGACGGCGGCCTTGTCCGCCAGGCCGACGCGTTCCAGGTAGGTCTGCGACCAGGCGCGGGCTCCGTGTTTGCTCAGGCCCTTGAGCCGGCCGAAGTAGACCATCACGTCCAGGACCGCTTCCTTCTTGTACAGGCCCCGTTCCTCCGGCAGGTACCCCAGCCGGGCCCCGTCCCGCGGCTCGAAGACCTTCCCGCCGATGTGCAGGGTGCCGGCGGTGGGCTGGTAGATGCCCAGCAGCGCCCGCAGGGTGGTGGTTTTCCCGGATCCGTTGCTGCCCAGGAACCCGAAGGTCTCCCCGGCCCGGACATCGAAGGACAGGTCTTTGACGACCGTCGTCTCCCCGAAATCCATGCGAAAGTCTTTGATGTGCACAAGCGGCTCTACCGCGTCCCCCAACGTCATGGAAACAGCCTAGCCGAGCCGATGCGGCCGTCCCGGTTCGGGCCACGAATTCTCTCCCGGGAAAGTCTCGTCAGCGCCCCGGCCCCACGAGTACCTTTGTGCCATGACGGAGGACTTTGGCCAATACGCGGAGGAATCGCAGGAGATCGCGAACGATCCGCGGCAGATCGGGTATTGGTTCTTCAGGGCGCTCCATGACAGGGCGAGGAACCTGGATGACCTGCATCTGATTGTGACCCCGGAGTCCCGCCCGTTGTGGGGGGCCTTCGAAATCGCCGCAGCCCTGCTGGACTCCATCGAAGACCCCGGCATGCTCCAGGAAGCCGTCTACGCCCACGGAGACCTCGAGGTCTGCTACATGCGCGTTATCCGGGAAGCCAAGGAGCATACGTTCATCACGCCGGCCACAATCCTGGACGACCCGCTGCTGATCACGCTCGTGTGGCGGCCCGACCACGGCCGGTGGATGGTGCACGGCTTCGGAGACATGGTGCACCCGGACAGGGTTCCCCGCGGGGCCTAACCCTTCGAGTTCGCTGTTCCCACTCTCGTCACGGCCACCGTCCACCCCCAATACCAGGGCCTAGCCTAGCGATGGGCAAAGTTGGGTCCGGTCGGATCATCCCCGCTGGTGCGCAAAAGCTAAATCCTTACGGTGATTGAGGCTGGATTGGGGGCGTTGTAGGCTCTCGACCAACCCAGGGGTGCCGGGTATGGCTAAAAGCTAAATGGCCGGACTTTGCGTGACGGCCCCGAAGGATTGGCCGCCCGGCATCCCGCGATGGCTCGACCGCTAATTGCGTACTTCTCGACGATGAAGGAAACCGGCTGCTATCCCGCAAGGTGGCGAACGACGAGGCCGCGCTCACCGAACTACTCACCGATGTTTTGGCTCTCGCCGCGGGGCGTGAAGTCCTCTGGGCGACGGACCTGAACCGCGGCGGAGCCGCGCTCTTGATCGGTGTCCTCGAAGCCCGCCACCAGACGCTTGTCTACATCCCCGGAAGATCCGTTTACCACGCCTCGCGCACATACCGGGGCGACGGGAAAACAGACGCTAAAGACGCAGCCATCATCGCCGACCAGGCAAGGATGCGGCGGGACCTCCAACCCATCCGCAGCGGCGACCAAATCAGTACCGACCTGCGGCTACTCATCTCCCGACGCACTGATCTGGTCTGCGACCGGACCCGGGCAATCAACAGACTCTGCGCCGTCCTGCTCGAATACTTCCCCGCCCTGGAAGCCGCCTTCGACTATGCCATGCTCAAGGCGGCAGTAGTCCTCCTCACGAAGTACACAACCCCCGCAGGCATCCGCCGCGTCGGCGAAAGCCGCATCGCAGCTTGGCTGCGCAACCAAGGCTGCTACAACGCAAAAACCATCGCCTCCAGAGCGGTCGCTGCTGCCCACGCACAACACACCACGGTGCAGGCCCAGGAAGTCGGCGCTGACCTGGTTGCCGCTCTGGCACGCACTGTTCTGGACCTGCATAAGCAAATGGCAGAAGTCGAAAAGCAGATCGAAGCCCGGTTCCGCGAACACCAACACGCGCAGATCCTTCTCAGCATGCCCGGCTTCGGTACGCTCCTTGCGTCCGAGTTCCTCGCCGCCACAGGCGGCGACATGACCGCCTACGACAGCGCCGCCCGCCTGGCCGGCGTCGCCGGACTAGCACCAGTCCCCCGCGACTCAGGGCGCATCAGCGGCAACTTCCACCGTCCCAAACGCTACGACCGCCAGCTACTCAACGCCTTCTACCTCGCCGCCCAGTCTGCAGCACGATACTGCCCCCAAAGCCGCACCTATTATCAGCGCAAACGCAGCGAAGGCAAGAACCACAAACAAGCCGTCCTATCCCTCGCCAGACGCCGCCTGAACGTCCTCTGGGCCATGCTCCGCGATGGAACTCCTTACCAACAACCCGCTGCTATGGCCGCCTAACAAATAGCGCGGCACCACTGGAATGGGTCTCGCAAGGAATCAAGCCCTAGGCTGTGGCTGATCGTAATAACAGGGGGTAAACGACTTGACCAGCGTAAAAGCCGTAGATGCTCATTATGAGAAGCACTTTGGCGGGGAACCCGAGTATTGGAGCTTCAACGACAATCCAGACATGGTCGGCGTACTCGAGTGACCCAAAGGAACATCACGTCATCGATTCCATATGTATGCGACGCTCGGTCTTTACGGCCTGATTCACGGTCCTTTGAACCCCCAACACGGCTTCGAACTCTATACATGCGTTTCAGCCGGGAACGATGACGTCAGGCTGTCCTTTGCCTTGATGGCCAACTATCTGATCTCCGACGGGATCACCGTGCAACCAGGCCAATTGGTGACACCAACCGTTGACCCCATATTCGAAGGCCCGGACTTCACGTCATGGCTGATGCTCGAAAGAGTTGACGACTTCATTCCTCCACTACAGCTGGACAACGGCCACGTGGCCTTCCTGGACGCCCACGCCAGTCTTCGCCGAAGAAGCCCAGCGTGTGAAGGAACACGGCCTGGACGGGCTATTTAATATCTGGGACGAAGACCCACCCCGACTTTCTGACCTGAGCCGCAGCCTCCCAAGCCCCCTCAGCTAGTAGGCTGGGACTGTCTGAATAACGGTGGATCCGTGGTTGGCCTGACACGCCGGGCGTTGCCTGGCGGGGAGGACCGATCATGAGCGACACCATGGATCCCATGGCG
>NZ_PJMC01000038.1 GCF_002892795.1 Arthrobacter sp. AFG20 | reverse complement strand
CCCAGACCTCCAGCTTGTACTCCAAAGACACCGGGGCGTCACCGAAGTTCCGGCCCTCCAGGCGCACGAACGCCCACTTGCGGTCATCGAGCCACTGCACGTAGTCGGACGGGCCAATGTGCACATCCTTCGCAGCCAGCTCGGCCTCAACATTGGAGGTCACGGCCTGGGACTTGGAGATCTTCTTCGACTCCAGCCGGTCACGCTCCAGCATGTTCTTGAAGTCCATGTTGCCGCCCACGTTCAGCTGGTACGTGCGGTCCAGCGTCACGCCGCGGTCCTCGAACAGCTTCGCCATGACGCGGTGCGTGATGGTGGCACCGATCTGGCTCTTGATGTCATCGCCCACGATCGGCACACCCGCGGCCGTGAACTTGTCAGCCCACTCCCTGGTGCCCGCGAGGAACACCGGCAGCGCGTTCACGAACGCCACCCCGGCATCGATCGCGCACTGCGCGTAGAACTCCGCAGCCTCCTGGGAACCGACCGGCAGGTAGCAGACCATCACATCAACCTGGGCGTCCTTGAGGGCCTGGACCACGTCGACCGGCGCCTCGGTGGACTGCTCGATGGTCTCCAGGTAGTACCGGCCCAGACCGTCCAGGGTGTGGCCGCGCTGGACCGTCACACCGGTCGGCGGGACCTCGGCGAGCTTGATGGTGTTGTTTTCACTCGCCAGGATCGCATCGGCCAGGTCAACGCCGACCTTCTTGCCGTCAACATCGAACGCGGCCACGAACTGCACATCATTGACGTGGTACTTGCCGAACTCCACGTGCATCAGACCCGGAATCGTGGCCTGGGGGTCGGCATCCCGGTAGTAATGGACACCCTGGACCAGCGAAGCGGCACAGTTACCCACGCCGACGATAGCTACACGAATCGGATTTGAAGACACACGGAACTCCTTTGGAGGAAAAGCTGTTGCGGGGAGCGGCCGAGGATGGCGGAGCTGCCGCCCTCCATCTTCCCCTGCATGCCGCGCCGGGCGCCATGCCATGATCGGGCGGTTGCGCCTACCCAAACGGATAGGCGCAACGCCTGGGCCACCCCTAGGTGTGGCGCCCGAGTCATGTTCTTGACATTGAGTTGTGAGCTAACGCACTCTGTTGCATAACCCGAAGCCTGTTGATTACTGCGGAACACTAGAGGTTCGCACGTGTTTGCGCACCCCCGCCAAAATTCAGTAAGGAACCTGTATGACGATCAAAGGTGATGTCACTACCGATCACGACAGCAAAGATAGACAGTACTCCCGCCGGCTCACGGCGTCCGACATCAATGTCGTGGACCAGCGGATGCTTAAGAAGGCCCTCGGTGGCACCATCGTGGGCAACACCATGGAGTGGTACGACGTCGGCGTGTTCGGCTATCTGATCACCACCATGGGGCCGGTGTTCCTGCCCGAAGCGGACAGGACAGTCCAGACGCTGTTCCTGCTCGGCACCTTTGCGGCAACTTTCATTGCCCGCCCGATTGGCGGCGTCGTGTTCGGCTGGCTGGGGGACAAAGTAGGGCGCCAGAAAGTGCTCGCCGCGACCCTGATGCTGATGGCGGCAAGCACCTTCGCCGTCGGCCTCCTGCCCGGCTACGCGCAGATAGGCGTCTGGGCGGCCGCGCTGCTGGTTCTCCTGAAGCTCGTGCAGGGCTTCTCCACCGGCGGCGAGTACGCCGGCGCCACCACGTTTGTGTGTGAATATGCCCCTGATAAGCGGCGCGGCTTCTTCGCCAGTTTCCTGGACATGGGCTCCTACATTGGCTTTGCCCTGGGCGCTGCCACGGTCTCCATCCTGCAGGTCACCCTCGGCGAGGCCACCATGGAGGAATGGGGCTGGAGGCTGCCATTCCTGGTGGCCGGGCCGCTGGGCCTGATCGCCGTCTACTTCCGGAACAAGATCGAGGAATCCCCGCAGTTCCAGGCAACCCTTGGCACGCAGGAGGCAGCCGCCAGCGAAGCCGCCGCCAGCGATAAGGCTGTTGCCAGCGGCCCGGTGGGCATCATGAGAACCTACTGGCGGCAGATCCTGCTGGCCATGATCCTCGCCGGCGCTGCCAACACCGTCGGTTACGCCCTGACGTCGTACATGCCGACATACCTGACCGAATCCAAAGGCTACGACCCCGTCCACGGCACGCTGCTGACCATTCCGGTCCTGGTGGTAATGTCACTGTGCATCCCGCTCACCGGCAGGCTTTCGGACCGCATCGGCCGGCGTCCGGTGCTGTGGATCGGAGCCGGAAGCACCGTTCTTTTTGCCGTCCCCGCGTTCATGCTGATCGGAATCGGGGACGTCTGGTCCACCCTGGCGGGCCTGTCCCTGGTAGCCTTCCCCGTCACGTTCTACGTGGCCAACCTAGCGTCAGCACTTCCGGCGCTGTTCCCCACCTCAAGCCGCTACAGCAGCATGGGCATCGCCTACAACTTCTCCGTGGCAATCTTCGGCGGAACCACGCCATTCCTGGTCCAGGGCCTGATCGCGGCAACCGGCGATGACATGGCCCCGGCCTACTACCTGATGGCGACGTCTGTCATCGGGGCGATCGCCATCTATTTCCTTCGTGAATCCGCCGGCCGCCCACTGCCTGGCTCCATGCCGAGCGTAGACACGGAAGCCGAGGCGCAGGAGCTCATCGCCTCCCAGGACGTCAATCCAATGTGGCGCTAGCCGCGCTTTAGATACAGCAGCGTGCCCCCGTCGTAGCAACCGACGGGGGCACGTCCTTTTAAGTCAGCCTCTTATTAGACCAGCGCCAGCAGCGGCGCATCCTCCCAGTCCCGCACCAAATCGAGCGCTCCCAGCACAAGGCCGAAGGTGCCGTCGGGGTCGAGGCGGCGGAGTTCTTCTGCGAGGCAGTCGCGGAGGCTGCGTCGTGGGAGGGAGATGCGTTGTGCGGGTTGGCCGGGTTGGGTGAGTTCGGCGATGGAGAGGCCGGGGCGGAAGAGTTGGACGTCGCCGCTGGTGCGGGTGAGCCGGACCCGGCGGATGCCGGTGCCGGCGGGGTCCGCGACGATGGTGACGGGGGCGTCCAGGGACAGGGTCAGCCAGGCTGCGAGCAGGATGGTGGACGGTGAGTCCGAGGCGCCTTCGACCGCGACGGCGGTGACGGGTGAGGTGTCGGTCTGGTCCAGGACGGCGGCGAGCTGGATGCGCCAGTTCGTCAGCCGGGTCCAGGCGAGGTCGGTGTCGCCGGCCTTGTAGGTGTTCCGGATGTTTTCCAGGGCAACCTGGGGTTCGGCCTCGTTCGCCGAGTCGGTGATCCGGCGGTGCGCGATCCGTCCGATCGAGGTTTCGGACGCGTTCTTCGGTGCCCCGTGCGGCCACCAGGCCACGATCGGGGCGTCGGGCAGCAGCAGCGCGGCCACGAGGGACTCGGATTCCTCGGCGAGTTCCCCGAAGCCGCGCAGCACGATGACCTCCGAGGCGCCGGCGTCCCCGCCGACACGGATCTGCGCGTCGAGCCGGTTCGGCGCGGACGAGCCGGCGTCGGCGAGCACGATGATCCGGCAGGGGTGTTCGCGGCTGGCCTCGTTCGCGGCCTCGATCGCTTCTTCTTGGAGCCCGGATTTGGTGACCACCACGAGGGTGAGGACCCGGCCGAGCGCGATCACCCCGCCCTGCTCGCGCAGGGACTGGATTTTCTTGGAAACCTTCGAGGTGGTGGTGTTGGGCAGGTCTACGATCATGGCCTTCTCCAGGTGCGTCCGTCGCGGGCTAGCAGCTCATCGGCCGAGGCCG
>NZ_PJMC01000036.1 GCF_002892795.1 Arthrobacter sp. AFG20 | reverse complement strand
AGCGATCGCCGACGCACCCCACCAGGTCGCCGCGAAAACCCAGGGCAACCCGCTCGCGGCCGGGCTGATCGCGTTCGGCGCCGGGCTGCTCGTCTCCTCCCTGATCCCGCCGAGCCAGAAGGAACGCGAAGCCGCCGACGCCCTCAAAACCGCCGCGGAACCGGTCACCACCCAGCTGACCGAGGCCGCCAAGGACATGGCCCAAGGCCTGAAGGAACCCGCCCAGGACGCCATGGAAAACGTCAAAGCAACAGCCACCGACGCCGCCCAACACGTCAAGGACGAAGGCCAAACCGCGGCCTCCGACGTCAAAGCCACCGCCACGGACGCCAAGGACCACGTCCAAAACACGTAGCGGCGATAACGCTCCAAACAGTCGAAGTACGACGCCGGCCGGCACGCTTTACGCGGGCCGGCCGTTTGTCTGCGGTCAGGTGTCCGGGGTCAGGTGTCCGGGGTCAGGTGTCTGCGGGCAATGTCGGGGCCCGCAGTGGCGCGGGCTCAGGCCCTGCCCTTGAGGATCAGGTTCCAATAGATGCCGGGGAAAAGGTCGCGCTCGAGGATCCAGGTGGAATGCCGCTCCTTCGCCACGCGGACTTTGGGGATCGAGGGCATCGGCTTGTACTCGTCGTCGAACTCGGCGAACACGACCGTTGACCGGGACACGGTGAAGGGGCAAGCGGAGTAGCCGTTGTACTTGGTCTTGGGCTCCTCGCCCCTGATAACCGCTTTGAGGTTCTTCGCCAGCACGGTGGTCTGTTTCCGGAGGGCGGCGCCGGCCTTGGAGTTTTTGGTGGCGGCGGCGTCGCCCAGGGACCACACGTTCGGATACCTGGGATGACGGAGGGTCTCCGGATCCACTTCCACGAAGCCGCCGTCGTCACCGGGTGCCGGCAATTCGGTGTTCTTGAGCCAGTCCGGTGCCGACTGCGGCGGCACCGCGTGCAGGACGTCGTAGGTGAGGCTCTCGCTCGAGCCGCTGACGGCGTCGTGGATTTGCAGGGCGCGGGCATCCGCGTCTACGGCGGTCATCTCGCTGTTGCACCGCAGCTCAATGCCGTACTCGGCGATCTTGCGGTTCAGTTCCTCGTCCACACCCGGCACGCCGTAGACCGTGGGGGTCGGCACCACCATCACCACACGGATGTTGGACAGCACTCCCTGCTGGCGCCAGTAGTCGCAGGCGAGGTACATCGGCTTCTGCGATGCGCCGCCGCATTTGACCGGGCCCGAGGGCATGGTGAACACGGCAGTTCCGCTTCTCAGCCCGCTGAGCAGGGCCCAGGTCTTGGGAGCCAGCTCATACACATAATTCGAGGCGGCATGGGGCGATTCCATGGCCTCGGCCAGGCCAGGCACCTTGTGCCAGTCAAGCTGCAGGCCCGGGCACACCACCACGTGGCCGTAGCTGAGCCGGATCCCGGAGGCCAGTTCCACCGAGTTCGTTTCCGGTTTGATGTCCACCGCGCTGTCCGGAATCCAGGTCACACCCTTCGGCATGACCGACTCCTGCGGGCGCACGGCTTCGGCGGCCTCGGCGGTACCGCCGCCGATGTGCGAGAACAGCGGCTGAAAGAGGTGCCTGCCGCTGGGTTCCACCACCGCAACGTCACGGACACCGTAGCGCCGCAGCCGCGCGGCCAGCGATATCCCGGCGTTCCCGCCGCCGACCACCAGCACGTTGTACCGCCGTCGTCCGTTGCTGGCGGGCCCGGAGGTCCCGGCGGCCTCGGCACGGTTCCCGAACGACGGCGGAACGGGCGGTGTGCTGGAACGTGGAGGACCTGATTCCGATGCCATGGGAACTAGCCCTTCTTTTCCGTCAGGGCGCCCGCCTTGTGCGCAGCTCTTGCACCCGACTTTGCGGACTCCACAACATACTGGGGTTCGTCGTCGCTGGCCCGGTGGGTGTAACCGTCGAGCTCGAAGTCGCTGGTTTTCTTTTCCACGATCTTGCCGTGGGTCTTTCCCTGCGGAGTGTTCCACTCCACTTCGGTGCCCTTGGTCAGTGCCACGCGTGCTCCTCGGGTCGGGATGGGGTTCGAGATCTGGCGGATCAGGATTGGCGAGCTGGAACTGGCAGGCGGGGACCGGCGTCGGCCATCAGGACCGACACTACAGCCGGCGGCAGTGACCGGCCAGAGCGGGTGCCGATCTGATGTGCCTGAGAGCTCGCTCTCCTGCGGCCGCCGGAATCGCTGGACTATGCCCCGGCACACCACCAGACTGTCTATTACAGCTGGTCATGCCCCTTTTTTCTTGGGGTAAGGCCCAACTTCACTCGGCCTTTGCACTGAGAGGACACCGCCATGGAGAACCTGGCAGCCATCCTTCCGCTGATCATCATTGTTGTCTCGGTGCTTCTGGGCATTCTGGTTATTTGGCTGGCCGTCAAACTCATGTGGAAAGTGGCCGAACCCAACGAGGCCCTCATCATTTCCGGGTTGACGCGCGGCACCCTGGAAAGCACCGACGGGATGGACTTCAAGATCGTCACCGGCAAGGGCGCACTGGTGGTTCCGGGCCTGCAGACCGTCCGGACGCTGTCCCTAACGCTGAACGAGACGGAGCTGAAGGTCTCCTGCGTCACGTCCCAGGGTATCCAGGTGATCGTTGAAGGCGTCGTCATCTACAAAATCGGGGATGCCCCGGCGTTTATTGCCAACGCCGCCCGAAGGTTTCTTGGCCAGCAGCCGAAAATGGAAAGCCAGGTGTACAACGTCTTCGAGGGCCACCTGCGTTCCATTATCGGCAGCATGACCATGGAGGAAATTATCCGCGAGCGCGACAAGTTGGCGTCCCAGGTCCGCGGCGCGAGCGGCGTGGAAATGGAAAAGCTGGGACTCGTGGTTGATTCCTTGCAGATCAAGGACCTCCAGGACCCGACCGGCTACATCCAGAACATCGCCAAGCCGCACATCGCCCAGGTGAAGATGGAGGCCCGCATTGCGGAGGCCACCCGCGACCGCGAGGCCGCGGAACGGGAAGCCGAGGCCGCCGCGCAAGTCGCCGATGCGCAGAGCGTCTCCGCCATCAAACAGTCGGTGGCACAGGCCAACGCCGAGCGAGCCAGGGCCAATGCGGCGCAGGCGGGCCCGCTGGCCGACGCCACAGCCCGCCAGCAGGTGGTGGTCCAGGAAACGGAAGTGGCCAAGCTCGAGGCGGACCGCGAGGAACAGAAGCTGCAGACCACCATCCGCAAGCCCGCCGACGCCAAGGCCTATGCCCAGCGCACAGAAGCGGAGGCGCAGAAGGCAGCGGACATCAGTGCCGCCGAAGCGCGGGCCAAGCGGACGGAACTCGAAGCCCGGGCCAATGCCCGCCGGGTGGAAGTCGAAGCCCAGGCCAATGCGACCGCGGCCGCGGCAACTGCAGGAGCCACCCGGGTGACCGGTGAAGCCGAGGCGGCAGCCACCAAGGCGCGCGGCGATGCAGCGGCATCCGCCATCAAGGCGAGGGCGCTGGCGGAGGCTGAGGGCATCAAAGCCCGCGGCGAGGCGCTCGAAAGCAACCAGGACGCCGTCATCTCCCAGCAGCTGGCGGAAAACATGCCGGCCATTGTGGCGGCTGCGGCCGAGCCGTTCGGACACGTGGACCAGCTCACCGTCCTGAACGGCGCCGATGGCCTCAACAGCATGGTGGGCGGGATCATCACCCAGGCCGGCTCGTTCCTGCCGCGGCTGTCGAGTGCTCTGAAGAACGGGCAAAACCATGCCAAGCAGCCGCCGAAGCAGCCCGGTGCCTAGGCCCGGCGCCCAGGGAAGCCCGGGAAAAGCCGAGGGACGCAGTGCACAGGAATGTTGACCGGACCCTGACCGGGAAAATCGGCAGGGTGAGCGGGCAGATTGGCCCCGGAACCGTCGGGGAGGTGATGCTCGCCTACCGCGGCGGCACCAGCGCCTTCCACGCCTACCCGTTCGACAAGGTCAGCGTCTTTACGGTGGGTGACGAGGTGCTGGTCATCTACTTCGAGCCGCCGCAGACCGTCTTCGTGGATGAGCTGCCGGACGTTCTCCGCCACCGGGAACGGTAGCCCCCGCCTGTTAACCCAACCTTCCCTTCCCGGTCACGCCGGCTCCCCCGCACGGTTAGACGGCAGGAACACCGTTGAGGTGTGAGGATCGCTATCGTTGCCGAATCATTCCTGCCGCTGATGAACGGAGTCACGCACTCCATCCTGCGGGTGCTTGAGCATCTGCAAGAGCGGGGCGATGAGGTGCTGGTGATTGCGCCGGCGACGTCGGACGCTGATGTTCCGGACGTTGTGCACGGCGCGTTTGTGCACCGGCTGCCCTCCGTTCCGCTGGCCGGTTACACGAACGTGCGGGTGGCGCCGGGAGGTGTGTACCGGGTCAAGAGAATCCTTGCCGACTACGCACCGGATGTGGTCCACCTGGCGTCACCGTTCGTGCTCGGCTGGCGGGCGGCGCAAGCCGCGCACCAGCTGGGGATCCCCACGGTGGCCATTTACCAGACCGAGGTTCCCAGCTACGCCGCCCGGTACGGGGTGCCGTTCCTGGAGAACTGGGCCTGGAACCGGGTGGAAAACATTCATCTCCTGGCGTCCCGGACGCTGGTGCCGTCCACGTTCGCGCTAAACCAGTTGCGCGGCCGCGGGATTCTGCGCGTGGGCATGTGGCGGCGCGGTGTGGATACCGCGCGTTTTGCGCCGGGAAAGCGCGACGACGGCTGGCGGGCTTCCGTGGCACCTGGCGGCGAGCGGATCATCGGCTACGTCGGCCGGCTGGCGGTGGAGAAGCAGGTGGAGGACCTCGCCGTGCTGGCAGACGTTCCGGGCACCCGCCTGGTGATCGTGGGCGACGGTCCGCAGCGGGCCGCGCTGGAGGAGGCCCTTCCCGCGGCGGTGTTCACCGGTTTCCTCGGCGGCGAGGATCTGGCCCGGGCCACGGCGTCGTTCGATCTGTTCGTCCACCCGGGCGAGTTCGAGACCTTCTGCCAGACCATACAGGAGGCCATGGCATCCGGCGTGCCGGTGGTTGCCACTGGCCGCGGCGGCCCGCTGGATCTGGTGGAAAATTCCCGCACCGGCTGGCTCTATGAGCCCGGCGACCTGGCCGGTCTGCGGCGGCATGTGATGGACCTGATGGGCGACGACGCCAAGCGCCGCGCGTTCGCGGCGGCCGCTTACGCTTCGGTCCAGGGCCGGACGTGGCCGGCCCTGTGCGCGGAGCTGGTGCGGCACTACAAGGAGGCTATTGCCGGCATCCCGCTGGTTGAGCCCGTCGAAACCCGGCCCGTCCAAACCCGGACCACCCGCACCCAAGGAGCCACCCTGTGAAGATTTCCGTGATCGGCTGCGGCTACCTCGGTGCCGTCCATGCTGCCACCCTCGCCTCCATGGGCCACACCGTGGCGGGGATCGACGTCGACCCCGCACGGGCCGAGCAGCTCGCCGGTGGCCGGGCCCCCTTCTTCGAGCCGGGGCTCGACGAGCTCCTGCGCGACGGCCGCGCCACCGGCCGCCTCAGCTTCTCCACGGACTTTGCGGACGCCGCCGGCGCGCAGATTCACTTCCTCTGCGTGGGCACTCCGCAGTCCAAGACTTCCGACGGCGCCGACCTCAGCTACCTGGTCTCCGCCACCAAAAGTCTCCTACCGCACCTTCGCCGGGGTGCCGCCGTCGTCGGCAAATCAACGGTGCCCGTGGGCACCGTTGACCGGCTGGGGCGCATGCTCGCCGCTCGGCCGGACGTGCTGCTGGGCTGGAATCCGGAGTTCCTGCGGCAGGGCACCGCGGTGAAGGACACGCTGGTGCCGGACCGGCTGGTGTACGGCGTGCACGGCGGCAAGGAGGGCGCGTTCGGGCGCCGCAGCGACGGGACGCAGGGACCGGCCCGCGGTGTGACCGCCGTGCTGGACGCGGTGTACGAGCCGCTGTTGCGCGCCGGCATCCCGCGGCTCGTGTGCAATTTCGCGACGGCGGAACTGATCAAGTCGGCGTCGAACGCCTACCTGGCCACGAAGGTCAGCTTCATCAACGCGATGTCGGAACTGTGCGACGCCGCCGGTGCTGACGTCACTGAACTGAGCGAGGCGATGGGCATGGATCCGCGCATCGGCAACCGGTACCTGCACGCCGGTCTGGGGTTCGGCGGCGGCTGCCTGCCCAAGGACATCCGCAGTTTCCGGGCCCAGGCGCAGGCGCTGGAGGTCCGGTCCGTGGACGACTGGATGGGTGTGGTGGACTCCATCAACCTCGGCCAGCGTGCCCGGACCGCGGAGGTGGCGCGGGAACTCTGCGGCGGCCTGATCGCCGGCCGGACGGTCACCGTGCTGGGCGCGGCGTTCAAGCCGGACACGGACGACATCCGCGACTCCCCCGCCCTCGACGTCGCGCTGCGGCTCGCCTCGGCCGGGGCGCACGTCACGGTGACAGACCCGAAGGCCATCAACAACTCATGGATGCGCTACCCGCAGCTGCGGTTCGAGGCCTCCGCCATGAGGGCGCTCGAGGGGGCCGAGCTGGTGCTGCTGCTCACCGAATGGGCCGAGTACCGCGAACTGTCTCCGGCCACCGTCGGGCAGCTGGTTCGGCGCCGGACAATGCTGGACGCACGGAACGTGCTGGACGCCGCGGCCTGGCAGGCGGAAGGATGGACCGTGCGCGGCCTCGGCACCCGGGCGGCGCCGGTGGGTGGGCACGTCTCCGCTGGCTGGCCCAGGCCCGCCGGCTGAGCCTTGGTCTCGGCAAGCTCGATCAACGGTACGATCTTGCTGAGGGGGTGGAACGCCCAATGAGTTTCTCGCGGTCTCACGCAACGGTCGCATGACGGCGGCTTCCCCACGCCCTGAGGGGACGACTGCCGGCGGTTACGCTGCCCTGTTTGACTCGCTTCCGGACGCGGTTCTGGTGGTCGGCAGCGACGGCGTCATCACCCAGGTCAATCCCGCCGCGGAGCGACTCTTCGGCTACGGCAGGCTGCAGCTTGTGGGCCAGGACCACCGGATGCTCCTCGCCGAAGGCTACCGCAGCGGCTTCGACCGGCTCTTCGCCAGCCTGCGCAGCGAGTCCGGCGCCATCGCGGCCGCGCAGACCCCCTTCGAGTCCTATGGCCTGCGCAGCGACGGCACGGAGTTCCACGGCGAGGTGGCATGCTCGCTCCTGGATGCCGACGGCGGCTCCTCCCTGGTCGCATCGGTCCGTGCCACTTTCCACCGGCAGGAGGCCGACGCCGAGCTGCGGGAGGCGATGTCGCTGCTCAGCGCCACCCTGGAGTCGACGGCGGACGGGATCCTGGTGGTCGGCGTCGACGGAAAGATCGCCGGCATCAACGAGCAGTTCACGAAGATGTGGGGCATCCCCAACGAGCTCATGGCCGCCGGCGACGACGCGGCCGTGATTGATTTCGTGCTTGGCCTCCTCTCGCACCCCGAGAGCTTCCTGGACAAGGTCAACGAACTGTACGCGCACCCGACCGCCGAAAGCCACGACACGTTGGAGTTCCTCGACGGCCGCACGTTCGAGCGCTACTCACGGCCGCAGTGGGTGGGCAACGTGGTAGTGGGGAGGGTGTGGAGCTTCCGGGATGTCACGCCACGGCGTCGGGCCCAGGAACAGGCCCGGCAAGCGATGGCGGATCTGGCCGAACAGGCAGAACAGCTGAAGGCCATGGCGTTCCAGGATCCGCTCACCGGGCTGGCCAACCGCAAGCTGTTCCATGACCAGCTGTCCGAAGCGCTGCACGGCCGCAGTAGTACCGCCGTCGACGTTCTCCTCCTGGACCTGGACGACTTCAAGGAGGTCAACGACATCCTGGGCCACGCTGCCGGGGACCAGATGCTGGTGGAGGTGGCCCGCCGGCTGAAGGCCTGCGTCCGGCCGGACGATACGGTGGCCCGGCTGGGCGGTGACGAGTTCGTCGTGCTCCTGACCGGATCTGCGGATGCCGAGTCCGTCGCGGAGCGCATCGTGCAGTCGCTCAATGTCCCGGTGTGGATCGAAGGGTCCATGCTGCGGCCCAGCCTGAGCCTGGGGATCGCGTCGCTATGTGCGGACGCCGTGGCTGCGTCGGAGCTGCTGCGTCGCGCGGATGTGGCGATGTACGCGGCCAAAGCCGCCGGCAAGAACCGGTACATGCGGTTCAAGCCGGAGATGATGACCGCTCTGGTGCAGCGGACGGACATGGAGGCGGGACTGCGGCTGGCCGTTGACAACGATGGGATCCGAGTAAGCTACCAGCCGGTTGTGTCGCCGCGGCTGGGCGAGGTGATCCAGTTCGAGGCCCTGGCCCGGTGGGAGCGCGACGGCAGGAATGTCCCGCCGTCGCAGTTCATCCCGACGGCGGAGCGGAGCGGGCTGATCTCGGCCATAGGCCTGCAAATGATGCGGGAAAGTTTCAACCAGCTGGGGCCCTGGCTTACCGGCGGCGCTGAGCGTTCACTGGCGGTCAACGTGTCCGGGGTTCAGCTGCGGGACCGCGATTTCGCCGGTGATGTGCTGCGCATGGCCGAATCCCACGGCATGGATCCCCGGCAGCTGGTGCTGGAGGTGACGGAGAGCGTCTTTTTCGACGCCGACGACCAGGTGATCAGCCAGCTCGCGAGCCTGCGCAGCGCCGGCGTGCGGGTTGCACTCGACGATTTTGGCACCGGCTACTCGTCGCTGGGCCGGCTTCAGGACCTGCCCGTGGACGCGGTAAAAATCGACCAGTCCTTCGTCTCCATGGTCCGCACCGGGGCGGAGAAGCTGCCGATCCTCAGCTCCATGATCAACATGGCCCACAGCCTTGGCCTTGGCGTCACCGCGGAGGGCATCGAAACTTCCGAGCAGGCCGCCTACCTGATGGATCTGCAGTGCGACGCATTGCAGGGCTACCTGTTCTCGGTCCCTGAATCCGAGGGCGGCCTCGATCAGGCCATCAGCCGCTCTGCCGAGGCGTTGCAGGCGCTCAAGGGAATTCACCCGCGCCGCTGATTTCAAACGCTCCCTCACCTTTTGTCGCCAAAACCCAAGCCCTTCCTCACCTTTCGCCGGGAGAATCTGGACCCTCCCGCAGGGGCCTTCCGAAGGGGCGGCGCATCTCAGGCGTTGTCGAGGTCGGACGCGCCCGCCGGTTCGCCTGCACTGATGAGCTCGAGGCTGCGGTCCCAGAAGTCTCTCGCCAACTCGGCGTCGTAGGCCTGCTTGTTGGCCTTCGCCAGCGCACGCTTGACGTAGAAGGCGCCCGGCACCCAGTCTCGTCCGGGCGTCGAAGTAGCGAGCCAGACGAGCGTGTCAGCGCCCTGCTCGGCCGAGAGCAAGAACCGGTTTAGGACAGTCTTGTAAGCATGGCGGAACCAGCTGGTGGACTCGGCCGCGAAGTTGGTCGCCACGACGCCAGGGTGGAAGGCGGCCACCGCAATACCGCCCTCGCCGAAGCGGTTCTGCAGTTCCGCGGTGAACAGAATGTTCGCCAGTTTCGCGGTGCCATAAGCGCGGTTTGTCGAGTAGCTCCGCTCGGAGTTGAGATCCGACAGGTCCAGCCGCCCGAATCCGTTGGCAGCACTCGAGGTGTTGATGATGGTGGCACGGCTGGCACTGAGAATGTCCAGCAGCTCGGTCGTGAGCAGGAACGGTGCCAGGTGGTTGATCTGGAACGTCTTTTCATGGCCGTCCGCTGTCAGCTCGTGGCCACGCATGATCCCGCCGGCGTTGTTCACCAAAACATCGATCCGCGGGTACCTCTTCCGCAAAGCCGCGGCCAGCTCACGCACCTGCGCCAGCTCCGCGAAGTCACAGACGAAATAGTCCACGCCCAGTTCCGCACCCACCGCTGCGGTCTTCTCCGGGGAACGCCCGACGACGACGATCCGCTCGCCTGCCCGTGCCAGGTTCCGCGCGGCTGCCGCCCCGATGCCGTCGCTGGCGCCGGTGACGACAATGATGCGTTGGGGCATAAGGTGTCCTTTGCTGGGGTGGTTGACTCGCTGATCCACGAGACGATTCCCCACGTACAACGGTGCCCGGCCGGGACATGTTCCCCGCCATTTCCTCACATCCCGTCGCTTCAAACCCGGGGCTTCGCCGCCCTTGGCGGCGAACTGCGGAAGCGTTGGCGAAAAGGAGGCAGGAGCCGAGGAAGGGTCCGGGAAAAACCTGCAGGACGTGAGGGAGGGTTTAGGGAAAAGGTTGCAGGATGTGAGGGAGGGTTGGGGAAAAGGCGGCAGAAGCTGAGGGAGCGTTTGGGGAAGGTCCGTTGGTTGAGCGTGGCGAAACCGAGCCCATGGGAGGGACTCACACGTGGCTTAAATGCGGGAGAGCCCCGACCAGTGGCTGGTTGGGGCTCTCGACCGTTTTTCTAATGGTTGTCCGGCGGTGACCTACTCTCCCACACCCTCCC
>NZ_PJMC01000035.1 GCF_002892795.1 Arthrobacter sp. AFG20 | reverse complement strand
GGCAGAAGCAGTACCTCGACGAGATGCACGTTGCCTACGCCGACGCCATGGCCCGCACCGGCCTGCAGAAGGCCTCTTAATCCACAACGCGGGGTCCGAGTCGTTAAGGAACTTCTCGATGCGCTCAGGTTCCTCCGCCTCGTTGATGGCGGCGGAGGCGCGGCCCAGCGAGTAAAGCGCCCGCAGGAAGCCGCGGTTGGGCTCGTGCTCCCACGGGATGGGCCCCACACCCCGCCAGCCGTTGCGGCGGAGCGAGTCCAGGCCGCGGTGGTAGCCGACCCGTGCGTAGGCGTAGGAATCGATGGTGCGGCCTTCCGACCACGCCTCCTCAGCCAGCACGGCCCACAACAGCGACGACGTGGGGTGCTTTTCCACGAGGTCCAGCGCCTCGGCGCCGAGCGCGAGGTGCTGGTACACCTCGGTCTCGGCGGGCAGGAGCGTGGGCTCGGGACCCATGAGGTTCTTGCGGAACTCGTCGGACATGACTAGAAGGTCTTGCCCGCGGAGCCCAGCTGCTGGGTTGCCTCGACAACGCGGGCGGCGAGGCCGGCCTCGGCGGAGGCGCCCCAGACGCGGGGGTCGTAGGTCTTCTTGTTGCCCACTTCGCCGTCGACCTTCAGGACGCCGTCGTAGTTGCGGAACATGTGGTCCGCTACAGGACGGGTGTACGCGTACTGCGTGTCCGTGTCGATGTTCATCTTGATGGTGCCGTAGGACACGGCGTCGGCGATTTCCTGGTCCGAGGAGCCCGAGCCGCCGTGGAACACCAGGTCAAACGGGTTGTCCTTGCCGATCCGGGCACCGACCTGGGCCTGGATGTCCTTCAGGATCTCCGGGCGCAGCTTCACGCCGCCCGGCTTGTAAACGCCATGCACGTTGCCGAAGGTCAGCGCGGTGATGTAGCGGCCGTTCTCGCCGGCGCCGAGGGCCTCGATGGTGGCGAGGGCGTCGTCGACAGTGGTGTAAAGCTTCTCGTTGATCTCGTTCTCGACGCCGTCCTCCTCGCCGCCGACCGTGCCGATTTCGACCTCGAGGATCATCTTGGCGGCCGCGGTGCGCTCGAGCAGTTCGCGGGCGATGCGCAGGTTCTCATCCAGGGTTTCGGCGGAGCCGTCCCACATGTGCGAGTTGAACAGCGGGTTGCGTCCGGCCTTGACCTCGGCCTCGGAGGCGGCCAGCAGCGGCAGGACGAAACCGTCCAGCTTGTCCTTGGGGCAGTGGTCCGTGTGCAGCGCTATGTTCACGTTGTAGTTCTTGGCCACCTCGCGGGCGAAAGCGGCGAAGCCCAGCGAACCGGCAACCATGTCCTTGGTGGACGCGCCGGACCAGTACGCAGCACCGCCGGTGGAGACCTGGACGATACCGTCAGACTCGGCCTCGGCGAAACCCCGCAGGGCAGCGTTCAGGGTCTGGGAAGAGGTGACGTTGACCGCCGGGAACGCGAAGCCGCCCTTCTTGGCGCGGTCGATCATGTCGGCATAGATATCTGGGGTTGCAATGGGCATGCTGACTCCTAAATCGAATTTCGTCTGCGGGTTTTGTTGACCCTGGAGTGAACCTCGTCGGCTAGGAACCATCCTAGCCAGTTCTGCGCTGGGGCCGTGTTTACCGTCACGCCGCCGGGTAACACTTTGTGCGTTGGGGGTCCCCTACTAGGCCATCGTTCGGCGGAGCAGCCGCCTCGTTTGCTCCGGGTCCACGGCTGCTGCACACGCCGCTGCGGCCAGTCCGAACGATCCGTCAATCACCGCTTGGTCAGCACCCGCCGACGCACCGAAGGCCGCAAACTCTGCGGTGTGGTGCGCGGCGCCCCGCACGTCGTAGCCGACCATGGGGTGGATGCTCGGCACGAGCTGCGAGACGTTTCCCATGTCCGTGGAGGCCACCGGCTCGGCGCTGAACGCAACGTCCCTGCCTCTGGCCGTCATCGCCGCCCGGTAGGCCTCCGACAGGAACGCGTCCTGACGCAGTTCTGCGTAGTCGTTGCCCGTGGGCGTGATGTGAAGGGCGCTGCCGCTCGCATGGGCACCGGCTTCGAGGCAGCGGCTCACTTTGTCCTGGATCAGCCGGAGGTTCTCGATGCTGGCGGCCCGCAATTCAATGTTGGCCCGGGCACGCTCTGGAATGACGTTAACGGCACTCCCGCCTTCCGTCACGATCAGAGACACAATCGAACCCGCCGGCAGTTGTTGCCGGGCCAAGGCTATTGCCGTCTGCGCGACTACGAGCGCGTCGAGGGCGTTGACACCTTCCGAAGGAGCCGCGGCGGCATGGGCGGCACGGCCCTCGAACAGCACGTCCCACATGCACATGGCCAGGGATGAACCACCCACCACGTCCTTTGCCGCAGCGTGCGCCATCATGGCGAGCGATACGTCATCGAAAAAGCCCTCGTCGATCAGGTCCACCTTTCCGCCGGTGGTCTCCTCGGCCGGCGTGCCGAGCACTTTGACGGTGAGGCTCAGTTCCTCGGCCACGGCCGCCAGCGCCAGCGCTGCCCCCACCGCGCTGGCCGCGTTCACGTTGTGACCGCAGGCATGGCCGATGGCGGGCAGGGCGTCGTACTCTACGCAGAGTGCCACCACAAGCTCGCCGGATCCGAAGCGCGCGCTGAATGCCGTGGGCTGCGCCGGCTGTGGGGCATCGAAGCCGAACCCTGCCATCCGCAGTACACGCCGCGCCCGCTTGGCGGCACGGAACTCCTGGCCGCCAAGCTCCGGATCCGCGTGGATGGCGTGGCTCAGATCAAGGATCTCCGGCTCCCAGTGCTTCACCGCGGCCTCGAGGGCGGATTCGATATCGCCCCGGGCGGCAGGAACGACGCCGGCCCCTCCCCTGCCGCTGCTCGGTCCGGCGGTCATGCCGCCACCTCGGCAGCCCGACGCCTGGGATAGCGTGCACTCGCTGCGGCGGCAATCAGGGCCGCCACTGCAAGGGCTGCCCAGATGGACAACAGTCCGGACTCTGTGATGTGCCCGGACTCGACCGAAGCTGAGGAGATGAGCTTGACCACCGCTGCCCCCACGGCGATGCCGACGGACAGGGCCAACTCGTTGAGCCCGGCCGCAGTCGAGGTCTCCTCCACCGGGACGCCCTCGACGGACAGGGCGCGGGTTCCCGCCTGGTACATCCCCAGGCTCAGGTTGAACATGGCAAAGCCGACGCAGTAGCCCGGGAGCGATCCGTGAGCCACCACCATCACCAGGAAAGCGCCCGCCAGCAGGACACCCGCGAAGACGAGGGTGGCCCGTTCGCCGAACTTCCTGAGTGCCTTGGCCGTCAGCAGCGAGGAAGCCAGGGAAAGAACCGAGGCCAGTGCAAGGACAATCGCGATCATCAGCGGGCTGAGCCCGAATCCGTAACCGGTCTTGTCCGGATTGGAATGCAGGAAAATGCCGTTGGTCCCGAAGTAGCTGATGGACGCGAAGCCGAAGAAGAAGGTGGCGAGCGAGATAGCGCGGATCCGCTGACTCGCCAGCATCCGCAGGTCCATGAACCTGTGGCCCCCGGTAGAGCTGAAGTCCCGCTTAACCCAGTAGGCCAGCAGGGCAATCCCCGCCACGCCGGCCGCCATGGTCCGGGTGTCCAGCCAACCCCATTCAGGTGCCATCGAGAGCGCCACAACAAAACCAATCAGCCCAAGTGAGCAAGCCAGCAACGGCGCCAGGGCGATGCCCTCACGCGTGGGGATCCCGGCGTCGGGCAGTACGAACGAGCAGATGAAGGCGAGCACGGCGAACGGTACCGCCACCCAGAAGCCGAGCGTCGGATCGGTGACACCGATGATGCCGGCGAGAAGCCCGCCGGCTCCCACCATGATCATGAGCATGCCGATCATGACGCTCACGCCGGTGCGTGTGTGGGCTGCGCTGCGGACCCGCAGGATTCCCATCATGAGCGGGATGAAGCCCACTACGCAGGTGAGCATGACGACGCCAACCGTCACCGTCCACAGCGACGGCCACAGCGCCATTTGGAACACGCCCACCGTCACAATACCGGTGGACCACCGCAGCACCAGCCGGTATCCGTAGCTGTCCCCGAGCCTCGAAATGATCGGGGTGAGGACGGCGAAGCTGACGTTGGAGATAAGGAAGATGCCGTTGATGGTGGGGTCGTCAATCTCGAAGACGGGTCCCAGCGCGGGGAGGATGGGATTCAGGTACCCCTGTGTGACCCCGCTGAGCGACTCTATGAGTGCCATTGCCAAGATCATTCCCGCGATGGTCCTGGTGGTCGTGGCTGCCATCGGAGGAGGTGCTGTCTTGCTTGCCATATGATTCCTTGGGGTCCAGGGCGGAGTCGCCGGTGGTGATGCGAGTCACAACGTTATGGCCGCCGTTTACACTGGCTTTGATATTGTTCGAAATCCACCTGAGGCAGCAGATATTGAACGAATCAGCCATGATCTCGGAACTCGACCTTGAAATCGTCAATGCGCTTCAGATCAATCCTCGGGCCGAATGGAGCCGGGTGGCGGACGCTTTGGGCCTGTCCGCGCCCACGGTGGCGAGGCGCTGGAACGCCCTCACAGAGCAGGGCCGGGCGTGGATCACCCCCGCCCCAGGGCAGCGCTACCTCAGTGCCGGCTGGTCCGCGTTCATCCACCTGTCGTCTGTGCCCAACGAGAGTGATGCGCTCATCGAGCGGCTGTGCGCCGAGCCGGCGTTCGGCACCGTCTCGCTGGTCACTGGCGCGCACGACCTCTTCGTGGACTGCTTTGCGTCGAGCCACGATGAACTGATGGATATAGTCACCGGTTCCTTCCCTGGGCTGCCCGGCGTCACGCATCGCGAGGTTGTTTTCGTCACCAGGCTGTACCGGCAGGCCTCCGAATGGCGCAGCGGGACGCTGGAACCCGCACGCGCCCGGCTGGTGTCAGCCGAACCGCTGCCCGAGCAGCCCGCGTACTCCCCGGACCGGCTGGATGCGGCGCTCCTGGAAGAGCTCGCCAAGGACGGGCGGGCAAGCTGGGCGGAACTGGGTGCCGCATGCGGCGTCTCTCCCCAGACAGCCCGACGGCGCGTGGAACGGTTCCTGGCCACCGGTTACATGGCGCTGCGCTGCGATACTTCGACGGCGGCCCAGCAGGGACTGCGGGAAGTCACCTTGGTACTGAACGTTCCCGCGGAGTGCGTTGACGACGTCGGCCACTACTTCGCGGCGTTAAATAACTGCCGCCTCAGCGCCCAGGTCCTCGGCGCTCAGAACCTGCTCGTTACCCTGTGGGTCCGCGACTACCTGGAAGTCCAGGCCTACGAGCGCGAACTGGCGGATCGGGCTCCGGGAAGTGCCGTCATCTCCCGGCAAGCTGTGGTCCGGACCTTCAAGCGTCTGGGCCACGTACTGGATGAATCAGGATGCAGCCGCAGAGTGGTGCCGCTGCCGCTATGGACCGAAGGCAGCTAGACGTGCTGGCCGAACACGTGCCGGCGCACCCAGGCGTGCATGGCGATCGCCGCGGCCGAGCCTGCGTTGATGGAACGGGTGGACCCGAACTGCTCGATGGACAGTGTGGCCTCTGCCGCCGCATGCACCTCCGGGGTCAGTCCCGGCCCTTCCTGTCCGAAGACCAGCACGCACTTCTGCGGCAACTCGTAGGTCTCCAGCGGCACGGAATCGGGGAAGATGTCGATCCCGATGATGGCCAGCCCCTCCCCCTGCGCCCAGGCCACGAAGTCCTCCACGGTGGGATGGTGGCGGACGTGCTGGTAGCGGTCAGTGACCATCGCCCCGCGGCGGTTCCACCGCCGTCGTCCGATGATGTGGACCTCCTTGGCGAGGAACGCGTTGGCGGTGCGCACCACGGTGCCGATGTTGAGGTCGTGCTGCCAGTTCTCGATGGCGATGTGGAAGTCGTGCCGCTTGGCGTCCAGGTCAGCGACGATTGCCTCGTGCTTCCAGTACCGGTACTTGTCGACGACATTGCGCCGGTCGCCGTCGGCCAGGAGGTCAGGATCCCAGTGGCCGCCCGCCGGCCATTCACCTTCCCAGGGCCCGACGCCGACCTCCGGCTTTGGCTCCGGCGTCCCGTTCTGTTCCGGCTGGGATGGTTCTGGTTGGGGTTCGGGTGTCCCGGGCGTTTGCGTCACCCCTCAACACTAGACTGGGCTCCGAACGCAAACATCTCGGTGAAGGAATGACATGGCAGAAGCGGACAAGGTAAAGACATCGGCGGCCGTCTACCGCAGCGGCCAGGACATTGAGTGCTGGCTGACCGACATGGACGGGGTCCTGGTGCATGAGAACCAGGCAGTTCCCGGGGCCGCGGAACTGATCCAGCGCTGGGTGGACACCTCAAAGCGCTTCCTGGTCCTGACCAACAACTCGATCTTCACGCCGCGCGACCTCGCCGCCCGGCTGCGGGCCTCCGGCCTGGAAATCCCCGAGGAGAACATCTGGACGTCGGCCCTGGCCACCGCCCAGTTCCTGAAGGACCAGGTGCAGGGCTCCGATTCCGGCAACCGCGCGTACACCATCGGCGAGGCAGGGCTTACGACGGCGCTCCACGAGGCCGGTTTCATCCTCACCGACCAGAACCCGGACTTCGTGGTGCTCGGCGAAACCCGCACGTACTCCTTCGAGGCGATCACCATGGCGATCCGGCTGATCCTCGCCGGGGCGCGCTTCATCGCCACCAACCCGGACGCCACCGGCCCGTCCAAGGAGGGCCCGATGCCCGCCACCGGCGCCATCGCTGCCCTGATCACCAAGGCCACGGGGCGGGAACCCTACATTGTGGGCAAGCCGAACCCCATGATGTTCCGCTCGGCCATGAACCAGATCGATGCGCACTCCGAGACCACCGCGATGATCGGCGACCGCATGGACACCGACATCATCGCGGGCATGGAAGCCGGGCTGCACACCGTCCTGGTGCTCAGCGGCATCACGCAGCGCGACGAAATTGCTTCCTACCCGTTCCGCCCCAACCAGGTGCTGGACTCCGTGGCGGACCTCAAGAACCAGATCTAAAACGGGGTCATCTTCCCGCCGCCTCCGGGCAGCGGGACGATCTCGTTCTCCAGGTCCTCGAGGATGGGCCGGTACACGAACGGGTTCCAGCCCGGGCTCGCGTGTGCCGGCAGCGCCCCTGTGGTCTGCCGGTCGGCTGTGACCATGTTGGCGGCGAACGTGCGCGCCCACGAATCACGGGCCGTCCGGTAGTTGACGGTCTCGTCCCGGGGATTTCCGATGTAGGCCATGCGGGTATCGCCGATCTGGCCCGCAAAGCGCGTGGCATCGAAGTGGTAGATGTAGGCGGATTCCGTCTGCACCAGCACGCTGGAGGGGGCGATCGGGGACAGCTGCTCCAGCGTCTGGTCGAGGATCTGCCGCCACGAGCGCTCATCCTTGTGGACCACCCGCTCCCCCAGCTCGTAGCCCCCGCGCAGCACGGAGGGGATGCGGAACCCGCTTTCGTAGAGGAACACGACGCCGTCAAACCAGCTCTGGTCCAGGACGTCGAACTTGCTGTAGGGACTGCAGTCGAGGACGATCAGTTCAACCTTGACGCCGTGCAGCTCCAGCAACCGGGCTGCCACCTGCGTCGCCACCATCCCGCCGAAGCTGTGGCCGTAGAAGTAGAGCGTGGTGAGGTTGTGCGCCCGGACATGCTCGATTACCGCGATGACCAGCTGGTCGATGTCCAGGCCCAAATTTGAATACCCGGCCGCCGTGAGCTGGCCGCGCAGCCGGAGGCTGCCGCGGAGCGAGTTGAGGATCCACTGGGCCTCTTCCCAGCTGGTCTTGTACCCGGGGAACAGGATCCAGCTGGCGTGCGGGAAGTAACTTTGCGCGAAGTCGTCCTCGACAACGAGGATCTTGTGGACCTGCCGCTCCTCCTGCACCTGCTTCGTGAACAGCATGTCCGCGGCGAGGACAGTGGAAGCGCCGGCGCCGGTGAGGAAGGTCCGGCGGGAGAAGCGTTTCAGGGCTGCGGCGCGCCGAAGCAGCCGGGCAGCCTCTGAGCCCGGCGCGTTCTGCCGGCCCGTCTGGCCGGCGGCCCCTTCATATGGCACTGAACTACCCTAGGCACATTTCAAACCCTAGGCACAGTTCCGGTTCCATGCGCAGTTCGAACCTCGTAAAGTCCGCCCCGTTGGTCAGCTGGGTTTGGCGTGCTCGGTCAATTCCCGGCGAGCTATTTCCTCACCGATTGCTTCGTACCGGGCTAGCAGCTCATGTCCGGAACCCCCGGCCGGATCGTCCAGCAGCCCGAAGACCGAGTCGCTCGCCTCCAGCAGTTCGTGAGTGGAATAGTTGGATAGGGGGCGGAACCCGCCGGCCGCCTGCGCCTCAGACAGCCCTGCCGGGTCGGTCAGCGCCGTGAAGTCCGGGCGCGCTTCACTCACGGTGTCGCGGTTGGACAAAACCTCCAGCAGAACTCCTGGCGCCGGCCCGGAGGAGACCTGCCATGTGCCGGCGTCGAGGGTATTGAGCTCGAAGCGAAGGCCCGCGAGCGCGGATGACTCCACGAAGGCGGCGCGGGAAAGATCCACAGTGATGGGCGATGAGCTACCCATCCGGCGGACGCGCCGGATTTCGAGTATTAACTCAGCGCGGGACGCCTGGGTAAGGCTCCCCCGGACGTCAATCCGAGCTGTGCCGGCGGCATCGTCGATCTTAATGAGGGGATTAAGCTGGTTGTCCATAGGTACTCCAAAAAGGGGTGTCTATGGCCGACGGCTCAACCTCGGACAGCCTATCCCGGGCAGTTCCGCCGCACAAGCGGCCAGCCACGGCGCTATCCCGCCTGAACTATCCCGGGCTCCTCGAAGTGGGTGCGGGCCTCCGCGCCTCCCACCGAATTCACCAGCGACGCGGCGACGTCGCGAAGTTTTACGTTGCTGTGGCTTGAGGCATCGGTGAGGATACGGACGGCCGTCTGCTGGCTGCACCGGTTCTGCGCCATCACGATGCCGACGGCGATGTCGATGACGGTCCGCGATTCCAACGTCGCGCGGAGATTCGTTGCACTGTCCGTGTGCAGCGAAAACCTGACCGCGAGGCGCAGGGCCTGGGAGATCTCCCGGGTGTACCCGCGGGCGCGGGCCGCGGAAACCTCAGTGAACTTGTACGGCACGTCGGAGTAGAGGTTGAGCGCGGCCTTAGCGTCCCCCTGCAGGTTAAAGGGGAGCGACAGCACCGAGCGCAGCCCGTGCGAAGCCACCGCGTTAGCGTAGTCAGGGCCCCAGCGGTCTTCTTCGAAGAGGTCCGGAACATGGACTTCCCGTTCTTCCTCCGCGGCGGTCAGGCACGGCCCCTGGGACAGCGAGTACTGGATTTCATCCACTTCGCGGGCGGAGTCGCTGCTCCAGCCGATCGTCGCCGCCTTACGGTCCCTCAGCAGCGTGATTCCGCAGAGGGCGTCCTCCCCGTCGCCCGCCACCTGGTGCGCCGAGTACCGCGCCAGTTCGTTGAGGAAGTCCTCAAAGTCGGCGCTCTCCAGAATGAGGTTCTGGATTTGCTCAACACTGCTCAGGGCTTGATCCGACGGGCGCATGACGGGGTACTCCAAGTGAGGGGACTGATTCGGGGTACGGAAATACTAGGCCACCCGGCGTGTGCCGTCCACTGGGGCGGCCGGTCAGCTCAGGCCGAGCTCGTCCTTGCTGAAGGCGTACAGGTACGGGACACCGGCTTCGGCTTCGATCTTTTCCTTGGCGCCCGTGTCCCGGTCGACGATGACGGCGACAGCCACCACGTTGCCGCCGGCGTTACGAACGCCCTCCACGGCGGTCAGGGCCGAACCGCCGGTGGTGGAGGTGTCCTCAAGCACCAGGACTTTGCGGCCCTCGACGGACGGACCTTCCACCTGGCGTCCCATGCCGTAGGACTTCTGCGCCTTGCGGACCACGAAGGCGTCGACCGGCCGGCCGGCGTCGGTGGCGGCGTGCATGACGGCGGTGCCCACCGGGTCTGCCCCCATCGTGAGGCCGCCGGCGCACTCAAAGCCGATGCCGGCGTCGTCGATCAGGGACAGCATGACCTGGCCAACGAGCTTGGAGGCCTCGTGGTGCAGGGTGATGCGGCGCAGGTCGATGTAGTAGTCGGCCTCGGCACCGCTGGACAGAATGACCTTGCCGCGGACAACCGCGAGCTCCTTGATCAGTTCCAGAAGTCGGGCACGGGCAGCAGAGTTGGAAAGCGAGTCCGGGGTGGCAGTCATGGGCTCCAGTTTAGTCGGTGCCTGGTGCCTTGCCGGGCCCCGCGTCCACCCGCCGGGCAAAGGCGGGCGCGTGCTCGGGCAAGGGTCCGATTGCGATCATCCGGGGCAGCAGCCGCATCAGGACGGGCACGTGCTGGGCGAGGTACATCATCACCGGCGGCGCTCCCGACCTCTTGCCGCTAAAGAGCGGGACGAAGACGGCGCGGTGCATGAAGCGCTGGACAGACTGGATGATCACGGTGGGCAGCTGACGCCGCCGCTGCACCGCCGCAAGATCGTTCGTGGTGACTTTGCCGCGCAGCAACGCCGGGGCAAGCCGGGTTGCCGCGGCCACGGCGTCCTGGATGGCCAGGTTGATCCCCACCCCGCCGGCCGGGGACATCGCATGCGCGGCGTCGCCGATGCACAGCAGCCCGTCGACGTACCAGCGCCGCAATCGGTCCAGCCGGACATCCAGCCAGTGCAGGTCGTCCAGGGAGCGGATGGCATCGACCCTGTCGGCGAGGTCAGGGCGCAGCGCGGCGATGCGTTCCCGGAACCGCTCCACTCCCTCGCTCTTGATGCGGTCACCGGAGCCTTTCGGGGCGAAGTAGCCCATCTGGTAATAGGTTTCCCGGAACAGGGCGATAACGCCGGCGCGGTCACCGAAGGCCGGAACGATCCCGGCCACCTCCCCCTGTTCGGACTCGGCCCTCGGCAGCTTGAACCACCAGGTGTCGAAAGGCACCGGGTATTCCTTCGACGTCAGGCCGGCCGCCTGGCGCAGCACCGAATGCCGGCCGTCCGTGGCCACCACGAGGTCTGCGCGGAGCGCGCCTTCAGTGCCGTCCTTGGTGAGGTACCGGATACCGGTGACCCTGCCGTCGTCGGACATCAGGGACGTCGCCTTGTGCTCCATCAGAAGCGTGAACGTTGGCTCCTGCTCGGCGGCGCGGGCGAGGAAGTTCAGGAAGTCCCACTGGGGCATCATGGCGATGTAGTTGTACGGCGGTCGCAGCGCGGCGAAATTTCCCAGCGTGACCCGGCCGCCGCCGGGCGTCGGGAAGGCGACGTTACGCAGCTGGCTTTGCGGCAGCCCGCGGAACTCGGCGCCGAGGCCCAGTTCGTCGAGAAGCCGGATGGTAGATGCATGGACGGTGTCGCCGCGGAAGTCCCGGAGGAAGTCGCCATGTTTTTCGAGGACGGCGACCTCTACGCCGGCCCGCGCCAGCAAAAGGCCCAGCATCATGCCGGCCGGCCCGCCGCCCACCACCGCGCACCCTGTGCTCTCCATGAGCCATACGGTACGCCTCCGGGCATACGGCAGCACAGAGCGCGAACGGACATTTGAGCCCCGGGCTGCAGGGCCGCAACTGTCCGTTCGCGCTCTTCCGGCTAGAGCCGGGTGTCGAAGGAATCACAGAAGACGTTCTCATTGAACGTTCCCTGGAATTCCGACCTGCCCATGATCTTTTCGATGGTCGCCCGAATGGCCTCGGGCGATCCGGCGTGGGCGTGGATGGCGGTCTTCACCATCGGCACGTCAATCAGGTGGTTGGGCTGGTTGAGCGAGACGAACACGGTGGGGACCTCGGTGACGTACCACGGGATCTCCGCGGCCATCGGGGTGGACCACTTGATCCGGATGGCTGCCTCCTGGGCAAACCCCTTCACATTGGCGAACACAAACGCGGCGTCGTACTTGTCCGCGTAGTCGCCGGTGGCTTCTTCGGAGATGACCGACATGAAGTTCACGCCGGTCTCCCCTGCGGCCTCGCGCTGGTCCGCCGTCTTGAACAGGCGCACCTCGAAACCGGCGTTTTCCAGCTCGGTTTTGACGGTCTCCAGGTACGCCAGCGGGTCGGCCCGGGTGAAGTCCGCGCCGCCGGAGATGCCGTACAGGCGGATCCGCTTGTGCGTTTCCGGCGTGATGGGCAGGTTGTTGGCGGTGTCCTTGACCAGGGTGACGGTCTTGTCCGCGATCTCCGCCGCGATGGCACGGTGGGCGTCACTGCCGATCAGCGCCAGGGCCTCAACCGGCGGGACAAGCTCCGCGGCGGGCTTGAGGTGCAGCCCGAGGCTTGCCTTGAGCGCCAGGATCCGGCGCAGCGCGTCGTGCAGGCGCTGCTCGGTAATGACACCGGATTTGTAGCCGTCCATCATGTACTGGAAGTCCTCCGCCGGGTTGCGGAAGAACAGGAACATGTCGCAGCCGGCAGCGATGGTTGCCGGGACCAGGTCCCTGCGCTTCATGGCCTGGGTCAGGCCGATCATCTGTGAGGCGTCGGTGAGGATCAGCCCGTTGAAGCCCAACTCGCCGCGGAGCAGGTCCTGGAGCAGTTCCGGCGACAACGTGGCCGGCCGGATGTCCTTGTCCACCAGACCCGGGCGGAAGTGCCGGGACAGTTCCGGCGCGCCGATGTGGCCGATCATGATGGACTGCACCCCGTGCCCGATCATTTCGCGGTACACGTGCCCGTACGTGCGGTTCCATTCGTCGTAGCCGAGGGTGTTGTAGGAGGTGACCACGTGCTGGTCGCGCTCATCCATGCCGTCGCCGGGGAAGTGCTTCATGGCGCAGGCCGTGGGTGACTCGCTGATGCCGTCGAAGTACTCCTTGGCGCGTTCCACCACGATCTCCGGCGTGTTGCCGAAGGCCCGGGTGGAGATGACCGTATTGCGCCAGTTGTAGTGGATGTCCACGATCGGCGCGAACGCCCAGTTGCAGCCCAGCGCGGCGGTCTCCACACCGGCCACCTGCCCCATCTGCCGGGCGATGGCCTTGTCCGGGTGTGAGCCGGCCTGCAGGTGCGTCGACACAAAGGTTCCGTCGTCGCAGCTGCCCGCTCCGCCCATTTCCGGGTTGGAGGCCACCAGCAACGGGATGCGGGTTTTGGACTGGGCGTAGCGGATGTGCTCCTGCACCGCGGCCGAGGGGCCCGGCCGGTAGCGCATGCCGCCCACGTGGTACTTCTCCAGCACGCCGTCGAGGTACTCCGGGGAGTAGTCGTTGTTGTGGTTGATGAACAGCTGCCCGATTTTTTCCTCGAGGCTCATGCCGGCGAGGGTGGACTCCACCCAGGCAACAGCTTCGTCGTCGAGGTTGAACGGCGAGGCCTGGAGGTCGACGTCGAACTCGCGCGGCTGGGTGGCCGGGGCGCCCCGGTATCCAACAGCGGAAGGTCCGACGGCGGCACCTGCGACGGCGGTGATGCCCGCCAGCGCTTCGGTCACCACCTGCGTCACCGGCGCGGCGATGTCCACCACAACGCCTGCCTCATCAGCTTCCAGCGATTCGAGGGTGGCCAGTTGGGATTCCAGCAGCGCTGGCGGCATGAAGTGCCCGGATCGGCCTTCAGTCCGTGCCCTCAGCACTTCTTTGCTGCCGTGCAGGTGCAGGAACACCGTGTCCGGTGCCTGTTGCCGGATGGCGTCGCGGTAGCTGCGCCGCAGCGCGGAGCAGGCAAGGACCAGGCCGCCGTCGCCGGCGTTCGCCAGTTCGGTACCCACCGTGGCCAGCCAGGGCCAGCGGTCCTCGTCGGTCAGGGGCGTGCCGGCCGCCATCTTGGCGACGTTCTCCACGGGGTGGAGGGAGTCGCCGTCGAGGAACGGCACACCCAGTTCGCGGGCCACCAAATCGCCGATGGTGGTCTTGCCGCAGCCGGACACCCCCATGACGATGATGCGGTGTTTTGTCACGCCTTGCTGTGTCATGGCGTTCGGCTTACCAGTCATGGACGGTGCCGTCGACGAGGCGGTTGTACGGGAGGTAGGCCTGCTGGTACGGGTAGGCGGCTGCGGCTTCCTCGTTGAATTCGACGCCGATGCCGGGCGTGTCTCCGGGGTGCAGGTAGCCGTCGGTGAAGGTCATGGACTGCTCGAAGACCGTGTTGGTGGCGTCCGAGTGCTGCATGTATTCCTGGATGCCGTAGTTGTGGATGGCCAGGCCCACGTGCAGCTGCGCGGCGAACCCGACCGGGGAGATGTCGGTGGGGCCGTGGAAGCCGGACTTGATCTGGTACTGCGCGGCGAAGTCCATCACCTTCTTCAGCGGCG
>NZ_PJMC01000034.1 GCF_002892795.1 Arthrobacter sp. AFG20 | reverse complement strand
CCTTCAAAAGACGTTCACACCATGGAGCAGGGTACAAAGAAACAAGACTGCTTGCGTCCACTATGTGGTTCCCAACCAACAAACCCGCCACGGGTTTTCACGGTCCCGGAACCAACAACTGAATAACAACACCACATGTTGTAACACCACAGTTTTCCCCACCCCCCAAGGGGTACGGGACACAGGGTTACGGCGGTCATAGCGTGGGGGAAACGCCCGGTCCCATTCCGAACCCGGAAGCTAAGACCCACAGCGCCGATGGTACTGCACCCGGGAGGGTGTGGGAGAGTAGGTCACCGCCGGACACTAATTACGGCTCAGGCCCCGACGAAGAACGTCGGGGCCTGACCCTTTTAACACGCCATTCGGATTCAGCTGGTCCTTACGCTCGTAGTCACTGTCCCGCCGAGGTTCGATTGGGCCTTGACGACTGTGACCTGCTTGGTTGGTCCGGGCTTGGCCGTGAACGTCCAGGCTCCAAGAGAGTTGGCCTTCACCGTACCCAATCGTGTGGAGGCGCGGCCCGGCGTCACGTCGTACAGCACGACGGTAGCCGAGGTTGCCGCCGTCGATCCGGCGTACTTGGAAGTTCCGCTGAAGGTCATGTCCTTCCTCAGGCGGTGCCGGGAGGTGGTAATGGCCACGACGTCCTTCTGTCCTGCGGGCACCGCAGCCGGGACAGGGGCAGGTGCTGGCTGGGCTGCTACCGGGGTGGTGGTTACTGGCGCAGCCACCTCCGTGGGCCGGGTGCTGGTCTGCGGTGGCTGGACCTCTGCCGTGCCTTGTGCCGGTGCAGCCTGGCTGATCGGATGCGGCCGGACCGCTTCGACTGGATGGTTGGGGTCTACGTCGTTCGTGTCGAGGCCAACGCTGAACTGGGCCATCATGTCATGGTCCTCGTGGGGCAGGTTGTGGCAGTGGATCATGTAGCGCCCGCGGTGGTGTTCGAATTTCATGAGCAGCCGGACCGTCTCGCCTTCGCCGACGTAGACCACGTCCTTGGGCCCGCGTTCGTGGGCCAGGGGTGCCTGTCCGTTGCGGCTCAGGATCTGGAAGTCCACCAGGTGAATATGGACAGGATGGAACCAGCCACCCGAACTGTTCTCTATCTCCCAGATTTCCACATCGTTGAGGTCCGGATCAGCGAGGACCTTCCTGTAGCCGCTCTGGACCACTTCGTCCCAGGTCATGCCCCCGATCGTCCAGACGTCGTTGTCCCGCTTCACCCGCATGCGCCGGGTCTTGACGGACTCTGAGGCTTTGAGGCTCATGGTCGTGCTCGGGGCGAGGAGCGTCGGCAGCACCCTGGCGCCGGGGCCGGACGTGTCGACAGGTTCGTCCGTCACATCGAAGGCCATGACCCTGTTGGTGAAGTCGTAGTCCACATTGTTTTTGTTGGACAGGTTGCGCAGTTCCACCCGCTTGCCGACGGGATACTTCGAAAAGTCGATAAGGACCTCGTAGCGCTCGGCGCCGCCGTGCCGCCAGGATGTCACCTGCTGGGCGGCCGGCATCAGGCCGCCGTCCGTTGCGACGATGGTCATTGCGTCTCCTGTGCTCAAGGAGAAGCGGTAGGACCGTGCAATGGAGGCATTGAGAATGCGGAAGCGGTAGATCCTTCGCTGGACTTTCATCACCGGCCAAGGCGCTCCGTTGACGAGGATGACGTCGCCCCACAAGCCGGAGTGGGTGTTGTCGTTGTAGCCGAGCGAGCCGTTGGCTGCGAACATGGCGTCGGAAACCGTGAGGGGTACGTCGAACTTTCCCTGCGGAAGAATGCTGCCTTCCACTTCGTCGTGCAGGTGGTATTGGGCGGCCAGGCCCGAGTAGACGCTCTGGCCCGTATTGTGGACGGCGTGGTCGTGGTACCAGAGGGTCCGCGCCGGCTGGAAGTTGGGGTATTCATAGTCCTTGCAGTAGTCCCGCCCGGTGAGGTCGTTGGCGTAGCCGTCGAACTGCGGCAGCGACGCCGACCCGTGCAGGTGAGTCGAGGTGTCAAGCCGATACCCCCACTGCGGGTGGAACAGAGGCAACACGTTGTCCATCTCCAGCGTGATGCGTTCGCCCTGATTCACCTTGATGGTCGGCCCCGGAAATGTCCCGTTGTAGCCGAGGATGGGTGTGCTGAGGCCAGGCACGATGTTGGCCAGGGCGGCCTTCTGTTGGATCTGGTACAGGTGCCGCTTGTGGCCGTCGGGGTCCACAACCGTGCTCTTGGGTTTGAGTACCTCCGGAATGGGAAGTGTCCGCTGGTAGGGCTTCGGCATGTTGCGGGACGCCAGCTGACTTGCTGACTTCGCGTTGACCGAGGTCAAGGGGACGGCCAGGCCAAATGCGCCGATGATTCCCACTCCACCTATTTGCAGTGCCTGACGGCGTGTAACTGACACGACTACCTCCGACGTCGTTAGAAAGTCCAATTGATTTAGTTGAAGGGTGTAATACCTACCCTGCGGAAACCTTGAGACAGACAGGGCCGGCGGTGGCCTTCTTTGGGTGGAAGGCACCCACGAAAGGCCCCATGTGGGGACGGGCCGATCAGGATTCTGAGGACATCACAAGGTCATGGATGCGCTCAGAAGCGGATCGGTTCCGGGCGCGCATATCGTGACGTCGGATCGCCTGGAACAGCACAGTCGCGGCCGCTACAAGTAGCGTGCCGGCAGCGATGATCCACATGGCCATGCCAGCTGGCTCTACGACCGCCGGAACTGGCTGGTCCCAGGGTCGGCCGACGGTGATCAGCCATTCCTGCCGCCGCGAATCGGGCAGCTGGTCTGCCTGTTGGGCAAGGGCCCAGCCGTGCACCGCGTAAAGCGCGGCCACGGCACTTATGGTCACCAGCCTGTAAGCCAGTGCCGGCCCAGGACCGTCAGCGGCGCGGGCCAGGGAAGCAGTGAAGAGGCAGCCGGAGAGCAACGCCAGCAGGGCCATGCCCTGATACCCGAACTGGGTGCGTGACGAATAGTCCAGCAATGGCGTGTAGTACAGGGCCGCCATCACGGCCGCCAGACCGGCGGCTGCGAAGTAGGGCGCAGACGTGGCATGCAGAACTGGACGCAGCGTCGCGCCAAGAGCTTCTGCACCGCCTATTGTTCCGTCCTGCCTTGGCGCAACGGCGAGCCTGGCCAATGTCAGCGGGGCGCCGGGAACCAGCAGGAGTGGAACGACGGCGATAAGAAGCATCTGGGTCACGACGTGCGCGCTGATCAGATACTCCTGGTAAACGCGGAGTCCTCCGTTGGTGACCAGGAACAGCAGCGCGACTCCAGTGAACCAAAGGCCGGCTCGGTAGGCGGGCCAGTGCCCGCCACGGTTACTGATGCGCCGCACTCCGGCCGCATAAAGGAACACCGCGACGGCGCAAAGGAAGATCCAAAGGGCGTCGGGTTTCCAGCTGCTGAACACATCCACAAAACCCGGAACGCGCAGGGATACCTGGGCCGGTGCGGCCTGCGAGACCGTTGGCGGCGGAGTGCGTGCCAGGGCGGCTGCGAGTCCCGATCCGGCTGCCATGACGGCGAGCTCGGCCACAGCCAGGGTTGCGAAAGCGGTCCGTGCCTTGCCTGGGATCGATTCCAGCTTCGTGAGGATCCATTTTCGGTGCAGCGCCCCGAGCAGGCCCAGAAGTCCCAGAACGGCCGTCTTGGCCAAGAGAATCAGGCCGTACTGTGAAGCCAGCCCCTGAATTGTTCCGATGCCTGTTAGCCCGGCCGCTACGCCCGAGAGTGCCAGGGCAAGGAAGGACAGCAGCGCGAGCGTGGAGTAACGCCGGACCGCGGCCAGCAACTCTGTTCCCAGCGTCCGGCGCAGCAGGACGAGGGTTGCCAGACCGCCGATCCAGATGGCTGCGGCGGCCATGTGCATTACCACCGAAACCGTGCTGTCGGCGTGGTTCGCGCCGCCCGCGGCATGGGAGTTCAGAGCCAGTGGTATCAGCCCCGTGGAAGCCAGCACAGCCGTGACGGCAACAGCCCGCTGTCCTTGGATGCCAAAACACAGGAGCGCCACGGTTGCCGTGATCAGCACTGTCAGAGTGCCTCTCCGGCCAGCGTCGACGTCCGTCAGGAAACTGACAAATATAGCCCCTGAACCTTCCGAAAACAGCGGCAGGTTAGCCAACGAGTGGAAGGTGAGGACGCTGATCACGGCTGCGGCTGCTGTCCAGAGCACGGCAGAAACACCGGCAAGGGCCAGTGCCTTCGAGAACGCTCTTCCCTTCGGGGGTAGGGCAAACAGCGCCAAAGCGAGTGGCCCGACAGTACCGGCGGCGGCGACATTGAAAATAAGTTTGGCAACAGGAAGCCCCCAGATGACCGCTGCGCCGGTCCGGTCCAGGAATGCTGCTTCTTTGCCGGCCTCGGTCGAGTAGGCAATGAACAGAGCCAGTAGCCCGCATCCCAGAATCATGGCAGCGGCTGCCACCGGCTTCGTCCGTGATTTCTTCATGGTTCCCCCTTGGCGGATGCTGTCGGGGCCAGTCTTGCCACGCCTCCTTGGATTTTCCCTGTGGAATGGCGCGCCCTGCCGGACGTGCGAAAACACGAACGGCGGCGGCCCGGAACAAATGGAGTGGCCCACGATCCTGTGAGGATGCACACGCCTGCCCGTGGAAGGCCCTCGCCGTTAGTGGCTGGCACCGGCTCTCACCTAGAATTGCTAGAGATATGCGGACACCGGATGCTTCACCACGGGTAGCGCAGGACAACCAAACACGGACAAGAGCGGCTGCACATCGCGCCAGTGGTCGGCTCACTACAGGAGGAACCCACCATGGCTGAGCACAAGGGCGGCGGCGGCTACCGCGGCGGAAACGACCGGGGGGACTCGGGAAGCAACCGGGGACGGCAGGGGGGCCCGTTTAGGGGGACCAACAATTCCGGCGGGGATCCCCGGGGCTTCCGCGCCCGTGAAGGCCGCGGTTCTGGCGGTGACCCCGACCGTAAGCCGTTTGGTGATCGTCCGCGCCGTGAGGGTGAGGGCGACCGCCGTGGTTTTGGTGGCGGGGAGCGTAAGCCGTTTGGTGATCGTCCGCGTCGTGAGGGTGAGGGCGACCGCCGTGGTTTTGGTGGCGGGGAGCGTAAGCCGTTTGGTGATCGTCCGCGCCGTGAAGGCGACGGCGACCGCCGCAGCTTTGGTGACCGTCCGCGTCGTGAGGGTGAGGGCGACCGCCGTGGTTTTGGTGGCGGGGAGCGTAAGCCGTTCGGTGACCGTCCGCGTCGTGAGGGTGAGGGCGACCGCCGTGGTTTTGGTGGCGGGGAGCGTAAGCCGTTTGGTGATCGTCCGCGTCGTGAAGGCGACGGCGACCGCCGCAGCTTCGGTGACCGTCCGCGTCGTGAGGGTGAGGGCGACCGCCGCAGCTTTGGTGGCGGGGAGCGTAAGCCGTTCGGTGACCGTCCGCGTCGTGAGGGTGAGGGCGACCGCCGCGGTTTTGGTGATCGTGACCGCAAGCCGTTTGGTGACCGTCCGCGCCGTGAGGGCGACGGCGACCGCCGCAGCTTTGGCGGTGGGGAAAACCGCCGCCCGTTTGGCGACCGCCAGGACCGTGCACCCCGTGAGGACCGCGCACCCCGCGGCTTTGACCGCGGTGATTCCGGCCCCCGCCAGTTCGGCCGCGACAGGGCGGAGGACCGCCCCGCACGCGTCCCCAACGCCCGCGACCTTCGCAGCGCGAACCGCCCGGACCGGGAGCGTTCGCCCGAAATCGACGAGGACGTCACGGGCAAGGAACTTGACCGCGCCACGCAGCACCAGATCAAGACCCTTGAATCCAACAGCGCGGAATGGGTGGCCCGCCACCTCGTGATGGCCGGACGGCTCATCGACGACGAGCCCGAACTGGCGTTCCAGCATGCCCTCGCCGCTAGCCGCCGCGGCGGACGCCTTGCGGCGGTCCGCGAGGCAGTAGGCCTGACAGCTTATGCCGCCGGACACTACGGCGAGGCCCTGCGCGAGTTCCGCACCTACCGGCGGATCAGCGGTTCCAACGTCCACCTGCCTGTGATGGCTGACTGTGAACGTGGCCTCGGCCGGCCCGACCGCGCCTTGGACGTCGTTCGGTCCGAGGAGGCCCAGGACCTCGACGCGCCCGGCAAGGTGGAGTTGGCGATTGTCGCCTCCGGTGCCCGCGGCGACCTTGGCCAGCTGGACGCCGCCGTGGCGGAGCTGGAGATTCCGCAACTGGACCTCAACCGGGCCTTTTCCTACAGCCCGCGCCTGTTCCGCGCCTATGCGGAGGCCCTGACAGCCGCGGGCCGCGAAACCGAGGCCGGCAAGTGGCAGCGGCAGGCCGTCGTTGCCGAGGAAGCCCTGGGCCAGGGCATGGCGGAGGAACCCGACATCATCGACCTTGGCTGGGACGAGGAAGAAGAAGCCCGGGAAGAAGCCGAACGCCGGAAGCGGATTGCACACGCCGCAGGCACGGGGGCGCAGGACGGAACCCAGTCTTCCGACAGCCAGGCGGCCCCCGGGATCAGCGCCGAGGAGGAAGCTGCCGCACAGCGTCCCTCGGAGGACGCGGCGGAAGGGAACCTGGACGACGCCGAAGCGGATTACTTCGAATCTGACGACGCCGAGTCCGACGAGGATTCCGCCGAGCCCGACGAGGAAGCCGACGCTGCTGAAAACGCTGACGCAGAAGCTGAGCACACCGAACCGCAGGATGCTGACCGGCGCCAAGACGGCTCGGAGGACTAGCCCCACATGAGCGATGCCCAACTGATTTCGCGGTTCGACGCGCTGCTGTCTGACCTGGATGGCGTGGTTTACGCCGGCCCCCACGCCATACCCGGAGCGGTGGAGTCGCTGCAGCGGCTGGCCGGGATCGGTGTCGGCCTGGGATACGTCACCAACAACGCCTCCCGCACGCCGGCGCAGGTGGCCGCCCACCTGCGGGATCTTGGCGCCCCCGCCGAGGATCAGCAGGTGGTGAGCTCCTCCCAGGCCGGGGCCGACCTGCTGGCGTCGCTGCTGTCCCCGGGCGCTGCCGTGCTCATTACCGGAAGCCCGGCGCTGGCCCACGAGGTTGAGCTCGTTGGCCTGAAGCCGGTCCACGGCGCGCAGGACAATCCCGTGGCCGTGGTCCAGGGCTTCAACCCTGCGATCGGCTGGAAGGACCTCGCCGAGGCAGCATTCGTCCTGGCCGACGCGGACGTACTCTGGGTTGCCACGAACACGGACATGTCCATCCCGCAGGCCCGTGGGATGGCTCCGGGCAACGGAACCCTGGTGGCCGCGGTGGCCGCTGCGACCGGCCGGCAACCGCTCGTCGCCGGCAAGCCGGAGGCTCCGCTGTTCCACGCCGCGGCCAAGCGGCTGTCGTCGGACCGGCCGCTGGTCGTCGGCGACCGGCTGGACACCGACATTTTGGGCGGCAACCGGGCAGGCTTCGCCACGGTGACAGTGCTGACCGGCGTCGACACACTGGAAACCATCCTGGCGGCCCGGGACGACGAGCGGCCCAGCTACATCATCCGAGACCTTGCCGGCCTCTACGAGGCATATCCGGAAATCGATAACGACGGCGGGACGTTCAGTTGCGGGAACGCCACCGCAATCGTGGCCGGAGATGCCGTCCGCATCACCGGGCACAAGGACAACCTCGATTCGTGGCGCGCGGCGTGTGCCGCGTGGTGGGCGGCCCGGCCCGACGCCGGCAGCCCCACAGCTCCCGAACTCCAGTGGCTCGATCAATAGACTGGTGCCATGCCCGAGTTGAACAATGACGCTTCGGACGGCGCAGTTCAGGACACCGCGGTACAAGACACCGCGGTACCAGGCACCGCGCTTCCGGTTACCGCCTGGCCGCAGCTGGTCCTGCCCGCCAGCCCCGCTGATGCCGGCATCGCCGACACTGCGGTGCTGGCCATCCTGGACCGGGTCCGCGAGGTCCCCGGACTTCCGGTTTCGGAGCACCCGGCCGCCTATGCAGACATGCACGACGCCCTGCTGGAAGCCCTGAACGAAGAGCCGCAGTACGGCGTGCCGCGTGATAAGCCGCAGCCCGGCGCGGGTGCCTCCTGACCATGCCCAGACTCGACCAACTGCTCGTCAGCAGGGGATTGGCGCGGTCCCGCACGCACGCCGCCCGGCTCATCGCCGAAGGCAAGGTGTCCTCCGCCGGTGACGTCCTCGCTAAAGCGTCACTGCAGGTGGGCGACGACCGTGACCTGAGGGTCTCGGAAGACGCGGCAGACGCGTACGTCAGCAGGGCCGGCCACAAACTGGCCGGCGCGCTGGACGCCTTCCCCGAGGTCGCCGTCGGCGGCAAACGGTGCCTTGACGCCGGAGCCTCCACGGGCGGCTTCACCGACGTCCTGCTGCGGCGGGGCGCCGCGCACGTGGAAGCGGTCGACGTCGGGCACGGGCAGCTGGTGCCGCAGCTCCGCAGCGATCCGCGCGTGAGCGTGCACGAAGGCTTGAATGTCCGCTACATGGAACCCGGCCAGATCGGCGGCCCGGCCGAGATCACGGTTGCCGACCTGTCCTTCATTTCCCTGACCTTGGTGCTCGCCGCGCTGGCAGCCTGCACCGCCCCGGGCGGGGACCTGGTCCTCATGGTCAAGCCACAGTTCGAGATCGGCAAGGAACGGCTCGCCCGCACGGGAGTGGTCACCTCGGAGCGCGAACGTCGGCTGGCTGTCGGTAAAGTGGCGGGGGCGGCGCTCGACGCCGGCTTGGAACTGCGGGGGCTGGCCATCAGCCCGTTGCCTGGCCAGGACGGAAATGTCGAATACTTCCTGTGGATAACGCAAAGAATGTCCGAAGACTTGCCTAAGATCGAAGAGCGGGACGCAGCTGTCGCTGCATTGCTGGGAAAGATCTGGCCGAACCACTAGAGAGCGGAACCCGATGAGCAGGCGTGTACTGGTACTTGCCCATACCGGCCGCGAGGAATCCCTAAAGGCGGCCTGGGAAGCGTGCGCCCAGCTCCACGCCTTCGGCATCATCCCTGTCATGCAGAAGTCCGAACTGGGCGACATGGAGGGCTTCTTCGGCGCCATGGACCAGCCGGTCGAAATCCTCCACGACCATATCCAGCTTCCCGATGTAGAACTGGTCATGGTGCTGGGCGGGGACGGGACCATCCTGCGGGCGGCTGAGCTGGTCCGCGAAGTCGACGTGCCGCTGCTGGGCGTGAACCTCGGCCATGTCGGCTTCCTCGCCGAAAGCGAGCGTGCGGATCTCGCCCAGACGGTCGAATGGATCGCCAGCCGTGAATACACGGTGGAGGAGCGCATGACCATCGACGTCCAGGTCTGGGTCCGCGGCCAGAAGATCTGGCACACCTGGGCCCTGAACGAGGCAGCCATCGAAAAAGGCGACCGGGAGCGCATGCTCGAACTGGTCACCGAGGTGGACGAACGCCCGCTGACCTCCTTCGGCTGCGATGGCCTGGTGCTGGCCACCCCCACCGGATCCACGGCCTACGCGTTCTCTGCCGGGGGCCCCGTTGTATGGCCGGAAGTGGAGGCCCTCCTGATTGTGCCCATCAGCGCGCATGCCCTCTTCGCCAAGCCGTTGGTGGTCTCGCCCCGTTCCAGGCTGGCTGTGGAAGTCCTCAACAGGACGGACGCCGTGGGCGTGTTGTGGTGTGACGGCAGGCGTTCCGTGGACCTGCCTCCCGGCGCCCGCGTCGAGGTCACCAGGTCCGCCACCCCTGTCCGCCTGGCCCGTACGCACCAGACCCCGTTCTCGGCGCGGCTGGTCCGCAAGTTCCAGCTTCCCATCCATGGCTGGCGCGGCCCTGTGCCGCAGTCCGAGGAGATCCATACCGGTCCGGTGCCGCTTGTTCGCACGCCCCGGACCATGGCGCCGCCCTCGGGCCGTCGGCCGTACGAACCCGGTTCAGAATCCGATCCTCCGACTGAAAAGTGAACCATGCTTGAAGAACTGAGAATCCGCGATCTCGGCGTCATCACCGACGCCACGTTGCCACTGGGCCCGGGGCTCAGCGTGGTCACCGGCGAAACCGGTGCCGGCAAGACCATGGTGGTCACCGCCGTCGGGCTGCTGTTGGGAGCCCGGTCGGATGCCGGCGCCGTGCGCAGCGGCGCCAAGAGCGCCTCTGCGGAAGCGGTGGTGCAGCTGGAATCGGGGCACCTCGCCCTGGAACGCGCCAGGGAGGCCGGTGCCGAGATTGAGGAGTTCGACGGCGGGGCGGAACTGCTGCTGTCGCGGCGCCTGGGTGCAGACGGACGCAGCAGGGCCTTCCTTGGCGGGCGGGCCGCCCCGGTGGGCGTGCTGGCCGAAATCGGCGAGTCCCTCGTGGTGGTGCACGGGCAGACGGACCAGATCCGGCTCAAGGGCGCCGTGGCACAGCGCGAAGCCCTCGACAAGTTCGCAGGGGATGGGCTGGCGTTGGCGCTCGGCAAATTCCAGGACCTCTACACCTCCTGGAAATCCAGCCAGGCAGAGCTGGACTCACTGCGCAGCGCGGAGCGCGAGCGGCTCCGCGAGGCCGAGTCCCTGGAAGCCGCGTTGGCGGAGATCGACGCCGTAGACCCCCAGCCGGGGGAGGACGAGGCCCTTAAGGCCGAGGCCGTGAAGCTGGCCAACGTCGAGGAACTCCGGATCGCCGCCACCACCGCGCACCAGGCCCTCATTGCCGAGGACTTCGGTGAGGCCGGCGACGCCACGTCGCTCGTCGATGCGGCCAAGCGGACCCTGGAACACGTGGCCGAACACGACGAGGAGCTCGGGTCGGCAGCGGCCCGCCTCGCCGAGGTGGGATTCCTGCTCAACGACATCGCCACCGAACTGGCCAGCTACCAGGCCGGGCTGGACTCGGAAGGCCCGGAGCGCCTGGCCGAGATCGAGGAACGCCGGGCGTCCCTGGCCAAGCTGGTCCGGAAGTACGCGCCGAGCATCGACGAGGTCCTTGAATGGGCGGAGAACGCCCGGGCGCGCTTTGACGAACTGCAGGGGGACTCCACACGGATCGAAAACCTGGAAGCCGAGGTGGCCAGGGCCGCGGCGGAGCTGAAGAAGCAGGCCGCGGCCATCAGCAAGGTCCGCGCCAAAGCCGCCAAGGACCTTTCCGCCCGGGTCAGCGCCGAGCTGAAGGCCCTCGCCATGGCAGACGCCACCCTGGTGATCACCATCGAGGCCGCCGCCCAGCTGGGACCTTACGGCGCGGACGAAATCTCGTTCCTGCTGCAGCCGCATTCCGGCGCGCCGGCCCGGCCGCTGGGCAAGGGCGCGTCCGGCGGTGAGCTTTCCAGGGTCATGCTGGCCATCGAAGTGGTGCTGGCGGCCGTGGACCCCGTGCCCACGTTCGTCTTCGACGAGGTCGATGCCGGGGTGGGCGGCCGGGCCGCCGTCGAGATCGGCCGGCGGCTGGCCATGCTGGCGCGCCACGTCCAGGTCCTGGTGGTAACGCACCTGCCGCAGGTCGCCGCCTTCGCTGACCAGCACATCCGTGTGACCAAAACCTCTGTTCGCGGCTCCGACGGCTCCACGGCCAAGGGCTTCACTTCCAGCGACGTCCAGCTCCTGGACGACGCCGAACGCGTCAGGGAACTGGCCCGGATGCTGGCAGGCCAGGAGGACTCCGAAACCGCCCAGGCGCACGCGCAGGAGCTCCTGGACGACGCCAAGCTCCTGCCCCAGCAGGCCTGAGTCCGGCGAAGGCCCTGCAGCCCCCTGCAGCCCCCGGGCAACCCCTTGCCGGGAGCGCGCTGACAGGGAAAACTGAAGTCTTTGGGGACGCATACCTGATCCGTGGAAGGCTCAATTGATGATAGGCTCGAATTCCGTGGTGCAGCGATCAAATTCCCGTGTAAATTCCCGGTTCCCGGGCTCGTCCAAGACGACCAAACACATCTTCGTCACCGGCGGTGTGGCGTCCTCGCTAGGCAAGGGACTGACGGCCTCAAGCCTCGGCCACCTGCTGCGGGCACGCGGCTTGTCTGTAACTATGCAGAAGCTCGATCCCTATCTGAATGTGGATCCGGGCACGATGAACCCCTTCCAGCACGGCGAGGTTTTCGTCACAGACGACGGTGCTGAAACCGACCTCGACATCGGACACTACGAGCGCTTCCTCGACGAAAACCTTGAGGGCTCGGCCAACGTGACCACCGGCCAGGTCTACTCCACCGTCATCGCCAAGGAACGCCGCGGCGAGTACCTCGGGGACACCGTCCAGGTCATCCCGCACATCACCGATGAGATCAAGCGCCGGATGCGGCTTCCCGCCGAGGGCAAGAACGCGCCGGACGTCATCATCACGGAGATCGGCGGCACCGTCGGCGACATCGAGTCGCAGCCCTTCCTCGAGTCCGCCCGCCAGGTCCGCCAGGACATCGGCCGGACCAACGTCTTCTTCCTCCACGTGTCCCTGGTCCCGTACATCGGTCCTTCGCAGGAACTGAAGACCAAGCCCACGCAGCACTCCGTGGCCGCCCTCCGCTCCATCGGCATCCAGCCGGAGGCAATCGTGATCCGTTCGGACCGCGAAGTCCCCGACGCGATGCGCGAGAAGATCGGCCGCATGTGCGACGTCGACATCGATGCCGTGGTCAACGCCGCCGACGCTCCGAGCATCTACGACATCCCCAAAACCCTGCACACGCAGGGCCTGGATTCGTACATCGTCCGGGCGCTGGACCTGCCGTTCAAGGACGTGGACTGGACCAGCTGGGACAAGCTCCTCGAAGCCGTCCACAACCCCAAGCACGAGGTCGAGATTGCCCTGGTGGGCAAGTACATTGACCTCCCGGACGCCTATCTCTCCGTCACCGAGGCCCTGCGCGCCGGCGGATTCGCCAATGACGCCAAGGTCAAGATCCGCTGGGTGCCGTCCGACGAATGCGAAACCCACGAAGGTGCGGTCCGCTCTCTGGAGGGTGTGGACGCGATCTGTGTCCCTGGCGGCTTCGGCATCCGCGGCCTGGAAGGCAAGCTGGGCGCCCTGAAGTATGCACGCGAGTCCCGGCTGCCCGTGCTGGGTCTCTGCCTCGGCCTGCAGTGCATGGTCATCGAGTACGCCCGCAACGTCGTCGGCTTGGAGGGTGCTTCCTCCAGCGAGTTCGAGCCGGACTCCAAGTACCCGGTCATCGCCACGATGGAAGAGCAGCTGGAATTCGTCGAGGGCCGCGGCGATCTCGGCGGCACCATGCGCCTTGGCCTGTACGAGGCCAAGCTGGACGAGGGCTCGGTCATAGCCGAGACCTACGGCAAGACCACCGTCAGCGAACGCCACCGCCACCGGTACGAGGTGAACAACAAGTACCGCGAGCAGATTGCTGCCGAGGGCCTGGTGTTCTCCGGCACGTCGCCGGACGGCAAACTGGTGGAATACGTGGAACTGCCCCGCGAGGTCCACCCCTACTACGTGGCCACCCAGGCGCACCCGGAACTGAGCTCTCGGCCCACCCGGCCGCACCCGCTCTTCGCCGGCCTGGTGAAGGCTGCCCTGGACCACCAGAGCGGCAGCGCCGGGAGCGGTTTCGAACCTGCCGTGGACGGCTCCGGCGAAGCTGCCGCAGAGTAATTTCACAGCACCCATAGAGTAAGGACGGCGCGATGCCCGGTAATTCTGAAGACACCCCTGCTGACCGGCAGGTTTCGGATGCGCCGAGCCCGCGCCGTCTGCTCTCCCGCGAGCGGGTCTACAACGGCCGGATCTGGGACGTTGTCAGCGACAGCTTCAAGCTCACCGCCGAGGGTGATCCCTTGGTCCGCGACTACATCGAGCACCCCGGTGCCGTCGCTGTGCTCCCCATGAACAAGGACGGCGAGGTGCTGCTGATCAAGCAGTACCGCCACCCGGTGGGCATGGACCTGTGGGAGATTCCCGCTGGCCTGCTCGACATCGAGGGGGAGGACTTCGTGGTGGGCGCCGCGCGGGAGCTCGCCGAGGAAGCCGATCTGATTGCCAGTGACTGGAACGTCCTGGTGGACATCTTCAATTCGCCCGGATCCTCCAGCGAGGCGATCCGCATCTACCTGGCCCGCGGCCTCACCGAGGTCCCGCATCACGAGCTCCACGTCCGCACGGACGAGGAAGCGGAGATCGAGCTGCACTGGATCCCGCTGGAGGATGCCGTGGCCGCAGTGCTGGAGGGGCGCCTGCACAACCCCTCCGCCGTCGTCGGAATCCTCGCGGCCGCTGCCGCGAAAGCGGACGGCTTCAGCGGACTAAGGCCGGGCGACGCCCCCTGGCCAGCCCACCCCAGCCAGCGCTGATGTCCGCGGACACGGCGGCACCGGAGGATTCTTCCGCCACGGCGGCAGCAAACACGAAAGACGGCGCGGAAGCGGCACCGCCACAACGGCCGCGAACCGCGATTGACCGCGGGGTGACCGACTACCTGCAGCACATGGGCGTCGAACGGGGCCTGGCAGCAAACACTTTGTCCGCCTATCGCCGCGACCTCGCCCGGTACTCGGCATACCTCGCCGGGCAAGGCCTCACGAGTCCGGCCGACGTCACCCGCCACCACGTGACGGGCTTCGCGCAGGCGCTCTCTGACGGCGCCGACGGCGGTACCCCGCTGGGAGTGCGGTCCGCCGCGCGGACCGTGGTGGCCGTCCGCGGACTGCACCGCTTTTGGGCGCTTGAAGGGACGACGACGGCGGATCCCGCCAGCGACGTCCACCCGCCGATGCCCGGCAAGCGGCTCCCCAAGGCCATCACCGTGGACGAGGTCACGCGGATCCTGGAAGCCGCCGGCACAGACACCGCAACCGGCCTCCGGGACCGGGCGCTGCTCGAATTCCTCTACTCCACCGGAGCCCGGATCAGCGAAGCCGTGGGCTTGGACGTTGACGACCTCTCGGTGGCGGCCGCCGAAGCCGGCCCGGCCATCGTGCGGCTGTTCGGAAAGGGCTCCAAGGAACGCCTCGTCCCGCTCGGCTCATTCGCGGCCCGCGCCCTCGACGCGTACCTGGTCCGGGGCCGCCCCCTGCTCGCGGGGAAAGGCAAGGGCACCCCTGCCCTGTTCCTCAACGCAAGGGGCGGGCGCATCAGCCGGCAAAGCGCCTGGACCATCCTCAAAGCCGCGGCGGACAAGGCCAGGATCACCAAGGACGTCTCCCCGCACACGCTTCGGCACTCCTTCGCCACCCACCTGCTCGAAGGCGGAGCGGATGTCCGCGTCGTCCAGGAGCTGCTCGGCCATGCCTCGGTGACCACCACACAGGTGTATACCCTGGTTACCGCCGACACGCTGCGGGAAGTCTACGCCGCAGCACACCCCCGGGCCCTGGGATAGTCCCGGCTCCTGTATTAAGGTGCGGACAGTGCGGCACCGCTAGGCTGGTCTGCATGACTTCCGTGCCCGTCACCCTCTGCTTCCTGCTGCGGGAACGCTCCGAGGCTGGGCCTGAGGTGCTCCTTGGCCTGAAGAGGACCGGCTTCGGAACCGGCAAAATTGTTGGACTCGGCGGCCACGTGGAGGCCGGCGAGACCGATGCCCAGGCGGCGTGCCGGGAGGTGCTGGAGGAAGCCGGCGTCGTCGTGCTCGAGCAGGACCTGTTCGACGCGGGAACAGTGGAGTTCATTTTTCCCGCCCGCCCCGACTGGAACATGTCCACCAGTCTGTTCACCACCCGCCGGTGGACCGGTGACCCCGTCGAGAGCTCCGAGATCATTCCGGAGTGGTTCCTGATTTCCGCCCTTCCGCTGGAGCGCATGTGGCAGGATGCCGAGCACTGGCTGCCCCTGGCTCTGGCCGGGAGCATCGTCGATGCCGTCATCACCCTGAACCAGGACAACGAGACCGTGGCGTCCGCCGAATATTCTTTCCGGGCCGTGTAACCGCCCATGCCCTGGCGGAAACTATACGGTTAGCCTGCCAGGGCAGGACACTACTTCTTACGTTTGGGGGAGATGTGGCTTCGGAACGCGAACTGGCGTTCATCGCCGTTCATAGGGACAGCTATCCGCGGGTTTACAGGTACGTGCGGCGGCGGGTGGAATCGCCGGAGCTCGCTGAAGAGCTCGCCGCCGACGTGTTCCGCGTCGTATGGCAAAAATGGCACGACCAGCCGCGCTCGGACATCGCCTGGCTCTTGACCGTGGCGCGGAACCTGATCGGAAATGCCTACCGGAGCCGCGACCGCGTCGTGGCGCTGCAGGCAAAGCTCCGGGCGTCCGCCGAGCTCCGCTCCGGTGCGGAGTCCGAGGACCTGGTGGTGCACGACGCCATGGCCGCGCTGCGCGACAGTGAGCGCGACATCCTGCAGTTGGCCTACTGGGACGAATTGAGCGTGGCGGAGATCGCCGGCGTTCTGCAGTGCAGCATGGCTGCTGCCAAGGTCCGCCTGCACCGTGCCAGGGCCGCCTTCCGCAAGCAAATGCCGGTGTCCGCAGGGTCGGGAAGACAGGGCTCTGGCAGAGAGAGCTCGGGCAAAAAGAATTCGGCTACACAGAAGATGGGTGCATGAGATGGATCCGATCAAAAACCTGATTTCCGGGTCTGACCCGCTCCGCAGCGATCCTGCCGTACCCGATGCCGACGAGGCGCTGCGGCGGGTAACCACCGGGGCCCCGATGTTCACCGACAGCCTGCCGCCCATTGTCCTGCAGTTCGAGGACCGGAAACGGCGGCGGGCCCGCGTGGCCGGTGTGCTGACCCTGGCTGCCGCAGCGGTAACCGCCGGTGTGCTCGTGGCGACGAACCTCGGACCGCTTGCATCAGCGCCCGCTCCGGCGGGCACCGTGGTGCCGTCCGCTTCCGAAACGGCGGGGCCGGCCACGACAACGCCGGCGGCTACGCCCTCCGCAACACCGTCGGCGACAGCAACCCCGACACCAACAGGCTCTGCCGCCGCAGTCTCGTGGACCACCTTCACGGACGCCACGGGCCAGGCCACCTTTGAGCACCCGCTGGGGTGGACCGTGTCCCAAACGCCGCAAACCATCGACGGCGGTTCCTACAACATCGTCGAGTTGAAGAATGCCGACGGCAAGACCATGGCCACCCTTCGGTTGGTTTACGACGCCACGGGCGGCCCGGTCTGCCCGGATCCGAAGCCGTACCAGACCCTCGACTCGGTGATTGTCGACATCCCGCAGAAGGCGGCCAAACTCAGGGAACACCCTCAGGGCCCGTCCGCCTTTGTCTTCCGCGTGATCCAGGGAGACAAGGTCTATGGTTCCCTCGCCCTGGCTGACGGAGATTTGGCTCCGCAGACAACGACGTGTGGCTTGTTCAACGGCATCCTCGGCCCGGACAACGTCCCGTTCGCGCAATTTGGCGACACTGTTTGGCTCACGGCGGACGGTAAGGACGCCCCGCTCACGTTTGACTCGGTGGCCGAGGCCAAGGCATACATGGGAACGCAGGAGTACCGGGACCTCAAGCGCCTGCTGATTTCCCTGGCGCTGCAGCCTGCTGCCTCCTGAGACCCGCGATGAGGACGCCGGGCCGGCCACCGCATGACCGGCCCGGCGTCGTACTCGTTGACAGGTGGGGGCTACGGCACGTGCCGTTCGTCCGGACCGTTGTAGGCGCTCAGCGGGCGGATGAGCGAGTTGGCGTTCAGCTGCTCCATGAAGTGGGCGGTCCAGCCCGTGATCCGGCTGGCCACGAACAGCGGCGTGAACATGTTCGTGTCGAAGCCCATGAGGTGGTAGGTGGGGCCAGCCGGGTAGTCGAGGTTCGGTTTGATGCCCTTGGCCTCGTCCATGGCCGATTCGAGCCCGTTGTACAGGCCCAGCAGTTCGGGCCGGCCGTAGTGGGCGATCATCTTGTCGAGTGCGGCCTTCATGGTGGGCACGCGGGAGTCGCCGTGCTTGTAGACCCGGTGGCCGAAGCCCATGACCTTCTTTTTCTGGGCCAGGGCATTTTCCATCCATGCCTTGGCGCGGTCGGCGGCTTCCTCGAGGGATTCCTCGGGCCGGATGCCGATCTCGTCGAAGGTGTGCATCACGGCCTCGTTGGCTCCGCCGTGCAGCGGCCCCTTGAGAGCACCAATGGCGCCGGTCACCGCCGAATGGAGGTCCGACAGCGTGGACATGATGACGCGCCCGGCGAACGTGGAGGCGTTGAAGGAGTGCTCTGCGTAAAGAATCATGGAGACGTTGAAGGCTTCCACCACCTCGGCGACAGCCTCCTCGCCGAAGGTCATCCACAGGAAGTTGGCCGAGTATCCCAGGTCTTCCCTCGGCTCCACCGGTTCAACGGGGCGTCCGGCCGCATGGCGGCGCCGCTGGTCGTACGCCACCACGGCCGGCATCGCAGCAAACAGGTCCAGGGCCTTGGCCATGTTGGCCTCCCGGGACGAATCCTCCGCGAGACTGTGGCGGGCACCCATCACCGATGCGGCGGTGCGGCAGACATCCATGGGGTGCGCGGTCGTCGGCAGGGCATCAATCACCTGCTTGACCACGGGATCCAGCGGCCGTCCGGCGCGCTCACGGGCAGTGAAGTCAGCCAGCTCGCCGGAAGACGGCAGCTCGCCGTTCCACAGGAGGTAAGCGACCTCTTCGAAGCTGCACCTGGCGGCGAGCTCCTGGACGGGGTAGCCGCGGTACAGCAATGAGTTCGTGTCGGGATTGACCTTCGAGACCGCGGTGTAGTCCACCACGACGCCGTCGAGGCCTTTCTTGATCTCTTCTTCAGCCATGCTGAACTCCTTCGTTGCTTGCGTCCGATTACCGGCCGGAGGGGCCGGTGGTCCTGCGGGGATTTGGGTGTCAGTCGGTCCCGGGGATGCGGAAGTTGAAGACACCGGTGTCAAAGCGGTTGTAGGCCTCGTAATCCACCAGGTCGTACAGCCGCGCGCGCGTCAGCATGCTTCCTACCTGCGCTTCCTGCGTTCCGTCAGCCTTAATTGACTCCAGCGTACGCTCAGCCGCACCCATGGCACTACGGAGCAGGGTCACCGGATAAATCACCATGTTCACGCCCACATCCTGGAGCTGGTCCACCGTGAAGAGGTCGCTCTTGCCGAACTCGGTCATGTTGGCCAGGATCGGTACGTCCACGGCGTCGCGGATGGCCTGGAATTCCTCCAGCGTGGCCATGGCTTCGGGGAAGATCGCGTCGGCGCCCGCCTCCACCAGGGCCCGGGCCCGGTCCTTCGCTGCTTCCAGCCCTTCCACCGCACGGATGTCCGTGCGTGCCATGATGAGGAAGTTTGGGTCCCGCCGCGCATCGGCCGCGGCCCTGATCCGTTTGGTGGCGGTGTCCAGGTCCACGACGTTCTTGCCGTCGAGGTGGCCGCAGCGCTTGGGGTTGAACTGGTCCTCGATGTGGCAGCCGGCGAGCCCGGCGTTTTCCAGTTCCTGCACGCTGCGGGCCACGTTCATGGGTTCGCCGAAGCCGGTGTCGGCGTCGACGATGCAGGGCAGGTCGGTCATGCGGGCGATCTGCCCTGCCCGGGTGGCCACCTCGGTGAGCGTGGTCAGGCCGATGTCCGGCAGGCCAAGGTCGTTGGCCAGGACGGCGCCGGAGATGTACACCCCGGCGAAGCCCTTCTCCTCAATCAGCCGGGCGGAGAGCGGGTTGAACGCCCCGGGGAACTGCTGGATGGTTCCGGAGGCCAGCAGTTCCCGGAACCGGAGCCGCTTCTGCTCGGGGGTTGTTTTGGAGTACAGCATCTAGAACAGCCCTTTGGGCGCCGCACTGAAGTCGATGACGCCGGGCGCCGCCGTGATGTTGAGCTGGTCCAGTTCGCCCGCCGCCAGTTCCGGGAGGCGTTCGACGGCGGCGAGGAACCTTTCGATTTCATCGTCCGTCACCAGCCCCGCAGCCAGCGTGCGGAACTTGTTGACGTACTGCTCGCGGGTGAACGGGCGGGCGCCGAGGGGGTGGGCGTCGGCGACGGCGATCTCGTCCCGGATGACGGTGCCGTCCGTGAGGGTGATTTCCACGGAGCCGCCGAAGGCCTTCTCGGAGATGTCCAGCGAGTGGTAGCGGCGGGTCCACTCCGGGTCCTCCACTGTGGATACTTTCTGCCACAGCTCCACGGTGTCCGGGCGGGCGGCGCGTTCGGGGGAGTAGGAATCGACGTGGTGCCAGGCCCCGTCCTGCAGGGCGACGGTGAAGATGTAGGGGATGGAGTGGTCCAGGGTTTCCCGGCTGGCGTTGGGGCTGTACTTCTGGGGGTCGTTGGCGCCGGAGCCGATCACGTAGTGGGTGTGGTGGCTCGTCTTGATCAGGACGGACTTCACGTTGGCGGGATCGGTCGCCTCTGGGTGCTCCCGGTTCAGCTTGCGTGCGAGGTCGATCCACGCCTGGGCCTGGTATTCAGCCGAGTGTTCCTTGGTGTAGGTGTCCAGGATGGCACGCTTGGCCTCACCCGGCGTCGGCAGCGGCACCTCGTAAGAGGCGTCCGGACCGTCCAGCAGCCAGGCGATGACGCCGTCCTCACCTTCGTAAATCGGCACCGGGGAGGTCTGTCCGCGCATGGACCTGTCCACGGCCTCCACGGCCATTTTCCCGGCGAAGGCCGGTGCATGCGCCTTCCACGTGGAGATCTCGCCCTTGCGGGACTGGCGGGTGGCCGTGGTGGTGTGCAGGGCCTGGCCCACGGACTGGAAGATGGTTTCCACGTCCAGGCCCAGGAGGGTGCCGATGCCGGCCGCCGCGGCGGGACCCAGGTGGGCCACGTGGTCGATCTTGTGCTTGTGCAGGCAGATCGCCTTCACCAGGTTTACCTGGATCTCATAACCGGTGGCGATCCCGCGGATCAGGTCCTGGCCGCTGGAGCCAACGTGCTGGGCAACGGCAAGGATCGGCGGAATGTTGTCACCGGGGTGAGAGTAGTCCGCGGCGAGGAAGGTGTCGTGGTAATCCAGCTCCCGGACGGCAACGCCGTTGGCCCACGCTGCCCATTCCGGGGAGACGCGTTCGCCGATGCCGAAGACCTTGGCGCCTTTGCCGCCACTGGACGGGCCGTGCGTCAGGGCCTGGGCCCGGGCCGCAACGATGGGGGCGCGATTCAGCGAGGCGATGGCGACGGAAGCGTTGTCAATGATCCGGTTGATGACCATGTCCGTGACGTCGTCGGAAACGGCCACCGGGTCTGCTGCCACCACGGCGATCTTGTGGGCCAGCTGGTCCTCGCGGGCGAGGTTTTCCTCGCTCTTGTACACGCGGACGTGGTGTTCCTTAACCATGGGGCTCCTTCTGGGCGGATGTATGGGCGGCTTTGACGTGGGAAAGACTGCGGTGCAGGTGGACGGTGGTGGCCGCCTCGGCAAGCCTTGAATTGCCTTCGGCGATGGCCTCGGCGATGGAGGCATGTTCAGCTGCCGCGGCTGTGAGCCGGGCGTGGTCGTCGGCCGCCAGCCTGCGGACCCGGACCAGATGGACGCGCAGGCTCCGCATGGCCTGCGCCAGGTAGGAATTGGCGATGGCGGCATCGATGGCTGCATCCAGGCGGCCGACGAGTCCGTAATAGTCGTGCCGGCCGGGATCCTGGGTGCTGAGCAGGGCCGGCGCGTCCATCAGTTCGCTCTGGAGCAGGCGGAATACGTCGGCATCTCCGCGCTGCGCTGCCAGCGCTGCAGCCTTTCCCTCGAGGGTTTCGCGGAGCTCGAACAGCTCGTCGATGTCGTCCAGTGATATATCGGTAACGACGACGCCGCGGCCGCCCGCCGCCGTCAGCCCTTCCGCCGTCAGGCGGCTCAGCGCCTCCCGGAGCGGCGTGCGTGAGACGCCGAGGCGTTCGGATTGTTCGACTTCGGCGAGTACCGTGCCGGGGAGGAGGCGCCATTCGATGATGTCTTCGCGCAGCGCCGCATATGCCCTGTCACTGGCACGCATTCCGTCCCCTTCCGCCGCTTTCCTGATCCTGAGTGTATACATAGCCCCGCGGTTTGAATAGCTTTTGGTTAAAAACTCCCCGTATTGCCCGGGGTCTGTATACACGATTCACCTAGATAAAGCCGGGAGAGAGCCGCCTGGTGCGTCTTACGCTGTTTCGGTCTTATGCAGTGTTCGCGTCGTGGGCCTTGGGCGCGCCGGGTGATCCCCGGTGCTCGGGACGGGCGGACGCGATACTGGTAGTGGCTCTCCCACCGCAGGCGTTTTTGTCGCACCCCCTGTCATGCTGTGGGTATGGATGGCAAGGCGGCAATGACAACGTTGAAGGGCATCGAGTCCTCTGTTGCTGCGCTGGCTGTTTTTGTCCGTGAGGCCGCCGGCGTCGAGGCCGGTTCTGGGGCATTGACCAGTGCTGGCTGCGTTGCCGGTGCTGATTCCCTTGATGGACCGGGTGGTGACCCGCTTCGGGATCAGGCAGATGCCTGGTTGGACGTGCTGGCCGTGGCTGCCAGGTTGGAGGCCCGGGTGACTGCGTTGAAGGTGCAGGCCGCGGCCGGTTTCGCCAGCGCGGAGGCGGCCTTGGCGGCTCCTGACGCGTCCCCGGCGGAGCGGGACGTACTGGAGATGTCGGTGACGGCGGAGGTTGCGGGGGCGCTGACCGTGAGCGAGGGGTCGGCGGTACGGTTTCTGGAGGAATCCGCCAAGCTGAGCAGGGATCTGCCGTTGACGCTGGCCGCGCTCGGGGCGGGAATGCTGTCGTGGCAGCACGCGAAAATCATGTGCGATGAGACCGACGGGCTGGCACCGGAAGTG
>NZ_PJMC01000024.1 GCF_002892795.1 Arthrobacter sp. AFG20 | reverse complement strand
ACTGGTCGCCCCACCCACCAAATCCTCTGCAAAAGGAGCAACACCATGAACACCACACCAACGCTGGAAATGCTCGACCCCAAGACCCTGACCATCGACATCAACGTACGCAAGGACGCCGCGCTCACTCCGGCTTTCGTGGCCAGCATCAAGGAACACGGCGTCCTTGAGCCCGTGATTGCACACCGCAAGGACGACGGCACCGTGCACGTCCTGATGGGACAGCGCCGCACCCGCGCCGCCGTCGAAGCCGAACGCCCCGAGATCCCGGTCATGGTCACCGAAAGCCCCGAGGAAGCGGAACGCATTCTCACCCAGGTGGTCGAGAACATCCAACGCTCCGCGCTGACCGAAGCAGACGAGGCCGAGGCATACCACCAGCTCTCCCTGATCGGCGTCTCAGCGGCACAGATCGCCAAGAAAACCGGGCGGACCAAGATCACCGTCGAGGACGCGCTGAAAGCCAAGTCGACCACCGCCGGGGACGCCGCCCTGGGCCGGGGATGCACAATCGAAGAAGCCCTGATTCTGGCTGAATTTGAAGACGACCCCGACGCGACCGAGGAACTTGAATCAGTCCTCGCCGACGAACCCGACATGCTCCTGAATATTCGCGCTTTTGGGGTCCATCCGTCGTGTGTTTGGGGGCCAGCGGACAGAGTGCGCAGTAGCGTTCTTGGGTGCCGGTAGTGGCGTGCTTGGGGGCCATCCCGATTTAGGCTCCTTCCGTCGTGTGTATAGGGCGCACGGCGGAAGGAGTAATCATCAATGGTACGGAAGATCAGAGCGAAGCTCGTGTTGCAGTTGCGCGCCGAGGGCCTGTCAGGCCGGGCGATCGCGGCATCGCAGGGCATGTCCCGGAAGAGCATCACGGCGGTGCTGGAGGCTGCCGACGCGGCTGGTGTGGTGTGGGACGGTATCGCCGACAGCTCAGAGGGTGAGGTGTATGCCCGGTTGTTTCCCGGGCGTGGTGAGCATCAAAGCGTGTTCGCGCAGCCGGACTGGGACCAGGTGCACCGGGAGATGGCCCGGGTCGGGGTCACGCTGAAGCTGCTGCATGGTGAGTACGCCGATTTATGCGCCTCTGCGGGTGAGCCGGTGATGGGTTATGACCGGTTCTGCCGGACCTACCAGCGGCATGTGTTGGTAACGGGTGTGGCGTCCCGGGTCGGGCATAAGGCGGCGCAGACGGTGGAGGTCGACTGGTCGGGGCCGACGATGCAGTTGGCCGATCCGGTCACGGGCAAGCCCAGGACCGTTTACTTGTTTGTGGGTTGCCTGCCTTTCAGCCGGTACGCGTTCGTCGAACCCGCCCTGGACATGAAGCAGGACACCTGGTTGCGCGCCCACGTGGCGATGTTCGAGGCCTTCACCGGTTCGGTGCCGCGGATCGTGCCGGACAATCTGAAGACCGGTGTCATCAAGCATCCCCGCGAGGGCGAGGTCGTGCTCAATGACGCTTACCGGGAGATGGCGGCGCATTATTCGGCGGCGGTGCTGCCCGGCCGTGTCAGGGCGCCGAAGGATAAGGCGAGCGTGGAAAACACGGTCGCCCACGTGGCTACCTGGATCATCGCCGGGCTGCGCCAGCAGCAATTCACCTCGTTGCCGGAGCTCAGGGCCGCCATCATCGACCGGGTAGCTGCGTATAACGCGGAGCCGTTCCAGAAGCGGCCAGGGTCCAGGGCCAGCGTGTTCGCAGCCGAGGAGCAGCCCCTGCTGACGGGGTTGCCGGCGGCGGCCTACGAGATCAGCCGGTGGGTCTACGGACGCCGGGTGGGCCGGAACGGGCACGTGGTCTGGGAAAGGAACTACTACTCGGTGCCCTTTGCCAATATCGGCACCACGGTGGACCTGCGGATCACCGACCGGGTAATCCAGGCCTACCGGGGCACCGAACGGCTCACCAGCCACCTGCTGCTGCCCGAGGGCGCGGCCAACGAGTACCGCACCAACGACGCCGACCTGCCCGCCGGCGAGAAATACCGGCAATGGGACCCGCCCCGCGTTCGGGAATGGGCCGGACGGGTCGGCCCGGCAGCGGTGACCGTGGTCAACCGGATCTTCGAGTCCGTCCCGGTCGACGAGCAGGGCCTGGACGCAGCGCTGGCCGTGCTGCGCCTCTCCCGACGCTACTCGGCCGACCGGGTCGAGGCGGCCTGCCGGCTCGCGTTGGCAGGCCGCGTGCGGTCCCCGCGGTATGCGCACCTGCAGCCGATCCTTGCCACAGAGCAGGACAAAGCCGCCGGGCTCAGGCCACCAAGGGATGAACCAGTCGAACACGGCGGCTACGTGCGCGGCGCCGAATACTACGCAGGCGGCGTCAAATGAGCCGGATCGATACCGAAACCAAACGCAAGCTCCGTGAGATGGGCGCCGCCCCGATGCTGGAAGCGCTCGAGGCCCAGGACGAGACGCTCGTGCTCGGCATGGCCTTCGAAGAGCGGCTCCGGCTGATCGTCGACGAGGCCCACTCCGGGTTCAACCACGCCAAGGTCGAGGGCCTGATCCGGCGGGCCGGGCTACGCTACCCGGGCGCGGACCTGCGCCGGCTCGACCTCATGGACGAACGAGGCCTGGACCGGAACCTGATCGCCCAGCTCGGCACCTGCTCGTTCATCGAACGGCAGCAAAACGTCGTCTTTCAGGGGTTCACCGGATCCGGGAAGTCCTACCTCGGGTGCGCTCTGGCCAAGCAGGCCTGCCAGCACCGCATCCGGGCCCACTATGTCCGCATGCCCGACCTGGAAGAGGCCTGGGCGCTGGCGAAGGACAAGCCTCTGGGGGCAACGAAGTTCCTGAAGAAGTACGCGGCCTTCACCCTGCTGGTGATCGACGAATGGCTTCTCGACCACCCCGACGAGGGCATGCGCAGCATGCTGCTGGAGCTGCTCGAGCGCCGGTACGACACCGCATCGACGGTGTTCTGCACGCAGTACGCCAAGAAAGACTGGCACCAGCGGCTCGGCTCTGGGGTCCACGCCGATGCGATCATGGACCGCATCGTGCACAACACCATCTGGGTCGATACCGGCAACCACAACATGCGTGAACACGCCACTATGACTCAATGAGAAAGCGCCGGTGGGAGTCGGTGGCCCCCATACCCCCGGCCGCTGGCCCCCACCGGCAATATCGCTGGCCCCGAAAGGCAAGATCGGGTGGCTTTCAAACCTTCAAATACTCACTCCTGCACGTCACCCAGCGCCTGCGGGACAAGCGGGACATCGCCGCCGCCCGCGCCGCACTGATCGCGGAACTCGAAGGCCAGGGAAAGGTCATCGTGGAGGACGCGGGCCACTACGCCGACGAAGACGCCCTGTACGTCTCGGCCGCGAACCGCGCCGATGGCGTACCTGCCACCGAGGACGACGCCAACGCCTACGTCATCCAGCGCGACTGGCAAGGCAACCACTCCGCCAAACCCGTCATCAACGGGTGGAAGGAACTCGGCTTCACCCCGCGCCACGAACGCTACGACGGCGGCCGCCAGGCACAGCCCGGCCCAATGACCGAGGAACAGAAAGCCGAACGGAAGACCCTGATCGCCAACAACAAGGCCATGGAATCCGCTGGTATCGTCCGCCGCGAGTTCGTGAAGAACCTGCTGGCCCGCAAGCAGGCACCGAAAGGCTGGCAGTACTTCACCGTGCACGCCATCACCCACCACCCCGAAACCGCCAGCGGCTACCAAGGCGAAGTCGCCGCAGACATGATCGGAGCCAAAACCGAAGACAAAAACGGACGCTGGGGCTGGAACCCCCTCCGCGACCACGTCGCCAACACCACCGCCCGGCCCGAGTTCTCCCTGATCGCCCTGATCTGTGCCGGGTACGAAAAGACCATCGCCAAGGACTCTTGGCGCTCACCGCACCAGAGCCACCGGGACTACCTCAACCAGCTGGTGTCATGGGGCTACACCGCATCAGAGACCGAGCGAATCATTATCGACAGCGGCAAGGAAACCACCGAAGACGCCTAAAACAGACCCTTGCCGGGCGGCCGCAGAAACCGCCCGGCAAGGCACCAACCACCACAAGCAGGGCCCGGAACCTCCCAAAAGTGGGCGGTCCGCCGCCCAGGACACACCACAACCGCCACTCACCAGCGGCGGACCGCCGCTCAACGCGACACAACCCCAAAAACCATCCACCCGCGGGACCAGGAACATCGAAGTCCCCAGCCCCGTGGCAGCACCACCAACAATTCAGCTACGCTGAAGCACAGATTTCCTTTGCAGAGGGAAAACCAGGCGAGGGCCGGCACGTTTTGTGCCGGCCCTCGCCCGGTTAACCATCGGCGCAGCCTCGAAATGGTAAGGGGCTCGCCCGGGTTTCAGGGTGTATAGAGGAAGCCCCTGGCGGTCGCAGCGGCAGCCAAGTCGTCCCGAATGAAACTACGTTCGTCTTTGCCGAGAGTTCGAAAGTCGATGTAGGTGTGACCGGGGGTGGGCGGGACATGGGTTTGGACGGCCGAGTCATCAACGGCCCGACTGCCAGCGTCCACCACTTCTTGAACGGAAACGGCACACGTGCCGACGGACTTTAGCTCCAGCTTCCCGGTGTGATGGTCGTATGCGCCCTGGGCAGTCTGGAGTGTACTGCGACTGCAGGAGCACTGCCGACTCGATGACCCGGGATAGAACGCCATCTCAGTTATCTCGTTGCCGTCGAAATAACTGGGATGAACCTGCCGCAGCAATAGCTCTTCCGGTTGCGGCGGCAGCTGTTGCTCGCCGGGGCCAAGCGTGGGCCAGGGGGGTGTCTTTGGTGTTGGGACGGCGGTCAAGCTACCCACTCCTCAATTATTTGGATCAAGGCGTCTACATCTTCAGGATGCTTTGCGGTTCGCGACCGCGTCTTCCGATTTGAGCGTCGAGTTTCCAGCTCAACGTCTGAACTGATCGCCACAACGAATCTTTCGTCTTCAGCACTCCACTCCAGCTGGATCCCTCCGGCTGGAGTAGGAAATATGCCAGGGCGAAGTTCCTTTGAGGCCAGATGCGTCAGGACTTCCCGCGCGCATTCAAGGCTCGGTGTGGCTACTGCCTCGCCTTCTTCGATCCATCCGTCTTGAAGATCAGCCAGTTCTAGAAGACGCCGTCCCCAATCACTATCGGGAACATCGAAGACTTCGACGGAAGCAACGTCTGCCACGGAATGAATTGAGGAATCGGGACGGAATCTAAAGGTTCCTTGGAGCCGTACCCAGTAGTTGTCAGACTCTTGCTTCAGCACCTCGTGAAGGTCAGCCCAGCGCTGAGGGTCCTGGTATACCCCGGGAACTTTAGAGGAGTTAACGGGTGCGAATGTGAAAGTTTGCTCATCTACGTCAAGAGCACTGATGCGGCCCACATGAGAACCGTCCTGTACAAGAAGAGTGTTCCGGACGCCTCCAAAGAACTCCTTCCGAACCGACGATGAGTAGGAAATCGGATCGGCAGTGGCGCTTCGAAAAATAGCTCGTTCGTCTTCATGAAACGACGAACCGAATCGGGCCATCACAGCCTCGGCCTCTTCGGGGAAGTCGTCTGGAAGGCTCAAGTTATCGACGATGCTGGCGAATGCATCTTCGATTACTTCCATGCTCGCATCGAAGTAATCCGTGAAGGCCGCGTTAAAAAGTCCCTGATCTGTATCGGATCGCTCAAGGACAGGGATCACGCTTCCGGGATCAACGCGAGTAAGTCTCAGATCAAAAGAGGAAGTAAAATTCTTGGGCGCACGGGACCTGCCAGGGTTATCCCGCTTCCACAAGGCCTTCGCCACGGTTTCAATGAGCTCTTCTAAGCGTTCGAGCTCCACCAGGCCGTTTACGGGGAAACCCGATTTTTCGAATCGGCCACCTGTCAGCCGGAGATCCACAAAGCTCTCGGAAGGTGTAGAGGCAGCTTCGGCGCTATCGGTGGCGTCGTCGCTACCGCCGTCGAAGTGGTCATTGTGCATGGACAGAGCCTAACTGAAGTTGTTTATGTTTCAGGATTGCGCCGCAGGGAACATCCAGAACGCGGCCGCTCGTCAGCTGTCAGCTACTTAGTTTGGCGGTCATTATGTCCGTAGGCCATAGGTTATGGCGAGTTTTGGCCGCTGAGCTAGCAAAGTCTCCAAGCGGCTGTCTGGCCAGAGTTCAATGTAAGGCCGGCCGCCTAAGTCGTTGTGCTTCTCAGCGAGACTAACTGCGTCGCTGCTAAAGCGGCTGCTGGTGGCGATAATGAGAGACCGAATTACCGGAGGTTCCCAGAGAGGCAAGCTGGCAAGCGCTCCCTGAATATCTGACGGTCCTACTGACTTTGATGTGTAGTGCTTGGCTTGGACAATGACGCGATCAGTCCGGATGGTGCCGGCGGAATCGGGAACTACTCTTTGCAATGAAATGTCCCGGCCGCGGTCCGGGGCGTTTGTCTTCATCAACCAATCAACGTTCTGATAACCGTCCAGGTCTCGGAGAAGGTCGAATAGAAGTCGCTCAAAGTCTTCGGGTTTTAAGGCAGACCAGTTTAGAGATATCGTTGCCTCGCCCGTAAGATCCGCGGCACCAGCGACGCCGAGGTCAATGTCGGGAACTGGGATTGGATCCGAGTCGCCTACTTTCGCAGCCTCAATGTCCCATTGCACGGAGGGCCAGTCGGACTCAGAAATGTCCAACCAATCACCCGCTTCACCGAAGCGTAGATGACGGCGCAACATTCCCCAATTTCCCCGACGTTCAACGGTCTGGCCGAGTAGCCGCTCAATTTCTTCCAACGCTTCACTGATTTCGCTGGTTGCAGGTGTCTCAATTCGCACTCGCTTGCTTAACGTGTCGGCCAACCATGCTTCTCGTGTTGGAAGGCCTGACAACACTTCACTTATGAGTTCGTTGATGCGCTCAGTCAGTACGGTGAGGCGCGAAGCGATGGCACGGCGACGAGCGCGATCCAGTAAATGGCGGTATCTAGACAGATCCTCCTCCGGCTGACGAGCGATGGCCAACGCTCCTTTGGGGAATAGACCCGCTTCTTGGTAGTCCAGGAACATCTGCCCGAGACTGTCGACTTCGGGCAGGCCTTCAATAATTCGCCAGCCGTCGATTGGCGGCAACCCCGGAAGCAGGTCATCCCAAGAGCGCGAGAGCGTTTGGTACTCAGGTGGGGACGCAAACTGGGGACCCTCCGGTACGAACGGTTTTGCTCGCTCCCACACACGCTCGAGCTTCTCCAAGTTAACCGCCACCTTGTCGAACGTGGTCAGAAGGCTATCGAGTTCCATGACTTGAGCTTTTCATGAGCCCGAGTGCTCGCCGCGCATAACCCCTTCGAGCCGTAGTCGGATCGTGCAGAAACGACCGTTTCTGACGCGGTTTTTGGGCGCGGTGGGTGGGGACAAGATGCCCGGCGGCCGGCGACTAAAGGACGGCTAATCTTCGACTATGTCGCCGAGCCCTCATCGGATTCGTCGGCCAGGTAGGCGCGGTACTTAATTCCAGCCAGCAATCGAGCGAGAGCATTGCGGTCCCTGTTGGAGAGCAGCGCCGTGGAGAACTGCTGATGCCGTGAGTCGGTGTCAAGGACCGCATTGAGGAAGCTGTCTTGGACGTCAGTGGATCCGTAGAAGTCGGCATCGGTGTTGGCCTTCGCCAGCTCGACCTGCTCGCTATCACGTTTAGCAGCGCGCAGGGTGGCATCTAGATACTGAATAGCGTCCTCATCCGTGAGGTCTGTCCCCGAGAAGAACTCGTTAATGGCCTTAAGAATGTCATCCCAGAGGGAATACTTTGGATCACTGAGACCGGAGGCACCAGCACCGACGAGTGGTGTCAGTGGCGTCGCTTGCCCGGCTTCCAGATCCAGTTTTTGGCTTCCCTCATCTTTTACTCGATAGTGAGTTAGCTTGAGTCCGGACAAATCCACGGAGATGGCTGCCGGTGGGGCGGCTAGGATCCGGTCAAGTGCGGCATAGAGAATCGCCCGCTTTTCCAACTCTGGGTCCTTGTAATCGACGATCTGCGAGAGGAACCTGTAGGTTCGGACGTACTTCCCAAGATCAGTGCGGAAGGCTTCCAAAACCTCCCGACCTGTCTCATCGCCGTCGGTGAGGGCATGATGATGGCGCGTGTGCCACTCGTGGGCGATCGGGTTGATGACACCAAACATCTTGCTATTGGAATTGGCGCGGGAAGCTTCGGCGACCTGGTCGAAGACGCCAGGGTCGTAGAGGTGAGCTGCGTCCAGCTTCATGGCGAGCATATGCACCTGGTTGAGGTCGGTCTCCTCAGAGAGGGTTGACCCGCGGTAGTACGGATCGAAGGCTTCGATAATTTGGTCCGAATTATTGACGAAGTCCAGCACGAAAATATCTTCCGCGCTCTTTCCTGGGTATGTCCGATTGAGTCGCGAGAGTGTCTGCACGGCCATGACACCTCCCAGCTTTTTGTTGACATACATCGCACAGAGTAAGGGCTGGTCGAAGCCGACTTGGTACTTGTTGGCCACGATCATGACTTGGTAGTCCGGCCCGTTGAAGGCCGCATCCAAGGCTTTTCCGCGGGTGCCCGGATTCATGGAGGACTCCGTTACGGGTACGTCGTCACCGAGGATCTCTTCGTCCACGACAGAGCCGGAGAAGGCCACTAGAGCTGCCAGATCGGCGTACCCGTTATCGGTAATGTACTGGGATAGGAGCTTGTGGAAGCGGACGGCCTCCTTGCGCGAGGAACATACGACCATGGCCTTCGCGTTGCCATCGAGCCGACCCGCGACGTGGCTCCGGAAGTGTTCCACAATGATGGCGACTTTCTGGGTGATGTTGTGCGTGTGCAAGGTGACCCAGCGTCCGACCTGCTTTTTGGCGGTTTTTTCATCCACTTCGCCAGAGTCGCGTCCATCCTTGATTAGCCGTACGGCCACGTCGTAGGGGGTGTAGTTTTGCAGGACATCTAGGATGAAGCCCTCCTGGATAGCCTGTCGCATTGAGTAACGGTGGAATGGTGTTGGCGGCGTTTCAGGGGTCGGGCGGCGGCCGAACAGTTCTATGGTCTTGGACTTTGGCGTGGCGGTGAAAGCCAAGAAGGAGATGTTTGAGGCTTCGGCACGCTGCGTCATGATTGCGGCAAGGATGTCGTCGGCGCCGATTTCAAGGCCCTCGTCCAGATCTTCGGCCTCTTCCGGGGTTAGGACTTCCCGCAACTTCGCTGCTGCGTTTCCCGATTGCGAGGAATGTGCCTCGTCAGCGATAACAGCAAAGTTACCTCCGAACTTGGCCGCCTCGTCCTGAAGCAGGCCTAGCGCGAAGGGTGCGGTCTGGATAGTGACGACGATAATCGGCGTCCTCTTTTTCAGCGCTGCAACGAATTTTGCCGATTTTGAGTCTCCGTCAGCGTCTGAGATTGTAGCGATTTGCGATGAAATCATGTCTAGCTGGCGCAGCGCGCGCGTCATCTGGCCGTCTAGGACATTGCGGTCAGTGACTACGATGACGGAGGAGAACATCTTCTTGCCGGCGGCGTCATGTAGGGCTGCCAGCCGCTGTGCGGTCCAGACGATGGTCGACGTCTTGCCAGAGCCTGCCGAATGTTCGACAAGGTACTTGCCGCCAGGGCCGCTGGCACTGACGTCGCCAATGATCTTTTCCACGGCGTCGAGCTGATGGAAGCGGGGGAATCTGATGGAGGTTGACTTGCTGACTTTCGCGGTCGCTGGGTCGATCTTGTCTTCGGTAACGACCAGCATGTAGCGCATCAGGACCTTGATGAACATGTCCCGCTCAAGAATGTCTTGCCAGAAATAGGCAGTCGCGTCGTTGTCGGCGCTGGGAGGGTTCCCGGGGCCCTCTTGGAAACCTTTATTGAACGGCAGGAAGGTAGTTTTCTCGCCGGCCAACTTCGTCGTCATCGACACCACAGAATTTGTCACCACGAAATGCACCAAAGCGCCGCGTCCCCACGTCAGTAATGGCTCGACTTTGTCTCTGCCCGGGTCTGTTGGCTTGCGTGAGTGGGCGTACTGCAGTTCGCCGTGTTGGACCGACTGCGTGAAGTCAGTTTTCAGTTCGATTGTGGCCACCGGGAGGCCGTTGCAAAACAACACTAGATCCAGCGACCGGTTCGGCCTCGACGTTGAGTAATGAACCTGGCGCATTATGCGTAGCCGGACGGCAGCGTACTTAGCGACCAGATCAGGGTTCTTGTCCTCGGCTGGCTTTGCCACGCACACCGTGAACTTCCCGGCGCCGTGGCGAAAAGGGTTCTTTAGAAAGTTCAGAGTGCCACCACCCTGTTCCACGCTCATTGATAGGCGCTTGACGGCATCATCGAGCAGGGTATCCAGTCTTGCCGCGTAACCGGGAGATAGCGGGTCGCCGAGGACCCTTGCGAGCATCTCCGGTTGGGTGTCGCCGAACCATCCCAGCAGATCCTCTGGGAACAGGGCGCGCTCCGCATCAAATCCGGTATCCGTTGGGGAGGGGAGCCATCCTCGGGTGGAGAGAAATTCAAAGATCCCATCCTCCATCGACTTCTCCAAGTGAGCTGCAGATCTCATGCGTTCTCCAAAGCGGTAGTTACGTGCTCGATGCCAGTGGCCGGGTCCAGCCGGCCCGTAACGGCGGCAGTAATGACGGCCGTACGACGCTCACGAATCAAATTAACTGACTCCTGAGCAGCGGCGATCATGCGGTCCATTCGATCAAGCGTTTCCTCAATCTTGGAAATGACCCTGTCCTGGACGGCAAGTGACGGCATTGGAAATCTGAAATTTAGGGCAATAGTGCTGCTCGTGGCTGAGAGGTTGGTTGTCTGTCGGCGCGTTGACTCGAAATAGATCCTTGCCGGGGCCGATTCTAGGACGAAGGCTAGATATTCTGGGCGCAGTTGGGAGAATGGCCGGAAGGCAAAGATGTGGTTCTGGTGAAGCGCTCCTGGGATCTCATCGCGCCACACGGTGCCGCGTCCAAGCGCAGCCCTATCTCCACCTTCTGTCATGAGGACATCACCATAATTAAGCCGGGCCTGCGCTGCGACGGACTCGGGAACCTGGATTTCCTTGACCTCGTCGAGATTGAGTCGCCCCAACTGAACGTTTGCCACACGAATATAGGGGTAAGACGGAGTATCTGGTGGGTAGGACTTACCCAGTGTGAGACCCGTCTGTAGCCGTCCGGCGTGTTTTAGCGGCGTATGTGAGGCGGGTGAATCTCCTAGGCCCGCTGCAACCTCATTGATCACCTCGGTAATTGCCTGAAATCGTCGGTTTTTGAGCCCCTCTACCAAGTCCTCTTGGGCCGCAATCATGGCATCCATCTGCTCGGTTTCACGGTCAAGGAAACTCGAAATGGCCTGCTGCTGGTGCCGCTCAGGAGCATGGACTGGGATTGTACGGAGAATCTTGAAGGGAACCTCGGTAGTGCGGACGCTGGCCGCTCCACCAGCCCCAATACCCCGTTCCCGAAGAATCATTTGTTGCATAAAATAGTCGGACTTCATGAGATATACGACGTAATCAGGATCTGCTTCGGGGCGCGGCCGCATGACCTCGTAGTGGTAGGTGATGAGCCCGTCTTCCTTCGCAAGCCCCATCGCTCCGCCTCGAATACTCATCTTGTTGAAGACAATGTCTCCCGTGCGACACACCTTGTAGTGGTCCAGTGTCTCTGCGCGCTGAGGAGCATCGGTTATCTCCGACCTTCTGACTACTCCACGAGTCTGCGACACAGACATCAAAGGCAGGTCCAGTCCAGGAATCTTGACGTCCGTTCGTTCCACAAGTGTCCCGAACCGTTTCACGCCTTCACCTCAGCAAAGAGCGCTTCGACCTTAAGAATGGCGGCTTGTACGTCCGCATCGATTTCCGCGAGCGGGCGGGGCTGTTGGTATGTATAGAACAGTCGGGTGAAGGGGGCCTCGTAACCGATGGTGCCTTCTGGGTTTGGAACCCAAGCGTCCGGCGCCCATGGCAGGACCTCGCGGGCCACGTACGAGTCCACGTCTTCGTTTAGAGACATGGTTTCAGTGTCGCGAAGCTTCGGATCGGGTACAGGGTTGCCTCTGCTGTCAGTCACGACGTCTCCGTCAGGGCTAGGTACTGCAACAGCCTTGACTAGGGCGTTGCGGACGGCGGTTGTGATAGTAGCTCCCACGGTTCTCTCGGCGGCCTGAAGTGCTGCTCGAAAGCTTTTCTCGTTGGGATGAACCATTTCCGGGTTCAGGCACTTCAGTACAATGCGAACCGTTTCCTGTTCGTCATCGGGCAATTTGGCGATTGCCGTTGAGGCCAAGGCAGCATCGGCCTTTTCCGGCGTGACCTGGAAGATTTGGCGTAGTGGGCGTTCGACAGTAATGGTGCGATAGCCCAAGTCTTCATTGGCCATGATCTTTGAGACCGATGGGTCTGCCTCTTCATAGTCACCCATCAGTCGCGTGATGGTCTTGATGTTCTCCTCAGACAACATGCGTCGCTTGGCGCCTAGGCTCTTGCGCATCTTGACCCACATCCCGGTGGCGTCAATAAGTTGGATATGTCCTGCGCGTTCCGGAGCCTTCTTGGTGGTAAGGATCCAGATATAGGTAGCAATGCCGGTGTTGTAGAACATATCGGTGGGGAGGCCAACGATGGCTTCAACCATGTCAGACTCTATGAGCCACCGGCGGATTTCGGAGGGCCCTGATCCTGCACCTCCAGTGAACAGAGGGGAGCCGTTGAGTACAATCGCTCCACGGCCGCCGCCTTCTCGGGCGGGGCGGAGCTTGTGAACTAGGTGCTGCAAGAACAGCAACGCCCCGTCTGAGACCGGCGGTAGGCCAGCGGCAAATCGCGAATCTTCGCCGTCGCGCTCCTTCTCCGCTTTTACGGCGGCTTCGTTCTGCTTCCAGTCCACGCCAAACGGTGGGTTGGACAGTGCGTAGGAGAATGTGCGGCCTTCTAGTAGGTCCTTCGTAAGCGTGTTGCCGTGTTTGATGTTCGAAACATCTTGGCCCTTAATGAGCATGTCGGCCTTCGCGATGGCGTACGTTCGACCGTTTATCTCTTGGCCGGCTAGTACCAGCCGGGCATCTGGGTTGTGTTTGTGTACCCATTCGTCGGCAACAGATAGCATGCCGCCGGTGCCGCACGTCGGGTCGTAAACTTGACGCAGATTGTGAGGGTTAGATAGATCCTCTGAATCCGGCGTCAGCAACAAGTTGACCATCAGTTGGATGACTTCGCGCGGTGTGAAAAACTCTCCGGCTTCTTCCTTGGAGGACTCCATAAACCGGCGAATCAAATCTTCGAAAAGTTGGCCCATTTCAAAGTTGGACACTGTATCCGGGTGCACATCCACCTGCGAGAAGCGGTCCACGACCTGCCCGAGGAGTTCGTGTTTTGCGAGCTTGTCGATGACCTCTTGGAACCGGAACATATCCAGGTCCGTGAAGATCTCCCTGGTATCTTCATCAAACCCTTCGATGTAGTTCTCGAGGTTATCCGCCAGGTTGTTCGGGTCCCCCAGGGCGGTAAGGGTGTATTGGGAGGTGTTATAGAACTTTTGACCGGATGCCCTAGTCAGAATCCGATTTTTGAGAAGATCCGGCTGGCCGTCTGTTGATGGCAGCGCCGCCAGCACCTTGTCCTTCGTCGGCGCAAGGACAGCGTCCAGTCTGGCAAGAACTGTGAACGGCAGGATCACAGTTCCGTACTCGTTTGGCTTGAACGGGCCTCGGAGAAGGTCAGCGATTCCCCAAACAAAGGCGGCGTCGGGCTTGGTCATTCGTGTGTTCTCCTGGGTTTGGCGGTAATGCTCTCATTACCTATCATGCGTTGGGTTCTAGGTAGACGGCTGATTGGCTAGGGCCGTTCGGCTAACGTGAAGCGGCCGCTAGCAACTGCATTGCGTACAGCTGATATGTACTGTTCGGCTTGTTGGGCCGCTGCATTGGCCCGTTCGGCGAAGTAGCTGAATTGCCGGATGATGGTGCCGAGGGCTTTTTGTTCAGCGAACGGAAGGGTGGGAACCAACAGACGTCTGACGTCGACACGTTGGACTGTGACGCCGGAAAGCATTGCTTGGTTGTGGTCGGCCATTAGCTGTTGCGCCAGAAAGTCGGCATCCCAGGCGTTTTTTGCGGGTCGAACGAGCCCGACGTTGCGGTCAACTTCCGCACCTTCTTCCCTGCAAACGAGAGTAATGATCGTCCGTCCAACGGTTGCGACCAAGATATCTCCGGGTTGAGTGGTAACTGATCTGGCGCCTCGTGCAGAGTACCCAGGCAGGACTTCGGGTTTCCCTGTGCGAAGGGAACGTAGCGTAAACACCCGGACGGGCTGAATGGAGTCCTCGGGAGCTTCTTTTGGTTTCGAATAGGTTCCGTGCGGGATGCATTGCGCAAGTTCCGATATCGGGCGCAAAGGAACCGGATCTCCGGAATACGGCTCGAGCCAGCGCGCATTGGTGGGAAGTTCCCAGTCGAAGATTGCATGTTCCCACGCCGATGCGGCCTGCTTCACCGTTTCTGCAACTTCTTCGACACGATCTTCGGAGAGTGGTGCTAAGGCGGCAAGCCATGACTGCGGGGCTAGGACAGCATCAGGTGCGAGCAGTTTCTCCCGCGGTACCTCGACAGATATGCCAGTGGCCCCGCTTTTTCCCTGGCGCCAAGCCGCCAGGAGCTGTACGACGGATTCGTAAGCCTCCCACTGGCTTTCGTCGGCTGTGCGTTTGTTGGAGAAGGCATCGCTGTCGGGCAAGTGCACCATGAGGACTCCCCGAGATGAGGCATCCGTGCGAAGGACGAGTACCGACACGGGAAGCGCTGTGTTCAGCTGAGTGTTTCCGGGAAGGCTTATGACAGCCTCGATCGCGCCTTGGGAAATCATTCGGGCCCAGACCTCTCGGGCCTTACCGCCCCGGGAGAGCGCCGCGGTCGGAATGACCACCGAGGCGTATCCATCCTTGCCTAGTTCCTGGTACGCAAGCTGCGGCCAGAGCAGGTCGCTCTGTCCCTTCAGTGGGAGCCCGAATGGCCACGGTCTGGCAAGTTGAGTGTCCGAAATCCGAAGTCCGAACGGCGGGTGCAGCACAACGCGGTCGTATCCCGGGCCGGGCTGGGACTCCAAAAGGTCGGAGTGCCCAAGGCTGGCAGGCCGGCTTATCAGGAAAAGTCGGCAAGCGGAGATTGCCAATGCTTCCTGATCGATGTCGTTGCCGACGAGCCCTATCTCTGGTCGAGCTTCGGCGGCGACCATCAGGGTTTGTCCGAACCCGCAGGCAAGGTCGGCGAAAGCGTCTCCACCGGGGGGCAGGAGTGCATTTAGGAACCGTGCAAAGGAGCGGGGAGCGGAGTGCACGTTCAGCGGGGATTTGGCGTTTCTGGCCGTCGCCTCGACAAGGTCTTCAGCGACGCGGGAAAGATCATTAATCTCGGAAATGATCATGCAGACTTGTTCTAGCTTCGGCGTTCCCTTCCACTCCAGGTGAAGCTCTTGACGCGCTCGGGTAATCGCTGAGGCCACGAGGGGATGGTCGCTGGCCAAATCCTTGGCGGCAGTGGCAAGCACCAAGGAGGCGTCATAAGTCCCGCCGGACTGGCGAACTTCCTCGGTATCGATCATTCCGTCGGCGAGGCTTCCCCCTGAATCACGGGCCCAGTGTTCAGCGCACAATAATGGGAAAACCAAGTCTAGGAACCTGTCGGGAGCCACCGTGCCCCGGATTGTGTCAGCCAATACGTAGGCGTGGGAGCGTGGTGCAATCTCGATGTTCTTGGACTTCAGCCAGGCTGTGATCTTTTCTACTGAAAACAAGGGGCGGGCAGCGTTGTCGTTTTCCGGCTGAGGAAAGCCTTCGTCTCGAGTCCTCCAGTTACTTACAGTCGAAGGCGCAACGCCGGCGAGGCGAGCGATACCGGAAGGGTTGATGAGCTGCTGGGCAGCATCAGTGGTCATTAGGCAGCATCCCGTTCGATAGCTTCGGTGCGAAGTTCAATTGTCTGATGAGCTGCGAGGCGCAGCCGCATGGAAAGCGACTCTGGCAAGGAGATGACGACCACATAGGCGCCCCGTCCCGCCAATGCGGCGACAGAAGCTGAAAATCCACCATCCCCCGTTGCGACGTGAACGACCTCAAACCGAGACTCTAGTTGTTCGTGGTCCAGAACTTCCTGCAGTGCAAGATCAGCGCCGTCCTTTCCCGGCCGGTAAAGCAACCGGCAGTTCCGCAAATTAGACATGGCCACAGCCATCAGACCTTCGACGCTGGAGACACCGATGATCACCAGATCCTCCTTCGTCACGGTCACCTGCTTCTTGTAGTCAGCAAAAACGGCATTGATCGCATTCGCCTCGATCTCTCCAGCGGAGAGCAAATTCTCAATATCGAGCAGGTGAACCGATCGATCATATCCAAGCATTGTGTTTCCTCCGGAATCTTGTGAGTTTGTGTTTTCACAAGACTAGGGGCCGACGCGAAATCTGTCAAGCATGAGTTTATATTTTCAGAGAAATTTCATGAAACATGCCTTCACAGTCCACCGAGCAGAAGATTGCGTTTTCGTTGGAGGGGCAGGGGTTCGATTACCGACGGATGTCCGTCAGTTTCTGAGAAGTCCGACCTGGCGCCTTGGGGGGTCGGGACCCCGACCCCCCGGGCAACGCACTGCTCGAACTGGTGTGGTACGCACCAGGGGTTGGTTGGCCCGTAGCGCTGCGCGATTGAGTTGCCTCGCGTGTCCATATCGGTTGGCCAGCGGGCATGGTCAAATACGACCCTTTATGCATGCCTGCCCAAACACAGGTGCTACTATCTTTCATAACTCGACTGCGAAAACTAATAACTCGACTGCGAAAACAAAGTAGGTCAAAAGGGGCAGTGCCCCCTTTTTGACGCGGAAATGGGGGTCCGTGGAACTTGCACAGTGGTTCCAGCTGTCCGGTGCCGTGGTTGGTCTCTTGGCTCTCGTGGTCAATGCCTACAAGGCGTTGAATAGAAAATCTGCTGCTTACGAGCAGGCCAGCAACTCTCTCGCCTTGATCAAGGCCCTGGATGACCTCGCCCTCGCCGACGAAGACCTTCGACGGAGTGAAGAGCGTAGGTTTCTCCGGGAGACCTTGCTGGACCGCTCCTACTTCTACAGTCAGCTTTACTCTCGCACCACCGAACCAGTGCTTGGCACCCACTGGCAGACAGCTGTCTTTTTCATTCTCGGTGTCACTACCTTCATTTCCCAGGTCATCACACCGCTCACCGGCTCAATGGATGATGCGCTATCCCGAGGTGCGCTGGTCGCTCTGCCTGCAATGTTCTTTGCCGCCGGCTACTTGGTGGCCTTCCGGGTAAATCGCAACAAGGCAGTTCTCAAGAATCTTCGGGAACCGGCGCGGCTGTTCTACCCGCAGGACGTGACTCTGGAAGATACCCGGCTCGGGAGGATCCACGAGCTTTTCCTCCGGGCCGGTGCGCAGGACAGGTCGGCCGTGGCCACGTCAGCAGCAACTGAAGATGCAGAGATGAGTGCGAAATGACCACCTTGCTTGGATATGCCCGAGTCAGCACCACTGAGCAGTCCGTGGACCTGCAACACGATGCGTTGAACGGAGCAGGATGCTTCCGGATCTGGACAGATTTTGCCTCGGGCGCGACGGCGGAGCGGCCGCAGTGGCAGGACTGCCTGGACCACCTTCAGCCAGGCAACATTCTTGTGGTCAATGACCTTTCCCGGCTCGGCCGCAATACGGCGGACCTCGCCGGTATCGTGAAGACCCTGGCAGACCGCCACGTTGGGCTGCGGTCGTTGACTGAGACCTGGCTCGATACGACCACATCCCAGGGCGTGCTGATGTTCCACTTCTTCTCCGCTATCGCGGAGTACGAGCGGAACCGGCTGCGCGAGCGAACGATGGCCGGGTTAGTAGCGGCCAAGGCCCGCGGCCGGGTGGGAGGCCGGCCTACAAAGATGACTCCCGACAAAGCAGCCACCGCCCATCGAATGCGAAGCGAAAAACGGACCATCCGCGACATCGCGAAGACCATCGATGTCAGTGAAGCTACCGTCGTCCGCGAGCTTGCACGACAGAGGAAGGGCCAGCAGGCACGGCAGGAGTAAGGGTGCGGCTGTTAATCCTCCGACGCCTTCGTTAACGTGGAGGCAAACGGAGGGGGAGCGGCGCACATGGCACCGAGGAAATCGAAAAACCACATTGAAGGTCAGCTGAGCCTGGAGTCCTTGTGGGCCGAACCGGAAGAGGTAACCAATGAACGAGCACGGCAGACACGCCATGGAAACCATGAAGAATCACGATCCGGAGAGCTTCGCGCAGATCGCGGACCCCGAGACACACTTTTCGACTTTGGGCCGGGAAATCCAGGACCGGATCTGGACGTTGAGCGAGGCCCTGATCCCGCCCCGCGGGCAGGAGACGCCGCTGGAGTACGTCGGGCTGGTGAACATGGCCAAGCTGCGGGCACGGGAGATCGTGTACCAGGAGATGATCTACGACGGACTTCCGCAGGAACCGGAGGAAATGGAACCGGTCTCCAGTCAGCAGGACGAGGAGAGCTAGAACCTGCCCCGCAGCCGGAAGAGCCGGCGGCCGCGGCCGCTGTCCGGTTTCGCCCCGCATCCCAGACAGACCTCGCCCCGTCCGGGCAGAAGGCACGCTTCGCCGCGAACCTCGAAGCAATCCGCATCGTCCGGGAACTGGAGGAACACCAGCGGCCTGCCACTGAAACCGAGCAGCGGGCCCTGGCGCAGTGGTCCAGCTGGGGAGCCGTACCCCAGCTGTTCGACAAGGACGACTGGGCTGCCGAACGCGCCCAGCTCCGGGAGGTCCTGACCGAGCGGGAGTATGCAGCTGCTTCCCGGACCACGACCAACGCCTACTACACGGACGCGGCCTTGGTGAAGGAAATCTGGTCAGCCGTGGACAGGCTGGGTTTCACCGGGGGAGAGGTGCTGGAACCCGGGTCCGGGGCCGGCACTTTTATCGGCTTCGCACCCGAATCGGCCCGTATGACCGGTGTCGAGCTCGACCCGCTGACAGCGTCAATTTCGCGCGGGCTCTACCCGCACGCGACCATCCGCAGCGAGTCGTTCGCCGATACCCCGATCAAGTCCAATTCTTTTGACCTCGCCATCGGGAACGTCCCGTTCAGCAAGAACGCGCTGTACGACAAGACGCACAATCCTGACTCCCGCCACTCGATGCACAACCACTTCATCCTCAAGAGTCTCGCGGCGGTGAAACCGGGCGGCTACGTGGCCGTCCTGACGTCGAGCTTCACCATGGATGCGGCGAACCCCACCTCGAGGCGGGAGATGAGCGCGGTGGCCGACCTGGTGGGGGCGGTGCGGCTGCCCACCGGCGCCCACCGCCGCGCCGCCGGCACAGAAGCCCTCACCGACCTGCTGCTGCTGCGCAAGCGCGAACCCGGCCGTGAACCGATGAACACCGAATGGGAACGGGTCACTCCCGCGATCATCGGGGACCGCAACATCAAGATTAACGCCTACTTCGACATGAACCCCCCAGAACGTCCTGGGCACGATCACCGTCGGCAATGGCATGTACGGCGATGAAACCATCAGTGTCAAAGCCGATGACCTTTCCGCCGTACCGCAGCTGCTGGCCGACCGGCTCAACGTCATCGTCACTGACGCCCTGGAGCGCGACCTGGGCCATACCCCTGCAGAACGCACACCAGGGAGAACCGCAGCCGCGCTGCTGCCAGCCGCCGGCCCGGAGTGGGACGGCACCATCAACGCCCTGCCCGATGGGACCTTTACCATCGTCCGTGCCGGAGAGGCAGAAGAACTGGCGGTTCCCAAGGCACACGCAGCAGAGCTGCGGGACCTGCTGGGCCTGCGTGACGGCGCGCGGTCCCTGCTGGAGATGGAAGCCTCCGACAGCGAGGACACCCCCGAACTGGATTCCCTGCGCTCAGAACTGGCCACGCGCTACGCCGCGTTCGTCCAAAGGCACGGGCCCGTAAACCGCTACACCGAATCCGTACGCACGGACAAGGAGACCGGCGAGGACATCGTCATCCGCCGGCTATCTCCGGCGTTCCGGCTCCTGAGCGCTAAGGATCCCTTCGGCTCCCTGCCCGGCGCGCTGGAGAACTTCAACGACGAAACACAGACCGCAACCCCGGCCGCCCTGCTGCAGCACCGCCAGGTCGTGGCCCGCAAACCGATCATGGGTGCGGAGAACGTCGACGAAGCCCTCGCCATCACCTTGGACACCTACGGCTCTCCCGAGCTGGAGCAGATCGCAGACCTGCTGGGTGTGACCGAAGAGGAAGCCCGGGACCAGCTCGGAACGCTTGTCTTCGATGACCCCGAGACCGGCAAGCTGGTCACGGCCCCGGAGTACCTGTCCGGGAACGTCCGAACCAAGCTCGACGCCGCGCGGGCGGCCGCGGCCGAGGACGAACGCTGGAACGTCAACGTCCAGGCCCTGGAAGAAGTCCAGCCGCCAAAGGTCGGCATGGAAGACGTCGAGGCCCGGCTGGGAGCCGTCTGGATCTCGCCCGAGGAACACCAGCGCTTCGTCCAGGACATCCTCGCCGACCCCAACGCCACCGTCACCAGCGTCGGCGGCGGCATCTGGCGCGTGAAAGCCAACCGCGGAACCGTCCGCTCCACCAATGAATGGGGGACAGGCCGGAGGCCCGCCCCCGACCTGCTTCAAAGCATCCTGGAACAAAAGAGCATCCAGGTCGAGGACAAAAACGAGGACGGCAAAATGATTGCCAACCTCGAAGAAACCGAAGCCGCGCAGGAGAAGGCCGAAGCCCTGCAGGAACGCTTCGCCGAGTGGGTCTGGGAAGACCCGGAGCGCGCCAGCCGCCTCATCGAGGAGTACAACCGCCGTTTCAACTCCATCGCGCTGCGCGACTACACCAAAGAAGGCGGCCGGCTCACCCTGCCCGGGCTGGCAAAAACCTTCACACCACACCCTCACCAGCGCACCGCCGTCGCCCGGATCATCTCAGAACCGGCCGTTGGCCTCTTCCATGAAGTCGGTGCCGGCAAGACGGCGGAGATGGTCATGGGGGCCATGGAACTGAAACGCCTGGGCATGGCGAACAAACCGATGATCGTCGTACCAAACCACATGCTGGAGCAATTCACCCGCGAATGGCTGGAACTGTACCCGCAGGCGAGGCTGCTCTCGGCAGGCTCGGATGACATTAAGACCAAGAGCGGTGACCTCACTGCCCGCCGCCAGTTCGTCGCCCGGGCAGCGGCCAACGACTGGGACGGCATCATCATGACCCAGCAGGCCTTCAAGAGCATCGGCGTCAAAGCGGAAACCATCGAGGCCTACCAGGAATCGATCATCGCCGACGTCCGACAGACCATCGTCAACGCCCAAGCGGAGGGTGAGGACCGCACGACCATCAAGAAGCTGGAAACCAAACTTCAGGCCGAAGAAGAACGCATGAAACGGCTCATGGACACCGCCCCCGATCCGGGCCTGACATTTGAAGACACCGGCGTCGACTACCTCTTTGTCGACGAGGCGCACGACTACAAAAACCTTCGAACCGTCACGAACATCAAGGGCGCCGAAATCGCCGGTTCCATGCGGGCCACGGACATGCATCTGAAGCTGGAGTACCTGCGCCGTGTCCACGGTGAGCGGGTCGTCACCATGGCCACTGGAACCCCCATCGCCAACTCCATCACTGAAGCCCACGTCATGCAGCGCTACCTCCGTCCGGACCTTCTCCAGGCCGCCGGAGTGGAGAACTTCGATGTGTGGGGTGCGACCTTCGGTGAAACCGTCACTGCGATCGAGATGGACGCCGGCGGACGCCTGAAGAACAAGCCGCGCTTCGCGAAGTTCAAGAACGTCCCCGAGATGCTGCGCAGCTTCCACGTCTTCGCCGACGTGAAGCTCTCCGAAGACCTGAACCTGAAAACCCCCGACCTGGCCCGCCGCCCCGGCGACGGCGAACGCCAGCCCGAACTGGTGCTCATCCCGCAGCCGCCCGAACTGGCCGACTACATGAAAGGCCTCGCGGACCGGCTGGACTCCCTCTCCGGCTGGGCCGAAAAGGGCGCGGACAACGCCCTGAACGTCTACAACGACGGGCGCAAGGCCGCCCTAGACCTGCGGATGGTCGGTATCGAACCCGAATCCGGAACCAAGATCGACCAGGTCGTCGCCAAGACCCTGAAAGTCTGGGCAGAAAACCGGGACAACGAGTACGAGACCAGCTTCGAGTCCGGCACCCCATCAACCACCAAAGGTGCGCTGCAGATCATCTTCTGCGACCTCGGCACCCCCTCCAAAGACACCGGCCCGGACGGCAAACCCGTCTGGACCGCCTACCAGCAGATCAAAGACCAGCTGGTCGCCGGCGGGATCCAGCCCGAACAGATCCGCTTCATCCAGGAAGCGCCCAAACCGGACCAGAAGGCACAGCTCTTCGCCCAGTGCCGCAGCGGAGAAGTCGCCGTCCTCATCGGCTCCACCGCGATGATGGGCACCGGCACCAACGTGCAGCTGCGCGCCAAAGCCATCCATCACGTCACCTGCCCCTGGCGGCCGGCAGACCTGACCCAGCGCGACGGGCGCATCATCCGCCAAGGCAACGCCAACGCCGAGGTCCACAACTTCCAGTACGCCACCGTCGGAAGCTACGACAGCGCGGCCTGGGACGGAATCCAGCGCAAAGCCACCATGATCCAACAGGTCCTCCGCGGCCGCCTGGACATCCGTGAAATCGAGGACGTTGGGGACCTGGCGCTGAACGCTGCCCAAATCAAGGCAGCAACCAGCGGCAACCCGCTCGTCGTGGAGAAGATCGAAGCTGACGCTGAGCGGACCAAACTCGAACGCCTCAAGCGTGCCCACGAAAAGGGCCACAGCACCCTTGGTTGGACCAGATCCTCAGCTGAGGCCGCCATCACCAGGGCAGAAACGGCCCTGCCCGCGGTACAGGCGGCACTGCCCCGAATCACCTCCACCGCCGGAGAGAACTTCACCTCATCAATCGACGGGCGAACCTACACCAAACGCACAGAAGCGGTCGCCGCCATCTCCGAGTGGGTCCGAACCCATACCCCGGACTACGGCAATTACTACCGGCAGGAACGGGACTACGGAACGCTGGCCAACCTCGGCGGGCACCAGCTGCAGGTCCGCAACGCAGGGGAGCACTCCCGGCTCGGCTCCTATCAGGACCTGGCAATCACCATTAAAGATGTGCCTGCCCCTCCACTGGTCCTGACCCGGACGGAACTGCTGGAAGGAAGCAGCGGAATCATCACCAAGCTCGAAAACAAAGTGGCCGCGCTGCCCGACTATGAAGCGCAGCTCCGCCAAACGATTCAAGAGAAAAAGGCCGTCCTCGCCGACGTGGAAAAACAGGCCGGGAAGCCATTCAAATACGAAGACAAACTCACCCAGGCGCGGGCGAAATGCGCAGAGCTGGACGAACGACTCAAAGCCTCCATCGAACCAGCCCAACCGCAAGAAGCGCCAAACACCAGCGAAATGGACCCAACGGTGGAGAAGCATAGGCGTCTACTTGCCGCCAGCTTCCCCTCCCGGCCCGGCACCAAAGGTCCTTCCGCCGGCGGCCCTGGGCACACCCGAACCACTCAGCCGCTTCGCGACAGGAGCCCGGGCTGGGAGCGGTGACAGAGCACGCGGTCACGTTCCCCATGGTCCACACCCTGCGCTGCCGGCGAACCGTCCCGCCGTGGTGAATCTTCCCTCAGCAGGGACGCCACCCATTCAGCGCTGCTATTCCCGCCAGGTGCCACCATCACCCCGCGGGCCCGGGGGGCTTTTCAGGCACAGGGGGGCTGCGGTCGCGGCGAACCTGCGGGGATGACCACAGTAGCCGGCGGCGGAGCTCACCGTCCGTAGCCGTGGTCCAAAAGGCAGGAAGCGATCTGTTCGACAAAAAAGTGCTAGAAAAAAGCCCTACAATCCGCGGCAAAACCCCTATTCATTCAGTTGAATGATTGCTAGAATTGAGGTAGCAAGTCACCCAGACGAACGAAACTCATTTGATACGAAACCAGGTGCTGAAAATGACTGCTTCACCTACCGCTTACACGGTCTACACCAAGCCCGACTGCGCCAACTGCGAGAAGACGAAGGACTACTTCGACTCCAAGGGCATCACCTACACGACCGTGGACATCACCCAAGTGCCGGCAGCACTGGAGTACGTCACCGCCGAACTCGGCTACTCCCAGGCGCCCGTCGTCGTGAACAACACCGACGACCAGGACCACTGGTCCGGTCTACGCCGCGACAAACTCGTCACAGCCGCCATGAACCACCGCAACTGTCTTACCCGCAGTAACTAATCCGCCAGAACGAAACTAAGAGAAAAGGACGAAACCATGTCAGGCGAAACGACCATCACAGTTATCGGCAACCTCACCAACGACCCCGAACTCCGGTTCACCCCGAGCGGATCTGCGGTCGCGAACTTCACCGTCGCTTCAACGCCCAGGACCTTCGACCGGCAGTCCAACGAGTGGAAGGACGGCGAGACGCTTTTCCTCCGCGCCAGTGTCTGGCGGGAGGCGGCAGAGAACGTAGCGGAGTCCTTGACCAAGGGCATGCGCGTCATCGTCACCGGCCGGCTGAAGTCCCGTTCCTACGAAACCAAGGAGGGCGAGAAGCGCACCGTGATCGAGCTCGAAGTCGACGAGATCGGCCCCTCGCTGCGGTACGCGAACGCCAAGGTCAACCGCACCCAGCGCGGCAACCAGGGCGGGCAGGCTGGCGGCGGCTTCGGCGGCCAGGGTGGCGGCAACCAGGGCGGTTCGTCCCAGCCGCAGGACGACCCGTGGGGCCTGCCGACCGCCAACGCCACGGCAGGTGGCTGGGGCAACGGGCCTGACTCCGAACCTCCTTTCTAAACGCACTGCTCCTGTCGGGGTCAGCCGATACGCTGACCCCGACAGGTTCGCCACTTCACCTTCAAAACACGAGCAAGGACGTACCAATGACGCATGCAGATGACCTCCGCGCCTGGGCTAGAGGCATGTACACCATCGAGGCGGCTACTGAGCTGCTGATCCGGGGCTTTGGTGGGAAGTTTGCTGCCCCCGGTAACCCTTGGGTGCACACGAGCGCCGAGCCGCAAGGACCTAGCCAGGTAAATGCATGGATCGACTTCGCGGGCATCCCGGAAGAGGCAGGCGTGTTCTCCGGTGGCGAGCGGCGTTTCCTGATGTTGGCCGCGTCCCTGGCTGAAGATGTTCCCGTCGCCTTGGGCGACGTCGTGTCGGGTTTGGATCGGGAGAATCTGGACTTGGTCCTGGCTGCTATCGCGCATGCCGGCGGCAGCCACCAGCACTCAGACATCCGCTTTAGCCCAGATGGTTCCATGTCCCGAGGGAAGGGCTACCTGGACAGTCTGCACCCGTGGCCCAGCGCGTTGCGAACCCTCTAATCAGGAGCTTGTTGATGGCGAAACCGAAGCGGTTTCCTGCCTTCACGCCGTACTACACCGAGGACCAGGCCGGGCAGGTCCGGGCAGCGTTCAAGGCGGCAGGTTTGCAGGAAGGCGACGCAAGCGTTTCGGACTTTATTGTCCGGGCGACGATGCGCGAGGTGAAGCGCCTGCAGCGCAAGTACAACGCCGGCAAGGCCTGGCCTCCGGTGGGGGCAGGCGAGCTGCGTCGAGGGCAGAGAACGATGGATGAAATGCACCGAAGCGAGGATAAATAGCCGTGGAGATGTCCCCCGATGAAATGAACCAGACCCAGGGCAACAAGCCCCGCTTCCTGACGATCGAGCAAGCTGCCGAAGAGCTCAACGTGAAGGCCAGCCTCATACGCGGCCTCATCAAGGCCGGGGAGCTTCGCGCACTCCAGCTCGGGGGCCGCGGTTATCTTGCTCCATTTTCTGGATACGCGTGGATCCTGCCCGCCGTTGCGGCGGTTTAGCTCTGGTGGCAGCGACTGTTTTCTGTGAGGTTCGTAAGGTTCGTTGGGGGCGGGTGCCAGATGACTTCCGGCGGCTGTCCGGTACCGACTGCGCGTAAATCCCGCCGGGCCGGCCATAGCGGGGGGAGCATTCGCCGGCCCGGCGGACTGGCCCGGAGAGCGCTTCAACGGCCAGATGCATGGATCGTGTCACCCGAACCTTGCGGAAACCCCGATGAACCCTAGAAACCGATACCGCTCTTCCAGGAATGGCGGATCAAACATGGCGGGTGCGCCACAGCGGCCGGGGGCGGAAGGACGAACCCCCCGCAACGTCCAAGGTTTGCCGGGAAAGCACCACGACGCCGCGGCAGACTGGCAGTAACGCAAGACGAAAGGGGCAGGACTGATGACGATTCTCGAGTTCCCCTCATTGGGCGACCGCCGGCAGTGGCCCGTCCCGCCCCGCGCAATGCCGGGCGGGGCGCATCCAGCTCGGCCGGTCCAGCCCGCCCAGGACGGACTTCAGCGGTTTCAGCTCAGGCAACTGATCAACGAAATGCTCGCTGACCCGGACCTCGATCCGGGCATCTACTTCTCCTTGCTCGAGCACCTGGCGGAAAACCCCGGACATCCCGAACAGGCTCTGCTCGCACACCTCCGCGATGTCCAGGACGCGGCCGACCTGCCACCCTACAAATCCCACTCGAAACCTGCGATGCCGCCAGCCGAACCATAACCTCCGAAGGTTCCCCCAGGCCTTCCTCAGAGCCGGTCACCGGCAAGGCGGGCATGGCGGTAAGGGCCACTGCTCACCCTGCACCGGCGTAAAGTTTAAACTGGCCGGCGGCGGACAGCCGACTGGTGTCCCCCATGCCAGCGGCCCCCAGCTCCGTCGTCGGTCCCGCTCCCGCCATTGGGTCCCTTGTGCCCGACGGAAAGCTGGCCCTATCTTTGGAGACCAGCGGAGGAAGATCTCCGCGCGCTGGCACTGCAGTGCTGCGGTGAGACGTAGAAGTTCCTTGGGGGATCAGATGGCAACAGGCACCGTGAAATGGTTTTAACGCCGAAAAAGGCTTTGGCTTTATCGCCCCGGACGATGGATCCGGAGAGATCTTCGCGCACTACTCCGCATTTGTCGGCAGAGGCTACCGGTCGCTGGAAGACAGCCAAAAAGTTGAGTTCGAAGTGGCCCACGGCCCCAAGGGCCCGCAAGCCGAAAATATCCGCCCACTGTAATTGCGCCGCCAGGGGCACTCGTTCCTTGGTCTGGGACCGTCAGTACCTGACTTCGATGTCGAAGTCGTGTTTGGGGCGGCCGGTCAATCTTGCTGCAGCGTCCTTGACGGCATCTGGGATTTCGTCGACCCCTCGGGCCTGAGCTGCAAGCTCTGGCAGTTCGAAGACCCGCAGGTCGAACCGGCCATCGATGGCCTGCACAATGTGCACGGTGAGCTTCAATGTTCCCCCTTCGGCTTCCATGGTCAGCTTACTGCCCAGTATCTGTCCTGACGGGAGGCACTTACGGGGTGGAGCCTTTCAAGGCCGCGATCGATGCAAAAGGCTGATCGAGAACCATATGGCGGGGAGAGCAGCGCCATACCGGGCGCAGAATCCTGACCTGTCTTGCTGAACAGTGGTTCCTATACCAAACGGGCCTGCAAGCTGGAGGCCGGCAGGGGCGCCCGGCAAGGTGCAGTCCTCCCGGACCGGGTGCCTTGGGGAATCGGCCTCTCAGGCGGACTTCTGGGCGCTGTCGTTGAAAGGGACTGTGCCGATTACCAGCGTCCCCCGCCGGGCGGCCGTTCGGAGGTCGAGACTTGTATCCGTGATGTTTAGGTAGTCTCCACTGATGATAAGGATCCTCCCGGCGGCTGTTGCTGCCGTGATCCATTCAGCGTCATCTGCGTCCTGGGGGTTGAGCTGTTCGCGGTAGAGGACTTCGCCGGCGCTCGAGAAGCGGAGCAGACCCGCCGGCGTCAGGGTGCACGTGCAGTTGGTCGCCGTTGGTTGTGCCTGCTGCAGAATGGCCGAGTAGTCAGCGCTCATGGCCAACTGGAATCCGCGCGAAAGCAGGAGGGAGACCAGGGCGGAGATCATTTCACTGCCGTTTTCCCGGAAGCTCAGGACCTGGTCCAGGGTGTAGGCCAGGACCGGGACCGCCCTGGTGCGGCCGGCAGAAGACTTCTGTGTAAATACCGCCCGGACCGCAATGGGTGACATCTCGTGCGGCTCCCACGGCGTCTGCCGCACCACCACTGCCGGATCACTGCACCATCGGTGGCAGACGAAATCCGTGAAGGTTAGGAATTCCGAGCCGTCAGGTGCGGTGCTCTGCATAATTTCCACGACCAACGACACCGGGCCGCCGGGCGTCAGTTCACTCGGGCACGCCCCGCAGGTCCTGGCGAGGTCAACCGCCGTCCTGACGTATTGGGTGGTGTCGCTGCCCTTGAAGTCCTCCAGGCGCCCATCCCAAGTGATGTTGCCCGTGGTGGCCAATCGATTCATCCTGATCACCTGCTTCCTAAAGCGGCATCACGCCCCCACCGGGCCCGGAACCGTGGCCGGCGTCGGAGGTCAGCGACGACCGGCCACGGTGGCAGGGTAACGGCGGTTCAGCCCCAGCGGCAGAACCTGATAACCCGACTGTGACAGGCAATGCTTAGGGAAAGCCCGGGGACCCTTGCAGTCCGGATACCGCCCACCCCGCAGCCAGGTCCCCACCCGGCTGGCGCGTCTCGAGAGGCTGCTCAGTGAGCCGGCAGCCGCCAGCCTCACAGTTGAGGGAAAAAGCGTTAGCAACGAAGAAGACCGAGGATTAAACCAACATGTCTTTCAACGCAATCGAGGCAAGATAAAAGGGGCCTGTGGAGGGTTGGGCGGCAGGACGTCGAGGATTACATCGCCGAGGCCTACCGGCGCACCGCCGAACGCATCGCAGCCGGCGAGCTCGATGATGATGCGACGGAGGACTAAGGATCAAAGCTCGAAACGAAGAATGGCCGGCACCCAAAGACGGGGTGCCGGCCATTCTTCGTGTGGGTCTTAACCTGCGCCAGGTTCCATTGCTTGGATCACGCGGGCCTGCGGTACTTGGTGGTGATGAGCGCCGCCCTGCAGCTTGTGGTTGTCACCGCCCGTAACCGGGCTGGAAGCCCCCCGAGCGTCTTAGAAGCGCCTCACTGATCGCGGTTCTTTCGCTGCCAAACGTTGCCCCGCCAGGACGGTGTGTGTCGTCCCTGCTGAAGGAAAACCAGCCGGGGGCTGGGGTGGGCCGGCAGCGTACGTCTTGGACCATGGGGGACTTATCCGTTTGGTGACCGAGCGTGGTCGAGGTTGTGCACATTCGCCGGTCCCGGCGGCGACGGCCCGGCTCTGGTGACCTGGCGTTTGTGTGCAACCGGTCGGGTGGGTCCAGTCGTCCACATGGGTGCGGGAAAAGCCCGGAGGATTTAGCTTTTGCCGTGCCCATGTGGACGAGGGGCTACATGTTGGTGGAGGCGGTGGCGTCAACCAGTTCGTTCTCACGGGGAGTCTCGTCAGCGGCTTTTCCCTGGCGCGCCGCCTTGGTGCCGCGGGGACGCCCGCCGGCCTTCTTGTTCGGAGCATCCAGCCCGAAGCCACGCAGGTCGGATTCGGTCCAGTCGGCGCGTAGGGCGGCTTGGTAGTCCTTGGCGTACTTTTGCTCGGCTGCTGCGAGCAGCTGGGCTGCTTCCTGGAGTTCGACGCCGCTTGCTGCGGCGTTCTTCACGGCGTTTACCTTGGCGTCTCGGGCAGCGTCGATTTTGGCGGCCGCTTTAGTGGCGATGTCGTTGATGTCCATGCCCCGACTCTATCGATCGGCCCGCCCTTAGGGCCGGAGGTTTTTCGGCGTGCCGCGCACGCGGTGAGAAAACCAACACGACCGGCTTCGCGGAGCAAGCTATACATTTACACGGGTGTAAATGGGCGTGTCCTGCACGGCTCCTGCGTCGACGTTTGGCACACTGGCTTGTGGGTCCCCGTTCGGGGTCGCTGCGCTGGGCCTTTGGAAGGGGGGGAGTTGGCATGTCGGAGGAGGAGAGCACTCGCCGTCCAAAGCTCTCCCGCCGTCGCCGTGAGAACACTCCCGCCGGCAGTAAGAAGCGCCGTGACGTGTGGGTCACGGTCGAGGAGGAAGCTGCCCTCGTTGCCAGGGCCGAGCGCGAAAAGGTCACGGTGCCGAACCTGCTGGTTTCGGCGGCACTGTCGGAGCATTCTGATTCTCCTACGGAGCGCCGTGCCATCGCGGCGGAACTGATGGCCTTGCACAACCTGTTGGCCCGGTCGTCGAACAACATCAACCAGCTCGCACGGCAGGCCAATGCAACCAGCGAGTTCCCGCTGGAGGCGCGGGAAGCACTCAAGCACATCCGCAAAGTTGCCATGCGGATTGACGACGCCATTGACGGGCTGATGTAGGCCGATGATTCCGAACATCACCCGCGGTTCGCGCATGGCCGGCCTTATGGTCTACCTGGCGTCCACAGACTCCGATAAGACGAAGAACGCGCACTCCGAGCCGCACCTGGTGGCTGGCGACGCGGCGATCATGGCGTGGTACGACGATGGAGTCCTGGACAAGGATGATGCCATTGCCATTGCCAAGCACCTTGACCGCCCACGCAAGGTCTTCGGTGTCTCGGTGCAGATCAAGGACATGCAATGGGATGCGGCCAAGAAGGAACGCGTTCACGTCGGTTACAAGGACGCGAGCGTGTGGCACTGCTCGCTGAGCCTGCGCGCTGAGGAAGGCGCGCTGACGGACCAGCAGTGGGGTGATATCGCCAACGACTTCGTGGATTCCATGGGGTTCACCGAGACCAGCGGAAAGGCCCGCTGCCGCTGGGCCGCGATCAACCACGGAACCTCGGAGAACGGGAACCACCACATCCACATCGCCGTGTCCCTGGTCCGCGAAGACGGCACTAAAGCATCCACCCACGGCGACTACAAAAGGGCCCAACAGACCTGCCGTGAGCTGGAGGTTAAGTACGGGCTGGAACAGCTCTCCACGGTGCACGCCACCCGAGGTTACGACCGAGGTGAGAAGGCCACAGCCGTCCGTGACGAGCGCGAGATGCACCGCGTCTCCCTGGCGCGAAAAGTCAGGGCCTGCGCCACATCCTCTGCCACCGAAGGAGAGTTCGTCCGGCGGGCCCGTCAGACCGGAATGCTGGTGCGCCCCCGCTACGCCAAGAACACCACCGACGTTATCGTCGGATACTCCGTTGCCGAACGTCCCAAGCAAGGGGAACGGCCCATCTGGTTCGGCGGCGGCACCCTGGCCACGGACCTGAGACTGGGTGCCCTTCGGCAGGAATGGATGGACTCACCCCAGCTCGCTACTGAAGCCGCTGCCGAGTGGAATGCAGCGGCCCGTAACAAGCGAACCGTTTCAAGGACAGGACCGGAGAACGCCACACCGCCGGCCCAGGCATGGGTGGAATACACACGGAACGCGACCGCACTGGCCGACCAGCTTCGCAACATCCCGCGGGACGACCACGCCACCTGGGCCAAGGCAGCCAGGGAAGTTTCCGGCGCATTCGCCGCATGGTCCTATCGGCTCGAACCTACCCCCGGTCCACTGGCCGCAACAGCAGCGGAGCTGTCCCGGACGGCGCAGCTGCGCAACCCCCGGCAGTACAGCAAGCCGGTCGCACTTCCGTCCATTGCCGGTACCGCCATGTTGTTCATGGCAGCGTCCAGCAAGAACAAGACGGCAGCGCAAACGGCGCTCATGGTTCAGCTCATCAACACCGCGTTCGCCCTGTACGAGATGCATGCCCAGTCCGGCCGTGCCCGAGAAGCCCAGCGCATCCGGGCAGTAGTCGGGAACCAGCTTGCCCCGTTCACTGCCACGATGCCCAAGGCTGCTGCTCCCGTAGGAGCAGAACGGCAGTCTGCAGAAGCGGCTGCGGTGCCGCCTCGTGCAGTTGATATTGCACGCCGCGGCATGGCTCCAATTCGTCCCGGTTCGGTGGTCCCCACGACACCCACACCGGCGACACCAGCCAAGACCTATCAGCCCAACCGGGGCACCGGGCCTGGACTCGACCGATAAGAATCACACCACTAGTGCAAGGGGAACACCATGAGTGAATCAGACGGCATCGACGACTTTCTCGACAACGGAATGCGGCAATCTCTGATGGTCGCCTCGCGCATCGCCGAGACGCTGGTACGACGCCGGCAGGAAGCTCAGCGGCAGCAGGAACACCTGGACACCCAGGCTGCACGGGAAGCCCAGGCGCGCCTTGTGGCTGAACGCAGCTCAGCCCGTGCCGTCCTCACAGCTGTCCAGAAAGACGAGTGGTGGGACAAAGCACAGCCGGCCGACATCGCGACGGCACACGGCGTCGCTGAAGGCTGGAAAGACCACGATCCCACCGCCCTTGAAGCCTCTACAAAAATCCGTGAAGAAGTGCTTGCCCGGTACGGCATCGACACACATGACGTCGGCACGGACACCGCTTACCTTGAATCAGGAATCGCGACCATCGCGACCGAAAACGCCCGTCGGGACGATCTGGCACGCAGCCAAGAAGAAGCACGGAAAGCCGCCGCCGAACACGAGAAAGCCATGCAGCTGATCGCAGCTGCACAGGCAGAGGAACTTCGCGCCCAAGCGACGAAGCTGGCACCTGAAATGGAGCGCCACCAGGTTCCCGTGGAGTACCTGGCAAACCCCGAACTGGCCCACGCCCTGCAACGTGCCCACAACGCGAAAACGCCCAAGGCGGCTGAGGCTGCAGACGCCGACATCAAGGAGCGACTGTTCCTCATCGGCAAGGACGGCATCAACGGCCCCGACATCGAGCAGCTGCGCAAAGAAACCACCGCGAACATCAACGGTGCCGGCGAATCCCACTTCAACGATCCTCAGTTCGTGAAAGCAGCCAAGGAGTTGCACGAAGCCAAGCTCCTGGCTGAGGGCGGCTTCACCGGCTCGCAAGTTACGTCATTGGAGCAACGGTATGAACGAGCCGAAAAGGAACTGTTCGCCCGACTCGAAGGCGTCGGCCGCGAAATCGAAAACCGCGTCACAGGCAACGACAGCAGCCAACTGAAAGACCAGGCACTCAAAGCAGAAACCGCATCAGCTGGCAGCTACGGGTCAGCCGAACACCATGCAAAATTCGCGGAGTCCCTGGAGGCTACCGGCGCCAACGAAGCACAGATCCGCGGCCGACTCACCGCGGCCCGCAGCGAGGGTACACACCCCAGCACAGCCGTCACCAAGGGCAAGGCAGCAGCAAAGGCCAGAAAGTCCCGCACAGGGGCAGCAGTGGGCGCTGAACGAGGCAAGGGCGGCCTCTCCCGCTAAACGATAGGACCGGACGACGAGAGGGCACCCAGAATCTCTGGGTGCCCTCTCCCGTACGCGACCTAGAGCATCAAACCCGGGACGATTCAGTGCTCCGATATCTTTTTTCAAGAGCCCCTGTGCCGGTACGGCATATTGGACGCCCCACACCCTATTTCGGCATTGGAGAGAGACAAGGCATGGATCTGACTCGCGCAACATCCCTACTCGAGATCGGCCCAGCGCTCGACCATGCTGGCATGACCTGGAGCTATGACGACGATGGTGACGTCCGGATTCGATTCCGATCGGGGCAGCAGCCTTGGATCGATGTCGTCTTTTATAGGTTCGATGCGCAAGACTTCTCCATGCGCGGTCAATTCCTCAACGGTCGTGCCGTTCCACAGGCGAACGGTATGACGCGGTGGGAGGTACCACTAGAGTCTGGCCACACGCCCACAGCAGTGGCGCAGAAGGTCGTCACCATTTACCTGATGCCTAGGCCTGGCGGCGTAGGTGTTCAGATCCATGCGGCGATTGCACCCCTCGAACAACCGCGTCCGATGCACATTAAGATCAGGCCCGAAGATCGGCAAGTCAGCAGGATCGAGAAGGATTTCCCGGGCTTCGTTCGTGCGGGAGACTCCAAGCAGGTTTGGATGTCGACGCGCGTTGGAGGAACCCGGGTCGCTGAGACGGATTTCTGTGACATGGTCATGACGGCCGCAGAAGTCGGCCTAGCCATGTTCGATGGCCCGTTCACGGGCTGGCTTTTCCCGAGAGATGTGTAGGTCCGCGTCTGTTGCCGACCGCCTCCGCACGTAAAGGTTATTCGGTGAACCGTCCCGGGTTTGATGCCGCACTCTTCAAGAACGAGGCCGTGGCAAAGGATTCACCGTTCCGCAGCGGGCCGTTGAAAACCGAACCCGACGTGATGGAGATCGTCTTCGAGTGGGTCCACTGTGGGCTGGCTTCAAGTTGGATGGACGGCAGACATCTCTTGTGGACAGGATGAGGTACACAGAGCTTTTCACGCTGAACACCATAGAAAATATGGCCTACTTCAGCGGGATCCAGCCGCCGGATGGATTCCTTACCTTCGACCCGCCGGAAAAAAGCTGAGTGCTGCCCGTATGGATGCATTAGGGCGGAGGCAGCCCGGTGGCCGTCTCCGCCCTTTACGTTCTCGTGGGCATTCTTACTTGGGTTGCTGAGCCCGCACATCGGGGAACCATCCGAGCGGTGCCTTCTTGGGTTCAAGGTGTTCGGGGTCGCGGTGCTTTTGCATATCGCATTTGTAGAACGGCCCTCGGGGATCCAGAAGGACGCTCATGTGGTGGTCGGCGTGGTCTTTGAACCAGACGCTGATGCCGGTGGCTCCGTCGAGCCTGAGGTGTTCCCAGGCCCGCCATAGCGCCTCTACACGGGACACGGCCTCCGGGTGGAAGTACCATTCAATGCACCACTTCGCTGCCCGACCGTCCACGTCACGGACGTACGTGGGCAGCAGCTGCTCGTGCAGGAATTCCTCGGCCGAGCCGTAGACCAGCTGCGGGGGCTTCTGCTGCTCGCCGCCGTCAGCGCCGGTGTCCTCTACGTCTGAGCTGGGAGCTTCACCGAAGCGGCCAATCTCGATAGTCATGCCCTACTCCCCTACCCCGTCACCCATGGATTGGTTACCGGTGCCGCTGCCACCGGTACCGGTTCGTCCTCCGGCTGCGGGCTGTACTTCTTAATAGACGCTTCCACGGCGTCCTTGTGGGAGCCGGTGTACCAGGGCATGGTGCGGACCAGCGTGGCTGGGGCGCCGGAGGCGAGGACGACGGCGCGGCCGCGGTCCAGCTCGGCAAGGTTGGAGACGTCGAAGATTCGTTCCTTGCTTTCCTGCCGGGAGCGGCTGGATCCGGTTTTCCCTGATGAGACGGAGACGTTGATGTAGCTGTAGTCGCCGATCAGGTCAGAAAGTGCGCGGAGGAAGCCTTCTTCGGCGACGCCACCGCCGTAGACCTTGACGTTCGCGGCGGACCAAATCTTCCGCATGTTCGCTTCGCCCCAGAGTTCGACGCCCTGGGACCAGGACTGCAGGATGCCCATGACGATCAGGCCCTTGGAGCCGTAGTGGCTGAACTGATCGGGAAGGCCGGCCCAGCGAACTACGTTCGCCAGCTCGTCAAGGGCGAACAGGGCCGGCTTGGGAAGGCGCCCCCCACTGCGCTCGGCCCGTTCCTCCATCGCCTCAGCAATGGCCACGGTCAGCGCCGTGGTCAGTGGGGCGGCTGAGCCTGCTCCTTCCTTGGAGAGGATGTAGATCGTCTCCTGGGATGCGGCGAACGCGTGCGGATCGAATTGGCGACGGGCATCTCCTCTCACGCCCGCGCCACCGCTTGGGGCGACCCAGCGAAGGGTGTTGCGGCTCTTGAGGCACTGGATCATCTTCTCGGCGGTGCCGAAGATACCGTCGCGTTGCTTGTCTGCCAGCTTCAGCGTGGACTCCAGGCCCTTGTACTGCAGCTCGTAGTCATGCTCCCGGAGGATTTCGATGGGTTCCTGGCTGACCTGCTCGGTCACCCACAGGTACACCTGCGTGATCGGCAGATCGCCCAGTGCTGCAGCGAGGAAGTAGGAGGAAAGGATGTCTTCGGCTTTGGGGTCGAAGTAGGCATCCGGCTTTGACCCAGGAACCCGGGAACCGACGGCGAAGTGCTGGGTGAGCTTATACGCCTTCTCTTCGTCGGTGACGTAGGACAGGGGGTTCCACCACCAGTCCGGTTCCTCCTGGGCGATCTTCTGCGGATCGAACACCCACACAGGGGCCGTGGCCTCGCGGACGCCACGGGTCCCGTCCACGACGTCGCGCTTGTTGGAGGTTGAGACGACAGCGCCGGGAGCGTCTAGGATCGCAGGCATCACCCGGGAGGTCGACTTACCGGTCCGGGGCCCCCAGATGTCGAGGCTGAGGTCTTCCCAGGACTGGATGAATTTCTGGCCGGTGGAGACGACCTTGCCGACCACGATCCCGGGGTTGTCCTTGATTCCCAGCCGTTCTGCCTTGGCCTGCGCTCCCTTCTCGGAGAACGCAGCCAACGATTTTCCGCGGCCGAGGTAACGGGCGGCCTTGTCCACCCGGGCACGCTTGGACGCACCCTGCCGCCAGGCGACCAGTACGACGACGGCCAGGGCTAGGACCAGTCCGGCCATGACGCAGACAACGATGGTGGCCTGGGCCGGCCACGGCACCTTGCCCTTGATAAGTCCGGCGATCAGGTCAACGGGATGGGCGGGCGGTGCGTCGATGCCGGCCATCCACGAGCCAATGTGTGCGGCCGCATACGTGCCGCCGCCGAAGACGACGATAAAGCCAATGGCCAGCCACACGAGGATGGCATCACCGAGGCCCATGCCTTTGCGGTTCGGTGCGCTCACAATGAGCCTCCTTCAGTTGGCACGATGGGTGCGGCTGGATCCATGATCGGTTCCGGGGATGCGTGCCATTTCCCGTCGGTGTCGTTGACCCCGTCAGGGCCATGCTCCACGGAGGTCAGGCTGACCTGCACCGGGATTCCGGGGCGCCCGCCGACCTTGATAAGGAACTTCCCACGCCCTGGCGGCTCGACGTCTACACCACGGGAGTCCCACGCTGGCGGGTCCTGCCAGGAGATGAGCTTTTGCTGTTCCTGCCGGGACAGCGGTATCGCGGAGGTCAGCAGCGGCATCTCGGAAGCGGGCAGCCCGCCGCAGATGACCATGCCGGAGCGTTCGACGAAGCCCCGGGCTTTCATCCGGTCCTCCTCGGCCGGCAGTGCCAGCAGGTCGGACATGGTGTGGGAGATCATGATCTGCCCGACGCCGACGGAGCGGTTGAGTCGGGTCAGGGCATCCACCCGGTCAACCATGCCCTTGCCGGCACGCAGGGCCCGCCACAGCTCATCCAGAACCACGAAGTAGTTCCTGCGCGGCTCCAGCCCCGCGTCGGCGAGGGCGTTGGCGACATTCACGGTGCCGAAGCCGTAGGACCAGCAAGCCAGCAGCACGGCGGCCTGCAGATCGGTTTCGGTCTCATCGATGCTGGAGACATCGAAGACCACGGCCCGGTCACGCTTCATCGGGTTTGTGGTTTGCCGGGAGAAGATTTCGCCGAGCTTCCCGCCGCCGGTCAGACCGAGCAGGGTTGCTTCCAGCGCCCGGGTCTCCTGCAGGTAGACGTTCATGTCGCCGCGGTCCAGTGCGACCTGGCGCAGCTCGTCCGGCGCGGAGACGATCACGTCGAGCAGGTCCTTCAGAACCGGGACGCCGTCAAAGCGTTCATCGAGGACGCGCAGCGCCCGGTCCAGGATCGTTTGTTCCTGGTCCGTGGGCGGGTTGTTCCGGCTGATGGTGATGAGGGATACGACCATGGTCAGGCGCCGGCCGTGAGCGTCGGCGCGGACCCGGGCAGCGTCCTCGTGGTGGCCGCTGTCTTCGAGCAGCTGGGCCGCTTCCACGGCCTGGCCGGGGTCGAGGATGTTCATATAGCCGACGCCGCGGCCGAGCTTGATGACCTGGCCGCCCAGGGCTTTCACGGCTTTGACGTGTTCGCCTTTGAGGTCGCCCAGGATCAGGGGGTGCACGCCTTGAGCGGAGAGGCCGATGAACATCCGCCGCACTACCGTGGATTTCCCGAGGCCAGGCTTGCCGAGGATGAACGCCGAGGGGTTGGAAAGCAGTCGTGCGCGCTGGAACCAGCTGATCGGGTCGCAGCAGACGGTGGCTTGGGTTTCCTCGTGGCGGCCCAGCGGCACCCCAATCATGGGAGACGATGCGCCGGACGAGAACGGCCACAGACCGCAGACCTGAACGGTTGTTCCCCGGTACTCCCGCACGGAGGGCAGGAGTTGGGCCATACCGCCGCCCCGCCCGGTCCAACCCCTTGATCCCGGACCGGCTTCCCGTGCGGGACGCTTCGGGGTGTCGTCCGTTGCTTTTGCTGTCTTTACTGTCTTTGACTTCTTTGCTGTCAAAAGCCTCGTGGGTGCCATTACAGCGCGTCCTTAATCTCGGAGGGCACCATGCTGTGCTTGGGCAGGACCAGCCCCAGGGGCAAGGAGGCGGCGAAGGCAGTGTCCTGGGAGCCGTAAGCGCGGCGCAGCAGGACCCGGGCGGTGCCCGAGGTTTGTTCAATGGCTGCTACGGCGTCGGGCAGGCGTTCCTTGTCCGTGACGGTGGCAGTGACGACCATGCCGAAGTTCACCAGTCCGGCGCCCTGGGCTTCTTCCTGCGCGGTTTGCACGGCGGAGCGGGCATCGACCAGGGCACGGGCGGAAGGGCGGGTACCGGAGGTGATGCGGACGTTGGCGTTGTTCTGGTCCCGCTCGACTACCGCTGCGGCGCGGGCGGAATCCATTGGGCGGTAGAGCAGGGAGACGCGTTTGCGGTCGATGTCCCCGTGCGGTGCCAGCAGCCGGGACAGGACGGAGGAGTTCACCGACCCGCGCGGGGCGCCGGACATGGTCCAGGAGGCCGAGAACGCGGAGTCGTGGCGGTAGTCGTCCCAGCTGGCCTGCGTCGCGGTGGGGCCGACCTCGTCCCAGGTCAGCGATACCGGGGTGCCGGCGGCGTGGGCCTCGTCAATGATCAGCGCGGCAGGCGGGTCGTAGGCAATGCGGACGACCTCGCAGAGTTCCTGCGCCGACATGGGACGGGCGATCCCGGCACCGGTGGACTGGAGCCGGGCCGACAGGCCGGGGATCCGGGAGGCCAGGTCACGGGCGACGTCTTCAGGGGTGCGCTTTTTCGACCCTGCACGCAGCGATGCGTTGAAGGTCAGGGATACCCAGGCGCGGACCGTGGCCGATCCTTCCGGGTAGGTCTCGACGACCTCGTGGAGCATGTCCCTGGCGAACTGCGGGGCGTTCGGGTCGATGTTCATCATGACTTCGTTCCGCAGCCGGTACCCCGAGTCCGGAGCGGTCTCGACGGTAACGGCAGCGGCGTCCAGGCCGGCCTCGTCGGCCAGACCGGCGAGCCAGCCGCCCCAGTTCGCCACCCAAGCATCAACCTGCTCCGGGTCCACGAGGGAGGCCCCGTCCGGTTCGGTGGAGAAGATCACGGTGAAGTGGCTGGTGGCCGGTACGTGCAGCATGGCGAAAGGGCGCTTGTAGGAGTCGGTGAACTCATACAGGGTGGACTTCGCTGCCAGCCCGGGGAGCTGGTACATGCCCCATTCGGTCACGCCCAGCGGCCCCGATCGGTACAGATTGGTCCCAGACGACTTCGAGACCTTGAACGCTACGCGAATACCCATACGGTCCACGGCGGACTGGCCGTGTTTGTCCTTGACTGTCAACAGCAGAGCGCAAGCGCCAGCTAGGGCAAGGACCCCCAGGCCGACGAACAGGCCCCAAATCGCGAAGCTGACAATGCCCAGGAGCAGGCCGACCATGACGATGCCGGTGCCGATAGCACCGAGATTGCCCAGTCCGGCTGAGCGCGGAACGCGCCAGTTGCCGTAGGACGGTTCCTTGTATTCGGTGTTAATTGCTGCCACTGGGGCCCTCCCCGGTTGAATCCTGCGCGGTCGTCTTGATTGCCTCTGATGTCCTGGATGCCACCTGTATGCCTGTGGCTACGGCCATGCCAGCCGGGCCCGTAGCTGCCGCTCCGGTCGCGGCCCCAGCACCCCCGGCCGGTGCTGCCGCTCCCGCTTTGCCTGTGGTGCCAGCGGCGCCGCCCGGGCCCGAAGAGCCAGGCGTTGGCTGCCCTCCCCCGCCGCGGGGGCCTGAAGATCCGGAACTGCCCTTGGGAGAGTTCCCTGCGTTCGTGCTGGTTGTGCTGCTGCTTGCTGGGGTGGGTGAGGCATTGCCCCGTCCACTGCCAACTCGGCCCATGGACACAGCCCCGGTGGCAAGGGCACCTACGGCTGCTCCTGCTGCTGCCCCACTGCCAGCGGCAACGGCTCCCACCATTGGCGTGACGAACCGCATCAGGGCTGGAAGGGCGAACAGGGCGACGATCATCAACGTGAACCCCGTGATGGAGCCGATCAGGGCATCCTTCCCGCTGGTCTTGCTCATCAACAGGAATGCGACCGAATACACGATGGCGGCAGCCGGCTTGTAGAGGATGAAGGCGATGGTCCAGCCAACTGCCTTCTGGAACCACTGCCTGCCCATCTCCGTATTCGTGAATGCGGCGGTCGTGGGCAGGATGCCGGCCAGGATCACCAGCATGCCGCTGCGGACGACCATAAGAACGATCTGGACCAGGGATGCAATCAATCCGATCAAGCCAAGGATGATGAGGATGAAGACCGCATCGCTTGTGTGAATAGCCGCGATTTTCTGGAATGCGTCGGCGAACCCTTTGCCGTCCGTGGATCGTTCGATAATGGCGCTGGCGAAGGCATCGGCGGCAATGACCAGAATCGAGATGGTGCCAAGGCCTATGGCCGATACCAAAGTAAGGGTGAGCAGCGAACGAAGCAGATCTTTCAGGGGCGCCCCGCGCTGCTCCCAGATCATTCGAATGCCTCCGATGATCACGGCGAGGACTGCCAGGGCCAGCGTCCAAGGCATTAACTCGCTGTTTACAGCGGATACGACCGGACTGGCCGTTGCCCCATCCTCGCTGGTGAGATTCACAGTCGGCATGGACACCCAGAAGGTAGACAGAGTCGTCACCATCTGGCTCATTCCCTCCATGATGGACTTCGCTAAGTTCCCGATTGCATCGTTGGCTATGTCTTCGAGTGCGTTGCCGAAGCCACAACCCAGGTCTCCCCAACTGCATTCAGCCATGTCAGATTCCCGACCAGAGGATGAAGCCGCTCAGGTCCCTGAGCTGGGAGATATGGCCGAAGGTGGCTCCATCGTCTGCGGGTTTGACCTTCCAATCTCCGTCCATCCAGCGCATGGAGAAGGTTGTGCGGCCCAAGGCTCCCGTTTCCGTGGCGAAGGCGAGGTCGACGGAGGCTTCCGACGGTGTGTAGGACTTGAGCAGGAAGCCCTTCACCTGAATCGTTGTGCTGCTGCCACTGGATGAGGTGCCGCTGGCCGTCTCCTTCAACGCGGCGTCTCTACCGGCTCCCGGGACGAGAAGCTTGTCCGCTACCTGCTTGAGAATGTCGGGATTCCCCGAGGATCCAAGGGCAGCGACGTTCATAGCCGCGTAGAGGGACCCGGTGGGTGAATGTGCGAAGCATGAGCGGAAGCCGTTCGTATCGGTTTTGCCGGGACCAACTTCAGGATCTGTGGGGGTCGCCATTTTGCCCACCAACTCCCATTGTGAGGTGGGCGCTGTACCCAGTGAGGTCTCTGAGGAAGACGGCAGCCCGCAAATGCTCTTTCCTCCGTCGCTCGAAGCGCTGGGTCTGGCGGTGGCTGTGCTGCTTGTAGCCGGTGCGGGCTCCGCGTTGCTCTGTCCTTTGGGGAGCAGGAAGATGACGATCCCTGCCGCAACCAGTGCGACCACCAGCGCGGCCGCGATGATGAAGCCGGGTCTGGTGAACGGATTGCTTTCGGTGGTGCTCTCTGTTGACTGGCTCATACGGAACCTCCCGTAGATGGTGGTGGCTTAGACGAAGGCGCGGACGATGCCTGCGGCGCCGGTGATGATGATGCAGCCCATGAGGACCCAGCCGAGCTTGCCGATGGCCTGTGCGCCTTCACCGCGCTGGAGCTGGATGACCATGCCGATGCCGACGATGATGACGCCCAGGACGCCGAGGACCAGGCCGATGCCGGAGGCCCAGTTCAGGATGGTCAGCAGGCCGCCGGCCTGCTCGGGGACGACGGGGGTGGGGTTGGGAATGACGCTGGTGGAGAGCGCGGTGAACGTGTTCATGGTGAGACCTTTCAGTGGTTGGTTGCCGTGGCTAGGGCGGCCACGTCGGTAATGAAGCGCTGGTATTCGCGGATGGCTGGCAGCGCTGTGGTGTCGGTGTGCCGCCAGGCGTCCACCCAGGGCAAGGTCCAGAGCCTCGGTGCCCCGCCGCCTACGAGGGCGGCGAAGTCCCGGAGTGCTTTGGGTGTCTTTCCTGGGGCGTCTGCCAGGACGGCGAGGCCGAGGAGGTTGATCTGGGGGGCTGCGCCTGACGCCCACTGGGTGAGCGCGTTCCTAGCAGTTGTCAGGCCGCGCATGTCTGCCCGGCAGACCAGCAGCACCCGCGGCTTGCCGCCGCTGGTAAGAACAGGCCAGCAATGATCCGTCGAACGGGCAGACTCGATAAGGTCAGCGATCCGGCTTTCACCCGCTCCCCCATGGGTACCAACAACCCAGAGCCTTGCTGTGCCGGCCATGTTGCGGGACGCCAGCCGGTCTGCCGCGTCTGGCTCGATCATGCCCCGCAGCGGGGCGCTGATGACCGCCGCGGGCGGAACAGCCGCGTCCAGTGTTTCCTCTGCCGGTTCATCGGCCGTGGGGCGGGTCACCCAGGGGTTCAGGGTCTGCTGCATGATTCCTCCTCTCAACTCTCAAGTTCCGTGGGGATCGTTCTAGAAGCCTTTGGCCACGGCGGCCGCCGCCGCGAGCCAGGCCCGCTGGGTCGCAGGCTGGAGCGCCTCGTAGCGGATAGGTCCGTTCACCAGAGCGGGGTCGTACGGGATGCGGACGACGGTGCGCACGAACGGCTCGAAGCCGTCAGCGATCCGCTGAGCCTCGGCTTTGGCGCGCTTGAGGGCGTCCCCGCCCATGCTGCGCTTGGCGTCGGTTGACTCGGAGACGATCACGACGGCGTTGCGTGCCAGCTCGGCGTCGTGGCCACCACGGGATTCGAGGGTCTGCAGTGTCAGCCGGGCTGCTTCTGCACGGTCCTCGATGGCGGTGACCGGGACGACGAGCTGGTTGGTGTGGTCGATCATCCGACGCCAGTTGGCCGCGCGGGCGGTGTTGCCGGAGTCCATGATGACCAGTCGGTAGTACCGGGTGAGGACCTGGTGGGCGATGTCCACTTCCTCGGCAGTGACTTCGTGGTCGCCTTCTTCGTTTTCGTCTGAGCGCAAAACGTCGAACTTGTCGGCGGTCTGGTGGTGGACGAATTTGGCGATTTCGGCCGCGTTCGTGGACGGGGACAGCAGCTCCGTGGAGGAATCGATCAGGTCCAGGACGCTGCGGTCGTGGGCGCCTTTCTCGGTCCGCCATCCCAGGGTGCCCTGGGATTCGTTGTTGTCCCATGCCACTGTTGCCGCGCCACTGTAGCGGGCAAGGATCGCCGAGAGCATCACAACCGTGGGCGTCTTGTTCGCCCCGCCCTTGCGGTTGACGACGGCGATGGTCCGCGGACCGGGCCAGTGCTGGCTTACGGTGCGGATGTCTTCGCGCTCGGACAGCTCCTCCGCTGACGGATCCATCCGGAAGCCCAAGCGGGTCAGGGTCCCGCGCCAGCCCTGGGTGGCTGGCTCCAGCACAGGGGCGCTGACCAGGAAGGAGGTCTCCTTCAAACTGCGTCGGGTCACGGGTGCTTCGGCTTCAACAGGCTGCTCCGGTGCCCCGGCAGCCGGAGCAAAGTCTTCGACCAAGGCCGTCTCCGCGGCAATGGGCGGCCAAGACTGGCGTTCCACCGTCGGCTGGGCAGGTTCAGGCTTCGCGACCGGCGTTGGCTCGGGAGTGGTGTCGGTGACTTCGGCGGCGGCCGCAGCGGGCGCACTGGCGGGAGCGGCAGTGCGGCGGCGGGTGGACCGGGGCTCGTAGGAGACGGATTCGACTTTGCCGTCCGGGTGGACGATCAGTTCGCCGTGGCCTTCGGGATCCTCGATGCGGACCCGGACGGGGCGCTGCAGCGTCTTGGCTTCGGCCACGACAAGGGCCAGGGCGTTGTCGCGCAGATCCTGCAGCGTCTCCCCTGCAGGGACGACGCGGGAGTTGCCGGCCACGGTGACCTCGGCGGTCCCGTTGTCGCTGATGATGGCCTTGATGTTCGGGAAGGCCAGGACCTCGGTTGGTGTGGTGCTCATGAAACCTGATTCCTTACGTTGATGAGTGGGTGAGGTGCGGGCTTTCAGGACGTTGGCGGTGTGAGCCGGTTGACCTTCCAGGGGGCTTCTGGGCCGGTGCGGAGCAGCTGCAGGGTGTACGTCCCGGCATCGGTCGGCACCGCAGCCATAACGCCGTATCCGTTGGCTTCATCAACCGTCAGCGTCGCGGGGCCGGTGACCCGGGTGGCGGGGACGTTGGCGGGGTCTACAGCGGAGTAGTCGGCGGTGGCCTGTGGCGTGAGCCAGCGGGCAAGGTCATTGGCCCACTGCTTTTCCTCCACGCCCGGGCGGGCGAAGTCCGTCATGGCCTTCTGCGCGGTGTCTACGGCGGCGTCCTTGCTGGCCTGGTCCCAGGTGATCCCGAGGGTGGCCGGCACGGTGCCGCCGGGAGCTTGCGGGCCGCTGTCGGCGCTCAGCGAGACCGGCGCAGAAGCCGTGGCGGCCATGCTGGTCGCCGGGGCCGGTGCTGTGTTCGCGGCCGGTGCGCAGGCCGCGCACAGCAGGACCACCGCGGTCAGTGGCAGTGACTTTTTCACTTCTTCTCCTCTTGGGTGGGCAGGTACAGGAATGCGGACGGGACCGTGTTGCTGACCGTGCGGGTGTAGTAGTTGTGGTCATCCGGCGGCGGGTTGCCGTTGTAGCCCTCTTCGACGTAGGTCCCGTTGTCCTTGACCTCCTTGACCACGGCGACGTGTCCATAGGTCGGGTCCGCTCCCCCGGCACCGGGCGCGTACCAGACGACGGCCCCGACACGAGGGACGGAACCGGTTGGCCAGCCCTTGGCGTCCCACCCGGCCTTCCACGTCAGGGCCGAACCAAGGCGCTGGCCATCAGGACGGAAGTTGCTGTTGAGGAATTTGAACGGCTCCCCGGTGGACCCCATCTGCTGGTTCACCCGCCACAGGGCAAAATCCACGCATTCGCGATAGAACATGCCCAGCGGTGAAGCGGCAGCCGCTCCGGCATCTACCTGCATCCAGGTCGGAGAGTTTTTCCACGGGTAGTCGTCCCCGGCATCGGACTTCCCCGGGATGGCGCAGTCGCTGCCTTCCAGCGAGAACTTGCCGTCCGAGAGTGCTTGCACGAGTTCGACGGCCTCGGGCCAGTACTTCTGATAGTGATACGGGTCGGCGTTGCGCTGGACTTTATTGCCGGCGAGGGTCGGCTCCAGCAGCTCCCACCCATCCACCTTCTGGAGGGCCTTGATGAAGTTCGTGGCGCTAATGGTCGGGTCCATGCGGTCCGTGTAGGAGCCCCACGCGCCGTTGTCACGCTGTTGGAACAACCCCCGGGAGTCCGGCCCGGCGCCGTCGCCGCGGTCCAGAACACGCAGCCCCGATTCGCCCAGGGCGACCATGACGCTAATCATCTGGCCCTTCAAAGGTAGGTTCAGCGCCTTGCCTGCGCCCAGGATCGACGCTGCGTTCTTCAACTGCTCCTGGGAATAGCCATCGACCTTCGTGTCGCCGGCGATTGTCACTGAGACGGTCGGGCCGCAGTCGGCAGCCGCGGGCTTTGCCGGCGCAAAGAGTAAGAGGATGGAAAGGACCAGTCCCATCAAGATGGCGGGGACCGCGATCAGCGCCACGAGACCAAGTGACTTCCGCTGCATGCAAATCCCCCTTTGGGCCCCCAACTGGCCCACACCAAGGATACAGGCCTGTAGTGGACATGTGCAATGCATGTAGTGGGCATGCTTCATACGTATCCAGAGCTAAAGGAACGTCTACGATGAGTGGGCTTCGATCGAATCGGCCGCTGGAAGGTGGGACATGATGCTGACGACACGGCGTGGCCTCGCCTGCCTGGCGTTTCTCGTACCCGCGGGCTCGCTATTTGGATTCGCGGTCATCATGGCCCGCAAGATCGTTAAACGTAGTCCAAAGGACTACCGTCGCGCCGAGCTGACAGATGATGGCAGCAGAGTCCGCATCGACTTGGATGACTACACCAAAGCCCACGGCGACTTCGCCGTGTTCGATCCGGTGGCAGAGCGCTACACCAGAGTCGGCGAGGTCACGCTGATCGACGAGGATCAAAAGTTCGTGGAACGGCTAATTCATCCCCCTGGTTCCGGGCCAGGGACTTTAGGACCCGTGGTCGACTGGACCCCCGACGTGTTCTTCGAACCCTCCGCGGTGGCCGAACGGTTTGAAGAAGTGCTCATCCCTACCGCTTACGGTGCGGCGCCGGGATGGCTATTTGAAGGTAAGAACGCAGATACATGGGTGATCCATATCCATGGCAGCTGGACCGACCGCTCGATCATGTTCCGTGACGTCCACGCCTTCAGCCCCTTGGGATTCACGTCCTTGGTGCCCTCATTCCGCAGCGACCTGGAGGTCAGCCCACCACAGGCCGAATCGAGCCACCTTGGTCAAACCGAATGGCGTGACGTGGAAAGCGCTGTGGCCTACGCCGTGGCTCAGGGCGCACGGCGAATCATCCTCTCGGGCTGGTCAATGGGTGGGACCATTGCCCTGCTCACAGCGGAGCGCAGCGCCTACCGTGACCGGATCGCCGGGATCGTTCTGGTAGGACCGGTCACGAGCTGGCGTAAAACCATCACGGCAGGAGCGGAGGCCGCCGGCGTGCCTGCGCTAGGTGCCTGCCTTGTTATGTCCTTGCTGCAGGCTCCCCCATTCGCGAAGATGCTCGGGCTGGACGAACCGATCAACTTCGATGCCCTTGAATGGGTCGACATACCTAACCGGGTGTCAATCCCAACCCTGGTCCTGCACTCGAGCGCGGATCAGGAGGTTCCCTGGGAAATCTCGGCGGCGTTCCAATGCGCGAACCCCGACACCGTCACCCTGATTTCCTTACCTGAGGCGCACCACACCCAGGAGTGGAATGTGTCGCCTCACACCTTCACCAACGAACTCACGAGTTGGATCAACAAAACGATCCTGACCGAAGGCTAGACCCGCGCGTCCAGCTTGGCCTCGATCTGGCTGATCCTGCCCTGAACAGACTCCGGGAAAGGGCACATGTTCCCCCGCTGGTAGTTGTGCAGAACAATGAGGCTTTTGTAGACCCCATTTTCCAGCGTTTCATTGAACAGGTCCCAGGCCGGACTAAACCGGGACTGATCTGCATTTACCCGGATCCTCAGCGCAATAAGCCAAAGCGCATCGATCATCCAGAGCCGCAACCTCGGCAGCTGCTTGGACAGGAAAAGAATCAGCCACCCGGCAGCCGTCACCGAGAGGCCGGCATAGAAAAGACGGTCAAACCAGGCTCCGATCGCCTCTGCAAAGGCATCCCAGGGCGTGAAGTGGAATAGCAGCACATATGCAATGTGGCACGAGACGGCCGCCGCAACCACGACCAAGCCCGCTGAGAATGTTGCGTACAGGCCTCTGGCCTTGTGCCGAAGCATGTAGATGATCCTAAGCACGGTGAAGAGTAACGCGAACATGTACGTGCCGCTGTACGTGGCAGTTGCGAGTTGGTCCATGCGGTAATCAATGAAGTCCGCAGAGGTTGGACCTTTGTTCTCAATGAGGGCAAAGCTGACAATCATGATGGGAATGCTCAGCAACGGAGCATAGTAAGTCCACTTGACTGGTACGTTTGCTAACCGCCGAACACTGTCGTTGAAGAAGAAGATCGCCAACAGCGCGAAGATGGCTTGAAGAAGATTCGTCACGTTGACGCCACCGAGGTAGCTGTCGATGGACGCCAGCGGCGTAACCGTTCCCAGGACATAAAGCGCCGCCAGGCCGAACATCGATGCCACCCACGATGCTCGGGCTTCCGCCACCTTGACTACTGAGGGGATCCGAAGGAGGCATAGGGCACTCAGCAGCGCAAAGAGTAACTGTTTCATGGTCTATCAGAGGAAGGGATCAGTCTCGGAGGAGCTGCGCGCGCGGGTCTTCTTTGACATCTCGAATGCAAAATCCTCCACCCAACGTTCTACGGGATGATTCGGAACAGAACAGCAGCTCATGCTTTTCGCGCGGGCAGCCTCCTTCAGCATCTCTTCAGAGAAATCGGGCAGAACCAGGTGGCCTTGGAAGCTCTCCAGATATATGTGTCCGAGCTCGTGATAGATGCAGTGAAGCTTGTACTGCGTGGAGTTTTGCGGCGGGACATAGATCTTGAAGTGATCTTCAAAGTCCAATTTGAAGGCTGTCAGAGTTCCCCAAGACCCCTCCTGCTCGATCAGCTTGATCGGCTTTTCGCAGATGACGGCCAGACGTTCGAGGACTTCCGCCATTGACGTCGTGCCGTCTCCGCATAACTCCCGGACCTTTTCTGCGACCGGCGGGAGGCCCATTCAGTCTTCCTCTTCGCCGTTCATCGACGCATCGATGATCCGGGTAATCGTCCGTAGCATTTCGGGCGAGGTGGCCCCAAGGTTTCTCGCCGCAAAGTTCTTCACCTTGAGCTTGCGCATCTGCACAAGGAACTCCATGCGCGCTTCCACCTCAGGGGGAGTCTCACTGTTGAGATCACAGAGGTAACTGGCGGGTACGGCAAAAACGTACTCTGCTATGCCCTTTAGCAGTTCCTGATCGGTCACCAGGCTGCCGGTGCCGTTGATCAAGTAGGACCACCGCGTCCGCGATAGGTGGATTCCGTGCGCTGAAAGTGCTTCTTCCACATGAGGGTACGTGAGCGCAGTGTTGTGATCGGACTCCCAGATATCCACCAGGATCCCCATGCGGTCTGCCAGCCGCTCTTTCTTCTGTTGCTGCGTGAGAAACACGCTGCGGCCCCCATTTGCCATCTATGTAGCTCCTTAGCAGCTCAGCCTCTTGCGTGTACCGCCACACAAAGCAGGCGGGCAGCTGACAAGAATGTTACCGGATGGCTACCGAAGGGTGCAGGCAGTGAGTTGTGCATGTGCGAAGCATGTATGTAGTCTGGCGATTGCTTGGCCTCTTTCAAAGGAGTACCAAGCGCCATCGCGGCAGAACCTATAGGTCTACAGGTTCTCTGGAACCGAAGTGAGGGTGAGTGACTTGGAGGAATACCGTCCACCCAAGCTGCTCGGTAAGAAGGCGCCGCTGAACTGCCTTGTGCTCCCAGATCAGCACCAGGCCGCATGGAAGGCGACGCAGCGGTACAACATGTCCTTCGGCGAGTATGTAGGTGCTTTGATAGACCGCGCGGAAGGCCGGCCCAACAAGCTTGATGGGATGCAGCAAAAGGCATTCCCTATCGAGGAGCGTTAGGACGCCAGATGCCACAACCGCCAAAAAGAGCGACACGCCGCCGCTGCGTGCCGGGTTTCGTTTATCAAAACCGCTTAGATAGCACTATGGCAATTCAGAAGCTCGCCCAGGGGGGCCGCCCTTCCAAGGGACCCCGGCACACGTTCGTGGTGAAGCCCGATCTTGCACGGGCAGAAAAGCTGAGGGCAATCATGGAAATTCTCGGCACGAATGCCGTCGATTACCTGACTCCGCTGGTTGCCGCCCACATAGATTCCATCGACCTTGAAGAACTGCGCAATCAGGAGACTTTGCCTATACCGAAGGCCAGTTAATAAGCGAAGGCCCGCACGTGGCGGGCCTTCGTTAAGTATTTAGTTCAGATCTCGTTCTTGGCGGGATGTCGATCTGAACTTTTATCCAACACCCACCCAGTGGGTGGATCTTGTCATTCCCGAAAGGGGGAACTGCTGTCTATGGTACCGGAAGTCAATTCCGCGTCAACGCATGCCCTTGAGAGTGTCGCCGCTGCACGTCAAGTCACACCGCAGGATGCCTGGGTCCTGGCTCCCCTGATTGCCGGCGAGAACTCGTACCGTGTAGGTCGGTGGATCGGGACCAGGTTCCAGTATCCCCGGCCAGCAACCCCGCATGCGATTACGAGGGCGCTGCCTGAGCGCCCTGCAGCAGTCATGATCCATGGCGCGGAGGGCTCCGTAGCCACGCTCTGCATCGACCTGGATACCTCCAAGGCGCTGAAGAGTGTTGTGGATTCAGATGCCGCACGACTTAGGAAGCTTCTGAACGAAGCCAACGTCGGCTTCGTGGAGGACTTCTCCCCGAGCGGTGGCAGGCACCTTTACATTCCACTGCAGGAACGACTCACAGCCGCCAAAGCCCGCGAGCTCATCGAAGCCCTCGGTCTTCTTGCCGCAAGCCTGGACCCCAGCCCTCACCAGAACATCACCGACGGCTGCATCCGAGTCCCCGGTTCCCGGCACAAGACCGGTGGCTACCAGACCCTCGTCACTCCCCTGGCACAGGCCTACGCCTCACTCCGCATCCGCAACTCCCCAAGCGCTATAGCAGCACTGCGAGCAGCGCTGGCCCCTGAGTTGGCCCGCAACAAGGCCATTCAGGAACGCCAGGCCAAGGCAGCAACAACAGCCCGGATTAGTGTCACGCAACTGCCAATCAACGGGTGCAGTGAAAGCCCACTGCGCCGGATTGCGCGCACCGGCCTCTACGACACGGCCAAGTACGCCAGTCCATCAGAAGCGCGCATGGGCGTACTGAACCACTTCGTTGCCTGCGGCTGGTCGCTGGAAGACGTACAAAACGAACTCACGGGCCAGTTCCCCGGCTTGGTTGCGCTCTATGGCACGCAGGCCAAACAGTCGCGACTCCTCCCCCGCGAATGGGCTAAAGCCCAAGCCTTCACGAACGCCGGCACTACGGAAAAACGTAGCCACCGTCAATCCGGGAAAAACTATGCCCTTATTAACAACACAAGCCTCACTGAACCCACAGGGGGGGCACACAGCCGCAGTTCTGCTTCAATCCACCAACTCGTGAACGACTTGGAAAACGTTCTGTACTCCGTACTGGACCACCGCCTCGCTGCCAGAGGCCGCGAGGGCCTCGGCCTCCGACTGCTGATCCGCGGTCTGCTGGGTTATATGCGAGCGAAAGAAACGGATTTCCTGGATGTTGGCTGCCGTACGCTTGCCGTTGCCCTGGGAAAACACCATGTCACTATTGCCCGGCTGCTGCCCGTGCTGGCCCAAGCCTCAGACGGGATCCTCACTAAGGTCGCAGATGCTCGTCACAGGACGGCGGACGTCTACCTCATCCAGTTGCCCCAGCACTATCAACAACTGGCGAGGGAGCTGACGTGGCGGAAAGGTCGCATTCATGCTGTGCGACCCGTCTTTCGTCACCTTGGGGATGTTGCAGCTCTTGTATACGAGGCTATTGAACGGGACCGGTACTCCCCCACCACGGCGGAGATTGTCCGGGCCACGAGCATCAGCCGCAACGCCGTAGCAACGGCGTTGGCTGATATGGAAGCCCTCGGCATGATTCGCCGTGCTCGTGGCCAGTGGAAGACTGTGGCAGTCAACCTCACCAATTTGGCCGCACGGTTGGGCGTCCTGGAGGACTACCAGAGCCACATTAGCCGAAACCGGTTTGAACGCGCCCGCTGGCACGCGTACCTCGACCGGTTCCTGACTACTGCGCTTGACGAAGGTTCAATATACGACCAGGAACGCGACGAGTACTGGCTACCACCTGGTGACGACGCCATTTGGAGCGCTGCCTAGACGTCTTTACGTCATTGACAGTAATACCCTCAATACCTGCTTTACTGTCAAAAACAGTAAAGCACTCAAAGCAAGTAACGACAGTAAAAACAGTAATGACTGTAAAGACACGGTTCCCCGTAAAAACAGTAATGACAGTAAAGACAGTAGGGTTGGACTATGGCGAAAAATCAGACGATTGAGCGAGTTGGCCTGGACAGGGTCTGCGCTTTCGTGAACGGCAAGGGCGGGGTCCTGAAGACTACGCTGACTGCGAATCTAGGCGGGCTCCTTGCCGTCTCGGGATGGCGGGTGCTGCTCGTCGACTTCGACCCCCAAGGCAACCTGGGCCTCGACCTTGGCTATCGTCACGTCGAAGGACGTGATGACGAGGGTATGGGCATGGCACAGAGCCTCATGTTTGGCGCCCCGCTAAAACCTCTTAAGGACGTCAGGAAAAACCTCGACGTGATCCCCGGGGGAGCGCATTTGGATCAAGCTGCGGCTGGACTTGTCTCCCTTGCCGGCAAGGATGCGCGCAAGGCAAAGCTGGCCCTAGCTGCCGCCCTGTCTCCTATTGCAGATGAATACGACATCATTTTCATTGACTGCCCCCCTGGCAACGAACCATTACAGCTGGCCGCGTTGGGCGCCGCCTCAAGGATCATTGTCCCCACCAAGACTGACGCCGGAGGTCGAGAGGGTCTCCTGGGGGTTGCCAAACGCTTGGACTCCGTTATCGACGTTAACCCTGGCATTGATTTGCTGGGTGTCATCATCGCTGCCACGTCGTCGTCCGCCAAGTCCGTCCAGCGAATCGTCAGGCAAGCCATCGTTGACGCTTTCGGCACGGACGAAGTGCTTTTCAGCAACATGGTCCGTCACGCCGAGTCACCCGCCCAGGCAGTGCGCGAACGCGGACTCCTGGTTCACGAACTGGAAGAGCAGGTGAACTCTGGACCGAGATGGTTCGAAGTCCTGCGCGGAACCGCGAAAGCCGGCCCGAGCCAGCCAAGGTCGGCCGGCAACGTCGCAGAAGACCTTCACCGAGTTGCCCAAGAACTCGTTGTCCGCCTCGAAGCTGCCGAACAAAGGAACGCCTCATGAGCCAGAACCGTGAACCAATCAGCGGCCCTCCGGCACGCCGACCCTCGTCGGGTGTCCAGAATCTGCTCAGGGCCAACCGAGAACCAGCCGCTGAGACTCCGGCGGATAAAGCGGCGCCAGCCGCAACCAACCAGACAAAACAAATCACGTTCTACATGAGGACCGTGGACCGCCAACGCGCCAAAGCTGCCTACCAAGCGACGAGCAGTCAGGAAATGGATGCCTCTTGGTCCGAGTTCATCACCCGGGCGGTCATGGGCGAAGTCCTCCGTCGAGAACGCCTGTACAACGCCGGCGAGCCCTTCCCAGGCGGTACAAGGAACCTCGCTCCTGGGCGGAAGCTGACTTGATAGATGTTTTTACTGCCATTGCTGTCATTGCTTTCAATGACAGTAATGGCAGTAAATGGTTCAGTCTGCCAGCATGATGGGGTGCTCTGCATGCGACGAAATAGATCAGCAAGTGATAATCACGGCCACTCTTGGTTATTCGGACGGCACCCACGACCGCGTGAGCGTTGAAGGGGTCGACTACGAGGACGCGCGGACCAAACTGAAAGCGCTCGTCGCAGAAGACCAGAAACTCCTCGTCATCCGCACCGACAATTACTGAGCCCTCACAATCGGGCAAAATGGCCCCATGTGCGGCAGATATGTGATGTCTAAAGCGACCGGGGATCTTCTGAGCCACTTTGACGCCAAGGAGGTGGAGGGTACTCCGCCCCCACCCAGCTGGAACGTGGCGCCCACCCAGGCGGTGCCCATCGTGGCCGAGCGTCTGGATGAGGGCAGCATCGAGCGGCACCTGCTGGTCGCGCACTGGGGCCTGGTCCCGTCCTGGGCAAAGGACATCAAGATCGGCTCCAAGATGATTAACGCGCGCAGCGAATCGATCCTGGAGAAGCCCTCGTTCCGAAAAGCCGCCGTCAAGCGCAGAGCCATCGTCCCCGCCGAGGGCTATTACGAGTGGCAGAAGACCGAGGACGGCAAGAAGATCCCCAACTACCTGTACTCCGAGAAGGAGCCGCTGCTGGCCTTTGCCGGCCTGTACGAATGGTGGGCGGACCCGTCCCTGCCTGAGGATGACCCCGGCCGCTGGCTGCTCAGCTGCACAGTGCTCACCACAACCACGCAGGATGCGTTGGGACACGTGCACGACCGCAGCCCGGTCATCATCCCGAGGAACCGCTTCGCCGAATGGCTGGACCCGGACCTCACCGACAAGGCTGACATCCAACACCTGCTGGATTCGCTGCCGGAGCCGACCCTGGTACCGCGCGTAGTCAGCACCAGGGTCAACAGTGTGCGCAACAACGGGCCCGAACTAATCGAGCCGGACACTACGTACCAGCCTTGACAGGATAGGCGACAGCTGCCGCGCTACCGGTCCGGCAGCTGCACCTCGTCGGGCACCAGTTCTGGCCGTGGCCGTTGGTATCTGACTGAGTGCCGGAAGGCGTTGCCCGTCCAAGCGACATCAGCGGATATTTCCACCACGAGGGGCTCAACTAATGTCAGCGACACGGGGCCTTTATCCTTACTGAATCTGTTGAGCGTGGTTTCTGTGATTACTTCCGGCCAAGGGTGCGGGCGTTGCGGCGGACGCAGGTATGCCGAAAGTTCCAGGGCCGCCTTGGCCGCCAACGCCGTGGAGCGTCCAACAATCCTTAGCCCGCCTTCCACGGGCAAGCCGACCACGACATGCTGGGGCCGGTCCATGGCGCCGATAACGGCAGCGCACACCACATCAAGGGATTCACGGCGCTTCACCTTAATCCATTGCCGAATGCCTCCTTGGTAGCTTTGGCCCGCACCTTTGACCATGACCCCTTCCAAGCCCGCCTGATGCAGTTCCTCGAACCATCTGAGCGCCTGGGCGCGGTCCTCGGTGATGGGGGAGAGGTTCAGCGGCGGCATCCAGTCAGCCGCCAGTTGTTCCAGCAGTTCCCGGCGCTGCTCCAGCGGTCTGTCCCTGATGTCGTGCCCGGCAACGGCCAGCAGATCGAAGGCAACGAAGGATGCCGGCTGTTCTCGGACAAGGGTCGGCAGGCTGGCCTTTGAAGCCACCAGGCGTCGCTGGAGGGCGTCAAAATCGAGCCTGTCACCGGCCCAAACGACGGCCTCGCCGTCCAGCACGCACCCGGGCGGAACTTGGCCTGCCAAGGCCTTTAGGAGATCGGGGAAGTACCTCGATAACTCTTTGCCTTGCCGTGAGTACAAGGACACACCGCCGGCGCCTACCAGGGCACATGCCCTGTAGCCGTCCCACTTTGGTTCATACCGGCTGCCGCCAGGGAGTGCGGCTTCAGCCGGGACCGAATCAACGGCCTTCGCTAAGGCCAGCGCCACGGGCGGATGCAGGGCCGGGGGCACATCCTCTGTCATAGCGCCACGCTACAGCCGCCAGCCCTGACCGGCTCAGGCGGCGGCCGCCCCCGCGTCCGTAATGCCGGCCAACAGCCATTGCTCAGACAGCGGCTCCCGGCGCAGCTCGAACGTGCGCAGCGCAGAGGTCGAGGTCAGGCGCACTTGAACCTGCCAATGCTCCACACTGATTAGGTCACCGCACCCGACCGGCGCCCGCGTGGCAGTGTTCCACCAATCGGCGCGCGTAAACCACCGCACCGGCTCCGCGGCCACAGCCCAAATCCGGCCGTCATACCTGACGGCCAGGGGAATACCCTTGGCCGTGAACCGGACCTGTACCGGCACATTCAAGGGCTCGTCACTTGCTCTTCTTGCCACGGGTCCGCTCTCCCAAATTCCTGTTCATCATTTCCTCCCGACGGGTAACCGCCGAACTCCACACCCAAGTCCGGTACGTCACCGGCCCGTCCTTCCACGTGACCTCAGCTGCCTTCGCTGTCCAGGCGAAGACCTCTCCGTCCACCAGCTCAGCGCAGTTCGGGAACCGGATCCACGCCTTCACCGGGATCCCCGGATACCCGTTCTTGACTGGAAAGTGCTCGAAATCAAGCTCTTCCACGGTCAACCCGATCGGGCCGGCCCGCCGTGCGTACTGCGCCTGCAGCGCGGCCGCAAAACTCTCGGAGGACATACCACAACCTTAGAACACATATTCGAATAGACGCGCCAAAAGAAAGCAGCCAAGGGCTTGGCCGCCATTGCACATCTTCCTGTAGGGGTACGACAAACGGCCCCGGGTTATACCCAATGGGGACAGCCTTGAGCTGTGCGGAGGACTCCACCTGCCCGCCAGTGGGCATAACCCGGACCCGAAGACCAGGGGTTTCGCTGCGCTTCGCCCTGGTGGGCGTCCGCTGGCGCGGCCGGCTGTTGGGTCCAGTGCCGGCTCCGCAGGGCTCCGCCGTCCCTGGCCCTGGTGTGTCTACGACGTTTTTTGGCTGCTGTCCTTCGGATCGTACGTGCCCGCTCCGCCCCGTCTAGCCCCTCCTTCGTCGGGGCCTGCAGGCCGGGAATTTCCTTCCGGCGCTCCTGTGTCGCTTATTTCCTCCAGGAATTTCCCGCCCTTTGCCCTTCGGGTAGACGGGCCTCCGTCGGGCACAGCTCCGCAAAGCTCCGCCAGCAGCCAAAAAAACAACGGGGGAGAGGGGAAGCTGGCCGGTCACC
>NZ_PJMC01000032.1 GCF_002892795.1 Arthrobacter sp. AFG20 | reverse complement strand
AATGTGACGAAGTGGGGCCTGACCGCCCGCTGGAGGAAGCTGACGGGCAAGAGCCCGCGCGACTAGCTGGCACCAAGAACCGGTCCGATCCGGCCTTTTGGCTGTGGCGCCTGCCTGCCGGCTAGCAGCGGCTAGGCTGAACGCCGTTCGCCGCGGCGCTCACGCAGAATGGTGAGGCGGTCTTCGAGGATCTGCTCCAGCTCGGGAAGCGACCGGCGCTCCAGGAGCATGTCCCAGTGCGTACGGACTGCCTTTTCGTTGCTGGTGTCCGGGCGTTCGCCATCAACGAGCAGCGCTTCCTTGCCGGTCTTGGAAACCCAGACAGGGGGAATTTCGGCTTCGGAGGAAAAGGTTACGAAAACCTGTTCACCGTCCTCGCACCGGTACTCAACCCGCTGACGCGGAGCCGGCTCCACGCCGGATTCGGTCTCCATGCTTTGGGCGCCAAGACGCATGCCTCGCAGGCTGCGATCGCTCATGATTTCTCCCTCTAATCGGTTCGCGGAGCGAACTCCGCGCTAGCCGCAGGCCCTGTTGAGGGTGCCTCCGGACTACGGTGTGGTTCACGTAGCATCACTAGGTGAAACGCTTCGCCAAGCATTGTTGTTCCGCACGGACTGATCCGGCCGGACAAATATCCCATTATACGGATTCCGGCCGGACGCAGCAATCCGGCAGGACGTAGCAACCCGGACGGGCGAAGCAACGCGTATAGGTGCGCAAGCAGAAGGGAGGCAGGCCAATCGGCCTGCCTCCCTTCTGCTTGCCCCGGAACGCTACCCCTGGGTCCGGGCCGCCGCCTCGCCGGAATGGTCGGACTGCCCGCCGCCCTGGCCCCCGAACAGGTCACCGGACCGGGGATCAGGGTTGGTTCCGCCCAAAGCGCTGCCGATGCCTTTCAGTGCCTCGCCGACTTCACTGGGGATGATCCACAGCTTGTTGGAGGAGCCTTCCGCGAGCTTCGGGAGGGTCTGCAGGTACTGGTAGGCCAGCAGCTTCTGGTCCGGGTTGCCCTTGTGGATGGCGTCGAACACCTTCTGGATGGCCTGCGCCTCACCGTCTGCGCGCAGGATGGCGGCCTTTGCGTCACCCTCGGCCTTGAGGATGGCTGCCTGCCGCTGCCCTTCGGCGGTCAGGATGGCGGACTGCTTGGTTCCTTCGGCGGTCAGAATCGCGGCGCGGCGGTCACGTTCTGCCCTCATCTGCTTCTCCATCGAATCCTGGATGGAGTGCGGCGGGTCGATGGCCTTCAGTTCCACCCGGGAGACCCGGATGCCCCAGCGGCCGGTGGCTTCGTCAAGGACTCCGCGGAGCTGGCCGTTGATCTGGTCCCTGGACGTCAGTGCCTCTTCCAGGTTCAGGCCGCCCACCACGTTACGCAGGGTGGTGGTGGTCAGCTGCTCCACGGCCTGGATGTAGTTGGCGATCTCGTAGGTGGCAGCGCGCGGATCGGTGACCTGGAAGTAGACCACGGTGTCGATGGACACCACGAGGTTGTCCTCGGTAATCACGGGCTGCGGCGGAAAGGACACCACCTGCTCGCGCAGGTCCAGCAGCGGCAGGAGCCGGTCAACAAAGGGGATGAGGAGGGTCAGGCCGGGATTGAGCGTCCGCTGGTACTTTCCCAGCCGTTCCACGACGCCGGCCCGGGCCTGCGGCACGATCCGCACCGAGCGGACCAGCACGATGATGACGAAAATGATCAGAACCACCAGCACGAACGTGAGTGCGATTCCTCCTGGGCTATCCATACTTCTCCTTTGTCCCCAACTTTCAGTGAAGCTCTAACCTGGCGAAAACTCGCCGCAATCTGCTGCTCCGCCGCGGCGGGAGCAGAAACCCTGGGGGAGCCGCCTACTGGACGGCGGTCTCAGCCTGAGGTGACACGACCGCCGTCGCACCTTCAATGGCCGAGACGATCACGCGCTGGCCTTCGGTCAGGACGCCGGACTGCGACCGGGCGCTCCAGATGTCGCCGCCGATCTTCACGCGTCCACCGGTGACCGTAACTGCCTCCAAAACGAGCGCCGATTCGCCGATCAGGCGGTCGATGTTGGTGCGCTGTTCGGGCGCGCCCTTGTGCAAGTGCTTGAGTGTCACCGGGCGGACGAACGCGATCATCAGCAGCGAGACGACGCAGAACACCACGATCTGCAGCCAGAGGTCGGCGCCGGCGAAGTCGGCCACCAGACCGGCCAAGGTGCCTCCGCCCAGCATGATGAAAAACAGGTCAAGGGTCAGCATCTCCACGGCGGCGAACACCAGGAAGAGAGTGAGCCACAGCGCCCACCAGTTTTGGCCAAGCCATTCAAACATCGCGTTCCCCCTTGATCCCGAGGGCTGCGGGGCAGACCCTCAGTAACTTTCTTCCATCGTAGACCGAAGCAGGAGCGCCCGGCAGGAGAATGGCAGCCAGCACAGGAACGTGGCCAAGCCGTTATTGAGCGGGGACTTCCGAGGGCATGAAGATACTGATCCGGAACCGGGCAGAGACCCTGGTGGTTTGCGGAAGTCCGGCCAGCCGTTCGGTCAGTGTGGCGCGGTCCGTGTGGTGGCCGGCAGGGCCCATGAGCGCCAGGTTGGCCACGTCCCCGGGAGAAAGCGACAGGTCCACGTCGATGTCCTGCGTCGACAGCGGCGAGAAGCGGCCCGCGAGCGCGTCGGCCAAGCGTTCGTCCTTGCCGGGGTCGATGCCCAGCATGCCGGCCCGGCTGGCGATTTCCCCGAGGTGGCCGGCCCGCGGCGTCACGACGATGAGCCTGCCCGTGGGCTTGAGTACGCGGGCAAACTCCGCCGCGTTGCGGGGCGCGAACACCACGGTGACGACGTCGACGGCGGCGTCCGGGAGCGGCAGTGGCTGCCAGACGTCGCCCACCAGGTTGATCGCTTCCGGGTTGAGTTTGGCGGCGCGGCGCAGGGCGAACTTGGAGATGTCCAGCCCGACGGCGGCCACGCCGTCGGCGCTGTCCACCCCGTCGGCGCCGTCACCATGTTCCCTGTTCTTCAACTGACCGTCCAGATGATCAAGGACCGCCCGCAGGTAATGGCCCGTTCCTGTCCCCGAGTCGAGGACCGTCGGGGCGGGGCCGTTCAACGCCGGCTCGGCGGCCCGTGCCAGCGCTTCGGCCAGGGGACGGTAGTGGCCGGCGTCGAGGAAGGCTGTCCGGGCAGCGACCATCTCGGCGGTATCGGATTCGAAGGCGGTTCCCTTGCCCACCAGCAGGTTGAAGTACCCCTGCCGGGCGGCGTCGAAACTGTGCCGCTCCCGGCACGCCAGCGCCCGGACTCGGTCGGTGCCGCCCTCGCCGACGCCGTCGCCGACGGGCTGGAGATCCTGGCGGCAGACGGGGCAAAGCAGAACGGGCAGGCGCGAGAGCATGAGGTCAATCCTAGGGCAGGCGTTTTCCGCACTTGCCGTTCCCTGCCCTCGCCCGACCCGCTAGGCTCACGTGGATGAAGCCTGAACATCTGCCGCTGCTCAACTCCGTCTCCGCCCCCGCCGTGCACCCCGACGGCACAAGGGCCGTTGTGTCCGTCGTCCGGCCGGACTTTGACTCCGACTCCTACGTCGGCCAGCTGTGGAGTGTGCCCCGGGACCCGGAAAAGCTTCCCCGCCGCGTGACCCGGGGCTTCCGCGACACAGCGCCGGCTTTTTCGCCGGATGGCCGCGTACTGGCTTTCCTCCGCGCCGCCCCCGGCGGCCCTCCCCAGCTCCACGTGGTGGAGGCCGCTGGCGGGGAGCCGCAGGCCCTGACCGACAGAAAGATGGGCGTCAGCTCCTTCGCCTGGTCGCCGGATTCGAACCGCATCGTGTTCGGTTCAAGGGAACCGGAGGCGGGCCGTTACGGAACGCTCGACGGCGTCGGGTCCGGCGGCGAGGACGCCCGGTTCATCCAGGACTACAAGTACCGGATGAACGGTGAGGGCTACACCCGGGACAAGCCGCTGCAGCTTTTCCTGCTCGAAGTTCCGGAGCTGGGCAGGGAACCCTGGGTCAAGCCAGTGGGGCGCGCCGCCAAGCGCAGCGACAGTGCGGGCCGGAAGAGCGACGGCGAACGTGAACGTCCGGCCCAGTCCGGCGAGGAATCCGGCGGCTTCCCGGAGGCACGCCGGCTCACGACGTCGGCAACCGACCACACCGGCGCGACCTTCAGCAGCGACGGCAGCGCCATCTACTTCGTAGCGGCCCTCCACGAGGATGCCGACCAGGACCTGGTATCCGGGATCTACCGAGTAGCGGCCGACGGCGGCACACCGGCTTTGGTGCCGGTGCCCAACTTGGGTGCCCAGACCGTTTCGGACGTCCGGGAGTCGGCCGACGGGCGCTGGTTGTTTTTCGCTGGCCAGGACCTGGGCAGCACCCGCCAGGACTTCGTTGCCAAGAACACGGTCCTCTACGTCATGCCCACAGCGGGCGGCGACGCCACAGCCCTGAGCGACGCGGAGAACATGGACGTCGAAGCGCCCGGTGCCACCATCGGCCTCCGCGGCAAAGACAGTGCGCTGGTGCTCAACAATGCCCAGGGAACCGTGGAGCTGCTCGAATTCAGCGCCACGGGAGACCACTCCCTCCTCGTTCATGGTGACCGGGTGGTCGCCGGTGCCGGCGACGGTGCAGGCACGGTGTTCCTCAGCTACAGCGACGCCGCCACGGCGGGTGATGTGGGGGTCCTCGAAGACGGCCAGCTCCGCCTGCTCAGCGATTTCTCGGCCGCCCTGCGGACAGAAGCAGGCATCATCGAACCGCAGGAACTGACGTTCCCCGCCCCGGACGGCTACCCGGTCCACGGCTGGCTGGTTCTGCCGCCGGGCAAGGGTCCCCACCCCGTGCTGCTGAACATCCACGGCGGACCGTTCGCGCAGTACACCACCGCGTTCTTCGATGAAGCACAGGTCTACGCCGCGGCCGGATACGCGGTTTTGATGTGCAACCCGCGCGGCTCGGCCGGATACGGACAGGCCCACGGCCGGTCCATCAAGGAGCGGATGGGCACCGTGGACATGCAGGACGTGCTCGCCTTCCTGGACGGAAGCCTCGAGAAGTTCTCTTCCCTCGACGCCGGCGCCCTGGGAATCATGGGCGGTTCCTACGGCGGCTACCTCACGGCGTGGACCATCAGCCAGGACCACCGGTTCCAGGCAGCCATCGTGGAACGGGGCTTCCTTGATCCCGTGAGCTTCACGGGCTCGTCAGACATCGGCTGGTTCTTTGGCGGTGAATACGTTGGCTCGGCTGCCGAGCAGGTGGCCGCACAAAGCCCCATGGCAACGGTTGCCGCGGTCCGGACCCCCACGCTGGTAATCCACAGCGAAGATGACCTGCGCTGCCCGGTGGAGCAGGGCCAGCGCTACTTCACCGCCCTTAAGCAGCAGGGCGTCGACTCCGCGTTTCTCGTCTTCCCGGGCGAGGACCACGAGTTGTCGCGCTCGGGAACGCCGCATCACCGGCGGCAGCGGTTCGAACACATCCTGGCCTGGTGGGCAAAGTACCTGCCGACGGACAGCAACCGCATCGGCACCCCGGAAAACGCGTCCGCCTAAACCGCCTCTGCCTGATCCGCATTGGCCTCCCGGCCGGCCGGGAAGCCAAGCTCCCGGCTGGCGGAACCAATGCCCGGTTCGGCCCAGCGCGCGGCGTACTCGCTGTTGGTGCTGAGCGACCGGAGCTCGGCCCGATCGATATAAAGCCTGCCGTGCAGGTGGTCGGTTTCGTGCTGCACGATCCGCGCCTGCCAGCCGCTGAAGTCCTTGGTGACCTGCCCGCCGTCGGGCGTTACGTACTCCAGCCGCACGCTTTCGGGACGTTCCACCACTGCCTGCAGTCCGGAGAGCGACAGGCAGCCTTCGAAGAAGGCGGCGGTCCCGTTGCCCAGGCGCGAATAAGACGGATTCAGCATGGCGAAGAACTCCAGCGGCGCCCTGCCGCGGGCCGCAGCCGTGGCCTCGTCGATCTCGAACTGGTCCTCGAGGACGGCCAGCTGCAGCGGGACACCCAGCTGCGGCGCCGCCAGGCCGACGCCGGGCGCGGCGTGCATGACCTTCCGCATCAGGACGATCAGCTGGGTGAGTTCGTCAGGTTCCAGCTGGCCCTCGAAGGGAGCGGCGTGCTGCCTCAGGACCGGGTGCCCGGCCTGCACGATGGGTGGCAAGCCTTCTGCGGCCAGCAGTTCCTGCACTGTTTCCCTGATGCGGGCGGGGCTATAGGAGGTGGGCGGCGAAGCGTGGGTCATGGGGACAGCCTAATGCTGTCTTGTGCTGTGCCGTGCAGTCTCGTGCCGTGCGTGCCGTGGCGCGCTACTGCATGGTGAAGCGCCGGGCCACGAGGGCATTGAAGGCCGGAACAGCAGCGGCACGGGCAATCACCGCATTCCGGGGCCGCAGCAGACCGACCGGAAGCGGCCGGCCAAGCGCCATGTTCACCTCGGCCTGGCGTTTGGCCGCGGCTGCCGCCCGGCGTCGTGAGGCATCGAAGCGCCCGAGGGCTTCAGGGGAAGGCCCCGTGCGCAGGACGGCGAGGATCGCCGGCAGCAGCGCTTCCGCGTCCAGCCAGCCAAGGTTCATTCCCTGCCCGCCGATGGGGCTGATCTCGTGCGCCGCATCACCGACGAGTGCCGTCCGGCCGGACACCAGGCGCGCGGCCAGCCGTGAACGGACACTGAAGCTGCTGAGCATGGTGTTCGCAGCGGGGTCCAGCGCAACACGGGTCCTGCGGGCAACGAGCGCCGCCAACTGCTCCGCGTCTGGGCTGGGCGGCGGGCTGCCCAGCCGGACCACCCAGCGGCGGACGCCGCCGGGGAGCGGGAAGGACTCCACGATGCCGTCGCTTTCCAGGAACAGCGCAGCATCGCAGCCATAGGGGCTGGATTCGGGATAGTCACCCATCAGGTAGTGGTCCGGATACTGTTTCTCCGGCGCCGCGACCCCCAGAAGCGACCGCATTGTCGAGTAGGCGCCGTCGGCGCCCACCGCGAACGCGGCGGAGTAACTGGCGGCAGCCCCGGCAGTGGTGCCGCTGAGCGTGACCCGGGCGCCGTCGTCGTGCATTCCAGTCACCCGGGCGTCCCGGAGCAGGGCGCCGCCGTCCAGCTCCCGGAGCCGCCGCTCCAGAACCTCCTCCGTCACGGGCTGCGGTACGGCCAGGACGAACGGGTACCGGTGGGAGACCGGAGCGAATGTCATGTGCGCAATCCTCTGGCCGCTGCTCACGGCGAAGCCCTGGCGGATCGGAACGCCCCGGCCGATCAGCTCCTGGGCAACGCCGATGCGCTCCAGCGCGGCGAGCGCCGGCGGATGGATCCCGATGGCCCTCGTGTGGGCATTCCGTCCGGTCCGCCTTTCCAGGACCCGCACCGCGACGCCGTGCTGCAGCAGCAGGGAACCCAGGAAGAGCCCCACCGGGCCGCCGCCCACGATCAGCACATCGCTCATGCCGGGCGCCGCCGGTAGGTGAGCAGGCAGTGGAAGGGGGAGTGCGGTTCCACCGTCCAGCCGGCGGGGACCACGGCGGCCAGCTCCGGGACAGTGTAGCTGCGCCTGATCGAGGTCAGCCCGTCCCTGCGGATGTAGGAGCCGGTGAGCGGCAGGGCGCCGGCACTGAACAGCGCATAGGCAGCCGCGCTTCGGCTGAGATCGTTGTGCAGGGCCAGGCGGCGGGCCAGCCCGGCGGAATCGTCCAGGAAGGACTGCAGCTGCGGCGCGGTCAGGTGGTGCAGCACGTGGTTGGAGATGACGACGTCGTAGGACTTGCCCTCGGCGAGCAGATCGCCGCTGCCCGCCTGCCGGAACTCGATGCAGGGGTTGGGCTTGCGGCCGGCGGCAAAACGGAAGGCCCTTTCATCCGGGTCAATCCCCGTCACGTGAAGCTGGATCCCGTCCCTCGACGCCCAGCGGGCGAGCATCACGGCCAGGTCGCCGCCGCCGCAGCCAACGTCCAGCAGCGTTGCGGTGCCCACGCCGGCCACCTGCGGGCGCACCCTGGTGCGGTACAGCCGGTGCCAGCCGGAGACCACGCGGTTGACCAGCGCGAACTGTGCGTAGGTGCGCTGCAGCCGGTCCGGATCGCAGTCCGGAAGGTCCATGTCCTCGACGGCGTCCGTGTCCCGCAGGCCGAGAATGCCTGGGCCGCTTCCCGGGATCCGCACGGCCGTCAGGCCAGCGACGGCTCGGCCTCGCCGGCCATGGCGTCAAGCTCACCGGCCGGCTGCTGCACCTTGGTGAACAGCCCGGTTTCCACCGTCAGCCCGGGGCCGAACGCCATGGAGCAGACGCGTTCGTCGCCTTCCTGCGACGGAAGATCCAGGATGTGTTTGAGGACGAAGAGCACCGTGGCGCTGCTCATGTTGCCGTAGTTCCGAAGTGTCTCGCGGGCCGGACGCAGCTGCTCGTCGGTGAGGTCCAGCCGGGACTGGACTTTGTCCAGGATGCTGCGGCCGCCGGGGTGGATGGCCCAGTGGGTGATGTCGCGGTAGGCGAGTTCCCGCAGGGAGCGGTCGCGTGCCAGCAGCGGCTCGAGCGCGCCCACGATGTGCTCGTCGATGATGTGCGGCACGTAGTTGCCGAGCACCATCTCGAAGCCTTCATCGCCGATGTTCCAGGCCATGGAGTCCTCACCCACGGGAGTCAGGACCGTCTCGAAGTGGTCCAGCTGGAGCAGCGGCGGGGACTCCAGGTCCACGCGGGCTGTCACGACGGCAGCCGCCGCGCCGTCCGCAAACAGCGCAGATCCCATGATCGTGTCGGGATCGTTGGAGGTCCGGACGTGCAGGGAACACAGCTCGGCGCACACGACCAGCACAACCGCCGTCGGGTCCGCCTCGCAGAAGGATTTGGCCGCACGGAGCGCCGGAAACGCCGCGTAGCAGCCCATGAAGCCCAGGTGGTAGCGCTGCACCGCGGGGTTCAGGCCCAGGGCGCGGACGATCTTGTAGTCCGGTCCGGGGTTGAAAAATCCGGTGCAGGAGACCGTGATGAGGTGAGTGATGTCCAGCGGACCAATGCCGTCGCATTTGGATACGGCCGCGTCCGCCGCGTCGATGAAAAGCTTCGTTGCTTCCTCGGCGAAGAGGTTGTTGCGTGCCTTGGTGCTGGGGCTGCGCAGCAGGCCGGTCGCGGGATCGAAAAACTGGGGATTTTCGGCCGTGGAGTCCAGGGTCAGTTCGCGGACCGCCGTGTACCGCGTGTCGATGGCGGCGGAATCAAAGCACGTGGACACAAGCCGTGAGCCAAGGCGTGTCAGGCCGGGCTGGGCTGCGAACACGTCACGGGCCTCGTGCTGGATGAGCAGAGTCGGCGGAACTGCAGTTTCGAGGGCTCTCACATAGACCGTCATTCGTTCATTCTTAACGAGACTCCAGGTTAAGACAATGGATTGGACTGGCCTCTGGCCGGGGCACTGGACAACTCCCGCCGGACGTAGCACCATCTCGACTGTGACCAGCAAACCCGCCGCAGTCCAGCGCCTGGACGATCTGGCGTTGCTGCGCCGCGTCCGTGACCGCATCGACAGGGAATACGCCCAGCCGCTGGACGTCGAGGCGCTGGCCCGTGGCGTGAACATGTCGGCCGGGCATCTCAGCCGGCAGTTCCGGGAGGCCTACGGCGAGCCCCCGTACAGCTACCTGATGACGCGGCGCATCGAGCGGGCCATGGCGCTGCTGCGGCGCGGCGACCTCAGCGTCACGGAGGTGTGCTTCGCCGTCGGCTGTTCCTCGCTGGGGACGTTCAGCAGCCGCTTCACCGAACTGGTCGGCATGCCGCCCAGTGCGTACCGGACGCAGGCCGCGGGGGAGGCGGCAGGCATGCCCTCATGTGTGGTGAAACAGGTGAGCAGACCGGTCAGGAATCGAGAAGCGGTCCCGTCCGGCCGCACCTAGACTGGCGGCATGAACCTCACCATTCACTGGACATTCCTTCCGCATAACGACGCCGACGCCTCCCTGGCGTTCTATCGCGACACCCTCGGGTTCGAGCTCCGCAACGATGTGGGATACGGCGGAATGCGCTGGCTCACCATCGGTCCTCCGGACCAGCCCGGCACGTCCATCGTCCTGGAACCGCCGGCCGCGGACCCGGGAATCACCGAGGACGAACGGCGCACCATCACCGAAATGATGGCCAAGGGCACCTACGCCCGTCTGGTGCTCGGCACGCCGGACCTGGACGGCACCTTCGAGAAGGTGCAGGCCAGCGGCGCCGAGGTGGTCCAGGAGCCCACCCAACAGCCGTATGGTGTCCGCGACTGCGCCTTCCGCGATCCGGCCGGGAACCTGATCCGCATCAACGAGGTTAGCTAAACCCCGCTACTATCCGTTTAACAGATGGAGACACGATGACGATAACGACGAGGACGGGCACGCAGTCATCCGGACTGCACACCGCCGATGGCCATGACCTGATCCGTGTGCAGGGCGCGCGGGTGAACAACCTCAAGGATGTCAGCGTCGAGATCCCCAAGCGCCGCCTGACCGTGTTCACCGGGGTCTCCGGCTCGGGCAAGAGCTCCCTGGTGTTCGGTACCATCGCCGCGGAGTCGCAGCGGATGATCAATGAGACGTACAGCGCCTTCGTGCAGGGGTTCATGCCCACCCTGTCGCGGCCTGAGGTCGATTTGCTGGAGGGTCTGACGACGGCCATCATCGTCGACCAGGAGCGGATGGGGGCCAACCCGCGCTCCACCGTAGGCACCGCGACCGACGCCAACGCGATGCTGCGGATCCTCTTCAGCAGGCTGGGCCAGCCCCACATCGGCTCGCCCAACGCCTACTCCTTCAACATCCCGACGGTGAAGGCCAGCGGCGCAATCACCGTCGAGCGCGGCAACAAGACCAAGGCGGAGAAGGCGACGTTCAACCGGCTCGGCGGCATGTGCCCGCGCTGCGAAGGCATGGGCAACGTCAGCGACTTCGACCTTACGGCGCTGTATGACGACAGCAAGTCGCTCAGCGGGGGTGCCCTGACCATTCCGGGCTACAGCATGGACGGCTGGTACGGCCGCATCTTCAGCGGGGCCGGTTTCAACATGGACAAGCCGATCAACAAGTTCACTAAGAAGGAGCTCCACGACCTGCTCTACAAGGAGCCGACGAAGATCAAGGTCGAGGGCATCAACCTGACCTACGAGGGCATCATCCCCAAGATCCAGAAGTCGATGCTGTCCAAGGACGTGGACGCGCTGCAGCCGCACGTCCGCGCCTTCGTGGAGCGGGCCATCACCTTCACGATTTGTCCCGATTGCGGCGGCACCCGGCTCAGCCAGGAAGCGCTGTCGTCGAAGATCAAGGGCAAGAACATCGCCGAGGTCTGCACTATGCAGATCACTGATCTGGCCGACTGGGTCCGGGGCCTGGACGAGCCGTCCGTGGCCCCGCTGCTTGCAGGGCTGCAGCACCTTTTGGACTCGTTCGCGGAAATCGGTCTGGGCTACCTCTCGCTGGACCGGCCGTCGGGCACACTGTCCGGGGGAGAGTCGCAGCGAACCAAGATGATCCGCCACCTGGGCTCGTCCCTCACGGACGTCACGTACGTCTTCGACGAGCCCACGATCGGCCTGCACCCGCACGACATCGAGCGCATGAACTCCCTGCTGCTGCAGCTCCGTGACAAGGGCAACACGGTGCTTGTCGTTGAGCACAAGCCGGAGAGCATCGCCATCGCCGACCACGTCATCGACCTCGGCCCGGGCGCCGGCACCGGGGGCGGGACTGTCTGCTTTGAAGGCACCGTCGACGGGCTCCGGGGGAGTGACACCATCACGGGCCGCCACCTCGATGACCGGGCGCAGCTCAAGGATGCGGTGCGCTCCGCCTCCGGCGCGCTGGAGATCCGCGGCGCGTCGACGAACAACCTGAAGAATGTCGACGTCGACATCCCGCTTGGCGTGCTTTGCGTCCTTACCGGCGTTGCCGGATCCGGAAAGAGCTCTCTCATCCACGGGTCGGTCGCCAAGCGCGAGGGTGTGGTGGTCATCGACCAGACCGGCATCCGGGGTTCGCGGCGCAGCAACCCTGCCACCTACACCGGGCTGCTCGAGCCGATCCGCAAGGCGTTTGCCAAGGCCAACGGCGTGAAGCCCGCTTTGTTCAGCTCCAACTCCGAGGGTGCCTGCCCCACATGCAATGGCGCCGGCGTCATCTACACGGATCTGGGTGTCATGGCCACGGTCGAGACCACCTGCGAGGAGTGCGACGGCAAGCGGTTCCAGGCGGCGGTTCTGGAGTTTAGGCTCGGGGGCCGGAACATCGCCGAGGTGCTGGCCATGTCGGTGGCGGAGGCCGAGGAGTTCTTCGAAGATGGCGATGCGCGTACACCGGCCGCCCACAAGATCCTCGAACGGCTGGCCGACGTCGGACTCGGTTACCTCACGCTCGGCCAGCCGCTCACGACGCTGTCCGGCGGCGAGCGGCAGCGGCTTAAGCTGGCCTCCCAGATGGCAGACAAGGGCGACGTCTACATCCTCGACGAACCCACCACGGGCCTGCACCTGGCCGACGTCGAAAACCTGCTGGGCCTGCTCGACCGGCTCGTCGACTCGGGGAAGTCGGTGATCGTCATCGAGCATCACCAGGCGGTCATGGCGCACGCCGACTGGATCATCGACCTCGGACCAGGGGCCGGGCATGACGGCGGCAAGATCGTTTTCGAAGGATCGCCCGCTGACCTTGTTGCCGGCCGTGCAACGCTGACCGGCGAGCATCTATCCGCCTACGTTGGCGCCAGCTGACAGACCAGCCTGAGTAATCAGGAGCGGCGGGCCCGGAAATTGGAGGAGTCCGACGTTATGTCAAGCTAACCGGGCAGACGCGCCTTCCTGGAGTGGACTCCAGAGAACTGCTGGTGAAAGGAAAAGCAGCCGAGGCGCCGAGCTGGATTGGCGGCACGTTCCTCGCCAAGGGTTATCCACGAGCTTCGGCACGACAAGAACACAAACGATCAGGACTGCGTTGGCGCCCAGAAGTGGCGCGGTATGGCCAATCCATGGGAACTTTTGCGCCCACTTCCGGACCCATACTCACAACGCCGATAATCAGCATTATGTAAAGTAGGCCATCGATTATTGCAGCTGCCGCAAGATCCACCCTCCCCTCTGCGATGCAATCCGCATGCAACCGCTTAGATCTCACAGATCAGTGCCAAAGCGATGCTCGCGCACACGGTCGAGCCACTCGGTGATCAGCGCCTTGGTGAGGCCAGGCTGCTCGTGCGGCAGCGCATGACCGGCGCGGTCGAGCACCGCGAATGTAGCCCGCGGGTAGTGCTCCAGCAGATCCCAGTGACCGGCGTACCCCACCACGGAGTCCTGGCGACCGGTGACGATAAGAACGGGGCGGGAGTACCGTGGGCCCCCTTCGGGACTGCTGCTGAACTGCCAGTTTTGGCCGATCCGTTCGAGACCGGCTTCGTCGACCAGGCCAAGGGCGGGGACGACGTACTCCTTGTATCGCTCGAGCGTGGACTGCGCCTGCACGACAAAGTAGTCGCGGAAAACGCTCTCCTCAGGCGGACCGAGCGTCTTGCTCGGATCGGCCGAGGCGTGCAAGACCTGGTGTGCAGGAAGATTCCGGACGTTCTCCCCCAACGGACAGATCAGCGCGATCCCTGCCACCTGATCCGGGCGCCTGCCGGCGATGGCGCGGGCATAATACGCTCCGGCGGAATGACCTATGAGCCGGAACTGCCCATCGCCAATCACACCATCTATGAACGCGAGGAGGAGGTCGAGAACGTCGTCGGCACTGTCGAGGCTGCCAGCCGGCGTGTGCCCCATGCCCGGCAGGTCAGGGTAAAGGCGCCGACAATCAGTCAGCCCGCTGAATATCGGCTCCATGGCACCGACCATTTCGCGGTGATCCACGCCGGCACCGTGTAAGACCAGGATCGGAGCCCCGTCGCCGTGCTCGACATAATGCACCGGTATTTCGCGTGCTTTGTACTCCACAGCGTCAGCCTAATTTAGGCCCCTGGTGAGTGATAGTCCATGCCGTTTTCGAACGGGGTGGCCTGGCTCGGCTTCTCCCCCGGGCTGGCCATCCATACGCTGCGCCCACATGACCCATCTGATTGTGTCCAGGGCAGTCGGGGGAACTGCCGCGCCGTTACCCCTGGCTGATGTCGATGCCCGTGATCGGTGCGCCCGCGCGCTCGTATGCCAGCAATGTCGCGCCTTTCGGGAACGCCTGCGGCGGCTGCACGAGCCGGAACGCCGCCGGTACGCCGGTGCCGTCGGCAAACAGCCGTTTACCCGATCCGAAGGTGAGCGGGTACAGGAAGAGATTCAGCCGGTCGACGAGGTCGGCCTCGTGCAGCGACCGTGCGAGGTCGCCGCTGCCGATGACGTGGATGTCGTTGAACCGGCCCTTCAGCGCGGCCACCTCCGTGACATCCGACAGCGCCGTGGTGCCCTCCCAGGCCGGGTCGGTCAGGGAGCGCGACACGACGAACTTCGGCAGGGCGTTGAACGTCACCGCGATCGGGTCGTTGTCGCCCCGGGTGGGCCAGAACGCAGCGAAAATGTCGTAGGTTTTGCGTCCGAGCAGCAGTGCGTCCATGCGGTTGATGCCGGCGACGATGGCCTCGCCGGTCTCGTCGTCGGAATAGGCCGCCTGCCAGCCGCCGAACTCGAAGCCGCCTTCGCGGTCCTCGTCGGGGCCGCCCGGCGCCTGGTACACGCCGTCGAGGGTGATAAACAGGTCGACGGAGAGGATTCCCACAGTGTGCTCCTTCGCGTGAACAGCGACCGGACGCCGCCTCTGCCCTGCGTCGATCGGGATGCCGCCCGCATCGGCATCGCTGGGTGCCACACTAGCCACGAACGCACGGCAGGTCGAGAGATGGACGCGGGCGGGGACGCCGTGCCGCGGGGGCAGGCGCACCCTAGCACCCACGTCACGGCTGCGATCACTTCCTGCACCATTAGGGCAGGATGTGATTCATGGCCATTGATGTTCAAGCGGTGCGCCGACAGACCCGCGGCGTCCAGAACGTGACCCATCTGAACAATGCGGGAAGCTCGCTCGTGTCCCGCCCGGTGGCGGAGACCGTGATGGGCCATCTGCGCCGTGAGGAGGATATTGGCGGCTACGAAGCTGCCGAGGAGGCTGCTGACCGGCTGGATAACGTGTATTCGTCGGTGGCGCGGCTGATCGGGGCCCAGCCAAACGAGATCGCTTTGGCCGAGAGCGGCAGCCGGGCGTGGGGTGCGGCGGTCTACAGCTTTCCCTTTGGCGCCGGGACACGGGTTCTGATTGGCCGTACGGAGTATTCCGGCAACGTCGTCGCCCTGCGGCAGCTCGCGCGTCGACATGACCTGGAGATTGTGGTTCTCCGTGACGACCCTTACGGGCAGGTCGATGTGGGGCACCTTCAGAGGGAGCTTGAGCGCGGAAACGTTGCGATGGTCGCTTTAACCCACGTGCCCATGGCAAACGGACTGGTTAACCCGGCAGCGGATGTGGGGAGGGTCTGCCGGGCTGCCGGTGTGATGTTTGTACTCGACGCATGCCAGTCTGTGGGCCAGATGCCGGTGGACGTGGAGTCGCTGGGCTGCGATGTGCTGGCAGGAACCGGTCGGAAGTTTCTGCGCGGTCCGCGCGGCACTGCGTTCCTGTATGTGCGTGCCTCGGTTCTGGAGCAGCTTGAGCCGGTCATGCTGGACGGGCATTCAGCGGTTCCTTCAGGCGCCAACGGATTCGAAATCCGCGGCGATGCGCGGCGTTTTGAAAGCTGGGAGACCGGTGTCGCCGGAAGGCTGGGGCTGGGCCGCGCCGTCGATTATGCCCTGTCCCTCGGGCTGGACGCCGTGCAGGAGCGTGTGGCCTGGCTCGCGGACCTCCTGCGAAACGCGTTATCTGCGGTGCCCGCGGTAACTGTCCACGACGGCGGCCTGACCCGCTGCGGCATCGTGACTTTTTCGGTACGGGGAAGCGATGCGGGGACCGTCAGGGCCAAACTGGCGCATCACCGAATCAATGTCTCGGTGGCTCCCCTGCCCTTGGATGAGGTCATCTCTGTCCCCGCCGGGAACCCAGATGCGGCGGTCATGGTGGTGCGGGCCTCGGTGCACTACTACAACACCGAGGCGGAGATTCAGCGGCTCGTGCGCCTACTCGGGTGAGCGTCGTGTGCGCTCGCTGACCGGTTGCCGCAGCCGCCCGTTAAGAGGCCTCCGCGAGCGTCATCGCATAAAGGTTCTGGCTGTCGGTCCATTGCCCCGCAATGGAGAAACCGGCTGATTCCAGCTCCCTGGCTATGCCCTCGATCCGGAATTTCGCGGAAATCTCCGTGCGAAGTTCCTCGCCTTCGTGGAACTGGACATCCATCCCCACTCCCGGCAGGCGAACGAGCATCGGTTTCCTGGCGCGCAGCCGCATTTCGATCCATTCTTCCTCTGGCATCCACATTGCGACATGGTCAAAGGCCATGACGTCGAAATCGGCGCCCAGCTGCGAGTTGAGGACACGGAGCACGTTCCGGTTGAAATCCGCGGTGACCCCCTCGGCGTCGGCATAGGCCGGAACAAGAATGTGAGGTGATTTCACCAGATCCGTCCCAAGAAGCAGCGAACCGCCGTCGCCGCCGAGCAGCTCGCGGATGCCCGAGAGAAAGCGCGCCCTGGCCTGCGGCTCAAAATTGCCAATGGTGCCGCCCAGGAAAGCCACCATCCGGCGCCCCGATCGAGGGAGAAGGTGCAGCTGGGTTTCGAAGTCCGCTGCCACGGCCTCCAGCTGAAGGTCCGGGAAGGCTGGAGCCAATTCATTGCGTGCATCCAGCAGTGCGCTATCGCTGACGTCCACGGCGACGTAACGGCGGAGAGATCCCGCCTCCCTCAAGGCATCCAGCAGCAGCGGGGTCTTCCTGGACGACCCTGATCCGAGTTCAATCAATGTTTCTGCCGGGCTCGCGGCCGCCATCTCTGCGGCGAAGAGCTCCAGCACTTCACGTTCGGCGCGCGTCGGGTAGTACTCGGGCAGGTTCGTGATGCGCTCGAACAATGCGCTGCCGAGTTTGTCATAGAACCACTTGGGCGGCAGCGTTTTGGGTGACGAGCTGAGACCCGCGAGCACATCTGCGCGCAGGCTGCGCTCCAGATGGTCCGGGGGAAGGTGATGAATGATGTCGGTGCGGTCGGCCGAGAGGCTCATGGGGCTGCGTGCTCCTTCGTGAGTGCCGGAATGGGACGTACTTCGACATTGCCTGCGGTGGCAGTCAGGAGCGAACGGTCAGGCACCTGCTGCCAGTCGGGGCCGTCGTCGCATGGTTCGCTGGCGACGACGACGCCCCCGGCGCCGCCTCGCCAAAAGAGGCTGTCGCCGGCAGCTGTGGCCGCGATGGCCGTGCCGTCTGTGAGCAGAAAGTTGAATCTGCCTCCAGCCACGGCTGAGACAGCGTTCACCACTTGCATCAGCGCCTCCCCGGCGGCATCGCCGGCGTCAAGCCGCTCCAGAACGAGGGCCCAGAGCAGCGCAGAATCGACCTGCGCTTCAAGGGCCAGCAGTCTCGATGGCGGGAGTGAAGCGGCCAGTCCTTCCACCGCACGCGGCCAGCCTTCCACGCGGCCGTTGTGGCTAAAGAGCCACGGTCCATGCGCATACGGGGCGGCCGCTGATTCCTCCGGCGGCATTCCCGGCGTCGCTGATCTGACGGCTGCCAATACGGCCCGGCTGGAGGTAACCCGCGCAACGTCGGCGAAGGACCTATCGGTCCAGATCGGGATGGAACGGCGGTAGCGGGCGGGCACAGGATCGTCCGGGGCGTACCAGCCAACGCCGAATCCGTCGGCGTTGATTGTTCCGTACCGTTGGCGGCGGGGCGCCCACGACTGCTCCAAAAGCCCGTGGTCGGGGGCGAGCAGCAGCTCGGCCAGCGGCATCGGCTTCCCGATGTAGGCGATATGACGGCACATGGGCTAGCGGCCCTCCATGGGTGTCGCGTCGCGAGCTGTGCGGAATCCGGTAAAGATCTGCCGGCGGACCGGATAGTCCCAGTTTCGGAAAGTACCCCTGCAGGCGGCGGGATCGGCCGCCCAGGACCCTCCCCGGAGCACCTTGTAGTCGGACCCGAAGAACACCTCGCTGTATTCCGGATACGGGAAGGCGGCGAATCCGGGATACGGGCGGAAGTCGCTGGAGACCCATTCCCAGACGTCGCCGATGAGCTGCCGAACTCCTAACGGCGAGGCGCCCGCGGGAAAGGAGCCGGCCGGAGCCGGGCGGAGGGTGGACCCGCCAAGATTGGCGTACTGGGGCGCAGGATCCTCGTCCCCCCAGGGATAGCGCCGGGAACGCCCGGACCGGGGATCAAAGCGCGCCGCCTTTTCCCATTCGGCTTCCGTCGGGAGCCGGCGCCCTGCCCAGCGGGCGTACGCGTCAGCCTCGAACCAGCACACATGCTGCACCGGCTCATCGTCCGGAACAGGCTCGACGACGCCGAATCTGGTCCTGCTCCAGCCGTCGCCGTTGCGTTCCCAGTACTTGGGAGCCACCAGCCCCGCTTCCGCGCAGTGGTCCCAGCCCTCCGCGGTCCACCAGCGGGGATTCCGGTACCCGCCGTCGTCGATGAAGTGCCGGTACGCCCCGTTGGTCACCGGAATGGTGTCGATCCAGTAAGCGGGCACGTCCACCGTATGGGACGGGCGTTCGTTGTCCAGTGCCCACGGTTCCACCGACGTCCCCATGGTGAACGGCCCTGCAGGGACCAGGACCTCTTTCGGCAGGGCATGCAGGTCCATGGGCCCGACGCCGGACACGAAAGGATGGGCGTGGAGGACCGGAGTTCCCTGCCGGAGCTGGTGCGTGGCGAGCATTGTTTCGTCGTGCTGCTGCTCGTGCTGGATGATCATGCCGAAGGCGAAGCCCCGGTTCACCAGCGGCGAACCTTCCAGGGGAGTCCGCTCCAGGATGTCGAGCGCCTTGTCGCGGACCTGGGCAATGTATTTCCGTGACTCCTGCGGCGATAGCAGCGGCAGCGTCGTGCGGCGGCTTCGCGGATGCTGGAACGCGTCGTACATCTGGTCGAGATCGCACCGCAGCGGTTCCATCTTTCCGACGTCACGTACCAGCCAGAGCTCCTCCTGGCTGCCTACATGCGCCAGGTCCCAGACCAGGGGTGACATGAGCGGTGAGTGCTGCTTGAGAAGATCTTCGTCGTCGCAGTCGGTCAGCGTATGGGTTCGGTTCCGGGCCCTTTCCAGCCCATCGGCGATGAAGGTCCTGAGAGTTTCGGAATCGGCAGGGGCTCCGGGAAGGTCACTCTGCATGGTCGTCCTCCTCGTCAAGCCCTGGTCGAGCAAACCAGCTGCCGGTTCTTCGCCACACATCCAGGCGCTCCTGCGCTGGGCACCGGCCACGCGCCGTATTGCGTTCCATGAACCGTTCGGCCCGACTGCGGGTTGTGGCGTCCGCTCCCAACCGGGGCAGCGCCATCAGGGCGGCCTCGGCGCAACCGATGGCAGCGGCGGCGAGCACAGGATTCGTCAGCCCGTCGCGGGCGGCGGTTCTCACCGGATCGGTCAGCGCAGCAAGGGGTTCGCAGGCGTCCGCGGCGAGATCCGCAGCAAGTTCGTCGTCCATGAGCGCTGTGACGATCGCCGTGACCGGCTCCCAGTCATGCCCCGCCTGTGCGTCGATCACCCTGAGCTCCATGAAACCGCGTGGCCGCACGGGCGGGAAAAGCGTTGTCAGGTGGTAATTCAGGTCAGTCAGCGTTGCGGGCCTGGGTCCCCTCCCCTGCAGCCAGTCCCGCATCGTCAGCCCCCGCGGCGAATCCCAGCATGCCTCCTCTGACGGGATGCACAGGACGAGGGCATCAAGGGCGTAGCGCGCCCAAGCCTGGCGCGGATCCTCTGAACGAGGGACCGCGGCGGTCCTCGTCGGGTCAATGTCCAGCCAGGTACGTTGCCGGTTGCTGTACCATCCGCTCGGGACGCCGTGAAGGACCGGCGAATTGGCGAACATCGCCACGAGAACCGGCAGGAGACTATGGAGGCGGTGCCAGCGTTGCACGGCACCGGTGGATCCCGGACTGTCGAATCCGGCTTCCAGTGAAATTTGGAGGGAAGCCGTGGAGCACATCATGGTTCGTCCGGCTGGGCCGAAACCGTCGAAGTGTCGTTCCATCGACGCATACCGCGGATGCTCCAATGACCGCACAGCAGGCCGGCCAGGGTCCAGGGCCATAGGTCCGAAGCAAAGACCAGCCCTTGAGAGCCGGGTGGCAACGGCTGCCAGGTCTGCCCGGGTCGCCGCAACCAGAGCGGGAAGACCGGGGGCACAGGCGGAGCTCACCTCCAGCTGGCCTCCTGGTTCAAAGGTGATGACCCCACCGCCGGGCAGCGGCCCCGGCGATGCCGCCATGGCCTTACTCAACCGTCCCACCGGAACCGGGATCTGTGGATTTTCAACGTCGTGGACCACTCGCTCGACCTCCACGCCGGCAGCACCCGGCGGTCCGGTCTTGAAACAAACCGAGGCCACATACACCTCGGCCTCGGACTCGGAAAGCGGGCGGATGTCACGCCCTGCCTGCAAAGCGGAGTTCACGCGGCGCTCCTTCGACGGCGGTAGTCTTCTGGCGGCAAGCTAAACAGCCCCCTTTTGGCCTTGTCAACGGTCCAGCCATCGGAATCCGCCAACGCCAGCGCAGCTAGAACACGTCTTCGGGGTCGCCGGTGGCCGTCGCGTACTCCGGTCGCCCGCGGGGCCTATAAGTCTGGATCGTGATGCCCCGGGACGTGGTCCGCGAGCTGACCAGCTCGAGCGCGATGTCGGGACCGGAATCCGGGAACAGCCGTGTCCCCTGGCCGACGACGACGGGATAGGTGACCAGGTCGAGCTGGTCGACCAGATCATTGGCCAGCAGCCACCTGACGAGGGCACCGCTGCCCGGCACCAGCAACTCGCCGTCGTGATCCGCCTTCAGTTCAGCGATGGCCGTGGCAACGTCGCCTCGCAGGACAGTCGTGCCCGCCCACTGCGGGTCTGCCAGGCTGGCCGACACCACGTACTTGGGCCGGCTGTTCAGCGCGGCGGCAATCGGGTTCGTGGCCGGGTTGGGCATCACTCCCCAGTAGCCGGCGAAGATCTCGTACGTCCGGCGGCCAAAGAGGAACGCGTCCGCGCCACCGTACACCTGGTTGAGATAGTCCCCTGCTTCGGCATCGAGGAGCGGGATAGCCCATCCGCCGCGGTCGAAGCCGCCGCTGCGGTCCTCGTCGGGTCCGCCCAACCCCTGCATGACGCCGTCAACCGAGACGTTGGTCGTGGTGGTCAACCTCATGGCGTGTCACCTCCTCGGACAGCGGGCGCGGACCCCTGCCGGATCTGCGCTACTTGCTACAGACAAGCACATCTGCGGTAGCCACGCGAGGGCAAAATCCGGCCCGTCGCCCTGTGCCCGGTGGCTAGGATGTGCATGTGAAGCAGCAAACCCGTGGCTGGCAGGCCTCCTCCAGAACATCCGAGCCGTCCCCCGGTGTCTTTTTCGTCGAGGGACCCGCATCAAACTGGATCGTGGTCCGCGACGAGACCGGATTCATGATCATCGACAGCGGCTACCCCGCTGACCGTCCCCTGGTCCTGGAGTCCATCCGCCATCTGGGCCTGCGGCCCTCTGACGCCCGGGCCATGCTCATCACGCACGGCCACGTCGACCATACTGGTTCAGCGGCCTACTTCGCCGAAACCTACGGGACGCCCCTCCTGTGTGCGCCTGAAGAGCTGGCTCACGTCCAAGGGAGGGAAAAGCACCAGGTCACGTTCGGCCAGGTCATCGTCCGCGCCTGGCGGCCCCGCGTGTTCCGCTGGATGGTCCATGTCATCAAGTCGGGAGCCCTCAAGGCAGAGCCCGCAACGGGTGCCCAGGCCTGGACCGCCGACACCTTGAAGAACCTTCCCGGCAAGCCGGAAGCCGTTCTGCTTCCGGGGCATACACCGGGCAATGTCGCGGTCCTGCTTCCAGAAGCCCGTGCGATAGCGGTCGGTGATTCCTTCGTCAGCGGCCATCCGCTAAGCCGGACAGCCGGACCGCAGATGCTGCACCCCATGTTCCACACCGACCCTGCACAAGCGCTCGCGGCCACCCGTCGCCTGGACGAAATCGACGCCTCGGTGGTGCTGCCGGGGCACGGCTCCGCTCTCCGGATGTCTCTGGCCGACGCACTGGCGGCGTTGCGAAGCTAGCCCGCCCCGGCCACACCAGTGCAACTCCGGCTCCCCGCTAGGAATCACTGTCCGCCTCGTATAAAATGAATGTCATTCATATATTTGGGTTCTGGCCGTGAGGCGACAGGGCCATCGCGTTTAGAAAAGGAGCCACCGACAGTGACGCCGGGGACAAGTGCAGCAAGCACACATGATGCGCGCGATCTCATAGGGACAGAGGTCAGGGTGGAACGGGGTGGAACGGTCGTCCGTGTGGGCTACGTGGAAACCGCCACGCCTTCCGGGGAGCTGTTCTGGATTAGGGCCAACGGGTGTGAGCCCCGTGAACTGTTCGGTTCCGCGCTGGGTCACACGATTGTCCCTGCGTCCGAACCGGACCAGGCGGCCGGCTGAAGTCCCGCTGCTTCTCACCTACGGGGTTGCGCCCTGGGAGCCGGAGCCAGCAGGAGCGGAACGGTGGTTCACTTCGGCAGTCAGCCGGTCGATCCGGTCAACCGCGGCGTCAAGGTTTTCGACTGTCGCCCACAGGGCGGGCTGCTCGTCCCGAATCTGTTCAAGCGTGCGCCCTGCGGAGGTGAGCGCAGCGAGGTCGAAACTCACGTTCGTCCGTGCCCCCGTCACCGCTGCCCTGAGGGCCCCGAACGCGACGACGACGTCGGCAACAAGGGCCGGGTTCCCGTTGGAGGCCAGCCATTCCAGGTCCCCAATGGCATCGATGGCGCGCTCGCCGAGCACGGCAGAGGCCTTGGCTGCGTCCACTGATGCCCGGTGTATCGCATCCTCCCGTTCCGGCCCCGGATCCAGCCGGAAGGCGGCGCCGAAAGCCTGGGACGCTGACGCGTCCTTATCGGCCAGCCGAAGGGCGGCCTCCCGCAGCGAACGCACCCGCGCATGGACATCCGCCAGTTCCGTCAGCTGGTGCCCGTCAGCCTCCGTGTAACCGGCAACCATGGATGCCAATGATGCGGCGATGGCAAGCATCACGCCCGCCCCGGCGCCGCCGCCCGGAGAACCAACGGACTGTGCCAACGCCTCAGTCCAATCCTCAACCGTCGAACGCTGAGTCGTAACCGCCTTCGAATCATCACTCATGGCACCAGTGTGCCCTAAGCGGCTCTCCCACCGCAGGATCAGGAGAACAAGCCCGCCGGGAACTCGAAATGCACGTGCATTGGACCGGAACCCGAAAATCCCCGGATCCATTTGGGTTCTTTTCCATATTTTCGCGAATTCCGGCTCGATACCATGAGGTGACCGGACAGAGCCGTCCGGGCGGATCGACGCAGAAGGAAGCCCATGACCGCGGTTACGGTGGACGATATCCTTTCGGATTTCCCGCTGGGTTTCGCCACCCTCATCCTGCGGCCCGCCCCTGACCGTTCGGGTATCGAACGGTTCCTGATCGTTGACGCCGATGATGAAACGTCCGACGCCGGCGCAGCCTTTGTCCTGCTGATCGGCGTCCGCGGCCGCTCGGCTTTGCCCGCGCTGCGCCGGCTGCTGAAGAACCCGCCACCGGTTGTCGCGGTCAAGGGGACCCGTGAGGAGCTGACCGATGCCGAAGAACTGCTGGCCGCAGCGGGCAGCGGGCTGCTGCTGGTGGACCCGGCTGCCGATTGGGACCGGCTGTTGTCGATCGCCAAGGACCGGATCCAGCCGCGCAGTTATCAGAGTGAAGTGCTGACTCTGCTGGAAGAGGACCTGTTTGCCATCGCCCAGACCACCGCACGGCTGACCTCCAGCCACGTGGTTATCGAGGACGCCGCCAACAAGGTCCTGGCCTACTCCACCGTCTCAAACGACATCGACGAACTGCGCAAGGCATCCATCCTGACCCGGCGCGGCCCCCGAAAATACGAACTGCTGCTCAAGGACCTCGGGGCCTACCGCGAACTGCACAGAACCCGGCTGCCTGTGCGTGTGCCGGCCCGGCCGCAGGACGGACTGCGGGAACGCGTGGCCATCACGCTTTTCGCCGGTGACCGGATCATGGGCTACATCTGGCTTCAGGAGACCGGGGACGGATTCGCCGCGGACGTTGACTACGTGCTGACAGGATCCGCGGCCCGGGCCTCCGCCGAGCTGATCAGGCACCGCAACCAGCAGTCGGTGCACATGCGCGAAGACCGTATTGCGCGGATCCTGTCCGGCCCCGCGGAGGCTGCCGCCAGTGCCCACAGCGCGAAAATTCCGGCGGAACGGCCGGCCGCACTCATCCTGATCGGAATGTCCGCAGCGGACACGCAGGCTGATGATGCCGCACTGAAGCACGGCGAACTCGCCAGTCTGGCGTCCATCCACGCCGCCGCTTACAAGGCATGCGCCGTCGTCGGGCAATTCGCAGGCGATACGGCGGTGATCGTCCCGGGGCTCCAGTCCACCGCGGCGGAACCCGGGCTGCGGAGCCTGGCCGAATCCATCATCCGGGACGCCGCCAAGCACCTGGGCATCAGCCCCTTTGCCGCAGTCGGCCCAGTGGCGCCGGATCTGCTGACCCTCCACTCGGTTACCCCGATCACCGAGGCCCTGCTGGACTGCGTCGGCACCTCCCCTGACACCACCGTCGGCACTGTGGCTGACTTCGAGGGAGAAATCCTCTTCCGTGACGCCGTCCGGAATTTTCTGTCCTCGACGTTCCGTCACCGCAGCCTCTCCACTCTTTTGCGGGACGACGGCGACCTCGCGAAAACCTTGCTTGTGTACTTCGAAGCCTCACTCGACGTCGCCGAGTGTGCCAAACGTATGGCACTGCACAAGAACACCGTCTACTACAGGATCAGCAAGGCCGCCCGGGTCACCGGCCTGGACTTCGGCAACCCCCGCGATGCTCTTGTGGCACTGCTGCATGTTCAGGAATGGGCTGCCGTCCATAAAGACCTTCGAGGCAGGAAATGACCGCGACACTCGATGCACCGCCCTTGGGCCCGATGCTCGATGACATCGTCCACAGCCACAGGCCGCAAAGGGAAGCCGGCTCTGTTCCGGCCAACATCCCGTCCCTGGCGGCGGTTCCGTTCAACAGATTCGGAATAGCTGTGGCCACCGCAGCCGGGGAGGTCTTCACCTCCGGGGACGCGGATGTCCCCTTCTCCATCCAGAGCATCTCCAAGGTGTTCACCCTGGCGATGGCCCTGCGTCGCGACAGTGCCGGCGCCCTGTGGTCGCGGGTGCTGCGAGAACCGTCCGGCACCGCCTTCAACTCCCTGGTCCAGCTGGAAGCGGAACACGGCATCCCGCGGAACCCGTTCATCAACGCCGGCGCCCTGGTGGTCACCGACCGTCTGATGGAAGAGACCCCCGACGCCGCCAGCGCGGTCCTGCGCTTCCTCACCGGACAAACGGGCGAACCAGGGCCGTTCATCGACGAGGCAGCCGCGGTCAGCGAGCTTTCCAGCAGCAGCCGCAACCTGGCCCTGGCCCACTTCCTCAAAGACTTCGGCAACCTCAGGCAGTCTGCCGAGGCTGTGGTAGAAAACTACGTCCGCCAGTGCTCCATCATGATGACCTGCGTGGAACTGGCCAAGGCCGGGCTCTTCCTCGCCCGGGAAGGCCGCGGAACCTCGGGAACCGTGGTGTCCCGGAGCGAGGCGAAACGCATTGGATCCATCATGCTGACCTGCGGCATGTACGACGCGGCAGGCGAATTCGCCTACCGGGTAGGACTGCCAGGAAAAAGCGGCGTGGGCGGCGGCATCCTGGTCATCGTCCCCGGCCACTGCGCCATCTCCGTCTGGAGTCCCCGCCTGGACGCAAAAGGCAACTCCCTGGCGGGCAGCGCCGCGCTCGCTGATCTCTCAGACCGCACCGGTTGGTCTGTTTTCTGACCGGCAGGCCAGCCGTCCGCGCCGGCCTTGAACCGTAAGCCATCCCCCACCCAGCTCCCCCACCCAGTCAATCCATCCCGGATCGAAAGGAACACCATGCCCCACGACAACCCCAATGGCGAGGTTGCTTTGCACCAGGCAGCCCCGCCTCAGGCGCATGCCTCGGAAGCAGCCCTCCATGCCGAGGACAAGGGCTACCACAAGAGCCTGAAGCCGCGGCAGATCCAGATGATCGCCATCGGCGGCGCGATCGGCACCGGCCTGTTCCTCGGCGCCGGCGGCCGG
>NZ_PJMC01000033.1 GCF_002892795.1 Arthrobacter sp. AFG20 | reverse complement strand
GCCACACGATGGAAGCCGGCCCTGAACGCCTTCGCCATCAGCTTCGACGGAAGAATCAACTAAATGCCAACCGTGGATCCACCGAAAATCGGACAGTCCCTCTTCGATTTCCGTCCGGGATAGACCAGTGATGTGGAAGTAGCGGTCGGCCTCGATCGTGATAATCATTGGACTCCTGATTGGCTCTTCATGTCATCTTTGACTCGGTGCTAATGACGGGGCACGCAGCAAATCGGCTCTTCGGCAAGAAGAAATGGTTTTCAGCGATGGCAGCCTCGCCCGACTAGATTCTTCTTGGCCCGGGAGTTTGCCCCCCGAACTCGCACTGCTCCGGGTGACAAGGTCCCGTTTCTCGAGGTCGCGCACGCCACACAAGGACGGGCCTGGAGGCTGGTGTCCGGGCCCGTCGTTGTGGTTCGTTTGGGAGTTTAGATTTCGGTGGGCTGCGCCTGGGTGGCAGGCTTCTGGGTTGACTGTGTGTCGTCAGTGTTTGGGTGTTGAAGGTTAGTGGCTTCGTCCGGCTGGCCGTCGCGGGCGTGGAGACGCATCTCTGGTGGTTCCTTGCGGAATCCTTGGGTGAGGAAGACGAGGTAGAGAACGCCCAGGCCGATCCAGCAGAGGCCGATGGTGATGGCGATGGGACTGAGTTGGGTGAGGAGGTAGATGTCGACGGCGGCGCCCAGGATCGGAAGGACGATGAAGCCAATGATCGACAGGGTTTTGCCTTGTTGGCGGTTTCGGATGAAGTAGGCGATGACGCAGAGGTTGACGGTTGCGAATGCCAGGAAGGCGCCGAAGTTGATGAAGGAGGTTGCGATTTCCAAGGAGATGTTCAGTGCCAGCATGGCCACGGCACCGACGAGGATCAGGTTGAAGATGGGAGTTTTGGTTCGGGGGTGGAGGCGGCCGAAGAGCCGGCGGGGTAGGACTCCGTCGCGGCCCATGACGTAGAGGAGTCGGCTGGTGCTGGCCTGGATGGCGAGCCCGGACGCAAACCCGCCGATGATGGCGAGGATGTTGGTGATGTTGGCGTAGAACTGCCCGCCGACGAGAACCTGCATGGCGTATGCCGCGGTCGCTGCGTCCTCGAAGTCTCCGCCGGGGTGGACGAGCTGCATGATGTAGGAGACGAGGACGAAGAGTATTCCGCCGACGAGGACGGTCAGGAGGATCGCCCGGGGAATGTTGCGCTTGGCGTCTTTGGTTTCTTCGCTGAGTGTGCTGACGGCGTCGAATCCCAGGAAGGAGTAGGCGGCGATAGCAGCCGCGGCAGCGACACCGCCGACCGTGGTTGCATGGTTCCAGAAGGGGTCCGTGAACGAGGCGGGTGGGTTTCCCCCGAGGTAGGCCAGGCAGTAGGCGATGAAAATGCCGATGAGGGTAACGACCAGAAGGGTCAGGGTCTTGTTCACGCGGTCGGTGAGCACGATGCCCGTCACGTTGATGATCGTTGTCAGTCCAGCGTTGAGAGCGAGCCAGGCCCAGACGGGGATGTCGGGGAACTGGGCTGCGAGGTAGAACGACTGGAAGAGCCAGGCCACGGTGGGAAGGAAGAGGTAGTCGAGGAGGATTGCCCACCCGACGAGGAAGCCGACGCGGGAATCGAGCAGTCGTCGCGCATACACGTATGCCGATCCCGAGTTCGGAAAGATCTTTGCCATCTTCGCGTAGCTGAGGGCAGTCAGCAGCATCGCGACGGCGGCAAGGGCGAATGCTGTCGGGGCTGCTCCGTCGCTCGTGGAGGAGATCACGCCGAAGATCGATATCACGATTCCCGGGGCCATATAGGCCAAGCCGAACACGACCACCGACAGCAGGGATAGCTTGGGGGTAAGTTTGATGTTCTCAGCTGACATGAGGGTTTCCTTAGGCTGGGGCGGTGCTGAGGTTGGTCAGGGTTGATGGGGAGTTGGTCTGCCGCCAAAGGCGGGGATCAAGTTGGCCGGCGTAGAGCGGCAAGGGAATGGTGTCGTCGTTTTCAGCGAACTGGTCCCAGGGGCGGGTGACGCCCGCGGTGCCATGCTGGCGCACATTTCGTACTTGGTCCAGGTCGATGACGTCGACCAAAGTTGCGTCTTCGGGCCCGGTAGCAGAGATTCGTACGCGGCCTTCAGGATCAACCAAAAGGCTACGTCCGACACCGTGCGGGCCCGCGGCGTTCACACTGGCGACGAAGTTCTGGTTGACGATTGCGTTGGCTTGGCCGATAACAACTTCCTGCACACGATCATTGGTCGGGGTCTGGACAACATTGAGAACGAGCTCTGCCCCCATCCACGCCAGATGCCTGCTGTGTTCGGGGAACCAGGCGTCGTAGCAAATCGACAAACCGACGCGGCCATAGCCGGTCATATCGAAGACCACGAAGTCCTTACCGGAACAAACGGTCTCATAGGGTTTCCAGGGAAAGATCTTTCGGTAGCTGGCCACGGCCTTTCCTTGGGGAGAGTAGACAACGGCGGTGTTGTAGATATGCCCGTCCGTACCACGTTCAAGCACGCTGCCCGGCAAAAGCCAGATCCCAAGGTCTCCGGCAAGCTCCGCAAGAGTACGCCCCCGCGGACCGTCAAGAGGTTCGGCCGACGCTTCCATATAAGCCTGCCGGTCCTGGGTAGCCGGGGAATCTGGCGTGTTCAAGTGGAGCTCCGGGTAAACGAAAAGGTCCGCGACCGCATGCGCATTAACCCTTCGCTCAAGACCAGCAGCGAAATCAGTCAAAGACTCGGCAGGTGACTGCACAAGAGCTAGAGGGAGGAGTCGGGTCATGACAGATGCATCCTTGCGTCGAGAGGTTTGTTAAATAAACATTAATTAACTAACTACGGGTGTGTCAAGGGTCACTTCGAGTCTGATGTGGAAGCATTGGAGCATGGCAAGACCACGGAATCAGACAGAACGCCGGGATCAACTGCTGGCAGCGGCGGGACGAGTCCTGCTGGACCGGGGCTCATCAGCGGCCCGCCTTTCCGACATTGCCAATGAAGCCGGCGTCACCCCAGCTGCGGTGCTGTACTACTACCGGGACGTCGACGAACTCTTCAGCGAGGTCTTCAATCAAGGAGTGAAGGAGTACTGTGACCGCCGGGAGGCCCGCATCCAAGCCGAAATCGATCCTGAAGCGCAACTGAGGGCCTGCATTCACTCAGGCATACCTTGGGCCGGGGAAAGCGAAACCGCTTCCCGGATCCTCGTGGAACTCATCCCGGTCTATCTGCGCAACAAAGCAGCCGCTCGGCAGCAGATGGCGTTTGTGGAGCGTCAAACGAACCTCTACAAAGGGATCCTGGAACGGGGCGCGCAGGAGAATGCCTTCACCCTCTCAGCGCCGGCCGGATTCCTGGCCCGGAGCTTCGTAGCCCTAGAGGATGGCCTCGTAATGGATGTGCTCCTCGGCGACCTGACACCGGAAGACGAGTACGCGTTCCTGATCAGCTACGCGACGAACATGGTGAAAGCCAAGACCGGCAACAACTTACAGCTCAGCTGACTCCCCACACGATAACGTGCACAACCAGTTGACGGGAGCCATTGGGCGGGCGCGGGACTCTGCGGCTCAACGCTCATACACATCCGCAGAAATACCCAGGGTTTGAAATAGCGGAGCGCAAGGTGCAAGACCAGAGCACTCTCCTGCCGGTGTCGTCCTGCGGACAGACTCCACTAGGGTGTTGTGCTTGACGTCCGCCGGCAGCAAACCGCAGCAGCTCTGTGAGCTGTGACGTCGTGTCCTGCCGGACGCCTTGTCCGTGAAGACTCTGTCGAGGACGTGGCCTTCGAGCCGACGTTTCTCGTTCTGGTCCAGACCGCGCACGCGCACGCCATCCGATCCGTCGGCCAGCCGTGGGCGCCACCTTCCGCCCTCGCCCTGCCAGGTTGAGTTCCGGGCCCGCCTCTCAAGAAGGTCAAGGCAGTAGGGTCGCGGAGTGTCAGGTGCGGGTGTAGATCTATTGGACAAACACTCGGGTCGGTTCAAGGGCTTGCAGTCACCTCGGAGTGCTGTCCGGTGTCAACGATGCTTCCCTTCCAACGGGCGATGGTAGCGTCCAAGTGGTACTGAACCATGGCAACGAGATCTGCTTGGGGGTCGAGGAGCCACTGAATCTGCAGGCCGTCCAAAAGTGCGAACAGTCCTTCGATTTCGCTGCGCGCCTGCTTCTCGGTCATGGGAAGCACCTCGCCGGATGAGCTTGCGTGCATGAGTTCTCCGTAGAAGTATGCCTTGCTCTGCCTGTAGCGTTCCGCCATGAATTCGTGCGCGGGGTGGGCTGGGTTGGATGCCTCTGTCGCCAGTGTCAGGAATAGCTCGATGGAGCCGCGGTGCTCAACGTTGAACCTGACGACGTTCATCAGGCCACGGATATTTCCCAGACCGGGGTTGGATCGTGCCCGTTCGCTATTGTCAGCTTCCCATTGCTGCAGCAGTGCCGTTAGGAGGCTTTCCTTGTCCGGGAAGTACCGCACCAGCGCGGCTCTGGATACGCCGACCTGGTCTGCAATCTGTTGCAGAGAACCACCGACGTAGCCGAACCGTCCGAAGACTTCTTGTGCGGCGTTGAGGATCTCCTGGCGCCGTTTTATGCCCTTCCTGTAGGGCCCACGACCGTCCGCCATCACTCCCGCCCTTCATCCATTGACGAAATGCTACGCGACCGATACATTTCATTCAAGGTAATCGGTCAACCGGTCGTCCGCTTGCTTCGATCATTAATGCCCGCTCGGGCAGATCTTCTCCCCGACGTCACCGACGCGCTTGGCCGACCCGAGCCAGCCCCTAGACCGTCAACAATAACTATTCAAAGGACCACTCCATTGACCAATGACGCAGAAAAGAGCCGTGTCCCCCTGCAGGACTGTGGCCTGGCCATGGAAGTAGAACAGCAGGGCTATGGTCCTGACTCCCTTCTTGGGGACGTTCTTGACGATCCGCAGGGCCGGCCACTGATCGAGCGTGCTCTTCCGGCGATTGTGAATGCGCCTTTGATCCTTCAGCTTCGCCATAGTCCGCTTGGGCAGATAGTGGGTTTCGGTGCGCAGCACCTCTCGGCTGAGGATCTGTCGCGGCTGTGGGAGGCCCTTGGTGACCTGTCTGGTCGTAAGGCCGCTGCGCAGCCGGAGCCGGAACCTATCCATCCCAACAAGGACTATGAGGATGCCGGTGTGGCCAGGGCATCGCGCAGGGTCGAGTATCCGCGGTCGGTCGAACGGTGGAAAGTGTTTGAGGTGGTGATTGCCGGGCCGGATCACGGGAATCCCTTCGTTGATGTTGAACTCACCGCCCTCTTCCGGCTGGGCGAGAAGTCCTTCCGGGTAGGAGGGTTCTATGACGGCGCGGGGAGTTATCTCATCCGTTTCTCTGCACCGGAGGAAGGGGGCTGGACTTTTGTCACGGAATCGACGGCCCGATCTCTAGATGGGCTGACCGGGGAATTCCGCGTCTCACCGGCGAGCCCGGGTAATCATGGTCCCGTCCGAGTAGCCGACAGGTATCACTTCCGGTACGCCGATGGGAAAAGGTACCGGCCGGTCGGAACAACCGCGTATGCCTGGACCCATCAGCCCGAAGCCCTCCAGGAGAGGACGCTGGAAACACTGGCTTCGACCGCCTTCAACAAGGTGCGTATGTGCGTCTTTCCAAAGTCGTACCTGTTCAATGCCAACGAGCCGGAGATCTATCCTTTCGAACGTTGTGAGGACGGTTCGTTCGACTGGACTCGCCCGGTACCGGCGTTCTATAGGAATCTTGAGCGGCGTATCAGCCAGCTGGGGGGGCTGGGGATCGAGGCGGACTTGATACTTTTCCACGCCTACGACCGCTGGGGCTTTTCGGATATGGGCAAAGCCGCAGACGAACGCTACATCCGGTATGCGGTGAGGCGGCTGCACGCCTTCACCAACGTGTGGTGGTCTCTCGCCAACGAATACGACCTTCTCAGTGCAAAGGCCCAGGAGGACTGGGAGCGCTTCGCTGCGGTCGTAGGGGAGGAAGACCCAGCCGATCACCTGCTCTCCATCCACAACTGCTTCGCCTTCTACGACCAAACCCGTCCGTGGGTGACGCACTGCAGTCTGCAAAGGATCGACGTGTACCGCACCTCCGAGAACACAGATGCATGGCGTGAACAGTACGGGAAGCCGGTCGTGATCGACGAGTGCGGCTATGAGGGGGACATAGACCAGGGCTGGGGAAACATCAGCGGCGAAGAACTCACGCGTCGCTACTGGGAGGGGGCAGTCCGCGGCGGTTACGTTGCCCACGGCGAAACGTACCTGAATGACCGCGAGGAACTGTGGTGGTCCAAAGGGGGTGTGCTTGTTGGAGAATCACCCGAACGCATCAGGTTCCTGGACGAAGTTATGGCTGCGGCGCCGGGAGGCGTCCTTGATCCGCTCCGAGGTGACTGGGATGTGCCCTGGGGTGGCAGCCCGGGTCGGTACGAGATTGCGTACTTCGGCTTTGGCCGCCCGCGCTACCGGGACATCGTCCGGAGGCCCGGAGTGCAGTACAGCGTGGACGTGATCGACACGTGGAACATGTCAATCACTCGGATCCCAGGAACGTTTGAGGGGACATTCCGGGTTCCACTGCCGGGACGGCCCTATATGGCTGTCCGGCTGGTTGCCGACATGTGAGGCGAACAATAGTGCTGGCCGCTCGCCCCTCTTTGTGGGGCGGCCGGCCATCACGGCAGCCTAGGCGCTTCACTCCGGCAGCGTCCGCCGTACCGGGTGGACGGGCGTGAAAGACACCCGGCAGGTGCCGACGTTGTTCGTCCTCGGCTTCGGGCCGATCGACACCTCAAGATTTGGCAGCGGTGGCTCCCGTTCGATTGGACCGGTGGCGGCCGGGCCGCGCTATGCCAGGTTCAATGTGCGCAGGGCCTCATCGAAGGCCTCAGTCATGGACATGGACGGTTCCAGCAGCCATTGCAATTGCAGGCCATCCATGGTTGCCAGAAGTGCCCGTGCGAGGGACGCGGCCGGACGCCCAAGGGGCAGAATGCCCTGCTCCTGCTCCTCCCTGATGCCTTCCTCGAGGTGCTGCAGTATGCGCTGGTACCGCCCGATGAAGTACTCGTGGGCGGGATGGTCGGGGTTGACTGCCTCCGCAGCCAGTGTCGCGTAGAGGGTGGTTAAGCCCCGCTGGTTTTCATTGGCGGCCACGATCTTGCGGAGTTCCTCTATAAGGAGACCGCGCCGGACGGCGTTCGGGAATGAATCGGCGACAGCATCATCACGGGTGTCGAGGACAGCGACGAGCAACTGCTCCTTGGATCCGAAATGGTGGATTATCGCCCCCGGGGTCAGCCCCAACGACCGGGCGACGTCTCTGAGACTGCCTGCGCGGTAGCCTTCGCGCGCAAACACCGACACTGCTGCTTCCAGGATTTCCCGGCGACGGTCCACCCCGCTGCGGTAAGGGCCGCGGGGTCCGCGAATACCGGGAACAGCGGCGGGCGGCGCCGGTACTGCCTTGTCCACTGGTCCTCCTCGCCTGACCCACCAACGAGTCCAAGTACCACCTTCTCACGTTTAAACGGTCAGGATTCGAATACAAAACAACCGAGCAGTAGACACCGACTACGCCGGTGCCGTACATTCTTTTTCACCCCAACACTGAACAGGTGTGCAGGTTTCGCTGAAGAAGCCCACACGGAACGAGGAGGTTCCCCATGTCATCAATCAACCCCGAACCCGCGAACAGAACTCTTCTGGCCGATGCGGAGGCAGAACTTCCACCTACTGCCCAGGACCAACGAAAGCCATTTCCCGTCCTGCTCGTCCTGGCCCAATTCGGCTTCCTGCTTGCCCTGCTGGCCCCTGTTGTCGTCAGTCTCTCCATCAAGGTCTCCATCATCGATCCTGTGAACACGGGCGGATCGCTGGGACTAATCCTTGGCGTGGGCTCTTTGATGTCGGTCATCGCCACGCCGCTTTTCGGCAACTTGAGCGACCGCTCCCGCAGCCGCTTCGGCCGGCGCAGGCCCTTCCTAGTTGGCGGTTCCCTTCTCGGGACCCTGGGCCTGATCATTATTGGTGTTTCTGATGCAGTCCCCGGCGTCCTCGCGGGCTGGGCCCTGACGCAGCTGGCGATGAATGCCGGACAGGCAGCTATCAACGGGCTTTATGCTGACCGGATCCCTGAGCACCAGCGGGGCCGGGTTGGGGCGTTCCTGGGCCTCGCCACCAATTTCGGCGCCGTCGGCGGCGCCGCGGTGGCCACGGCACTGTCACCTAATCTCCTACTGATATTCCTTGTTCCCGGGCTGGTTGCCATCGCGTTTGCCGGCATCCTCGCGCTGTACATCAAGGACGCCCCTGCCCAACCCGAAGCCCTGCGGCCCTTCTCCGTGATGGAAATCGTCCGCAGTTACGGATGGCCCGTCAGGAGCAACCAGGACTTCACCATCAACTTCATCAGCCGTTTCCTGATCTGGCTCGGATTCTCCGCACTCATGACCTATCAGGCGCTGCTCTTCATCCAGCAGTTCGGCATCAACCCACAAAACGTTGCCGGTTACATGTTTGCCGCCACGGCCATCTCGGGCGCCGGAACCCTGCTCGGCTCCATAGGTGGCGGATGGATCTCCGATAAAGTGGACCGCCGCAAGGGATTCGTGCTCACCGGAGGTCTCCTCATCGGCGTCTCACTCCTGCTGGTCGGCATGGCCCCCACACCGGAGCTGGTCTTCGCCGCCGGCGCCCTCGGTGGCCTCGGCCTCGGCATATACATTGCCGTGGACCTGGCACTTGCCGCGAGGCTGGTTCCGGACAAGAACAACACCGGCCGATACATGGGCATCGTCACGCTTGCCAATAACCTTCCGAACGTTGTGACTCCACTGCTGGCCCCACTGCTGCTGTCCGTCGGCGTGTCCGCGGACGGCCGCCCCGGTTTCGCACTCCTGTTCCTGGTCGCCGGCGTCATCTCCATCGCCGGGTCCATCCTTGTCCTCGCAATCCGCAGCGTCCGCTAACCCAACAAAATCCCAAAGGCTGTAATGACGACACCGACCCTTAACCCCATCGCACAAACCCGCGCCGACGAACTGCTGTCCCGCATGACCATAGAGGAGAAAGCAGGACTGCTCTTCCACGCCATGGCCAGCGTCGGCCCAGGGGGCAAGGTCCTGGGCGCAGACGATGAGCCCGCTGTAGGCGGCCCCACCCGGCAGCTCATCGAAGCCGGCATATCCCACTTTGCCCTGATGGGTCCCGCCTCACCCCGGGATATCGCCCGCTGGCATAACGAGGCACAGGACATTGCAAGACGGAACCGTCTCACGGTTCCCATCACAGTTTCCTCCGACCCTCGCCACGGTTTCTTCTCCAACCCTGCTACCGGAGCCGCTGCCAACGGCTTTTCCCAATGGCCTGAACACCTGGGACTTGCAGCCGTGCGGAACGCGGATCTGGTTCGGGAACACGCCGAAATTGTTCGGCAGGAACTCACCGCGGTCGGTATTCGTGTGGCTCTCGGTCCGACCCTCGACGTGGCCAGCGATCCCCGCTGGGCCCGCACCCTGGGAACCTTTGGGGCACACCCGGAAGTCGTCAGCAGTCTCTCCCAGGCCTACATCGAAGGGCTCCGCGGAACATCCCCTGCCGAAGAGGTAGCGGCCATGATCAAACACTTCCCCGGCGGCGGCGCGCAGAAAGACGGCGAAGACCCGCATTTCCCCTATGGACGCGAACAGATCTGGCCAGGCAACAGGTTCAACGACCATCTACAGCCATTCATCGACGCACTCCGCCTGGGTGTCACACAAATCATGCCGTACTACGGCATGCCGGTGGGCCTCGACCTGAATGGAAAGCCGGTCCAGGAAGTCGGATTCGCCTTCAACGGCCAGATCATCAACGAACTCCTGCGTGAACAGCTGGGCTTCGAGGGGATCGTATGCACGGACTTCACACTTGTTACGGACGGGCACGTCTTCGGCGCACCCATGCGCGCACGGGCGTGGGGCCTGGAGCACCTGAACCGCGAGGAAAGAGTTCTGGCGATCCTGAACGCCGGCTGCGACCAACTTGGAGGTGAAGCTTCACCCGAACTGGTCATCCAGCTCGTGGCCGACGGCCGGCTGAGCGAGGCCCGTCTCAACGCTTCAGCGCGCCGGCTCCTCACCGAAAAGTTCCGTCTGGGACTCTTCGACCATGCAGAGGTCGACGTCGACGCAGTAGCCGCCAGGGTCGGAACCACCCCAAACAGGAGCAAGGGCTTGGCCGCCCAGCGCAACTCCATCGTGGTCTCCGATGACCCGGAATCCTTCTTGCCACTTACCGAAGGCATCAGCGTATATGCGCCGGGAATCGACCCAGCAACTTTGGCACGGTACGCACGGGTAGCCTCGTCCCCGTCGGAAGCGGACGTCGCACTCATCAGGATTGACGCCCCATTCGAGGAACGAACTGAAGGGATGGAGCGATTCTTCCGCGCAGGGTCCCTGAATTTCAGCGCTTCCCAACTGGAACGGCTGACCGACCTTCAAGGAAAAGTACCGACAATTGTCAATATCTTCCTGGACCGCCCGGCACTGCTCGGCCAGGTATCCACCAAGGTCCAAGCCGTCACCGTTGACTTCGGCGCCTCCGATGAGGCCCTGCTGGACGTCCTTTTCGGCAGGGCCGAGCGCCGGGGAACACTGCCCTTCGAGATCTCCGAATCAATGGAACAAGTCGCCTCCCGCCGGGAGGACGTCTCCTTTGAAAACATGACCCCCAAGTACCCATACGGACACGGCATCCTCTCTTCGCAGCCGGCACCGCCGGTGCAACGGTAACAAGCGATGCCACCGGCATCACCACGACCACCGGCGCTTTCCCGTATCCCTGGAGCACAAAAGCATCGACAACCAACCATGCCAAACCTTCTGCCACTGATTCGCGCTTCCCAACCAAGCCGCTCTCAATCCTCGCTGCGCCAGCACGCCGCCACACACCGGCTCGCCGGACGCTAACGCAGCCAAGCTCAGCAACAAATCACAAGCGCGTCAGAAGGACGACATCCTCGGCCCCACACGCATGCGCGCAACTATCGACCCTCCACCGCACTCAAAGAAGAGGCAACATGAAATTGAACCACCCCTTCCGAATCCTTGCAGCAGCCGCCGGCACAGCCATGGCCGGAGCAACACTCATCGCAGGACCCGCTCCAGCTGCTCCGCCTCCAGCACCTGAACCCGGCGCACCGTACGTAGCCCTCGGCAGCTCATACGCCGCCGGCGCAGGCGTGGGCCCCGCAGACCCCACCGACATCGGCGCCCTGTGCGGTCGAACCCTGACCGCCTACCCCACCCTCGTCGCCAAAGCCCTCGACCTCAACGTCACCAATGCCACTTGCGGCGGAGCGACCACCGAAAACATCACAACCAGCCCACAGAACATCCGCACGCATTCGATCAACCCGCAAATCGACGCAGTCACCGCAGAGACCCGCCTGGTCACCATCACGATCGGTGGAAACGACGTCAATTACGTAGGCAACCTCATCGCCGAATCCTGCCTCGCCGATCTGGCAACCGACCCATCAAGCCCGATAGCGAACATGGTCAAGCAGTACGGCGCGTGCACCCCCCAGCCAGACGAAACGGTCCGCAACGCTCTGGCCCAAATGGAATCCAAACTCACAACGATGACCAAAAAGGTGCAAGCCAAAGCGCCCCAGGCCCGGATCCTCCTAGTCGACTATCCCGCAGTCCTGCCCCAAAACGGCGAGCCCTGCAGCTTCATCCCGATCCTGCGCGACCGCCAGAAATTCCTCCTGGAAGTCGCCCGCGGACTGAACCTGGCGACCAAGCACGCCGCACAGGCAACCGGTGCGGACTACATCGCAGGCTCCCAGGACAGCCGCCATCACGACGCATGCTCAACCGATCCTTGGATGACCGGCTACCTGTTGGCCCCCGGAAGCGCACCCATGCACCCCAATGAAAAAGGCCAAGCCGCCGTAGCCGACGCAATAGTCAAACAGCTGACGACCCCCGGAAGCGCCAGCTGACCCTCACCTTAGTCCCCCCGGGCTAAGCGCCATGCCGTGCAGGGCCTCAGTCCTGCACGGCAAGGCGAACGGCATTTGACCTGTTGTCGCTGCATCAGCCAGATCGACCGCGCCCCGTGGCACCGAGCCTCTGAACCGCTCCTTGCCCTCCTTCACTAACCTGCCAAAGCCCGAATGAGAAACCACACCCTCGTTCTCTTCGTAATGCAGGGGAGAAAAGAAACCCAACGCTCTATAACTTAAGGACATTCCCGTGAGCGCGAACGCAGAATCACGCCTGCAAACCACCACCGTGTACCTGAACTTCGGCCCGTGGTCGGCTGAACTGCGGGGTGACGAACTCGTTCACATCTGTCACCGCGGCCTGCCTGTCCTGCGCGGTTTGCGGGCAGTTGTCCGCAACCATAACTGGCTCACACTTACTCCCCGGATCATGTCCTCCCGCACCGAGGAATTGGCCGACTCGCTGCGGGTGGTCCTCGACGTCGAGTGGAATGGCTATTCCGCCCGCTACGCCGGAGGTGTGACCCTGCTCTTCCAGGCGGCCAAAGTAATGGTGTCATTCGACGGCGCAGCCGTGGAGGAGTTCGCTTCCAACCGCATCGGCCTGGTGGTCCTGCACCACCCCGACGACGCCGGACGGCCCATAACGGTGACGTCACCCAGCGGGAACCGCACCAAAGCAGCGTTCCCCACACACATCAGCGCTCACCAGCCCTTCAAAGACATCGCGGCCCTCGACTGGGAACGCGACAACGTCGCTTTCCGCCTCGACTTCGACGGTGACGTCTTCGAGACCGAGGATCAGCGGAACTGGACCGACGCCTCCTTCAAGACCTACAGCACCCCACTGTCCAAACCCTTCCCCGTCACCCACCGAGCCGGCGACACCGTCCGCCAAAGTATCCGGCTCAGTGCCCGACACATCATCCGGGTCATGGATGAAACTCGCGGAACTGTCCCCGAGCTCGGCACTTCAACACAAGGCACCACCCACAAAACCCCGGAATTCACGGCCCCTTTGCCCGCGGATTTTGGGCCCCTGCTCGCCGAAGTCGCGGTTGAGCCAGACCCCGCGATGGGTCTCATATCCCCCTCGGAGGCAGCCGACCTGGCCAGGCGCCTGAACCTGCCGATGGACGCCCGCATCGTGGCCGGTACACCCGAAGACGCTGTCGCGGTATTGCGTTCCCTTCCACTGGACCGCCTCACCCGCCTTGGCGTCTACAGCAAAACCACCCACATCACCGAGGACGACCTCTGGGGCGCCCTCACAGGCGAGGCCAAAGAACTGGGCTTCCAGGGCGAGTTCCTCGCCGGAGCGCGAAGTCACTTCACGGAATTGAACCGGAACCAGCACAGCGCCCGCCAGGACGCGGACGCGGTCACCTACTCCATCACCCCGCAAATGCACACCACCGAGCCCCGTGCCATCATCGACACCCTGCCCATGCAAACCCTCACCGCTGACGCCGCCCTGCGCATCGGCAACGGCAGGCCCCTGAATATCGGCCCGGTCACTTTGGCGCCCCGCTTCAACGCCGTCGCCACCCAACCGCCTGCCCAAGAAGAGCTGCCGGCCAGGGATGCCCTGCAAGGCACACCGTTCGCGGTGGCATGGCTGTTGGGCAGCGTCACCGCACTCACGGGCCCCGGGACAGGGTCCATCAGCTACGCCACCATCTCGGAGCTCGGCTCCACGGCAGGGCAACTCCTACTGCAGCTCGCCGCCCAGCGCGGACGGGAGGTCCTGGTCACTGACACCAGGCCCGAGGTGGTCGCGGTCTACCCTGTCCAGACACCCGGCGGAGTACTCACCTTCGTTGGCAACCTCACCGCCGACAACATCGCAATCAGGCTCGTCGGCCTCTCCGGCACGCGTTCGGACTTCAGCCTCGCACCCTGGCAAACCGCCACAATGCTCTTGTCCTGACCCTCCCCAAAAGGAAACCCAATGCCCCAAAGACTTGAAGACAAAACAGCTATCGTCACCGGAGCCGCCTCCGGAATCGGACGGGCCGTCGCCACCCGCTTCGTGGCCGAAGGCGCCACTGTCTATTTCGCCGACCTGAACTACGAAGCCGCCGTCACCGCGGCCAAGGAAACCGGCTCAGCCTCCGCCAAGGCCCTGCTCATGGATGTTTCCGACGAATCCAGTGTCGAAGCCGCCTACTCCAAGGCCCTCGAGGACGGACCCATCAACGTCGTCGTCGCCAACGCGGGAGTCCAACTCTTTGGCCAGGACGCCCGCGTGGGCGACCTCGACCTCGAAGTCTGGGAAAAAACTGTCCGCATCAACCAGCGCGGAGCGTTCCTGACGCTCAAACATGCCGTCCGCGCCCTCGCCGGAGCCGGCGGCTCCATCATCTGCACCGGCAGCCCGACCGCCATCGTAGCCTGCGGCGGAACCTTCACCGCGTATACCAGCTCCAAAGCCGGCGTCCATGGCCTGGCCCGCGTCGTTGCAGCGGACTACGCCGCAGAAGGCATCAGAGTCAACACGGTGGTCCCCGGCTACACCGAAACCCCACTCGTGCAAACCATCGCCGAGGACCCCGAACAGCGCGCCGGACTCGTAAACGCCACCATGCTCGGACGCGCCGGGACCGCGGCCGACGTCGAAGGCATCATGGTCTACCTCGCCAGCGACGACTCCGCCTACGCCACCGGCGGCATCTTCACCGCCGACGGAGGGCTTACCGCCTTGTAGACCATCCAAGGCCTCTCGCCGAGAGGGGAAAAGGATGGAACCCTAGCCACCAACGAGCCGTTCTGGTCGGGCCAGCGCTGGCCTGCTATTTCAAGTCTGCTCGCACAACCTCACGAACAGGGAGAAGAACAAGATGGATGTTGCAGTGACGCCCCGGTCAGGGCAACAGCCGGACATAGCAAGATAGACCTCCGGGCATGCTCGAAGTCAACGTTTCGAGCGCGGCAGAGCTCGATGAGGCACTCGAGAATGCGGTCTCACTCGTCATGGACAGCGCAACACACCACAAAATTGGGGTGATGATCATGCGCATTGGAATCGGAAGCTACGTCGTCCGCGCCCACCCAGCCGTCCCCTACGGACTGGTCCGCCAACAGCATGCATAAGTAGCCTGATCCGCTACTCAAGTGCCCGCATATGCATGTGCACGAGTTACGCTGACGCCGAGCCGCCCTCTTGAAGCGCGGGGCACGGCGACGATGGGCAGCCATGAGAGCAGCGGAATGCCGGCCAGGGGGATCCCCGTAAGGAAATCGTCGAAGAAGCCCGCAATGGTCAGGGCCGTCAGCGGATACCGGCAGCGCTGCAGAACATTGCGGGCTCTGAAACTTACCTGCGGGAAGGGATTTCCGAGCTGCTGCCGGGGACCCTTAGTTGTGGCTTGATGCTCGGCGCGCGGCGCGCCCGCGAACTCGTTGAACTGCACAGCGGCCTGGAGGTCCAGGCGGCGCACGCCGCCGAGCGCATCACCGACGAATCCGGCGGCTTGACGCCGATTTCCCACTGAAAGTTTCAATTCGAAGAAGACCACAAGGATGCTGACCCGCCCGCAACAGGCAGGTCAGGCTTCACTTATTCAATTCGCAACGCCCCTGTATCCGGCTATCGGTTCCTGAGGGCAGCGTCCAGGGCTGTAACCCCGGTCTGGCCGTCATGGCCGACCCGGGCCGCAAGGAAACTGCTCCGAAGGCTACTGCTGCAACCCTAGGCTTCGGACGCGCTCCTTATCGCCGTCGAACGCTCGGCAGTGATGATGGCCGTGAGGAGGCCGGGGAAGAGTTCGTCGAGGACATCGCTACGGAGCGTGTTCAGGATGGCTGTGCCGCTGTACCGCTGCTCGATGATCCCGGCTTCACGGAGAATCCGGAAGTGGTGGGTGGAGGTGGACTTGCTGACCGGCAGCTCGAAAGCTATGCACGCCTGATCATCATGTCCGTCGGCCAATTGGTTCACGATGCGTCGCCGGATGGGATCGGCCAGCGCAGAAAGAACCATGTCAATTTGGATCTTGTCGGGTTCGGGGTGCTCCAGGATGCGCATTGTTCGATTATCCAAGATTGTCTCCGGTCCAGTTTGACTTGTACGGCTCCCATCGTACTACGATGACTATCGAACAATCGTTTCAGGTAAGGAAGAACCGTGCCCCTATCAGTTCGATTTCATTCCCTCGGGGACCCTGATGTACTCCGACTTGACGAGGTGGATGTACCCCAGCCAGGTGAAGGCGAAGTGCTGATCCGCACACGTGCCCTGGGGCTGAACCGGGCAGAGGTGATGTTCCGGACCGGCAACTATGTTGTCGATCCAACTTTTCCGCAGGCCCTCGGATATGAGGCGTCAGGAACTGTGGAGGCTACCGGACCCGGCGTCGCGGGAGTTACGGTCGGGGATGCTGTCAGCGTTGTTCCAGCCTTTTCAATGACTGACTATGCCCTTCATGGCGAACTTGTGCTGGCGCCATCGCACGCTGTCGTGAAGCATCCGGAGAAGTTGACGTGGGAAGAGGCGGCGTCGGTGTGGATGCCATTTGTCACCGCCTACGGGGGCCTCATCGACCTTGGCGGCCTTAGCAGCGGCGACACGGTGGTCATTCCCGCAGCCTCCAGTAGCGTCGGCCTGGCGGCCATCCAGATTGCCAACATGGTCGGCGCAATACCCATCGCATTGACGAGGTCCGGCTCCAAACGAGGACAGCTTCTCGACGCTGGCGCCTCAATCGTGATTGCCACGGACGAAGATGACGTCGTAGCCCAGCTGGCCCATGTGACCGGCGCTGCCGGAGTAAAGGTAATTTTTGATCCCGTAGCCGGGCCCCTGCTGCCTGCGCTCATTGAGGCAGCAGCTCCCCATGCAACAGTCATCATCTACGGCGCTCTCAGCACTGAGCCAACGCCTCTGCCGGTACTGGCCGTCCTGGGCAAGCACATCACCATCCGCGGCTACGAACTGTTTGAGGTGACAACGGACTCTGACCGGCTCCAGGACGCCGTGACGTTCGTCCACGACGGACTGAGCAGCGGCGCACTTACCCCCTCGGTGGACGCCGTCTTTGAGCTGGCCGACATCGTGGACGCCTACCGGTACCTTGAGTCCAACGCGCAGGTCGGCAAAGTTGTCGTGACCGTCCCGGGCATCAGCCCTGCAACGGCCTAGAAGGATTCCGATGAACGTCCCCTCCATAATGAAAGTCGTGGCGGTCACCCCGGGGCTGCCGATCGAAGATGCCGGCAGCATGCAGGACAGTGAGCGTCGGGTTCCTGCCCCTGGGCCCCGGGATCTGCTCGTCAAGATCGAAGCCATTTCAGTCAACCCGGTCGATACCAAGATCCGGCGCTCAGCGCGGATACCAAGCGGGTCAGATGTGCTTGGCTGGGATGCCGCAGGGACGGTTGTCGCTGTCGGCGAGGAGGTCTCGCGTTTCACCCCCGGTGATGAGGTCTACTACATGGGTTCTATAAACCGTCCCGGGGCCAACGCCGAGTACCACCTTGTAGACGAGCGCGTCACGGCACACAAACCTCAGAGCCTGACCTTCGCTGAAGCCGCGGCCCTGCCGCTGACATCCCTGACGGCGTGGGAAACGCTCTTTCACAACTTCCAGATGCCCCTCGGACTGGATGGGCTGAACCGCACAGTCCTGGTCGCCGCGGCAGCAGGCGGAGTCGGGTCCATCGTCCTGCAGCTGGCCCGGACCCTGACCAACGCACAAGTCATCGGGACGGCGTCACGCCCGGAGTCTGTCGACTGGGCCAAATCCATGGGAGCGCATCATGTCGTCGATCATCACGCCTCCCTAATTGAGCAGGTTCATGATGTGGCGCCGGCCGGAGTTACGGACATAGTCAGTTCGCAAGGAACCGATCTCCATTTCAGCGCCTACGCAGAACTGCTCACTCCCAGGGGAAAGATCACCGTACTGGACGAACCCGCATCGGTAGACATTCTGGAGCTGAAGGGCAAGTCTGTTTCACTGCATTGGGAAAACGTCTTCACCCGCCCTGCCCTACAGACCAGTGACATGCATAGCCAGGGCAGGATACTCGAAAACCTCGCACGCCTCGTTGATTCCGGGCTGATCCGCACCACCCTTCAGCAGGAAATTCCGGGCATCAACGCCGCCAACCTCCGTAAGGCCCATCAGATACTTGAGTCCGGCTCCCAGATCGGAAAATTGGTCCTCTCAGGTTTCTAGTGAGCGCATAAGAGAAACACGACCGGCCGCCTGCGCCGTAAACGTCCTTAGCGCCGTTGTCTGGGGAACGCGCAGCTTCATGATCCTTCCCTCAAAGCCAGGAGTTGTCTTGAGCAAGCTCTTTGATCCTATTTCCCTTCGTTCAATCACCGTTCCCAACCGGATCTGGATGTCCCCGATGTGTACCTATTCGGCAGCGGCCGAAGGTCCTCTCACCGGCCTACCAACAGACTGGCATTTGACTCACTTGGCAAGCCGGGCAGCCGGGGGAGCCGGACTGATCATGGTTGAAGCCACGGCAGTCCGGGCTGACGGCAGGATCTCGCCCTGGGATCTTGGCCTGTGGAACACCGAACAGCAGAACGCCTTCATGAGGATCACCCAAGCGATCAGCGCGCTTGGAGCAGTCCCTGCCATCCAGCTAGCCCACGCCGGGAGGAAGGCCTCGACTGACCGGCCTTGGCTCACCGGCAGGCATCTGTCCTCCCAGCAGGGGGGATGGCAGACAGTCGGTCCCAGCGCCTTGCCGTACGACGACGCCCCTGCCCCTCATGAATTAACCACCGCCGAAATTAAAGGGCTTGTTGACGACTTCGCACGGGCTGCTGAACGGGCGCTGGCTGCGGGATTTAAGGCTGTCGAAATCCATGGCGCCCACGGCTACCTGATCAATTCGTTCCTTTCACACCACACCAACCTCCGCATAGATGAGTACGGAGGATCATTCGAGAACCGCATCCGGTTCGCGCTCGAGATCACCAAGGCCGTGCGCGAGGTATGGTCGGCAGACCTGCCGCTGCTGTTCCGTGTGTCCGCGACCGACTGGCTGACCGAAAACGCAGAGGATCCCCGCGAGGGCTGGACATCGGAGGATACCGTTCGTTTGGCGTCCATCCTTGCCGACCACGGAGTTGACCTCATCGACACCTCAACCGGTGGCAACGTGCCTGACGCCGACATCCCGACAGGTCTTGGTTACCAAGTGGAATTCGCTGATGCGGTCAAAAACAAGGCGAAAGTGCCTGCCGCCGCAGTCGGTCTGATCGTGCACCCCGAGCAGGCCGACGAAGTCCTGGCCCAAGGACGGGCGGACGTCATTTTCATGGGGCGCCAGCTGCTCCGGGATCCGTACTGGCCCCGGAGGGCGGCAACGCTGCTGGGCCTGGAAGCCCGATGGCCGGTGCAGTACGGATACGCGGTCGCTCACCACCATTCGGGGAAACCGGTTGCCAGCGATGTAACCGCAGCCGAGCCGGCTCTGATCGGGTCATAAAAGCGCGCGGGGCACCACCTTTCATGGAGGTGGTGCCCCGCCGCTTTTCGCCACTTGCTTCAGGTCACTGCAAACAATTGCGGGAGGAGGCCGGACTAGTAGGACCGCGGAAGGCCAAGGATCTTCGTCGCAATGAAGGACTTGACCAGGTTGTTGTTGACAGGGGCTACCTTGTACATCCGGGTTTCCCGGAACTTGCGTTCAACGTCGTACTCGTCGACGAAACCAAACCCGCCGTGCGTGTCCAGGCAGGCGTTCGCTGACGCCCAGCTCGCCTCCGAGCTGAGCAGCTTGGCCATGTTGGCTTCAGCTCCGCACGGCTTGCCGGCATCAAAGAGCTCCGCTGCCTGGAAGCGCATGAGGTCGGCGGCGCGCACCGACATGTAGGCTTCAGCGATTGGAAACTGAACGCCCTGGTTAGCGCCGATCGGGGTGCCGAAACGCTCGGTCTCGGAAGCGTACGCCGTGGCTCTCTCGGCGAACCAGTAGCCGTCGCCGATCGCTTCTGCGGCCAGCAGGATGCGCTCTGCGTTCCAGCCGTCAAGGACGTACTTGAAGCCCTGTCCTTCCTCGCCGATCAGAGCGGTCTTGGGAACACGCAGGCCGTGGTAGTGCAGTTGGTTGGTCGCGTAGTTCATCATGGTGCGCACCGGCTGGACCTCAAGAGCTTCGGGCTGTTCCCGGCGGACCTGTCGAAGGTCGACCAGGAAGAGGCTGATCCCGTCAGTCTTCTTGGATACCTGGTCTTTGGCTGTGGTGCGCGCCAGGACCAGCATGAGGTCGCTCTGTTCCACCCGGCTCGTCCAGCTCTTGTGCCCGGTGATCACGTAGTCGTCGCCGTCGGCGACAGCGGACGTAACGATATTGGTGGTATCGGAACCGGCTTCAAGCTCTGTAATGGAGAACGCCTGGAGCCGGATTTCTCCCTTCGCGATCCCTGGAAGATACGCCTCCTTCTGAGCGCGGTTTCCGTGTCGCAGCACCGAGCCCATGGTGTACATCTGAGCGTGGCAGGCCGCCGAGTGCCCGCCGGAACGGTTGATTTCCTCCATGATGATGCTTGCCTCGGTGATTCCCAGTCCCAGCCCGCCAAACTCCTGCGGAATAAGAGCCCCGAGGAGACCGGAATCGGTAAGCTCTTTGACGAACTTCTCGGGGTATTCCCTGTTCTTGTCGAGCTCGCGCCAGTACTCATCCGGGAAGCCTGCGCACAGTGCCCGAACCCTTTGGCGCAGCTCTGGAAACTTTTCCTCAATCATCGACATCTCCCTTGATTCGCCTGATTCACCTGATTCGGTCGAAACGGTGTTGTTTCTAGATAATATTCTATAGAATAAGGATCGACAATGATGTTTTCACAGAAGTTGGAGTGTGCAACATGGCTGGCTTTGCAGGAATCAATGTGGACCACGCGGACGGGATCGCCCACATCGTACTGTCCCGGCCGGAGGCAGGAAACGCTCTAGACCTTGCCACCTCCTACGGGCTGCGTGACGCTGTGGCGCATGTCTCCGAGCTCCCGGATCTTCAAGCGGTGGTGCTGCGCGGGGAAGGCAAGCGGTTCTGCGTCGGGGGCGATCTCACCGGGTTTAAGCAGGCAGCCCCTGGAGCAAACCTCTGCTACGACGTGGCTGTGCCGCTCCACGAGGCGATCCTTGCCCTCGGTGAACTGCCCGTGCCGGTGATAGCCCGGGTGCACGGTGCCGTGGGTGGCGGAGGCGTAGGTCTGGTCCTGGCAGCCGACATCGCTGTGGCAGCGGAATCCACGGTTTTCCGCCTCGGCTATACCGGCAGCGGCCTTTCCCCTGACTGCGGCGTGACCTGGGATCTTCCTCACCGTATCGGGATGGCCAAGGCGATGGACCTCCTCCTGACGAACAGGCGGGTGAGCGCCGCCGAGGCCTCCGCTTTGGGTATAGTCAGCCGCGTCGTTGCCGACGACGACCTTCAAGCAGAAGTGGACATGGTGATCCAGGCTCTGCGGGCCGTCCCGCGACAGACTCTGGCCGAGACCAAACGGCTCGCCCGCTCCGCCCAATTCAGGTCCAGGGCCGAGCAGCTCGAGGACGAAGCTGTCACCATCGGGCGGATCGGAGACACTGCGGACACGCGGGAAGCCATTAGCGCTTTCCTGGAAAAGCGCCCGCCGGTGTTCGGCACGGCGCCGGCGGAGGCGGCGCGTTGAGCGCCCCGCTAAGGGCGTCAGGCGTCTTGGACGGGAGCCTCGCGGACCAACTCGGAACGGCCAGCACGTTCCTCTTTGTCCCAGGTGACCGACCGGAGCGGTTTTCAAAGGCAGCGGGCGCCGGAGCCGATTTCATCATCATTGACCTTGAAGACGCTGTGGCTCCGGAAAAGAAATCCTCGGCCCGTCAAAACGCAGAAGAGTGGTTGTCTTCCGGCAGCCAGGCCATCATCCGGATAAATGCGGCGGGCACCGTATGGCACCCCGAGGATCTAAAGATGGCATCCGCCTTCGGAGCCCCTGTGATGTTGCCGAAGGCCGAAGACAGCAGCTATCTGGCGCTATTGGGCAGGGAAGTCGCTTTGCTGCCACTCATCGAGACTGCCTCCGGCGTCCTCAATGCTGCAGCCATCTGTTCGCTGCCCTCGGTAGTGAGGGTTGCCTTTGGGCACATCGACCTGGCGGCCCAGATCGGCGTTCACCCCGGGAACGCACAGGCGTTCCTGTCCGCCCGGTCCTCTTTGGTGCTTGCCAGCGCGGCGGGCGGCATAGCGCCGCCGATTGACGGGGTGACGACCGCTCTCACCGACACAAGCGTTCTGGAATCGGACATTGACCACGCCAAATCCTTGGGCATGACGGGAAAGCTACTCATCCACCCCGCGCAGGTGGACCCCGCCCGCAGTCGCTTCCTTCCCGCCGAGGAGGAGGTTCAGTGGGCTCACAGCATCTGGCTGGCAACACAGCAGACCACGACTGTGGCCGTGGACGGAGAGATGGTCGACCAACCTGTGATTACGCGCGCCCGGCGGATCCTGGCGAGGGCCGGGGTGCATCCCGTGCAGGCGCACCGTGCGGAAGTTCAAACCACCCCGGGCGACGTGCCACCCAACAACCGTGAGGAATCACTGCCGTGAAAGCGATCTACTGCAACTCGTTCAGCCCCGACCGGCCCCTTGATGCCCTTCAGATCGGTGAACGGCCCGAACCCGCGGCTGCCCCTGGCTGGACCACCGTCAGTGTCCGGGCAGCAGCCCTCAACGGTCATGACCTCTGGTCATTGCAGGGCGTGGGGCTCAGCGAACGCGACCTGCCACGGATCCTCGGTTCGGATGCGGCCGGCGTTGACGAGAACGGTCACGACGTCATTATCTACCCGGTTATCTCCAGTCCCGGATCCGACCAGAGGCGTGCCCTGGACCCCGCCACCGAACCTCTGCTTTCGGAACGGCACGATGGGACACTGGCCGAACGCGTCACGGTGCCCCTTCAAAACGTCCTGCCCAAGCCCGATTTCATGACCTATGAACAGGCAGCGAGCCTGCCCACGGCCTGGCTCACCGCCTACCGAATGCTCTTCGTTCAGGCGGACCTGGAACCCGGCGCCACGGTGCTCGTGCAAGGTGCCAGCGGAGGCGTTTCAAGCGCCTTGCTGGCGCTGGGGAACGCAGCAGGATTCCGAATGTGGGCGACGGGCCGGACCGAGGAAAAGCGCGCCTACGCCCTCGAACATGGGGCGGAGCAAGCCTTCGAATCCGGCGCCCGACTGCCCGAGCGGGTCGAGGCCGTGATGGAGACCGTCGGGGAGGCAACCTGGTCCCATTCCATGAAGGTACTCCGTCCGGGAGGAACGATCGTGGTCGCGGGAGCCACAACGGGTCCGTCTCCGTCCGCAGACCTTCAACGCCTGTTCTTCCTTGGACTGCGAATCGTCGGCACCCGCGTGGGCACGCTCGCTGAAATGCGGCAGCTACTCGCTTTCTGCACCCAGAACAAGCTGGCACCGAGCATAGATTCGGTCTACCCACTCGACCAGGGCCGAAACGCCTTCGAGCGGCTGCAGTCCGGTCGCGCGGCCGGAAAAATCGTCCTCACCGTCGGCTAAATTCACCACCAACGATCACGGAGAACAAAATGGCTAATCGCTCCCCCGTCCGGGACTTGCCCGGGGCTGCCCAATTCTCAAAATCTGTCAGCGAATCAGACGTCTACCAGTTCGCCGGACTTAGCGGAGATCTGCACCCCATCCACGTCAACGCGGCCTACGCCAGTTCCCAGCCCGTAGGCCAGCGCATTGCCCATGGGGTCATCCTCATTGGCCTGATGTCGTCGGCCTGCACTCTCTGGGCGGCCCGCGAGGGTCTGGACATCGTTTCGTACGGATGGGACGAGATCCGGTTTATCAAACCGGTCTTTTTCGGCGATACGATCACCACGTCCTACGCGCAGGACCCCGAGCGGGAACCGGTCGGGCAGAAGTGGTATTCGGTTGCAGATGCGTACAACCAGCACGGCGAGCTGGTTGGGGTGGGCAGGCACACGGCCTACGTCACCTGATCATGAACCAGTGCCCGTGGCGTCCTCCGGAGACTCGGCCGCCGAAAACACGCCCTTGTTTTCCAAGTGGTCCACCAGCAGCACGCCAATGTGGCGGATGTGCTCGGCCATCGCGGTCCGGGCCGCCTCCGAATCCCCAGATTCGAGCGCGTGAAAGATCGGATCATGATCGTGGGACGAAGCCTCTGCCCATCCCTCGATCTTGCCGTAGTAGTTCCGGGGCACATAGTTCACGGCAATGCCCAGCAACGATGTCAGCCGTTGCGCCTTGGACGTGCGGTTAATCGACCGGTGGATTTCATGGTTCACCGCGTCGACCGTTTCCGCGTCTCCGGCCCGGGCAGCCTCTTCAAGTTCCTTCTGAAGCGTCCGAAGACGGTCCACGTCTGAGGCGTCCATCAGTGTCGCGGCCCTGGCTGCGAGCTCGCCGGCGATATAGGCCTGAACGGCGAAAAGGTCTTCCACGTCCTGCCGGCTCAGAGGCAGGACCCGGAAGCCGCGCCGCGGTTCCCATCGGATAGTCCCTTCGCTTTGCAGGGCCATGAGAGCCTCGCGGACGGGGGTTGCACTGACACCGAGCTCAGCCGCGAGATGTTCGGTCCTAATAAAGCTGGTAGCCCTCAGCTCACCAGCCATGATGGATTCACGCAGATGGGCGGCCACATCCTCGCTCAGCTGCTTCTTGTTCCCGAAAAGCTTTGGTGCAGCAGTCGCTGCCTTGGATGCTGTTCGCGCGGCCATCAGTCCTCATTCCATGCTCGGGCAGTCCCGCCGAGGGCCGGCCAGGCAAGGGTTGCCGCGCCCCACAATTAAGATAATATTGTATAGAGTTTGCTTCTGGGTACATTTTACCGGACCAGTCGAGGAAATGGCGGATGACCATGCAGGATCGAACAAACATTTATATCGGCGGGGAATGGGTCCCTTCCACCGGGCCGGACGTCATTCAGGTGGA
>NZ_PJMC01000001.1 GCF_002892795.1 Arthrobacter sp. AFG20 | reverse complement strand
GAAACCAGCCAAAAACACCAGACCACACCACGGAGGCGGCACGGTCCGGCAAATTCAACCAATTCATGAAAAAATCGGTATCAACAAACTTGGCACACTATTGAGTTCTCAAACAACAGACACATTCGAATACTCGCGAAACAATTCCGTATAAATACTCGGGAATTTTATTGTTTCGCATTTCTTCGCTGCGATGTTTCCAGCTTATTTCATTCATTTTCACTTTGCAAATCCGGGTTATTCACCCGGCATTTACCCCGTGGAACGAATCCGCCCAGCACTAATGGAAGCTTTTCTTCATTCATGCTTTGAAGTTGAAGAATTGCTTCTCAGTGAAGGGGGTTTGTCACCGCTCAGCGGCGGCGACTCAGAAGACATTACACGCTCCCCCACGGCCGTGCAAATCGGCTGCGGAGGAGCGTGCAATTGCTCGGTTCCGGTGCTAGGCGCCGGTTACCTCAACCGTGGCCAGGTTTTTCTTGCCGCGGCGGAGCAGCAGGTACTTGCCGTGCAGGAGCTGGGACGGAGAGATCACCGCGTCCGGGTCCGTGACCTTCGCGTTGTTGACGTAGGCGCCGCCCTCGCCGACGACGCGGCGCGCGGCGGACTTGCTGTCCGACAGTCCCGAGGCCACCAGCAGGTCGATGATGCCCAGGCCCGCTCCGTCCACGGAAGCAGACGGCAGTTCGGCCGTCGCCGCGGCCAGCGTCTGCTCATCGAGCACCGACAGATCGCCGTTTCCGAAGACAGCGGCAGAAGCGGCAATGACCTTTTCTGTGGCTTCGGCTCCGTGGACCAGGGCCGTCACTTCGTAGGCAAGCTTCCGCTGGCCTTCGCGGGCGAAGGGGCGCTCGGCGACGGACGCTGCCACATCCTCGATCTCGGCACGGGTCAGGAAAGTGAACACCTTCAGCCGGTCCACAACATCCGCATCGGCGGTGTTCAGCCAGAACTGGTAGAAGGTGTACGGGCTGACCATGGCAGAGTCCAGCCAGATGGCGTTGCCCTCGCTCTTGCCGAACTTGGTGCCGTCCGAGTTGGTGATGAGCGGAGTGCCCAGAGCGTGAACCGTCTTGCCCTCAACCTTGCGGATCAGTTCGGTGCCGCTGGTGAGGTTGCCCCACTGGTCGGATCCGCCGGTCTGCAGCATGCAGCCATAGTCGCGGTAGAGCTCGAGGTAATCCATGCCCTGCAGGATCTGGTAGCTGAACTCCGTGTAGCTGATGCCTTCCTCGGAGCTGAGGCGTGAAGCCACGGCGTCCTTGCGCAGCATCGTTCCCACGCGGAAGTGCTTGCCGACCTCGCGGAGGAAGTCGATCGCGCTCAGCGGCGCGGTCCAGTCGAGGTTATTGACCATCCGGGCAGCGTTGGCGCCATCGAAGCTGAGGAAACGGCGGACCTGGGCCTGCAGGTAGCCGACCCACTCGGAAACGGTGTCCTTGGTGTTCAGGGTCCGTTCCGCCGTCGGTCGCGGATCGCCGATCAGCCCGGTGGAACCGCCCACGAGGCCCAGCGGCTTGTGGCCGGCCAGCTGAAGCCGCCTCATGAGGAGGAGCTGGACCAGGTTTCCCAGGTGAAGGCTCGGTGCCGTGGGATCGAATCCGCAGTAATAAGTGACCGGTTCCCCGGCGAGGAGCTTCTCCAGTTCCACCTCGTCGGTGGATACGTGGACAAGGCCGCGCCATTTGAGCTCCTGCCAGATGTTGGCGAAGCTGGGGTCGTTCTGCTGGGATTCGAGGTCGTTTAGTTGTGACACGCCTTCTAAGTTAGCAGGATCAGCGGCCTCCGGACCCTCGTGAAGGGCTGGAGACAGGCCGGGCCGCGAACGACCGGCCTGCCCAGGAGATATTAACGCTCGATGCCCGCCGGAACGTCCGCGGCCGCGATCAGCCGAAGCCGCTGGGTGGGGCGGGTCATGGCGACGTACAAATCACCGACCCTGCCGTGCTCATGGTTCAGCATGGCGCTCGGTTCAAGGACCACGACGCCGTCGAACTCGAGTCCCTTGGCTTCCCGCGGGCTGATGACCACCACGTCCTGTTCGTAACTGCCGGCGCCGGTACCGAGCCTGGAGCCATACTTCGCGCGGAGCGCGGCGGTGGCCTCCCTCAGCAGGTCGCCGTCGGCAATCACGGCGAGCAGGCCGCCGTCGAGCGCTTGGAGCTCCTCGGGAAGGACCTCCACCAGCCGGTTCACGAGGTCCGACTTCTCCACGCGGTCGATGATCGGCGACCAGCGGCCTTCCCGGACGGCCTTCGGGGCGGAGACCACCAGCCCGGCGGCGTTGGCCATGCGTGCCGCCGCTTCGGCGATTTGCGACGGCGTCCGGTAGTTCACCGTCAGCTCCTCCAGCTGCCAGCGGTCGCCGAACATCGGTGCGAGGGCTCCCTGCCATGACTTCGCGCCGGCCACGGAGCTGGTCTGCGCGATATCCCCCACGATCGTGAAGGACTTGAGGGGGCAGCGCCGGACCAGGAGCCGCCACTGCATGGGCGACAGTTCCTGGGCCTCGTCGACAACGATGTGGCCGAAGGCCCAGGTGCGGTCACTGGTGGCGCGCTCGGCGGCCGTCAGACGGGCCTCGCGCTCCTCGTTTTGCTCAACGAGTTCCTCGGCGGACATCAGGACATCGACGCCGGCGGACTCCATGTTGACCAGGGTCTGCCGGGCGTTGGCCAGGGCGCGGGCCCGGTCCTGCTCCTGCTGGGCGAGGCCGCGACCTGCAGCCGGGTCCAGCTCACCGAGCAGTTCAGCTGCTTCGTCCAGCAGGGGGACGTCGGCCTCGGTCCAGGGGGCATCCGGAGCCCGCAGCAGGAGCTCGCGTTCCCTGGCGGTCAGCCCGGGGGTGCAGGCTTCAAGGAGCGCGGGCTTGCTGAGGAGTTCGCCCACGAGCTTCTCGGGCGTCATCGGCATCCAGCAGAGGTTCAGCGCGACACGCACATCGCGAGCTGTCCGGACGTCCTCGGCAAGGTAGGACCGGTCGGCGTTATTGCCGATGTTGCCGGCTTCGACGAGCTCGGTCATCTGCTCGGTCAGCTCGCGGAGCAGGATCTTGACGAACGTAACGCGGGCCTCGTTGTGCGGCTTGCCGGTGGAGCGTGCGCGTTCACGGGCGCGGCGGACCTGACGGGGCGTGAGGGTCAGCTTGCGGCCGTCCACTTCCAGGATCCGGTTTTCGGCCGGAATGCGCTGCCGGTTGGCCACGGCATTCGCGATGACCTCAGCCATCTCCAGCCTGCCCTTGATGGCGGCAACATCCGCCTCCTGCTCCGGCACGGCGTTGATGCCCGGCATGAGCCTGCCCAGGCTGGCCATGACGACGCCGGTTTCACCCAGCGACGGCAGGACGCGTTCGATGTATTTCATGAACGACGACGACGGCCCCACCAGCAGCACGCCGGCGGACTTAAGCCGGTCACGGTGGGTGTACAGCAGATAGGCGGCGCGGTGCAGGGCCACGGCGGTTTTTCCGGTGCCGGGGCCGCCCTGCACCACGAGGGCGCCGGAGATGGAGGACCGGATGATGCGGTCCTGCTCGGACTGGATGGTGCCCACGATGTCCGACATGCGGCCCGTGCGCTTGGAATTCAGGGCGGCCAGCAGGGCGCCCTCGCCCTGCAGCGAGTCGGCGTCGGAGAGCATGTCGGCGTCCAGGACGTCGTCCTCAATGGCCTTGACCTCGCGGCCCTGCAGGATCAGGTGCCGGCGCCGGCGCACTCCCTGGCGGTCAAATGCTGTGGCCTGGTAGAAATGGCCGGCCTCAGGCGCGCGCCAGTCGACCATGAGCCGGACGAGGTCCTCGGTGGTGAGCCCGATGCGGCCAATGTACTGTGCCTCGCCGGAGTCCAGGTCCAGCCGGCCGAACACCAGGCGGTCGTCGACGGCGTCGAGCTGGGCAAGGCGGTCCTCGTACAGGGCCGCGAAGGCATCGCGTTCAGAGACGTTCTGCATGGTGCCGATTGCTCCCGCGCGGCGCACCTGGGCCAGCTGGGCGCGCTTTTCCGCGCGCAATTCATCAAGCCGTGTGTACAGGCCGGCTACATAGTCCCGTTCGTGGGCCAAATCGGCGTCGTGCATCGTTCCCCTATCGCAAAAGACAGACCGTCCATTCTATAACCTTTTCGGCTCACGTGGCGGCTGTTGAGTCGCTTAGAGCAGGTTATCTGACGTGGCGGCTCCGTCCCTCACCGACAAGGCCGCTGGTCAGAGCCGCAACAGTGACCGCACGCGGTGCCCGGCCAGGGCGGAGCGGCCGCGCAGCTCGCCGAGCTCCATCACCACCCCCACGCCCGAGACGTGGACCCCGCAGCGTTCAAACAGGCGGGCGGCAGCCCCGAGGGTGCCGCCCGTGGCCAGGACGTCATCGAGGATCAGCACCCGGCTGCCGCGGGCCAAATCCGTGGTGTGAAGTTCCAGCGTGGCGTTGCCGTATTCCAAGGCGTAGTCCTCGGAGTAGACCTCGCGCGGCAGCTTCCCGGCCTTGCGCACTGTCACCACGCCGGTGCCGGTGGCGTAAGCCGCGGCGGCGGCGAGCAGGAAGCCCCGTGCCTCGACGCCGGCCACGGCATCGAACTGCCCCTTGAACGGTTCCACGAGCGCGTCAACGACTGCCCGGAACGCGGGACCGTCGGCAAAGACGGGGGTCAGGTCCTTGAAGGTGATTCCGGGTTTGGGGTAGTCCGGAACGGTCGCGCAGAGGCTGGTAATGAGTTCGTCCACGGGGACGGGCCGAGGGGCAGGGGCTTGTTCGCTGTGGTTCACCCGTCCAGCCTACGCCCGCGGCGGACGCGCCTTTGCAGCCTTGTAACGGGACACCGTGGGGTCGCCGGTGAGCCAGAACCGCCATGGATAATCGTGCGTGCCGCCGTGGCCGGCTACGCCGACCCGCGGCCCCGTGCTGACGTGGGCGGCTGGTGCGGGCGGCAGCACCAGGCCAAACGGTGTGTCCAGGGCGTCCCGCCCACTGTCCTCGGTAGTCAGCCCGAGTGCGGTGGCCAGCCGCGCGGGTCCGCTGGCCAAGTCCTTTGCGGCTTTCGACGTCGGCCGGCGCGCGAGGGCCAGTTCCCGGCCCTCGACGATTTCACCCGCACGCAGGAGGACAGCGGAGGCGTGGCCCGCCGGGCCGCAGACGATGTTGGCGCAGTAGTGCATGCCATACGTGAAGTAGACGTAGAGGTGGCCGGCCGGGCCGAACATGGGGGCGTTCCTGCGGGTGGGTCCCCGGTAGGTGTGGGAGCCGGGATCAGGGTGCAGTGAATCGACGGGTCCCATGTAGGCCTCGAGTTCGGTGATCCGGACGGCGACGGAACCCTCCTCGCTGTCGTGCGTCAGGACGGCACCCAGGAGCAGCGGGGCGATTTCGCGGGCGTCGCCGGACAGGAACTGCCGCACAGGGCCGCTGGTGGTCATGCCCCGACTTTACCGAAGCGCCTGTTGTCCGGGCCTGATGCCTCGGGAAGCCTTCCATGGCCATGTCCGATTTCCGCTAGCAGGCCCCCTTGGGGACTGGCAGGATGGAGTCATGGACTTCTGGCAGCGCTACCGCGCCATCGACGCGCGGGACACCCGTTTCGACGGGCAGTTCTTCACGGCGGTGCGGACCACGGGCATCTACTGCCGGCCGTCGTGCCCGGCAAGGACGCCCAAGGCGGAGAACGTAACTTTCTATGAGACGTCCGCCGCCGCCCACGAGGCCGGCTACCGCGCCTGCAAGCGCTGCCTGCCTGAGGCCGTGCCGGGCACACCGGCCTGGAACCTCCGTTCGGATATCGCCGGCCGGGCCATGCGGCTGATCAATGACGGCGTGATCAACCGCGACGGCGTTGAGGGGCTCGCGTCGCGGCTTGGCTATTCGTCCCGGCAGCTGAACCGGATCCTCAGCCATGAACTCGGCGCCGGTCCCCTGTCCCTGGCCCGGGCCAGCAGGGCACAGACTGCGCGGACGCTGCTGGTCTCCACCAAGATGAAGCTCGCAGATGTCGCCTTCGCCGCCGGCTTCAGCAGCGTCCGCCAGTTCAACGAGACCGTGGCCGAGGTGTTCGACATGACGCCCACCGCGATGCGCAGCACCGCCCGGCACCATCCGTCAGGCACCGCGAGCACCTCACTCACGCTTGCGCTCCCCTACCGCGAACCGTTCGACCCGGGCGTGTTCAGCTTCCTCGCCGTCCGCGCCATTCCGGGGATCGAGGCCGGAACCGCAACGTCCTATGCCCGTACGCTGCGGCTTCCGCATGGGGACGCGCGGTTCAGCGTGGAGTACACGGGCGTCGAATACTCCGGTGCAGGGAACGGCACAGGAGAGGGTGCAACTGTAAAGTACGACGGCGGGCCGCGCGGGCGGCCGCTGGTGCTCACCATCGGCGCGGTGGACCTCCGGGATCTGCCGGCCCTGCTGAGCAGGGTACGCCGGCTTTTTGACCTCGACGCCGATCCCGTCGCCATTGACGGCGCGCTCGGTGCGGATCCCCGGCTTTCGGCGTCCGTGGCGGCGGTGCCGGGGATCCGCCTGCCGGGCGCCCTCGATCCGCAGGAACTGCTTATCCGGGCGATGGTGGGGCAGCAGATCACCGTGGCCGCCGCGCGCACGGCCCTCACGCAGCTGGCCGCGGCCGGCAGTCCCAGCGCGGCCGCTGGCGACGGGCTTTCCCGGCTGTTCCCGTCGCCGGCGCAGATCGCCGAAGCCGGCCCAGAACTGCTGCGCGGGCCGCGGCGCAGGACTGAGTCTCTGCTGGGCGTTGCCGAGGCGCTGGCCGAAAGCACGCTGGACCTTGGCTACGGGGACGACCTGCCCGGCCTGTCCGCCAAGCTGCTGCCGCAGCCGGGCGTCGGACCGTGGACCGTGGGATACGTGGCCATGCGGGTCATCGGCGCACCGGACATCTTCCTCGCCAACGACGCAGCGGTACGCAACGGCATCCGGGCGCTGTCCGGCGACGACAGCCCGATAACCCGTACTCCGGGACCGGGCGCCGCGCCGTCGCCGGACTTCCGCGAAGTCGGTCCCTGGCGTTCGTACGCCACCATGCACCTCTGGCGCGCCGCTGCAGCTGCGTCCAAAACTGCTGTATCCCGCACTCCCGCAGCGCACAGGGCGCAGCCAACCAAAGCGACAGCGTGAAATGAAAGTGACGAGTGCAATGACAAGCGACAGTGCGATGAAAAGTGACAGTGCAATGAAAGCCCAGCTGCTCACCATGACAACGCCGGACGGGCCGTTCACCATCATCGCCCGCGACGGCGTGGTGCTCGCCTCGGGCTGGACGGCCGACCCGCAGGACCTGACGGGCCAGATCCATCCGCAGCTCCTGCCGGAAGCCTACGAGGCGGTGGAGCATCTCGGGCCGATTTCCGCGGCCGTGGAGGCCTTCTACGCGGGCGATCCTGCTCCTGCCATGAACGTGCCCGTCCTGCAGAAATCGGGCCCGTTCCGCGCCCACGCGTGGGACGTGCTCCGCACCGTCAGCCCGGGGACGCCGGTCACCTACACGGAATACGCTGAGCTGTCCGGCAATGCAAAGGCAGTCCGGGCCGCCGCCAGCGCCTGCGCCTTCAACGCGGCGGCGCTGTTCGTTCCGTGCCATCGGGTGGTCCGCACGGACGGCACGATGGGCGGCTTCCGCTGGGGGCTGCGGATCAAGGAAAGCCTGCTGGCCCGCGAAAAGCAGGGCTCACCGCCGGTTGAGCTGCTGACGTGCGGATAGGGCCCTGGTGCTACTTCGCCGGAACCCCGGAAGGCCACGGCAGCAGTTCCGGCAGGTCCACGCCGTCGGCCGCGGCTGAAGCGCGCAGGCTGCCCAGCGACGGCTCCCGTCCGGCGAGCCACGCGGCGATATCGGTGACCATGCCGCTAATGACCGTAGAGCGGCCGCCAGTCCCGATCGTCACCGGCTGCATGCCAAGCGGCTGCAGCACCAGCTTCTGCTCCTCCGGCACGCGTGCGGCCAGGAAGGTGAACAGGTGCTCGCAGAACGGCCTGCTCCACGTTTCCGGGCCGCGGCCGGTATTGAGGTCGGAGGCGTGGATCACGAGCTCGCGCCATAGCGCCAGGCCGCCGTCCAGCACCACTCCCCCGCGGTAGGAAATGGGCGCGCGCCAGCCCGCCGCGCCAACCGCACCAGCGTTCCCATTGAGCGAGTCGAAGGCGCGCAGCGCCCGCTCCAGTGCTGCGTCCAGGTCCGCGCGGTGCTGGGCCAGAGCATGCCCGGCGCTCATTTCGATGGCCTTCGTGCGGCCCTCATAGCCGCCGTCGTACAGTTCCACCGTTTCGCCGCGCGCGGCGTATTCGAGCTGCCGCGCCATCGCGTTGGAGATGCCCGCTATGTGCGCGAGGACGTGCCCGCGGGTCCAGCCCGGAAGGGCCGAGGGGGCCGGGACGTCAGCCTCGGTGAGTTTGGCCACCAGGGAGGACACGGCGTCGGCCGCCTTGTGGAGTTCGGCGAGCAGAGTGTCAGGTGTGATCGCGGTCATGCCGCAATCGTAGCGGAGGGTTAATCCCGCTTAACGCCAACGAGATGGCACTTCGCGGCAGCAGTTTCGAAAAACATTGCCGCAAAGTGCCACCTCGGTGGCTGGGACGTGCCGGACGCTATCCCGCGTACCCGCGGACGCCGTTAAGCTCGCCTTCCAGCGCAGCTAGCTGGCGCTCGACGGCGGCCGGTGCGGTGCCGCCCTGCGAGTTCCGGCTGTTCAGCGAGCCCTCGGTGGACAGGACCGAGCGGACTTCCGGCGTCAGGTGCTCCGAGATGGCGGCATACTCCTCGTCCGTCAGGTCCCAGAGTTCGACGTTGCGGCTTTCGGCCTGCTTCACGGCCGCGCCGGACAGTTCGTGCGCTTCGCGGAACGGCACACCCTGGCGGACCAGCCACTCGGCGATGTCCGTGGCAAGCGCGAAGCCCTGGGGAGCCAGCGATTCCATCCGCTCGGTGTTGAACGTCAGCGTGGCGATCATGCCGGAGACAGCCGGGAGCAGGAGCTCGAGGGTGTCGGCGGCGTCGAACACCGGCTCCTTGTCCTCCTGCAGGTCGCGGTTGTACGCGAGCGGCAGGCCCTTCAGCGTGGCCAGCAGGCCGGTGAGGTTGCCGATCAGCCGGCCGGCCTTGCCGCGGGCCAGCTCTGCCACGTCCGGGTTTTTCTTCTGCGGCATGATGGACGACCCCGTGGAGTAGGAATCGTGCAGGGTGACGAAGGAGAATTCCTTCGTGGCCCACAGGATGACTTCCTCCGAGACCCGGGACAGGTCAACACCGATCATGGCGGTGACCCAGGCGAACTCGGCGAAGACGTCGCGGGAGGCGGTGCCGTCGATCGAGTTGTGCGTTGCCGAGAAGAAGCCCAGGTCAGCCGCCACGGCCTCGGGGTCAAGGCCCAGCGAGGAGCCCGCGAGGGCACCGGAACCGTACGGCGAAACGCCGGCGCGCTTGTCCCAGTCCTGGAGCCGCTGCACATCGCGCAGCAGCGCCCAGGCGTGGGCCAGCAGGTGGTGGCTGAGCAGGACGGGCTGCGCGTGCTGGAGGTGGGTCCGTCCGGGCATGGCCACACCTTGGTGCGCCTTGGCCTGGTCCACCAGCGCCTCGATCGTTGCCAGCACGCCGCGGGCAATGATCCGGGCGTGGTCGCGCAGGAACATGCGGCCCAGCGTGGCCACCTGGTCGTTGCGTGACCGCCCGGCGCGGAGCTTGCCGCCCAGCTGGGTACCGGCGCGCTCGATAAGTCCGCGCTCCAGCGAGCCGTGGACGTCCTCGTCGGACTCCGCGGGCAGGTAGGCCCCGGAGGCAACGTCGTCGTCCAGCTGAGCCAGGGCAGCAAGCATGCCTTCGAGCTCGGCATCGTCCAGCAGCCCGGCCTTGTGCAGCACGCGGGCGTGCGCCTTGGATCCGGCGATGTCGTAGCGGGCCAGGCGCCAGTCGAAGTGCGTCGACTTGCTCAGCGCCGCCAGCGCGTCGGCGGGGCCGCCGGCGAACCGGCCGCCCCACAGTGCGCCTTCATTTGTCCCCGAGCGCGCCCCAGTCTCGCTTCGCTCGGCTGGGGACCCCTGCGCTCGTGGGCCCAGGTCCTCCATCACTGTCCTGCGACGCGGATATCGCGGCCGGAGGCGACCTTGGCGGACATGCCCCACAGCTCGATGAAGCCGCGGGCCATGGACTGGTCGAACGTGTCGCCGGTGTCGTAGGTGGCGAGGTCGAAGTCGTAGAGCGAGGTGTCGGAGCGGCGTCCGTTCACGATCGCCTGGCCGCCGTGCAGCACCATGCGGATGTCGCCGGAGACGTACTTCTGGGTGTCCTCGATGAAGGCGTCGAGGGAGCGCTTGAGCGGGGAGAACCACTGGCCGTCGTAGACCAGTTCGGCCCAGCGCTGGCCAACGGTGGCCTTGAAGCGGGCCTGCTCGCGCTCGATGGTGATGTCCTCGAGGTGCTTGTGCGCGGTGATCAGCGCCATGGCACCCGGTGCTTCGTAGATTTCGCGGGACTTGATGCCCACGAGGCGGTCCTCGACCACGTCGATCCGGCCCACGCCCTGGGCGCCGGCACGGCGGTTCAGTTCCTTGATGGCCTGCAGCGGGGTGACCTTCACGCCGTCGATCGCCACCGGCACGCCTGCCTCGAAGGAGATGGTGACTTCATCCGGGGCCGGCGGGAACTCCGGGGTGGCGGTGTAGTCGTAGATGTCCTTGGTGGGGGCGTTCCAGATGTCCTCGAGGTAGCCGGTTTCGACGGCGCGTCCCCAGACGTTCTGGTCGATCGAGTACGGGTTCTTCTTGGTGGTCTCGATCGGCAGGCCCTTTTCCTCGGCGAAGGCGATGGCCTTGTCGCGGGTGAGGGCGAGGTCGCGGACCGGAGCGATGCACTTCAGGTCCGGTCCGAGGGTCTGGATGCCCACCTCGAAGCGGACCTGGTCGTTGCCCTTGCCGGTGCAGCCGTGGGCCACGGTGGTGGCGCCGAATTCGCGGGCGGCCTTGACCAGGTGCTTGACGATCACCGGGCGGGAAATAGCGGAGACCAGCGGGTAGTGGCCCTGGTAGAGGGCGTTGGCCTTCAGCGTGGGCACGCAGTATTCGTTGGCGAACTCGTCAGACGCGTCGGCCACGTAGGCCTCGACGGCGCCGCAGCCGAGGGCGCGCTGGCGGATGGTCTCCAGCGATTCGCCGCCCTGTCCGACGTCGACCGCCACGGCGATGACCTCGGCTCCGGTGGCTTCACCGATCCAGCCGATGGCTACGGAAGTATCCAGGCCACCTGAGTAGGCCAGAACAATACGCTCAGTCACGGAATATGCTCCTTAGTTGTTGTTTGTTTTTTTGTTTGTCTGTGTTTATACGTCGTGGAAGAAAGCGGCCGGACGCTACTGGCCCGTGCCGGCTTCCTCGGCGAGCTGCAGGAACCGGGCCGCCAGGTCCGGCCCGCCCAGCGGGTCCCGGGCCACCAGCAGCACGGTGTCGTCCCCGGCGATGGTGCCCAGGATCGAGGGCATCACGGAATGGTCGATGGCGAGGGCGAGGAAGTTCGCCGCGCCCGGCGGCGTGCGGAGCACGGCCAGGTTGGCCGAGGCCTCCGCCGTGACCAGCAGTTCGCCGCACAGCCGTGCCAGCCTGGCGTCGAGGATTTCCTGGCTGACCCCGCTCTTGGCCGCCCGCTCCCCGCCTTCACCGGGGACCGCGTACACCAGCACGCCTTCCTTGCCGCGGACGCGGACGGCACCAAGCTCCACCAGGTCACGCGACAGCGTGGCCTGGGTGACCTGCACGCCGTCGTCCGCGAGCAGCGCCGCAAGCTCCGCCTGCGAACGCACCGATTCGCCGGTCAGGATCGCGGTGATCCGCGCCTGGCGGGCGGTCTTGGTGGCCGGGCTCGCGCCCGGGGCCGCCGGGTTGGTGGACACTAGAACGTGCTCTCCCCGGTGCCTTCAACCGGAGAAAGACCGTCGACGAACGCCAGCCCGGACCGGTGCATGAGCCAGGCCATGAGCCCCTTCTGCGCGTGCAGCCGGTTCTCCGCCTCGTCCCACACGATGGACTGCGGGCCGTCAATCACGCCGGCCGAAATTTCATAGCCGCGGTAGGCGGGCAGGCAGTGCAGCACGACGGCGTCGGCAGCGGCCTGGGCCAGCGCGGCCTCGTCCACGGAGTATTCACGGAACAGCTGCATCCGTGCTTCCTTTTCGGCTTCCTGGCCCATGGAGACCCAGGTGTCGGTGGCAACGACGTCGGCGCCCTTGAGTGCCTCCGCCGCGTCGGTGGTGATGAGGACGGAGCCGCCGGTCTCGGCGGCACGTTCCTGGGCGGCGGCCACGATGCCGGCCGCGGGCAGGTAGCCCTCGGGGCCGGCGATGCGGACGTGCATGCCGGCCGTGACGCCGGCCAGCAGGTAGGAGTTGGCCATGTTGTTGGCGGCGTCGCCGAGGTAGGCCATGGTGAGGCCCTTGAGTTCACCCTTGTGCTCCTTGACGGTCAGGAGGTCAGCCAGCAGCTGGCACGGGTGGTAGTCGTCGCACAGCGCGTTGATGACCGGAACCTTGGAGTTTTCGGCCATTGCAACGAGGCCGGAGTGCGCGCCGGTCCGCCACACGATGGTGGAAACCATGCGCTCGAGGACCTTGGCGGTGTCCTCCACGGATTCCTTGTGGCCGATCTGCGCCTCGCCCGGGTTGATGATCAGGGCGTTGCCGCCCATGTCCGCCACGCCGGTGGCAAAGGAGACCCTGGTCCGGGTGGAGGTCTTGTCGAAGATCACCGCAACGGTCTTGCGGCCGCTGCCTTCGGCGGCGAACGGCTGGACACTGTACGGCGCCGCCTTCATGCGTCCCGCGAGCTCCAGGACTTCCGCCTGCTCGGCAGGGCTCAGGTCCGTGTCCTTGAGGAAGTGGCGGATGGTGCCGGTGGAAGTCACTGTGCGTCCTTTGCGGTTTGCAGGATGGCCGGAAGGGCGGCCAGGAAACGGTCCGCCTGCTCGGTGGTCAGGATGAGCGGCGGGGCCAGGCGGATGGTGCGCGGGCCGGGGCTGTTGATGATGAAGCCGGCGTCCAGGGCCGCGGTCACGGCCGCTGGGGCGACGTCGGCGTCCAGGTCGAAGCCGATCAGCAGGCCCTCGCCGCGCACCTCGGTGACACCGTCGACGGCGGGCAGAGCCTGACGGATATGCTCGCCCACGGCGCGGACGTTGTCCAGCACGTGCTGGCTTTCGATGGCGTGCAGGGTGGCCAGGGCCGCCGCGGTGGCCACAGGGTTGCCGCCGAACGTGGTGCCGTGCTGCCCCGCGGACAGCAGCGACGACGTCTGCGCTCCGAACGTGACGAGCGCACCGATCGGGAAACCGCCGCCGAGGCCTTTGGCCAGGGTGATGGCGTCCGGGACGATCCCGGCGTCCTCGCTGGCCAGCCACTTGCCCGTGCGGGCGATGCCGGTCTGCACCTCGTCCAGGATCAGCAGGGCACCGGCCTCCGCGGTGAACTCGCGGGCGGCCTTCAGGTAGCCGGCCGGAAGGGGCCGGACGCCTGCCTCCCCCTGGATCGGTTCCAAGAAGACGGCAGCCACGGTGTCATCCACAGCGTTGCGCAGCGCTTCGATGTCCCCGAACGGGATGTGCTCAACGCCGCCGGGCATGGGCTCGAAGGGCTCGCGGTACGCTTCTTTGGCGGTGAGCGCCAGTGCACCCATGGTCCGGCCGTGGAATGCGCCTTCGAGCGCGATGATCCGGGTGCGGGGCTTGCCGCTCTCGGTTCCGGAGTTGCGGCGGGCCAGCTTAAAGGCGGCCTCGTTGGCCTCCGTCCCGGAGTTGGTGAAGAACACCTTGGAGCCGGCCGGGGCTGCACTGAGTTCCAGCAGCTTTTCGGCCAGCGCGATCTGCGTGGGGCTGGTGAAGAAGTTTGAAACGTGTCCCAGGGTGGCCAGCTGGCTGGAGATCACCGATGTCACGAACGGGTGGGCGTGGCCCAGCGCGTTGACGGCGATACCGCCCAGGAGGTCCAGGTACTCCTTGCCGTCGGCGTCCCAGACGAGGCAGCCGGCGCCGCGGACCAGCACCCGCTGCGGCGTACCGAAGACGCCCATCAGCGACGACGAGTAACGCGCCAACCAGTCGGCGCCGCTGGAATGGCCCTTGGTTTCGACCAGCTCAACCACCGGGGACTGCTCAACGACTGCGGATTGTTCAAAGTTGCTCATGCGTTCGTCTCCTCGTCCGGGACAACCTGGGTGCCGATGCCCGCCGTCGTAAAAGTTTCAAGAAGCATCGAATGGGGCAGCCGGCCGTCCACGATGTGCGCCCGCTCCACGCCCTCGTCGATCGCCTTGAGGCAGGCGGCCATCTTGGGGATCATGCCTGATTCGAGGCTGGGCAGCATGTCCCGCAGCTCGGAGGCTGTCAGGGAGGAAATGAGCGAGGATTTGTCCGGCCAGTTGGCGTAGAGGCCTTCGACGTCGGTCAGGATGACCAGCTTCGAGGCGCCCAGCGCGGAGGCCACGGCCGCCGCTGCGGTGTCCGCGTTGACGTTCAGGACCTGGCCGGTGGGCTGGAACCGGGCGGTGCCCGTCACGGCTTCCCCGGCGTCGGTGATCTCCGGGGCGACGGTGGAGATCACGGGGATCCGGCCGGCGTCGAGAATGTCCACGATGCCGGCGGGGTCGACTCCCACCACCTCGCCCACGAGCCCGAGGTCCACCTGCTCGCCGTCAACGACGGTTCCGGTGCGGACGGCGCGCAGCAGGCCGCCGTCTTCACCGGACATGCCGACGGCGTAGGGCCCGTGCGAGTTGATCAGGCCCACCAGTTCGCGGCCCACCTGGCCGGTGAGGACCATGCGCACCACGTCCATTGCCTCGGGCGTGGTCACACGCAGGCCGCCCTTGAACTCCGACTCGATGCCGAGCCTGCCCAGCATCGAGTTGATCTGCGGGCCGCCGCCGTGCACCACCACGGGGTGGATGCCCACGTGGTGGAGGAACACGACGTCCTCGGCGAAGGCGCGGCGCAGATCGTCATTGACCATGGCGTTGCCGCCGTACTTGATCACCATGGTGGTTCCGGCGAAGCGCTGGATCCACGGCAGGGCTTCGATGAGGGTGCCTGCCTTGTCTTGGGCATCACTCATGGACGTTGACTCGCGGGTCTGGGTGTTCATGCGGCTGGTTCTCCAGGGTTGCCGGCGGATCTAGCTTGAGTAGGCGCTGTTCTCGTGAACGTAGTCGTGCGTGAGGTCGTTGGTCCAGATGGTGGCTTCCGCCCCGCCGGCCTGCAGATCGATTTCCACGAGCACCTCGCGCGGTTCCAGGTCCACCAGCATGCGGTCCTGGCCGATGCCGCCGTTCTGGCAGATCTGGATGCCGTTCATGGACACGTTGAGCTGGTCCGCTTCGAACGCGGCGTCGGTGGTTCCCACGGCGGAGAGCACGCGGCCCCAGTTGGGGTCCTTGCCGAAGATGGCTGCCTTGAAGAGGTTGGAGCGGGCCACGGCGCGGCTGACGGTTTCGGCGTCGCGCTCAGTGGCGGCATTGAACGTCCGGATCGCGATGTCGTGGCTGGCGCCCTCGGCGTCGCCGATCAGCTTGCGGGCCAGCTCGGCGCAGACCTGGGTGAGGCCCTGGGCGAAGGTCCCGTCGGACGGAACGGCTTTGGAAGCGCCCGAGGCGAGCAGCACCACGGTGTCGTTGGTGGACATGCAGCCGTCAGAGTCGGCGCGGTCAAAAGTGACGCGGGTCGCGTCGCGGAGGGCAAGGTCGAGCAATTCCGGCTGGACGTCCGCATCCGTGGTGAGCACCACCAGCATGGTGGCCAGCCCGGGCGCCAGCATGCCTGCGCCCTTGGCGATGCCACCGATGGTGAATTCATTTCCGTCGGCGTCGGCGCCGGTGAAGACCGCCTGCTTGGACACCGTATCGGTGGTCATGATGGCCGTGGCGGCGTCGGGCCCGCCGTCCGCGCTCAGAGCTGCCGCGGCGGCATCGATGCCCGGGACGATCTTGTCCATGGGCAGCTGCTCGCCGATCAGGCCGGTGGAACAGACAAAGACGTCGGTGGCGGACAGGCCCAGCGCCTCGGCCGTTTTCTCCGCCGTCGTGTGCGTGTTCTGGAAGCCCTGCGGGCCGGTGCAGGCATTGGCGCCGCCGGAGTTGAGGATCACAGCGTCCACGCGGCCGTCCGAGACCACCTGGCGCGACCAGTGGACGGGGGCTGCGGCCACCCGGTTGGAGGTGAAGACGGCGGCTGCGGCCTTGGAGGGCCCGTCGTTGACCACGAGTGCGAGGTCCGGATTTCCTGAGGCCTTGAGGCCGGCCGTGACGCCGGAGGCACGGAATCCCTTGGGGGCGGTAATGGTCACGGGGCAACTCCCTGGAGGTTGAGGCCGGCGGTTTCCGGCAGGCCAAGGGCAATGTTCATGGACTGCACAGCTCCACCGGCGGTGCCTTTGGTCAGGTTGTCGATGGCGCAGGTGACAATGACGCGGCCGACGTGCTGGTCGAAAGCCAGCTGCATGGCGGCGTGGTTGGAGCCCTGCACGGACTTGGTGGTGGGCCACTGGCCTTCGGGCAGCAGGTGGACGAACGGCTCGTCGTCGTACGCCTCCGCCCAGGCACGGCGAAGTTCCTCGGCCCCGACGCCGGGCTTGACCCGTGCGGTGGCTGTGGTGAGGATGCCCCGGCTCATGGGTGCCAGGGTGGGCGTGAAGGAAACAGTCACCGGCTCGCCGGAGGCGTTGGACAGGCCCTGTTCGATTTCCGGCGTGTGCCGGTGGCCGCCGCCGACGCCATAGGGGCTCATGGACCCCATGACCTCGGCGCCGATGAGGTTCACCTTGGCTGCCTTGCCGGCGCCTGAGGTGCCGGACGCGGCGACGATGACGACGTCGTTCCCCTCGAGCAGGCCGCCGGCGAAGCCGGGCGTAAGGGCAAGCAGCGCCGACGTCGGGTAGCAGCCCGGAACGGCAATCCGGTTGGCGCCCTTGAGCTTCTCGCGCTGGCCCGGCAGCTCAGGCAGGCCGTACGGCCACGTTCCGGCGTGGTCCGAGCCGTAGAACTTTTCCCACGCGGTGGCGGACTCCAGGCGGTGGTCCGCGCCGGCGTCGATCACCACCGTCCCCTCGGGGAGCTTGGCCGCGATTTCGGCGGATGCCCCGTGCGGCAGGGCCAGGAACACGACGTCGTGCCCGGACAGGTTCTCCACGCTGGTGTCCTCGAGAATCCTGCTGGCCAGGCCATGGAGATGCGGCTGCAGTTCGCCTAGTCTGGAACCGGCGTTGCTGTGTGCCGTGATGGCTCCGATGGTGACGTCCGGATGGCCGGCCAGGAGGCGGAGGACTTCGCCGCCGGCGTAGCCGCTGGCCCCGGAAACGGCAACAGAAATAGTCATGAAGACGACTATACAGCAAGAGTATGCATAGGTCCCGATATTTATGCATGAACTGGGCGCGCCCGCCCGTCCGCCGCCACTCCCAGCCGCCGTATGATTGACAAAGGGTGATCCACTCCGCGCATGCCGAACGTCGGCAGCAGCGTTGCCCGTAAACAGTTACGAGGCACGCCGTTCATGACGTCCACCATCACTTCCGAGCGCCCGCAGCCCCGGATCAGCCGGGCCAGCAGGGTCCGCCAGGCCAATCCGGTCACACAGAGCTACACCGACCTACTTAAGACGGTGCGGGCCGCCGGGCTCCTGGAACGGCGCCAGGGCTTCTACATCACCGTGTTCTCCAGCCTGGTCGTCCTGATGGCAGCCACCTGGTTCGGTTTCGCGCTGATCGGCCAGAGCTGGTTCCAGCTCCTCATCGCCGCAGCACTCGGCATCATCTGCACGCAGCTGAGCTTTCTGGCCCACGAGGCGGGCCACCGCCAGATATTCGCCTCCAGGCGCGCCAACGACTGGTCAGCACGGCTCCTGGCAACGTCCGTGGCCGGCGTCAGCTACTCGTGGTGGGAGCAGAAACACGGGGCGCACCACAACCACCCCAACGTCATCTCCAAGGATCCGGACATCGCCCCAGGCCCCATCGCCTTCCACCCGGAAGCCGCGGCCGCACGGCAGGGCCGGCTGGCCCTGCTCACGCGAAAGCAGGGCTGGCTCTTCTTCCCCCTGCTCTTCCTTGTGGGGCTCGGCCTGCAGATAGATTCTGTCCGCTTCATCCTCCGGCGCACCAAGGTCACGCACCGCTGGGTGGAACTGCCGATCCTGCTGACCCGCCTCAGCATCCTTCCGGTGCTGGCGTTTTCCTTCCTGCCGCTGGGCATGGCTGCCGCCTTCATCGGCGTGCAGCTCGCTGTTTTCGGGTTCTACATGGGTGCGTCCTTCGCGCCCAACCACAAGGGCATGCCGGTGCTTCCGGCAGACAGCCGCGTCGACTTCCTCAGCCGTCAGGTCCTCACATCACGCAACATTTCCGGCGGCCGGTTCATGGATATCCTGCTCGGCGGCCTGAACCGCCAGGTGGAGCACCACCTCTTCCCCGACATGGCACGCCCCCAACTGCACAAGGCAACGGCGATTGTTCGCCAGCACTGCGAAAAACAAGGGATTCCCTTCACGGAGACCACGCTGGCGGCGTCATTCGGAATCATCGTCAGATACCTCAATGAGGTGGGGCTCGCTGCGGGACGCCACTTCGAATGCCCCATGGCAACGGTCTCCCGGCGCTACTGACCCGCCGCCCCGACTTCGCCTGCACGGCCCCGGTCCCTAGGATGAGGTGAGGAAGGGTGCCGGAGGTCCCGGCCCGGAAAAGGAGAAATTCCATGACGCACGCCATCGTCGCCCGGCAGGCAGGCGGTCCCGAGGTTCTGGACATCACGGAGATCGACCGCCCCGTCCCCGGTCCCGGCCAGCTGCTGGTGAAGGTCGCGGCAACGGGCGTCAACTTCATCGAGACCTACCAGCGCAACGGCACCTACAAGGTGGCCTATCCCTTCACCCCGGGATCTGAAGCGGCCGGCGTCGTCGAGGAAGTCGGCGAGGGTGTCGAGGACGTTTCGGTAGGCAGCCGAGTGGCCACGGCGGAGGGAACTGCGTGCTACGCCGGGTACATCGTGCTGGACGCCGCGAAGGCCCTGCCCGTGCCGGACGGCGTGGACGACCACACCGCCGCTGCACTCCCCCTCCAGGGCATGACGGCCCATTACCTGATCAACTCCTCGTTCCGGGTTGAGCCCGGGCACAACGTCCTGCTCCATGCCGGCGCCGGAGGGGTGGGCCTGCTGCTGATCCAGCTCCTGAAGGCCCGCGGCGCCCGTGTCATCACCACCGTTTCAACGGATGAGAAGGAGTCCCTGGCCCGCGGTGCCGGCGCAGACGAGGTGCTGCGCTACGACGGCTTCGCCGACGCCGTCCGGGACCTGACCCACGGTGCCGGCGTGAACGTAGTGTACGACGGCGTTGGGAAGGACACGTTCGACGGCTCGCTGGCCAGCCTGCGCACCCGCGGTTCGCTGGTGCTCTTCGGCGCAGCCTCCGGACCCGTCCCGCCGGTGGACCCGCAGCGGCTCAATGCCGGCGGTTCCCTGACCCTGACGCGGCCGTCCCTCGCCCACTTCCTCGGCAACCCGCAGGAACGCCTCTGGCGCTCCACGGAAATCTTCGGCGCCGCAGCGGACGGCAGCCTCAACGTCCGTATCGGCGCCACCTACCCGCTGGCTGAGGCACGCCGGGCCCACGAGGACCTCGAGGGCCGGCGTACCACCGGCAAGGTGCTGCTGGTTCCGTAGTAAACCAGCCTCGGATGAACACGAAGGAAACGATGTCACCTTCCGTTCATCTCGCCGGGAAAGAATCCAGCCGTGACTGACCCGCTCCTGCACACCTTGGACACCACCGATCCCTCCGCCGCCGGCAGGCCGGCGGCCGCTGTGCTGCACGCCGCGCAACTCCCGGGTGCTGCTGAGGCTCCGCCGGAGCGGACGCTGGTGGACATCCTGGCCGAGACGGCCGCCCGGTATCCGGACGCTTCCGCGCTCGACGACGGCCGCCGCTCCCTGAGCTATGCCCAACTCCTCGCCGAGGCCAAGGCTGAGGGCCGGCGGCTGCACCAGGCCGGCCTCGGAGCGGGCGACAAAATCGGGGTACGGATCCCGTCCGGCACCAACGAGCTCTACATCGCGATCCTGGCCGTCCTGCTGATCGGCGCGGCCTACGTCCCCGTGGACGCGGATGACCCGGACGAACGGGCGAAGCTGGTGTTCGGTGAGGCCTTGGTGGCCGGTATCCTGCGGGCAAACGGCGAGATCGTCACGGCCCGCAAGCGTCCGCGCCCCTTCCCGGCTCCGCGCCCGGCCGCGCCTGACGACGACGCCTGGGTCATCTTCACGTCCGGTTCCACCGGGACGCCCAAGGGTGTGGCGGTGCAGCACCGCTCTGCGGCCGCGTTCGTGGACGCAGAAGCGCGTATTTTCCTGCAGGACGATCCGGTGGGTCCGCAGGACCGTGTGCTCGCAGGTCTTTCGGTGGCGTTCGATGCCTCCTGTGAAGAGATGTGGCTGGCCTGGCGCCATGGCGCCTGCCTTGTGCCTGCCCCGCGGGCCCTGGTTCGCACCGGCATGGACCTGGGGCCGTGGCTGATCAATCACGGGATCACGGTGGTCTCCACCGTTCCCACGCTTGCGGCGCTGTGGCCTGCAGAGGCCCTGGAGAACGTCCGGCTGCTGATTTTCGGCGGCGAGGCCTGCCCGCCGGAGCTGGCCGAGCGCCTGGCCGTGGACGGCCGTGAGGTATGGAACACCTACGGACCCACAGAGGCAACAGTTGTGGCGTGCGCGGCTCCGCTGGGCGGTACCGGCCCGGTCAGGATCGGGCTCCCCCTGGACGGCTGGGATTTGGCGGTGGTGGACTCCGACGGCGTCCCGGTGGCCGAGGGCGAGGCGGGCGAGCTCATCATCGGCGGCGTGGGGCTGGCCCGCTACCTCGATCCGCAGAAGGATGCGGAGAAATATGCCCCCATGCCCTCGCTGGGATGGGGACGCGCGTACCGCTCCGGCGACCTGGTCCGCTTCGAGCGCGCCGGCCTGATCTTCTTGGGACGCGCCGACGATCAGGTCAAGCTTGGCGGCCGCCGGATCGAACTCGGTGAGATCGAAGCAGCCCTGCAGTCCCTCCCGGGCGTTGCGGGTGCCGCCGCCGCTGTACGCACGACGGCGGCCGGCAACCAGGTCCTCGTGGGTTACCTCGCTCCCGCCGGCGGGACGGAGCCAGCGCCTGACCTGGCCGCGTTCAGAGAACTGCTGTCCGCCACACTGCCCGCTCCGCTCATCCCGATGCTGACGGTCGTCGAGAGCCTGCCCACCAAGACCAGCGGAAAAGTCGACCGGCATGCGCTCCCGTGGCCCCTGCCGGGCGCCGGCGCCGCGGACGCGGACGCCGCGCCGCTGAACCTGCCGGAGGATGGGCAGTGGATCGTTGACCGGTGGCAGGCGGTCCTGGGCAGCAGCGTTGCGGGCCTCGATGCGGACTTCTTCACACATGGCGGCGGTTCGTTGGCCGCCGCCCAGCTCGTCTCCGCCCTGCGGGTCCGCTACCCCACCATCACCGTGGCGGACATTTACGCCACCCCGCGCATCGGCGCGCTGATCGAGACGGCCCGCCAGTCACTGCCCGACGGCGTCTCCGCCGGCCCTGCCCCGGAACGGCCGGTCCGCCCCACGGCCCTGAAGTCACAGGTCTTCCAGACCCTCATGGGCATACCGCTGCACATCCTGGCTGGCATGCGCTGGCTGACCTATCTGATGGCCGCAAACAACGTCCTGTTCACGTTTGCCGGGTTCACGGCCGCACCCACCGTGTCATGGTGGTGGGTGGCAGCGTCCTGGCTGGTCTTCGTCAGCCCACTGGGAAGGATGGCCATTTCTGTTGCCGCCGCACGCCTCCTGCTTCGAAACCTGCAGCCCGGAAACTACCCGCGGGCAGGCAAAGTGCACCTGCGCCTCTGGCTGGCCGAACAGATCCAGGACCTGGCAGGCGCCATCAGCCTCGCCAGTGCGCCCTGGGTGCCGTACTACGCAAGGGCCCTCGGCGCCAGGATCGGGAGCGACGTCCATCTGCATTCCCTACCCCCGGTGACCGGCCTGCTCACCCTGGGCCGCGGCTGCAACATCGAGCCTGAGGTGGACCTGTCCGGGTGGTGGATTGATGGCGACATCGTCCGCATCGGCCACATCCATGTCGGCGCAGAAGCCACCGTGGGAGCCCGCAGCACCCTGATGCCCGGGGCCAGCATCGGTGCCGGCGGCCAGGTGGAACCGGGCTCCGCCGTGCTGGGCAAGGTCAAGTCCGGTCAGGTGGTGGCGGGTTCCCCGGCAGAACGGCGGGGCAAGGCAAAGCAGGGCTGGCCCGCCGCTCAGCCGGTCAGTTCCCTCCTGCGGCATCTCTGGTTCGCGGCCTTCGCCGCCGCGTCCGCCGTGCTGGCCCTGATTCCGTACGCTTCAGCCGTAGCTGCAGCCCTGGTAGTCTTCCTGTTCATCAGGGGCAACGACTCACTGCTCAGTGCCGTGCCGCAGGTGCTGGCCTCGCTTCCGCTCGCCGCTTTGACCTGGTGCCTCACCAATATGCTGCTGATCCTTGCCACCACCAGACTGCTGGGCGTCGGCCTGAAGGAGGGCTACTACCGGGTCCGCAGCCGCGTCGGCTGGCAGGTGTGGGCCACCGAGCGGGTGCTGGACATGGCGCGGGACCTGCTGTTCCCCCTTTACGCCAGCCTGTTCACGCCGGTCTGGCTGAGGTTGCTGGGGGCGAAGGTCGGAAAGAATGTTGAGGCCTCCACCGTCCTGCTGCTGCCGCGCATGACCACCGTGGGCGAGGGCGCCTTCCTCGCCGACGACACCATGGTGGCCTCCTATGAGCTCGGCGGAGGATGGATGCGGATCGCGCCCGCAAAAATCGGAAAACGTTCCTTCCTTGGCAACTCCGGCATGACCGCCGCCGGACGCAGCGTGCCAAAGAACTCCCTGGTCGCAGTCCTCTCGGCGACCCCGGGCAAGGCCAAGTCAGGCACGTCCTGGCTGGGCAGCCCACCGGTCAGGTTGCGGCGCACCGCGGTGGCGTCCGACAGCACGCGCACCTTCCAGCCGCCGGCCAGGCTCAAGGTGGCCAGGACCCTCTGGGAACTGTGCCGGTTCGTGCCGGTAGCCCTGACGGTGGGCCTGGCCCTTGGCGTGCTGCTCGTCTTCGACTGGCTCGCCACCGCCGTGGGCTACGGGGCGGCAGCGGGACTTGGAGGCGTGGTCCTCCTGCTCGCGGGCGGGGTGGCGGCAGGCTGCTCCGCGGCGGCCAAGTGGCTCCTCGTGGGCAGGATCAGGACCGGTGAACACCCGTTGTGGAGCTCCTTCATCTGGCGCAACGAGGTGGTGGACACCTTCATCGAGATGGTGAGTGCCCCGTGGTTTGCCCGGTCGGCCAGCGGCACCCCTGCCCTCGTCTGGTGGCTGCGTGCCCTCGGCGCCAGGATCGGCCGCGGCACGTGGTGTGAAAGCTATTGGCTTCCCGAGGCGGACCTCGTGACCCTCGGCGCCGGCTCCACAGTCAACCGCGGCTGCGTGGTCCAGACCCACCTCTTCCACGACCGCATCATGAGCATCGACACTGTTAGTCTCGAAGACGGGGCGACGATGGGCCCGCACGGCGTGATTCTGCCGCAGGCGAGGATTGGCAAGGGTGGGACCGTTGGTCCCGCGTCCCTGGTAATGCGGGGCGAGACCGTTCCCGCCGGGACGTACTGGATGGGCAATCCGGTCAGCCCCTGGGCCGCCGGGCCCACCGTTCCCGCACCGCGCCTCAAATAACAGCTAAGGAAGTCACACGCAGAATGAGCTCCGGAGAATCGCCAGGCCCGGCCGCCGTCCTCTCTGCGGGCGCCGCCGCCACCGGCGACCCGTACGTCCCGGGCCACGGAACGGACGCCTACCGCGTCCTGCACTATGAACTGGAGCTGGATTACAAGCTGGCCAGCAACCGGCTGACCGGCCGTGCGGTCCTGGCTGCCGTGGCAGCGCGTCCCACAGCCGCCGTCGTGCTTGACATGACCGGTCTCCGGGCCCTCAAGGTGCAGCTGAACGGCTCCCGGGTACGGAAGTTCACCCAGCGGGCGGAACAGCTGGTGGTGCACTGCGAGCAGCCCCTCGAGGCGGGCTCAGAATTCAGCCTCGACATCCGGTACGACGGAAACCCGCGGCCCCGAAGGGGGCTCTGGGGCGAGGTGGGCTGGGAGGAGCTCACCGACGGCGTCCTCGTGGCCGGCCAGCCCAACGGCGCGCCGTCCTGGTTCCCGTGCAACGACCACCCGCGGAACAAGGCCAGCTACCGGATCGCCGTCACCACCGACGCCGGCTACCGCGCCGTGTGCAACGGCCTCCTGGTGGGGCATACCGTGAAGTCAAGCCGGGAGACCTGGGTGTATGAGCAGAACAAGCCCATGGCAACGTATCTGGCAACGGTCCAGATCGGCCGGTACGGCCTGGAGCGCCTGCCGGCATCCGGCGGCGTGCCCCAGTTCGCGGCAGCGCCGGCCCAGTTGGCACCCCGGGCACGGACCGCGCTGGCCCGGCAGGAAGCCATGATGAGCGCGTTCGTCAGCCGCTTCGGCCCTTATCCCTTCCCCGAATACACAGTGGTGGTCACCGCCGATGAGCTGGAAATCCCGCTCGAGGCGCAGTCGCTGTCCATCCTCGGCGCCAACCACCTGGATACCGGATGGGAATCACAGCGCCTGATCGCCCATGAACTGGCCCACCAGTGGTTCGGCAACTCGCTGACGCTCGGCACGTGGAACGACATCTGGCTGCACGAGGGGTTCGCCTGCTACGCGGAATGGATCTGGTCCGAGGACGCCGGCGTGATGCCCGCCCACGAGCGGGCGCGTGCGGCATGGCAGCGGCTCAGCGCCGGCGCTCAGGACATACTGGTGGGTGATCCCGGACCCGAGCTCATGTTCGACGACAGAGTCTACAAGCGCGGAGCCCTGGCTCTGCACGCCCTGCGGCGCCGCTGCGGCGACCTTGCATTCTTCGCGCTGCTGCAGGAGTGGACCCGAACATACGCGCACAGTTCCGTGTCAACGCCCGAGTTCATCCTCACGGCCGACCGTGTCACGGGGCTGGACACGGAATCGCTTCTGCACCCCTGGCTCTACGAAGAAGCCCTGCCGCCGCTGCCTTAGACCGGACGGCATAAAGCCATTCAGGCATAAAGAAAGACCACGCCAGATGGCGTGGTCTTTCTTTATGCACAGCTAGCGCTGGACGGCACCAAACCGCTCGGCTGCGGTGGCGACGGCGTGCTCCCGCGCCTCCGACGCCTCGTCGGCCGTCAGCGTCCGGTCGGTTGCGCGGAACCGCAGGCCGAAGGCGAGGGACTTCTTGCCGTCCTCGATCCCCTTCCCCGCGTACACGTCGAACAGGGCGACGTCCTCGAGCAGCTCCCCGGCGCCTTCACGCAGCGCTGCCAGCACGTCGTCGGCCGGGACGTCCTGCGGCACCACGAGTGCTACGTCCTGCGTGGCCACCGGGAACGTCGAGATGTGGCGCGCCACGACGACGTCGGCCGCCGCCTCAAACAGGGCATCCGCGTTCAGTTCCAGCGCGACGGACCGCGCCGGCATGTCGTGCGCAGCCAGGAGCTTGGGGTGCAGCTCGCCGGCGTAGCCCACCACCTCGCCGGAGCGCAGGGAAAGCTGCGCGGCGCGGCCCGGGTGGAAGGCCTGGTGCCGGCCCTGGGTGACCACAAGCTCCACACCCAGGACGTCACCGGCCAGGCGGGCGATGTCCAGGGCGTCGGCCCAGTCCCACAGGCGCGGGGCGTGGCCGGCGGCAGCCGGCGAATCGTGGCCGGTCAGGACGGCTGCGACGTGCAGCGGCTGGTCCGGAACGCCGTCGTACAGCGCGTCCAGCACCTCATCGGTGGGCTTGACGCCCAGCGGAGGGATGGACGGCGTGCCGAGCGTGTCACCGGGCAGGAACACCATGCCGGCTTCGAAGACGGCGAGGTCGCGGAAGCCGCGGGAGTGATTGCGCTTGGCAACCTCCAGCAGGCCCGGCAGCACCGATGTGCGCAGGTAGCCCTGCTCCTCGCTGATCGGGTTGGCAAGCTTGACCGCAGTCCGGGGTGCACCCTCCTCGGCCACGCCAAACGCCTCGTTGGCGGCCTTCGACACGAAGGGGTAGGCGAGGACCTCGGTGAGACCGGCGTCCGCCAGGGCCTGGACCAGGCGGCGGCGCTGCTGCTGCACGCGGGTCAGGCCCCGGCCGGGGGGCGCCACCGGCAGGGTCGCGGGGATCTGGTCGTAGCCGACCAGGCGGGCTACCTCCTCGGAGAGGTCCTCCTTGGTTTCCAGGTCGTTCCGCCAGCTTGGCGCTGTGACGGTCCAGCCGGCGTCGGTCTTTTCGAGAACGGCACCCAGGTCCTCAAGGGACGTGACGATCTGCTCTTCGGTGAAGTCGATGCCAATCCGGGCGGCGGGGAATTCCCCCGGGAGCGCGATGGTCACCGGATCCGGTGCGGTTCCGACGTCGGTGCCCGACTCATCGGCGGTCCCGCCGGCCAGTTCCACGAGAAAGTCGACGGCGCGCTGGGCCGCGATGTTGGCGATCTGCCAGTCGACGCCGCGTTCAAAGCGCTTGGAGGCTTCGGACGGGAGCTTGTGGCGCCGGCGCGAGCGGGCAATGGAAACTTCCTCGAAGTGGGCCGCCTCGATCAGGACAGCCGTGGTGGCGTCGGTGACCTCGGTGGACGCTCCGCCCATGACGCCGGCGACGCCGATGGGACCGGAGGCGTCGGTGATCAGCAGGTCCTCGGCGTCCAGCGCTCGTTCCTTGCCATCGAGCGTGGTCAGCTTCTCCCCCGTCACCGCACGCCGCACCACGATGTCACCGGACAGCTTGTCCTGGTCGTAGAAGTGCAGCGGCTGGCCGAGCTCGAGCATCACGTAGTTCGAGATGTCCACCGGCAGCGAGATGGACCGGATGCCGGCCAACCTCAGCCTGGAAGACATCCACGGCGGCGTGGGCCTGGTGGCGTCCACACCGCGGACGGTGCGCGCCACGAAGCGGTCGCAGCCCGGCTTGCCGTAGATGGGCGCGTCGTCGTTGATCTTGACGCCGTAGCCGCCGGAAAGGACAGCCGGCGCAGTGACCTTCGACGCGGGATCGGTGAATACCGTGCCGGTGGCGTGGGCGTATTCGCGCGCCACGCCCCGGATGGAGAAGGCGTAGCCGCGGTCCGGGGTCACGTTGATTTCGGCGGCCTGGTCGTAGAGACCCAGGAGCTCCATGGCGTCGGTCCCGATCTCGGGGTCCAGGCCGATCCGTGAAAGCACCAGGATGCCGTCGTGGTCCTCGCCGATGCCCAGTTCGCGGACGGAGGCGATCATGCCCGCGGACATGTGGCCGTAAGTCTTCCGTGCCGAGATCTGGAAGTCGCCGGGAAGGACGGCGCCCGGCAGGGTGACCACCACCTTGTCGCCCTCGACGAAGTTGTGGGCTCCGCAGACGATGCCCTGCACGCCGGACGGATCAATGCCCTTGCCGGTGAGGGTCTGCTCCTGCCCCTCGGGGACGACGCGGACCTGGCACCAGTTGATGGTCTTGCCGTTGGACTGCGGTTCCTTGACCAGGCTCAGGACCTGGCCCACCACGACGGGTCCGCGCAGGGCGTCCGTGGGGCGGTGGACCGCTTCCTCTTCAAAGCCGACTTTGACGAGGTCCGTCATGACGTCTTCGGCCGTGGCTCCGGCCGGTATCTGCGCGAATTCACGCAGCCAGGAAAGTGGGATACGCACTGTTAGATCTCCATCCCGAAGTGCTCGCTGAAACGTACGTCGCCCTCGATCATGTCGCGCATGTCGCCGACCTCGTTGCGGAACATGAGCGTCCGCTCGATGCCCATGCCGAAGGCAAAGCCTGAATAGATGTCCGGATCGATGCCGGCGGCCCGCAGGACGTTGGGGTTGACCATGCCGCAGCCGCCCCATTCGATCCAGCGGGGCCCGCCTTTGGCGCCTGGGTGGAAGATGTCCAGCTCGGCGGACGGCTCGGTGAACGGGAAGTAGTTGGGGCGCAGCCGGATCTGTGCTTCGTCGCCGAACATCTGGCGGGCGAAGTGCTCCAGGGTTCCGCGGAGGTCAGCCATGCTGAGTTTCTTGTCGATGGCCAAGCCCTCGAACTGGTGGAACACGGGGGTGTGGGTGGCATCGAGCTCATCGGTGCGGAACACCTTGCCGGGGCACAGCACGTAGATGGGCAGCTCACGTTCCAGCATGGACCGGACCTGCACCGGCGAGGTGTGCGTGCGCATCAGCAGGTGCGCTTCCGGCGGCTCCACGAAGAACGTGTCCTGCATTTCGCGGGCCGGGTGGTCCGGCTTGAAGTTCAGTGCGTCGAAGTTGAACCACTCGGATTCCACCTCGGGGCCTTCGGCGATTTCCCAGCCCATGCCCACGAAGATGTCCGCGACCCGGTCCTGCAATGTGGACAGCGGATGGCGGGCTCCGGCCCGGCGGCGGCGCGGCGCTGCCGTGACGTCCACGGTCTCCTCAACGAGGATGCGGGCGTCGTTCTCCGCTTCGAGCTCGGCGGTGCGGTCCGCGAGCGCCTTATTAACACGTCCGCGCGACGAACCCATCAGCTTGCCGGCGGCGGCCTTCAGATCCTTGGGCAGGCTTCCGATTCCACGGTTGGCCAGGCTGAGCGGCGACTTCTCGCCGGTGTGGGCCAGGCGGACTGCCTTGAGTTCATCGAGCGTGGACGCGCCGGCAATGGCGGCGACGGCCTGGTCCACGGCGGCGTTGATGGCGGTTTCATCCAGAGGGTTCGGGACGGCGGCGCCCGGCAAAGTTTCAGTCATCTACTGTTCTTAGCTACGAGTCGGGTGATGCCAGCGGCTTGTGCAGCCGCGCCGGTTTCCCCGGCAGCGCGTCCGTCGCTGGCACGTCATTGCAGAAAGTCGCCCAAGGACGTCATACAGAGACGCCATCCCAGGACTAGGGCAGGCTCACCGGCGGATGGCCGGCGGGCACTGTTCCCAGTCTAATTGACGGCGCCGGGCTAATTGACAGTGGGCCCGGCTGCCGCGTGCCCGGGGCTGTCATCGGCCTGTCATGTGCCCGGAATGTGCCTCTCACGCACCGCCGGAGCCGTTGCCTGTCCTGCCCGGCCGCCCCGCGGCTAGCATGGCCTCATGACGCAAGGCCCCCAAACGAGAGGCCCCCTGACGCAAAGACAGCGCCTCAGGCAGCTCGCAAACGTGCTGAACGCTTCCACGCCCTTGGGTCTGGTGCTTGCCGGGCTGGCCGGTACAAGGACGTTTCGGGGTCCCCGCGGCCTGATTGTCGCCACCGGTTACTGCTGGCGGCTGCCGGTGGCTGGTGCTTTCACTGTGGGCAACGTGGTCATCTTCCGCTCGGGCGCCGACGCCGCTTTGACAAGCCGCGCGCTCCTCGGCCACGAGGAGCGGCACAGCACCCAGTACGCGTGGTGCCTGGGGCTGCCCTTCCTGCTGTTCTACTTCGCGGCCGCGGCCTGGTCGGCCGCCCGGTACGGCGATCCGGCGTCGGGAAATCCCTTCGAGCGGCACGCGGGCCTGGAGGCCGGCGGCTACGTGGACCGGAGGCACAGGCGTGACCGGAGGCACAGGCATGAGTGAACCCGCGGGCCGTACGGAAGCCGGGACTGTCACGGTCACCGGAACCGGTACCGCGGAGGCCGCGCCGGACCTGCTGACGCTCTCCATTGGCGTGGAAAGCCGGCGCGACAGCGCAGGTGATGCCTATGCCGCCGCCGGCGAGGCCTCCGCTGCCGTGACGGCTGCGCTGCGCAGCCGGGGCGTGGAGAACCGGGACATCAGGACGTCGGGGCTCAACGTCCGAGCCGACGTCGTCTGGCAGGAGGGCCGGGGTCAACAGGTCACCGCGTACGTGGCATCCAGCATGCTCAGCGTCCGGTTGCGGGATCTTGCCTCCGGCTCAGGGGTCATCGCTGCTGCCGTGGAGGCCGGCGGCAACGACGTCCGCCTGGATGGCATGCAGCTCGGCTTTGCCGATGCCGCAGCCGTAATGGCGCTGGCCCGCGAGGCCGCCTGGGCTGATGCACGGGCGGCGGCCGCACAGCTCGCCGGGCTGGCCGGAGCTGAGCTGGGTGAGGTGGTCTCCGTGCGGCAGCACCCCGTGCCGTCGGCGCCCGTTCCGGTGGGCGGGATGCAGCGGGCCTTCGCCGCCGACGCCATGGCGGTAGAAGCCGGTGAATCCGGAGTCAGCACCAGCGTCACGGTTGAGTGGGAGCTGCGCTTCAGGACAGGGACACCGCCGGTGCCCCAGTGCAGACTGCCGGCGGCGAGCGCGACGTCGGCTAGCTGGGTTACGTCGGACAGCTGGCTTACGTCGGATGGCCGGGACGTGAGCTCGTGAGCAGAATTATGGACCCAGCGCAGTCGCCGGTCCGTGGGAAACGCCGACGGCGGGCCTTGACTTAAGTTCGAACATACCTTCGAATGGAGGGCATGAGATGGGACGCACAGGCACTCAAACCCGCACAGGAAGAGATGCCCGGGACTGCACCGCTGCTGCCCCTGGCCGGCCTGGTGCGGTCTGTGTCCACGCCCGAGTTCGCCGGCGTCACCTTTCACGAGGTCACCGCCAAATCGGTGCTCAACAAGGTGCCCGCCGGCTCCCGGATGCCGTTCGAGTGGACCGTGAACCCGTACCGCGGCTGCAGCCACGCCTGCGTTTACTGCTTCGCCCGCAAGAGCCACACCTATCTGGACTTCGACGCCGGCCTTGATTTCGACAGCCAGGTGGTAGTGAAGATCAACGCGGCCGAGGTGCTGCAAAAGGAGCTGGCCAAGCCCTCCTGGAACCGGCAGCATGTGGCCTTGGGCACCAACACCGACCCCTACCAGCGGGCGGAGGGCCGGTACCAGCTGATGCCCGGCATCATCGGCGCGCTTGCCGATTCCGGGACTCCGCTGTCCATCCTGACCAAGGGGACGTTGCTAGCGCGTGACATTCCGCTCCTGAAGCATGCCGCGGCACAGGTGCCGGTGGGCATCGGGATCTCGCTCGCCATGACGGACGAGCAGCTCTCCGAGGCCATCGAACCCGGCACTCCCGGACCGCGGGCCCGGCTCAAGCTCGTTTCCAGGCTCCGCGACGCCGGGCTGCCCTGCGGGGTGATGGCCATGCCCATCCTGCCGTGGCTCTCGGACAGCGACGAGGCACTGGACTCCCTGTTCGCCGCGCTGGCGGCTGCGGGTGCAACCGGCGTCTCGGCCGGAGCACTGTATTTGAAGCCCGGCACCAGGGAATGGTTCATGCAGTGGATCGCGGCCCGGCATCCGGAACTCGTGGGCCGCTACCGCAGGCTGTACGGCACGGGCTCATATGCCTCCAAGGAATACCGCACCTGGCTGGCGGGCAGGGTCCGCTTCTTCAAAGCACGGCATGGCTTCTCCGGCTCGCACGGGTTCAGCCACCGGGACGTCGACGACCACCATGCTGACGATCCCCGCGGTGAGGAAGCTGCCTACCCCGAGGGAAGCATTCCGCAACAACGGACACGGGCGCATGGACCAGGCCGGCCTGACCACCGCAGCGACCCCCGGACGTCCCAGCCCACACTGTTCTGAGCCTGCAGCAACACTGCCGCCACCAAAAGCGCCCCAAGCAAATAAGCGGAGGGCAGGACGGTCACCGTCCTGCCCTCCGCGGGGTTCCCTGCGGCACAATCCGCAGTAAGCCAGTCAGCCTTAGCCGGTCAGCCTTAGGTAGCCGGAATCACCAGGCCCTTGAACTCCGCCTGGATGAAGTCCCTCATCTCCGGCGACGTCAGGATCTTATAGAGCTTCTGCACCCGGGCGTCGTCCTTCTTGTCGGCGTTCACGGCCAGCACGTTGTAGTAGGCGCTGTCCTTGCCCTCGACCAGGATCTGCTTGTCAGTGCTCAGGCCGGCCGGCAGGGCGAACGCCAGGGTGACAATGGCGGCATCCTTGTCGTTCAGCGCCTGCGGGAGGCTGGCGTTCTCAATTTCCGTGAACTTCAGATTCTTCGGGTTGGCCGTCACGTCCTTGAGCGTGATGGGGTTTTCCGTCACCTCGATGAGCCCCTTGGACGCGAGCAGCTTCAGGGCGCGGGCCTCGTTGGTGGGGTCATTGGGAATGGCCACCGACGCGCCCTCAGGCAGGGCGTCCAGGCTCTTCACCTCATTGGAGTACAGGGCCATCGGCGGCAGGTACACCTTTCCGACGCTGACCAGGTTCTTGCCCGAGGCCTTGTTGTACGTCTCCATGAACGTGGTGTTCTGGAAGAGGTTGGCGTCAACGTCGCCGTCGCTCACGGCCGGATTCGGCGTGTTGTAGTCGCTGAACTCCTTGTATTCGACCGTCAGGCCTTCCTTGGGCGCGAGCTCCCGCTGGACGTGCTTGAGCATGTCGCCGGCGGGCACCGCAAGGGCACCCACCTTGATGGTCTCCGAAGCGCTGGAGGAGCTTGGGCTGCCACAGGCAGAGAGGGCCAGAACGGCGGCGGCTCCGGCAGCAGCGGCCTTGAGGATGGTGGATCGGATCATGCTGGACTCTTTCAGGATGGAGCGGATGGGGATGAAAATCGCGTGGGAGGAATATCGCTGTCAGCGGTGGGACAGCCTGCGGGCGGCAAAGTTGCCCAGCGACTGGAAGAGCTGGACCAGGAGGATCAGCAGGATGACGACGGCGAACATGTACTCGGGGCTGTAGCGCTGGTAGCCGTAGCGGAAGGCCACATCGCCGAGCCCGCCGCCGCCAACCGCGCCCACCATGGCGGAGTATCCGATGAGGCCCACAACCGTGGTGGACAGCCCCAGCGCCAAGGCGGGAACAGCTTCTGCCACCAAGACCTTGGTGAGAATCGTCCACCGGGTGGCGCCGAGCGACTGGGCTGCTTCGATAAGGCCCTTGGGCACTTCGCGGATACCGATTTCCACGAGCCTGGCGAAAAACGGAATGCCGGCAATCGCCAGCGGTACGATCGCCGCCGTCGGACCGATGAAGGAGCCGACCAGCAGGCGGGTGAAGGGAATGAGCAGGATCATCAGAATGATGAACGGGATGGACCGGCCGATGTTCACCACGACGTCCAGCACCCTGTTCACGACGACCCCCAGGGCGCGGCTGCCGAACGGCCTGGCCAGCAGCCCGTGGGCCTCGGTGGTAACCAGCAGCACGCCGGCCGCCAGCCCGAAGAGAACCGTGAGGAGCAGGCTCACGCCCACTGTGTAAAAAGTCTCCCCGGCGCCCTTGAGGATGGTGTCCAGCAGGTCCGCCCAAAAGTACGGATCGTTGCGGTCGATCACTTGATTACCTCCACGTAAAGTCCTTGGGACCGCAGGTCGGCGACGGCGCCGGACACGGCCCTTTCGTCACCCGGCAGTTCCAGCCGGGTCCGGCCTGTCTGACGGCCGTGGATCGTCTCCACGGCGGCGCCCAGGATCCCCACGTCGATGCCGTGCTGGCGTGCCAGCTGGGCTATGACCGGCCGGTCGGTGGCCACTCCGGTGAAGGTGATCTCCACGACCGCGTTGGAGGTAGGGGGGATATCGCCCAGGGGGAAGAGTGCCTGGCCAAGCAGGGACTTCTCGGTGGTCAGCAATTTCTCCACGGAACCCTGCTCCAGGATCCGCCCCTGGCTCATGACAGCGGCCGAATCACAGATGCGCTTGACCACGTCCATCTCGTGCGTGATGAGGAGCACGGTCAGGCCCAGGTCTTTGCTCAGCTGCCGGATCAGGTCGAGGATCTGGCGTGTGGTGTCCGGGTCCAGCGCCGAGGTGGCCTCATCACTGAGCAGCACGGACGGGCTGGATGCCAGCGCGCGGGCGATGCCGACGCGCTGCTTCTGGCCGCCTGACAGCTGGGCGGGATACGCGTCCGCTTTGCCGTGCAGATCCACGAGCTCAAGGATCTCCAGCGCCCTGGACCGCCGCTGCGCCCGGCCTGCACCGGTGATTTCCAGCGAAAGCTCGACATTCGCCCGCACAGTGCGGCCGCTAAGGAGGTTGAAGTGCTGGAAGATCATGCCGATGTCGTGCCGGGCCTGCCGCAGGTCCCGGCCAGCCAGCTTTGTCATGTCCCGGCCTCCGACGTGAACGGTTCCGGAATCCGGCTGCTCCAGGGAGTTGATGGTGCGGATCAGGGTGCTCTTGCCCGCGCCGCTCTGCCCCACGACGCCGAAAATTTCGCCCTTTTTCACTGTCATTGTCACGTCGTCGAGGGCGCGGACCTGTGCGGTCCCGGAGCCGTAGCTCTTGACGACACGGCTCACGGATATCATGCGGTTCCTTCAGGGCTGGGCGTGGAGACCTCCCGGAGCTGTCCAAGGAGTGAGACACCGCGGGGGTGTCCAGCATGTAATTCTGCCCAGCAGTCCTGAACGGCAACAAATCCGAATAATCAGCTCGATGAAGGCGCCGAAGGGTGGCGTTAATTTCCGGGGAGGGAGTCCGCGCGGCTCGCTGCGGTGACGCTGGCAAGCAGCGCCTGGACAATCGGGAGGTCGGCCGGAATCCAGGGCAGACTGAGAGCTTCATCACCTTCGCGGATGCTGACCCAGCGGAGTTCATCATGATCTTCCAGTGGCCGCGGGTCGCCGTCGGCCACTTCGGCGAACCACACGCGCATCGCGGCCCTGTCATTCAGGGGCCAGCCGGCTGGCCCGGGCGCCGCCAGCTCCGCCCCAAGGACGACGCCGATGCCGAGTTCCTCACGGAGCTCCCGGTGCAGTGCGCTCTCGGGGGCCTCGCCCGGTTCCACCTTGCCGCCCGGGAATTCCCACATGCCGGCAAACTGCGGCGGTGCTGTGCGGCGTGCCACGAGAAGCCGGGCGGGAGCGGACAACGAGTCCAGCACGGCCCCGCCGACGACGTTAATCATTTCAGTCACCGGTCCAGTCTATGAGGGCACGGGTTTTTCATGAGGCGGGCCCTCCCCGGGCTGGAATATCCATCTCGCCACGAAGCTTGTTAAAATCAGACATAACGGTGGCAACAAGGCCTACTCCGCAACTCCCCTTCGAAAAGCAGGCACATGACTTCCACTGTCCAGGCTCCCCGCACACCCAAAGCCGCCACGAACATCGGACCCGCCATCCTTGCCCTGGCCATGGGCGGCTTCGGTATCGGTGTCACCGAGTTCGCCATGATGGGACTGCTCAAGGAGGTCGAAGTCGGACTCCGGATCAGCACTCCCGAGGCCGGCCACCTCATCTCGGCCTACGCCTTGGGCGTCGTCGTCGGAGCTCCCGTGCTTGCCGCCGTCGGAGCGAAACTGCCGCGCAAGCTCCTTGCGCTGGGCCTCATGCTGTTCTTCAGTGTTGCCAACCTGTCCGCGTTCATCGCTCCCGACTACGCGAGCATGCTGGTCTCCCGGTTCGCCGCCGGTCTGCCGCACGGTGCATTTTTTGGCGTGGCCGCGGTCATCGCCGCTTCCCTGGTGGCGCCGACCAAGCGGGGCTGGGCCATCTCCATGGTCATGGCGGGACTCACGGTTGCCAACGTGGTCGGTGTCCCCTTCGCCACCTGGCTCGGCCAGACGTTTGGCTGGCGCCTGCTCTTTGTCCTGGTGGGAGTGCTGGGACTGGTGACCCTGGCGCTCATCTGGAAATTCGTTCCGTTCCAAAAGGCGCACGCGGACGCCAGCATCCGCAGGGAGCTGGGCGCGCTCAGGCGGGCGCAGGTCTGGCTGGCTATCCTCATCGGCATCGTCGGATTTGGCGGGTTCTTCGCCACGTACACCTACATCTCCCACACCATGACCTCCGTGGCCGGTATCCCCGCCGCCCTGCTCCCGTTCGTGGTGGCCCTGTACGGCCTGGGAATGGTGGCCGGCAACATCGTCGGTGGCCGGATCGCGGACAAGTCCGTGATGGGGACCATCTACCGCGTCCTGCCGGGTATCGCCGTCGCACTCGTGGTGTACGCCGTGGCCGTGCACTGGCCGTGGTCGGCCTTCGTCATGGTGTTCGTGGTGGGCGGCGCCGGGTCCATGCTCGTCCCGGCCCTGCAGACCCGCCTGCTGGATGCGTCTCCTGATGCGCCGTCGCTCGCGTCCTCGCTCAACCACGCCGCTCTGAACGTCGCCAACGCTCTGGGCGCCTTCCTGGGCGGCCTGGTGATCGCCTGGGGCTGGGGCTACGTTGCGCCCGCCCTGGTGGGTGCTGTTCTGGCCATTCTCGGCCTGGTCGTGGCCCTGTTCAGCGGCCTGTTGGAACGCAAAAAGCCGCTGGCTCCGTAACAGCAGTCACGGAGCCAGCGGCTCAGAATTGCACGGGGGCCGGCGGCCCCAGGGGTAAGCAGCTAGGCGCCTGAGTCGCCCGCAAGGGCGGGCCCGCTGGCCACCTGCGCGCGGCGGATGTCGGGCTCCAGGTAGATGACCCGCGCGATGGGAACCGCCGAGCGGATCCGGGCTTCGGCGTCGTCGATGGCCTTGGCAATATCCAGCCCCGAATCGCCCGCCTCCACGCTGATCTTGGCGGCCACGAGCAGCTCCTCCGGGCCCAGGTGCAGGGTCTTGAGGTGGATGATGGCGGTGCCGTCCGCTTCGATGGCGTGCCGGATGCGTCCGACGTCGTCCTTGGTTGCCGACTCCCCCAGCAGCAACGACTTGGTTTCCATCGCCAGAATCACAGCAATGGCCACCAGCAGCAGGCCGATCATTCCGGTACCGATCCCGTCCCAGATGCCGTCGCCGGTCAGCAGGGTCAGCCCCACGCCGAACAGGGCGAAGACCAGGCCCAGCAGGGCACCGAAGTCCTCGAGCAGGATCACCGGAAGCTCGGGCTGCTTGGCGGTCCGCACGAAGCTGATCCAGCCCTGGCTGCCGCGCACGTGGTTGGCTTCGACGATGGCCGTTCGGAACGAGAATCCCTCGGCGATGATGGCACCCACCAGCACGGCTAGGGGCACCCACCAGAAGTCACCTTCGATCCCGTGCGGATGCTGGATTTTTTCCCACGCTTCATACAAGGCGAACAGGCCGCCGACGCTGAAGAGCACGATGGAAACGATGAACGCATAAATGTACCGCTCGCGCCCGTAGCCGAACGGGTGTTCCGGGCTGGCTGCCCGTTGGGCGCGCTTTCCGCCCACCAGCAGCAGGACCTGGTTGCCCGAGTCGGCGACAGAGTGGATGGCCTCAGCCAACATGGAAGACGACAACGTCAGGATGAACGCGACGAACTTCAAAACGGCGATTGTCAGGTTTGCAGCCAAGGCCGCGACAATCGCCTTGGTACCGCCATTTGCAGCCAAGGGAGGCTCACCTCTTCACGTGGATATTTCAACGGATGGGACAGGGCGGTATGGAACCGCCGTCTAGTAAATACCGTACCCGTCCGGCCCCGGACAGACACCGGACACGGCTTCACACGCCACGAAAAGTGCCAAAAGTAAGCCTGCTGACAAGTAATCACGTGCTGTGTTAGCTTGAAGCCATATCGGGACTGATAAGAATCGATCCCGACGAATATGAAGGAGCAGACAATGGGATTTCTTGCTTGGATTATTCTCGGCCTGATCGTAGGCGCAATCGTTAAAGCCGTCATGCCCGGCAGGGTCGGCGGCGGCTGGGTCACCAGCCTGGTTCTGGGCGTCGTTGGCGCCATCGTTGGCGGCTGGATCGGCAGCCTTCTCTTCGGCAAGGGTGACCTGGCGTTCTTCGACCTTGGCACCTGGATCCTCGCCATCATCGGCGGCCTCGTAGTCGCAGGTATCTACGGCGCCATCACCGGCCGCAGCCACAGCACCCGGGCACCATAACAGGCCCAAGTCACGGGCCCTGGGCCGCAACTGGCCCGGGCCCACAACAGACAAAATAGACAGGAGCGGGGGTCCACCGGACGGTGGGCCCCCGCTCCTTCGTGTACGGCTGCCGACGCTGCCTCCCAGTGGAGTTTTTGTCCAGATATCGCGACTAAAAACGTCTTTTGCGGCCGATATCTGGACAAAAACTCCAGCGCTAGGCGGGCTGCTGGGACCTCGCACTCGCGTAGAGGCAGACGGTGGCGGCCGTTCCAAGGTTGAGGCTCTCAGCGGCGCCATAGACTGGCACCGCCACCCGGTGGTCGGCCAGCGCAAGCTCGTCCTCGGAGAGCCCTTGGGCTTCGTTGCCGAAAAGCCAGGCCGTGGGGTTTTCCAGGGCGTAGTCAGAGCCGGCGGCCGAAGCGCCAAGCCGGCGTGCGGCGTTCTCGTCCTGCAGGCGGTCGAGGTTCAGCTGCCCGTAGCCGTCCGCTGCTAGGACGCCAATCCCCCGCTCCTTGCACAGCGCAGCCAGTTCGTTGACGTCGGCACCGAGGACCACCGGAAGGTGGAAGAGGGAGCCGGCGGTTGAGCGGACCGCCTTCGGATTGTAGATATCCACGCTGGAACCGGTGAGGACCACGGCGTCGGCGCCGGCGGCGTCTGCGGCCCGAAGCACCGTCCCGGCATTCCCGGGATCGCGGACCTGGCAGAGCACGGCAATCAACCGCGGTCCGGCGTCGAGCACGTCCGCCAGGGCGACATCCACGAAATCGCACACCGCAACGATCCCCTGCGGCGTGACGGTGTCCGCCATGGCGGCAAGGACGTCGTCCGTAGCGAGCCGGGCGCTGGTTTCCACGGCCAGTTCTTCAAATTCGGGGTAACGGTCCAGGCAGGCCTCGCTGGCATACACCTCGCGGACTATGCCCGGCTGGCCCGCAGCGATCCGCTTGCCGTGAAGCACCAGGGCCTCACGTACAGCCTGGGGGCCCTCGGCCAGGAACTGCCGGCGCTTTAAACGGGCCGGGCGCCCTGCAAGCTTTGCCACGTCCCTGACCCGATCTGCTCGGGGATTGGAGAGTGGAAAGTCTTGCGGGCGCCCGGTTTCGTTCATATAAGAAACCTTAGTGGCTGTTGCCACCGGTCCTTGAACTGGGAGTTGCCTGCTTACTCAGCAGCTGCAGCAGCCGGCTTCTTCGCAGCGCGTGCGCGGGTAGCCTTGGCCTTCGGTGCAGCCTCAGCCTTGGCGGCCGGAGCGGAAGTGTCTGCAGGCAGGGAGTCCTTGGCAACCTGGACCAGCGCAGCGAAAGCGTTGGCGTCGGAAACGGCGAGCTCGGCCAGCATGCGGCGGTCAACCTCGACCTCAGCGGCCTTCAGGCCCTGGATCAGGCGGTTGTAAGTCAGGCCGTTTGCGCGGGATGCAGCGTTGATGCGCTGGATCCACAGGCGGCGGAAGTCGCCCTTCTTCTTCTTGCGGTCGCCGTAGCTGTACACAAACGAGTGCAGCAGCTGCTCTTTGGCCTTGCGGTACAGGCGTGAGCGCTGTCCACGGTAACCTTTGGCGCGTTCGAGGATAACCCGGCGCTTCTTGTGGGCGTTTACCGCCCGCTTCACACGTGCCACGTGCGTACTCCTTCAAAAATCTGATCCCAAGCGACTACTGCCGGTAACCGGCTGGCCTGAGAAGGCTTATTGGTAGTTGACTGCTGCCAGGCGGCAGTCAGTCAGAATGCTTGGAAATTAGATGCCCAGCATCTTCCGGATGACCTTGGCGTCGCCCTTGAAGACGATCTTGTCGCCGGCGAGGCGGCGGGTCAGCCTGGAGGACTTGTGCTCCAGGTAGTGGCGGCGGTTGGCCTGCTGGCGGCGCAGCTTGCCGCTGCCGGTCAGCTTGAAGCGCTTCTTAGCACCGCTGTGGGTCTTCATCTTCGGCATGGGAACCGATCTCCTTACGTATCCGCGGACAATGTCCGCAGTTCTATCGCGCAGCCGCCCCTGCGGGCGGCATGCTGGTTGCTGGCTGCCTGAAGGCGATGCCTTCCGCAGTTTCGAACTAGGTGGTCTTCTTGCCCGCCGGCTTCGGCGTGGGCCGGGGCGCTGCGGGTCGCGCAACAGGCTTCGGCGCTGCCGGCCTGGCCACCGGCTTGGGCGGGGCCGGGGCAGCCGCAGGCTTCGGCGCTGCCGGAGCAGGCGATTCAGCTACGGGAGCCTTCGGCTCTGCAGGCGCTGCCGCCTTCGGTGCTGCGGCCCGGGGAGCAGCGGGGGCTGCCTTGGGTGCTGCGGCCTTGGGTACCTCGCGCTTCGGCTCGGCCTCCTTGGCAACCTTGGGCGCTTCGGCAACCTTGGGTGCTTCCGCGGGAGCCTCGGCAGCCGGAGCTGCTTCGACCGGAACCGAGGGCGTTTCGACGGCGGCTTCCGGAGCGGCTGCCTCAGCTGCTGCCGGGGCGTCCTGCGCAGCGGCCTCCGTGGAAACCTGGAAGCCTTCCGGCAGAAGGTCGGCAAGCGACTGCGTCAGGGGTGCCTGATCGTCACCGGAGGTGTCCACGCGGCCTGCGGCCTTGGCTTCATTCTGGGCCTTGGCTTCTGCACGCTGCGTTGCACGGCGCGCTTCGGCCTTGGCTTCCGCCTTGTTCTTCAGCGGACCGATGACCATGACCATGTTGCGGCCGTCGATGCGGGGGCTGGACTCGACCACACCGACCTCACCGACATCTTCCGCGAAACGCTGAAGCAGGCGCAGGCCCATTTCGGGACGCTGCTGTTCACGGCCACGGAACTGGATCATGGCCTTGACCTTGTCCCCGGCTCCGAGGAAGCGGAGGGCGTGGCCGCGCTTGGTCTCGTAGTCATGGGTGTCGATCTTCAGGCGGAACCGGATTTCCTTCAAAACCGTGTTGGTCTGGTTCTTCCGGGCCTCACGGGCCTTGACCGCGGCTTCGTACTTGTACTTGCCGAAGTCCATCAGCTTGCACACCGGAGGCTTAGCCTGCGGTGCAACTTCAACGAGATCCAGGTCGGACTCGGCAGCCAGACGCAGGGCATCCTCAATACGGACGATTCCTACCTGTTCGCCGGCAGGGCCGACCAGCCGCACCTCAGGGACGCGGATACGCTCATTGATTCTTGGCTCGCTAATGTTAAAGCTCCTGTGTTCGTGATGGGTGTTCCACCGGCAAAATAGAGAAGGCCCCCAATTGCCGGAGCAATCGAAGGCCTCAAAGGATCGGATGTGCACATCCCGCGAGGGACCGCACGCACTTCCCCGGGCTCCTAACCCGGTGAACCGCCCGACCGTTACCCGGCAACCTTGCTTCCCTAAAACTTCCGGGAAAACGGCTGACGCGGGTGGGAGAGAACTCCGCTTGCAAACTGAATATCAATTCTACATAAAGATGCCCGCTTACCGCACATTCGCGGCAGTGGGTCTCATCCACGGCAAAATAACGACATCCAGTCGGTCTGTGACAAGCTTACCAGTATGAGCACTCCAGACAGCAATTCACACGTCTACCAGGCGCCTGGCGCCGGGGACGACGTGACACAGCAAATCCGCGACATCTCCGAAGTTCCTGCGATCGAGGTCATCACCACGGCGGCCGTGCACCTGATGAGCGCCTCGGCCGTGAAGCTCGGCCTGGCCGCAGAGGAGAACGCCGCTGAGCTGAAGGACCTGGATGAGGCCCGCAAGCTCATCACCGCCCTTGCCGGCCTGGTGACGGCGGCCGCCCCGGAAATCGGTTCGCAGCATGCCGGTCCGTTGCGCGATGGCCTGCGGTCACTGCAACTCGCCTTCCGCGAAGAGTCCATCATTCCGGATCCGCCGGGCAAGGGTCCCGGTGAGAAGTTCACCGGGGCAGTGAACTAAAGATTGAATTACGACGGCGGCGGGCCGGCTCTTCGGGGCCGGCCCGCCGCCGTTTTTGTCTTTTGGGGCACTTCGTCCGGAAGCGCTCCGCAGGGAACCTCTTCCGAATGAAACCCGAGACCGTCAGGATGAGGCGGCGCGGCGGCGCCGCTGCTGCAGGACAAGCCCCACGGCGCAGAGCAGCACCCCTGCCGTCCCGACCGACACGAAGCCTCCCGCCGCGCCAATGCTGTCGATGAAAAGTCCTGCCAGCGGAGCCCCCAGTGCCACGCCGGCGGTCAGCGCGGACCCGTACCAGCCCATGGCCTCGCCCCGCCTGGCCTCGTCAACCAGTTCGGCAACCTTCTCGGATGCTGCCGAGAGCACCGGTGCACAGAGGAGCCCCGGCAGCAGCGACAGCAGGCTGAGGGTCAGTGTGTCGGTGGCAAACCCCATGGGAATGGTCAGGGCAGCCATGCCCAGCAGCAGGAGGATCGGTGAAACGGGGCGGTGCATGGCCCCGTAGACGAGGCCGCCGACCACCGACGCGGCGCACCAGAAGAGGAACACCACGCCAATCTCGCCCTGGCGGCCGCCTGTCTCCAGCGCAGCCACGATTCCCACATCAGTGCCGCTGAGCACCATGCCGGCGCCGGCGGCAACGGCAAACACCGCGGCCACCGCAGGGATGAACCAGCCGAAGCTGTGGGCCACCCTGCGCCTCAGGACTGCCCGCCGCCTGCTGCCCGCAGCCGCCGGACCGAGTTCCGCGGCAGCCTCCTGCAGGTGTGCTGGGGCGGCAGCCACAACGGCCACCTCTGCGGCAACCTGTTCGTCCGCCTCACAGGATTCGCTGCGAACAGTACTGCGGGTGGGCGGGTTGAACGACATGAGGAAGAGTCCGGCCAGCGATGTCGAGACACCGACGGCGGTCAGCCCCAGCACGGAATGCCCGCTCGTGGCCACCACGGCACCCGCGGCCGGGCCGATCATAAACACCATCTCGGTGCTGACTGCGTCCAGCGCGAAGGCGGTCCTGCGCTGGTCGCCGTCCGCCAGGACTCCCAGGGACTGCCGAACCACACTGAAGATGGGAAGCGTCAGCAGGCCGCCCACGAACACGAGCGGCAGCAGCCACTGATAGGAGACGTGCGGCACGATGGACCAGATGACGGTTTCCGAAATCACGGATGGTATCAACGCCGTCCGCAGGCCCACCGTATCCACCCGGCGGCCCCGCCAAGGAGCGCCGACCGCGATGCCGATGGTCATCACGGCGGCTGCCGTTCCCGCGGCCGCGTAGCCCTCGCCGAGGGTAAGGACGATGTGCAGGGTCAGCAGGACGCCCGCCGCCGAGTGGGGAATGCGGGCGATCATGCCGACCGCCAGGAGCCGGCGGATGGGCCGGACGGCCAGCAGCTCCCGGTACAGGCTGAAATTCACAGGTGGGTCCTCAGTTCCGCCGCCGGACAGCACCGGAACGGACCCCACCGGGCCGGCGGCTACTGCGCGGCGCGCCTTAGCTTGACTTCGATCGAATCAACGCGCTCACCAAACAATACATTCCGGCTCCACTCGGTCTGGAGGCCGGCAACGAGGGCCTGGACCGCGGCCGCATCGAGTCCGTCCTCCAGGTAGAGCACCACCCGCAGTTCCGGTCCGACGCCGCCGCCACCGACGCGGTCGCCCGAGGCCGTGGTGGTGGCGACTCCCCCGCCGGGAAGGACCTCGAGTCCGCGGACGGCGGGCTTGCCTTCGGCTCCTGCGCGCAGCACCTCAGCCAGCTCGGTGTCCAGGTAGGCCGGCACCCACTGTTGCTGCTGCGCGAGGGCCCAGACGCCGGGGCGCCGGACCACAAAGGTCATTTCGGAACCGGGGTCCACCACCAGCAGCTCTGCCCCCTCGGCGACGGCGGAGAGGGCTGCCCTCGCGGCGTACACGGCCACTGGCCGAGCCTCCGGGTGCCATGCCGCCAGCGCTTCCGCCGAAGTGAACACGGGCATGGCAAGGCGGCCGTCGGGAGCCTTGAGCGTCACCAGCGCCATGTCCGCCTGCTTGTCGGCGTGCACGCCGTGCGCGCCCTCGGCTTCCTCCGCCAGCTGTGCCACGACGGGGACAAAGACGCGGGCACTGGCCAGCGAGGCAACCACCGCGGCCTCGTCGCCGTCGCCGGCAACAAGAGCGGAGACTGCGGTGAGGTAGCCGGCGTCGGCTGTGCCGTCGTCGTCCTCGAAATTGTGGATTTTGGCGTCTTCACCGGCGAGGCTCCGCCCGGCCCAGGGCTGTCCGGCCGAATCGGCGGCGCCTCCCGCGCCGGCAAGGGCGGCCTCGATGTGACCGGGCAGCCGGCGTGCCGGGGGCAGGTCCGCTGCCTGTCCGCCGCCGTCCGCGGAGTTGCGCTGGTGCTCGGTCACGGCGATGTCCTAGCGGCGGCCGGCGACGTCGAGGGCCTCGGGCAGGGTGAAGGCGCCGGCGTACAGGGCCTTGCCAACGATGGCGCCTTCGACGCCGAGCGGCACCAAGGAGCGCAGGACCTTTAGGTCATCAAGGCTGGAAATGCCACCGGAGGCCACCACGGGCTTGCCGGTCTTCTCCACCATCTGCCGCAGAAGTTCTACGTTCGGCCCCTGCAGCGTCCCGTCCTTGGTCACGTCAGTGACGACGTAGCGGGCGCAGCCGGCCTCCTCGAGGCGGCCCAAAACGTCCCACAGGTCCCCGCCTTCCTTGGTCCAGCCGCGTCCGGCCAAGGTGGTTCCCCGGACGTCCAGGCCGACGGCGATCCGGTCACCGAATCGGTCGATGGCCCGCGCGGTCCAGTCCGGGTTCTCCAGGGCGGCGGTGCCGAGGTTCACCCGGGCGACGCCCAGGTCCAGCGCCTTTTCCAGGGATTCATCGTCGCGGAGCCCGCCGGAGAGCTCAACCTTGATGTCCAGCCGGCCCACCACTTCGCGCAGCAGGTCCGCGTTTGAGCCGCGTCCGAAGGCAGCGTCCAGATCCACCAGGTGGACCCATTCTGCGCCCTGCTGCTGCCAGTTGAGCGCCGCCTCCAACGGCGTTCCGTAGCTTGTTTCGCTGCCGGCCTCGCCCTGGACCAGGCGGACGGCCTGGCCGTTCACGACGTCGACGGCGGGTAGCAGTTCAAGTACCGGCAGCTCGTTTTGGCTGGTCATCAGGGGTCCTCAGTTCTTGTAGGCGCTGGTTCCCGTGGGCGGCGACTTCTGCGCCGCACACGGCGGGTTAGTTGGTTATGTGCCGGGAAGGGTCAGCAGGTAGGCGGCCAGCAGCGACATGGCCGCCAGCACATAGAAACCGATCTGGATCCAGAGCGGCTTGCGCTGCTGCCTGAAGGACAGGCCGCCACCCACCAGGAGACCGGCCAGTCCCATCAGGAGGATTGACCACATCTAGGCGTCCGCCGCCTGCCGGGAACGCGGCCCGCGGAGCCCGTCGACCCAGTTTTTCAGGAGACGCGCGCCGGCGTCACCGGACTTTTCCGGGTGGAACTGGGTGGCGCAGAGGGGGCCGTTCTCCACGGCGGCGATGAAGGGGCCACCGTGCTCGGACCACGTGACGAGGGGCGGCGCCATCCGGGGCTGGATCACGTCGAAGTCCCAGTTTTGGACGCCGTAGGAGTGCACAAAGTAGAACCGCTCGCCCTCGACGCCTTCGAAAAGCCTGGAGCCTTCCGGGACCTTGACGGTGTTCCACCCCATGTGCGGCACCACCTCGGCCGGGAGGAGCTCCACCTTGCCGGGCCACTCCCCCATGCCTTCGGCTTCGGTTCCGTGCTCGACGCCGGCCTCGAAGAGCACCTGCAGGCCGACGCAGATGCCGAGGACCGGACGTCCGCCGGCAACGCGGCGGCCGATCATCCGGATTCCATCAACGGCCTTGAGTTCGCGCATGACCGTTTCGAAGGCGCCGACGCCGGGAACGACCAGCCCGTCGGCGTTCAGCACGTCCTCGGGCTTGGAACTCAGGATGACCTCGGCACCGGCACGTTCCAGGGCACGCACGGCCGAACGGACGTTGCCGGAACCGTAGTCCAGGACGGTGACGGTGGGCTTGCCCTCCGGGGAAGCCAGCTTCAGCGTGGCCGACGGATCGATGATTGCGCCCTCGCGCAGTTCTTTGCCGGTCACAGTGCTCCCTTGGTGGACGGAATGCCTTCGACGCGGGGATCCGGCTCGACGGCTGCGCGGAGGGCCCGCGCGAAGGCCTTGAACTGGGCTTCCACGATGTGGTGCGGGTCGCGGCCGGCGATGACGTTCATGTGCAGGCAGATGCCGGCGTGCAACGTGATGGCCTCGAACACGTGCCGCGTCAGCGAACCGGTGAAGTGGCCGCCGATCAGGTGGTACTCCTGCCCGGCGGGCTCGCCGCCGTGCACCAGGTAGGGCCGGCCGGACACGTCAACGACGGCGTGCGCGAGGGCCTCGTCCAGGGGCACGGTGGCCTCGCCGAAGCGGCGGATGCCCGCCTTGTTGCCCAGCGCGGTGCGCAGGACCTCGCCGAACGTGATGGCTACGTCCTCGACGGTGTGGTGGACGTCAATGTGGGTGTCGCCGGTGGCCTTGACGGTCATGTCGATGAGTGAGTGCTTGCACAGCGCCGTCAGCATGTGGTCGTAGAACGGGACCGACGTGCTGATGTCCGACACTCCGGTGCCGTCGAGGTTGATCTCCACCAGCACGGAGGATTCGCTGGTGGCGCGCTCCATGCGTGCAGTCCGTGCCTCGGCAGCCTTGATTCCGGTGTCGCTCATGGTGATAGATGTCCTTTGACGAAGGATGGGGGCGGACCTGACCCGGTCCATATCCAAGTTTAGGCCGGAAGTGCGGCCTGCCGGGCCAGGATGGTTTCCAGCGCTTCCAGGAAGGCTGTGGTTTCCGTCTCAGTACCGGCCGTCACCCGCAGGTGGCCGGCGATGCCGACGTCGCGGACGAGCACCCCTGCATCCAACAGTCCCTGCCAGACCTCATGGGGCTTCTCCAGCCCGCCGAAGAAGACGTAGTTGGAGTCGGACGCCGCGGGCCGCAGCCCCATCCGCGTCAGTTCCGAGACAATCCGGTCACGCTGCCGCTTGATGTCCTGGACATCGGCCATGAGCGCCTCGCGGTGCTGCAGCGCCGCGAGGGCGGTTGCCTGCGTGACGGCCGACAGGTGGTAGGGCAGGCGCACCAGCCGGAGGGCGTCAGTCACTTCCGGGGCGGCCGCCATGTAGCCGACGCGGGCGCCGGCAAGGGCAAACGCCTTGCTCATGGTCCGGGAGACGATGAGCCGCTCCCGGCCCGGCAGCAGGGTGAGGGCGCTGGGCGTGCCGTCGTGCGCAAACTCGTGGTAGGCCTCGTCCACGACGACGACTGCCTGGCTGGCCTCGCCCGCCTCATAAACGGCTTCCACCACATCCAGGCCCAGGCCGGTGCCGGTGGGGTTGTTGGGTGAGCACAGGAAGACGATGCTGGGCTCGAGTGCGCGCACCTGGCTTGCGGCGGACTCGGCGCTGAGGCCGTAGTCGTCGGCACGTTTGCCGGCAATGTAGGCGGTGTCCGTGCCGCTGGCGAGCAGCGGGTACATGGAGTAGGTCGGCGGGAAGCTCAGGAGCGAACGGCCGGGGCCGCCGAAGGCCTGGAGGATCTGCTGGAGGACCTCGTTGGAGCCGTTGGCTGCCCAGAGGTTGTCCGCGCCGAGCCCGTGGCCGAGGTATTCGGCCAGGGCTTCCCGGAGTTCGGTGAATTCGCGGTCAGGGTACCGGTTGAGCCCGGCCGCAGCCTCGGTTACCGCCGCGGTGATGGCCGCCCGCACGTCGGCGGGCACGCCATGCGTGTTCTCGTTGACGTTGAGCAGGATCGGAACGTCAAGCTGCGGGGCGCCGTAGGGGGACAGCCCCCTCAGGTTGGTCCGCAGGGGCAGTCGGTTCAGTCGCTCAAGCTGGTCAGTCACTAGGACAGTTTAAGTAGTGCGGAGGGCTGGCCGGAAACTGTGACGGTTCCGGCCACGGGGAACGCGCTCCATCGCCCCTACTTGTTGGGCACAAACAGCTGCTGGCCGGGCATGACCTTCCCGGCCTGAAGGTCGTTGAGCTGGACAATGTCCGCAATCACGTCCCGGGGATCGCGGTCCGGGTCGACCTGCCCGGCGATGGCCCACAGTGATTCGCCGGGCTGCACCGTGACCGAAACGGTGGGAGTGACCGTCAGGCCACTGGCATTGTCTGCGGCCTTGGCCGGAGAGTTCAGGAGCCCGGTCAGGGACAGGATAACGGCTGCCAGCAGGACAAGCGGCAGGCCGATCAGGACAATGCGGCCTCGTCGGGTGAGGCGAAGGCGCGGCGGCTTGCCTGGCCGGGACGCTGCACGGGACTGAGACGCCGCGCCGCGCTGGGAATCTGCAGACGGGATTGCCGTTGAAGCCGACACTGCTGTTGAAGCTGACATGGCGTGAGCCCTCCTGGACCAAGTTGTACTGCCTGGTGTTCGAACAAACAGTTCGAACACCGGACTGCCGAGCGGCCCTCACTAGAACACATGTTCGAACTTTGCTTTTCCTAGTTTTAGCACCTATCGACGAATTAAGTCGAGACTCGCTAGAACAAATGTTTGAAAAAGCCCTATGGCTGGCCTACGTTGGAAATCACAGAACAACCACATCTGCAGTTGATCAGCAGGGTCTGACATTTTCAGGCCGGAAGTTCCCGGCCACTGCAGCTACCGCGGCCGGGAGGAACGGAAAGGCGTTGGCGAACATGGCAGCACAGGCCTCTGACGGCAAGGCTCCCCAGCGCAGCCCGCGGTCTCAGCGGACCCCCAAGGGACTCACGGTCCGCCAGAAAAAGATCCTGGAAACCATCCAGCGCTCGGTCAACGACAACGGCTACCCGCCGTCGATGCGGGAAATCGGTGACACCGTCGGCCTGGCCAGCCTGTCCAGCGTGACCCATCAGCTCTCGCAGCTGGAAAAGCTTGGCTACCTCCGGCGCGACCCCAAGCGTCCGCGCGCCATGGAGGTCCTGATGCCGCTCACCCTGGATGCGGGGACGGCGAAAACCGGCGGTGCGGACAAGGCCCCGGCACTGAGCGCGGCAGGCGCTTCAGTCACCGAACTGCCCAGCGCGATGGACACCGCAATGGTGCCGCTGGTCGGCCGGATCGCGGCCGGCGGCCCCATCCTCGCGGACCAGGTGGTGGAGGAGCTGATGCCGCTGCCCCGCCAGCTGGTGGGCCACGGCGAGCTGTTCATGCTCAGGGTCGCAGGCGACTCCATGGTTGATGCAGCCATCTGCGACGGAGACTGGGTGGTGGTCCGGCGGCAGAGCGACGCGGTCAACGGCGACATCGTCGCGGCGCTGCTCGACGACGAAGCCACGGTCAAGACCTTCCGGCAGCGGGACGGCCACACGTGGCTGCTTCCGCAGAACACCCAGTACGAACCCATTCTCGGCGACCACGCCGTTGTCATGGGCAAGGTGGTTTCCGTACTCCGCTCGCTGTAGCCGCTGCAACCTTCGGCCCCGGGCTGTTGTAGCCCGGGGCTTCTCTACGCCTGTGCGCCAGCGAGCCGTTCGAGTGCTGCGACGGCGGTCTTCTTGTCGGTCGTCGGCCAGAACGGCGGCAGGGCGGCCCGCAGGAACCCGCCATAGCGTTCCGTCGACAGCCGGGAGTCCAGCACCGCCACCACGCCCTTGTCATTCGTGGACCGAATGAGCCGTCCTGCCCCCTGGGCCAGCCTGACGGCCGCGTGCGTGGCTGATACTGCCATGAAACCGTTGCCGCCGGCCTGGGCAACGGCCCGGGACCGCGCGGTCATCAGGGGGTCGTCCGGGCGCGGGAAGGGGATCCTGTCAATGACCACCAGGCGGCATGATCCGCCCGGGACGTCGACGCCCTGCCAGAGTGACATCGTGCCGAACAGGCAAGTATCAGGCTCGTCGGCGAACTGCTTCACCAGTGCGGTCATGGTGGATTCGCCCTGGCAGAGAATGCTGACATCCAGCCGCGTGCGCAGGGCGTCCGCCGCCTCCTCGGCGGCCCGCCGTGAGGAGAACAGGCAGAGGGCTCCCCCGCCGGAGGCACGGATGAGCGACTCGAGTTCGTCCAGGGCCTCAGGCGAAGTGCCGCGGCCCGGTTTCGGCAGGTGCCCTGCCACGTAGAGGATGCCCTGCCGGGGGTAGTCGAAGGGCGAACCCACGTCGACGCCGGTCCAGCTCGGCGCACCGTCGCCGACCAGGCCCAGTCCGCCCGCGGCGGGTTCGAAGGCAGAGCCGATGGCCAGTGTGGCCGACGTCAGGACCACTGTATGGCCCGCGAACAGGCCTTCCCGGAGCCTGCCTGCGACGCTCAGCGGGGCGATGTTGACCAGAGCCGGGGCAGTCTCGTCCGGCGCCGAGTATCCCTGCTGGGGATCAAACGTGCTGTTCCGGGAGAACCAGACCACCTCTCGGTTTTCGCGCGCCGCAATCAAACGTTCGCAAAGCTCCAAAATCACCAGCAGGCGGGAGCGCGCAAGCTGCCGCCCGCCGTCGGCCGTTGTGTTGCTGTCCCCCTTGGAGTCCGACAGCGCCGCCCGGCAGGCCTCACCCAGCTGGTCCACACAATCCAGCTGCTCGTCGTTCAGGCCGTTGGGCAGCAAGCCGCTGGGAACGCCGGCGAGAACCACCTCAAGGTTGGCTGCCGCTGTGTTAAGCGCGTCCACAGTGATGCCGGTGTGCTTGCGGGCGCCGGAGGCCGCGGCATGGACCATGGCCACCGACAGCTGCCCCGAAACCGCGCCGGTCACCCGGTCCTGGAGTTCATGTGCCTCGTCCACCACCACGACGTCGTACTCCGGCAGCACCGCCAGGCCTTCGAAGGCGCTGACGGCCAGCATGGCGTGGTTGGTCACCACGACGTCGGCTTCCGTGGCGTTATGGCGGGCAAGTTCGCTGAAGCACTCTTCGGCGACGGGGCATTTCTGCGCGCCGAGGCATTCCATGGACGTGACGGACACCTGCCGCCAGGCACGGTCCGTGACGCCGGGAAGGAGCTCGTCCCGGTCGCCCGTGGTGGTCTGCTCCGCCCATTCCCGGAGCCTGACCACCTCCTTGCCGAGCTGCGACGATGGACCGCCCATCGCCGCAGCGAAGTGCGGGACGCTGGTGTCCTCACCCAGCGAGAAGAGCTGGCCCTCCGAGGGTTCCTCGGAGGGAAAGCCGCCCTCCAGCTTGTGCCTGCAGGCGTAGTTCGCGCGGCCCTTGACGAGTGCCACCTTCACGGGCCGGTCGAGTGCCGGTTTGAGGCTCTCCAGCAGCCGCGGGAGGTCACGGCCCACGATCTGGGTCTGCAGCGCGAGGGTGGCGGTGGAGACGAGGGTCGGCTTATTGCTCTCCAGCGAGTGCGCGATGAGCGGGACCAGGTAGGCCAGTGACTTGCCGGTTCCCGTGCCGGCCTGCACCAGCAGGTGGTCGCCGGTTTCTATTGCGCGCGCCACCTGCCGGGCCATCTCGTGCTGGCCGCTGCGGCTTTGGCCGCCCATGCCAGCCACGGCACGGTCGAGCAGGTCAAGTACACGCTGCTCGCCGGCCGTGGCCGCGGCGCCGCCGGCCGTGGCCGCGGCGCCGCCGGCTGCCGCCCCGTCAGTCATCGATGCTGAAGGATTCCAGTTCAGCCGCGAGGCCTTCCCGGACCATGACCACGGCGCGGGTGCCGCCCTCTTCGTGATCCAGGCTCAGGATCTCCGCGTCGGAGTCGTGCAGCTTGCTGATGAGATCCCCGCGGTGGTACGGCACGAGAAGCTGCATCTTGACGTTAGGCCGCGGGATGGCCTCGCTGATGGCCCTGAGCAGCTCGGCAATGCCCTCCCCCGTACGTGCCGAAACCACCACGTGCCGCGGTTCGCGCTGCTTCAGCCGCTCCACGACAAACGGGTCGGCGGCGTCGGCCTTGTTCAGGACGATGATCTCGGGCACCTTGCGGGCGTCCACCTCGGCGAACACCGAGCGTACGGCGGCGATCTGGCCCTCCGGGTCCGGGTGCGACACGTCCACGACGTGCAGGATCAGGTCTGCATCCGCCACTTCCTCAAGGGTGGAACGGAAGGCCTCCACCAACTGGGTGGGAAGGGACCGGACGAAGCCCACGGTGTCGGCCAGCGTGTACCCCATTCCGTCGGCGGTCTCGGCCTTGCGGACGGTGGGATCCAGGGTGGCGAACAGGGCGTTCTCCACCAGGACCCCGGCGTCGGTGAGGCGATTCAGCAGCGAGGATTTGCCGGCGTTGGTGTACCCGGCGATGGCCACGGACGGGACTTCATTACGACGGCGGTTGGCCCGTTTGGTCTCCCGTGCAGGCTTCATCGCGGCGATCTCCCGCCGCAGCTTGGCCATCCGGGTGCGGATCCTTCGCCGGTCCAGTTCGATCTTGGTTTCACCGGGGCCACGAGAGCCCATGCCGGCGCCGGCGCCGCCCACCTGGCCACCGGCCTGGCGGGACATGGATTCACCCCAGCCGCGGAGGCGCGGGAGGAGGTACTCGAGCTGCGCCAGTTCCACCTGGGCCTTACCTTCCCGGCTCTTGGCGTGCTGGGCGAAGATGTCGAGGATGAGGGCCGTGCGGTCGATGACCTTCACCTTGACGATGTCTTCAAGGCCGCGCCGCTGGGACGGAGCGAGTTCGGCGTCCACCACGACGGTATCGGCGCCGGTGGACATCACCACGTCCTTGAGTTCCAGCGCCTTGCCGGAACCGAGGAAAGTGCCGGGGTCCGGCTTGGCGCGCCGCTGGACCAGTCCGTCGAGGACTTCCGAGCCCGCTGTTTCCGCCAGCGCGGCGAGTTCACGCAGGGAATTCTCGGCGTCGGCAAGCGTGCCTTCGGTCCAGAGACCGGCGAGAACGACTCGTTCCAGGCGCAACTGCCGGTATTCGACTTCGGTGACGTCCTCGAGTTCGGTGGACAGCCCGGCCGTGCGTCGCAGTGCCCGGCGTTCCTCGAGGTCTTGCTGGTCGCCGTCGAACGTGCTGTGCTCTTCGGCGAGCTGCGAAATGGCCTGCGCCTTGCCCAAAACGCCCTGGCTGTCGGCGCGGCTGCCGTTGGCAGGTGTGGCGTTCCTGGCCGGGACGTCTTTAGCGAGGATCCGGTCGATAACAGCCTGGATTTCCTCAGGACTCATGTCCTGGGCTGCTGGCTCGGATCCGGGATTTTGCTGATTGGTCATGGTCTCCTTTGAAGGTTCTGCATCTTCAGAATAGTGCTGATTGCCGCCCTTGGCAGCGGTATTCGCGCTGGGCTGACTGCGAGGGGTCATGGAGGGTCTCCTGAAATGCCGGCAGACGTCAGGCATGGCCGGCGGGAAGCGGTCTGATTGAGTGCTGTTCGGGCTGCGCTCCTGCGGAAGGTCTGTGCCTGCAAAGGGCAATACCTGCGTCGCACTGGAGGGGAGCCATGGGCCGGTGCCGGCGGCTAAAAGGCCGCGGGCAAAAAGAAGTACCGGCTACTCAAAAATCAGGAACATGCCTTCAAGGATACCAGACCGGCCAGCCGGCTTTCCCATTAGCCGGTTTCCCATCGGGCGGGCAGCCCACTAATCTGGCCAGTTATGGAGTCTGCCCACTATTTCAGTGCCTCACCCGCGGGGCCGTTTACCCGCAAGCCCCTCACAGTGGAACTGGCCGGTGAAAGTCGGAAGCTGCAGACCTCGTCCGGCATCTTCAGTCCGGACGGCATCGACAAGGGGACGGCCGTCCTGCTGGCCGAGGTTCCCGCGCCTGCGCCACAGGGTAACCTGCTCGACGTCGGCTGCGGATGGGGACCCATCGCCCTGACCATGGCGCTGCGGGCACCGCACGCGCAGGTCTACGCGGTAGACGTCAATGAACGATGCATCGCGCTCACCAACGGGAACGCCGAACTGCTTGGCCTGAACAATGTCACGGCCAGCACGCCGGAGAACGTGGATCCGGAAATCCGTTTCGACACCATCTGGTCCAATCCGCCGATCCGGATCGGCAAGGATGAGCTGCACTCACTCCTGCTGCTCTGGCTGCCGAGGCTGGCACCGGGGGGTTCCGCCTGGCTGGTGGTGCAGAAGAACCTGGGCTCGGATACGCTTCAGCGCTGGCTGGCGGAGGTTCTGGATGACTCTTTCACGGTGACGCGGGAAAGCACGTCCAAATCCTTCAGGATCCTGCGGGTCAGGAAAGCGTCCCGGTAGCAACGATCGTTGCCGGGCCGCTTAGCTCAACGTGCTCGCGCCCGCCGGCGACGGTGAAGAATTTCACGCCCACGACGCCGCCCGGGACCTTCACCTGCCAGGCGTCCGGGGCGCCCTGTCCGGCCCAGTGACGGATGGCCACCGCCGCGGCGCATGCGCCGGTGCCGCAGGACTGCGTTTCCCCGACGCCCCGTTCGTGGACCCGCATGGTCACCGTGCCCACGCCGTCGTGCACCAGCGGCTCGGCCGGAACAACGAACTCGACGTTCGTGCCATTGGCGGGAGCCGGGTCGACGTGCGGGGCGGTAAAGAGCCGGGTGTCCCGGAGCTCGGACAGCTCGGCCAGGGCTACGACCGTGTGGGGGTTGCCCATGCTGACGGACAGCGCCGGCCGGGGCACTTCGAGTCCGTCTGCGCTGACCAGCGAATCCATGGCGCGGGCAGCTGCTTCCGGGAAGATGAACTCCCAGGGGCCCATGTCGACGGCGTAGCCGTCACCTGTGCGGACAATGGTCTTGACGCCGCCGCGGGTGCCGATGGTCAGTGAGCCGCCGGCAGGCAGCTCAGCCAGGCCCTCGGCCAGGAGGAAGTGGACGAACACGCGCACGCCGTTGCCGCACATCTCCGACAGGGAACCGTCACCGTTGCGGTAATCCATGAACCACTCGGCGTCGGGGTTTTCGGAAAGAATCTGCCGGCCCTCGTCAAGGAGACGGGACGGGACGGCGCGGATGAGCCCGTCACCGCCGATGCCGCGGTGGCGGTCGCACAGCTGGGCGACCTGCTCAGCGGAGATGGAGTGCACGCCCTCGGGGTCAGCGACCAGGACGAAGTCGTTGCCTGTTCCATGGCCCTTGGAGAACCGCAGTCCGCTCAATGTGGTGGCGGCGGGCCGGACTGATTCTGCAAGGGTTTCATTCATGATTCAAGGTTACCCGCCCGCCGGCGGCGCCAGAAAAACGGCGTGGAGCTGCCTCGCCGGCCGCGGGTGCTGGTCAGGAGGATGCCGGCGACGACAATCACACCGCCTGCTATCTGGGCAAAGGTGTAAGGATGTCCGGCGAGGATTGTGAACAGGGCTGTAAAGACGGTGATGAGGTTGAGGAACACTCCGGCATTGCCGGCAGGGATGACCGCCAGCGCGCGGTTCCAGAGCAGGTAGGACAGCACCGATGGGAACAGCGCAATGAAGGCCAGTGAAGCAACCGCACCCTGCGTGGATGGCAGGGCTGGACCGCCGGCAGCGAGGCTGAACGGTGTGAGCACAACGATGGTGATCGCGGCCTGGATGGCCGTGGCGGTTATCGGGGGCAGCGGCGGTGCCAGCCGCCCGGTGATCGTGTAAGCGGACCACGCCGCAATGGCCCCGAGCATGAAGAGCTCACCGGTCCCGAATCCGGCATGCAGCAGCTTGCCCAGGTCGCCGTCGCTGAGGACGAGGAGCACGCCGGTAAGTGCGATCAGGACACCGCCAACTGCCCGGCGAGTCAGGCGTTCGCGCAGGAATGCGGCAGCGGCCAGCGTTATGAGTGCCGGGTTGAATGCATTGATGAGGGAAGCGCTGAACGCATCCGTGTGCTCGAGAGCCGTGTACAAAAGCAGGTTGTAGCCCAGCAGTCCGAACACGCTGAGGGCGATCAGCCATGGCCAGGCGGCCAGCACCTGCCGCCATTGCGGGCGCTCCGCGATCTGTGCGATGGCCAGCAGGGGAACCAGGGCGAGCGACCAGCGCAGCAGGACCAGACTGACGGGGTCGATGCTCTCGACCGCGCCGGCCCCGACGATGTAGTTGCCGGCCCAGAACAGCGTCGCCCCCAGCAGCGAGGTGATCGCAATGGTGAGGGTCCGCCGCGAGGTGCGCTTTGGCGTGGTGGCAACTGCGAGGGTCATTGGGATCTTTCTCCGAGTGCGTTGGTGCGCCTGGCTCAGCGGCAGAGCCCGGCTGCCTTGGCGGCGAGATCAGGGTCCTGCCAGTCCAGCCAGCTGATGCGGGGGTCGGCCCGGAACCAGGTCAGCTGCCGGCGGGCGAACTGCCTGGTGGCCACTATGGTTTCTTCCGCTGCCTGCGTTGCATCCGCTTCGCCGTCGAGCACCCTGAGGAACTGTGCGTAGCCCAGTGCGCGGGGTGCGGTCCTGCCGCGGCGAAGGCCCTGGGCGTCCAGCCGTTCAACTTCCGCCAGCAGCCCCCGCTCCACCATCCGGTGCACGCGGACGGCGAGACGCTCCCGCAGCTGCTCACGGTCAACCTCCAGTCCGATCTGGATGGCCGGCTGATGGTATTCGCGGGTTGGCATGAAGGAGCTGAACGGGCGTCCCGTCAGTTCGAACACCTCCAGCGCGCGGATGATGCGGCGGGCGTCGCCGAGGCGCCCGGCGGAGATGGGATCTACCGTCCGGAGGCGGTCCAGCAGCACCGCAGCCCCGTCCGCGGCGTTCTCCTGTTCCAGCCGGGTGCGGATTTCGGGATCGGTTCCCGGGAAGTCGAGCACATCGAGGGCGGCGCGAACATACAGGCCCGACCCGCCGGCCAGGATGGCCCGCTTGCCGCGGCGGTGGATGTCGGCGACGGCGTCCCTTGCCTGCTGCTGGAAGTCGGACACGGACGCTTCCTGCGTCACGTCCAGGATGTCCAGCAGGTGGTGCCGGACGCCCCGTTGCTCAGCCTCGGTGACCTTGGCGGTGCCGATGTCCATGCCCCGGTAGAACTGCATAGCGTCGGCGTTGATCACCTCGCCGTCCAGGGCCAGGGCAAGATCGACGGCGAGGTCGGACTTGCCCGAACCTGTGGGGCCGACAACCGCTATAACGGGGGGGTGGCCCGCCACCGGGTCAGCGGCTCCGCACCGGGAGTGCGGGCATGCCAAGCGACACGCCGGTCCTGCCCGCGCCCCCCGCCGCACCAGGTGCCGGCACGCCGCAGGAATCGGCCTGCGCCCTGTCCCAGGCATCGCCGGCGCGGGACCGGCGCAGGGAGTAGTCGGCCGCGGTGGCCGGATCGGCGACCAGGTGGAAGGCAGCTGCTTCCGTAATGGTGACGGTCACGAGGTCTCCGGGACGCGGTGCAGGAGCACCCGCGGGGACCGTGAAGTGGACGAGGCGCTGGTCCTGCGAACGGCCTGAGAGGCGGTGCGTTTCCTCGGACTTGCGGCCGGACTGGGCAGTGACCATGACCTCGACGCGGCGTCCCAGCTGCTTGGCGTTCTCTTCCGCGGCGATGCGGTCCTGGAGCGCGGTGAGCCGTTCAAAGCGCTCCTGCACCACCGCCTTGGGCAGTTGGTCCGGCAGGTCCGCGGCAGGCGTGCCGGGCCGCTTGGAGTACTGGAAGGTGAAGGCCGTGGCAAAGCGTGCCTTTTCGACGACGTCAAGGGTCGCCTGGAAATCTTCCTCCGTCTCCCCCGGGAAACCGACGATGATGTCCGTGGAGATCGCCGCATGCGGCATCCTGGCGCGGACCTTGTCCAGGATCCCCAGGAACTTCGCCGACCGGTAGGAACGCTTCATGTCGCGCAGGACTTTGTCCGATCCCGACTGGAGAGGCATGTGCAGCTGCGGCATGACGTTGGGCGTCTCGGCCATTGCGTCGATGACGTCATCGGTGAACGCCGCCGGGTGGGGGCTCGTGAAACGCACCCGTTCCAGGCCCGGAATCTCGCCGCAGGCGCGCAGCAGCTTGGAGAAGGCCTGGCGGTCGCCGAACTCTACCCCGTACGAGTTCACGTTCTGGCCGAGGAGCGTCACTTCGATGGCGCCGTCGTCCACCAGCGCCTGGACCTCGGCAAGGATCTCCCCCGGCCGGCGGTCCTTTTCCTTGCCCCGCAGGGCAGGGACGATGCAGAAGGTGCAGGTGTTGTTGCAGCCAACCGAAATGGACACCCAGCCCGAATAGACAGAGTCGCGTTTGGTGGGCAGGGTGGACGGGAAGACGTCCAACGACTCGAGGATTTCCAGCTGCGCCTCGTTGTTGTGGCGCGCCCGGTCCAGGAGAGCCGGCAGCGCGCCGACATTGTGCGTGCCGAAGACGGCATCGACCCAGGGCGCCTTCTTCAGAATGGTTTCGCGGTCCTTCTGGGCGAGGCAGCCACCGACGGCGATCTGCATCCCAGGGTTCGCTGCCTTGATCGGCGCCAGCTGGCCGAGGTTGCCGTAAAGCTTGTTGTCGGCGTTTTCCCGCACGGCGCAGGTATTGAAGACGACGACGTCGGCCTGGGCACCGTCCGCCGGTACATAACCGGCAGCTTCCAGCATGCCTGCCATGCGCTCGGAGTCGTGAACGTTCATCTGGCAGCCGAAGGTACGCACCTGATACGTGCGGGGCACAGCGGCGTCGCCGGTTGCTGCGTTTTCGGTGACGGGTGCGGGGGAAGGATGGGTCAGACTCACCCAATAAGGGTACCGGCTGCCAGGAGTACCGGCTGCGTTCACTCCCGGCGTTCGATCATTCCCAGGACGCGGCAGCCTCGTAAGTGTCCTCGTCAGACGCGGCGCCGACGGCTGCAGCGTCTAGGACCTCCCCCACGATCCGGAAAGCCTGCGAGGGCTGGTATCCCTTGCGGGCAAGCATGGACGCGAGCCGCCGTGTGGTCTTGTCGCGTTCCGCCCGGTCAGTCAGGTCCGTCCCCGGCCGAAGCTTGCGTTCCACCAAGTGGCGCGCGGCGGCTTCCTCCTCCTCGTCGCTGAGCTGCTCAAGGGCCGAGGCCGCCGTATCAGGGTCAATGCCCTTGTCCGCGAGCTCCCGGCGCAAGGCTCCCTTGGCCAGCCTGCGCGACTGCGACCTGCTCCGCACCCACATGTCCGCGAATTCGGCGTCGTCCACGAGCCGGACCTCTTCGAAGCGGTCGAGCACGGCCGCGGCGACGTCCTCCGGCACGTTTCGCTCGGCCAGCTTGCGTTCAAGCTGCTGCCGGCTCTTGGGCGATGCGGTCAGCTGGCGCAGTACGATGGCGCGCGCCACCGATGCCGGATCTGCGTCCCGGTCCTTATCGGGTTCCGGGCTGGGCTCTGCCTTGCGGCCCCCTCCGGCCTTGGCGAAGGCCGAAGAGGACCGGCGCTTGCTAGAAGCCGTCAACGGCCTTCAGCTTCGGTGCAGCTTCGGCATCCGCCGCGGGCTTGGTTCCCACGCCGAGCTTTTCCTTGATGAGCCGTTCCAGTTCCGTGGCAAGTTCAGGGTTGTCGCGCAGGAAGCGGCGCGAGTTCTCCATGCCCTGGCCGAGCTGGTCGCCGTCGTACGTAAACCAGGACCCGGACTTCTTGATGATGCCGTGCTCCACGCCCATGTCGATGATGCCGCCCTCGCGGGAGATGCCCTGACCGTAGATGATGTCGAATTCGGCGATCTTGAAGGGCGGGGCCATCTTGTTCTTGACGATCTTGGCCTTGGTCCGGTTACCGACGGAATCGGCACCTTCCTTCAGGGTCTGGATGCGGCGGACGTCGATACGCACGGACGCGTAGAACTTCAGCGCCTTACCACCGGTGGTGGTTTCCGGTGAGCCGAAGAACACGCCGATCTTTTCGCGCAGCTGGTTGATGAAGATGGCCGTGGTCTTGGTCTGGCTCAGCCGGCCGGTGATCTTTCGCAGGGCTTGGCTCATGAGGCGTGCCTGCAGGCCGACGTGGCTGTCGCCCATGTCGCCTTCGATTTCCGCGCGCGGCACCAGGGCAGCCACGGAGTCGATGACCACGATGTCCAGCGAGCCGGAACCGATGAGCATGTCCATGATTTCGAGGGCCTGCTCGCCGGTGTCTGGCTGGGACACGAGCAGCGCGTCGGTGTCGACGCCCAGCTTGGCTGCGTATTCCGGATCCAGGGCATGTTCGGCGTCAATAAAGGCGGCAATGCCGCCTTGGCGCTGAGCACTGGCGACGGCGTGCAGGGCAACCGTGGTCTTACCGGAGGATTCCGGTCCGTAGATTTCCACGATGCGGCCGCGAGGCAGGCCGCCAATTCCCAAGGCGACGTCCAGGGCTATGGAGCCGGTCGGAATGACCTCGATGGGCGCACGAACTTCGTCGCCGAGGCGCATGACCGAGCCTTTGCCGAACTGCTTGTCAATCTGGGCAAGCGCTGCGTCGAGCGCCTTCTGGCGATCCGGGGCTGCGGCCATGGTTCACACCTCTAATGCTTTCTCGCTTGGGAGGGCCTCTGCGGCCCTTTGTCTGTCATCACCGACGCTATCGCCACCCGCTGACATTCTTACCGGGCAGGCGTGCGTATGTGGATAACCCGCTGCCAAAAAGCATAGTCGCACCCGAACAGATATTCGAACAATCGGTCGGCGTGTCAGCAGGTTCCCCAGTCGCGTCGGTATTTGCTCAGAGCAGGTCTGCTCCGTTCTGGCGCGGCTTGATGTCGCGGCCGAGGCGGCGCTCCTCAGGGACGTCCTGCACGTCGCACACCGCCAGCCAGATGTCGCGCGGACTGATGCCCGCGGCGAGGGCCTGGTTAGCTGTGCGGCCGCCGACCCCGGCAAGGACGAGGGAGCCGCCCAGCACACGCGAGTAGCCGGCCCCGAATTCGTCGTCCATCAGCCGCCAGAAATCACTAATCCTCACTCGATACAGTCTCTCACGGACCCTGACTCTAGAATGGTTATCATGAGCAACCCCGCTGAAGCCCCCGAAGCCGCCGCCGCCTTCGAGGACACGCTTGATACGGCACTGACCAACGTGGAGCACCAGATCAGTCTTTTCTGGCGACGGGCCCGGTCCATTTCCCAGCAACTTTCGCGCGAGGTTCACCCGGACATGGAGCCGGCCGCCTACGGACTGCTCAGCGTGATCCGCAAGAGCGGCCCCATCCGCCTCACCGACCTTGCATCCAGCATCGGCGTCGGCAAGCCGTCCGTCAGCAGGCAAATCGCATTCCTTGAAAGCATCAACCTGGTGCTCAAGGAAGCCGACCCGCTGGATGGCAGGGCGCAAACGATCCGGCTCACAGCCGAGGGCGAAGAGAAGATGCACCAGGTGCAGGATGCCCGCCGGAAGGTTTTCCGGGAGCGCCTGGGCGAATGGCCGGTGGAGGACCTCGAGGCACTGGCCGCCTACATGGCCAAGCTTAACGCCACGTACGAACGTGACGGATTCCCGCGGGACGACGCCTAGATTAAGAGTCGATTTCAGGGCACGACGAAGGCCTCCGGCAGATTGCCGGAGGCCTTCGCTGCAGTTATCTGGGCCGGGTTACCGGATTCTGTTAGCGGGCTCCGGAGAGCATTTCCGTGGCGAGCTCGTTGTTAAGCTCGCTGTTCAGGTCGCGCTCAAGGTCACGGCCGTAACGCTGGGAGAATTCCTGCGGGACGGTGTCAGGCACGGCAACGCCTTCGGCGACAGCCACGCGGTCGCTGACCTCACGGAGCATGCTCGAAAGCGGAACATCCAAAGCCGAACAGATCGAGGACAGGAGTTCCGAGGAAGCTTCCTTCTGGCCGCGTTCCACTTCACTCAGGTAACCCAGGGACACCCGGGCGCTGTGCGAGACTTCGCGGAGGGTACGCCCTTGACGCTGGCGGACATCGCGCAGTACATCACCGATTTCGTGACGAAGTACAACCATCTTGCGCTCCTTCTGTTCGCTCTTGGCCTGATCGGCGAGGCCCACGTCCTTCCAGCGGACAACGCCGTTTACGGACACGGGCTGCTTTACCATCTGTATCGCCTTGCTCCCTCATGGTTCCGGTTCACGTGACGTAAACCGCATATGTTCTCTTCATCCTAGGCGCCTCCCTGAAGGAGAGGCGACACAATGTGACAACTATTCGGACTCGCTTTTTGTTCCCGGCAACCTTACTCCGGGTAGCTTAGCGCAGTCGATGGGCCAGGCCAGCGTAGCCGGAAACTCAGCTTAACGCAGCCAGTGCCTCCAGAAGCCGCTCCAAAGCAGCGCCACAGGCCAGGCCGCGGATTTCTGCCCGGGTGCCCTGGAAGCGGTAAGGAAAGGTTTGCACACCGTCCGCGGTGGCGAGGCCCACGAACACCGTTCCTACCGCTTTGCCGTCGTGCGCGTCGGGGCCGGCCACGCCCGTGGTGGAGACGGCGAGGTCGGCGCCGCAGACCCGCCGGGCGCCTTCGGCCATGGCGGCAGCCACTGCTTCATCGACCGATCCGACGGCGTCCAGCAGGTCCTGCGGAACGCCAAGGACGTCCCGCTTCACGGTGTTGCTGTAGGAGACCACGCCGCCCTGCAGCATGGCGGATGCCCCCGGGGTGTCGGCCAGTACGGCGGCGACCATTCCTGCGGTGAGTGATTCCGCGGTGGCCACGGTGACGCCGCGCCCAACGGCCGTAGCCACGGCTTCCCCGGCGATCCGGTGCAGATTCGTCACGGCTGGCCCTCCTCGTTCTCCTGCTGGCCGAGGTCCGCAGCCCGCCGCCGCAGCCCCTCCGACCTGACTTTCAGTGCCTGAACGACGTATTCGACGCCGGTCCAGACGGTGATCAGCGCGGCTGCCAGCATTACCGCGAAGGCCACCCAAACCAGCCACGGGGCGATGGATGCCAGCGGAAGGAGGTAGAGGAAGATCGCCACGGTCTGGACGACCGTTTTAAGCTTGCCGCCGCGTGACGCCGGGATGACACCGTACCGGATTACGAAGAACCGCAGCGCTGTGATGCCCCACTCGCGGACCAGGATCACGATCGTCATCCACCAGGGCAGCTCATTCAGGAGGGACAGCATGACCAGCGCGGATCCGGTCAGCAGCTTGTCCGCGATCGGATCGGCTATCTTGCCGAAGTCGGTGACCAGTCCCCTGCTGCGGGCGATGTCGCCGTCGAGCTTGTCCGTGTAGATCGCGACGGCGAACGCCGCCACGGCTGCCCAGCGCCACCCGCCGGACTCGCTTCGCAGGCCCGGGGCATCGGCGACGAGGAACCACACGAAGAACGGCACCAGCACAATGCGGAGCATCGTGAGGATGTTGGGAAGATTCCAGATCCCGGAGCTGTTGGAGCCGGCCGCGGTCGCTTCGGTGCTAGTCACCCTTCTAGGCTACCGTCTTCGGCGCTGCCGCTTTCTTGCCGATCGTCATGAGGACTACCTGCCCGTGAGGGACCAGGCGTCCTCGGAACCGTCCTCGTCGTCACCGGAACTGTCTGCGCCGTCGTAATACTCGACACTCTGGGTGCGGTTGTCCAGGTCGGCGGCAACGAGGTCCTCCGCGTAGCCGCCCTGTGCGATGTTGGCGTTGGCGTTGTCACTGAGCGCGGCGGTCTGAGAATCGGCCGCGGCGGGAGCCTCCTGGCCCTTCATCGCGGCCAGCACCGCGGCGAGGTCGTCCGGCTTGACGAGCACATCGCGCGCCTTGGAGCCTTCCGACGGGCCAACCACGCCGCGTGATTCGAGCAGGTCCATGAGGCGGCCTGCCTTGGCGAACCCGACGCGGAGCTTACGCTGCAGCATGGACGTCGAGCCGAACTGGGTGGTAACAACCAGCTCCGTGGCCTGCAGCAGCACTTCGAGGTCGTCCCCGATGTCGTCGTCGATCTGCTTCTTCTGGGCCTCGGGCGCGACGTCGTCACGGTAGACGGCCTGGAGCTGGCCCTTCACGTGTTCCACAACCTTGTGGATCTCGGATTCGGTCACCCAGGCGCCCTGCACACGCATTGCCTTGGAGGCACCCATGGGAAGGAACAGCGCATCACCCTGTCCGATCAGCTTCTCCGCCCCGGGCTGGTCGAGCACCACGCGGGAGTCCGTCACGGATGAGGTGGCGAAGGCCATGCGGGAGGGCACGTTGGCCTTGATCAGGCCGGTGACCACGTCAACGGACGGGCGCTGCGTGGCGAGCACCAGGTGGATACCGGCGGCGCGGGCCAGCTGCGTGATGCGGACGATGGAATCTTCCACGTCCCGGGGTGCCACCATCATCAGGTCGGCGAGCTCATCGACGATCACCAGCAGGTACGGGTAGGGCCGGATGACGCGCTTGGAATCCACCGGCGGGTGGACCTTGCCGGCGCGCACTGCCTTGTTGAAGTCGTCGACGTGCTTGAAGCCGTAGTTGGCGAGGTCGTCATAGCGGGCGTCCATTTCACGGACCACCCACTGCAGTGCCTCGGCCGCCTTTTTGGGGTTGGTGATGATGGGCGTGATGAGGTGCGGCACGCCTTCGTAGGCGGTGAGCTCCACGCGCTTGGGGTCCACCATGACCATGCGGACCTCGTCGGGCGTGGCCCGCATCAGCAGGGACGTGATCATCGAGTTCACGAACGAGGACTTACCGGCACCGGTGGCACCGGCCACCAGCAGGTGGGGCATCTTCGCCAGGTTGGCCACGACGTAGCCGCCCTCGACGTCCTTGCCAACGCCCATGACCATGGGGTGGTCCGTACGGCGGGCGTTCTGGCTGCGCAGGACGTCACCCAGCGACACGGTCTCGCGGTCCGTGTTGGGGATCTCGATGCCGATGGCCGACTTGCCGGGAATGGGGCTGAGGATGCGGACGTCGCTCGACGCGACGGCGTAGGAGATGTTTTTGGACAGCGCGGTGACCCGCTCCACTTTGGTGCCCGGCGCCAGTTCGATCTCGTACCTGGTCACCGTAGGACCGCGGCTGAAACCGGTCACAGTGGCATCCACGTTGAACTGCTGGAGCGTGTCGGTCAGGGCGGCTACGACGGCGTCGTTGGCTTCCGTGCGTTCCTTGGGAATGGAGCCGGGCGTGAGCACGTCGGACGAGGGCAGCGTGTAGGTGACATCGCCTGCGAGGGACAGCTGCTCGGTGCGCTGCGGAATCGGAGTGGGCGGCGGCGCGGGCGCCACTGGCTTGGACGGCACCTGCACGGCAGCAGCGGGAGTCGCGCCGTGTGGATTAGCCGAACCGGCCATGCCCGGGATCACGAGCGGAATGGCTTCGGTGGCGTTCTCGGCGTCGGCGCCCTTGGCGCCGAGTCCCTGGGCTGCCTTGATCTTCTCGACGGCGATCTCCGCCTGGGTGGGCCGCCGGACTCCGGGGGCCACGGCGGGGCGCCCCTTGCCGGCCTCCCGTGACGGCTCGTCGTCGTCGACCACGGCATGCTCAAAGGCTTCGTCTCCGACGTAGCCTTCCAGCCGGGGGTCGGCTTCTTCGTCCTTGCCAAAGAGCCGTTTGCGCTTCCTCTTGGGGGCGGGCGGGCTGTTCTCGTACAGGTAGCTGCGGTCGTGGGCGTCACCGTCGTTCTCCTGCAGGTCGATGCCCATCAGGTGCTCATAGGCGCCGCGCAGCCGCCGCGGTATGGCGCCGAACGGCGTGGCCGTGACGATGAGGACAGACACGAAGGCCAGCAGCCCGTACAGGACCACGGGGACCGCAGGGTGGATGGCGGCCAGCGGCGAGGCAGCCAGGAAGCCCAGCATGCCGCCGGCCTGCCGCAGCCCGTCGAAGCCCTCGCTGACGGTCGGCTGGCCGCCCACGATGTGCGCGATGCCGCACCCAGCGAACGTCATGATGAGGAAGCCGATGCCCACGCGGTTGTTTCCGCGGCCGTCTACAGGCTGCCGGAACAGCCTGCAGGCGCACACGAAGAGCATGAGCGGCAGGACCAGCGACATCCAGCCAAAGGTGCCGTTGACCACAGCGTAGACGGCGTCCGGGAACCAGCCACGGAAACCCCACCAGGCGAAGGTGGCGATGAAGACCGCCAGGGCCAGGTTGAACAGGGCGGCCCCGTCACGGCGGTCTTCGGGTGCCAGGTCGCTGACGTCCTGGCCGATCCGGCGCACTCCCCCGCCCACCAGGTGGCCGATGCCCAGCCAGGCCCCGCCGGCCACACGTAGCAGCCAGGGCTGCCGGTGTTCGACGGCGGGAAGCTGGCGCGTGCGGGCGCTGCCGGCGGACGATCCGGCACGGCCGGATTTGGCCGCCGAAGAGCCGCTGCGGCCTGCGGATGCGCCCGTTTTACTGCTGGGGGTACGTTTTGGCGCGGGGGAAGTACGTGTGGCCATATCTGCCACGGTACTCCACTGCGGCCGCGGAACCGCGGATTTCCGGGCCTTCCGGGGGCTGTGTTCAGCCCCCCGGGCACCGGCGGTTACGCCTCCAGGACCACCGGGATGATCATGGGGCGCCGGCGCAGCTTGCGGTTGACCCAGGTGCCGACGACCCGGCGGATGATCTGCTGCAGCTGGTGGTTGGTGTGGTCGGCGTTGCTGAGCACGGCATCCTCCAGTGCGGCGTTGATCTTGGGAATGATGTCGTCGAAGACCGAGTCGTCCTCGGCGACGCCGCGGGCGTGGATCTCGGGCCCGGAGACAACCTTGCCGGTGGCCCTGTTGATGACCGTGATGATGGAGATGAAGCCTTCATCGCCCAGGACGCGGCGGTCCTTGAGGTCGGCGTCGGTGATTTCGCCGACGCTGGAGCCGTCCACGTACACGAAGCCGACCTCGACCTGGCCAACAATGTCGGCCTGGTGGTCCCGCAGGTCAATTACGGTGCCGTTGTCTGCAAGCAGGATGCTGGCCGCAGGAACACCCGACTCCTCCGCGATCTTGCCGTTCGCGATCAGGTGGCGCGTCTCGCCGTGAACCGGCATGGCATTGAGCGGCTCGAGGATGTTGTAGCAGTAGAGCAGCTCCCCTGCCGCGGCATGGCCGGACACATGGACCTTGGCGTTGCCCTTGTGGATCACGTCGGCGCCGAGCTTCAGCAGGCCGTTGATGATGCGGAAGACAGCGTTCTCGTTGCCGGGAATGAGGCTGGACGCAAGGATGACGGTGTCGCCCTGGCCTACCACCACGCGGTGGTCGCCGTTGGCCATGCGTGAAAGCGCGGCCATGGGCTCGCCCTGGGAACCGGTGGACATCAGCACCACCCGGTTGTCGGGCAGCGTGTCGATGTTCTTCAGATCCACCACGATGCCGTCCGGCACATGCAGGTAGCCAAGTTTGGCGGCGATGGCCATGTTCCGCACCATGGAACGCCCCACGAAGGCGACGTTGCGGCCATGCTTGGCCGCGGCGTCCAGGACCTGCTGCACCCTGTGGACGTGCGAGGAGAACGACGCGACGATGATGCGCTTGGTGGCCTGGCCAAAGAGCCGGTCCAGAGTGGGGCCGATCTCCTTCTCCGCGGTGGTGAATCCCGGGACGTCGGCGTTGGTGGAGTCGGACATGAACAGGTCCACGCCTTCTTCGCCCAGCTTGGCGAAGTGCCGGAGATCGGTGATGCGGCCGTCAAGCGGCAGCTGGTCCATCTTGAAGTCGCCCGTGTGCAGCACCGTGCCGCCGGCTGTGCGGATGAAGACCGCCAGGGCGTCCGGGATGGAGTGGTTGACCGCAACAAACTCGCACTGGAAGGGGCCGAACTGCTCCACCTGCCCCTCGGTGACCGACAGCGTGTAGGGCCTGATCCGGTGCTCCTGGAGCTTGGCTTCAATGAGCGCCAGGGTCAGCTGCGATCCCACCAGCGGAATGTCGTTGCGGAGCCGCAGCAGGTACGGAACGGCTCCGATGTGGTCCTCGTGGCCGTGGGTGAGGACCACAGCCACGATGTCGTCGATCCGGTCCTCGATGTAGGAGAAATCGGGCAGGATCAGGTCAACGCCGGGCTGGGTTTCCTCGGGGAAGAGGACACCGCAGTCGACGACCAGCAGCTTGCCGTCGATTTCGAACACAGCCATGTTGCGGCCGATTTCGCCGAGCCCGCCCAGCGGAACAATCCGCAGGGTGCCTTGGGGAAGGCTGGGAGGCGTAACGAGGCCGGGGAGGGCTACTTGGGTCATAATGCACTTCTTTCCAGACGGAAGAGTGCCGGTCTCAGTCCGTCAGGAAAAGACCAGCCCTCCTTTCGCCAAGTCCTCGCGGATGGTTTCGATCTCGGCTTCGTCCGGCTCCACGAGGGGCAAGCGGACAATCGAGTTGGGCAGGACTCCCTGCCATTTAAGAATTTGCTTGGCTGCAACGGCGCCCTGGACGCGGGTCATGGTGGCGCGCACTACCGGCTCAAGCTCGAAGTTGATCTTGCGGGCCGTGCCGAGGTCGCTCGCGTTGATCGCATCGATGAGCTCCCGGAAGCGGCGGGTGGCAACGTGCGTGGTGACACCCACGAGGCCCACGGCGCCCAGGGCCATCCACTGCAGGGTCAGTCCGTCGTCACCGGAGTAGAAGGCAAGGTCGGTCTCGGCCAGAACGCGGGTTGCCGCGGCGAAGTCGGCCTTGGCGTCCTTGACGGCAACGATGTTCGGGTGCTGGGCGAGGCGGATCATGGTGTCCGGCGCGATCTCGATGGAGGACCGTCCGGGGATGTCGTACAGCATGACGGGCAGGTCCGTGGCGGATGCGACCGTCTCGAAATGCGCCCGGACGCCGGCCTGGCTGGGCTTGTTGTAGTAGGGCGTGACGATCAGCAGTCCGTCGACGCCCAGCTTGGCGGCTTCCTGGGACAGGTGCACCGAGTGGGCGGTGTCGTTGGTTCCGGTGCCGGCGATAACTGCGGCACGCCCGCCAACGGCTTCCATCACGGCGCGGAACATTCCGAGGTTTTCCTCGTCGGTGAGGGTGGATGTCTCGCCGGTGGTTCCGGTGACAACCAGGCCGTCGCAGCCGTCATCAACGAGCTTGCTGGCCAGTTCCGCTGCCTGCTGGTAATCAACCTTGCCGTCCGTCGTGAACGGGGTGACCATGGCGGTCAGGAGGGTGCCCAGGGCAGGAAGGTTCGCGGAAGTGTCAGCCATGGGAAAAACGTTACCCTGTCACGTGCAGGTTAGGACAATGGCCACCGCGTGATGATCGTCAAATTCCGGTGCGCAAGCTGGCCGCGGTTCCACGCTGGCTACCGGTACCTCTCCAGGGAACCCCGGCGCAGCACAGCGGTGACCACTTCCGTTCCGGTACCGCCAGCCTGCTGCATCGACAGCCCGTCCGGTCCCCAGAAACCGCTCAGGCCGCAGGACGGACCCAGCGGCGTACGGCCACCCAGGTTGGCAAGGACGCCATACATGCGGTTGTCCATGGCCCGCGCTCCGAGATGCAGCCCCAGCCGGTGGCCTTCCTCCTGCGTGTAGAGCGCCGAGACGGCATACACGTCAGCTCCCGCGGCGGCAGCATCGCCGGAGTGTGCGGGATGGGCAGCATCGAAGCAGATGGCCAGTGCAATCTTCCAGCCGTCCACGTCCAGCAGGAGCGGTTCCTGCCCTGCTTCAAACAGGGACTGCTCGTCGCCGTGAAGGTGCGTCTTGAAGCCAGCCTCTTCTGCGCCATCAGGGTGGACGGCCAGGGATGCGAGCCGCGGAGTGCCCTCCGGCTCCCGGAAGGGTGCGCCAATGACGGCGGTGATCCCGGTTCTGCGGCAGATCTCCCGGATGGGGTCCAAACGGCGGTCCCCCGGCGCCACCCACTGGTCCCCCGCATCAATCTGGTGCCCGCTGCGAAGCAGCGGCAGGTCGTACCCCGTTAGCGAGAGCTCGGGGAACACCACGAGCCGGGCACCGTGCGAGTCAGCGTCCTCGATGAGGCGCACATGCTCCGGTGCGTTGGCATCGATGCCGCCGGCCAAGGCCGCGTACTGGATGACAGAGACTGTCAGCGGTGGTGTCACGAGCCCATCCTAAGCGGGCTCTGCGCCCGCGCAGTAACGTTCCACGGCCACCTCCCGCAATGACTCTGCCCATTGGGAAAGACGCTGTGCGGCGCGGACATAGTGGAACAGCTCCGTGGGCGTCAGCGCATCAAGGTCCGTTTCGGACAGCCGCCGCGCCAGCTCTGGCCCCGGCGCCTGCGCCGAAAGCGCAACGCCTTCCCGGCTCCACTGGACGTCCTCCGGCGGCTCCCCGGCCACGAGTTGCCGGAAGAGATAATCCACAACGCCCGGGCTCATGGCCTTCAGGGGATCGCCCTTGGGCGCATCATTCCCGGGAGCAAGATCCTGTGGGGCATCACCCCTGAACCGGCGGCCCCCGGGCGGATATTCTCCCGTTTGATGACCGGCCGGCTGGCGACCCCCCGAACGCCCTGATGACTTCTTCATGCCGAAATCCTATTCGAATATATATTCGAATACAAGGGCTCGCAGAAACTCGGGATCGTACTGCCTGCGGTCCATTGGCCGTGGAATGATCAACATGAATCAGGCCGCGGCGAAGGAGCGATTGTTGACTGTCAGCTGTGCCATCGTGCGCGGCCGGGCATGGTTCGAAGCACCCGGGGACGACGGGGTCAGGCCGCCGGCCCTATTGCTCTAGCCGCAACGGGCTTTCTCTCGGGGAGGGCGCCCTGCGGCCAATCAGGAACCACGCCACCGGTCCAAGCACTGGCAGCGCAAGAACTACCAACGTCCAAACCACCTTGCCGCCGGAGGTGTGCTTCCTGTTCCGAGCAATGCTGATCAGCGCAGCCATGAACAGGACAACGTTCACAGTCAGGACGAATCCCAGGATTCCAAAGGGCGGCATAAACGGTTCTGCCACCTCGGCGGCAGTTGATGCGATCATCTTCGTCCCCCAAAGACCGACCAGCTTGCGGATACAGAAACCCTACCGCCAGCGGTCCTGCTCAGCAGGAAACCTCCCACTTTTGCTGCCGGCCGGACCATGTCCTGTCCCACGGGACACCTAAGTGCTTCGCGGAGGGTACTGCTTCACTCGAAGGTACTGCTTCGCTGGAAGAACGACGGCGACCTGCCGCCTTTGGCGGCCACCTGGAGGTGCTCGAATGCGCAAGATCATCCCGATGATGTCAGTCTCTTTGGACTGATTTTTCGAGGGTCTCGACCGGGCCTGATCGACGAGTTCCGGATTCTCGTCCGTCCTGTGGTTCTGGGGCAGGGCCGGCCACTGTTCAAAGACCCCGATATCCGGATGAGCCTCAGGCCCGAAGGGACGCGGTAGTTCGCAACGGCGTGGTTTTGCTTAGTTACTCGAGCGACCCCGGTTCATGAAAATCAGTGCGCCAATGCGGATGTGAGACGATCACATCATGACCTCGCGGAGCACGGCTGCATCTTCCAAAACAGCGAAGGGGCCGGCCACAGGCGTCCGACTGGCCGGTATCGACGCTGCCCGCGGCCTGGCCCTCCTGGGCATGATGGCCACCCACCTGCTCCCGACCTTCGAGCCAAATGCCGCCCTGACGCCGACCTGGGTGGGCCTGACGTTCTCCGGCCGTGCCGCCGCACTGTTTGCCGTGCTCGCCGGAATCGGCCTCGCCCTGTCCACCGGCAAGCAGCAGCCTCTTGACGGACCTGCACTCACCGCGGCACGGCGCGGCATCGCGATGCGGGCCCTGGTGATTGCCGTCGTCGGGCTCGCGCTCGGCGGACTTGACGTCAACATTGCGGTGATCCTGGTGCACTACGCCGTGCTGTTCCTGTGCGTTCTGCCGTTCATCGGGCTGCGGCTGAAGGCCCTGTGCGCCTGGGCTGCAGGCTGGATCCTGCTTTCCCCGTTGATTGCCTTCCTGCTTCGGCCCTGGCTCATGGCTGCAGATCCGCCGCTGCAGCTCAGCCACAATCCGGGGTGGGAGGATCTCACCACCCCGGGCCAGCTGCTGGGCGACCTGTTCCTGACGGGGTACTACCCGGTGTTCCAGTGGATCTCGTATCTGCTGGTGGGGCTCATCATCGGCAGGCTCGCGCTGACCACGGCAATCGTTCCGGTGTTGCTGCTGCTCGGCGGCATTGCCGTGGCGGCATTCTCCAAGGTCCTGGGCACGGCGGCGATGGAGCAGTGGGGCGGCCGCGCCGCCTTGCAGGACATCCTCACTGACCCCAACTATCCTCTGGACAGCCTCCTGCAGGTCAATCTTGCCGGCGTCCGCCAGGAGGGATCGTGGTGGTGGCTGGCCAGCAGCGCGCCCCATTCCGGGACCACTCTGGACCTGCTGCATACCAGCGGCGTGGCGGCCGCCGTCGTCGGCTTTTGCCTTCTGGTGGGCAGGCTGGGCCAGTGGCTGGCTCTGGACCTGCTGCTTCCGCTGCGCGGACCCGGCGCCATGACGCTGACGCTGTATACGGCCCATGTGTGCGTGGTGGCGTCGTTCCACCTCAAGCCATTGCCTGTGGGATGGACCGAGGACGGGATGTACTTCGCCCACGCGGCGCTGGCCGTGGTGATCGGGATGGTCTTCGCCATCCTGAAATGGCGCGGTCCGCTGGAATGGCTCGGACACGCCGCCAACCAGGTGGGCCGCCACCAGACGGCAAGGATCCGCTAAACCTGCTGTCTGGTTGGGCCTGGTGCCCGGCTAGCGCGCCACAGCGTCGCCGGAGGCGCGGAACAGCCGCACGGCGTCCCGCATGGAAGACCGTGCCCGCTTCCGGTCACCCGACGCGTCATAGGCGCAGCTGAGCCTGAACCAGGAACGCCAGTCGTCGGGGGCCGCTTCGGTTTCCGCGCGGTATTTCTCGAACTCCTGGTCCGCCGCAGCCCGGATAATCCGCCCGGCCGGCGTGCGGGGCAGGTTGTCCTCCGGGAGGCCGCCTTCGGCCTCAAGCACCCGTGCCATCTGTTCCGTCCGGGCGCCGAAGAGGAGTTCCCGGATCAGTGCCCAGGCACCGATCACCGGCAGCACGAGGTACGCCGCGCCGATGGCCTTGGCCACGGGCTCGGGATCGGTCAGCAGCAGGACCGAGCGCTGGAGTGACACCACCAGGTAGAAGACCAGCAGGAGCGTCACCGCGCCCACCCAGATCTTGGTGCGGTTGGTCTTCAGCCAGCCAAGAAACGGTTTCACTGCGTTACAGCCCCAGATCCAGGTAGCCGTCCAGGCCGACGGTCAGTCCCGGGTGGGCGGCAACGTTGCGGACACCGAGCAGGACACCGGGCATGAACGAGGCTCGGTCGAAGGAATCATGACGGAGCGTCAGCTGCTCCCCCGGCCCGCCGAGGAGGACCTCCTGGTGGGCCACGAGCCCCCGGAGCCGGACGCTGTGCACGCGCACGCCGTCCACCTCGCAGCCGCGGGCTCCGGCAAGTTCAGTTGTGGTTGCGTCCGGGCTGGGGCCGACGCCGGCCGCCTCGCGTTCCGCTGCTACCAGCTGGGCGGTGCGCACCGCGGTACCCGAGGGCGCGTCCACCTTGTCCGGGTGGTGGAGTTCGATGATTTCCACGGATTCGAAGTACCTGGACGCCTTGGCGGCAAACGCCGACGTGAGCACGGAGCCGAGGGCGAAGTTGGGTGCAATGAGCACCCCGACTTCCGGGTGGCCTGCAAGCAGGGTCTCCAGCGACTCCAGCCTGCCCAGGTCCCAGCCCGTGGTGCCCACCACGGCGTGCATGCCGTTTTCGACGGCGAAGCGGACGTTCTCCTCGGTGCTTTCCGGAACGGTGAGGTCCACGACGTACCGGGCACCGGCGTCGAGCAGGGAATCGAGGGAGTCACCGCGTCCCAGCGCGGCGACGAGCACCATGTCCGGAGCGGCCTCCACAGCCTTCACGGCCTCGGCGCCCATGCGCCCGTTTGCGCCCAGAACGGCGACAGGAAGTTGTTGGGTCATGGATTCAACACTACCGTTCGGGCGACCGGCGGACGGAACCGGAGCGCATGCGTTACCTCACGCGGGGACGGCGTGTTCCCCGGACGCTGCCGGCCCTACTCCCCTGCCCCGACCCATTCGACGGTGCCGTCGCTGAAGAACTGTTCCTTCCAGATCGGCACCTGCGCCTTGACCCGGTCCACCAGTTCCGAGCACACGGCGAAGGCCTGCCCGCGGTGGGCGGCCGCTACGGCGCAGACGAGGGCAGGGTCGCCAATTTCCAGCGGACCCACCCGGTGCGCGACCCAGATCCGGACCGGCGGAGCCGTGCCGGCGCCACCGGCGCTGTCCTGGCCAGCACCGTCCGCGCCAGCCGGTGCGGCCTGTTCGGCCGCCAGCTGCGCCACAACGTCGTCCAGCACCTTCCGGGCCGTGGGATGGGCGCTGTAGCTGAGCCGGTCAACCGGCTTCCCGCCGTCGTGGTTCCGGACCACGCCGCTGAAGCTGACCACAGCTCCGGCGGTCTCCGACTCCACGGCGGCGATGGCCTGGTCCACGGAGATGGGTTCGGCGCTGAGCACCGCGGTTACTACTTCGAACGAAGCCTCAGTGGCCATGTCCGCCCTCCAACTGGTCGCACAGGTGCCCGATCACCGGGTCCAGGACGGAAAGACCGTCCATGACCCCCTTGGGTGATCCGGGCAGGTTGATGATGAAAGTCCGGCCGGCCGAACCGGCATGTCCCCGGCTCAGCATGGCATGCGGCGTCTTCGCCGTTCCAGCCTGGCGGATGCCCTCCATGATGCCGGGGATTTCGCGATCCAGCAGCGGCAGCGTCATTTCCGGCGTGCGGTCGTCCGGGCTCAGGCCGGTGCCGCCGCTGGTGATGACGACCGCGGGTTCCTGGGTCAGGAGCGCGCGGATCGCCGCGCCCACCGGTTCACCGTCGGGCACCACCATGACCGGAAACGGCACGAAACCGTGTTCGGTGAGCCAGTCGGTGATGACGGGCCCGGTCTCGTCCTGGTAGGCGCCGGAGGCAGCCCGTGTCGAGGCAATGACGACGCCGGCTTTCCGGCCCTGCACCTCGCCGTGGACGTGCGGTGCCGCGGTTTTCGAAGGCTGGTTGCTCACAGGGCCCAGTCCCCGCTCTTGCCGCCGCTCTTGGCCAACACCTTGATGTCCGTGAGGACGGCGTGTTTGTCCACGGCCTTGATCATGTCGTAGACGCTCAGCGCCGCCACGGAGGCGGCAGTCAGGGCCTCCATTTCGACGCCGGTCACGCCCCGGGTCTTGACGGTGGCCAGGATGTCGACGCTCTCGGGTCCGAGTTCGAAGTCGACGGTCACCTTTGAAATCGGGAGCGGGTGGCACAGCGGGATCAGCTCAGGCGTTTTCTTGGCCGCCATGATCCCGGCAACCCTGGCCACCGCCAGCGCATCGCCTTTGGGCAGGCCGCCGGTGCCCAGCAAAGCCAGGACCTCGGCGGTGCTGCGGACCGTGGCCGTGGCCGTGGCCTCGCGCGTGGTTTCCGGTTTTCCTGAGACGTCCACCATCTGGGCCGTGCCGTCACGGCGCAGGTGGGTCAGGGCGCCGTGGTCATTTTCTGCAGTCACAGCATCCATACTTCCACCTCGGCGCCCTCGTCGAGAGCGGCGGTGCCCACGGGTACGTGGACCAAGGCGTTGGAGTGGGCCAGCGCCTGCACCAAATGGGAGCTTTCGCCGCCCTGCAGCCGGACTGTGCCGTCACCCTGCAGGGACCCGCGCCGGACCTGGTGCTTGCCGACCGGGGAAGACAGCGGCTGAGCCAGCCGCGCCCGGACCGCTGGCCTGGGCGCGGGCGCGCCAAACAGTTCGCCCAGCACCGGACGGAGAAACATCTCAAAGGAGACGAGGCAGCTGACGGGGTTCCCCGGAAACGCAAGGAGGGGGACGCCGTCGAACGTTCCCAATCCTTGGGGGCCGCCGGGCTGCATAGCGACGTGCTGGAACGCGACGTCCTGGCCGTCCATGGCCTGCCGCACCACCTCGTACGCCCCCTTGCTGACTCCCCCGGTGGTGACAATCAGGTCCACCGCGGACGTGTGGATGCGCAGCAGCGTCCGCAGGCCTTCCGGGCTGTCGGCGGAATTGCCCGCCCGGGTCACGGCAAGTCCCGCCTGCCGCAGCGCAGACTCGAGGAGGGTGCCGTTGGCGTCGTAAATTTTGCCGTCGCCCAGCGGTTCCCCGGGTTCCACCACTTCATCGCCGGTGGTGACCAGCAGGACGGACAGCTGCCTATTGACCAGGACCTCCGGCAACCCCAGCGCCGCGAGCAGGCCCAGCTGCGCGGGGCCGAGGCAGGTTCCGGCGGCCAGCGCCTCCTTGCCGGCCTCGATGTCGCTTCCGGCGGTCCGGATGAACGTCCCGGAAGCCGTAGCGGGCAGTCTCACCTCCGCCTCATCGCCCGCTGCCGGAAAGATGGAGGGGACGGCCCGTTCAATGGGTACGACGGCGTCTGCCCCGGCGGGCACCATGGCGCCGGTCATGATCGGGGCAGCGGTGCCCGGCTGCAGGGGCGCGGGATGTGCGCCCGCCGGAACCGGTGCCGCGACGCGCAGGTCCGCGCCGCCGTCGGGCACGTCCGTGGAACGGATGGCAAAGCCGTCCATCTGGGAGTTCGGAAACGGGGGCAGGCTCAGCGGCGCGGTGATGTCCTCGGCGAGCCCACGGCCCAGGGCCCGGACCAGCGGAAGCCTTTCGGTCCGCTCCGCGGACAGTAGCGGTTCAAGGAGCTCCCTGACCGCCAGCCGGTGATCCGCGACGCTCCTGTGGGTACCGTGATCGTGGTGGCTGCTGTGCATGGTCCGGCCTTTGGTGGGCTACGTTTTCACGTCCACTCTAATCGTGTGGAAGCCCGTGGCGCCGTCGGGTGCCACCGAACGGTGTTCCTCAGCCTGTTCCGTGCCCTTCAGGTCCGTGGCCCGGACCTGAACCTCGTGCTGCCCGGGCTGAAGGTCCAAGCCGAGCTGCCACTGGTACCACGTGTCCACCGAGATGCCCGGAGCGAGCCGGGCCGGCTGCCAGCTGCCCCCGTCCACGCGCAGCTCAACCTTGCCGATCCCTGTGTGCTGCGCCCAGGCCACACCGCCAAACACCACGGCCCCGGCCGGTACCGAGGCGCCGTTCCGGGGCACGTCGACCCGGGATGAGATCTTGATGGGGCCGCGCTCGGACCAGCCGCGCGGCGTCCAGTAGGCCACGTCGTCGGCAAACTTGGTGACCTTCAGTTCGGTGAGCCACTTGGTCGCGGACACGTATCCGTACAGCCCGGGGACGATCATCCGTACGGGAAAGCCGTGTTCAAGCGGGAGCGGTTCGCCGTTCATGCCCACGGCCAGCAGCGCATCACGGTTGTCTGTGAGCACCTCCAGCGGAGTGCTGGCCGTAAAGCCGTCGGAGCTTCGGGACAGGACCATGTCCGCGTCCGGCTTGGGGCCGGCCATCGCCAGCAGCTCCCGCACCGGCCAGCCCAGCCACCGGGCGTTGCCGATCAGGTCGCCGCCCACCTCGTTGGACACGCAGGCGATGGTAACGTGCCGCTCGATCAGGGGTTTCGCCAGCAGGTCCTCGAAGGTTAGCTCAACCTCCCGTTCCACCAGCCCGGTAACCTTGAGCCTCCACTCGCGGGAATCAAGCACGGGGACGGAGAGCGCGGTGTCAATCCGGTAAAAGTCAGGGTTGGGTGTGACCAGCGGCCCCACCCCGGCCAGTCGGATGTCAGCGCCTGCCGGAATCGGCGGCGCCGCAGACCGCGGCACGGGCAGCCGCAGGGTCCGGCGGACCTCGTTGACGCCTGCGGCCCCGCCCCGCCAGACGGTGACGACGGCGCCGCCGACCAGGACGCCGGCGGCGGTGCCTCCCAGCAGCTGGAAGAAGCCCCGACGGGCCGGCCCCGGGCCGGCATCCCCGCCAACGTCTGCAGGTGCCAGGCGCCTGACCAGCTTCAGCAGCACCGCGATCCCAATCCCGGCCGCAAGGAGCGGAAGAACGACGGCGGCGGCGGTCACCTGGGCGCGGGTCAGGACTGCCGTCAGGCCCACGACGCCGAAGACGGCAAAGACGGCGGCGCCCGCGAAGCGCCGGCGCAGCTCGAGGACACCTGCCGCGGCGGCCAAAGCGGCGATTCCCAGCGCCATGCCGGCCAGCAGCGCAAGCTTGTCTGCTGTGCCAAAGAGGGAAACAGCCCAGTCCTTAACGCCCGGCGGGACAGCGTCGATGACGGCGCCGCCCAGTGCTGTCATCGTGGAAAGTGAAGGGCTGACGAAGCCGGCGATGAGTTCGCTGGCAACGAGTCCGGTGCCGGCTGCCACCACGCCTGCGGCCGCCGCCCACCGGCGCCGGTGCCGGCCTGGCTCATGGGACCCGTTCACCCTTCCAGCATAGGTTCACCAGCGCATTCCGGCACTCCCGTCATCCCGGCGGCCGCCCTGTCTCCGGGTCCGCAGCCACAGCCGCCGGTCACGGGACGGGCCGGGTGTGATCGGCGCCCCATCGTGGCGTAGCCTGAAGTCATGAGTGTTCAGCTAGGAATACCGCAGCGCCGCGAAGGAGGCGCACCCGATTCCGGTTCGCAGCCCCTTTCCGCTGCGCGCCCGGCCGGGGTCCCCGCACGCCGCCCGGCTGACGCTCCCGCTGGCCTCGCGGACCGCTACGGCCGCAGGGCGACGGATATGCGGCTTTCGCTGACGGACAAGTGCAACCTGCGCTGTACCTACTGCATGCCGGCCGAGGGGCTGGAGTGGCTCTCGAAGCAGGCGGTCATGACCGGCGAGGAAATCGTGCGGATCGTCGGCATCGGCGTGCACCTGCTTGGCGTGCGCGAGCTGCGGCTGACCGGCGGCGAGCCTCTGGTCCGGGCCGACCTCGTCGACATCATTGGTGCCCTGCGCCAGGCACACCCCGAGCTTCCCATTTCCATGACAACGAACGGCGTGGGCCTGGACCGGAAGGCTACAGCCCTCAAAGCCGCCGGGCTGACGCGCATCAACGTCTCCCTTGACTCCCTGCACGAGGAAACCTTCACCAAACTGACACGGCGGCCGTTCCTGGACCGGGTGCTCGCCGGGGTGGACGCCGCCTGGGCTGCGGGCCTGGGACCGGTGAAGCTCAACGCCGTGCTGATGCGGGGCATCAACGACACCGAATCGCCATCCCTCCTCGCCTGGGCGCTGGAGCGCGGCTACGAACTGCGGTTCATTGAGCAGATGCCGCTGGACGCCGACCACGGCTGGACCCGCCGGAACATGATCACCGCGGCCGAGATCCGCGAACTTCTCTCCGGGGAGTTCGTGCTGAGCCCGGATCCGCGCGCCCGGGACGGCGCGCCCGCGGAACGCTTTGAAGTACGACGCCGGACTGCCAGTTCCGGTGATCCACACGGCCCGGTGCTGGGAACCGTGGGCATCATCGCCTCGGTCACCGAGCCCTTCTGTTCCGACTGCCGGCGGACCCGGATCACCGCCGAAGGCAAGATCATGAGCTGCCTCTTCTCACGCGAGGAATTCGACCTGCTCGGCCTGCTGAGGCAAGGGGCGAGCGACGAGCAGCTCGCCGAACGCTGGCAGGATGCCATGTGGCTGAAGCCCAAAGCCCACGGCATGGACCACGTGGGACTCGACGCTCCGGACTTCGTCCAGCCGGACCGCAGCATGAGTGCCATCGGAGGCTAATCCTTGAACGTACGCTACTTCGCTGCCGCACGGGCCGCGGCAGGCATGGATGAAGAGCACTTCGAGCTTCCCGCCGGATCCACGGTGGAGTCCCTGCTGGCCGCCGTGCTCGACGTCGAACGTCCGGAGCCTCCGGCCGGGACACCGCCGCTGGAAAGGATCCTGGCCCGGAGCAGCCTCCTGCTGAACGAGGTCGCCGTCCGGGACCGCGCCACCGTCCTGGCAGCTGGCGACGTCGTGGACGTCCTGCCGCCCTTCGCCGGCGGCTAAACCAACTGGGTGGTACGGGCGGATGCCGGGCCCTACCATGGCACTACCTCGCCATTTCACCGCGCCGGAAACGGACCGCGCGGGGACTGGAACGCACCAGGAATGGAGTTCCTGGCGAAGCTGCGCGAAAACGTATGGAACTCCCCCGACGTCGCACCGTCCCTGTCCGGCTCCCCGGAGACACGGGTCATCGAACTGGTGGGCTGAGGACCGCGTACTTACTTTAAGCGCGGTGGCAGATCGAGGTCATGAACGGCTGGAAGTCCTGGGTCTCCCCCAGCCGCAGTTCGGCCGTGTGGGTCAGCATGCCCTGGTCCACCCGGAAGGTGTGCCGGGCGGTGCCGCGGTCGCTGTGCCGCTCCACGGTGAGGGTCGAGTCGTGCCAGACGCCACGGGCCGGGGCTGACGGGGGCCGGCCCATGCTGTCGACGTAATACCAGAGCGTTTCGTCGTGGTCGGGGTCCACTGTGAAGACCCCGTGCCCCTCAAAGTGCGTGCCGTCGGCTTCGGTATGGCGGTAGGACTGGACGACGGCGAACCCTCCGGCGGCGCGGGTGAATGTCACCTCCGCGGTGGCGGTGCGTGGAGGACCCCACGGAGAGGCAGCCAACTCGGTGGTTCCCAGCCAGCGCCCGACGAAGATCTCGAGCGCCTCGTGCGCTGTGCCCGGTAGCGGCTGGTCCATCATTCCTCCTACGCCGGAACTTCCGTAGATTCAGAGCCCGAAGGTTTCCGATTCGTCGAAGGGGCCGACCACCGTCACGGTCCGGGGGGCCGCAGCCAGCTCACTGGCCAGCTCCTGGACCTGTTCCGCCGTCACGGCCTTGATGAGCCGCAGGGTCTCGTCGATGTCCTGGTATTCACCGGAAACCAGCTCGGCGCGGCCCAGCCGCGACATGCGGGAGCCGGTGTCTTCGAGGGCCAAAACGATCCCGCCGCAGAGCTGCCCGACCGCCTTGCGAAGTTCGTCCTCCGAGATGCCGCCGGCCGCGAGACTGTCGAGTTCTGCGCCGAGGAGTTCCAGGACCTGGCGGACCTTCGTGGGCGTGCAGCCGGCGTACATGCCGAAGTAGCCGGCGTCGGCGTAGGACGAGGCGAACGAGTACGTGGAGTACACGAGCCCTCGCTTTTCGCGGATCTCCTGGAACAGCCGTGACGACATACCGCCGCCAAGCACCGCGTTCAGCACGCTCATGACGTAGCGGCGCTCATCAGTGGCCACGATGGTGGGACAGCCCATGATGATGTTGGCCTGTTCCACCGGGCGGGTGACCACATGCAGCCCGGCGGTGCCGGTGATCGCTGCGCGCTCGGTGGAGCGGCGCTCCACCGGGGCCGCCCCGGACTCAAGTGACCACCCTGCTGAGTGGAGGGCATCCACCACAAGCCGGCAGACGACGTCGTGCTCCAAACCGCCGGCGGCGGTGATCACGAGCTCGTCCGGGCGGTAGTAACGGCGGTAGTGGTCCCAGACGGAGTCACGCGCCACGGCCCGGATCGCGTCCGGAGTGCCGCCAATGGGCCGCCCGAGCGGGTGGGTGCCGAGCACGGCGGCGACGAAGTGTTCATGGGCGACGTCCGTGGGGTCGTCGCTGTCCATGGCGATCTCTTCGAGGATGACGTCCCGCTCCTGCTCCATCTCCGCAGGGTCGAGCACGGCGCCGGTGATCATGTCGGCGATGACGTCGATGGCCATCGGCAGGTCAGTATCCAGCACGCGGGCGAAGTAGCAGGTGCTCTCCTTCGCGGTGGCGGCGTTGGATTCACCGCCCACCTCGTCGAACGCCGAAGCAATCTCCAGGGCGGTCCGGCGTTTGGTGCCTTTGAACAGCAGATGCTCCAGGAAGTGGGTGGAGCCGTGCTGCCCGGGAGCCTCGTCGCGGGACCCCACGCCCACCCAGAACCCGATGGTGGCCGAACGTTGCCCCGGCATCGCCTCGGTCAGGACACGCACGCCGCCGGGGAGGACCGAACGGCGGACTTCCGAACCGCCGTCGGCTCCGTGGATCAGGGTGTCGCCGGGATGGTTCTGCTCCAGCGGCAGGGGTACGACAGTCATCAAGGCCTTTCGGGAAGCGGAGCCAAATCTGCCTGCAATCGTACCAGCGGGCCCCGCCGTCGGCGTGGCTCTGACATGGGCTTATTTGCGCCGCAAGCGGGTTTGGGGGTGGGTTAAAAAGGGCGGGGCCGGTGGTACAACCAACGGCCCCGCCTTTATGGGTTCCGGCAGCGTAGCTAGCCGGAGCCTGGAACTACTCGGAAGCGTCCGAGCCTTCTGCCGGAGCGGAAGCGTGAACGCGGTCGGCGTCGCCGGCGCCTTCCTCTTCAGCCACTACCGGAGACAGGGACAGCTTTCCGCGGTCATCGATCTTGGTGATCTCGACCTGGATCTTCTGGCCCACGGAGACGACGTCCTCAACATTGTCCACGCGCTTGCCGCCGGCGATCTTGCGCAGCTCGGAGATGTGCAGCAGGCCGTCCTTGCCCGGGGTCAGGGACACGAAGGCGCCGAAGGTCGTGGTCTTGACGACCGTGCCCAGGTAGCGCTCACCGATTTCCGGAACCTGCGGGTTGGCGATGGCGTTGATCGCGGACCGTGCTGCGTCGGCAGACGGGCCGTTGGTGGCGCCGATGTAGACCGTGCCGTCGTCCTCGATCGAGATGTCCGCGCCAGTGTCCTCCTGGATCTGGTTGATCATCTTGCCCTTGGGGCCGATGACCTCGCCGATCTTGTCCACGGGGATCTTGACGGCGATGACGCGCGGAGCGAACTCGGAGAGCTCGTCCGGGGTGTCGATCGCAGCGTTGATGACCTCGAGGATGTGGAGGCGGGCCTCGCGTGCCTGCTTCAGTGCTGCTGCCAGCACGGACGCCGGGATGCCGTCGAGCTTGGTGTCCAGCTGGATGGCGGTGACGAACTCGGAAGTACCGGCAACCTTGAAGTCCATGTCACCGAAGGCATCTTCGGCGCCGAGGATGTCGGTCAGCGCGGCGTAGCGGGTCTGGCCGTCCACCTGATCGGAGACCAGGCCCATGGCGATGCCGGCAACGGCAGCCTTCAGCGGAACACCGGCATTGAGCATGGACAGCGTCGAGGCGCAGACCGAGCCCATGGAGGTGGAGCCGTTGGAGCCGAGGGCTTCGGACACCTGGCGGATGGCGTACGGGAACTCCTCGCGGGACGGCAGCACCGGGACGAGCGCGCGCTCGGCCAGGGCACCGTGGCCGATTTCGCGGCGCTTCGGGGAACCAACGCGGCCGGTCTCACCGGTGGAGTACGGCGGGAAGTTGTAGTTGTGCATGTAGCGCTTGCGCGTTACCGGCGACAGCGAGTCGATCTGCTGTTCCATCTTCAGCATGTTCAGCGTGGTGACGCCCATGATCTGGGTTTCGCCGCGTTCGAAGATGGCGGAACCGTGAACGCGGGGCAGGACCTCGACCTCGGCGGTGAGCTGGCGGATGTCCGTCAGGCCACGTCCATCGATGCGGATCTGGTCCTTGAGGATGCGCTGGCGGACCACGTGCTTGGTCACAGAGCGGAACGCTGCGGACAGCTCCTTCTCGCGGCCTTCGAACTGCCCGGCCAGGGAGCCAACAACCTCATCCTTCAGCTCGTCCGCTGCGTTGTCGCGGTCCTGCTTGTCGGCGATCTGGAAGACAGCGGTGAGCTTCTCCGCGGCAGCAGCCTCGACGGCGGCGTACACGTCGTCCTGGTAGTCCAGGAAGACGGGAAACTCGACGGTGGGCTTGGCGGCGCGGGCAGCCAGGTCCTGCTGGGCTTCGCAGAGTGCCTTGATGAACGGCTTGGCAGCCTCCAGGCCCTCGGAAACAACCTCTTCGGTGGGGGCGGTGGCGCCCTGTTCCTTGATGAGGCTCCAGGAGTTGTCCGTGGCTTCGGCTTCGACCATCATGATGGCGACGTCGTCACCTGCAACGCGGCCAGCTACGACCATGTTGAAGACGGAGTTCTCGAGCTGGGAGTGCTTCGGGAAGGCAACCCACTGCGAACCCTGCTCGTCGGCGACGAGGGCAACGCGGACGCCACCGATCGGGCCCGAGAAGGGCAGGCCGGAGAGCTGGGTGGACATCGAGGAGGCGTTGATGGCCACGACGTCGTAGAGCTCGTCCGGGTTGATTGCCAGGACGGTGACGACAATCTGGACCTCGTTGCGCAGGCCCTTGACGAACGCGGGGCGCAGCGGGCGGTCCATCAGGCGGCAGGCCAGGATGGCTTCCGTGGACGGGCGGCCTTCACGGCGGAAGAACGAGCCCGGGATGCGGCCGGCAGCGTACATGCGCTCTTCGACGTCAACCGTGAGCGGGAAAAAGTCAAAGCCTTCACGCGGGTGCTTGCCGGCGGTGGTGGCAGAGAGCAGCGCGGTGTCCTCGTCGATGTACACCATGGCTGCGCCAGCTGCCTGCTTGGCAAGGCGGCCGGTTTCGAAGCGGATTACACGCTTGCCAAAGCGGCCATTGTCAATGACTGCTTCTGAGAACTGGATTTCGGGACCCTCCAAGAGAGTCACCTCCGTTTCTTTTTATTTAACGGAAGTCCAGCCGCATCAACCCAGCCAGCATCTGTCTACTGGCCCTGCACCCGGTCATCGATCGAGACCCACGGGCCGGCTTCTGTCAGCGAAGCTTCCCGGGGATCACTACCGAGGACCGCGAATGCGTGATGCGGTTGATCCTCCTGTTTAGTTTTTATGTACTACTGACGGGGCGGCCCGTTCCGGCAAGGAAAGGGCCGCCCCCAAACCAGACTAGCGGCGCAGGCCGAGACGCTCGATGAGCGAACGGTAGCGGGCGATGTCGGTGTTCTTCAGGTAAGTCAGCATGCGCTTGCGGCGACCAACCATGGCCAGCAGACCGCGCTGGGTGTGGAAGTCGTGCTTGTGCTCCTTCATGTGCTCAGTCAGATCCTTGATCCGCTGAGTCAGGACCGCAATCTGGACCTCCGGCGAGCCGGTGTCGCCCTCGGACGTTGCGAAATCCTTGATGATGGACTGCTTTACGGCGGCGTCAAGTGCCACAATAACTCCTAGAGATGTGCCGTGAGGCCCGAGTCAGTACTTCACTGCCGGGGGTGCCGGTGCCGACTTCCGAAGAAGTTTCCGCACAAGGCAGGATCCAGCAACCACGGACTGCAGCCGGATCCACCGCTTAGTTTACCGGCCGTGTTGCAATCTTGTCGAAACGGCAACAGTGCTTCCGGGTTGCGGTTCAGGCCTCCGGAAGCAGGTCCCGGATGGCTGCCATGCCGCGGTGGAGTTCCGCAAAGCCCGTGCTCAGCGGCGAAAGTCCAATCCTGATGCCCTGCGGCGCCCGGAAGTCGGGGATCACATCCCTCTCCCACAGCGCCGCAGTCACCTCCCGGAAGGCGGGATGATCAACGGTGATGTGGCCCCCGCGGCGGTCGGCATTCCGCGGCGTGGCAAGCCTCACGCCAGCCGGCGCGAGCCAGGCATCGTGCAGTTCCAGGGCGTAGGCGGTCAGCTGCCGCGACTTTTCGCGGATGGCCGCCATGCCGGCCTCTTCAATCAGGTCCAGGGTGCCTCGCATGGCGATCATTCCGAAGATGGCAGGCGTGCCGCTCAGGAAACCGCGGATACCGGCGGCCGGTTCGTAGCCGGGCCCCATCTCGAACGCATCCTTCCTGCCCATCCATCCCCAGATGGGCTGCGCGAGTCCGGACAGGTGCCGGTCGTTGACGTAGGCGAAGGCGGGCGAGCCCGGCCCGCCGTTCAGGTACTTGTAGGTGCAGCCCGCGGCAAAGTCAACATTCCAGGCGTCCAGCTGCAGCTCCACTGACCCGGCGGAGTGGCACAGGTCCCAGACCACCAGCCCGCCGGCGTCGTGCACTGCCGCCGTGATGGCCGGCAGGTCCGCCAGGTAACCGGAACGGTAGGCCACGTGGCTGAGGAGGACGACGGCGGTGGCCGGCCCCACAGCCTCCCTCACCTGATCGAGGTGGACACCGGAGGCGGGATCCGACTCGATCCAGCGCAGCGTCAGGCCCTCCTCCCTGGCGATGCCTTCGACGAGGTACCGGTCGGTGGGAAAGTTGTCCGTGTCCACTATGATCTCTGTCCGCGCCGGATCCACGACGGCGGCCAGCGCCGCCCGGATCAGCTTGTACAGCACCACGGTGGTGGAGTCGGCGATGATGGTCTGGCCTGCGGCGGCGCCCAGCACCGCCCGCCCCAGCTGATCGCCGATGGCCTGGGGCATGTCCAGCCATTCCTCGTCCCAGCCCCTGATCAGGCGACTGCCCCAGCCCTCCTGGATGAAGGTGGTTATGTCACCTGCGGTCCGCTTGAGCGGGCGGCCCAGGGAGTTGCCGTCGAGGTAGGACAGCTCGGTGTCCGCGCCGATGAACAGGTCCCGGTACCGGGCCAGGCGGTCTTCAGCATCGAGGCGCGAGGCCTTTTGAAGCAGGGCGTCGGCTGGTTGCGTGCCCAGCTCTCCGGCGCCGGTCAGGTCACCCGAGCCGTCCAGGGCGGTCACTGCCCGATCTCCGTACGCACGGCGAACAGCTCCGGGAAGAACGTCAGCTCAAGGGCCTTTTGCAGGAACGCCGCCCCGGTGGAGCCGCCGGTCCCCGTTTTCATGCCGATGGTCCGTTGCACTGTGCGCAGGTGCCGGAAGCGCCACAGCTGGAAGTTGTCCTCAAGGTCAACCAGCTCCTCGCACGCCTCATACGCTCCCCAGTTCTGCGCAGCGTTCTCGTAGATGTGCTTGAAGAGAGGCACCAGCCCCGGTTCAAACTCATGCGCCCGGGTGACATCCCTGTTGAGTACTTCCTCGGGCACGTGGAAGCCCTGGCGGTGCAGGTAAGCGAGGAATTCGTCGTAGATGCTCGGCGCGTGCAGGACTTCGGTGAGCAGGGCGTGGGCATCGGGGTCCGATTCGAAGACGGGAAGCATCTTCCTGTTCTTGTTGCCCAGCACGAACTCCACGGCACGGTACTGGCTGGACTGGAATCCGGATGAATTGCCCAGGAACCCGCGGAATTCCGCGTACTCGGTGGGTGTCAGCGTGGCTAGGACGGACCACTGTTCGGTGAGGGTCTTCTGGATGTGCTTGACCCGCGCGATGCCCTTCAGGGCCGAACCGAGGTCATCGGAACGCAGCCACTGGGCGGCACTGCGGAGCTCGTGGAGCACCAGCTTCAGCCACAGCTCCGTGGTCTGGTGCTGGATGATGAAGAGCAATTCGTCATGGTGTTCCGGGACGCTGACGGGCTGCTGGGCGCTGAGCAGCGTGGGCAGCTGAAGGTAGGACGCGTAACTCATGCGGGAACTGAAATCGCGCACAATGCCCTCGTCCAGTTTCCTGGTGTTCTTCTCTACGGTCACAGCGTCGCCTTCCTTGCCAATACTGTGTGATGCGGGACGGTGTGTTGCAGGCCCGGAGGTTCAGGCGGGTCAGCGCTTGAGCAGGATGTCGTGCGTCTGCAGGACGTCCTGGCGCATCTGCTCCACGAGGGCTTCAGGCCCACGGTATGCCACCATGCCGCGGAGCCTGGCCACGAACTCCACAACTACTGTCTGGCCGTACAGATCGAAGTCCTCGATGCGCTCTTCGGGCCTGTCGATGACGTGCGCCTCCACCTGGCGGCTCACACCGTCGAAGGTGGGGTTGGAGCCAACGGAGATGGCGGCGGGCCAGCGCGTCCCCGCCTCGTCCACGAGCCAGCCCGCGTAGATGCCGTCCCCCGGAATCAGTCCGCTCGCATCGCTGGAGAGGTTGGCGGTGGGGAAACCGAGGTCCCGGCCGCGCGCGGCGCCGTGGACCACCTCGCCCCGCATCCGGTGTGCGCGGCCAAGGACAGCGCCGGCGGTGCCGACGTCTCCCTCCCGCAGCGCTTCGCGCACCCAGGTCGAGGAGCAGCGGCGGTCCGTCCCGCCGTCGTCATGCAGCGGGAAGCCTTCCGAGCCGAACTCGCTGATCACCAGCACCTCGAAGCCGAACTTCTCCCCCAGATCCTGCATGGTGTTCAGGTCCCCGGAGTTGCCCTTGCCGAAGCGGGTGTCGTGGCCGATGACAACGTGGCTGGCGTGGAGGCTGTCCACGAGGACCGAGCCGACGAACTCTTCCGGGGTAAGGCCGGCGAGCTCCAGGGAGTACTTCATGACCAGAACGGCGTCCAGTCCGAGCTCGCCGAGGGCCTGGAGTTTGTCCTGCAGGCCCATGATCAGCTCTGGCGCGCTTTCCGGCCGGTGGACCAGTGCCGGATGGGGGTCGAACGTCACGGCAACCGACTTGGCGTTGTTCAGCCGCGCGGTCCTGATGAGTTGGGACAGCACCTGCTGGTGGCCGCGGTGGACGCCGTCGAAATTGCCGATAGTGACAACGGAAGGACCAAAGTCTTCGGGGACCTCGGTCGGATCATTCCAGATGTGGACCATCAACCTCGCCTTTTACTGCCTGCCAGAACTTGCTTCCGGCGCGCCAGGCCCGGAACTCTCTAAGGTTACCCGCAATCACTGCCGGTCACGGACGCCCCGGGGTGCGGGCCGGTGGCCTGGTGGACCGCGCTGGGCGCAACCCGGGTCGGCCTACCGTCTGCAGGTACGCCCCGCTAGGATGCAAAGGCAGCGGCCCGGGCAGCACTGCCCTGAGCCTTCGAATTTCATTCGCGTTTCAACTGCACGGATCGCCTGCGAGATGATCGGGCGGGAAGGAGCCACGCCATGAGTGATATCCAGGAGTTGCTGGGACAGATCCCTGTCCAGCAGATCGCCTCCCTGCTGGGGACCGATACGGCGTCCGCCCAGGCCGCCGTGGAAGCCGCAGTGCCGACGCTGCTTGCCGGAATGCAGAGCAACGTCCAGGCGCCGGATGGCGCTGCTGCGCTTGAATCCGAGCTGGCCAGGCACCGGAACGGACTGGCCGACGTCGGCGTGGACCCGTCGCAGGTTGACACCCAGGACGGCGAAAAGATCGTTGGCCACGTCTTCGGCGGCCAGCAGGACCAGGTGGCCAATCAGTTGGCGGGAACAGCGAACCTCGGCGGAGTTGGCGGGGACCTCGTCCGCAAGCTGCTGCCGATCCTCGCCCCGATCGTCATGTCTTATCTGGCCAAAAAGGTCCTCGGCGGCGGGCAGGGTTCCGGAGCGCAGCCCTCCCCTACCGGTGGAGGCGGAATTGACTTGGGAAGCATCCTCGGGGGAATCCTGGGCGGCAGCCTCGGCGGGCTTGGTTCCGGCGGGCAGGGCACCGGTGGACAGGGCGCGGGCGGGCCCGGATCAGGAGGGCTAGGTTCGGGCGGCCTTGGCGATATCCTTGGCGGCATTCTTGGCGGCGGCTCGCAGCCCCAGCAGGCTCCGCTGACGGAGCAGGACCAGGAACCACCCACGCAATCCGGCCCGGCGCAACCGAACGATTCAGGGCAAACTAACGATTCGGCGCCACCCTCGCACCGGTCGGTGACGCCCGGCGAGCTGATCGAAGTGGACCTGCCGGACGAGAACCGCTAGATCCGTGCGGCAGGGGCTGCGGGCCGCCGTCGGTAAAGCCAGATGAGGCCAAGAATCGGCAGGATGAAGGGAACGAAGGCGTAGCCGCGGCCAAACGCGGACCACACGGTTTCGTGCGGGAACTGCACGGGGTCGAACAGGCTCAGCGCCCCCACGACAATGACGCCGACCAGTTCCACCAGGACGGCGACCAGGGACACCTTGAACCAGGTGCGGCCGGCCTTGGCCAGCGACACCGTGGCCACGACGTAGACGACAGCGGCGAACGCGGAGAGCAGGTAGGCCAGCGGGGCTTCGGAGAACTTGGTGAGGGTCTGATAGCCGGCCCGGGCGGTGGCCGAAATGGCAAAGATGGCGTAGACGGCGATGAGGAGCCTGCCGGGACCGGTGTTCCTCGTGTCGGCGGGGCGCTTGCCTGTGTGTTCGGACGTATCAGCCACGTTGCGTGCTTCTTCCACTTCAGTACCAGATCTGATTCATGCGGGCGGCCATGACGAGGGCGGTAACGCCGACGGCGGCCAGGACAAAGTTGCTCCAGCGGGTCCGTTCCAGGACGGACCAGTACACCGCGGCTACCGGCAGCAAGAGCGCGGTGGCGAGGTAGCCCCAGAACTCCCAGGCTTCTCCCGCGATCTGCTCCCCCGCGATGACCCGCACTATCGAGCCAACGAGGTAGACCAACAGGGCCAGTTCGACGGCGGCCACCGAAAGGATGGTGATGTCGTTCGGGGCCTTCTTCATGATGCCCGCCGCCATGCAGATGAGCGTGGACAGCAGGCCGACGCCCAGGATGATGTAGAAATACGCGTCCAACGCTAGGCCCGCCCGCCGCCGTCGGCACCCGGACCGCCAGGAATGCCGGCGCCTGCGCCGGAGCTGGAACCGCCTGTGCCCGAACTGTTGGAGCCGCCCGGTCCCGTTCCCGGGGCGAAGACCAGCACGGGTTTGGCGAAACTTCCGCTGTCAGCGAGAAGCGCCACAAGCGATCCGTCAGGCGCGAACGCGGCTGCTGGCTTTTCGGCTGTCGCGGCGGCCGGTGTGCCCGCAGCGGCTCCGGCCGCGATGCGCCGGCCGAAGGAAATCTCTGTGGTTTCGTCTGCGCTCAGCTCCCGGTTGGGCATGAGCACCCTGGCCGCCTGCGACATTTCGAGGATTTCGAGGTCTTCCGCGAGCTGCTCGAGGGTGCGTGCCTGGTCCAGCGAGTACGGTCCCACGTTGGTCCGACGCAATGCGGTCAGGTGCCCGCCGACGCCGAGGGAGTTACCGAGGTCCCGGGCGAGGGCACGGATGTACGTGCCCGAGGAACATTCCACCGTCACGTCGACGTCCACGACATCGGTGTCGTGTCCGGCCGCCTGGTCCCGGCGGATTCCGTGGATGTCGAAGCGGTGGATGGTGACCGGCCGGGCAGCCAGCTGGACATCTTCCCCGGACCGGACGCGGGCATAGGAGCGCTCGCCGTTGACTTTGATGGCGCTGACGCTGCTCGGGACCTGTTGGATCTCTCCCGTCAGGGACTCTACGCCGGAGCGGACGGCATCCTCGGTCAGGAAGGCAGCGCTGGCGCGGCTGACAACTTCGCCTTCGGCGTCGTCGGTGATGGTGGATTCCCCCAGCCGGATGGTGGCCGTGTAGGTCTTTGACGTGCCCACGATGTACGTGAGGAGCCGCGTTGCCTTGTTGATGCCGAGCACCAGCACGCCGGTGGCCATGGGATCCAGCGTTCCCGCGTGGCCCACTTTCCGGGTACCGGCGATCCGCCGCATCCGTCCAACCACATCGTGGCTGGTCCATCCCTGCGGCTTGTCCACTATTACCAGTCCAGAAAGCACGCCTATCAGTATATCGGGCACCTGGCAGGGGAATTGGGACCCATCGGTGATGCGGCAGGGCCCGGCGCTAGGATGGCAGTCATGCCCGAGCTTTCCGCGCACATACGCGACGTCCCCGTCAACCAAATCCGCGAGATCACCGAGGCGGCGTGGCGCACCCCCGGAGCGCTGATCCTGAGTATCGGGGAGCCCGGGTTCCCGCTCCCCCGCCATGTCCTGGATGCCGGAATAGCTTGCCTGGACCGTGACGAGACCAACTACACCCCGAACGGCGGCATCCCGCCTCTCCGGGAGGCCTTCGCCGCCAGGTTCCGAGAGCAGTCCGGCGTAGATATCGGAGCGGACCGCGTATACGTGGTCGACGGCGCCCAGCAGGGCCTGCACTTCGCTATGAGCCTGCTGCTCGCCCCCGGCGACGAAATCCTGATTCCCAATCCCGGCTATCCCACGTTTGGCATGACCAGCCGGCTGCTGCATGCCGTCCCCGTGGAATATCCCCTGTACCCCGCCCATGATTTCCAGCCCCGGATCGCGGACGTCGAGGCGCTCATCACGGACCGTACGCGCGTGCTGATGCTCAACTCGCCGTCGAACCCCCTGGGCGCCGTTCTCCGGGAAGACCTGACCCGGGAACTGGTTGAACTGGCCCGCCGCCATGACCTTTGGATCATCTCGGACGAGTGCTACGAGGCCTTCACCTACGACGTCCCGCACGTGAGTCCTGCCCGGTTCGACAGCACCGACCCCGGCGAGGCGCGTGTCTTCACGTCGCTGACGCTGTCCAAGACGTATGGGCTCACCGGCCTGCGCATAGGGGCACTGATCTGCCCGCCCGGGCTGGAGCAGCGGATGAACAACGTCATGGAGGCGATCGTCTCCTGTGTGGCCTCGCCGTCCCAGTACGCGGCGCTCGCCGCGTTGACCGGTCCGCAGGACTACGTAGCGCAGGCCCACGCGCATTACCGGGCCAACCGCGACGCGGCGTCGGCTGTCCTGGCGGAGAAGGGCATTCCCTACCTGAGCGCGCAGGGGGCGTTCTACCTGTGGGCGGACGTCTCGCACGTGAGCGGCGGAAATGTCCGGGCCTGGGTCAAACAGTTTCTCGCCGAGGCCGGAGTCTCCTTTGCACCCGGGACTGCCTTTGGTTCGATCGGCGAAGGGTGGATCCGGATCGCCTTGTGCGGCGAACAAAGCGAATTGGTCGAAGGCGTGGGCAGGCTTCCCAGCAGGCTCGCCGGGTAGCGAGCGTCAGTAGTCGGTGCGTTCGGCGTTGTTGCGCCAGGCATCGAACGGATTGCCCGACGTCGGGACCTGGGTATGGCTGACCGGCAACAGTTCGGGCCGTGTGCCGCCGAAGTACTCGTAGAAGACGGCGTCGTCGAATCCCGCGGCGGCTGCGCCGTGCCGGTCAGCGGCGAAGTACACACGGTCGATCCGTGCCCAGAGCGCCGCCGCGAGGCACAGCGGGCAGGGCTCGCAGCTGGCGTACAGGACAGCGCCACTGAGGTCGAAGTTCCGGATCTCCTTGGCGGCGGTCCGGATAGCCACCACCTCGGCATGGGCGGTGGGATCGTTGTCCCGGGTGACCCGGTTGACCCCTTCGTGGACGGTGCCGTCGGCTGTCACCACCAGCGCGCCGAAGGGCCCGCCGCCGGATGCAACATTCCGTTCGGCAAGTGCCACCGCCTCGGTAAGGTATCCGGTTACGTCTGCAGCAGATGGGTGGGCGCGCATGGTCTGATCATAGCCAGCCGGGTGACGCTGCGGGACTGCCGGCTCCCGTTCATTCCTTTTGGGGTCGGGCGTGGAAGTAGTTGTTGCGGCGGGGTTTTCGGTGGGGGTCGAGTTCGGGTGGGGGTTTGAACCACGGCACCCCGCCGGTAACTTCGATGATCCACTTTTCCTTGTGGATGAGGTGGTGGTGGTGGCTGCAGAGCAGGACGCCGTTGCCGGTGCTGGTGGTTCCGCCGCGTGACCAGTAGGTGATGTGGTGGGCTTCGCACCAGGGTGCGGGGATGGTGCAGCCGGGGAACGCGCAGCCCTGGTCCCGGGCCATGATGGCCTTGCGGATGTGGGGCGGGAAGACCCGTGAGGCGCGGCCGATGTCCAGGATCCTGCCCTGGCTGCCGAGGACGATGGGGATGATGTCGGCGTCGCAGGCGATTTTACGGATCGTAGCCGGGATCACTGGCCGCTGAAGGCGAACAGGGCAGTGCCTTGGTTGGTCCGCCCGGTGTAAGCGGGATGCGGTTCTTGGGTCTCCTCGGCCCACTGCGCTTCGTGGTCCCACTGCACGCCTTGGGCCAATTGTGCGTCTTGTCGTTTCCGGAGGTCGGCGAGGAGGTCGCGGTAGTACGACACTATTTGCCCGGCCACAGTCCGACGCGACATTCCAAAGTCAGCTCCGGCCCATCGACATGCCCCGAAGGCTGGGCTTAGAATACGCGCGTCGGGGGACCCGATTTTCGGACCATATATCGGTCTCAATGCTCTGAATGCGCAGCATTGACATTGGAGACGGTATGGAAAAGCAACGAGCACTCTTGGCGGCTGTCGCGGCTGCCTCACTCCTCTTGTCCGCGTCCCCGGCGGGCCACGCAGCCCCGGCCGGCAAAACAGCAGAAAGCCAGTCCGCACCGACCGTGCTCACAAAAGGCCTGCTGAGCCCGCTCCACCTCAGCGACGGACCGGACGGTTCCGTTCTGGTCAGTGAGGAATTCGCGGGGAAGCTGACGAAAATTGCGCGGGACGGCAGCAAGTCGATGGTTTACCGGAACGCAGCCTGGGACGTGGCCGGCACCGATCGGGGTGGCCGCACCATTTACCTGGCCGAGAGCCAGGGCGCCGGACCCATGGATCCTAGGCCGCTGGCCGGACACATCAGAAGCATCGGCGCCGACGGCAAGCACCGCACCTTCGGCGACCTCGCTGCCCTGGAGGTGAAACACAATGCGGACGGCGGCACGAGCTACGGCTTCAAGGACCTTCCCGCTGCCTGCGTTGCCAAGCTGCCGAAGGATGTGGAGGCTTCCTACAAGGGGCACATCGATTCACATCCCTATGGAATCGAGGTTTACGGGAACACCATCTACGTTGCCGACGCCGGGGCCAACAGCATCGTGTCGGTCGACGTGAGGTCAGGCAAGGCTGAAACCGTAGCCGTGCTGCCGCCCCGGCCGCACACGTTCACCACAAAAGAAACCGTGTCACTGAAACTCCCTGGTTGCGTCGCAGGCCATACCTACCGGTTCGAGCCCGTGCCTACCGACGTCGAGCGCGGACCGGACGGCTGGCTGTACGTCTCTGTGCTGCCCGGCGGACCGGAGGACCCGGCACTGGGTGCCCGCGGAGCGGTGTACAAGGTCAACCCCCACAATGGCCGCATCAAGCTGTTCGCGGATGACGTGATGTCACCCACCGGCCTGGACATGGACGACGACGGGAACGTGTACGTCGCGTCCCTCTTCGGCAAGGGTGTGCTGAGGCTGTCCGCACATTCAAGCAAGCAGACGGTAGTGCTTCCGGGAGCGCTCACCGCCGACGTCGACATCAGGGGCGGGACCATCTACGCGACGGTCAACTCACTGCCGGCACCTAATGCGGCGCCGGACGGCCGTGTCGTGAAGGCCCCACTCGACGACTAGCAAAGTAAGGGCAGCAAAAAAGTAAGGGTGCGGCCGGATTGATTAGATCCGACCGCACCCTTTCAGTGCGTGATGGCATGAGCTCTGCGGCGCAGAACCGGCAACGCTAGCTAGCGGTTCCGGTCCTCATCGATTGCATCGTCATCCGCCAGGTCGAGGTCCTCTTCGTCGAAGTCGTCTTCGTCGATATCCACGTCCGGCTGGACGTCGCTCTTGTACGGGTCGGCGTCGCCCGCGGGCTTGGCGTTCCGGGCCAGCTCGGCCACCTCGGCATCGCGCTGCTTCGCGGTGCGGAGCAGTTCTTCGAGATTGGACGCGTTCACAGGAATCTGGTCCGCGACGAACTCCAGCGTAGGCGTTAGCCGGACGGTGATGTTCCGGCCCACTTCCTGCCTCAGCACACCCTTGGCCTTCTCCAGCCCCTTGGCGGCATCAGCCTGCACGGCCTGGTCGCCGAACACGGTGTAGTAGACGGTGGCATGCTGCAGGTCATTGGTCACACGGGCATCGGTGACAGTAATGCCCTCAAGCCGAGGATCCTTCACCTTCCGGCCCAAAGCCTCAGCAACAACAACCTTAATCCGCTGCGCCAACTTGGCAGCGCGTGCCGGATCAGCCATTTTTACTCCTAGAAATTTTGGATGTACGACGGCGCCGGAACGGTGCCCGCACAACTGTTGGGTTTGGTGCCACTCACCTAAGGCGAGTCTACGACGGACTCCCGTTGGATTTTCCCGGGGCCCCCTTGTCGGCGGAAAACTGCGGGGCCGCCGGAAAAATCCAACGGCCCCGCACCGAGACTGCTAAACCAACTTAGACGCGCGGCTTCTCGCGCATCTCGAAGGTCTCGATGATGTCGCCTTCGGTGATGTCGTTGTACGAACCCAGTCCGATACCACACTCGAAGTCCGTGCGGACCTCGGTGGCGTCGTCCTTGAAGCGCTTGAGCGTCTCCACCGTGAGGTTGTCGCCGATGATCTTGCCGCCGCGGCTGATGCGGGCCTTCGTGTTGCGTCGGATGGTGCCCGAGCGAACGATGGAGCCTGCGATGTTGCCGAACTTGGAGGAACGGAACACTTCGCGGACCTCGGCGGTGCCCAGCTGGACCTCTTCGTACTCCGGCTTGAGCATGCCCTTGAGGGCTGCCTCGATGTCATCGATTGCTGCATAGATGACGGAGTAGAAGCGCATGTCCACGCCTTCGCGGTCTGCCAGTTCGGCAACACGCTCGGCGGGCTTGACGTTGAAGCCGATGATGACGGCGCTGTCGACCGTTGCCAGGTTGACGTCGTTCTGCGTGATCGCACCGACACCGCGGTGGATGACGCGGAGCTGGACACCTTCGCCGACGTCGATCTTGAGCAGCGCGTCTTCGAGGGCTTCCACGGCACCGGACACGTCACCCTTGAGGATGAGGTTGAGGGTGTCGATCTTGCCTTCGGCGACGGCCTGGTCGAAGTCTTCCAGGCTGATGCGCTTGCGGCGCTTGGCCAGGGCGGCGTTGCGGTCGGCGGCTTCACGCTTCTCGGCGATCTGGCGGGCCGTGCGCTCGTCGGAGGTCACCAGGAAGGTGTCACCGGCGCGCGGCACGTTGGACAGGCCGAGGACCTGGACCGGACGGGACGGCAGTGCGACGTCGAGGGCGTCGCCGTCCTCGTCGAACATGGCGCGGACGCGGCCGTGGGCCGTGCCGGCCACGATCGTGTCGCCGACGGCCAGGGTACCGGACTGCACCAGGACGGTGGCCACAGAACCGCGGCCCTTGTCCAGGTTCGCTTCAATGGCGATGCCTCGGGCGGCCTTGTCCGGGTTGGCCCGCAGGTCCAGCGCGGCGTCGGCGGTCAGGAGCACAGCGTCAATCAGCTCGTTGATGTTCAGGTTCTGGCGGGCAGAGACCTCAACGAACATGGTGTCGCCACCGTATTCTTCCGGAACCAGACCGTACTCGGTGAGCTGGCCCTTGACCTTGTCCGGGTTCGCGCCTTCCTTGTCGATCTTGTTCACGGCCACGACGATCGGCACGTTGGCCGCCTGGGCGTGGTTGAGGGCTTCAACGGTCTGCGGCATTACGCCGTCGTCCGCTGCCACAACCAGGATGGCGATGTCCGTGACCTTCGCACCACGGGCACGCATGGCGGTGAACGCCTCGTGACCCGGGGTGTCGATGAAGGTGATGTCGCGCACCGCACCCTCGTGCTCGTGGCTGATCTGGTAGGCACCGATGTGCTGGGTGATGCCACCGTGCTCGCCGGCAACGACGTCAGAGTTACGGATGGCGTCGAGCAGGCGGGTCTTACCGTGGTCAACGTGACCCATGACGGTGACTACCGGAGGACGTGCCTCAAGTACTTCGTCACCCTCGGCCTCGAGTTCGGCCTCGACGTCGATATCGAACGTGCTGAGCAGCTCGCGCTCCTCATCCTCGGGCGAAACGACCTGCAGCTTGTAGCCAAGTTCCTCGCCGAGGAGAGCGAAGGTGTCCTCGTCCAGCGACTGGGTTGCCGTTGCCATTTCACCGAGGTGGAAGAGCACGGTAACCAGCGCGGCGGGGTTCGCCTCGATCTTGTCAGCGAAGTCCGTGATGGACGAGCCACGGCGAAGCCGGATAACGGTGTTGCCGTCGCCGCGGGGTACGCTCACGCCACCCAGCGACGGTGCGCTCATCTGCTCAAGTTCCTGGCGCTTTGCGCGCTTCGACTTGCGCTGCTTGCCGCGGCCAGCGCCGCCCTTACCGAACGCACCTTGGGTGCCACCGCGACCGCGGCCACCCTTGCCGAAGCCACCGCCGGCCGGAGCGCCGCCGCCGCCACCGGGACCGCCGGTTCCGGGAGCGCCGGGACGGCCGGGACCGCCGGGACCGCGGCCGCCGCCACCGGGACGCCCGGCACCTGCAGGTGCGGGACGCTCGGTGCGGTTAGGCATCATGCCAGGCGTGGGCCGGTTTCCACCGGCACCCGGACGGGGACCGCCGGGACGGGCGCCGCCTGCGCCAGCCGCAGGACGCGGGCCGGGCGTAGCGCCGGGACGCGGAGCACCGGGGCGGGGTCCGCCTGCACCGGCTGCCGGACGCGGGCCGCCGGGACGCTCGCCGTCAGTGCGGCCGCCGCCGGGACGGGGCATGCCCTGGGAAGTTGCAAACGGGTTGTTGCCCGGGCGCGGCGGACGTTCACCGTCTCCGCCGCGGCCGCGGGGCATGCCCTGGGACGTGGCGAAGGGGTTGTTGCCGGGGCGGGGGCCGCCGGGACGCGGAGCGCCGCCCGGACGTGAGGGGGTCTCAGCCTTGGGCGCGGGACGTGCCCCCGGCTTCGCACCAGTGGAGGGCGCAGCAGGCGTCGAGGCAGCCGGAGCTGCCGGGGCGGCGGGAGCAGCCGGAGCTGCAGGCGCCTCGGCCTTGGGGGCCGGTGCCGGTGCCGGTGCGGGAGCCGGAGCAGGCGCCGCAGCCTTGGGGGCAGCGGGGCCGGGAGCCGGCGCGGGACGGGATTCCGCCGGCTTGGCCGGGGACTTGGGGGCGGCTGCGGGGGCTTCGGACTTCGAAGCGGCGACAGCCGGGAACGCGTTGCGGAGTTTCCGCACCACGGGGGCCTCAATGGTGGAAGAGGCGGAGCGAACAAATTCGCCCAGTTCCTGCAGTTTGGTTACTGCATCTTTGGAAGTAATACCGAGCTCTTTTGCAAGCTCATGTACGCGGACCTTGGCCACATTTCTCCTGTCTCGGTCCGCACCGAGCCAGGCACGAACCGTCTACTTCTTACTGCGGGCCCCCGCTGCGGTTACAGCTGAAAGGCCCATTGCAGAGCGCAACAAAGTTGTCATCGTTACGCGCTCATCGCTGGGAACTCATCGGGTTTCCATCAGATTTCTGACCCGCTTTCAGGTTGGACGGTTGGTACTGCAGACGCCGGGACATCCGCAGCGTGCGCTCCTGCCGTTATCCGGCGTTCGACGGCGGCGGTTCCGGTCGACCCGTTGAGGGCCCTACCGAAGGCTCGCCGCTTGACCGCCAGGGCCAGGCACGCTTCGCTGGGGTGCAGCCATGCACCCCGGCCAGCCATCCGGCGTCGTTCATCCACCACGACGGCGGACGAACCGCCGGTGTCGGAGACGAGCCGGAGCAACTCTGACCGCGGCCCCTTTTTCCGGCATCCGATGCAGGTACGCTGTGGCTGATTCCCGAGTTGTTGCACGTGTGCCACTGCCGAGTATCTTCCTGCCTGTACCTATCTGCCTGCCCGGACACCCGCCACTGCCTTTCGGCAGGACCTGCTTGCGGCAGGAACCCGGGCGCACGAACACGCTGATGCCGGCCGCTGGGCGCGGCCAAGTTCTATTCTAGCCCCTCACGGGCCCCATACCCGAAACCGGAATCCGAAACTGCCCGCCGCTGGGGCGGGCAGATCGGTCGAGGTCAGGGCTCGGTGCCGGACGGTCTGACCTCCGTCCGGAACGGCGCTAGCCGCGGGGAGTGGCGGCGTCGGAGACGATATCGATGCGCCACCCCGTCAGCTTGGCGGCGAGGCGGGCGTTCTGGCCCTCCTTGCCGATGGCAAGGGAGAGCTGGTAGTCCGGCACCACGACGCGGGCCGAGCGGGTGGCCTCGTCGGTGATGGTGACTGAATTCACACGCGACGGCGACAGTGCGCTGGCGATGAAGGTGGCAGGATCCTCGCTGAAGTCGACGATGTCGATCTTTTCGTCGTTCAGTTCGGTCATGACCGCCCGCACGCGCGAGCCCATTTCGCCGATGCAGGCACCCTTGGCGTTGATGCCCTGGGTGTTTGCCTTGACCGCGATCTTGGTGCGGTGCCCGGCTTCGCGGGCCAGAGCAACGATCTCCACGGAGCGGTCGGCGATCTCGGGAACCTCCAGTTCGAAAAGCTTCCGCACCAGGCCCGGGTGCGACCGGGACAGGGTGATGGACGGGCCCTTGGTGCCGCGGTGCACGTCGATGACGTACGCCCGCAGCCGGTTGCCGTGGGTGTACTTCTCCCCCGGCACCTGCTCGGGCGGCGGAAGCAGGGCTTCCACGGCGCCGAGGTTGACCTGGATCATGTGGGGGTTGTTGCCCTGCTGGATCAGCCCGGCAACAAGTTCACCCTCACGGCCCTTGAACTCGCCCAGGACGTTGTCATCCTCAACGTCGCGCAGCCGCTGCAGGATGATCTGCCGGGCGGTGCTGGCGGCGATGCGGCCGAAACCGGCGGGCGTGTGTTCGAATTCGCCGATGGGTGCGCCGTCGTCGTCAATTTCGGTGGCCCAGATGGTCACGTGGCCGCTCTTGCGATCCAGTTCCGCGCGGGCCTTCTCGAAGGCGCCCGGCGACTTGTGGTAGGCGACGAGCAGTGCCTGCTCGATCGTGGGGATGAGGAGATCCAGCGGGATTTCGCGCTCACGCTCCAGGAGTCTCAGCGCGCTCATGTCAATATCCATCAGGCCTCCTCAGAAGGTCCATTGTGCTCAGTTTCCAGACCGGCCTCGTCGAGGCGGCTGAACTCAATTTCGACTTTTCCGCTGCGGATCTTGTCGAAAGGAAGCTTTACGGGGTCGCCCTGCCTGGGCTTCATGCCCTTTTTCACGGCGATTTCGGGGACGAGGGTCACACCGGCGTCGTCAACGGAGCTGATCCTGCCCGTGACGTTCTCGCCCTGGATCACGTTGACCGCAACCATCCGGCCGCGGGCGCGGTGCCAGTGCCGGGGCTCGGTCAGCGGCCGCCCCACGCCGGGCGATGAAACCTCAAGGTCATACGGACGGCTGTCCGTGTTGGGGTCGCTGTCCAGGATGTCGGAGAGTTCCTTAGAGATGTCTGCGATGACGTCAAGGCTCACCCCGCCCGTTTCTTCCTGCGGCAGATCCACCACGACGTGGACCACGCGGTTGGAACCTGCGATGTGGATGGCAACATCCTCGAGGTAAAGCCGGTGCGACTGGACTGCGGGCTCCAGCAGCGTCCGGAGGCGCTCAGCCTCGGGATTGTGGACAGGCGCGGGTTCAGCCTTTCCCGCGTCGGTCCGGTCTGATGAAGTCGTGGCTTCTGCATTGCTCACGATGCCGGCCGCCTCCCGTTAGATGATGTTGTGAGTACTAGCGTAGCGATTTTCCGGGCGGCTTGGTGCACCGACTTCCCCGCGGCCGTGACAACATGGTCTGTTGTGAATGACGACAGCGGGCGAAAAAGAACGCCGGCCAGCTATCTCCGGTATGGCCTGCTGGCGCTCGCCGCATTCCTGGTGCTGAGCCTTGGTTTTGCGCTGATTCCGCGGGAATCCCCGGCACCGGCAGCTCCTCCGTTCTCCGAGCAGGCGCGCGCCGCCGCCCTCGCTCAAACCCTGGAGCTGAGGGCTGCCAGCCAGCAGCTCGCGGACGGGTCCTCCGGTGCGCGGCGGCAGCTGTTTTCGCACACTGTGACTTTGCTGACTACGCAGGCACGGGCTCTCCTTCTTCCGGGCGGCGCCGCCGCCACCTCAGCGGCCGGCGCAGGTTCAACGGCCGGGGCAAATTCAACGGCCGGGGCCCCGGAAACCGCCGGACCGTCCGCCACTGCATCATCGGGGACACCACCGCCGCGCCCGGCCACGCTGCCGGCGCTGGTCGATTCACTGTCCAGGAGCGGCAAGGAACGCCTCGCCCATGCAGAGAAGGCCGACGGCGGGATGGCCCGCCTGCTCGCCGCGGTAGGAACCGCTCAGCTGCTCGAGGCGACGACGCTGGCACAGGTTGCCGGGACGCCGCCCCCTGCCCTTTCGGCGCCGGGGACTACGCAGCGAAACGCAGCCTCGGCGTGCTCTGTCACCAGCCCCTCAGGTGGCAGCGCCCAATCAGGCAACAGCGCCGAGGCAGGCGATGGCGCCCAGCCAAGCAAGAGTGACCAGCCAGCCCAGGCAACCGACCCGTCTGACAGCGCCACGCTCGCCGCCGCCCTGAACCGGGTGGTCCGGACAGAAGTTGAGACGGTGTACGGCTACCAGGTGGCGCTGACGCGCCTGGCCCAGCCCGCCGCGGACCAGGCGAGGGCATTGCTGGCCACGCATGAAACCCTCGTTGGCCAGGCCGAGGCCCATACCCGCGCTCATTGCGTGTCAGTTCCTCCCCGTGAACCGGGCTACACCCTGGGCACCTCGTTCCTGCAGAAGCCGGCTGCGGGACTGGCCAGCCTTGAAGCAGGAACGCTCCCGGTCTACGGCGACCTTGTGGCACTGAGCGAGGGTGAGACCCGGCGGTGGTCTGTCTCCTCGCTGGTCGCGGCTGCCCAGCGGACCATGCGCTGGGGGTCCGATCCCGGCCCCGTACCCGGCATTGTGCTGGACACCGCGCTCCTGCCGGAGCTTCCGGAATCGGCTGAGGCCTCACCGCGCCAGACCGACGGCGGAACAGCGGCAACTCCCGCCGCACCCTAGAATCAGGGCGGCCCACGGCCGAGTGTCCAAGGTCGGCCGATGACATTCCACTGGCAGCCGGCTACCTCCAGGTGGTTTGCTGGAGCCATGGATCCAGCGGACAAGCCGACGTTGCCCCCTGAGGGGCAGCACGCCAATGAGCCCCACAGCAACGACCTTGTGCACCGCCTGAACTGGCTGCGTGCCGGTGTCCTTGGCGCCAACGACGGGATCGTGTCGGTGGCTGCGATTGTGGTGGGCGTGGCCGGTGCCACCAGTGACAACGGTGCCATCCTCGCAGCCGGTGCTGCCGGACTCGTGGGCGGTGCCGTATCCATGGCCCTGGGCGAGTACGTCTCCGTCAGCAGCCAGAGCGACAGCCAGAAGGCGCTGATCGAGAAGGAACGGCGCGAACTAGCCGAGGAACCGGAAGAGGAGCTGCTGGAGCTCGCCGAGATCTACCGAAACAAAGGCCTGAGCGAGGAAACAGCCCGGAATGTGGCGCGGGAACTGACCGAGCACGACGCCCTGGCCGCACACCTTTCCGCCGAGCTGAATATTGACGAACAGGACATCGTGAGTCCCTGGCATGCCGCCTTCGCGTCCGCCATCGCCTTCACCCTGGGGGCCATTCTGCCGATGCTGGCCATCCTGCTGCCTCCTGAAAACATTCGCGTTGCCGTGACTTTCGGAGCAGTCCTGTTGGCCCTGGCCGTAACGGGCGCCGTGGGCGCGTGGATCGGCGGCGGTTCGAAGACCCGGGCGGGCGCACGCGTCGTCGTGGGTGGCGGCCTCGCCCTGGCTGCGACGTTCACCATCGGCAACCTGCTAGGCGCCAGCGGCATCGTGTAGTGCTGCCAGCGGCGTCGTCTATGCGGGAGCTGCCCGGGCAGGAGGGGTCCGGCCTCCCCAATCCGCAAGGACAGCTCCACTACGCTGGAACTGTGAGCCGGCCAGCAGACGTTCCCATCCCCCTGGACCTGACGCGCCGCTACTCGCGCAGCAGCGCCGGCAGGGCCTGGCTGGCGTCCCTTCCTGACATGATCCGCGGCCGGATTGACCAGTGGCAGCTTGAGCTTGACCTGGAACCGGGAGCATTTCCGTGGAGCGGGCACGGCGCGGTTGTGGTTCCGGTCCGCGTGGCGGGATCGGCAGCAGCGTTGAAGGTGGCCTTTCCGCATGACGAAGCCCTCGTGGAACGCCATGCGCTGGCCCTGTGGAACGGCCATGGCGCGGTGAAGTTGCTGGCGTCCGACGCCGGAACGTGTTCGATGCTCCTTGAGCGCCTGGATGCAGGCCGGTCGCTCCGGACAGAACCAATGGACACCGCCCGTGAGGTGTGGGGCGGGCTGATGCGGGAGCTGAGCCTCGTGCCCGACGCCCGGCCCCAGTGGCAGGAATTTGTGCACGTGGCCGCCCGTGCGGAACAGTGGAGCGACGACTTGCCTGCCGAATGGGAACAGCTGGGCCGCCCGTTTCCCAGGTGGCTGCTGGAGGCAGCACTCGAGGTTTGCCAGACGCGAGGCGCCGTGGGCCGCCGCTCCTCTGAGGACGTCCTGGTCAACACGGACTTCCACTACCTCAACATCCTTGCCAGGCCTGACTCCCCAGCGAACAATGCTGCAGGGAACCATTCAGTCCGGAAGACTGTCGCCGATGGCTTTGCCGCCATCGATCCCCAGCCGATGGTGGGTGAGGCGGAGTTCGCCGTGGCTCCCGTGCTCTGGAACCGGATCCCGGACCTGCCGGCATCGGATCCCGCCGCCGGCCTGCTGGCAAGGTGCCATGACTTCAGCGTCGCGGCCGGGCTGGACCCGGAAGTGGCCCGGCAGTGGAGCCTGGCCCGGGAGGTGGACAACGCCCTGCACTACGCCTCGAGGCCGGCGCACGGCGGTGACATGGCCCGGTCCCTGTGGGTGGCGAGCACCCTTGCCGGCCGGACGCTGGACGGGCTTCCGGCTGCCCACGACTTGCCCGAACCCGGCGAGGATGCCATGTACACATTGCGGTCGTAGGGCCCCAGCAAGCACAGGGCCGTCAGGGCCCGCCGGACCGGACGGCTTCGACTGCTGTCCGCACCGCCTCCACCGCGGTGGTGACGTCATCGGCGTCGGTGGTCCAGTTGCTGACAGATATCCGCACCACATCCCTGCCGTGCCAACGGGAACCGGACATCCACACCTTTCCGTCGGCGATGAGCCGCTCCGCCACGAGCCGGGTTGTGGCGTCGTCGCCGAAGGCCACGGAGATTTGGGTGTAGCCGACGTCGTTCAGGACTTCCAGCCCGTCAATGGCCCTGAGCTGTTCCGCGAGCTTGGCAGCGGAGGTGGCAAGGCGGCGGATCTGTCCGGCCACACCGTCCCTGCCGAGGGACTTTAGCGCTGCCCACACGGGCACTCCCCTGGCCCTGCGGGAAAGCTCCGGAACCCGCTGGCTGGGATCAGCCGAGCCGTCGGCATCCTGGAGGAGGTAGCTGGCGTGCAGCCCCATGGCGCTGCGCAACGCTTGCGCATCCCGGACAACTACAACGCCGCAGTCGTACGGGACGTTCAAACTCTTATGCGCGTCTGTGGCCCAGGAGTCGGCCCGTTCCACCCCGGCTGTCAGCCCTGCCAGCTCCGGGACGGCCGCAGCCCAGAGCCCGAAGGCCCCGTCCACGTGGACCCAGGCGCCGTGTGCCTTGGACACCGCAATGGCTCCGGTGAAGGGGTCGAAGGCTCCCGAGTGGAGGTTTCCGGCCTGCAGGCACACCAGCACCGGGGCCGGCCCCGAACCCGGGGATCCGCCGGACTGGGCGGCGCCTGAACGGTCCGCTGCTGCATGCTCCAGCGCGATCCGGTCCAGGGCACAGTCCAGCTCCGCGGCGTCAATGCGTCCCTGGCTGTCGGCCGGAACCACGGTGGGGCTGCCCATTCCCAAGTAACGCAGCGCGAGGTCCACCGTCTCGTGCCGTTCCTCCCCCACAAGACAATGGATCCGCGGAGCGCCGAAGAGCCCGTCACGTTCCAGGTTCCAGCCCGCGTCCTTCAGAAGCCGCCACCGTGCGGCCGCCAGCCCGGTGAAATTGGCCATGGTAGTTCCCGTGACGAAGCCGACGTCGGATTCCTCCGGCAGGCCCAGCAACTGCAGCAGCCAGTGGCCCGCGGCGTCCTCAATGGCGGCGATGGCTGGCGTGGCGTAGCGGAGCCCCGAGTTCTGGTCCCAGGAACTGACCAGCCAGTCGGCTGCCATGGCAGCCGGGAGGGTACCCCCGATGACCCAGCCGAAAAAGCGTCCGGATGGCATGGCCATGAGGCCCGGTTCGGCGCGGCTGGCGAGGTAATCCACGACGTCTGCCGGGGGCATGCCGGACTGTGGCAGCGCTCCGTCGAACGCTGCGGCGAGTTCGCGGGCTGCCAGCTGCGGACCGACCCGGCGGCTGGGCTGGCTTTCCAGCCAGCGAGTCGCATGCCGGACGGCTGCAGCCAAGGCTTCCCGGTACGGTTCCGCACCGGCTGACATAGAGGCATGCTACGCCGTCCCGGGACCGCCCGCGAGAACTTGGCTCCACCGGGAACCTGACTCAGCCAGAATGCCGGCCCAGCCGGAAAGCCAGCTCAGGCGAAGTTCTCCTGCCAGACGTCGAAGGCGAGCTTGACGATCAGGGCGAAAACTACAATGAGGAACACCACACGGACGAATTTGCTCCCCTGCCTTACAGCGGTGCGTGCGCCGAGGTAGCCCCCGGCCATGTTCGCTGCGCCCAGCAGCAAGCCCACTCCCCAGAGCAGGGAGCCGTGCGGGAGGAAAAATATGAGCGCCCCGGCGTTCGTCGCCATGTTGACGATTTTCGCCTTGGCGCTGGCCTCCAGGAAGGCGTACCCCATCGCTGAAACCAGCGCGATCACCAGGAAGGATCCGGTGCCGGGCCCGATCAGGCCGTCATAGAAACCAATCACGGCGCCGATGGCGCATGCCACCACGTAGTGGGTGCGGCCGCCGTGCCGGAGTTCGGTGAGGTGCCCGGCGTCGGGCTTAAGGGCGGTAAACAGCGCGACGGCCACCAGGGCCACCACGATGATCGGCTTGAATACCTCCGCCGGCAGCCGGGTGGCCAGCAGCGCACCGCCGAAGCTGCCCGCCAACGCGATCGCCGCCATCGGCACGGCCGTCCGCAGGTCGGGCCGGACGCGGCCGTAGTAGGTCACGGCGCTGGTGGTGGTGCCGAAAATGGAGCCCATCTTGTTGGTGGCCAGCGCCTGCACCGGGGTGATCCCCGGCACGAGCAACAATGCCGGCAGCTGCAGCAGGCCGCCGCCGCCCACGACGGCGTCCACCCAGCCGGCGGAGAAGCCAGCCACCACTATCAGGACGATAGTGGCGAGCTGGATCGACTCAAACCCCGAAACCACTGGGAGGGCAGGCGTCAGTTGCTGCGGACGGCGTTGACCACGTAGTCAACGGCCTTGTCCACGGCCACGTTCTCAGCCTCGCCGCTTCGGCGGTCCTTGATTTCGACGACGCCGTCCACCAGTCCGCGGCCGACGGCAAGGATGGTGGGCACTCCAACAAGCTCGGCATCGCCGAACTTCACGCCCGGGGAAACCTTGGGCCGGTCATCGTAGATGACCTCCAGGCCGGCGCCCTCAAGCTCAAGCGCGAGTTGCTCAGCGGCGGCGAAGATTTCCTCCCCGCGGCCGACGGCCACCACATGCACGTCGGCCGGAGCCACAGAGCGGGGCCAGACCAGGCCCTTGGCGTCGTGGTTGGATTCCGCCAAGGCGGCGACGGCCCGGGTGACGCCCACGCCGTAGGAACCCATGGTGACCACCACCTGCTTGCCGTTCTGGTCCAGGACCTTCAGTTCCAGCGCTTCGGCGTACTTGCGGCCCAGCGCGAAGATGTGTCCCATCTCGATGCCGCGGGCCGTTTCGAGCGGACCGGAGCCGTCCGGGGCTTCGTCACCGGCGCGCACTTCGGTGCACTCGATGACGCCGTCCCACGTGAAGTCACGTCCTGCCACGAGCCCGAAGACGTGCTTGCCCGCCATGTTGGCACCGGTCACCCAGGCCGTGCCGCTGACGACGCGCGGATCCACCAGGTACAGGAGCTTGGCGGCGCCTTCGAGGCCAAGGAGCGGTGCGCCCAGCGACATGCCCGGGCCGAGGTAACCGCGCACGATGAGCGGGTTGCGGGCCAGGTCCTCCTCGCCCGCGGCTTCCACTGCGATTTCGCCGGCGACCGGAAGGTAGGCGCCGATGTTGGCCTCGACGCGCTTGAGGTCGACACCCCGGTCGCCGGGGACGCCGAGCACTACGATCTGGCGCTCCCCGGTGGGCAGGGTGACGGCGAGGACAACGTTCTTGAGCGTGTCAGCGGCAGTCCAGGGGCCGCCGTCGGCCTCGCTGCGCGGCACGAGCTCGTTGGAGGCAGCCACGAGCGTGTCGATCGTGGGCGTGTTCGGGGTATCGCGGATCTCGGCGGCCGGGGCGTTGGTGAAGTCGATTTCGGCGGGAACCACCGTGGTCACGGCTTCGACGTTGGCCGCGTAACCGCCGGCCGAGCGCACGAAGGTGTCCTCGCCGATGTCGGTGGGGTGCAGGAATTCCTCGCTCCTGGAGCCGCCCATGGCACCTGCGGTGGCCGTGACGGGAATGACTTCCAGGCCCAGCCGCTCGAAGATCTTCAGGTACGCCGCCCGGTGGGCTGCGTAGCTGGCGTCCAGCCCGGCGTCGTCGACGTCAAACGAGTAGGAGTCCTTCATGATGAACTCACGGCCGCGGAGAAGGCCGGCGCGCGGACGTGCCTCGTCGCGGTACTTGTTCTGGATCTGGTAGATGCTCAGCGGCAGGTCCTTGTACGAGGAGTACAGGTCCTTGACCAGCAGGGTGAACATCTCCTCATGCGTGGGGGCCAGCAGGTAGTCCCCGCCCTTGCGGTCCTTCAGCCGGAACAGGCCTTCGCCGTATTCGGTCCAGCGGTTGGTCGCCTCGTAGGGCTCCTTGGGAAGCAGTGCGGGGAAGTGAACTTCCTGGGCGCCGATGGCGTCCATCTCTTCCCGGATGATCTGCTCCACCTTGCGCAGCACGCTCAGTCCCAGCGGCAGCCAGGTGTAGATGCCCGGAGCCGCGCGGCGGATGTATCCCGCGCGCACGAGCAGCCGGTGGCTGGCCACCTCGGCGTCAGCGGGGTCTTCACGCAGGGTGCGCAGGAAAAGCTTGGAGAGTCGAAGAACCACGGGTAGGTGTCCGTTTCTGGGGGAAGTGCTGATTGTCTGGGTACTAATGTACCGGCTGGGCAGCAGCACAGGTTGCGGGCCCTGTGGGAGCTGAACAGGAAAGCCACGCCCCGCAGGAGAAGCCCCTGGCCGTTTACGGCTGGTCATCCCTGTGGCGGCGTGGCTCCGCGGCCGGTCATGCCGCTAATTCTCAAAGACCACCCGGGTCCGAAAACCCGGTTGAAACGAACCTATGTGATAGCCGTCACCGATTTCAAATCCGGGGCGACCGGTGCGGCTTTGGCCGCCGGCTAGAAGAGAACCGTAGCGAAGGTCCCCACCTGCCGGAAACCCACGCGTTCGTAGGTGGCCCTCGCCCGGGAGTTGTAGTCGTTGACGTAGAGGCTGGTGACGGGTGCCATTTTCTGGGCCAGCAGCACCACGGCCGCCATATAGCCGGCGCTCAGCCCGAGTCCCCGGTGGCTGGGGTTCATCCATACGCCCTGCACCTGGGTGACCTCGGCGGTGACAGCACCCAGCTCGGCCTTGAACACGACTTCGCCGTCCTTCAGGTGGACCAGGGAGTGTCCCTGCCGGATCAGGCCTGCCACCCGGCGGCTGTAGAAGTCGCGGCCGCCGAGGTAGGGCGAGTAGCCAACCTCTTCCTCGAACATCGCCGCGCAGGCAGGGAGGATGGCGTCAAAATCTGCGTACTGCCCGTGCCCCAGCTCCCAGTTCGGTTCAACGGCCGGGGGGCCGGATATGGTCATGAGTGGCTGGTCGGGCCGTACCTCGTGGGCCACGTGGCCCAGCTCCTCCAGCCGGCTGTGCAGCGCAAGGACCGTTCCGGCCGGTCCGAAGACCGACGCGTACCGGCGCCCGGAGCGGTGGGCCGCAGCGGCCACCGGTCCTGCCAGCTCGGGATCCAGTTGGACGGGGACCAGGTTGGCGCCTGCCCAGCAGGCGCCAACCAGCACGTCGTCGTCGAAAACGCCCAGGATGTTGGCTCCGCCCGGGGTGGGCGCGGCAGAGCCCGTTGACTCCAGATGCGCCAGGATGAACACGTTGGAGACGGGATCGATCTCTGCCAGTTCGTGCAGTTGACTGGTGTCCGCAACACCCAGTACCCGGACGGTGGCACCGTCCGGCGCGGCGCCGTCCTTATGTGACGCTAACCACGGGGCTACCCTTGACAGCATCTTCGCCATCGGCCTCCCCCATCTCTTCCGCGATACGCATGGCCTCTTCGATCAGTGTCTCAACAATCTGGCTCTCGGGAACAGTCTTGATGACCTCGCCCTTCACAAATATTTGGCCCTTGCCGTTGCCGGAGGCGACGCCGAGGTCAGCTTCCCGTGCTTCACCCGGGCCGTTGACGACGCAGCCCATGACGGCGACGCGCAGGGGGATCTCCATCCCCTCGAGGCCGGCCGTGACCTGCTCGGCGAGGGTGTAGACGTCAACCTGGGCGCGCCCGCAGGACGGGCACGAGACGATTTCCAGCTTGCGGGGGCGCAGGTTCAGCGACTGCAGGATCTGGTTGCCCACCTTGATCTCCTCGACGGGAGGGGCCGACAGGGACACGCGGATGGTGTCGCCGATGCCGCGCGAGAGGAGTGCGCCAAAGGCTGTGGCCGACTTGATGGTTCCCTGGAAGGCGGGGCCGGCCTCAGTGACGCCCAGGTGCAGCGGCCAGTCGCCCTTTTCGGCGAGCATCTCGTAGGCCGCCACCATGACCACCGGGTCATTGTGCTTCACGGAGATCTTGAAGTCGTGGAAGCCGTGCTCCTCGAAGAGCGAGGCTTCCCAGACCGCGGATTCGACCAAAGCTTCCGGAGTGGCCTTGCCGTACTTCTTCAGGATGCCCGGCTCCAGCGATCCTGCGTTCACGCCGATGCGGATGGACGTGCCGTGGTCCTTGGCCGCCCGGGCGATCTCCTTGACCTGATCGTCGAACTTGCGGATGTTGCCCGGATTGACGCGCACCGCAGCGCAGCCGGCCTCGATGGCCGCGAAGACGTACTTCGGCTGGAAGTGGATGTCGGCGATGACCGGGATCTGCGATTTCCGGGCGATGATCGGAAGCGCTTCCGCGTCATCGGCGGACGGGCACGCCACGCGGACGATGTCGCAGCCGGAGGCCGTGAGCTCGGCAATCTGCTGCAGCGTGGCGTTGATGTCCGTGGTGGGCGTGGTGGTCATCGACTGCACGCTGATGGGGAAATCGGAACCGACGCCGACGGAGCCCACCTTGATCTGGCGCGTCTTGCGTCGCGGGGCAAGGACGGGCGGCGGTGCTGATGGCATTCCCAGGCTGACCGAGGTCACGTGGACTCCTTGAATTCGAAAATTGGTGGTGCGGGCGGCTAGGCTGCGTGCTCAGCCAGGAGACCGGTCACGGGTGCCCATTCGGTGGTTCGCGTGCCGGAAATGACGCCCGCTGCCGCGAAGGGATCCTGCCGGAGGATCTCGTTGAGTGCGGCTTCATCGGCCGCCTTGAAAATGAGCAGGGCGCCGGCGCCGTCGCCGTAGGGTCCGCTGGCCAGCAGCCTGCCGTCCTGCGCGAGTCCGGCAGTCCATTCGCGGTGGGCGGGGCGGGTGGCTGCGCGCGTTTCGGAGGACTCGGCGTCGTATACGTACTCAACAGCAAAAACAGTCATAGAGATACCCTATCCCGGGGCCGGGCTAGCCGAGGAGCACGACCTTCGTGACGGCGGCAACTCCCGCAGCCCACAGCATGGAGGTCAGGGTGCCGATGATGAACCGCTCCGCGGCCACCGGCGTTTCCTTGAGTTCCGCGAACCGGCCCAGGCCTTTGATGGCCACCACGTAGGCGATGGCCACGGGCTGCCCGGCCAGAATGGCGAGGCAGACTGCCAGCCGCTCGAGCACCCCGATGATGGCCCCGCCCCGGAGAATCCGTTTGGCCGACGCCTCGCGTCCGGGTTCCGGCGCGGCCGCACCACCTGCGTCCACCGTGATGTCGCCGTTCACTGTATTCACCCTGTCCCCTGCGGCCGGGCGGTCCACCGCGGCGGGGCTGTCCACCGTTACGTCAGCCGAGGGGTCGTCGGCGCCGTCCCTGCCGGCGCTGGCGGCGGCATCGGCTTTGTCGTCGATGGTGCGGGCCAGCCGGAAAACCAGGGCCGTGACGGGCCAGCCCACGAATCCGGCCGTCAGCAGGGCGGCTGCGATCCAGACTGCGTTCACGCTTCTCCTCGGTTGTCGTCGCCGTCCTGAGTCCCGGGGGTGGGGTTCTCCAGGATGAGGCGGTGGGCGGTTGCCAGCAGCATTTCCACCGCCGGCCTTGCGGCCCATTCTTCCTGCCAGCCCGACCGGAGGACGGCCCGGCTCACCGACTGTTCGGTGATTCCCAGTTCCCGCGCCACCTGTTTCTGGCGTCCGTGGCGTCCGGAGCCCTGTTCGGTTGCTGCACCGCTCTTTGCACGGAGGGCATCCACCACGCGCCACTGGGCCTCGGTTCTTGCCTGCACCAGGCCGCCGACCAACCGCAGCACCGCTTCCGCGTTGGCGCACGCCACGGCGGCCTCGTGCTTCCGACTCCCGGCGACCACGGCGGCGGGGACATGGCTCGCGGCTGACTTGGCACGCTCCACCGCCCGGCGGGCAGCGACAAAGGCGGGGCCGGACCCTTCACGCGGGCTCGCGTCCGGCGGGAGGGATCCGGGGCCGACGCCGATTCCGACGTACCAGTGCCCGCTTCGCAGAACCAGCAGGGCCACGTCGACCACCAGGGCAGGGTCCTGCAGGACTCCCTGCACTTCGTCGCCGACGGAGCGTTCAAAGCGGACACCGGCATGGCTGCTGAGGTCTCCGAGGAGCTCGGGCACGCGGTCCACGTCGCTGGTGCTGCCACGCTGGTCGATGGTCAGAACGTACATGGATAAACCGTATTCGGCTTATATTCATAAATCAATCGTTTAGAGCTGATTTTCAGTTATCAGCCATTTGATGCTGAGCCTAAGAGAGCTAGCCGAAGAGATTCACCGGCTTCACGATGTCCGCATAAATCAGCAGCGCACCCATCCCCATAAGCAGCGCCGCCACCACGTAGGTCACCGGCAGCAGTTTCGCGATATCGAAGGCGCCGGGATCGGGTTTGCCGAGCAGCTTTGCCGCCCGCCGCCGCACTGCCTCGTAGAGTGCGCCTGCCACGTGGCCGCCGTCGAGCGGGAGCAGCGGGATCAGGTTGAAGACGGCCAGGGCAAAGTTCAGCCCGGCGAGCAGTCCCACCAAGGCGGCAAGCCGGGCCTGGGCCGGCACTTCCTCCATGGCAGCCACCTCGCCCGCCACCCGGCCCACGCCCACCACACTGATGGGGCCGTTGGGGTCGCGGGGTTCTTCGCTGAACGCCGCCTTGGCCACGCCGACCACCCTGGCCGGCAGATTGAGGACCACCCCGGCAACCTGTTTGATGTTCTCCCCCGCCATGGGCAGGACGGACGACGCCGGCTGGGGAACCAGGGCGGTCTGCGCACCGATGCCCAGGAAGCCAACGTCCTGGTACAGAAGGGTTCCGGCGTCGTCCTTTGCCTGGCGCCCGTCCGGCCCGACGACCGGGCGTGCCGACAGAACAGGGGTGACGGTGCTGGTCACCGGAGAGCCGTCGCGCTCCACAGTGATGGACACTTCCTTGCCCGCGGAAGCACGGATCCAGCCCGTGAGCTGATCCCAGCTGGTCACGGTTTTTCCGTCGAAGGCGGTGATGACGTCGTTGGGCTTGAGCTGGGCGGCAGCCGCCGGAGTCGGTTTGCAGTTGGCCGAGTCCGGATCGACTGTCTCCCCCGCCTTCACCTGGCACTTGGAAACGTCGGCGATGGTGGTGGTGGGCTCGGAGATGCCGAACCCCATGAGCAGCACGGCCGTGAGCACGAGGCCGATCAGCAGGTTCATTGCCGGGCCGCCCAGCATGATGATGATCTTCTTCCAGACCGGGAGCCGGTAGAACACGCGGTTCTCGTCCCCCGGCCCCACATCTTCATGGGCCATGGAACGGGCCTCGCTGGCCAGCGTCTGGAACATGCCCGTGCTGGACGGACGCACCGAACCGTCCTCCTTGTTGGGCGGGTACATGCCGATCATCGAGACGTAGCCGCCCAGCGGCAGCGCCTTGAAGCCGTACTCGGTTTCGCCCTTTTTGGTCGACCAGATGGTGGGGCCGAAGCCGATCATGTACTTGGTGACGCGCACCTTGAACAGCTTGGCGGGTACCAGGTGGCCCACTTCATGCAGCGCAATGGATACCGCGATGCCGACCGCCACAAAGACGACACCAAGGATAAAGAGGATGACGGGACTCATGCTTCAGATCTGCTGCTTCCTAGAGACTGCTCACTGCTAAACGTTCGTGGGTGCGCGCTCGTGCCCATTTCTCAGCATCGAGCACGGATCCGACCGTTAGCCCGGAGGAACCCGAATGTTCACCGAGAACGGCCTCGATGGTGTCCACGATGTCCGTGAAGCGGATCCTGCCCGCATGGAAGGCCATCACGGCCTCCTCGTTGGCGGCGTTGAACACTGCGGGGTACGTGCTTCCCTGTTTCGCCGCGTCCTTGGCCAGCCGGACGGCGGGGAACGCGGAGGAGTCCAGCGGCTCGAACGTCCAGCTGGTGGCCCGGGTCCAGTCGCAGGGCGTGGCCGCATTGGGCACCCGGTCCGGCCAGCCCAGGCCAAGGGCAATCGGCAGGCGCATGTCCGGCGGCGAGGCCTGGGCGATGGTGGAGCCGTCCACGAACTGCACCATGGAGTGGATCACGGACTGCGGATGGACCACCACATCGATCCGGTCCAGGGGGATGTCGAACAGCAGGTGCGCCTCGATGACTTCAAGGCCCTTGTTCACCAGGCTGGCTGAGTTGGTGGTGACCATCAGGCCCATATCCCAGGTGGGGTGCGCCAGCGCCTCCTCCGGCGTCACGGCGAAGAGCTGTTCGCGGGTACGGCCGCGGAAGGGCCCGCCCGAGGCGGTCAGGATAAGCCTGTCCACCTCCGCGGCGGTCCCCGAACGCAGGCACTGGGCGATGGCGGAGTGCTCGGAGTCAACCGGCACGATCTGTCCCTCCGCGGCGGCGGCCTTGACCAGCGAACCGCCAACGATCAGGGATTCCTTGTTGGCGAGCGCCAGGGTGGCGCCGGATTCCAGCGCGGCGAGCGTGGGCGCCAGTCCGATCGAGCCCGTGATGCCGTTGAGCACCACGTCCGCCTTCACGGCAGCGATCCTGGTTGAGGCGTCGGGGCCGGCGATGATTTCGGGCCGGTACTGCCCCAGCCCAGCTGTCCGGGCGGCGTCGTTGATCAGGTCCCGGAGGCGCCCGGGATCACCTTCGGCGATGCCGACAGCGCCTGCCCGGGTGTGCACGGCCTGCCGGGCGAGGAGTTCGAGGTTGCCGCCCCCGGCGCTCAGCGCCACAACCTCAAAAAGGTGCGGGGCGCCGTCGACGACGTCAATCGCCTGGGTGCCGATGGAACCGGTGGATCCGAGGATGACGATGGTGCGCGGCTGGCTGTCTGGACGGCTGGAGCCGGAAGTCTGCATGGCTTAAGTATCCCGCACCGCCAGTGGCCGACGGACGGCGGGGAACGGCGCGGGCGGGCTGGGCGGGCAGCCTCGCAGCACCTTGACGCGCATCGGTGCCGGGGTAACGTGGTGCCCGTGGACTGGGCCGCATGGTTCGATGCGCCGGACTATGAATTCGCCCGGCAGGTGCTGCAGCGCGGGGTCGCCGCACTCTACTTCGTTGCGTTCCTCTCCTCCCGCAACCAGTTTCCCGCGCTCCTCGGTGAGCGCGGCCTCCTTCCCGTTCCGGACTACCTGAAGGCTTTTAGCCGGATGCGCAGGCCCACGCTGTTCCGCTGGCGCTACTCGGACCGGCTGTTGCGGGCCGTCTGTACAGTGGGGCTGGTTATCTCCGGCGTCCTGGTCCTCGGCCTCCCCCAGATGGGCCCGCCCTGGCTGCCGCTGATCGCGTTCCTGGCCTTGTGGCTGCTGTACATGTCGGTGGTCAACGTGGGCCAGACGTTCTACGGGTTCGGCTGGGAGATGCTGCTCCTGGAGGCCGGCTTCACCGTGGCGTTCCTGGGGTCGGACCAGACCGATCCGCCCAGGACTATCCTGATCCTGGTGGCGTGGCTGGTGTTCCGGCTGGAATTCGGTGCCGGCATGATCAAGATCCGCGGCGGCCGGGAGTGGCGCGACCTCACCGCCCTGTACTACCACCATGAGACGCAGCCGATGCCCGGCCCCCTAAGCCGGCAGGCGCATCTGCTGCCGAAGCCCTTCCACCGGCTGGAGGTGGTGGGGAACCACTTCGCCCAGCTGGTGGTGCCGTTCTTCCTCTTCGCGCCGCAGCCGCTGGGCAGCATTGCGGCGGGCATCATCATCTTCACCCAGCTGTGGCTGGTGGCCAGCGGCAATTTTGCCTGGCTGAACTGGATTGCGATTGTGCTGGCCTTCGCCGGCGTCAGCGATCCCGTGGCGCATGCGGTGCTGCCGGTACTTCCGCTGGAATGGCACCCCACCGGGGAGACGCCGCTGTGGTGGCTTCTCATCACGCTGGCCGCGTCCCTGCTCCTGGTGGTCCTCAGCTACTGGCCCATCCGCAACCTGTTCTCCCAGTACCAGCTGATGAACGCCAGCTTCAACCGCTGGCAGCTGGTGAACACGTACGGCGCGTTCGGCACGGTCACCAAGCAGCGCATCGAAGTGGCGGTGGAGGGCACCCTGGACGAGGAGGCGGACGAGGCGGCCGACTGGCGCGAATACGGCTTCAAGGGAAAACCGGGCGAGGTGCACCGGCTGCCCCGCCAGTGGGCGCCCTACCATCTGCGGCTGGACTGGCTCATGTGGTTCCTGCCCCTGCGCACGGTCCACGAGGAATGGTTTTACGCCTTCCTCGGCAAGCTGCTGGAGGCTGACGCAGCCATGCTGCGGCTGCTGCGCCATGACCCGTTCGACGGCGAACGCCCCCGCTGGGTGCGCGCCCGCACCTACCTGTACCGCTTCGCCACCCGGGCGGAGTTCCGGGAGACCGGCCAGCGCTGGATCCGGACACCGCTCTACGAGGCGATCCCGCCCATCTCCCTGAGGGCAGGAAAACGATAACGTCCGGAAAATAGCGAGGACGACGGCGGGCTACCGGGCTGCGTGAACCCACCCGGCCGTGTGCAACCTACCGGGCCCTCCGGAGCACCGACTCCGCGTGCCGGAGGATGGGGCCGTCGATCATCCGGCCCTGGTACTGGAACACGCCGGTACCGGCTTCCTTCGCTGCCTCCAGCAGGTGCGTGGCAGCGGCCACGTCCTCGCCCGAGGGTGCATAGGCGGACCGGACGGCGGCCACCTGGCTGGGGTGGATGCAGGCCTTGGAACCGAACCCGGAGGCAGCGGCGTCCCGGGCCTCCGCGGCCAGCCCGTCAAGGTCGGGGATGTTCACGTAGACCGCGTCAACGGCCTGCTTGCCGGCTGCGCCCGCTGCCAGGAGCACAGCGGAACGGGCGTGCAAGGCAACGGCGCGGTAGCCGCCGTCGTCGTTCCTGCTGGAAGTCCCGCCGAGGGAGGCGAGCAGGTCCTCCGCACCCCACATCATGGCCACGACGTTGGGTTCGGCGGCAATGGCGGGTGCGTGGACCACGCCCGCGGCCGTCTCGCACAGGGCAATCACGTGGAAGTCCGGCAGGGCCCGGAGCTGGCTCGCGCTCTCTGCCTTGGCGAGCATGACGGTGCGGTAGGGCGTGTGCGCCAGGCAGTGCAGGTCCTTCTCGAAGTCCTCGGTGCCGGCCGGGTTGATCCTGATGATGGTCCGGCTGGGATCGAGCTCCGGCCCGTCGCCGGAGCCCCCGAGCTGGGCGAGGATGGCGCCCCGTGCCCGCTGCTTGTCCGGCGCCGCCACGGCATCCTCAAGATCCAGGATGACGGCGTCGGAGCGCTCGGCGGCCTTTTGGAAGCGTTCGGGGCGGTCGGCAGGGCAGAAAAGGAGGGCAGGGCCCATCACGAAAGTCATACAGTCATTGTCCGATTATTTGGCCCGCTGCGCCTCTATATGCGCCTCGCGCGTCCACATCAGGCAGCTCCGCGTGGCCAGCGCCACCACCGTTCCGTCCTGGTTGCGGCCGGTGTGCTGCATGGTGACAACGCCCTGCCCCGGCCGCGACCCGGACAGCCGCTTGCCGGTTATGACGGTCTCTGTGTAGAGCGTGTCACCGTGGTAGAGCGGGTGCGGGAAGGAGACGTCCGTCAGCCCGAGCTGCGCAATGATGGTTCCCTGGGTCAGCTGGCCCACGGACTGCCCCACAACCGTCGCCAGCGTGAACATGGAATTCACCAGCCGCTGGCCGAAGGGCTGGCCCGCACTCCAGGCCGCGTCCAGGTGCAGCCCCTGCGTGTTCATGGTCATGGTGGTGAACAGCACGTTGTCCGCCTCCGTGACAGTCCGGCCGGGGCGGTGGGCGTAAACAATGTCTTCCTCGAGCTCCTCGAAGTAGAGTCCGCGCTGCTCGACGACGCGGGCGGCGCTGCCGCTGCTGGACCTGCCTGCGTCCCCGGCTGTGCTCATACGGTGAGTTCCTGGTCTTCCTCGAACAGCTCCGCACCGGTGGCCGCGGCGACATCCTCCGCGGACACGTTCGGGGCGAGTTCGCGCAGGACCAAGCCGTCCGGAGTCACGTCGAGGACGGCAAGGTCGGTGATGATGCGGTCCACGCAGGCCTTGCCCGTCAGCGGCAGCGAGCAGCGGTCCACGATCTTCGGTTTCCCGCTGCGGTCCACGTGCTCCATCATCACGATCACTTTCTTGGCTCCGAAGACCAGGTCCATGGCCCCGCCCATCCCCTTGACCATCTTTCCCGGGATCATCCAGTTGGCCAGGTCCCCGTTGGCGGCCACCTCCATGGCGCCGAGCACGGCCACATCCACGTGCCCGCCGCGGATCATGCCGAAGGACTGGGCGGAGTCGAAGAACGCGGCCCCCTTGTTGACGGTGACGGTCTCCTTGCCGGCATTGATCAGGTCGGGGTCCACCTCGTCCTCGCTGGGATAGGGGCCGACGCCGAGGATGCCGTTCTCGGAGTGCAGGACCACCTCGACGCCGGCCGGGATGTAGTTCGGGATCAGGGTGGGCATGCCGATGCCCAGGTTTACGTACTGGCCGTTGCTCAGCTCCTGGGCCACGCGGGCGGCGAGCTCGTTGCGCGTCCAGCCCTTGCCTTCCGGGTGCGAGGAGGCGGCGCGGCGGTATTCGTGACGGACGGCCTCGGGGCGTGGCGGCATCCCCAGTGCGCTGTTCGGGTCCATGGCTACGCTCCTGCCTGTTCGGGGGTGGTGGTATCGGTGGTGCCGGTGGTTCCTGCCGCGCCGGCAGTCCCGGACGGGGCCGCGGCACCGGTTGCGGACGCCGCCGACAGTGCGACCGTCCGCTTCTCAATGCGCTTCTCGGGCTCGGACACCACGACCACGCGCTGGACGAAGATGCCCGGCAGGTGGACGTGTTCGGGATCCAGCTCGCCCGGCTCCACGAGTTCCTCCACCTCCGCGATGGTGATCCGTCCCGCCATGGCGCAAAGGGGGTTGAAGTTCATGGCCGTGGCGTGGAAGACCAGGTTCCCGTGGCGGTCGCCCTTCCAGGCATGGACCAGGCCGTAGTCGGGCGTGAGCGACTCCTCCAGGACGTAGTCGACACCGCCGAAGCTCCGCACTTCCTTCGCCGGGGACGCGACGGCGATGCCGCCGTCGGCGTCGTATTTCTGCGGCAGACCGCCGTCGGACACCTGGGTCCCAACGCCCGCTTTGGTGTAAAAAGCGGGGATGCCGGCACCGCCGGCGCGCAGCTTCTCGGCCAGGGTGCCCTGCGGGGTCAGGACCACCTCCAGTTCGCCGGCGAGGTACTGCCGGGCGAACTCCTTGTTCTCCCCCACATACGAGCTGACGGTCCGGCGGATCCTCCCGTCCCGAAGGAGGATCCCCAGGCCCCAGTCGTCCACGCCGCAGTTGTTGCTGACAGTCTCCAGGTCCGTGGTGCCGCGTCGGTGGAGGGCGTCGATCAGCGCCACCGGGATCCCGCACAAGCCAAAACCCCCGACGGCGAGCGACGCGCCGTCGGCTATGTCGGCGACCGCTTCGTCAGCGCTGGCAACAACCTTGTCAATCATCGTTGATCCTTTCGGCGTCTCCACAGACTTTCGACAGACACGGCCACCGGGCCTGTTACAGCCCCAGTTCCCGGGCGATCAGCATCAGCTGGACCTCCGTGGTGCCCTCCCCGACCTCCAGGATCTTGGAGTCCCGGTAGTGGCGCGCCACGGTGAACTCGTTGATGAAGCCATAGCCGCCGAATACCTGGGTGGCATCCCGCGCATTGTCCATGGCTGCCTCGCCTGCGACCATCTTAGCTATGGCCGCCTGGGTCTTGAACGGCTTGCCGGCGAGCATCCGGGCGGCCGCATCGTAGTACGTAAGACGGGCCGTATGGGCACGCGCCTGCATGCGGGCGATCTTGAACGCAATGGCCTGGTGCTTGCCGATATTGGCCCCGAAGGCGCTGCGGTCCTTGGCGTAACGGACCGACAGATCCACGCAGCCCTGCGCAGCGCCGGTGGCCAGGGCAGCGATGGCGATCCTGCCCTCATCCAGGATGGACAGGAAGTTGGCGTAGCCCCGCCCCCGCTCCCCCAGCAGGTTCGCCTCGGGAACAGTGACGTCCCGCAGCGTCAGGGGGTGCGTGTCCGAGGCGTTCCAGCCCACCTTGTTGTACGCCTTCTCGGCCTTGAAGCCGGGTGTGTCGGTGGGAACCAGGATGGTGGAGATCTCCTTCCTGATGCTGCCGTCCTTGCGCTCCTGCTGGCCCGTGACGGCGGTGACGGTCACCAGCTTGCTGATGTCTGTTCCCGAGTTGGTGATGAACTCCTTGTTGCCGTTGATGACCCAGTTCTTGGCGTCTCCGCCGCCTTCCAGCCGGGCCGTGGTCTTCGTGCCGCCGGCGTCCGAGCCGGCCTCCGGCTCGGTCAGGCCGAAGCCGGCGAGCGCCTTTCCGGACGCGAGCAGCGGCAGCCATTCCTGTTTCTGGGCCTCGGTGCCGAACCGGTAGACGGGCATCGCACCGAGCGAAACGCCCGCCTCGAGCGTGATGGCAACTGACTGGTCCACGCGCCCAAGCTGTTCCAGCGCGAGGGCCAGCGCGAAGTAGTCGCCGCCCATGCCGCCGTATTCCTCAGGGAACGGCAGGCCGAACAGCCCCATGTCCGCCATCTGCGAGACCACTTCGTAGGGGAAGCTGTGCTCCTCGTCGTGCTTGGCGGAGACGGGGGCCACCACTTCGTCGGCGAATTCGCGGACTGTCTTGCTGAGGTCCTGGTATTCCTCGCTGAGGTCAAAATCGGCCATGGCTAGGCCTCCTTACGTTCATCTGTTGGATCCTGGCGTGCGGTGCCGGCCGCGTGAATGGTGGCCGTGTGAATCGTGGCGACGACCTGGTCGGCCTTGACCAGGTCGCCCGTGCTGACGCTGATGTGGACCGTGCCGGAGACTTCGGCCACGAGCTGGTGCTCCATCTTCATGGCCTCAACGGACAGCAGCACCTGCCCTGCTGTCACTTGCTCGCCGTCACTCACCGGCACCGCGACGACGGTACCGGGCATGGGTGACCGGACCTCCGGATCCGCGGCGCCCTCTTCCCGCTCGATGGCGGCCAGGATCCGTTCCAGGCGCGACTCCCGGGTGAGGACTTCGAGCTCGCAGGACCAGCCGCCGCTGCCCAGGTAAACCTGCCGCGGCCGCGCTTTCCGCCTATGGTCGCCGTCGGAGTGCTTGTCCCGGGACACCCCGATGGCGAACGTATGCTGCTTGTCCTCCACCTCGAGCCTGATGACGCCGGGTCCGGCGGCGTCATCTCCGCCGGCGTCCGCCGCCGGCCCGAGGACCCGGACTGTCAGTTCCGGCCCGCCGTCGACGCTGACCAGGGCATGGCCGGCGTCAGGGGCGCCGTCGCCCGCCCAGGTGATGGCCACGGTGGCCATGGCACCGCCGGGAAGGCCGAAGCTTATCCGCCACGGCGCCGGAGCGCCGAGGCGCCAGCCCCGGGCGCTGTCCCAAGGCGATCGGGGACCTGTCTGTCCCCCGTTCTGTCCCCCGCCGGGCTCAATTCCACCGGCCTCGCCAAGCCAGAACCACAGGGCAGCGGCCGCGAGCTCCGTGCTGCCGATGTCCCGGAACGCCAGTTCCGGCATCTTCCGGTCAATCAGCGTCGTGTCCAGGCGGCCGGCGCGGACGTCCTCGTGGTTGATCAGGAGCCGCAGGTACTCCACGTTGGTGTCGATGCCAAGAACGGTGTACCGCTCCAGCGCCGCGTCCAGTTCGTCGAGGGCAGCCTTGCGGTCGGCCCCCCAGGCGATGACCTTGGACAGCATGGGGTCGTAGTCGCTGGAGATTTCCAGTCCCGGCAGCAGCGATGAGTCGATCCGCACGTCCCGGCTTTCGAGATCTGGCCGGCCGCGTGGCGTCAAGAGGCTGCCGCGTTCGTCGAGGAGCACCACCTCGCCCGAGGACGGCAGGAAGTTACGGTGCGGGACCTCGGCGTAGACCCGGGCCTCCGCGGCGTGGCCTTTAAGAACGACGTCGTCTTGCCCGACGGTGAGCACGTCACCGGCGGCGATGCGGACCTGCCACTCGACGAGGTCGATGCCGGTGACCATTTCCGTCACCGGATGTTCCACCTGGAGCCGGGTATTCATTTCCATGAAGAAGAACTCGTCCGGGGAATCGTCGGAAACGAGGAACTCCACCGTGCCGGCGCCGGTGTAGTGGACGCTGCGGGCGGCCTGGCACGCGGCCTCGCCGATCTTCGCGCGGACGGCCGCGCCGTCGGCCAGCGATTCCAGCAGGGGTGACGGCGCCTCCTCAATGACCTTCTGGTGCCGCCTTTGCAGGGAGCACTCGCGCTCCCCCAGGTGGATGACGTTGCCGTGCGTATCGGCCAGGACCTGCACCTCGATGTGCCGTGGGGACGTCACCAGTCGTTCCAGGAACAGGGTGTCGTCCCCAAACGCGCTTGCAGCCACCCGGCGCGCGGTGGCCAGGGCGGACGCCAGGTCCCCGGGCCGGTCCACCGCATGCATGCCCTTGCCGCCGCCGCCCGCCGAGGGCTTGATCAGCAGGGGGAACCCCACGGCCGGGGCGGCGGCGATGAGTTCCTCATCCGTCATGCCGGGCTCGGCGATGCCCGGAACCACCGGAACGCCATACCCGGCCACGTGGTTCTTCGAGCGGATCTTGTCCCCCATGACGTCCAGGGCCTCGACCCCGGGGCCGATGAAGGCGATGCCGGCGGCCTCCAGCGCCCTGGCAAAGTCCGCGTTCTCACTAAGGAATCCATACCCTGGGTGCACCGCCTGGGCACCGGTGTCCTGGCAGGCCCTGACGATCGCATCGATGCTGAGGTAGCTTTGGGCGGCCGCGGCGGGGCCGATCCGGACGGCGGCGTCGGCCTCGCGCACGTGGCGGGCGCCGGCGTCGGCGTCGCTGTAGACGGCAACCGACCGGATGCCCATGGCGCGCAGGGTCCTGATCACCCGGCAGGCAATCTCGCCGCGGTTGGCCACCAGGACAGTGCGAAACACGCTACTAATGGTCATCGCCGGCTCACATCCGGAAGAGGCCGAAGGAGGTCTCCGGCAGCGGGACGCGGGAGATGACGTCGAGGGCCAGGCCCAGCACGGTGCGGGTGTCGGCGGGGTCGATAATGCCGTCGTCCCACAGCCGCGCCGTGGAGTAATAGGGGCTGCCCTGGTCCTCGTACTGCTGCCGGATGGGGGCCTTGAACGCCTCCTCATCCTCGGCGGACCACTCCTGCCCGGCCACCTCGAACTGGTCGCGCTTGACGGTCGCCAGGACGCTTGAGGCCTGGTTCCCGCCCATGACCGAGATCCGGCTGGCCGGCCACATCCACAGGAAGCGCGGTGAATAGGCCCGGCCGCACATCGAGTAGTTGCCGGCGCCGAAGGACCCGCCGATCACCACTGTCAGCTTGGGTACGCGCGTGGTGGCCACGGCGGTAACCATCTTGGCACCGTTCTTGGCGATCCCGCCCTGCTCGTAGTCCTTGCCCACCATGAAGCCGGAGATGTTCTGCAGGAAGAGCAACGGAATGCCGCGCTGGTCGCACAGCTCGATGAAGTGGGCGCCCTTGAGCGCAGACTCGCTGAACAGCACCCCATTGTTCGCCACGATGCCCACGGGATGTCCGTGAAGCCTGGCGAAGCCGGTCACCAGGGTGGGGCCGTAGTTCTTCTTGAACTCATGGAAGCGGCTGCCGTCCACCAGCCGGGCGATCACCTCGCGGACGTCGTATTGCGCGTTGACGTCCGTGGGCACGGCGCCGTAGAGCTGGCCGGGCCCGGCAGCCGGCTCGACGGCGGTGTCCACGTCCCAGGCGGGCGCGGCGGGTCCGGGCAGCGTGGCGACGATGTCGCGGACGATCTGCAGGGCGTGTTCGTCGTTTTCGGCGAGGTGGTCCGTGACGCCGGAGATCCGGGAGTGCACGTCGCCGCCGCCTAGTTCTTCCGCGCTGACGATTTCGCCGATGGCGGCCTTCACGAGCGGCGGCCCGCCGAGGAAGATGGTGCCCTGGTTGCGGACGATGACCGTTTCATCGCTCATCGCGGGAACGTAGGCGCCGCCTGCGGTGCAGGAGCCCATGACGGAGGCGATCTGGGGAATCCCGGCAGCGGACATTCGGGCCTGGTTGTAGAAGATCCGGCCGAAATGGTCCCGGTCCGGAAAGACCTCATCCTGTTTAGGGAGGAAGGCTCCGCCCGAATCCACGAGGTAGATGCACGGGAGCCGGTTCTCGAGTGCGATCTCCTGGGCCCTGAGGTGCTTCTTCACCGTCATGGGATAGTAGGTGCCGCCCTTGACGGTGGCGTCATTGGAAATCACCAGCACGTGGCGGCCGTGCACCAGGCCGATGCCGGCGATGATGCCGGCGCCGGGCGAATCGTCGTTGTACATCCCGTTCGCGGCCAGCGGGGCGATCTCCAGGAAGGGACTGCCGTCGTCGAGAAGGCGGTCGATCCGCTCCCGGGGCAGCAGCTTGCCGCGGGCCACGTGCCGCTCGCGGGATTTCTCCGGCCCGCCCAGGGCTGTGGTGGCAAGACGCTTTCGCAGCTCATCAGCGAGCGCGCACTGCGCAAGGCTGTTGGCCTCGAAGGCGCTGCCGGCGGTGTCCAGCAGGCTGGCGAGTGTCTCCATTGACCGCTTCCATTCCCGGGCACTGCCGGCGGCAGTCCCGCCGCATTTCGGTTAGTGCCTCGTAACTGAGTTTAGGTTAGTCTCTAGTAACTGTGATGTCCAACACAGGATGTTGGTAGAGTTCTTGGGTTCCGAGGAGGAAATGTGCCCACCACAGATCACGGAGAGCTCACCGCTCCTGTCCAGGCCGCAGCCGGCCATGAGACATCCGTTACCACGCAGCGCAGCCGGGCGAAGGAGTCCCGCCGGAAGGCACTCCTGTCCGCTGCGGCCACGCTCTTCGCCGTCAACGGGTTCAACCGGGTCTCCCTCGAGGACCTTGGTGCCGCGGCCGGCGTGAGCGGACCCGCCGTGTACCGCCATTTCCCCGGAAAGCAGGCCGTGCTGGGCGCGCTGCTGCTCACCGTCAGCCAGGACCTGCTCGACGGCGGCCGCCACGTGGTGGCCGACGCCTCCGATCCCTCCGCCGCGCTCAACCGTCTGGTGCAGTTCCACGTGGACTTTGCCCTCAGCAACCCCGACGTGATCCGCGTGCAGGACAGGGATTTCAGCAACCTGACCGGCGAGGACCAGGCACAGGTGCGTGCCCTGCAGCGCAGCTACGTGGAGGTGTGGGTTGACGTGCTCGCCGGCATCCATGGCACAACAGACACGGCCGACCTCCGCATGCGCGCCCACGCGACATTCGGCCTGATCAACTCCACGCCGCACTCTGTCCGCAACCACGGCCGGCGGATGGCGATCAAGTCAGCGCGGCCGCTCCTGGAGAACATGGCCCTGGCGGCGTTGCTGGTGACGGCCAGCCCGCTCTCCGACTAACTGCGCTCCCCGGTTGCCTGCCGCTCGAGCGTGAGCGGCAGGCAACCTGGAATCGCGGCTATGCCATCGCTAAGGCCATGCCGGGATCCGCGAGGAGGGCGCCCACGTCGGCCAGGAACCTCGATCCCTGTTCGCCGTCCACCAGCCGGTGGTCGAAGGAGAGGCTCAGCGTCATGACCTGCCTCAGGGCTACCTGGTCCTGGTACTCCCACGGGGTTTTCCGGACGGCACCCATGGCGAGGATCGCGGCCTCCCCCGGATTGAGGATGGGCGTGCCGGCGTCGATCCCGAAGACACCGATGTTGGTGATGGAGATGGTGCCGCCGGAGAGGTCCGCCGGGCTGGTCTTGCCGGCTCTGGCGGTGTCCGTCAGTTCTGCGAGCTCGGTGGACAAGTCAACGAGCGCCAGCCGGTCCGCGTCCTTGATGTTGGGAACGGTGAGACCACGCGGGGTTGCGGCCGCGATGCCGAGGTTCACGTAGTTGAACTGCACGATCTCCTGGTTGGCCTCATCCCACTTGGCGTTCAGGCCGGGATTGCGCCGCAGGGCGATCAGGACAGCCCTGGCCACGAGGGTCAGCGGCGTGAGCTTGTGGCCGGCAAAGGCCTTGTTTTCCTTGAGCCTGGCCAGCAGCTCCATGGCAGGAGTGACGTCGACAGTGAGGAACTCCGTCACATGGGGGGCCGTGAAGGCGCTGCTGACCATGGCAGCCGCCGTGAACTTGCGGACGCCCTTGATTGGTGTCCGCACTTCACGCTCGCCCTGGGCCGGCGCGGGCTGAACTTCCTGTGCTGCCAGCTCCTGGGCGGCCGCGGGAAGATCCCCGCCGCCAACGAAATTACGCACATCGTCACGGGTAATGAGACCGCGGGGGCCGCTCCCCGGGACACTCTCCAGGTCGACTCCGAGGTCCTTGGCCAGCTTCCGGACGGGCGGCGTGGAACGGGGCCGCTCGGCTGTGCTGGTGTTGGCAAACCTGGTTTCGACAGGCTCAGCCAGCGGGGCGGGCTCAGCCAGCGGGGTGGGCTGAACCAGCGTGCGCTGCCGTCGGACGGGACGGCCGGTGCTTTCGACGACGGCGCCGTACCCGACGAGGTTGGGTTCCCTCTTGGGGAGAGCCACCTCAGCCGGAGCGGCAGCGGCTGTCTGGTTACCGGCGTCGTCCTTCACCTCGAACGAGACAATCGGCTTGCCCACCTCCACGACCGTTCCCGGCTGTTCATGCAGGGCCGTGATCACGCCCGCGAACGGTGAGGGCAGTTCCACCACTGCTTTGGCGGTCTCCACCTCGGCGATGATCTGGTTCAGACTGACGGTGTCCCCGACCCCCACTTTCCAGCTGACGATTTCGGATTCGGTCAGTCCTTCCCCGAGATCGGGCAGCCGGAATTCCTTGATCATGGTGGCGGTCATCCTTCCAGCCCGCTTAGCGAATTCGGCCGGCCCAGCGCGCGGTCCACGCCGTCGAGGATCCGGTCAAGATTCGGAAGGTGGTGCATCTCCACCTTCGAATAGGGGTACGGCACGTCAAACCCGGTGATGCGGACGGGCGCCGTCTCAAGGTGGTAGAAGCAGCGCTCGGTGATGCTCGCCGCAACCTCCGCGCCTAGCCCGCCCGACTGTCCGGCCTCGTGGGTGATCACCAGCCGTCCCGTCTTGCGGACCGAGGCCTCCACGGTGGCGAAATCCACCGGAGCGAGCGACCGAAGGTCGATGACCTCAACCGAGACGCCTTCGTCCGCGGCCGCCGTGGCAGCATCACGGGCCGTCTTTACCAGTGGCCCGTAGGCCACGAGCGTGACGTCGCTCCCATCCGTGACCACCCGGGCCTGGCCCATCGGCGGGGCTGAATCGGGATCGAGCGACTCGTCCACTTCGCCTTTGTCGTGATAGCGGCGCTTGGGCTCGAAGAACACCACCGGGTCATCGCAGGAAATGGCCTGCTGGATCATGGTGTGGGCGTCCTGCGGGCTGGCCGGGGTGACCACCCGCAGGCCTGCCGTGTGGGCGAAGTAGGCCTCCGGAGACTCGGAGTGGTGCTCCGGCGACCCGATGCCGCCGCCGAACGGGATGCGGATGGTGATGGGCATTTTCACCGCGCCCCGGCTGCGGTAATGCATCTTGGCCACCTGTGACACGATCTGGTCGAAGGCGGGGTAGACAAAGCCGTCGAACTGGATTTCCACCACCGGCCGGTACCCGCGGTAGGCGAGGCCAACAGCGGTGCCCACAATGCCGGATTCGGCCAGGGGCGTGTCCACGACGCGGTGCTTGCCGAAGTCCTTCTGCAGTCCGTCGGTCACGCGGAAGACGCCGCCCAGGGTGCCGATGTCCTCACCCATGAGAAGCACCTTGGGATCGTTGTCGAGGGATCTGCGCAGGCCTGAGTTGATTGCCCGCGCAAAGGTCATCTGCGTCATCAGCGTGCACCTTCTTCTTGTGTTGCCCCTGCGGGATCGCCGAAGGAGGCAAGGTAACGGGAGTAGTGGTCCTGCTGGCGGTCCAGCCAGGAGTTGGGGGTGCTGTACACGTGCTTGAAGACGTCCAGGGGTTCGGGATCCGGCATGCCAGTGCAGCCGGCACGCAGCTCGCGGGCGACGGCGTCAGCCTTGGCCCGCACGCCGGCCTCGAACTCCTCGGTGAACAGGCCCTTCCGGTCAAGCAGCGCATGGACCCGGCCGATCGGATCCTTGGCCGCCCAGTCTTCGAGTTCGTTGGGGTCGCGGTACCGGGTGGGATCATCCGCCGTCGTATGCGGTCCCATTCTGTAGGTAACGGCCTCGATGAAGGTGGGGCCGCCGCCCCGGCGGGCCCGGTCGAGGGCCACTCGCGTGGCTGCCATGACGGCCAAGACATCGTTGCCGTCGACCCGCATGCTGGGGATGCCGAATCCGGCCCCGCGGTCCACCAGCTGGGTGTGGGACTGGAGGCGCACCGGTTCGGAGATGGCCCACTGGTTGTTTTGGCAGAAGAACACCAGGGGCACCTGGAAGCTGGCGGCAAAGACCATGGCCTCGTTGACGTCGCCCTCGCTGGTGGCGCCGTCGCCGAAGTACACAATCGCTGCGGAGTCGGCACCGTCGTTCTGGATTCCCATGGCGTACCCGGTGGCGTGCAGCGTCTGCGCGCCGATGACGATCTGCGGGATGGCCATATTGACGGTGTACGGGTCCCAGCCGCCGGAGGCAGCGCCGCGCCAGACGCGCAGGATGTCCGCCAGGTCCACCCCGCGGCAGTAGGCCACGCCGTTCTCGCGGTAGCTGGGAAAAATAAAGTCGTCATCCCGCAGGGACCGCACGGATCCCACCTGCGAGGCCTCCTGGCCCAGGAGAGGTGGCCAGAGGCCCAGTTCGCCCTGGCGCTGCAGCGCGGTGGCCTCTTTGTCGATCCGCCGGATCACCACCAGGTCCTCGTAGAGCGAGCACAGCTGCTCGTCTGATACGTCCTTGACCCAGAGGTCATACTCCGGATGGCTGACACGCTCCCCCGCGGGGGTGATCAGCTGGACCATGCCGTGGCCTGCGCCATCCTGGTGCCCTGCATAGTTGTCCTGGCCGGCGGCTGTTCCGCCCTGGCCCGCATCGTCTGTCACCACTGTTGCCGCAACCTTCTGACGTCGTTTAACCATCCCGCGGCAGGACTCGTGATGCCGCCGCGTTCCGGCCTCCCGGGCGCCTTTGCCCCGGTTAATTGTGACCCTACTCACAATGTTCAGGTGGTACAACTACCGTCGATGAAACTGAGCAGAATGCACTGTTTTGCTGCTTCGGACCGTGCTAGCCTTGCGCATTATGCAAGCTTTGGATGGCACAGACACCCGGCTGCTCTCGGCCCTGGCGCAGGACCCGCGCCGCACGGTGGTGGCCCTGGCCCAGAAGCTCGGCCTCTCCCGCAACACCGTCCAGGCGCGGATGGTCCAGCTCGAGAAGAAGCACGCTTTCCTGTCGTTCGAGCGGCGCATCAATCCGGTGTCCCTGGGCTATCCGCTGATGGCTTTCATCTCGGTCCATGTCCAGCAGCAAAAGCTCGGTTCCCTCGCCGAGGACCTGGCGGCCGTGCCGGAGATCCTCGAGGGCTACGGCCTGACAGGCTCGGCCGACCTGCTGCTGCGCGTGGTGGCACTGGACGCCGAAGACCTCTTCCGGATCAACGGGAAGATCCTGGCCTGCGACGGCGTCGAAAGGACCGACACCGCCCTGGCGATGGGTGAACTGATACCTTTCCGGATTCAGCCGCTGCTTGACCGCAACTCGGCGGAAGACTGAGCGCACCTGGCAGTCTGTAACGACGGGAAACCATCGCGGTTCCCGGCGTTTCGATGCAATGCGCCGGCGCTATAGGCTATTCCACAAAAGCAACCGGGCGCCGGCTGTGCCGCGTTAGTTGGAGCGCCGCCGGTGCGGTGCCGGAAAGGCCCAACCCTTGAGCAATCCCCCGCTCCCCCCGCAGCAGCCCGGTCCCTACCAACCCGGTGCGCAGCAGCCCGGTCCCTACCAACCCGGTGCGCAGCAGCCCGGCCGACAGCAACCGCCGGGCCGGCGGTCCCTTCCGCCTTCCCCGTTCGGCTTGCCGGGGCTGCCTCCGGCCAAAAGCCGCAAGGGCCTCTGGATCGTGGTGGGCATTGTGGCAGGCGTGCTCCTGCTGGTAATCGTCGGGGTCCTGCTCCTGGTGAACCTCGTGGGCGGGTCCACCCGGCAGGCAGGGGACCTCGCGGACGACTTCACCAAGCTGGTTATCGCCGGCGACACGGACAAGGCTTACAACGACTACATGGACCCGAGCCTCAAGGAGCAGCTGAGTCGCGAGGAATTCGCGTCAGGCGTCAAGAGCCTCCAGTTGGACCCGTCCTGCACCACCGCCTACGACGACCTCAAAGTCAGCACGCAGAACGACAACAACATTGCGGATGTCGCCGGGCTCATCAAATGCCAGGGCAAGGACATCGAAATGGTGTACCGCTTCGCCGGCAAGGACGAACTGAAGCTGGTCACCATCAAGCTCCGGCCAAAGGCCTGACCCTCTTCCGACCTCGCACCCATCCAAGCGCCAACCGGACCCGAATTGCTTCCGAGAGTCCCAGCCGGGGCTCCGCAAATCTGGCCAGGGCTTCTGCCCCGGGCCGGCAACCGGAAGGAATTTGGGCCATGCGCAACTCACCGAACCGTCTTATCGCCACTGTTTTCGGGGCCGTCTACCTGCTGGTGGGACTCGTCGGCTTCGCCGTGACGTCTGGAGTCGGCTTCTTCTCCACCGAAGGCTCCAACCTGATCATCTTCGAGGTCAACCCGCTGCACAACGTGATCCACCTGGCCATCGGCGCCGCGCTGCTCTACGCCGGCGTCAAGGATGTCCAGCTTGCGCGCACCGTTAACACGGCTGTGGGTGCGGTGTATCTGCTGGTGGGCATCCTCGGTCTGTTCCTGCTCAGCTCGCCTTTGAACATCATTGCCCTCAACGGCGCCGACAACGTTCTCCACCTCGCGAGCGCCGTCCTGCTGCTCGGCGTCGGCCTGTCCCTGGACAAGGTCCCCGCCACGGCCCGCGCGTAACAAATGATGACCAGCCAGGCCATCGCGGCTGTTCCGGCAACACAGGGAACGTACCGTTCCGATGCCGTCAGGCTCTTCGCCGGCTTTGCCGGCCTCGGCGCCGCAGCGGTCAACCTCGCCGTCGCCTCCAGCCTGTTTGCTGCCGCCGGCACCGACTTCCCCGGCAGGGCGGCCGGCGCCACGGCCGCCCTGCTCTGGGGTGCAGCCCTGCTGGGGTGGACCGTTGCCGGGCTGAGCAGGAACCGTTTCCCGATGCCGCGGGCCTCCGCTCTCCTGCTGCCCGCGGCAGCGGCCGCGCACGTGGCGGCCATTGTCTTGGGCGCAGGGAGCGGCATGGCCGGCCTGGGCATCAGCCACCTCGCCGCCCTGCTGCTGACCCTCATGATCCTCGCGGCCACGTCATGGCTCGGCCACAGGGCCCGCAATCTTCCCGGCGGACCGGGCCAGAACACATCGGGCCGGCCGGGTGCGGGAACACTGCTCGCTGCCGCCTTCGCCGGAGCGCTGCTGGTTGCCGCCATCACGACGCCGGGACTCGCCGCATCGACGGCGGGCCAGTTCGCTGTGCCGCATGGTGAACACGCCGGAGGCCACCACTCACCCTGAACGCGCCGACGCATGCCTGGCAGCTGCCAAAACGGCAGGAGCCCCCGAGTAGTGCGCGGGGGCTCCTGCCGTTTTGCTTGTCCAGCGCTAGTGCTCCACGGCCCTCTCAGCGCCGACACCGGTCAGCGACCGGACTTCCATCTCGGCCTGCTTGCTGCGGTCCTCCTGCCTCTTGTCCAGGACCGTGCCGAGCCAGCCCAGCATGAAGGCCAGCGGGATGGACACGATGCCCGGGTTGCTCAGCGGGAAGACGGCGAAGTTGGCGCCCTTGATCATGGAGGTCGCGCCACCGGACACCACCGGTGACAACGCGATCAGGATGATGGCCGACGCGAGCCCGCCGTACATGCTCCAGACCGCACCCTGCGTGGTGAACCGGCGCCAGAACAGGGAGTAGATGATGGTGGGCAGGTTGGCGGAGGCGGCCACGGCGAACGCCAGCGCCACCAGGAAGGCCACGTTCTGGCCGTTGGCAAAGATCCCGCCCAGGATCGCGAGGATGCCAATGACGATCACGGTGCGGCGGGCCACCTTAACTTCGGTGTCGGCGTCGGCCTTTCCCTTTGCGATGACGTTGGCATAGATGTCATGGGCGAACGAGGCGGCGGCGGTGATGGTGAGGCCGGCAACCACGGCGAGGATCGTGGCGAAAGCCACGGCCGAGATGAAGCCCAGCAGCAGCGGGCCGCCCAGGTGGAAGGCCAACAGCGGCGCTGCCGAGTTGACGCCGCCGGGGGCGCCCTTGATGGTGTCCGCCCCCACCAAGGCAGCGGCCCCATAGCCGAGGACCAGCGTGAAGATATAGAACAGCCCGATCAGCCAAATGGACCAAACTACGGACTTGCGGGCTTCCTTGGCGGTGGGCACCGTATAGAAGCGCATCAGCACGTGCGGCAGGGCGGCCGTACCCAGCACCAGGGCCAGGGCCAGGGACATGAAGTCCAGCTTGGACGTTTCGGTCTTGCCGTACTGCAGGCCTGGGTTGAGCAAGGCAGGGTTGTTCGCCGCCTCGGCCGCGCCGCCCAGCAGGCTGGAGAGGTTGAACCCATAGATGGCCAGGACCCAGAGTGTCATGACAGCGGCACCGGCGATGAGCAGGCAGGCCTTGATGATCTGCACCCAGGTGGTGCCCTTCATTCCGCCGATCAGGACATACATGATCATCAGGGCGCCGACGACGATGATCACCAGGGCCTGTCCGCCCCAGTCGCTGATGCCCAGCAGCAGCGAGATCAGGCTTCCGGCGCCGGCCATCTGGGCCAGGAGGTAGAAGAAGCAGACGGCCAGGGTGGAGATGGCTGCCGCGATGCGGACCGGACGCTGCCTGAGGCGGAACGACAGGACGTCGGCCATGGTGTACTTGCCCGTGTTCCGGAGCAGTTCCGCCACCAGCAGCAGTGCCACCAGCCAGGCGACCAGGAAGCCAATGGAGTACATGAAGCCGTCGTAACCGTTGATGGCGATGGCACCGGTGATGCCCAGGAAGGACGCCGCCGACAGGTAGTCGCCGGCGATGGCGGTGCCGTTCTGCGAGCCGGTGAAGGAACGCCCGGCGGCATAGTAATCGGCGGCCGTCTTGTTGTTCCGGCTGGCCCTAAGAACGATGACCATGGTGACGGCGACGAACAGGGCGAAAATGCCCATGTTCAGCAGCGTGGTGTCCTTGAGTGCGGCGACGTCAACCGCTGCGGGAATGGTGATCATTTTGCTCCTCCGCTTACTGAACTGCCCGGCGCGCTGCTGCCTGACTTGTCATACTCGTGGCCTTCAATGCCGTGCCGGATGTCCGCGGCGATCGGGTCCAGGCGCCTGTTCGAGTAGCTGACGTACCAGCCGGTGATGGCGAAGGTGGTCACGAACTGCAGCAGCCCCATGATGATGCCGACGTTGATGTTGCCCCACACCTTGGTGGACATGAAGTCCACGGCGTAGGCGGCAAGGATGACGTACGCGAAGTACCAGAGCAGAAACGCGATGGCCATGGGGAACACAAAGCTACGGTGGCGCTTGCGCAGTTCCTGGAACTGCTGCGTGGCCTGGACTTCCTCGAAGTCCGCGGACGCCGCCGCGGCCGGGGTTCGGGCATCGTTACCCATCATTCCTCCTCGTTGAGACTGACTCACACACGGCCGCGCTTCACCAGCCGATGTGACTGCCATCACTGTGCGTCACAGCGGGGCCGAAGTTCCAGTGGTTGCGCGTTGCCGGTCGGTCAGCGGCGTCGCTGCTGCGCCAAACGGCACGCGCTACGCTGGCAGCATGCCGGACTCCCCTCTCTATTCCGCGGCCGCCGTGGCCGTCATCGCGCTCGCAGTGGCCGCCGTCGTCGCCGTCGGACTCAAGGTGCTGCGCTCCTTCCGCGAGTTGGGAACGGACGCCGAGCGGGCCACTTACAACACCCTCCACGCCGCGTCGAAAGCTGGACGGCACCTGCGGACGGGCTTAAACCCCGCAGGTGCCGCCAAGGCAAGCCGCCAGCTGCGGGCCCTGCTTGGCTGTGATGCGCTGGCCATTCTGGACGTATCCGGCGTGCTGGCCTGGGACGGGACCGCCGAGGAGCTGCGTCCCGGCCTGATGGCGCTCGCCGCGGAAGTGCTCTCCAGCGGCAGGACCCAGGTGTTCAACGCCGCCGACCTGCAGCTCCACTCCCCCAAATCCGGACCCGTCGCCGCCGCCGTCGTGGCCCCCGTCCGGTCCGGTGTGCGCGTGGTGGGAGCTGTGGCGGCCTTCGCACCGCAGGCGGGGGCAGGGCTGGTGCGCGCCACCACCGAAGTAGCAGACTGGGTGGCCACACAGGTGGAACTGGCCGAGCTGGACGCCTCCCGGACGCTCCTGATGGAGGCGGAGGTGCGGGCCCTCCGGGCCCAGATCAGCCCGCACTTCATTTACAACTCGCTGAACGCCATTGCCTCCTTCATCAACACCGATCCGGCCCGGGCGCGCGAACTCGTGGTCGAGTTCGCGGACTTCACCCGGTACTCGTTCCGGCGGCACGGGGACTTCACCACGCTGGCCGAGGAGCTGCGGTGCATCGACAGGTACCTGCTGCTGGAGCGGGCACGGTTCGGCGAACGGGTGCAGGTCAGCCTGCGGATCGCCCCGGAGGTGCTGAGCACGGTGATCCCGTTTTTGAGTCTGCAGCCGCTCGTGGAGAATGCGGTCCGGCACGGCCTGGAGGCGAAGGAGGGTCCGGGCCACATCACCATCTCAGCCAACGACTCGGGCGCGTTCGCGGAGGTCACCATCGAGGACGATGGCGTGGGCATGGATCCTGTGCAGCTGCAGTCAATGCTGGCCGGCCACGTGGACGGTGAGCACGTGGGCCTGCGAAACGTCGATGCCCGGCTCCGGCAGGTGTACGGCGACGATCACGGACTGGTGATCGAGACGGCTCCCGGCGAGGGCACGCTCATCACCATGCGGGTCCCGAAGTCGCAGCCGGACCATGATGCCTGAAATTGTTCGCGCCGGAAGTTTCCTAAGCACGAAGCGGCGGGCCCCGAAAGATAACCTAGGACCATGATTAACGTTCTCGTCGCCGACGACGAACTGCCCGCAGTTGAGGAGCTTGCCTTCCTCCTGGGCCGTGATGAGAGGATCGGCGCCATCCTGCGCGCCTCCTCTGGCGCTGAGGCGCTGCGGGTCCTCGAAGCCGAGGCCGTAGACGCCGTCTTCCTCGACATCCATATGCCGGCGGTGTCCGGCCTGGACATCGCCCGTGCCATTTCCCGCAGCAGCCGCCCGCCCGCCGTCGTTTTCGTGACAGCCGACGAGGACTGCGCGCTGGAGGCATTCGAGCTTGCGGCCGTGGACTACCTGCTGAAGCCCGTCCGGGCCGAGCGGCTGGCCCGCTCCGTGGGCCGGATCAGTGAACTGATCCGCGACGGCGGTGCCACGCCGGAGATGATTACCGTGGACCAGGGCGGCACCACCAGAATGATCCGGCGCGACGACGTCACCTACGTCCAGGCGCAGGGTGACTACGCCCGGCTCCACACCGCCGATGCCAGCTACCTGATCCGGGTTCCCCTCGCCGACCTGGAACAGCAGTGGTCGGACGCGGGCTTCATCCGCACCCACCGCTCCTATCTGGTAGCCCTCGCCCACATCTCGCACCTCAAGCTCGCCGCGGTCCGCCCCAGCGTCTCCGTCGAGGACGCCGAACTGCCGATCAGCCGGCGGCACCTGCCGGCCGTCCGCGAGAAGCTTGAGGCAACCAGGATCCGGCCGCAGGCATGACGCGTGTCAGGGTCACGGCGCCCCGTTCGGCGTCCCGCATTTCGGCCGACTCCTCGGCCGGGCCGCGCGAGTCAGCCGAGGAGTCGGCTGTGGGCCAGGTGTTCGTCCGGTCGCTGATCCGCTCCCAGCTCCGGCTTGCCCTGGTGGTGGCCGGCGGCTTCCTGCTGATCCTCGGCGCTTTTCCGCTGCTGCTTGCCGCCGTACCGGGACTGGCGCAGACGCGGATTGCCGGGATCCCGTTCGACTGGCTCCTGCTGGGCGCCGGGATCTACCCCGTGACCGGGGTCAGCGCCTGGCTGTATGTCCGCAGCGCCGCGCGGAACGAAACCCGCTACCGCGACCTCGCCGGGGAAAAGTAATGCTCCAGAAGGTGATCCTCCGGTGAATCCGGCGGTGGGCATCGCGGCGGTGGCCGCCGTTTCCGTGGCGACGGCGGTGATCGGCTTCTACGGGCTGCGGATCTCCCGCACCACCGGCGACTTCTATGTTGCTTCCCGAACCGTGCCGCCCTGGTGGAACGCGTCGGCCATTGGAGGCGAGTATCTCTCCGCCGCCAGTTTCCTGGGCGTGGCCGGCCTGATCCTGCTGTCCGGCACGGATGCCCTGTGGTACCCCGTGGGCTACACCGCCGGCTACCTGATGCTTCTGCTGTTCGTGGCCGCGCCGCTCCGGCGTTCCGGCGCTTATACCATTCCCGATTTCACCGAATCCAGGCTCGATTCGCGGGCCGTGCGCCGTGTCACCAGCCTTGCTGTGGTTATTGTGGGCTGGCTGTACATCGTCCCGCAGCTGCACGGCGCTGCCCTGACCATCCGGACCACCACCGGCCTGCCGTCGTGGGCCGGATCAACCGCCGTCGTGGTGGTGGTGTGCCTCACCGTGGTGGCTGGCGGCATGCGCTCCATCACCTTCGTCCAGGCCTTTCAGTTCTGGCTGAAGCTTACGGCACTGGCCGTGCCCCTCATCTTCATTTTGCTGGTGCTGGCCGAAGATGGCGCTCCAGCCCTGGCGGCAGTGGCCGCGAACCCGGGCGGGGCGAGTCCGGCCAGCCCCTACCAGAGCATCTCGCTGCTCGTTGCCCTGCTGTTCGGAACGCTGGGACTGCCGCACGTCCTGGTCCGCTTCTACACCAATCCCGACGGGCAGTCGGCGCGCCGGACCACGCTGATCGTGCTGGGCCTGCTGTCTGTGTTCTATCTGTTTCCGACGGCGTACGGACTGGCCGGGCGCCTGTTCGCCCCGGACCTGGCACGGGCCGGGCAGGCGGATGCCCTGGTGCTGTTGCTTCCAGGCCGCCTCGTCGGGGGCCCGGCCGGCGAGCTGCTGTCCGCGCTCGTCGTGGCAGGGGCCTTCGCCGCGTTCCTGTCCACAACGTCGGGGCTCGTCGTCTCGCTGGCCGGCGTGATCAGCCAGGACGTGCTGGGCGGCAGTGTGCGCGGGTTCCGGGTGGCGGCCCTGGTCTCGATCACCGTTCCGCTGGGCCTGGCGCTCATGACGGACTCGCTGGCCCTCGCCGGGAGCGTGGGCCTGGTCTTCGCCTTTACGGCGTCCACCATCTGCCCGGTCCTGCTGCTTGGCATCTGGTGGCGGGGCCTGACCGACGCCGGTGCCATAGCCGGCATGGCGACCGGCGGCCTGCTGTGCGGCGGCGCCATGGTGGCGGGGACGGTGCTCGGGGTGGCGGGGACGCCGCCGTGGCTGGCCCAGCCCGCGGCCTGGACAGTGCCGGCGGCATTCACCGTGATGGTCCTGACGTCGCGTGCCACAAGTTCCCGGGTGCCCCGGACCACCACCAGGGTGATGACCAGGCTGCACACGCCCGAGCGGCCGCTGGTAACGGAACGCTGAGCGGCCAGCCAACGCTGAGCGGGGGGCCGTCAGTCGATGGCGGCCATCAGCTCGACCACCCGGTCGAGGAAGGCGTCCACCTGGGTCTCCTCGTAGCCGTCCTTGCCGGCGGCAGGGCGGAAGACGGCGCGGCGCACATTGTCAACGCTGAGGGGTTTGTCCTGTTCCAGGTAACCGATCAGGTCCAGGCACAGGGCGTCCACATCTTTGATGTTGTAGCTGCGTGCGTTTTTCCTGACCGGGCGACGGAACCTCTCGCCGTCGGGCCGGTGAAGGCGGCCGCGGAGCGTTCCGGAAAGCTGCCCGATCTGCCGGAGCCAGGCGTCCTCGCCCCGTGCGGCGATGAGGTCGTCCCGCTCCCGGCGGGCGAAGGCGTCTTCAAGACGGTCCAGCGCGGCGTCCACGGCGGTGGCGGAGTATCCGCCCCTGATGGGGTCGAAGGACACGGACCGGACATCGGCGCTCTTGATGGGGTGGGCGGCCGCTTCCGGCGTCTCCAGTGAAACGCGGGCCTGCTGCAGGAACTGGTCCACCTGCTTGGCGTTGTAGCCGTAGTCCGTCCGCGCCACGCGTTCGAACGACGCCGGAATCTGCCGCTTGCTGTCCACTCTCACCATGTTTCCTTCGATACTTCTTCGGCGGGTCGTAACCGCATTATTTTAGGTCGTTGCGGAGGGCCGGGTGCCAGAGGCACCTGCAGGGAAGCCCTGCTGGGAAAAGCAAGTCCGGGGGAAACTCAGGCCCCGGAGAACAGGACGAACAGCATGAAGGCCACCGGCGAGGCGAACACAATCGAGTCGAGCCGGTCCATCACCCCGCCGTGTCCTGGCAGGATGCTGCTCATGTCCTTGACGCCGAGTTCGCGTTTGACCATCGATTCAGCGAGGTCGCCGGCGGTAGCGGCCGCCACCATGCCGATGGCCAGCACAACCCCCACCCACCAGGGCTTGTTCAGCAGGAAGATGCTGGCAAGGATCCCGACGAGCATTGCGCCCGCAATGGATCCGGCAAAACCCTCCCAGGACTTTTTCGGGCTGATCTTTGGCGCCATGGGGTGCTTGCCCAGCCGCGCTCCCACGAGGTACCCGAACGTGTCGTTGGAAACCACCAGGAGCAGCAGGATGACAATCTGCCAGGCGCCTTCCGGCACAGTCCCACCCGGCCATGGACCCGCCGGGGAGGCGCCGCCTTCGACGTGCAGCGGCAGCGCGGCGAAACTGATCAGGAAGGGCACCCAAGCGAGGGTGAACACCCCAGCGAAAATGCTGCGGGCCGAGCCGGTTGCGCTCTCCACGGACCGCCAGAGCAGTGCGGCCACACTGCTGGCGAGCATCGCGAACAGCAGGCTTTCCAGGCCGCCGAAGTAGGCCGAGAACGGCATGGCCAGCGTGCCCACCATGACGGGCACGATGGGCAGGCGTGTGCCATTGGCTTCGAGCGCCCGGAAGACCTCCCACACACCGAAGGCGGCGAAGGTGGTAACCACGGCAACAAAGCCGAGCGGCAGGAAGAGCAGCCCGCCAAGCACCGCCAGGAGCATGGCCAGGCCCACGGCGATTGCCGCCGGAAGGTTGCGTCCCGCCCCAGGGGTGGGGTTGGGCCTTGGCTGGCGGGTCCGGGTTCGGGCCCGCGCACCGGGGGCCTGCTGTGCCTGGCCCATCAGACCTCGAGCAGCTCAGCTTCCTTGCGCTTGAGGAGCTCGTCGATTCCCTCGACGTGCTGCTTGGTGATCGCGTCCAGTTCCTTTTCGCCGCGGGTGCCCTCGTCCTCGCCGGCTTCGCCGTCCTTGACAAGCCGGTCCAGGGTTTCCTTGGCCTTGCGGCGGATGTTGCGGATGGACACCTTGGCGTCCTCACCCTTGGCCTTGACGATCTTGACGTATTCCTTACGGCGTTCCTTCGTCAGCTCCGGGATGGTGATGCGGATGACGTTTCCGTCGTTGGACGGGTTGGCGCCGACCTCGGAATCGCTGAGCGCCCGCTCGATGTCCCGCAGGGCGGTCTTGTCGAACGGCGTGATGAGGATGGTGCGGGCATCCGGGATCGCAAAGGATGCCAGCTGCTGCAGCGGAGTGGGGGTTCCGTAGTACTCCACCATGACCTTGTTGTACAGGCCGGGGTTTGCCCGCCCGGTGCGGATCGAGGCGAAGTCTTCCTTGGCGACCTCAACAGCCTTGTCCATCTTGTCCCCGGCTTCGAGCAAGGTTTCTTCGATCACGATCTCTCCTCAGACATTGGTTCCCGGTCAACCGGGGCATTTCACAATCCTGGTCCCGCCCAATGGGCGGAACCATCCTAGAAATATCCTAGCCGTAACTAGGCCGTGACCAGCGTTCCCAGCTTTTCGCCGCGGATGGCACGCGTGACGTTGCCTTCGCCTTCCATGCCGAACACCACCATGGAGAGCTTGTTGTCCTTGCACATGGTCATTGCGGTCTGGTCCATGACGCGGATGTCACGGCGGAGGGCGTCGTCGTAGCTGAGGTTTTCCAGCTTCTCCGCCGTCGGGTCCTTCTTCGGGTCGGCGGTGTACACACCGTCCACGCCGCTCTTGGCCATAAGCACCACGTCGGCGTGCACCTCGAGTGCGCGCTGGGCAGCCACGGTATCCGTGGAGAAGTATGGCAGGCCTGCGCCGGCGCCGAAGATGACAACGCGGTTCTTTTCCATATGGCGGATGGCACGGCGCGGAATGTATGCCTCGGCCACCTGTCCCATGGTGATAGCGGTCTGGACCCGGGTTTCAACACCGGCCTGCTCCAGGAAGTCCTGCAGGGCGAGGCAGTTCATGACGGTTCCCAGCATGCCCATGTAGTCGGCACGCGAACGGTCCATGCCGCTCTGGGACAGTTCGGCGCCCCGGAAGAAGTTGCCACCGCCAACCACGATGGCCACCTCGACGTCGGGAACGGCGGCAGCGATTTCCTTGGCTACTGCGCGGACGGTGTCCGGGTCGACGCCCAGCTTGCCGCCGCCGAAGACTTCACCGGACAGCTTCAGGAGAACCCGTCGCCTGCTCTTCTCAGACTGGACGGGAGTATTGACGGCTTCCATGGTGCCTTCCGGTTGGTGAACTCTGAGCTAGGTTATCGCGCATCCGGCCAGCGCTCACATTTCTTATGTGGCCGGTGCATGCAAAAGGGGCGGCCACCGAAGTGGCCACCCCCTTGCTTGTCAGACTAGGAGCCGACGCGGAAACGCGTGAACGCGGTTCCCTTGACGCCGGCCTCTTCGAGGACCTGCGCCACAGACTTCTTGGCGTCCTTGGCGAAAGCCTGGTCAACCAGGACCTCACCCTTGTAGAAGCCGGTAACGCGGCCTTCGACGATCTTGGTCATCGCAGCTTCGGGCTTGCCCTCGGCCTTTGCGGTTTCCTCGGCGATGCGGCGCTCGGACTCGACGAGCTCGGCCGGAACGTCCTCGCGGGAGAGGTAGTTCGGAGCCATGGCTGCAACGTGAACGGCAACATCGTGCGCGGCGGTGGCAGCTGCTTCGCCTTCGCCGTCAACAGCGAACAGGACGCCGACCTGGGCCGGAAGGTCCTTGGACGTCTTGTGCAGGTAAGCGTCGACCGTAGCGCCCTCGATGCGGGAGATGCGGCGGACGACGACCTTTTCGCCGAGGATAGCGCCCTCTTCGACGACAACCTCGGACAGCGGTTTGCCGTCAACATCGGTGGCGAGCAGGGTCTCGAGGTCGGCAGCGCCCGACTCGACAGCGACGGCCAGGACCTTGTCAGCCAGCTGGATGAACTTGTCAGCCTTGGCGACGAAGTCGGTCTCGCAGTTGACCTCGATCATTACGCCGACGCCGCCCGCGACCTTGGCAGCAACCAGGCCTTCAGCGGTGGAGCGGCCTTCGCGCTTGGTGGCGCCCTTCAGGCCCTTGATGCGGATGATCTCGATCGCCTTCTCGGCGTCGCCGTTGGCTTCGTCGAGAGCCTTCTTGACATCCATCATGCCGGCGCCGGTGCGCTCGCGCAGAGCCTTGATATCAGCGGCAGTGTAGTTCGCCATGTGAACCCCTCTGTCTAGAAAATTTTCGTGTGTACGGACCGACAGGACGGCAGCTCACCTGGTGAGCGGCCATCCTGTCAGTTGCCCGGTCGCTGCGGACAGCGCCCGGAAATCCCGATGAAGTTGTTACTTCGCGGAGTCGGTGCCCTCGGCAGCAGCCGGGGCTTCCTCTGCGGCAGGAGCTTCCTCTGCGGCGGGAGCAGCCTCGGCAGCCGGAGCTTCCTCGGTCTTGCTGCCTTCGAGGAGCTCGCGCTCCCACTCAGCCAGCGGCTCTTCCGGGGTCTCGGTGGTGCCGGTTGCGCGCTGGTTGCGGGCGATGAGGCCCTCAGCAACGGCGTCAGCAACAACGCGGGTCAGGAGGTTGACGGAGCGGATGGCGTCGTCGTTGCCCGGGATCGGGAAGTCGACTTCGTCCGGATCGCAGTTGGTGTCCAGGATGGCCACAACCGGGATGTTGAGCTTCTTGGCCTCGTCAACAGCCAGGTGCTCCTTCTTGGTGTCGACAACCCACAGCACGGACGGTGCCTTGGTCAGGTTGCGGATACCGCCGAGGTTGGACTCGAGCTTGGTGAGCTCGCGGCGGAGAAGCAGCAGTTCCTTCTTGGTGTAAGCGGAGCCGGCGACGTCGTCGAAGTCGATCTCTTCGAGTTCCTTCATGCGCTGGATACGCTTGGCAACAGTCTGGAAGTTGGTGAGCATACCGCCGAGCCAACGCTGGTTGACGTACGGCTGGCCAACGCGGGTTGCCTGCTCGGCGATGGCTTCCTGAGCCTGCTTCTTGGTGCCGACGAACAGCACGGTGCCGCCGTGGGCAACGGTGGCCTTGACGAACTCGTAGGCGCGGTCGATGTAGGACAGCGACTGCTGGAGGTCAATGATGTAGATGCCGTTGCGCTCGGTGAAGATGAAGCGCTTCATCTTCGGGTTCCAACGGCGGGTCTGGTGTCCAAAGTGGACGCCGCTGTCAAGCAGCTGGCGCATGGTTACGACGGGCATGCCGACGCTCCTTCCGGCAGGTCATTCATGAGAGCGGCCGCGGCCGCTCTTACCCTGCCAATAGTTGACGGTTATTTAGCCTTACCCGGGCGGGCACAGGCTCCTGGCATCCATTGCACATCTCATCAGGACCGTTGCCGGGCCTGACCGCAAGAGGCGCAATCCTCCGCAGCAGCAAGCAACTGCTTACCGGTTGTGGAGGGCTGGATACGCGTAGTCAGCTGCCGCTCCCCCGCACTCCTGAATGGGGCGTGCTGACGCTAGCCACGAAATGGAATGCGTTGAGGGCACAGCAAACTGCTCCGTCAAGTGTACTACAGCGGACCGCGGCAAATGCACCGGTCCTGCCGCGCCGGGCGGCGTTTTCCACATAGGCCGGAGGCCCCGTTCCGGCCGGCGGATCGGGCCCCCATGCTGGGGACATGAGAACTTATGTGCTGGCGGCGCTGCTCCTGCTCACGACGGCGGCCGCCGCACCTTCCGCTGCGCCCGCACCGTTCGCTTTACCAGCGGCTTTCCCCGCTCGGTCCACTACGACGGCGCCGGCCGGCTGGAGCTGGCCTCTTGCGCCGCGGCCGGCGGTCCTGCGCCCGTTCGACCCCCCGGACAAACCGTGGCTGAGCGGGCACCGGGGCGTGGACCTTGGAGCAGCGTCCGACGGCGGTCCGGTTACCGCCCCGGAGTCCGGCACCGTCAGCTTTGTGGGCGTGGTGGTGGACCGGCCCGTCATCACCATTGATCACGGCAATGGCCTGCGCAGCAGCTTCGAACCGGTGCGGAGCACGCTCAAGAAGGGCGCTTCCGTGGCCAAGGGCGCAATGGTGGGCACCCTGCTGGCTGGCCACTGCGGTTCCTCACCGTGCGTGCACTGGGGGGTCCGCCGCGGAGAGGAGTACCTCAATCCGCTGTCCTTCATCCTGGACCTGCGGCCCTCGGTGCTGCTGCCGCTGAACTGACTTGCCAGACGGTCGGGGACTAGACGATCGCGGAGACTCCGGTGATGGCGCGGCCGGCCACCAGGGTGTTCACTTCGTGGGTGCCCTCATAGGAGTAGATCGCCTCGGCGTCGGCGAAGATCTTGGCCATCTCGAAGTCAGTCACGATGCCGTTTCCGCCGAGCAGGCTGCGGCCGATTGCAACGCTTTCCCGCATCCGTGCGGTGGTGAAGGCTTTGGCGAGGGCTGACTGCTCATCCTTGGCCTGGCCGGCATCCTCGAGCTGGGCCAGCCGCACCATCATGCCCATGGAGCTGACCGCGTTTCCCAGGATCTGGACCAGCTGGCTCTGCACCAGCTGGAAGGAAGCCAGCGGGCGCCCGAACTGGTGCCGCTCCACGGCGTAGCGCCGGGCAACGTCGAAGGCGGCGAGCTGCTGGCCCACCGCCTGCCAGGCGACGGCGAGGCGGGTGACCTTCAGGACCTTGTTGGTGTCGCGGAAGCTGTTGGCGTTGGCCAGCTTGAAGAATTCCGGAATCACCACATTGTCGAGGGTGATGTCGGCGTTCTGCACGGTCCGCAGCGAGATCTTGTTTTCGATCTTCGTTGCACCGAACCCCGGCAGCGCCGTGTCCACGAGGAAAGCCTTGACCTGGTTGTCGGCCACATCGCGCGCGTAGACCACCACCCAGTCGGAGAATGTTGCGTTGCCGATCCAGCGCTTGGCGCCGTTGAGGATCCAGCGGTCGCCGTCCCGCCTGGCCGTGGTGCGCGTGCCGCCGGCGACGTCCGAACCGCCCAGGGGCTCCGTCAGCCCGAAGGCGCCGATCTTGCGCAGCGAGTAGATGTCGGGCAGCCAGGCATCCTGCTGCTCCCGGGAAGCGAGGGCTTCGATGGAGCCGGTGAAAAGGCCGTCGTGCACCCCCATGAAGGTGGCGATGGACGTGTCCGCGCGGGTGACTTCCGCGTGCACGATGCCGGCGAACAGATTGGAATAGCCCTGGCGGCGCACCGGGCTGACGAGGTCGAGCTCGGCCAGCCTCGGAATCAGGTCCATGGGAAATTCGCCGCGGTTCCAGCAGTCCACAGCTATCGGCTTTACTTCCCGGGCCAGGAAGGAGCGGACCTCGGCCAGCCTGTCCCGCTCTTTGGAAGTGAGCAGCTGCTCGAAGGAGAAGAAGTCGCCGTCGGCGTAGGGCAGGCTCTTGATGGCGGTTTCAACGGCGGACATGGCGCTCCTTCGCACTGGCCAGCGACCGCTATGGAACAAACGACGCCGGCAGGATAGTTACTGACCAGTAACATATCCCAGCAGTGCGGAAAATGGAAAGAGCCCTGATCCGCGTAAACGCAGATCAGGGCTCTGAAGGTAGGGCTACTCGGACTTGAACCGAGGACCTTAGGATTATGAGTCCCGCGCTCTAACCAGCTGAGCTATAGCCCCGTGCACCGGCCCCGCATACCGGGAGGTGCGCCCGGCCAGCGCCGGCCCGGGAAGGGCCCGTCGTCGGCGGGGCAGATTCACTCTAGCAAACCGGCGAAGGGCTTTAGACCACCGCAGACACGGCGAGGCTTCAGACGGCCTGAACCCTAGACGACCTTGTCCTCGTAGTTCGCCCCTAAGTAGAGGTCCTCAAACGTCTGCAGGGTTCCCTGGATGCTGTGCGGTTCCACCATGCATCGACTGGCGTCGCCCATGGCTTTCCGCTCTTCGGCCGGCAGGCGGAGAATCCGGGTGATTTTCGCTGCGAGGTCCGCGCTGTCATTCGGCGTGAACAGGTAGCCGTTTTCGCCGTCGCGCACCAGGTGCGGAAGGGCCATGGCGTCCGCCAGCAGGACGGGCGTTGATGCCGACATGGCCTCCAGCGTGACCAGCGACTGAAGTTCAGCTGTACCGGGCATGCAGAACAGGTCGGCCCGGATGTAGGCCTTACGCAGTTCCTCATCACTGGCCAAGCCCAAAAATTTCACCCGGCCCTGCAGTCCGAGCCGTTCTACCAGGGCCTCCAGTGACGGGCGTACCTCGCCGCCACCGACGATTTCAAGATGGACGTTCAAGTCGGCAGGCGTGTCCGCCACCGCCTTGATCAGCACGTCAACGTGCTTCTCCTCAGCCAACCGCCCGGCAAACAGCACGGTCGGGTGTTCATGTGGCTCAATGACCTCGTCAGGCTTGAGCTCGTATGCTGCCGAGTCGATGCCGTTGGACAGCGGCAGCACCTTGCGCAGGAAGGCATGCTGGTGCATCGCCTTGGCCGCCAGCGGCGTGGGAGTGGTGACGACGTCCGCCTGGCCCATCACCTTCCCCATGTCCCGCCAGGAGATCTTTCCGATGATGTCCTTGAACCACTGCGGGAACGGCAGGAACGGGTTGAGGTTCTCCGGCATGAAGTGGTTGGTGGCGACGATGCGGACGCCGCGCTTCACAGCCTCATACAGGACGTGCTCGCCGATCATGTAGTGGCTTTGGATGTGCACCACGTCCGGCTGGACCTTGTCGAACAGGAGGCTGATTTCCTTCTTGATCTCCCAAGGGAAACAGACCCTGAAGTATTCGTGCGTGAAAACGCTGTGCGAGCGGAGGCGGTGGACAGTGGCTTCGGCGCGGAACTCCGTAAAGCTCTTACCCTTGTCCTGCCGGCAGGCCAGCACGTGGACGTTGTGTCCGCGTGCCGTCATGCCCTTGGCCAGCCGATAGCCGAACTGGGCGGCCCCGTTAACGTGGGGCGGATACGTATCCGCCGCGATGAGGATGGTCAGTGGACGCTGGGCGTCAGGCATGGTCACGTAGAAAGCTCCTGGTGGTCATGGTGGTCGGCTGCGGCTGACCACACCGGCCGGTGCCGGCACATGATGCACCGGCACATTCTTGCCTGGTCCGCAGTAAAACCGGCTAGTGGGGCGCCCTGCCCGTGGCCTTCCGAACATCCTTCTTCCGTTTGGTGACCTCGGGATGGTGTCTTGAAAGGGCGATTACCCCCACGATAGCAAGGGTTGCCGCCGTACCCATGGCAATCGCCAGGACGGCGTGGACATCGGGGCGCAGCTCGCCAAGGATCGTGATGCCGATCGCGATGCCCACGATGGGGTCGACCACGGTGAGGCCGGCAATCACCAGATCGGGCGGACCGGTGGAGTACGCGCTCTGGACAAACCAGGATCCCAGCCCCCCGGCCGCCGCGATGGCCACCACTGAATACCAAGGCACGTTCAGCAGGAACAGGCCGTTCGGGTCCAGCAGGTGTTTGCCGATGATCCGCGTCAGCACGGCCACGAAGCCGAACAGGATGCCGGCACCCAGGATGTAAATGAACGCGCTCATGCGGTTCTTGAACATGGCGGCGAGGCTGCCGAAGATGCCCACCGCCAGGGACAGCAGCAGCACGACGGTGAGTTCGTCCTCAGGCGTGACGTGGTGGCTCTCCTGGGTGACGTTGACGGCCAGCAGGACGAACAGCGCCGATCCCGTGACGCACAGGGTGATCGCCACCACGGTGGCGCGGTTGATGCTCAGCCCCTGGTCCTTGGCATTGACCACGGTGGTGACCACCAGGGCGATGGCGCCAATGGGCTGCACCACGGTGAGCGGTGCCGTGACCAGTGCTACGGAGTTCATCGCCATGCCCATGCAGAGCAGGAGGAGGCCGAAGACCCACCGCGGGTTCCGCAGGAGGCGCAGGAAACCGTTGGAGCTCAGCGCAAGTCCCCCGGTGTCCGCCTTGACGGCACTGCCCTGGCGCTGGGCACCGAAGGCCAGGCAAAAGGCGCCCATGACCGCAAGCAAAACCGCAACCCAGACCATCAGCCGTTCCCGCCGTCGTCGGCCGTCTGCATTTTCCCTTTGCGCCGGATCGCCCAGAAATAGTTGTAGGCAGCAATCCAGTGGCCAACGAGCCCCAGCCCCAGAACCACCCATGCCGCGACCAACCATGCTCCGGCGAACGGAATGGACAGCTTGGACAGCACCAGGAGCGGAGTTCCCAGCAGCAGCAGGCCGGTGCGGGCCTTGCCCACAAGGCTGACGGGAAGGTCGGGGTGACTGCGGAAATAGAACAGGGACATGCCCAGCAGGACGGCATCGGGAACCACCAGCGCTGCCAGGTACCACCACTGCACGACGCCGGCGATCACCAGGGTGACCGCAACGGCTATCAGGGCCAGCCGGTCGGCGATGGGGTCCAGGACGCGCCCCAGTTTCGAGGCCTGGTTGAACCGCCTGGCGACGTAGCCGTCCACCCAGTCCGTGCTGCCCATGATGGCCAACACCAGCACGGCCAATCCGTACTCCTTCTGGGCAAGCACAAGCCAGATGAAGATCGGCACGCCCATGAAGCGCAGTACCGTAAGGAGGTTGGGGACGGTAAAGACCAGATCGCGATCGACATGCGGGCGGCCGGGACGGGAACCAGCGCCGATGAATCTCATCAGGCCTCTCTCTCCACGGCCGGCGGCCTCTTACAGTCTTCGTTCAGGGCAAGGCTCAGCTCTTGAAGAGTTTCCGCAGCAGGGCGAACAGGACGGCGGTTGAGGCTGCGAGGGCAAGCAGCGGCTTCCAGCGGGCCTCCAACTGGCCGGGCAGCGAGGCCTCCGAAGCCCCGGAGCGGGCCGATGCCGACAGGGCGGCGAAGCGTTCGGCGGCACGCTCGCGCGCCTCCTGGAACTTCTCGTTGCCCTCCGCGGCGCGGTGCTTCGCGACGCCGAGCAGGGCCTGGGCCTGGGTCTTGACGTCCAGTTCCTCGCCAAGCTCGTCCCGCACGCCGGTCAGGTGTTCACGGCGCTGCTTTAGCCGGCGGCGGAGTTCAGGCTCGGTGGCCACGGGAACGTCCACGGCTTCAGCCGCCTTCTTGGCTTCTTTATCAGCCTTGGCCCTGGCCTTCTCGGCAGCCTTGGCCTCCGCTGCGGCCTTGGCCTTGGGCGAGTTGGGATCAAGCACGGCGGCGTCGAAGTCCGAGCCCTCCTTGGCTATGCCCAGGTCATGCTTGAGGCCGCGGACCGTGTCCTCCGGAATCAGCGGCATGGCGCGCTTGAACTTCCGGAGTCCGATGAGCCCGCCAATCAGCGCTATGAGCAGGAAGACCGCGCTGACCAGCAGTGCAGCCAGCCAGGCCGGCATGATGGTGGCCAGCCCCATGATGGCCGCGACGATCAGGCCGGTGACCAGCAGGGCCAGGAAAACGGCGGCCACGCCGAAGAAGGCTCCGGCGACCCCAAGCTGCTTGCCTTTGCGCTTCGCTTCGATCTTGGCCAGGGCGATCTCATCATTGAGCTGGCGCGGCGCAAGTTTGAGGGCCAGTTTCACTGTCTTTGGCAGCGCAGTGATACGCAGTCCTTGGTTGGTCCGCCCGCTGTGACGCCCGCTCATAGGTTCCGCCTTACTGGTTCCGTCGTCGAATTTTTCGCTGCTGCGGGGGTTTCCGGTGCGTCCGCGCGCCCCCGCTGACAAAACTATCATTCAGGGTCAGCCTGAACTTCTGGAATTAGCCACGGCGAGCCCTCCAACGCTGTAAAAGTCTGATCTGTCAGCCCTAGGATGGTTCTCTGTGACCACCACCAACCCGGGCGATGCCCTCAGCCGCCGGCAGAAATTCCTGTACATCCTTCTACTCGGCGCCCTCACCGCCCTCGGGCCGTTCACCGTGGACCTTTACCTGCCCGCCTTCCCCGCCCTGGAAGCGAGCCTCAACGTCTCGGAGGCTGCCGTCCAGCTCACCCTGACCGGCACCACTGTCGGCTTTGCCCTGGGGCAGTTGGTGGTGGGTCCTTTCAGCGACAAGTTCGGCCGCCGGCTCCCGCTGATCCTGGCCACCGCGGTGCACATCGCCGCCTCGCTGGGCGCGGCGCTCTCCACCGACATCGCGACCTTGGGCCTGTTCCGCGTCCTCATGGGCATCGGCGCAGCCGGCGGCGGCGTGGTGGCGATGGCCATGGTCCGCGACCTGTTCAGCGGGTACGCCATGGTCCGGATGTTCTCCCGGATGGCGCTGGTCAACGGGCTCGCGCCCATCCTGGCGCCCGTTATTGGGTCCCAGCTGCTCCTGGTCATGCCGTGGCCGGGCATCTTCGTGTTCCTGGCCTGCTACGGCACGGCGGTGATCCTTGCCGCCGTCGTGCTGGTCCGGGAGACGCTGCCGCGGGAGAAGCGGGGCCAGTCCGGCCTGACGGCCCGGCAGCGGTACGGTGTGCTCTTTTCCGACCGCATCTTCGTGGGACTGCTGATGCTGGGCGGAATGAACTTCGGTGGCCTGTTCACCTACCTCTCGGCCTCCCCTTTCCTGTTCCAGGACGTCTTCGGGTTCTCCCCCCAGCAGTACGGCCTGCTCTTCGGCATCAACTCGCTGGGCATCGTTGCGGGGGTCCAGACAAGTTCCCGGCTGATAAGGCGCGTCCCGCCGCAGTGGATCCTGGCCTGCTCCACGGCCTGGATGTTCCTGATGGCCGTGCTGATCGTCGTGTTCGACCAGCTGGGGTTCGGGCTCTGGGGCGTCATGGTTCCGCTGTGGTTCTACATCCTGGGCACCGGGTTCACCTTCCCCTGCGTGCAGGTCCTGGCCCTGGCCAGCCACGGGGCGCAGGCCGGCACCGCTGCGTCCCTGCTCGGCGCGTCCACCTTCCTGATGGCCGGCATCATCTCCCCCGTCGTCGGGTGGCTGGGAGGAAATTCCGCCACACCCATGGGCGCGGTCCAGGCTTGCTGCATCTTCCTCGCAGCGGCCGCCCTGTGGCTTGTGGTCCGGCCCCGGACAGTGCCTTCCATCCACTGAGTTCCCTTGCGGTCACGCCGGGTAGGCTGGCACCATGACCCGCAAACCCCACCGCAACGGCCGAGGACTGTTCCTCGGCGCCATCCTCGGCGCCGTGGCCGGCTTCTTCGCGGGCAGGATGATGGGCAACGCGGCGCTGGGCATCCTGGTGGGCGCCGTCGTCGGCTCCGCCCTGCTGTACCGGGTCAATCCGGGACCGTGGAACCGGCCCTGACCCCCGCATCCCCCAGGCCGCGCCGTACCTCCGGCCCGGGGCGATCCACGCCAGGCCATCTGTTCGCTGGGGTACCTGCGCGATAAAGTTGTTACGTGCCCCACTGGCAGGATCATCCCCCGCTTCCGGCCACGTGGCAGCGGTGCGACTCCGGCATTCTGCCGTTGTGGTGGGACCGGCTGTGCACCCAGACCAGTGCGCAGTCGGCAGCGCTCTATGCGGCGGGACTTTTCACCGAGGACCGGCGCCGGCCCATAGCCCAGTGGTTCAATCCGGCTTTCAATGCTGCCCTGCTGGTGGCCCCCGAGACCTCTCCCGAATGGCCCGTCCAGCGGTTCGGCATCTTCTATGCCCCGCCCGACGGCGGCTTCACGCGCGTGCACTCCTCGCCCCACGAGTGGCACCCCCGCGAGCCGCGGAAGTCCCCCACGGAGCGGGAAGCGTTTGAAGCCGCCATAGCCGAGGCAGAGCGCTTCCTCCAGGTGGAAATGGATTTCGTGTGACGCCGCCCGGCGCGGGTAACCCTGACGACACAAAAAAGTCCCGCGGCCGGCTCTAGGGCCAACCGCGGGACTGTGCGCTCCTCCTGCTGGACTTGAACCAGCAACCCTTCGATTAACAGTCGAATGCTCTGCCAATTGAGCTAAGGAGGAATGAAGCAGGTATGACATTAGCAAACGTTCTGCCGCAATGGGAAATCGGCGCCAATACTGGGCACAAATACCCCTCCCGGGTATAAAAAAGTCCCCGTTCCGGAACCCGGAACGGGGACTGTGCGCTCCTCCTGCTGGACTTGAACCAGCAACCCTTCGATTAACAGTCGAATGCTCTGCCAATTGAGCTAAGGAGGAATGAAGCGGGTACTAGCCTAGCAAACACCCTGCCCGGAAACGAAATCGGCGTCTCTGCCGTCCGTCGACCCGTCCCGGCGGCCCGGCCCTGGCGGCGCCGCCTGGCGCAACCTAGGCATCGGAGCGCAGCGACCGGCGCTCCATTTCGAGCATCATGAGCTCGCGGTTCAGCTGCTGGAACTCCTCAGGGTGGGCAGAGGCATCGAGCCGCTGCAACTGCCCCAGCTTGTCCGCCTTAATGCGGGTGATCTGCAGCTCGAACAGCCTGGCGAGGATGTCCCGGCAGTACTTCTGTACCGCTTCGGCGGTGTTCGCAGGCAGGGGCACCACGGCGAGCTCCGAAACCAGCGGCTGCAGCGGCTCGGGAACCTCCTGCCGCAACGCTTCCACCCACTGCACGGCATCGCCGGAGAAGCCTGGAGCCGTGGCGCGGATGGCGTCGTGGATGGCCTGGTAGGCGGGCGTGGCGAACCTGGCGGTGACGAACCGCTCCCAGGCCGCACCACCCAGCATCGCCGGCTCCTGCAGCGCCACCTCGAGGGCCTGCCGCTCCATGGACGCCACCGGGTCCCGGGGGTCGGGACGGTGGAAGGATGGAAGGACGCCCGACGGCGGGAGCGCAGCTACGCCGGGCACGTTCTGGCCGCTCCCCGGGGCTGGGTTGTAACCGGCTGAGCCGGACCCCTGCGCACCCGCCCCCTGCGCCCCGGGAGCCCCGCGCTTGGCGGCAGCCGCCACAGCCCGGGTGACGTCTTCAATGGGCATTCCCAGCCACCCGGCCAGTTCCCGGGCGTAGCCAGGCCGGAGCCCGGCGTCGCGGATCTGGGCCACCACGGGGGCGGACTCCCGCAGTGCGGCAACCCGCCCCTCCACGGTGTCCAGGTTGTGCCGCCGCAGCGTGGCACGGATGGCGAATTCGAAGAGCGGGCGCCGGGAACTGATCAGGTCGCGGACGGCGGCGTCACCCCGCGTCTGGCGCAGGTCGCAGGGGTCGGCCCCGGTGGGTTCGACGGCGACGTAGGTCTGGGCCACGAAGCGCTGGTCCTCCTCAAAGGCCCGCAGGGCCGCCTTCTGGCCGGCGGCGTCGCCGTCGAAGGTGAAGATGACCTCTCCCCCGGTGCCGTCGTCGGACAGCAGCCGGCGGGCAATCTTGATGTGGTCGGCGGCGAACGCCGTGCCGCAGGTGGCCACCGCCGTCGGGATTCCCGCGAGGTGGCAGGCCATGACGTCGGTGTAGCCCTCCACCACCACCAGCTGCCGGTCCTTGGCGATGTTCCGCTTGGCAAGGTCGATCCCGTACAGCACCTGGGACTTCTTGTAGAGCGTGGTTTCCGGGGTGTTGAGGTATTTGGGGCCCTGGTCGTCCTCGTAGAGCTTGCGGGCGCCGAAGCCGATGGTGTCGCCGGCGATGTCCCGGATGGGCCAGATCAGGCGGCCCCGGAACCGGTCGTAGATGCCCCGGTTGCCTTCGGAGAACATCCCGGTGAGCTTCAGTTCCGGATCGGTGAAGCCCCGGCCGCGCAGGTGCTTGAGCAGCGCGTCCCAGCCCTGGGGTGCGTAGCCGACGCCGAAGTGGTCGGCTGCTGCCCGGTCGAAGCCGCGCTGCTGGAGGAATTTCCGGCCCTCTGCGGCGCCGGCGGTGAGCAGCTGGGCACGGAAGAACTCGTCGGCGATTTTGTGGGCGTCGAGGAGCCGCTGGCGCTTGCCGACTTCCTCGCGGCTGGGTCCGGTGCCGCCGTCCTCGTAGCGGAGCTCGTACCCGATCCGCGCTGCCAGCTTTTCCACGGCCTCGTGGAAGGAGGTGTGGTCCAGCTTCTGCACGAACGAGATGACGTCGCCATCCTCGCCGCAGCCGAAGCAGTGGTAGCGGCCCACCTGCGGGCGGACGGTGAACGACGGCGAGCGCTCGTCATGGAAGGGGCACAGGCCCTTGTACGAGCCGAGGCCGGCGCCCTTGAGCGTGACGTAGCCGTCGACGACTTCCTTGATGTCCGTGCGCTGGCGGACTTCATCGATATCTTCCCGTTTAATCAGCCCAGCCACGAAGCAATCCTAGTCCTTGGCCCACCCGGGACGAGCCCGGGTTGCCACCGTTTATGGACTGGTGCGTCCAATCTCACCACAGGGACGGCAGGCTGCCCACGAGCCGTTCGTACATGGCCAGCGCGGAGCCGTCCGTCAGCGATGCCACCTGGTCGATGATCACGCGGAGCCGGGCGCCGTCGTCGGGAGCTTCCCGCCAGTCCGCCGCAAACATGGGTTCGAGGTGGCGGTCCCCGGAGGCGTTCAGCGCCGTGACCAGGGCGTGGAGCACCTCGCGCTGGCGTTCGTAGATGGGCTGCCGGTGGTCAGTGGTCATCACGAAGGTGGTGGCCAGGCCCTTCATCACGGCGATCTCCAGAACGGTCTCGTCCGGGACCATGAGTTCGGCGTTGTAGCGGGTCAGGTTCGCCGGGCCGTAGACGGCGCGGGTGGTTTCCAGCGCGCTCTGGCAGAACCTGCCGATGAGCTGGCTGGTCATGTCCTTCAGCGCCGCCATGGACTTGCGGCTGCCGTCCGCCTCGCGCACCCAGACGTCGGTGGCTTCCAGCCGTGCCAGGGCGGCGTCGATGGCGGCAGGATCGTTGTGCGGCAGGTACCACTGCTTGGCGTAGCCCACCACGCGCGCCCGGTGGTCCGGGTTGTCCATCCACCGCAGCTGGAAGTGCCCGGCCACGATCGCGTCCTCAACGTCGTGCACGGAGTACGAGATGTCGTCCGCCAGGTCCATGACCTGGGCTTCGAGGCAGGACCGCCGTTCCGGGGCCCCTTCCCGGATCCAGTTGAAGATGGGCAGATCGTCCTCATACGCACCGAACTTACTGGTGCGCTGGCCGTGGATCACGGGGGCGTCCAGGGCGGACCACGGGTACTTCGCTGCCGCGTCCAGGCTGGCCCGGGTGAGGTTCAGGCCGGCCGGCCTGCCTTCCGGGTCGAGCACCTTCGGTTCCAGCCGGGTGAGCAGCCGCAGGGTCTGGGCATTGCCCTCGAAGCCGCCGATCGCGTGGGCCATCTCATTGAGCGCCGATTCACCGTTGTGCCCGAACGGCGGGTGGCCGAGGTCATGGCTGAGGCATGCGGTGTCCACCACGTCGGGGTCGCAGCCGAGGGCGCGGCCCAGTTCCCGGCCCACCTGCGCCACTTCGAGGCTGTGCGTCAGCCGGGTGCGGACAAAGTCGTCAGTGTCCGGGGCCACCACCTGCGTCTTGGCGCCGAGCCTGCGCAGCGCCGAGGAGTGCAGCACGCGGGCACGGTCGCGCTCGAAGTCGGAGCGGTACGTGCTCTTGGGCGGCTCCTCCACCCAGCGGGCGGTGTCGCGGGCTTCATAGCCCGGCAGCGCCTGCGGGGTGGTGCGGGCTTCCGCCAGCCGGCTTTCAGCCACCGGACACATCCAGTTCCGCCGCGGCGATGTCCCGTGACTGGTCCTCGTTCAGCTGGCGGCTCAGCAGCCAGTCCTTGGGCAGGGCCGGTTTCTTGGGCGAGCCGGCGCGTCCCCGGGGCCCTTCGGAGTCGACGCCGGGATACGGCAGGTCCATGTCCAGCTGGTCCAGCAGTTCGCGGAGCACTTCGAGGGTGGGCACGGTGGCCAGTTTCGTCCTCAGGTCGCTGCCCACCACGTAGCCCTTGAAGTACCAGGCCATGTGCTTGCGGATCTCCCGCAGCGCCTTGTATTCGTCGTTGCCGAAGGTTTCGATCATGAGCTCGGCGTGCCGGTAGACGCCCTCGGCCACCTCGCGCAGGCCGGGCCGGTGCCGCTGGTCGCTGCCTTCGAACGCAGCCTGCAGGTCGCCGAACAGCCAGGGCCTTCCCTGGCAGCCGCGGCCGATGACGACGCCGTCGATTCCGGTTTCACGGACCATGCGGACGGCGTCCTCGGCGGACCAGATGTCGCCGTTGCCCAGCACCGGAATGTCCGGAAGGGCCTCGCGCAGGCGGGCGATGGCGGACCAGTCCGCCTGGCCGGAGTAGAACTGAGCCGCCGTGCGGCCGTGCAGGGCGACGGCGGCAACACCGGAATCGCGCGCGATCCGGCCGGCGTCGAGGTACGTCAGGTGGTCATCATCGATGCCCTTGCGCATCTTGATGGTCAGCGGGATGCCGCCCTTGGAGGCCTCCCGGACGGCGGTCCGGACGATGGCGGTGAAGAGGTCGATCTTCCAGGGCAGTGCCGAACCGCCGCCGCGCCGGGTGACCTTGGGCACGGGGCAGCCGAAGTTGAGGTCGATGTGGTCCGCCCGGTCCTCCTCCACCAGCATGCGGACGGCCGCACCCACGGTGACGGGGTCCACGCCGTAGAGCTGGACGGACCGGACCTTCTCGTCGTCGTCGTGCGAGATGATCCGCAGCGATTCCGGCGTCCGCTCCACGAGGGCACGGGAGGTGACCATCTCCGCCACGTACAGCCCTCCGCCATATTCACGGCAGAGCCTGCGGAAGGCGGTGTTGGTGATTCCGGCCATGGGGGCGAGCACCACCGGGGTGTCCACGGTGATGGGGCCGAGTTTCAGCGGCGGAAGTTCCAGCCGGGGGGCGGGAGGCGTTGCTACAACAGTCACCCGTCCATTGTCTCAAAGGCGGGCAAATCGGGCAGAATTCCGGGCGGGATGCAGATGCCGGCACGCAATTCCGCGTCCATTTAATCCCGCTGCGCCGCACGCCGTCCCCGCCGGGTCGCCGGCGGCGCGTCAGCTTGGCCACGTTCCCGGCCAGCCACCGCCGCGGCGGCCGCGAGCGCGCCGGTGTCGTCGACGTCGTCGGCCGTTATGGCGGCATGGCCGCCGGACCGGACGCCCGTGGCCTTGACCACCAGCACGGCGATCAGCGTGGTGACCGGAATCGCCAGGACCAGGCCGATGGAGCCGACCAGCGTGCGGATGACCTCCTCGGACAGTTCGGCGCTGGTCAGCGCCTCCCCCAGCGGCCGGTTGTAGAGCATCACGATGATGAGGATGGGCAGGGCGGCGCCGGCGTAGGCGAAGGCAATGGTGTACACGGTGGAGGCGATGTGGTCGCGGCCGATCCGCATGGCCGAGGAGAACAGCTTCCGTGCACTCGTGTTGGGCGCGAGTTCATACAGTTCCCACACCGCGGAGGACTGGGTGATGGTGACGTCGTTCAGCACGCCGAGCCCGGAGATGATGAGGCCGCACAGGATGATGCCGGAGATGGAGATGCTGTCCGAGATGTTCACGAGCGTGGCGGCGTCGTGGCTTCCCACGCCGGCGAGGTTCGCCGCGTCGGTGGCCCAGGCTGCGAGCAGCGCGGTGATGCCCAGCCCGAAAATGGTGCCCAGCAGCGCCGTCGAGGTCCGCGCCGAGAATCCGTGCGCGAAGTACAGCACCCCGATCATGATCACCGTCGAACCAACCAGGGCCAGCAGGAGCGGCGGCTTGCCCTCCACGAGGCCCGGGAGCATGAAGCTGCCCAGCACAAAGTAGGCGCCGACGAGGCCAATCAGGGCGCGCAGCCCCCGCCAGCGCGCCACGGCCACCACCACGGCGGCGTAGAGAATGGCGAGCAGGATGATCGGCATGGTGCGGACAAAGTCCACAAAAATGTACGACGGCGACCCCTGGGCCGCCGGGGCATCGGCTCCGGTGGCGGCCGCCTGGGCGTGGGACAGGTTCAGGTAGCGGATGTTGTCGCCCACCTTCACCCCGTGCGACTTGGCGATGTCCGGGTTGATCACCACCTTGACCGGGTTGCCGCCCTTGTCGGGCTCGGTGAACGCGAAGGTGCACTGCGAGCCGCCGTCCGTATTGCTTTGGGCTGTGCCGTCCTGGGCCGTGTTGTCTGCTGCTGACGCCGGAGTGCAGCTCTCGGTGACCACCCGCTGGATCCGCCCGGTGTCGAAGGTGACCCCCGGGGCCGCGGCATACGGGTTGGCCAGGGTCAGGCCTTCCTTGCTGCCCGAGGGCCAGAGAGCCGCCATGCCCGCAAGGGTCAGCAGGGTCAGCGGGATTAGCACCGCAGCCAGAATCCTGTTTGCTTTCCTGCGGGCGGCCATCGCTTCAGCGGTTGGCTCCGAATGCCCTGTGTGACCGTGGGAGTGACCTGCGCCCATCAGCAGCTAAACCTCATGCTTGAACTCTACGGCGGCCGCCATAGGGTTGATAAATGAACGACGAAGCGTCGGAGGATGTAGCAGTGAGCCAACACCGAACTGACAACGAAGCGGTGCTGACGGTTCTGGCCCCGTCCGGTCCCACCCGCGGCGTTGCCCTGGTGCTGCATGGCGGCAAGTCGCACAGCTTTGAGCCCGTCCAGGCCCGGCATCTGAGCCCGGCGCGGATGGTCCCGTTCGCCCGCCACCTGCACGGTGCCGGCAAAAAGCACGGCCTGGAGGTCTGGGTCCTGCGGAACAGCGTGCGCGGCTGGAACGGCGAGGAGATGACCCCGCTGAAGGATGCGCGCTGGGCGCTGGCAAGGATCCGCGCGGAGCACCCCGGCGTGCCCATCTACCTGCTGGGGCATTCGATGGGCGGCCTCACCGCGATCTGCGCGGCGGACGAACCGAACGTGGACGCCGTGGTGGCGCTGGCTCCGTGGCTCGATGATGCCACTCCCGTCTCTGCGGTCACCGGACGAAAAGTCCTGATCGTGCACGGCGACGAGGACCGGTGGACGAGTCCGTCGGCTTCACTGCGGTTCGCACGGCGCGCGGCACCGGGCGCGGCGGAGATGCGGTACGTCTCGCTCCGCGGCGCCGGACACTTCATGTTCCGCCGGGTCCGGCTGTGGCACAGGCTGGCCACCGGGTTCCTGATGAAGGCCTTCCTGGAACGGACCGGAGTTCCCGGGGCAGGGCCCTCCGCGTCCGCCGCAGCCCTGGACAGGGTGCTCCCCCCGTCCGGCGAGGCACTGCCCCTTGTCCTCTAAGAATTTGTGTCCTGCGAGAGTTACTGTGAGGCGACCACTGCCATGAGCCCGTTTCCGCTGGAGGCGTTCGTGGCCAGCCTGCCATGGACGGGGCTGGGCGTGGTGCTGGTTCTCGCCGTCACCTATGCCGTGGCCGTAGGCCAAGCGCGGCATTCGGTGATGGACGTGGCATGGGGGCCGGGCTTCGTTGTGATTGCGGTGATCGCGTTTGTCCTCTCGGCCGCGGAGGGCGACAGCGGCAGGCGGGTACTCCTGCTGCTTCTGACAGGCATCTGGGGAATCCGGCTCGGCACGCACATCGGCCGCCGTGCGCGCGGCGGCCATGAGGACCCCCGCTACGTGGCGCTGCTCCGAGGAGCACGCGGGTCCCGGAACGCCTACGCCCTCCGCCGCGTCTACCTGCCCCAGGGCCTCGTGATGTTCTTCGTCTCGCTGACCATCCAGGTGGGCATGTTCGCCACCGGTCCGCTGGGGCTGCTCGCCGTGGCGGGTTCGGCTGTGTGGCTGACCGGGTTCGTCTTTGAGTCCGTGGGCGACCGGCAACTGCAGCAGTTCAAGAACGATCCCGCCCGCAGGGGAACCGTCCTCAACACCGGACTGTGGCGCTACACGAGGCACCCCAACTACTTCGGCGACGCGGCGGTCTGGGCCGGGCTGTTCCTCATCGCGGCGGACTCCTGGCCCGGCGTCCTGACCATCCTCTCCCCTGCACTGATGATCTGGACGCTGACCGCCAAGACCGGGAAGCCGCTGACGGAGAAGGCCATGTCCGGCCGCCCCGGCTACCGTGACTACGTGCAGTCCACCAGCGGCTTTATCCCCTGGCCGCCGCGGCGGCACTGAAGGGCGGCAGGAACCCTATGTCCTGGACCCCAGCTGCCAGCAACCGCTTCTATAGCCTCCTCGTGCGGACGGGTCTGTTCCTGCGGTGGCTGTTCCGGATCCGCCTGATAGTGACGGGACAGGAGAACCTGCCGGACGGGAAAGCCGGTGCCGTCGTAGCTATCACCCACTTCGGCTATTTGGACTTCGCCGCCGCCGAGCTGGTGTTCTGGGCGCACAACCGCGGGCAGTTGCGGTTCATGATCCACCAGGGAGCCGCGGACCACTGGCTCGCGGGTCCATTCATCAGCGCAGCGGGCCAGGTGGTGGTGCGCCACGGTTCGGGATCTGCGGCGTACGACGACGCCGTGGCCAGGCTGCGTGCCGGCGACTACTTGGCCGTCATGCCGGAGGCCGGCGTGAGCCGCAGCTTCAAGGTCCGCGAATGCAAAACGGGGGCCGTTCGGATGGCAGCCGAGGCGGGAGTGCCGCTCATTCCGGTCTCCGTCTGGGGTGCCCACCGGATCCTGACCCGCGGCAACGGCCTTCCGCTGCACCGCATCCGCCGCGCGCCGGTCCGGGTGCACATCGGCGAGCCGGTGCATTTGGCTGCGGGCAGCGACGCCGAGGCTGAAACGGCCCGGCTCCGCAGGACGCTCCAGACGGGAATCGACGCCGCCATCGCCAGCTTTCCCGTGGCGGCGCAGCCCGGCGACTGGTGGATGCCGGCGGACCTCGGCGGCGGTGCCATCTCAGAGGCGGAACGCCAAAGCCTCGATGCCGCCGACCTGGCGAGGGACCGCCGTCGTACTTCCCGAACCACAGCGGCCCCGGAACACCCACGTGAGTAGCAGATCAGGGCGTTCCCAATGCCGGGAACGCCCTGATCTGAGACTTACTTGGGGCTGCTACCTGGTTTGGTCAGTCGGAGACGACGAACGTCTCGGAGCCCTGGCGGCGGGCCTTGCCCGCTTCCATCAGGGGCTCGACGACGGTGCGCAGCGCTGTCATCGAATCGTCCACTTCCATGAGCACCGGGTATTGGTACGCGATGAGTGCCAGCAGGTCGCGGACCGCGGCCTGGGCCTCGTCGGGGTCCAGCTCCGGCTCGTGGCCGACGAACACATCGGAGGGGTGATCGGAATTCCCCTGCGCATAGCTGATCGCGAAGGCCTGGATCCTGCCCTTGCGGGTTGCCGGCACGCCTGACCCGAAAGCGCTGGCCTTCGGTGCGCGCAGCACGATCGCGCCATGCGCTCCACTGAGCTCATCCAGGAACAGCCGCTGCACAGTGCCGATGCCCAGTTCGCCCGGGCTGTCCCAGCCGTGGACGGACGAGTAGTACCGGCCCACGACGTCGGACAGCTCCACCGAACCGGTAGCCAGGTCCTGGATGCGCTCCGACGCCGCTTCCTCGGAACCGTCGCCGAAGACCGGCAGCTTCAGGGCCGCCGGCTCCACCACAACGAGCCGCGTGTGCTGGATCGGGGTGAGCCCCGCAGCTTCCGCGAAGGCGGCACCGGTGGTGCCCGGCTCCACCTTGCAGCGCAGCCGGGTAACGCCCGACGGCGACCCTTCCGCCTCGCGGCGCAGCATCATGAGCAGCGTGGAACCGATGCCTGACCGGCGGTGGTCCCGGGCCACTTCGACGTACACCCACAGCCGCTCCGGGTGCAGGCTGGCCTCGTGGACCACGCCGGCGGCAACCGGAATGGCCACGCCGTCGACGACGTCCTCGGCCACGATGCAGCGCCGCCACGGCACGTTGCCGGAGGGCGCGAGGGTGCCGCGGAACTGGCCCGCCTGGTCGGTTTCCGGGTCGCCCCAGACCTCCAGCAGTGCGAGGTCGTCGCCCTCGCGCCATTCGCGGTATTGGATCGCCACGGCTAGGCGCCGATCAGCCGTGCGGCCAGGTAGCCCTCCACCTTGTCCAGGGACACGCGTTCCTGGCTCATGGTGTCGCGTTCACGGATGGTGACCGCCTGGTCCTCGAGCGTGTCGAAGTCCACGGTGATGCAGAACGGGGTGCCGATCTCATCCTGGCGGCGGTAACGGCGGCCGATGGCCCCGGCGTCGTCGAAATCGATGTTCCAGTTCTTGCGCAGCTGGGTGCCCAGGTCCTTGGCCTTCGGGGAGAGGTCCTCGTTGCGGCTGAGCGGCAGAACAGCAGCCTTGACCGGGGCGAGCCGCGGGTCAAGCTTGAGCACGGTGCGGACGTCCACGCCGCCCTTGGCGTTGGGGGCCTCGTCCTCGGTGTAGGCGTCGATGAGGAACGCCATGAAGGACCGGGTCAGGCCGGCGGCCGGCTCGATCACGTACGGGGTGAACCGCTCGTTGGTGGCCTGGTTGAAGTAGCTGAGGTCCGTCCCCGAGGCCTTGGCGTGCGTGGAGAGGTCGAAATCGGTGCGGTTGGCGATGCCTTCCAGCTCGCCCCACTCGGAGCCCTGGAAGCCGAAGCGGTACTCGATGTCCGTGGTGCCCTTGGAGTAGTGGCTGAGCTTTTCCAGCGGGTGCTCGAAGAAGCGCAGGTTCTCCTCGCGGATGCCGAGGCCGGTGTACCAGGACATGCGCTCCTTCATCCAGTACTGGTGCCACTCTTCGTCCGTGCCCGGCTCCACGAAGAATTCCATTTCCATCTGCTCGAACTCACGGGTGCGGAAGATGAAGTTTCCGGGCGTGATCTCGTTGCGGAAGGACTTGCCGATCTGGCCGATGCCGAACGGCGGCTTCTTCCGGGAGGTGGTGAGCACGTTGTTGAAGTTCACAAAGATGCCCTGCGCGGTTTCGGGGCGCAGGTAGTGCAGGCCTTCCTCACTGGCCACCGGGCCCAGGAAGGTCTTCAGGAGGCCGGAGAATTCCTGCGGCTCGGTCCATTCGCCGCGGGTTCCGCAGTTGGCACAGGCGATGTCCTTGAGGCCGTTCTCGGCGGGCCGGCCCTTCTTCTCCTCGTATTCCTCTTCGAGGTGGTCGGCACGGTAGCGCTTGTGGCAGGAGAGGCACTCGACGAGCGGGTCGGAGAAGACGTCCACGTGACCGGAGGCCTCCCATACCTGTCGGGGCAGGATCACGGAGGAGTCCAGTCCCACCACGTCCTCGCGGCCGCGCACCACGGACTGCCACCACTGGCGCTTGATGTTTTCCTTCAGCTCGGCACCGAGGGGTCCGTAGTCCCAAGCGGAACGCGAGCCTCCGTAGATCTCGCCGGCCTGGAAAACGAAACCTCTCCGCTTGGAAAGGGAAATGACCTGGTCGAGGACGGATTTTGCTGCCATGGGAACTCCAATTTCTACAGGGCCGCTGGGTGCGGTCCGCGGTGTCTGTGGCCCTGGACCGCGGCTGGATGCCGGGCGGGGGCGTGGGAAAGGGAAAACAGTGCAGGAAGCTGCGAGACCTAGCCTACCGGGCGCTGCTCCCGGACGGCGCCCCATCACCTTCGAAAGGCACCCCGCGGCCAGGGCAGGGTGGCCACGACGATGGACGCGAGGGTGAGCAGGGTCCCCAGGACCGTGGCAGCCTCCACCACGGTGCCCGGCGTGGGCGCCAGCAGGTCCAGGCCGAGCGACCCCAGCAGCTGGCCGGCGATCATGCCGAGGCCCGTCACCAGCACCCCGAGGCTGCGCACAAGAAGCGCGCCGAGACCGATGAACACGCAGCCCATGGGCCCGCCGAGGTAGTACCACCACTCCCCCGGCAGCGGGTTGGCAGGCCCGGCGACGGCCACCTTGATGGACCAGGCAACCCACAGCACGCAGGTGCCCGCGATGAAGTTCACCAGCGTGGCGGCGATCGGGGTGCCGTAGTGCACGGTGGCGGTGCCGTTCATTGCCTGCTGGAAGCTCATGAGGAAGCCGGCGAGAACCGGCAGGATGACCGGCAGCAGCAGTGCTGCGGGGTCGGCCGCCCCGCCGCCCGCCGCACTGCCGGCCGCACCGGCCGCACCTGCCGCGCCTGCAGCGCCGCCGGCGAACCGGGGTGACACTGCCCAGGAGACGGCCGCGATGGTGAGGATGCAGCCGATGACGCGGATGCCGGTCACGGACTTCTTGCCGGCCGGACCGATGCCCAGGCGGTCCACGAGCAGGCCGCTGAGTGTCTGTCCGGTGACGGTTGCCACCGTGAAGAGGGCGATGCCCAGCAGCCCCACGGTGAAGGACTGCGCGAACACGAAGAAGGCGCCGATGCCGCCGGCGAGCGCGTAGTACGGCGGGAAGCGGCGTTCCCGCAGGGCGGGCAGGATTTGGGCGAGGCCGGCGCGCCCGCGCGGAGCAAGCAGGGACACGATGACCATCACGATCAGCCCGGTGCTGAAACTGACGACGGCTGCGGCGATGCCGTCACCGAGGCGTTCACCAAGGGCCCCGTTGATCCGCCCCTGGACGGGAATGGCAAGGCCGGAGGCCACGGCCATCGGGAGGCCCACGGCAAGGGGCAGCCGGGGTGCATGAGTCATTGGTTTCACCTTACGTCAGGCATCATTACTGGTATGAGCAACCCGGAATTCGAAGAGATCACCATCCGCGACACCATGATCCGCCTGGGACAGGTCCTGAAGCTCGCCAACCTCGTGGAGGACGGCGTGGAGGCCACGGAGCTGATCAAGAACGGCCTGGTCAAGGTCAACGGCGAGATCGATGACCGGCGCGGCCGGCAGCTTCACAACGGGGACACCGTGACCGTGAACGGTCAGACTGTCCGGGTCAGCGCCCCCCAGACGTAAAGCTTGCTTCGCTAAAAGGGGCTTACTTGTTCAGCACCTCGTGGGTGAGGAACTCGGACACGTGCCCGATCTCCTGGGCGTTGATGCCGTGCCACATGCCGGTGTAGAGGACCTTGGTCAGCTTCACGTGCTTGCGCACCCAGCCCATCGTGTAGTCGATCTTGTCGGGCGTGATGACCGGATCCTGCTGGTCCCGGCCCCAGAACAGCGGCACTGTTCCGTCCAGCTCGGCGTCGCGGAACTCGCCGTCGGACTCCGCGTTAACCACAAAACCTGAAAGTCCGACGACGGCGGCAAAGTCAGCGGGCCGCTGACGGAGCAGCGTGGTGGCCATGGCCATGCCCATCGAAAAGCCGAGAAGGGTGACGGACGGGTGGTTGGCCTTGACCGTGTCCAGCCAGTCCAGCACGTACGCCGACGCGTCCTTGACGGCGTCGACGGAGTATTCGATCGAGCCGGTCAGCGGGAACCAGGAAAAACCCGGCCCCATGGCGATGGGTGCGCGGACCGATGCAACCGTGAACTCGTCCGGGAGCATGTCAGCCAGGCTGAGGAGGTCCTGCTCGTTCGCGCCGTAGCCGTGCAGCAGGACGAGCAGTGGCTTGCCGGCCCTAGCTTCCTCAGGCTTGGACCACAGAACAACGGGGGCAGGAAAGGAGTCGGCTAAAGTCATGGCTCCATTCTTACAGTTACCCGCTGGCAACAACCTACGGTGGCGCAGCCGCGCGGTGCCGGTACAGGATGGGAAGGTGAGCGGAACCGAACCCACCATCACGCCGACGCCGGAACCCGTGTTCGGTCCGGGGGCCCCGTGGGGCTCGGTTAGGCGGCCGGACCGCCAAGGTGACTGAACTGCTAAGGCTGACTGAACTGCCAAAGGTGAGGAGCGGCGTCGGGCATGGAACCCCATGAGGTGCTGCGGACCCGGCTGGCCGGCCAGCAGCTGAGGGAGCCGCGGGCCGCCACGGCGGAGGATGCCCTGAAAAACCTGCTGGCGGTCCAGGCGCAGGAGTTCCCCTATGCGCGCTGGTCGCTGGCCCAGCGGACCACCGGCGCGACGGCCGCCGATGTGGAGCAGGCAGTTGCCGACGGACGGATCCTCCGGACCCACATCCTGCGGCCCACCTGGCATTTTGTGCACCGCGATGACCTGCCGTGGCTCCGGGCCTTGTCCGCACCACGGCTGCACCAGGCGAATGGCGGCACGTACCGCAGGACCGGGATCGACGGTGCGGCAGCGTACCGCAGCGACGACGTGCTGGCGGAAGCGGTGTCAGGCGGGGTGCACCTCACCCGTGAGCAGCTCGCTGCCAGGCTGCAGGGTGCGGGCTTCCCGGTCAAGGGACTCGCCCTTGCATACCTGATCATGCATGCCGAGATCAACGGGGTGCTGGTGAGCGGTGCTCCCGTCCGCAGTCCCGGCGGTGCGCTGCGGCAGACGTACGCCTCGTTCGATGAGCGCGTGGCGGTGGCCGCCCCGCCCGCCGTGCCCTCGCGGGAGGAATCGTTGGCCGCCCTAGCGCTGAGGTATTTCGGGAGCCGCGGGCCGGCCACCGTCCGGGACTGCGCGGACTGGTCCGGACTCACGATGACTGATGTGCGCGAGGGGCTGGCGCTGGCGGACGAGATCGCTCCGGGCGGAATCGTTGCCGCCAGCTTCGACGGCGCCGAGTTCTATCTCCGGCCGCCGGAGTCTGGCGGGGAGGCGCAGCGTCGGGGCGAGAACCTACGCCAGCCGCAGATCGACCTGGTCCAGTGCTACGACGAATACATCATGGGCTATTCGGTCTCACGGCACTATTTCGGCGGAACCGCGCCAGCGTATCCCTTTGGCGACAATCCCATGCACGTGGTCCTGCTCGACGGGGTAATGGCGGGCTCCTGGCGGCATTCCCTCGTCCGGCGGGGGTCGGATGTGCACCGCTGCGAACTGGACATCCGGCTCTCCCGGCCGCTCGGACAGGAGCTGGAAAATGCGCTGGAAGTGGCAGTGGCCGGGTACGGGGACTTCCTCGGCATGCTGACAGTCCGGGTTCCGGCGGGCACCTGAGAGCTTGTTCTCGCAGAGGACTAAGCTGGAATGGACACTCACCGAGAGGCCTCCACCGTGTTCGACTTGTTTTTCTGGATCATCATTCTGGCCGTACTGGTTCCCATGGGCATGCGGATGTACCGGCGGTCGGTCCAACAGCGGAACCAGGGCCCAGGCCTGCCCGGACAGTTTCCGGGCGGGGCGCCCGACCAGTTCGGCAACCAGCCGGGCAGCCCTTTCGGTGGCCCATTCCAGGGCCGCCCGGACAACCGGCCGCGGGACGGCTACTCCCAGCAGGACTACTTCAGCGGTGGATTGGGGTTTCCCCAGCGCGGCGGCCGGGAAGAGCTTCCGCCCCTGAACCAGCCCTACCCGCCGTTCCCGCAGCCCGGTCCGAACCAGCCATATCCGAACCAGCCCGGTCCCGGCGGCACCGGTGCGCCGTCCTGGCAGCAGGGACCGGTCCCCTATGAGGACAGCCCGGAGTACAGGGCCAACCCTCCCCGGGCACAGCAGAATCCGGCACGCTCGGCTCCCCCGCCGCCGTCGGCCCCGCAGGGGTTCCGTGCCCGGAAACTGGCTGAGCTGGACCAGCAGTACAGCGACGGCCAAATTTCCATGGAGGAGTACATGGCCCGGCGCAACGACATCATGAACGGTTAGGCAGCGGGCGCGCACTTGCGAGACGGCCGTAGTGCTCCGGTTGGGGGACCTTCACCGGGCGATAAATCGGGCAGGGCATACGGGCATCCCGACACTAGCCCCTCACCCGGTCGAGAATGCGAGAGGGCGCGCCCTTCTATCGACCGGCTTACGGGCAGAGCTGGTCGCCGGGGCGGTGCACAAGCACCGTCCGACCTATCTGCTGGCCTCCGCCATGGGGCGGCTGTTTCCCGACTCTGCAGAGGAATCGCGCTCAGCGCCTCGTCTCGTACCTGGTCAGGACCACGCCGCCGGGAAACGTCCGCGTCTCCACCAGATCCAGGTTCACCCAGCTGTCCAGCGCAGTGAAGAACGGCGTGCCGCCGCCCACCAGGACCGGATAGGTGGCCAGCGCGTACTCGTCTATCAGCCCGGCCCGCATGGCCGCCCCAGCGAGCGTTGCGCCACCGACGCTCATCGGGCCGCCGTCCTCGGCCTTGAGCCGAGTGATCTCGGCGATCGCGTCGCCGGTGACCAGGCGGGTGTTCCAGTCGACCTTGTCGATCGTCGAGGAGAACACCACCTTCGGCGTGTCCCGCCAGTTCCTCGCGAATTCGATCTCCGCGGGGGTGGCGTTGGGCTGCTGGTCGCCGGTCGGCCAGTAGGAGCTCATCGTCTCCCACAGCTTGCGGCCGTACAGCGACAGGCCGCTCGCCCGCTCCTGGTCGAGCCACCACTGGAACAGTTCGTCGCTCGGCCCGCTCGGCCCGCTCCAACCGATGTCGTCGCCGGCCGCGGCGATGTAGCCGTCCAAGGTCAGGTTCATGCCGTAGATCAGTTTCCGCATGGCGCCAGCCTTCCGTCAGTCAGTCTCCAGCTTATGGACCAGCACGGCGCGGTAACCTCTGCTGTCCCGCACATGATCAGCAGCATCCTGTCCCTCAAAGCGCAACCATAGCGGCAATGATCTGGATGCCATAGCCAACTTAGATCAAAGCTGCCTGATGGCCATCGACGGCTTTGGACAAACCGCTCGGACGTGCCAACGCTGTGGTTCCAGCCTTCGCTCGGAGCGACAGTTTAGGATCGCAGCATCAAATTCCAGGGATGTGGTTAGTGGCTGCTTCGTCGTTGGCCTTCAACTCGACGCTGTTTGTAGCGGCCCAATTAGCCAGCAGCTGCAGTCCGTCGTGGGACGTGGAGCCTGGTTCCGCGGAGAACACGAGCATCTGGAGGGTTCGGTCGGAGGCCAGGTCCAGCCCGAGGTAGTTCAGGTCGAGGTCGCCAACGATGGGGTGGTGAACGCTTTTGATGCCGCTGCGGTGTTCGCGGACGTCGTGGGCTCCCCAGAGTTTCCGGAAAAGGTCGCTGCGGGTTGAGAGTTCGCCCACGAGGTCGCTGAGCAGGCGGTCGTAGGGGGAACGGCCCGCTTCGACCCGGAGGAGGGCGACAATCTGGCGGGTGTTGGATTCCCAGTCCCGGTAGAACGTCTGTGCTCTGGCGTCGAGGAAGGCGAAGCGTGCGGCGTTCACGGGCTGCCGGGAGTTCTCGAACATCTCCGAGAAGAGAGCCCTGCCGAGGCGGTTGGTGGCCACTGCGTCCAGCCGGCCGTTTTGCACGTACACCGGGACGGTGGACATCGCGTCGATGGTCTGCTGCAGGGTCGGGTTGATCTGCGTTTTGCGTGCCGGGCCCCTACGCTGCAGGTGGGCACCGGCGTTGGCTGAGCGGATGAGTTCGTAGAGATGTGAGTGCTCGGCCTCATCCAGCTGCAGGGCCCGGCTGACGCCATCGATGACGGCCTCCGACGCTCCCTTGGCATTGCCGCGTTCCAGGCGTTTGTAGTACTCCGAGCTCATGCCGGCCAGGAGCGCTACTTCTTCCCGGCGCAGGCCGGGGACGCGGCGCCGCCCGCCGAAGTCAGGCAGGCCCACTTGCTGCAGGGTCAGCTTGGCCCGCCTCGAGATGAGGAACTGGCTGAGGTCGTCATGGTTGTCCATGGAATCGAAGGTACCCCGGATCGGCCGCGCCAGCGGGGCCCTGTCAGGGAACCTCTAGGTAGGGTCTCGCTAGGCCCCTCGCCGGCCCGTTGACTTGAAACATCAGCCGCCCCGAACGGGCTGGCGAGCTTCAGAAAGGCATCAGCATGACCAACGTTTGGTTCATTACCGGAGCTGCCCGCGGCATGGGCGTCGATCTGGCCAAGGCGGCCCTCAACGCCGGCTACCGTGTCGTCGGCACCGCCCGCGACGCCGCCAAAGTCACCGCAGCCCTTGGCGAACACGAAAACCTTCTTGCCCTGTCGCTGGATATCACCGACGCCGCAGCCTCGGCGGCCGCCGCCGAAGCAGCAGTGGGACGCTTCGGGAGTATTGACGTTCTCGTCAACAACGCAGGTAACTTTCACGCCGGCTATTTCGAGGAAATCAGCGACCGGCAGTTCCGAGCGCAGATGGAAACAAACTTCTTCGGCCCGCTCAACGTCACCCGTGCCCTCCTTCCGGTCATGCGCAAGCAGCGCAGCGGCCACGTCATCACCATCACCTCCGCCGCAGGCATCATCGGCCAGGAGTTCTGCGCCGCCTACGCCGCATCAAAGTTCGCCCTCGAAGGCTGGATGGAGTCCCTCCAGTACGACCTCCAGCCCTACGGCATCCACACCACCATCGTCGAACCCGGCTTCTTCCGCACCGAACTCCTCGTCGAGGGCGCGTCCTCCATCTGGCCCGAACTGTCCATCGACGACTACGCCGAGCGCACCACCCAGACCATCGCCGCGTGGAAGGCCATGAACGGTAAGCAGGGCGGAGACCCCACCAAGCTCGGCACAGCCCTCGTCACCATCGCCGGCATGGACACCCCGCCGCTGCGGTTCGTCGCCGGAGCAGACGTCGTCGCCGGCGTCGAGCAGAAAGCGCAACTGCTCCTGGAGCAAATCAAAGCACACAGCGAACTGTCCTCCTCCATGGCCCTAGAAAACACTTAGAAATTGATGAAAACGGCCCTGTCCCTTATTGCCCTCGCCTCTTCGGCGCGATCGCCCTCGCGGCGTGTTCCGCCCCCGGGGCCGAAAACACCCCCGCTACCTCCCCGGCCCCGGCAACTACCACGTCCGCGGCCACCGAATTCTCCGCCCCCGCCGAGGCTTCGACCGGCCGGACGCCCATCACCATCACCGCCGGCGATGTGGGGACATCGTTTACTACAACCCCCTCGACAGCATCACCATCATCTACGAGGAGACCAGCTCCGTCCCGACCCTCACCAAAATGGGAGAGATCACCTCGGACCTGAGCGCCTTCGAGAACCTCCCCGACAAAGTGGACATGCGCATCGAGCGGGGCTAACACTCGGCCCACCCGCTTCAGGCTGGCTGGCCACCGTGCTCTGGACAGCGCCTGCCCAAAAAACGATTCCGCCCTCGCCGGTCCTCCATTGCTGAGCACGGGCCACGCCCACGTCCCCGATATGACCCCACACCGAAAGGGACCATCATGAAGAACGCACGCCTCGGAGACCTGGAAGTCTCCGCCATCGGACTCGGCGCCATGACCATGGCCGGCACATACACGAGCGAGGGCGCCCTGGATAACGCGGAGTCGATCCGCACAATCCACCGCGCAGTCGATCTCGGGGTCACCCACATCGACACGGCGGAGATCTACGGGCCTTTCCTGAGCGAAGAGATCGTCGGCCAGGCGGTCAAGGGACGCCGCGACCAGGTCAAGATCGCCACAAAGTTCGGCCTGGTCTCCCATTCCCGCGGCGGTCCCGGCGTGATCGACAGCAGTGCAGCGAACGTGAAGGTCGCCGTCGAAGGCTCCCTCAGGCGCCTCGGCACCGACCACATCGACCTGTACTACCAGCACCGGGTCGACCCCGACACCCCGATCGAGGAAACCGCTGGCGCCGTCACGGACCTGATAGCCGAGGGCAAGGTCCTGCACTTCGGACTGTCCGAGGCCTCCCCGGAAACCATCCGCCGGGCACACGCGGTGCAGCCGGTCACCGCGCTGCAGACCGAGTACTCTCTCTGGAGCCGCGACGTGGAGGACGAGATCCTGCCCCTGCTGCGTGAACTCGGCATCGGCTTCGTCCCATACTCACCGCTCGGACACGGCCTGCTGACCGGTCAAATCCGCTCGGTGGACGACTTTCCCAACGACGACTGGCGCAAGACCAACCCGCGGTTCACTGGCGAGAACTTCCGCCGGAACCTCGCGATCGTCGACGAAGTGAAGGCTATCGGCGCCGAAATCGGCGCGACCCCCGCACAGACAGCCCTCGCCTGGCTGCTGACCCGCGGGAACGATATCGCCCCGATCCCCGGCACCCGTCGGGTCTCCCGCGTCGAGGAGAACACGGCTGCCGACGGCATCGAACTCACCGGCGACCAGCTGGAGCGGCTGAACACCCTGCGGCCTGCCGCAGGGGAACGCCACGACGAGGCCAACATGGCCGCGATCGACCGCTGATCAGGGCAGGTATACGGGCCTGAAGTCAACGTGATGAGCGGAGTCCGGCTGTCCCGAGAGCTGCTGCCCGGGATGGTCGATGCAGGATGGGGCCAGATCATCTTTTTAGGGAGCGAATTAGGGGTAAACATACCCGCTGACATGACGCACTACGGCGTGACCAAGGCGGGGATGCTCGCTTTGAGTAACGGTCTCGCCAAGCTCACCCGTGGAACTGGCGTGACGGTCAACACAATCCTCGGCGGCCCGACCTACTCAGACGGCGTGGCCGGTACCGTCCGCGACATCGCCGAGGCGCAGCGACTCTCGACGGAAGATCTGAAGGCGGTGATCATTGGTGAGAACCAGACGTCTCTCCTCGGCGCTTCATCGAGCCTGACGAAATGGCCAACCTCGCCGTTTATCTCTCGAGCCCGCTTTCCTCGCGACGAACGGAGCTGCCGTGCGCGCTGACGGTGGAGTGCTGACCGCAATGCTGCGCCCGTAAGGGCGGATGTTAATTCTTGTTATTGGTTCCCGCGTGCGGGAACCTTGGTGCGTCAAGTCAGGTCACGTTCTACAGGGAGACCAGCCGTGTCATCCACCCGTGCCAGTGTGGCGTTGCAGGTCTCAGAGCAAGTGGCCGCAGCCGTTGCTAGAGGGCGCCCTGTCGTCGCTCTAGAATCGACCATTTTCACTCACGGCCTTCCCCGTCCGCTCAATCTCGAAGTCGCTTTGGAAGCAGAGGAACGCCTCCACAGTCAAGGGGTCGTTCCTGCCACGATCGGTGTCTTCGCCGGTGTTCCGACCGTGGGGCTCAGCCTTGAGCAGATCACCTCGCTCTCCAATGACGGGCCAGTGAAGAAAGTCAGCCTCCGCGATCTTCCCGTAGCCGCTGCCCTCCAGCTCCATGGCGGCACTACTGTGGCAGCGACGGCGTTCCTGGCACACCGGGCCGGCATCAAAGTGTTCTCAACCGGCGGTTTGGGTGGAGTGCACCATGATGCGGCAACATCCTTTGATGAATCTGCCGATATGACTACCTTGGCTACTACCCCGATCGTCGTCGTCAGCGCCGGTGTGAAGTCCATCCTGGACGTCGCAGCCACCCTCGAACGCTTCGAAACGCTCAGCATCCCGGTCATCGGCTACAAGACCAAGAAGTACCCTGGCTTCTACGTTTCCGACTCGGGGTTTGAAATCGAGTACGCGGTCAACACTCCCGATGAAGTTGCAGCAATCTGCAGCGCACGTGATGACCTGCACATCGAATCGGCCATCCTCTTGGCAAATCCGATCGCAGAGGACAAACAGTTCCCTCCAGCCGAGCTCGCCGACATTCTCTCCCGCGCGTGGGCCCAGGCAGAGAAGAACGGCATCAACGGCAAGGACACCACACCGTTCCTTTTGGACTTCATTCAGCGCGATACGTACGGCCGCAGCCTGACTGTAAATGTCGACGTGTACCGCAGTAACGTGTCCCTCGGTGGCGAAGTCGCTACCGCGCTGACCCGTTAACCGGAGCAATGTGACGATAGTGGCGTGTGGCTTGCGGCGATAAATGGCGGCGTTTCAGCGGCACTACATGTCGCCCTCGTTGCCCCTCCAAGGGTGTAAGAGGAGCCACGTCAGCTCTCTCCCACCTGCCCGGTTGTCTCGAAACTCTAGGGATACGAGGCACGGAGGTTTCGTTTTCTTAGTAGACACCGAGTCGGCCTTTGTTGTCGGAACGGCCATCTATAGGTGGCCTGAACCCGCCTGCCGCTTACTGGCCAACTATAGGGTTCGTGAGTTTTCCTATGCCTTCGATGGAGACTTCGAAGCTGTCTCCTGCTTGCACTTGGCCGATTCCGCTGGGGTTCCAGTCATGATGACGTCTCCTGGCAGCAGGGTGAGTCCGTGGGAGATGACGGATATGAGCTCATTGACGCGGTGGATCATGAGGGCGGTGCTGCCGTTCTGGCGGAGTTCGCCGTTGAGGCGGCCTTGGATGGCAAGGACACAAATATCCAGCGGCGCCCGATGACGGTGCACAGTTCGGCTTCAAAGGTTACTTCTGTAGAGAATTTCGGCAGCATGACTGCTTCGTCCGGGCCTACCACGGCGGTGTGTGGCTTCATGAACAGGAGTGGATGGCCGAACCTTTCAACTTGTGCCAACTCGTTTGCCTGGGCAACGAAGTTCCGTGCAGCACCAATGATTGTGCTGCACGGATAACGGGGGCGAGGAGGCGGACGTCGGTTAGCTTGTGCGGACGAGGGTCCGGTTTATCCCGTCAGAGAAGGGGTTACCGTCTATGACGGTGATTTCTTCGTTCCCTGGCGGGCCTTCGACAATACCGACGAGGGGTTCGGCGCCTGCTGAAAATTGGGCGATGCGCATGCGTGTCCTATGGAGATGATGGCCAGAGTGGACTAGTGCTTTGGTGTTCCGCTGGATTGGCGTGGGATGAGGGTTGGCATGGAGCGCCTGATGAGGGGTTCGGTACCGGGATTGACGATGAGATCGATGGCGGTGGCGGCGATCTGGGCCAAGGGAACTCGGACCGAGCTTAGGGGGGTGGGCAGCCGCGCCGATAGGGGTGTGTCGTTGTATCCGACCAGTGCGAGATCATCGGGGATGGTGATGCCGCTGCGGTGCGCTGCCGCCATGACGCCCATGGCGATGTTGTCATTGGCGGCGAAGATAGCTGTGGGGCGATGGTCGCCGCCCAGGAGTGTTTCACCTGCGCTGTAGCCGTTTTCGATGCCGTAGCCCGCGGCGAGGAGCCATTTGTCCGGCGGGTTGATGCCGGCTTCTTCCATGGCCCTGCGGGCGCCAGCGAGACGGGCAGTTCCGGTGGACGTGAATGCGGGGCCGGTAACAACGGCGATGTCGCGGTGGCCGAGGTCGATGAGGTGGCGCACGGCGAGGTAACCGCCTACTTCGTCGTCTCCGAGCGCTGATGGGCTGATGCCGTCGGTGCGGAGTACCAGTGCATGCGCCACCCGGCGTTCACGCAGGAGCCGGGGTAGTTCGTCATCGAGCCGGGCCGTGGCCAGAATCAAGCCGTCCACGTTTCTGTCCAGGAGTGTTTCAGCTGCGCTGCGCTCCTCGTCAGGGTCATCCCCGCTGGTAGCGACCATGGCGAAGTAGCCGCGGGAGGATGCGGCCTTCTCGAGTTCCTCGAACATCAGTGCCATGACGGTGTCGCTCAGGCGGGGAACAAGAACGCCCAAGGTCCGGGTCTCTCCGCGGCGCAGGCTGGAGGCGAAAGAGTTCCTCCGGTACCCGAGCTCCTCGGCTATCTTCCGCACGTTAGCTGCGGCCGCGGACCGGGAGGTGGTCCGCTCATCCAAGGCGCGGCTGGCCGTGGAGATGCTCACGCCACTGGCTGCTGCGACGTCCTTAAGGGTGACAACATTCCCGGTGGCGGCCGGTTCCATGGCGGGTCTCCTGGTCAGCAAAGGTGTTACAGACACTCTAATCCTCCTTACTTGCAAACGTTCTCTTGACAGTGAGCTGCGACACGTGCAAACTTGAAAACGTTCCCGCAAACGTTCTCATCATAGCGGGACTGCCGACCATCAAAGAAGACAAGAGGTAGCTGTAATGACCATCGATCTCCGCGGACTCAGCCCCGCACCTGTCACCCCGTTCACCGAAGATGGCGCTGTCGACTTCGCTGCGATCCAGCGTCTGGGTTCGTGGCTCGGATCGATTGAGGGCGTGAAGAGCCTCGTCGTCCTGGGGCACGCCGGCGAAGGCACGTTCCTTACCGAAGAGGAGCAGCTGGACGTCATCCGTGCGTTCGTGGCGTCAACCGACGGCCGCGTGCCGGTCGTGGCCGGCATCACGAAGGAGGGCAACAAGACCGCGGCCCTCGAGGCCAAGAAAGCCGTCGAGGCCGGCGCGTCGGCCGGTCTCGTCTACCCCTCGCACGGGTGGCTGCGCTTCGGCTACCAGAAGGGCGCGCCCCAGTCGCGCTACCAGGAGATCTATGAAGAGTCCGGTCTGCCGCTGATCCTGTTCCAGTACCCCGACAACACCAAGGCGACCTACGACCTCGAAACTCAACTGGAGATCGCGGGCCAGGAGGGCGTCTTTGCCACGAAGAACGGCGTCCGCAACATGCGCCGGTGGTACACCGAGATCCCAGCGCTGCGAGCCGCGTACCCCGAGCTGCAGGTGCTGTCCTGCCATGACGAGTACCTGCTGCCGACGATGTTCGATGTCGACGGTCTGCTCGTCGGCTACGGCAACATCGCCCCCGAGCTGCTCGTCGAACTGATTGAGGCTGGCAAGGCGCAGGACTACAAGCGTGCCCACGCCATTCATGAGCGGCTGCTCCCGGTGACCAAGAACGTTTACCACCGCGGGTCCCACATGGAGGGCACCGTCGCCTTGAAGTGGGGCCTCGTGAACCGCGGCATTCTGGACCACGCCACTGTGCGCACCCCGCTCCTGCCCCTGCCCGAGGGCGCCGATAGCGAAATTGCGGAAGCCTTCGCCGCCGCAAACATCGGCAAGGTCACCGTCAGCGCCTGACCGACAACGGGGTGCGTGCGGGAAAAGTTGCACCGCACGCACCCTGGCTCGAACACTGCTCGCGTTTACGCAAGCGATCGGCCACTTCGGTAGGCCGCCCACACGACATTGAGGTCGGAATCAAAAAGTCAAAGAAGACTGTGCGGGAGAATAGTCCCGCGGAAGGAGGGCGCGCTGTGACTGAGCACACGAAGACGCCTAGCATCTCTAAGCCGGGAACCGGCTTCGGACATATGTCCACCAGCAGCGTCCAGACCAACGTCGAGGCCCGAAAGACCCGTCGATCATTCTGGGGCCAACTTGCCCTGATCGGTCCAGCCTTCGTCGCCGGCGCCTGGCAGTTCGGGCCCGGTAACCTCGCCACCGCCGTCCAGGCTGGTAGCGGCTACCAATACATCCTGATCTGGGTGATCATCGTCTCCACCATCCTGATGATCTTCCTTACCGACATGAGCGTGCGTCTGGGCATCAAATCGCCCGTGTCACTTATCCAGTCGATCAAGGACCACCTGGGAAAGAAGGTCGGGGTGATCGCTGGCATCGGCGTCTTCCTGGTTACCTTGTGCTTCTCGGTCGGCAACGCCGTCGGTCTCGGCCTGGGCGCGTCAATGCTGCTTGGTGGATCGCCGGTCATGTGGACGATCATCGGCACCGCCCTGGTCGCCACGATTCTTCTGTTCCGCAATGTCTATCGGGTTATCGAGAAGGTGCTCGTCGTGATGGTTGGGGTCATGGCGATTGCCTTCGTGACATCGGCGTTCATCGCAAACCCCGACTGGGCCGCGGCAGCATCTGGGCTGATTCCCCGCGTTCCTAAGGATGCTTGGTTGCTGGTCATCGCATTGGTCGGCACGAACTTCTCTGTGAACGCCGCCTTCTACACCTCTTACGGCACGAAGGAGCGCACGCGCAGCGAGGACGACTACCGCGACATCACCATGGTCGATACGATTCCCGGCATCGTTGCCCCTGGCATCATGACCTCGCTCGTAATCGTCGTTGCGGCCTCCGTACTCGGTGCCACGGGCAAGGTCGCCGCGACCATGGGCCAGCTCGGCAGCGTCTTCGAACCCCTCGCCGGCCCGATCGGCACCGCGATCTTCGCCATCGGGTTCACCGGCGCCGCCTTCTCTGCCATGACCGCCAACTGCACCGCCGGTGGCACCATGCTCTCCGACGCACTCAACCGGCGCGGCACTAATGGCATCACTTCCGGCACACAGAAACTGATCAGCGCGATCATCCTCGCGTTCGGCCTCATCATCACCGTCATCTTCCAAACCTCACCGGTGCAGGTCATCGTTATCGCCCAGGCGCTGACGATCCTGGTTGCACCTCTGCTGGCAACACTGATCGTGGTGATGGCGAATCGCCGCGACCTGATGGGTTCGCTATGCAATAAGAGGTGGCAGAACCTCTTTGGCGTGGTGGGCCTCCTAGCGGTGCTCACCCTGTCCATTCGACTGATCCTCAACTTCGCGGCCGGCGGCTGACCCGCCCGGTGATCCGGTGCGAGGTGCTCGACATCGCTCGCACTAGATCACAAGCGATGTCGGTCGTTCCGCGATGACCAGCACACAAAGTAGTGCCCCCAACCGAAAGGTGGGGGCATTACTCGTTGCCTCGATTACCGGTATCTGCCGGACCCGCTGTCTGGACCGCTATGGCCTGGATCAAAGGGCCGTTCCACCACGCTCTCCTGCACAGAGCACCCAAAACGACCGGAAGAGGATACGAGATGGGTATCGGGCGGGATGACACCGGTCCCGTACAGATCAATGGCGGACGACTAATGGACCAGCCATTCATCGTAACTAAAGAACACCGGCGCTTCACCGAGTTCGCCAACGCCGTGCGAAAGGAGCGCACCATCGGCACGTGCCACGGGGACGCCGGCGTCGGCAAGACCTATTCCGCCCGCCGCTACGCGAACTGGGATGCCCTGGAGCCCTACATAACAGACTGGCGGACCCGCGACGCAGAAGAAGAGGCCAAGCACTTTTCGCTCGCCAAAAGGCCCGCGCCGTCTTCTACACACCGGAAGTACTCTGCCGCCCCCGGGAACTCATGGCGGAGATATAACAACCCCTCGCATCATGAACGGCATCGTCAAGCTGGTCGAACTGCTCATCATCGACGAAGCCGAACGCCTCACCCCAACGGCACTGGAACTTCTGCGGGACAAGCACGACCGCACACAACTAGGGATCATCCTTATCGGCATGCCAGGCATCGACCAACGATTCCGCCATTACCCGCAGCTTTACGGCCGGCTCGGCTTTTCCCACCGCTACCGCACCCTCGGCCGCGACGAGCTCCTGTTCGTCCTCGATCGGCATTGGAAACGAATTGGCCGATCACTCGACCCCGACGACTTCACTGACGCCCAGGCAATCGCAGCGATCGAGCGGATCACCCGCTGCAACTTCCGGCTCCTCGAGCGACTCTTCCCTCAAATCACCCGTGTACTGAAGATCAACCAACTCGAAACCATCACCGACGACGTCATCGAAGCAGCCGCAAGTACCCTCGTCATCGGCAACTAACGACAAAGAGCGCCGAACTCCACACGAAATTTGGAGGACTTCTCGCCCTATGGGCAGAAACGGTCGTTTTTGACCATAGCGTTTAGCGCCCCCCGTCACCGGGCAGGATTGCGCGCGGCGCTTACGGAAGTGCTAACGATCCAGTTGGGCACAAGATCGCGTGGCGCAGGAACCCGCAAGTTCCGGAGCCATCCGGTGACGTCTAAGATCGCTCTGATCCTCCAAGCGGATTGCACGCCCATCACTTACTCGTTGAAATCAATCATGAAGGACCCGAGCATTTCCGCGTACAATCGGGGGCAGTGAACCCCCGGTTCCTTGTGAACATAAAGGAATCCGTAGGTCCTGAGATATTCCGTGATGTTGAGATTCGCCCTGACCCAGGCGGCGGGCCATCGGACCCCTTCACGGTCAATCGAGGCTGGAGGGCAACTTCTTCAATGTCGCACATAGATCTCAAGGCTCTAGTCTCGGCCGCCATCGGTCTCGTTATCGCACTCGTTCCGGCGTTGCTCGGTGCTCCCGAACTCGCGCCCTTGATCGGATGGGCTGTCGCCGGCTGCGTCTTCCTGGTCTGGGCGTGGACTAAGGCGTGGCCCGCTGGTCCAGACGCCACGGGTGAACTCGCCCGCCAGGAAGGTCGGTCTCGACGGCTCGTTGACTCCCTCATCATAGGCGCGACATTCATCAGTCTCGTGGCGGTCGTCTTTGCATTGATCCGCAGCCAGCAGAAGGACCCCATCGGCGTGGCCGCGGCGCTCCTGGCAGCTCTCGGCGTGGTGCTCGCGTGGGCTCTCGTCAACACTGTCTACGCGTTCAAGTACGCTCGGATGTACTACCACGACGACCGCCATCGCTTCCGCTTCAACCAGAACGAGGACCCGTCGTACAGCGACTTCGCCTACGCAGCATTCTCTATCGGCATGGCATACAACGCGAGCAATGTGAACGAGTCATCCACTCCCTCACGCAAAATCGCCCTGGGGCACGCTTTGCTCTCCTACTTCTTCGGCACCTTCGTGGTCGCAGTGGCGATCAACCTCGTTGTCAGCCTCGGCCAGTCCAGTTGACCACGAAACAATCTTTAATGGGCTATCGCCGAATCAGTGTCCGTACAGCGGAAGTACCCCGCTCCAGTCGCCACTCCCCCATCGCGCCCAAGTGGTCATCCCAGAAACGGTCGTTATTGAAATTCCTGCTGGCTGCGGATTGCTGTATGCGTTTCGCATCCTGAAATTTGGGCACACCTTAGTAAGACCCGAACTGCTAGGCACCGACCCTAAATCACTCAATCACGACCTGGCCGCGCCGGTGGAGCGGAGAATCCATGACGGCGCCAAACGTAGCCGGGTTCCAGGCAGCTTCAACGTCGTCAATGGGAGCTAGAGTTCGTGAGACTCTCAGACCTCGCTGTTGCTGTCTGTTTATCCGCATGATTCCAGGGAATGGATCATCGATGTTTTGGCGGAGTCCGATGACTCCCGGCGCCGCGTAGCCTCCGAGGTTCAGCTCTCATCGCAAAGCCCAGCGAAGTACCGGCGCCGGAGCCAGCGCTACTTCGGTGATGGCCTCTTCCCCATCTCGATCGGGCCCCGCCGGCTGGAGGACAACCTGATCCGCGTCCCATTCTTCGTAACAGGCTTTGGGAAGAGCTCGGAGATTCCGGCCGAACCAGGCAGGTTAATGGACCTGAATGTCACTTGTGACTTCCGGGAGGAGGATACCCTCGGCACCTTGGTGGACAATCTGCTGCAGCGCGGCCACGGCTGGAACCACGGCAGCCCCGAAGACCAGGCGGCACGACACAGGAAAGAGCGGAGCGCGATGCTCGACTCCGGAATGAGGCCAGGCGCCGTCAGGAGGCCATTGATGAGCGCATCGAGGAGATGAACATGGATAGCGCGGCGCCCGAGGCAGCTTTCGGTGCGCACACCGTCCTCACCGAGGACGGTCCCTTCATTTGGGCATCCCTGTCCCTATGCTGGAGATGCGAGCGCACCCTATGCTCCTCTGGGATGCAGAGCCTTCCACGCCCGGCCGACAGGACCTGTCGGCCCTGTCGCCGAGGCCAGGCGAAAGTTTATGGGAACTGCCGCTCCTTATCGGGGCATTTGGGAGGACGAGGGTAAGTCCATAAATAACCGGGCTCCAGGACCCTACCCCCAGCCGACGCCGGTCACTTGTGACTGCCGGCCCACCTCGCGGTGCACTCTAGTGGCATCCAAGGCGACATTGAGCGCCAAAAAAAAGACCGCCCTTTATCGCCGCAAATCACAGATAGTGGCGGTTCTGCGGCCGTCTTGAATGGCCAGGTTTACGAGACACCGGGACGGGGCTTTTTTCTCGTAGGAGGTGAACTCGTTTTCGTAGCCGACGCCGACTTCGTCCCCTACCCGCATGCCGGTCAGCGGGGGCTTAACTGTCCGTTCGCGCTGGAAAAGGTACAGCCCGCGGCCCGCTGCTTGTGGCTGCGGGACGCGGGCTGAGGCATAGGCCGGTCGTGACCGGCCCAAACTCAAGTTTTGATGTCAACCGAGTGTCGAGTTTAGTCGATCTGCGGGAAGCCGAGGTCAATGACCGAGGTGGACGGGTCAGGCCAGCGGGTGGTGACCACCTTGCCCCGGGTGTAGAACCGGATGCTGTCCGGGCCGTACATGTGGGTGTCGCCGAACAGGGAGTTCTTCCAACCGCCGAACGAGAAGGTGCCTACTGGGACCGGAATGGGAACGTTGACGCCCACCATGCCGGCGTCGACGTCGAACTCGAACTGCCGTGCGGCGCCGCCGTCGCGGGTGAAGATGGCCGTCCCGTTGCCGAACTCGTTCTCGTTGACCAGCCGGACGGCGTCGCTGTACGTGTCGACGCGGACGACTGACAGGACGGGACCGAAGATCTCGTCGTCGTACACCTTCATGCCCGGCTTCACGTGGTCCACCAGGCTGACGCCGATGAAGAAGCCGTTCGAATCGAACTGCTGGGAGCGCCCGTCCACGACGACGGTGGCACCTTCGTTTTCCGCTCCCGCAACGTAGGAGGCCACGCGGTCCCGGTGCTCCGCGGTAATCAGCGGACCCATCTGGGAGGCCGGGTCGGTTCCCGGGCCGATCTTGAGGCCCGCCATGCGGCTGGAGATCGCCTGCACCAGGTCGTCGGCGATGTTGCCCACCGCCACCAGGACGCTGACGGCCATGCAGCGTTCGCCCGCCGATCCGTAAGCAGCGGAAACCGCAGCGTCGGCCGCCATGTCCAGGTCGGCGTCGGGCAGCACCACCATGTGGTTCTTCGCCCCGCCCAGAGCCTGGACGCGCTTGCCGTGGTCGGCCGCCCGCTTGTAGATCGACTGCGCGATGGGGGTAGAGCCGACGAAGCTCACCGCCTTCACATCGGGGTGCTCGAGCAGGACGTCAACGGCTTCCTTGTCCCCCTGCACCACGTTCAGCACGCCGGCGGGCAGCCCCGCTTCGGCAAAGGCCTCGGCGATGAAGATGGCGGCCGAGGGGTCCTTCTCGCTGGGCTTCAGCAGCACGGTGTTGCCGCAGGCCAGCGCGCTGCCGATCATCCACAGCGGCACCATGGCCGGGAAGTTGAACGGGGTAATGCAGGCCACGACGCCCACCGGCTGGCGCACGGAGTGCACGTCGATGCCGCTGGAGACCTGCTCGGAGCGCTCGCCCTTGAGCATGTGGGACAGGCCGGTGGCGAACTCAATGTTCTCCAGGCCGCGGGAAATTTCACCCGCAGCGTCGGAGAGGACCTTGCCGTGCTCGCTGGTGAGAATGGCCGCGAGCTCGGGCTTGCGCTGATTCAGGATTTCACGGACCCGGAAGAAGATGTTGGTGCGCTTGGCCAGGCTGGTGGCCCGCCACGCGGGCAGCGCGGCGCGGGCTGCGGCGATGGCCTCCTCGGTCCGCGACGCCGAGGCGAGCGCCACCTGCTTCTCCTGTTCGCCGGTGGCGGGGGTGAAGACGGGGCCGAAACGTTCGGCGTCGCTGACGCGGCTGCCGTTGATGAAATGCGGAATGGTTTCCAAGGGAAGTCTCTTTTCGTGTTTCAGAGTTGGGGGAAGATTTGGTGGCGGGGCTACTTGGCGGAATCCAGTGAGCCGTCGGCGAGCTTGATGATCATTGAGCAGTCTTTGCCCGCTTCGCCGGCGTCGATGAGCTGCTGGAACAGCTGCTGGACGTGCTTGCCGATCTCGAGCGGCGTGCCGGTGTCCTCGGCGGCGCTGATGGCAAGGCCGATGTCCTTGTTCGCCAGTTCGGTGGTGAAGGTGGGCGCAAAGTCGTTGTTGGAAGCGGCGGTGGGGACCACGCCGGGCACCGGGTACCAGGTCCGCAGCGCCCAGGAGTCACCCGAGGAAACGGACGCGATGTCCCAGAAGACCTGCTTGTCCAGGCCCAGCCGGTCGGCCAGGACGGCGCCCTCGGCGGTGGATGCCAGGTTGATGAAGAGCATCAGGTTGTTGCAGATTTTGGCTGCCTGCCCGGTGGTGGCGCCGCCGGTGGGGATGATGTTGGCTGCCATCGGGCCGATGTAGCCGGTGGCGTCTGCGACGGCGCCCTCAGCGCCGCCCACCATGAAGGTCAGCGTCCCGGCCTTGGCCCCGCTCATGCCGCCGGACACCGGGGCGTCCACAAAGCGGAAGCCGGCGGCAGCGGCGGCGTCGTGCAGTTCCTGGGCCGACGCGATATCGATGGTGGAGGAGTCCACCAGCAGCGTGCGGGTGTCGGCATGGGCGAGGACGCCGTCCTGGCCCAGATAGACCGCGCGGGCGTGTTCCCCTTTGGGCAGCATGGTGAACACCACGTCAGCGCCGGCGACGGCCTCGGCAATGCTGCCGGCCGGCTTGACGCCACCCTCCTCGGCGGCGGCGAGCGCCGCGGGATTGAGGTCGAAGCCGCGGACATCGTGCCCGGCGTTCGCCAGGTTGGCGGACATGAAACCGCCCATGTTGCCGAGGCCGATCCAGCCGATTACTGCCATGTCGTAAGCTCCTTTGCTTTGGATCCAGCCGCAGGCCGGAAGGTCTGTGTCCACCATCACACCCTGCTAGAGTGCAATCAAGGGGAAAAATTACAGACCGCATGTGCATCGATGCACACAGATGAAAGGCCTGCCGTGGACCAGAGGCGGCTTCCGAGCCCGGACGACCTGCTGATCCTGCTGACAGTGGCGCGCCTGGGCAGGTTCAACGCGGTGGCGGAGACGCTGGGCACCACCCACACCACGATCTCCCGCCGGATCCTCGCCCTGGACAGGCAGCTTGGCGGGCGCACTCTCGAACGAAGTCCGCACGGCTGGGAACTGACCCAGCTCGGCGCGTCCGCCGTCGAGGCGGCGGAGGCCATCGAGAGCACCCTCGGATCGCTCTCCGGCCTGATCAGCCAGGACCAGAGCGCCCTGTCCGGGCTGGTGCGCGTGGCGACGACGGACGGTGTCGGAGCCGTGTTCGTCACGCCTGCGCTGGTCCGGCTGCAGCAGCAGAACCCGCAGCTGAACATCGAGATGCTGAGCGCCACGCGGAAGGTCAGCCAGAACAGATCCGGGGTGGACCTGGAGATCGTGGTGGGCCGGACTGACGTCAGCAACGCCCAGACCATCTTCCTGAGCAACTACTACCTGCGCCTCTACGCCAGCCCCGGCTACGCCGCGCAGCACGGTCTGCCGGAAACGCTCGACGACGTCGGGCAGCACGGCTTTGTCTCTTACGTTGAGTCTGCGCTCCAGGTGGCGGAGCTGGGGCACCGCTGGTCCTCACAGCTGCCCATGCCCTCTTCGAGCTTTCAGGCCACGAGCGTGTTCGCCCAGATGGAGGCGGTGCGGCAGGGCGCAGGCATCGGGCTGCTGCCGAACTTCATGGTGGCCGGGCAGCCGGACTTCGTTCCCGTGCTCGCCGGCGACTTCGAGCGCCAGCTCCCCATCTGGGCGGTGGCACGGCCGGAATCCCTCCGCTCGGCCGCGGTGCAGGCCGTTGTCGCGTCACTCAAGGAGGAAGTGAAGGCCCGGGCAGGGGTGCTGGCGGGCTGACGCAGGCGCAAAGCGGCGCCCGGCGTCAGGCCTGGAACAGGCGCCGTACCACCTGCCCCGATGCCAATGCATCCAGCCCCTCGTTGATCTCGGTGAGCGGCCTGGTGTCGGTGTGCAGCAGCTCCACCGGCAGCCTGCCCTCGCGCCAGTAGCTGAGGTAGAGCGGGATGTCACGCCCGGGAACGGCGTCGCCCATGTAGGACCCGAGGAGCCGCTTGCCGGCGCCGGCGAACTGCAGCGCCGGCACCGTCAGCTCGGCCGACGGATGGGGCAGGCCTACCGAAACCACGGCGCCGCCCCGCGTGACATGCCCGAGGCAGGCCGCGATCACGCCTGCCGAGCCGACGGCCTCGACAGCGACGTCCACACCGTCGCCGGCGGCGTCCTTGATGAGCCTCGCCGCGTCGTCGGGCGTCCCTACAGCCGTGGCACCGCAATCCAGGGCGAGCTGGTGCTTGCCGGCGTTCGGATCGATGGCGATCACACTGCCGGCCCCCGCGAGGGAGGCGGCCATGACAGCGGAAAGGCCCACCGCCCCGAGCCCGAAGACGGCCACCGACTGGCCGGCCGTGACAGCGGCCGTATTCAGCACCGCCCCCATTCCGGTGAGCACAGCGCAACCGAACATCGCCGCAACGGTGTCCGGGACGTCGTCGTCAACCACCACCACCGATTCACGTGCCACCACGGCGTAGTCGGCGAAGGCCGACACACCCAGGTGGTGGTTGATCCGCTCCCCCGAGGGCGTCCGCAGCAGGGCCTCGCCGTGCAGCAGGTCACCGGAGCCGTTGACCTCCGCCGCCCGGTGGCAGAGCGCAGGACGGCCGGAGCGGCACGCGCGGCAGTCCCCGCAGCTCGGGACGAAGACCAGCACCACGTGGTCTCCGACTGACACGTCGGAGACACCGGCGCCGACGGACACGACGCGCCCTACCGCCTCGTGGCCCAGCGCCATGGGAAGGGGCCGGACCCGCGAACCGTCCACCACGGATAGATCCGAGTGGCACAGGCTGGAGTAGGTGATGGCAACGCCCAGCTCACCGGCACGCGGTTCCGGCCGCTCCAGCTCCTGCACTACCAGCGGGCGTGCGTCCTTGTAGCTGGGTTTCTCCGGTGCAGTATCGGTCTTGGGGACGGTCGAGTAGAGGACTGCTGCTTTCATGGAAATCCTTGGGGTCGGTGAACGGGCAACTGCCCGGCCCGCGTGCATGGCGGTCCGGGCAGTTGCTGAATGCCCGTAGGCGTCCGGGCTAGGAGGCCTGGTTACTTCTTGCCGGCCGCGAGCAGGTCGGCGGTGCCCTGGGCGTCGGCCGCGTCCACGTCGTGGAGCGAGACGCCGCGGGTCTCCTTCAGGAAGAACACGGCGACGGCGGTGATGGCGCAGGCGATGAGCAGGTAGATGGCCACCGGAACGGAGGACTTGTAGGTGGAAAGGAGCGAGGCGGCGATGATCGGGGCGAGTGAGCCGGCGACGATGGAGGTCACCTGGTAGCCCAGGGAGACGCCGGAATAGCGCATCCGGGTGGGGAACATTTCCGCCATGATCGCGGGCTGGCCTGCGTACATGAGCGCGTGGAACAGCAGTCCGATCATGATGGAAGCCAGGATGATCATGTCATTCTTGGTGTCCATCATCGGGAAGGCGAAGAAACCCCAGGTGGCGCCCAGGATGGCCCCGGCCATGTAGACGGGCTTGCGGCCGAAACGGTCCGACAGCTTGCCCACCAGCGGAACGGCGACGAAGTGCACGGCGTGGGCAAACAACAGGAGCAGCAGGATCCGCGTGGTGTCGGCCTGGACCACGGTCTTCAGGTATGTGATGGAGAACGTCACCACGAGGTAGTAGAGGATGTTCTCCGCAAAGCGAAGGCCCATGGCGGTGAAGACGCCGCGCGGGTAGCGCTTGAAGACCTCGGCGACGCCGTAGCCCTTGTGCCCGGCCTCGACCTCTTTGCGGGCTTCGAGGAAGATCGGGGCGTCGTTGACCTTGGTGCGGATGTAGTAGCCGATCAGGACGATTACTGCGGAGAGCCAGAACGCCACGCGCCAGCCCCAGCCGAGGAACGCTTCCTGGGTCAGCGTGGACGACAGAATGAACAGCACGGCCGTGGCGAGCAGGTTGCCCATCGGCACGGCCGACTGCGGCCAGCTGGCCCAGAATCCGCGGGACTTGCTGGGGCTGTGCTCTGCGACGAGGAGAACCGCGCCGCCCCATTCACCGCCGACGGCGAAGCCCTGCGCGAACCGCAGGAACACCAGGAGCGCGGGCGCCCAGTAGCCGATCTGCTGGAACGTCGGCAGACAGCCCATCAGGAAGGTGGAGACACCCACCAGGATGATGCTCAGCTGCAGCAGCTGCTTGCGGCCGAACTTGTCGCCGAAGTGGCCGAAGACGATGCCGCCGATCGGGCGGGCAATGAATCCGACGGCGTACGTGAGGAAGGCGGCGATGATGCCGTCCAGCTCGGTGCCGGCATTGGGGAAGAAGGCCTTGCCAAAGACCAGGGTGGCAGCCGAAGCGTAGAGGAAGAACTCATACCACTCCACGACGGTGCCGGCCATGGATGCCGTGACAACTTTCTTGAGGCCTGAGGCCTTGACGTCGGTTTCCTCTACACGCCTTGCGGCGGAGCTTTCCGTACTCATTGCAAACTCCTTCGGCGTCTTCCTCGACGCCACGGGGACCGGTCAATGGCGAAGGGGGTGTGATGCGCACCACGAACGCCGGATTCAACGAGTATGGTCTGCCAACGAAGCAAGCTCAACGCCAAATAGTGCAGGGCGCATCTGCATTAATGCACACGCGGGGCATTGGTGTTGCCACCATACGGGCGGCTCCGGCCGCCTGGACTTAGCATGAAGTCAGTCGAGGAGGTGCGCCCTGAGCTGGGCGTTCAGCTGGCCAATCTCCGTAAGGAAGCCGTCGTGGCCGATTGGCGAATCGATCATGTGGACATCCACGTTTCCGGGCAGCGACTCGGCCAGTTCCAGCGACTGGGCCGGAAAGTACAGCCGGTCCGACTCCACGGCGGCAATGAAGAAGTCCGCGGAGGCCCGGGCCAGGGCTTCCTTGAGTGTCCCCCGCCCCCGGGTGACGTCATGGCTCATGAGCGCTTCGGTCAGGGCGATGTAGCTGTTGGCGTCGAAGCGCCGGACCAGCTTGTTGCCCTGGTGGTCGAGGTAGCTCTCCACCTGGTAGCGGCCGCGGTCCGCCAGGGCATCAGCCTGCAGCGGCTCTTCAGCGGCCTGGGCGTTCCTGCCGAACCGGAAATCGAGTTCGTAGGCAGACCGGTACGTGATGTGTGCAATCCGCCGTGCGAGCGCCAGGCCATCCGCGGGTTCCGGTCCGCCGTAGTAGTCACCGCCGTTGAAATGGCGGTCCTGCCGGATGGCAAGCGTCTGAGCCTGGGCGAACGCGATTTGTTCGGCCGTGCTCCTGGCGCCGACGGCGATGACACCGCAACGGCGCACACGCTCAGGGAAAGTTACCGCCCACTCGAGGGCGCGTGCCCCACCCATGGAGCCGCCAACCACGGCATGCCAACTGCGGATGCCAAGCCGGTCCGCCAGCCGCGCCTCGGCAACGGTGGAGTCCCTCAGCGTCACCAGCGGAAAGCGTGAACCCCAGGGCTTGCCGTCCGGAGCGGTCGACGACGGCCCGGTGGACCCGTAGCAGCCGCCCAGGATGTTGATGGAAATGACGAAGAACCTGTCGGTGTCTGCCGGCGCACCGGGCCCGGCGAGCTGTTCCCACCAGCCCTCTTCAGTCCCTCCGCCGCCCCGGGTCACGTGTGTGTCCCCGGTGAGGGCATGCTGAACGAGGATGGCGTTGGAGCCGTCCTCGTTCAGCGTTCCCCAGGTTTCGTAGGCCAGGGTCACGTCCGGCAGGAATCCCCCCGCTTCGAGTTCCAGGCTGCCGATGTTCAGGTACTGGACAGTGCCGTCCTGGTTTGCGCCACCGGGAACAGTGCCGTCTGGAGCGGTGCCGTCTGGAACAGTGCCGTCTGGAGCCGTGCCGTTCGGAACTTCGGCGGCGGGTACGTCGGTGCTGACAGAAATCGTCACAGGTAAACCTCTTCTACGCGCTTGCCCGCCGGCAGCTGTCCGGCAGGCCAGGTCCTCACCCGGGGCACCCCACCGCGGAAGGAGGGTTGCCGGCCAGCAAGCCGGGGCTGTCGCTGGCACTCATGACCTGTTGCCAGTTTACGAAACAGTCGGACGGGTGAGCGAAGAATGTGACGGCAGTGTGACTCCCAGCCCCTTCAGAGGATGGGAGTCGCACCGGTAGCGCGGGAAAGTCAGGCGCCCTTCGCCGCCCGGAATCCGGCGTCGAGGTCGGCCAGGATGTCATCGATGTGCTCCAACCCGACCGACAGCCGGACCAGACCGGGGGCAACCCCGGCCACGCGCTGCTGCTCCGGCGTGAGCTGGCTGTGCGTGGTCGACGCCGGGTGGATGACGAGGGAGCGGACATCCCCGATGTTCGCCACGTGAGAGTGCAGTTCCAGGGCGTCCACGAAGCGCTTTCCGGCGTCGGCGCCGCCGGACACCGTAAAAGCCACCACCGCGCCGGTGCCCTTGGGCCCGTACTTCAGGCCCCGCTCATACCAGGGGCTGGACGGCAGTCCGGCGTAGGCCACGGACTCCACGTCATCCCGGGCTTCCAGCCAGCTGGCCACGGCTACCGCGTTGGCCACGTGGCGCTCCACCCGCAGGCTCAGTGTTTCAAGGCCCTGCGCGATGAGGAAGGCATTGAACGGGGACACCGCGGAGCCCAGGTCGCGGAGCAGCTGGACGCGGGCCTTAAGGATGTAGGACAGGTTGGCGCCCAGGGCACCGCCGGCCCCGAGGTCCCGGGCGTAGACCAGCCCGTTGTAGGTGGGGTCCGGCGTATTGAAGCCCGGGAAGCGCCCCGGGTCCTTGCCGAAGTCGAAGTTTCCTGAATCGACGATGACACCGGCGATGGCGGCACCGTGCCCGCCGAGGTATTTGGTGGCCGAGTGCACCACGACGTCCGCGCCCCACTCGAGCGGACGGATGAGGTAGGGCGTGGACAGGGTGTTGTCCACGATCAGCGGCACGCCGGCCACGTGGGCTGCCCGGGCAACGCCCTCGATGTCCAGGACATCCTGCCGGGGGTTGGACACCACCTCGGCAAAGAAGAGCTTGGTGTTGGGCTGCACGGCGTCGCGCCACTGCTCCAGGTTGTCCGGGTCCGCCACGAAAGTGACGGAGACGCCGAACTTCTTCAGGGTGTGGGCCAGCAGGTTGTAGGTGCCGCCGTAAAGGCTGGGGCTGGCCACCACATGGTCGCCGGCCTCGGCGATGTTAAGGATGGCGTACGTTTCGGCGGCCTGGCCGGAGCTCAGGAGCAGTGCCGCAAGCCCTCCTTCCAGACTGGCGATGCGCTGTTCAACGGCGTCCTGGGTGGGGTTGCCGATCCGGGTGTAGATGGGCGCGATCTCGGCGAGCGCGAAGCGGTCCGCTGCACTTTCGGCGCTGGGGAAGACGAACGACGTCGTCTGGTAGATCGGCAGTGACCGGGCACCGGTGGCGGCGTCAGGCACCTGGCCGGCGTGGATCTGGCGGGTTTCGAATGACCATGCGTTGGACATGCAGGCTCCTCTGCTGAAGGGCGTGTGCTGGTCCCGGCACAGGCCCGCGCTTGCCGCACGGCGGGCGCCGCGCAGCCAGGTCTTCACCCGGGGCACCCCGCCGCGGTTGGAGGGTTGCCGGCCAGCGAGCCGGGGCTTTCTTCGCTGGCACTCATGACCTGCGATCAGTGTAGGAATGGGACTGTTACGCGCACAGCTTTGTGAAGAACTTCGTCAAAGTATGGACTTTTCGCAAGGTTAGGTGAACCTAAGCTGAGAGCCACCTCACAAAGTGCCAAGATGAGGGCATGCGCATGGATCACGTCTCTTACGCCTGTGAACACGATGGCCTGGCGGCCACCACCGAACGTATCTCCTCTGCCCTCGGCGTCGAAGCCGTAAAGGGTGGGGTGCACCCCCGGTTTGGGACCCGGAACATGATCATTCCGCTGGCTGGCCACAAGTACCTCGAGGTTGTTGAGGTACTGGACCACCCGGCGTCGGACAAGGCACCTTTCGGCCAGGCCGTCCGGGCCCGGTCCGCGGCGGGTGGCGGCTGGATGGGGTGGTGCGTCGAAGTTGACGACCTCGCCCCCTTCGAGGAACGCCTGGGCCGCTCCGCGGTCAACGGCAACCGCAAGTTCCCCGACGGCCGGGAGTTGGTCTGGAAGCAGATCGGCATCCTGGGCCTGATCGCCGACCCGCAGGTTCCGTACATGCTGAAGTGGGAGGGTGATGCGGAACTGCACCCGTCCAACGCCTATGACAGCAATGTGAAGATGTCCAGCCTCACCATCGCGGGCTCTGCCGAGCGCGTGACCGAGTGGCTCGGCGAGCCGGTCGAAAGGCCGCTGGAGGACGTCGCCGTGAACTGGGTCGCCCCGCACGGTACGCCGGGTATCCTTTCCGTCACGTTCGAAACCGCTGCGGGCGCCGTCACCATCTGACGCCTCCCGCCCTCCACTTCGGCCGCCATCAGCGGGTGCCAACGACGTCACCCGCCGATGGCGGCCGAATCACTTTTAACCGCTGTTCCTGGCCCAGGACCGCTGGCCCCGGATCACTAGCCCAGCCCGACGGCTTTGCCGAACAGGCTGAACCCGACGAATGCGACGATGTCCAGCAGGGCATGCGCGATCACGAGCGGCATCACCCGCCGGGTCCTGGTGTAAATCCAGGCGAAGACCACGCCCATGATGGCGTTTCCAATGAAGGGCCCGAACCCCTGGTACAGGTGGTAGCTGCCGCGAAGCATTGAGGACACAAAGATCGCCAGGGGCATGGACCAGCCGAATTTGCCGAACCGGTCCAGGAGATAGCCCACCACAATGACTTCCTCCACGACAGCGTGGCGCAGGGCGGACAGGATCAGAACGGGCACCGTCCACCAGTAGGCGTCCAGACCGCTCGGGATGATCGCCGTCGTAATGCCCAAGGCCCGCCCGGCGGCGTAGAGGCCCAGCGAGGGGATGCCGATCAGGGCGGCCAGCCCGAGCCCCTGCAGCAGGTCCTTGCCCGGCCGGGCAAGGTTGAATCCCAGCTTCCGGAACGCGGAGCCGGCGTCCTGACCGGAGCCGGACTTCGCCTGGCGCTGGTCTGTCAGAAAGTAGATCACCAGCAGGACCGGCACCAGGGCGAAGATGCTGTCCAGCAGCTGGTAGGTGAGGTCGAAGTACTCGCGCGTGCTTTGCGACCTGTTCAACGTGGACGTCCCCTGCGCCAGCGGTGCCCGGGTCATTTTGTCCAGCAGCTGCACCACGGAGTAGACGGCGGACTGTCCGAGCGACAGCCCGAGGACAATCCAGACTTCGAACCGCAGCCGACGGCGGGAGGGAACCAACATGTTCCTATCTTGCCTGCATCGGCTGGTACTTTCCTGTCAGCCAGTCGGTTCCTGTCCGGCCGCGGGCTGACCCTATGCTGGGGAACTATGAGCGCTCCCGGGAAAATCATCATGATCCGGCACGGCCAGTCGGCGGCCAACGCGGATACCTCCATCTACAACAGGGTGCCCGACTACCGGATTCCGCTCACGGAGCTCGGCCTGGAGCAGGCGAAGGCCGCCGGGGAACGCATCCGGCGCGAGCTGGACGGCCGGCAGGTGAGCGTCTACGTCTCACCGTACCTGCGCGCCTACCAGACCCTCGAGGCGCTGGATCTGGGCCCCCTGACGGAACGGGTGATCGAGGAGCCGCGGCTGCGCGAACAGGACTGGGCCAACTTCCAGATCTCCGGCGACATCGAGGACCAGAAGGAACTCCGCAACGCCTACGGCCACTTCTTTTACCGCTTCCGGGAGGGCGAGTCCGGCTCCGACGTCTACGACCGGATCTCCTCGTTCATGGAAACCCTGTACCGGCACTGGTCCAAGCCGGACTACTCCCCCAACGCCCTGCTGGTTACGCACGGGCTGACCATGCGCCTCTTCTGCATGCGCTGGTTCCACTGGTCCGTGGAATACTTCGAGTCGCTGAACAACCCCGAAAACGCCGAGGTCCGCATGCTGGTCCGCAACAGCCTGGGCAAGTACGAACTCGACACACCGTTCACCCAGTGGGTGGACCGGAGGGTGGACGAAACGGTGCTGGACGCCCCGCCGGTGGTCTTCTAGGCGCCGGCCACGAGCACTTCGGTGCCGCGGGCTTCGAACGCGGCCTTGTCGGCCGCGGAAATGCCCGAGTCGGTGATGAGCCGGTTGAAGTTGTAGCCGTCCATGGTGGCGAAGGCCCGGCGGCCCACCTTCGAGGAGTCTGCGATGACGTAGGACTGGCTGGCGCGGCTGGCCAGCAGGGCGTTGACCGTTGCCTCGGCCTCGCCGGTGTTGGTGGGCCCCACCTCGGGGTCGACGCCGTTGACCCCGATGAAGGCGATGTCCAGCACCACCTTCTGCATGATGATGTCGGTGTACGGGCCCACGAGTTCATAGGACCGCGGGTTGAGGATGCCGCCGGTCACCATCACCTTGATGTTGGGCCGGACGGCAAGCTGCGAGGCGATGTTGATGGCGTTGGTGACCACGGTCAGGGTGGGCTGGTTCGACGGCGAGTTAAGGTCCTCGCGGGTGGCCAGGATCTGCGCCAGCGCGGTGCTCGTGGTTCCGCCGCACAGGCCGATGACCATGCCCGGGGCGATGAGCGCCGAGGCGGCCAGGGCAATCTCCTGCTTGGCCAGGGCATGGTCGTCCCGGTTGTACCTGCCGGGAAGGTCGTAGGCCAGGGCGCCGGTGGTGGCGCCGCCGCGGGTCCGGGTCAGCAGCCGCCGCTTGGCCAGGCTGTCCAGGTCCCGCCGGGCGGTTGCCGGTGACACGCCGAGCCGGGTGACGATTTCCTCGACTTCCACCTGGCCGGCCTCGGCCAGGAGATCAAGGATGGCCGTCAGCCGGTCGGTGCGTGTCATGCGGGGCCTTTCAAGATCTAAACGTCACGAAAATGACGCTTTTTGATTGTATCAGACCCTTAATGATCATCTTGCGTCACCGGCGGCGGGTAACGGCACCGCCTGACACTACCGCGACCGCACCCCTGCACGCCAAACCGCGTGGGTCAGCGGCATGCCGGGACGGTAGGCGAGGTGGGTGGCGGATGGGGCGTTGAGGACGTGCAGGTCCGCCCGGTGGCCGACTGCGAGGGACCCCACGGCGCGTTCGCCGTCGACGTCGTTACCGGACTCGCGCTGGAGCGCCAGGGCGCCACCGTACGTGGCCGCCCGGACGGCCTCATGAACACTCAGTCCCATCTGGAGGACCGCGGTGGTGACGCAGAATGCCATGGAGCTCGTGTAAGACGTGCCGGGGTTGCAGTTGGATGCGAGCGCCACGGGCACGCCGGCGTCCAGGAGCTGACGGCCGGGTGCCAGCGGCTGGCGGGTGGAGAGGTCGCAGGCCGGCAGGCAGGTGGCCACCGTTCCCCGCCCGCCCGTTCCTGCGGCGGCATCCCAGCCCGACCAGCCGGCGGCGAGGTCTGTGACGTCCTGCTCCGAAAGATAGTTGACGTGGTCCACGCTGGCCGCACCGAACTCCACCGCGAGGCGGACGCCGGGGCCGTGCCCCAGCTGGTTGCCGTGCACCCGCAGCCCCAGGCCGGCGTCGCGGCAGGCCTGCAGCACGGCGCGGGACTGCTCCTCCGAGAAGGCGCCCCGTTCGCAGAACACGTCCGCCCACGTCACGTAGGGGCGGACCGCATCCAGCATCGGGCCGCAGACAAGTTTGGTGTATTCATCCGCATCGATCCCGGCCGGCACCAGGTGGGCGCCCAGGTAGGTGACCTCGTCCGCCACCGTCGAGGCGATCCGTGCACTCCTGGCCTCCTGCTCGAGGTCCAGGCCGTAGCCGGTTTTTGTCTCCAGGTACGTCGTGCCCTGCGACACGGCTTCGGCGACGCGCCCCTGGGCCAGCCGCGTGAGGTCGTAGTCGCCGGTGTTCCGGGTGGCTTCGGTGGTGACGGCGATGCCGCCGGCGCTGTATTCCTCCCCTGCCATCCGGGCCTCGAACTCCGCCGTCCGGTCGCCCGCGAAAATCAGGTGCGTGTGGGAGTCCACCCAGCCGGGCAGCACGGCGCGACCGCCCGCGTCCACGGCATCGTCGGCTGCCGGGGCCGAGGATGCCTGGCCCATCCAGGAGATCCGTTCACCCTCGATCACCACTGCAGCGTCCTTGAGGACGCGGTGCTCCGCGTCCTGGGTCATCAGTTCGGCAATGTTGGTGATCAGGGTGCTCATGGATCCCATTCTTCAGCGCCGGATGGACCAGCGCGTCGCAGCCAGCGCATCCGCCGTCCGGGATACCGGACCCGTGCCGGCGCCCTGCCCCGCCAGGATCTGGGCCGCGGCCAGTTCCGCGATGCCCGACGACGTCTGGAAACCGTAGCCGCCCTGGCCGGCGAGCCAAAAGAAACCGCGGGCCTCGGCGTCGAAGCCCACGACCGGCACGCCGTCGGCCGCCTCGGTGCGCAAGCCGGTCCAGGCCGTCCGGACGGGGCCGATCCCCAGCGTCGTCAGCGTATTGAGCCGCGAGATGAGCCGCCCCACGTCCCCGGGACGGGGACGTGAGTCCTCCGCCGCGCTGGCCACGTGTTCCGACGGCGAGATCAGCACGTCGCTTCCTTCCCTGCGGAAGTAGAAGGAATCGTCGGCGGCGGCCACCATGGGGCTGCCTTCCGGCAGCGGATGGTCGACGCCGACAATCGCCGCCGTGCGCCGGTACGGCTGCAGTCCGATCTTCTCGACGCCGCTCAGCACCGCCAGCTCGTCCGCCCAGGCGCCGGCCGCGTTGACCAGAACACCGGCGGAGAAGCCTTCCTGCCCGGCGCCGACCTCCCAGCTTGATCCAAGCCGCTGGGCGGAGTGGACGCGGGCGCCGGTGATGATGTCGACGCCGGCCGCCTCGGCGCGCGCCCGGTGCCCCTCCAAGAGCACCGGCGCGTCGCAGCCAAAGGACCCGGTGTCCAGGCCGGCAGCGGAGAAGGACTCCGGTTTCAGCGCCGGGCAAAGCCCCAGCGCTTCCTCGTGACTGACGCGGCGCATCTGGCCGCTGGCCTCAGCCTGCACGGATTCCTCGTCCCCGATGAGCAGAAAGCTCCGCGGGGAGAGCACGGGCTCAGGTCGTGTGGCGTCCTCTGCCGCGATCAGTTCGAGGGTGCGGACGGTGAGTTCCTGCACTACGGGCGGACCGTAGCTGGGGATGAGCTGCCGGGCCGAGCGCGACGACGTGTGGTACGCCAGCTGCTGCTCCGCCTCCACGAGGGCCACGGTGCATTTGCCGGCCAGCGCGGAGGCCAAGGACAGCCCGGCAATCCCGCCGCCCACAATGACTACGTCATACGTTGATGCCATGGGCTCAATCTTTACAGATGGCCGGACTTTGCAGGTGACCGGGGCCTAGACAGCCACGGCGTCCCGGCTCTTGACGAACGCCTGGACGCAGGTTTCGACGTCGTCAGCGCTGTGCGCGGCGGACAGCTGGACGCGGATCCGGGCGGCACCGCGCGGCACCACGGGGAAACTGAAGGCGGTCACGTAGACCCCGTGCTGGAGCATCTGGTCGGCCACCTTCGCTGCCAGGACGGCGTCACCGAACATGACCGGCACAATGGCGTGCTCGCCGTCGAGCAGTTCGAAGCCTTCCTCCGTCATCCGGCGGCGGAACAGCTCCGCGTTCCGGAACAGCCTGTCCCGCAGCTCGCCCGAGGTCTGCACGAGCTCCAGGGCCTTAATGGTGGCCGCCACGATGGCCGGCGCGAGCGAGTTCGAGAAGAGGTAGGGGCGGGCCTTTTGCCGAAGCATCGCCACCACTTCGCCGCGGCCGGACACGTAGCCGCCCGAGGCGCCGCCCAACGCCTTCCCGAAGGTGCCCGTGAAGATGTCCACGCGGTGGGAGACGCCGGCGTGCTCGGGAGTCCCGGCTCCGGTGGCTCCCATGAACCCGACGGCGTGGGAGTCGTCCACCATCACCAGGGCGTCGTGCTTCTCGGCGAGGTCACAGATCGCCTCCAGCGGGGCGAGGTAGCCGTCCATGGAGAAGACGCCGTCGGTGACGATGATCTTCCGCCGGGCGTCCTTCGCCTCCACCAGCTTCGCCTCCAGGTCGGCCATGTCCTGGTTGGCGTACCGGAACCGCTGCGCCTTGCAGAGCCGGATGCCGTCGATGATGGACGCGTGGTTCAGGGCGTCGGAGATGATGGCGTCCTCGGGGCCGAAAAGCGATTCGAAAACGCCGCCGTTCGCGTCGAAGCAGCTGGAGAACAGGATGGTGTCCTCCGTGCCCAGGAACTTTGAGACCCTGGCTTCGAGTTCGAGGTGGAGGTCCTGGGTGCCGCAGATGAACCGGACACTGGCCATGCCGAATCCGCGCTCGTCCATGGCGGACTTGGCCGCGGCGATGATCTCGGGGTGGTCGGCCAGGCCCAGGTAGTTGTTGGCGCAGAAGTTCAGGACGGGCGAGCCTGATTCACCGATCTGTCCGGCCGTGATGTGGCTGGCCTGGGCAGAGTCGATGTGGCGCTCCGTCTTGTAGAGGCCTGCGGTGCGGATGTCGTCGAGCTCGGCGCGGAGCTGGTTCTTGATGGCTGAGTACATGGCGGGTTCTCCTCGGCTGGGAAACTGTCAAAAAAGATGTGGAAGGGCGGGGGGCTCAGATTCGGGGCCGGATGTCAGGTCAGACTTCCGACCAGTCGAGCACCACCTTGCCGCCGACGCCAGCCTTCGCGATTTCGAAGCCCTTCTCCCACTGGGTGGCCGGCAGCACGTCCGTGACCACGGCGGAGATGCTGGCGTGCACCGCCGGGCTGGAGGACAGCATGGCGCTCATGGCGTACCAGGTCTCGAACATCTCGCGGCCGTAGATGCCTTTCAGTGTCAGCATGTGCGTGACCACCTTGCCCCAGTCGATGTCGATGGACTGGCTGGGAAGGCCCAGCATGGCGATGCGTCCGCCGTGGTTCATGTTGTCAATCATCTCCGGCAGCGCCGTGGGGTGGCCGGACATCTCCAGTCCGACGTCGAAGCCCTCGCGCATGCCCAGCTCCCGCTGCGCTTCCCGGACCCGCGTCTTGGAGACGTCGATGGCCAGGTCCACGCCGAGCTGCCGGGCAAGCTCCAGCCGCGGAGCCGAGACGTCGGTGATGGCGATCTTGCGGGCGCCGGCATGGCGGGCCACGGCGATGGCCATGAGGCCGATCGGCCCGGCTCCGGTGATCAGCACGTCCTCCCCCACCAGCGGGAAACTCAGGGCGGTGTGCACGGCGTTGCCGAAGGGGTCGAAGATGGCACCGAGTTCCGGGGTGACGGACGGGTCCTGGTGCACCCAGACGTTCGTCTCCGGGATGACCACGTATTCGGCGAATGCCCCGTCCCGCTGCACGCCCACGCTTACGGTGTGGATGCACATCTGCCGGCGGCCGGCACGGCAGTTCCGGCAGATTCCGCAGACGATGTGCCCCTCGCCGGACACGCGGTCTCCAACTTTGACGTAGCGCACGTCCTCGCCGGCGGCCACCACCTCCCCGTAGAACTCGTGCCCGGCGATCAGCGGGGCCTCGATGATGCCCTGCGCCCAGGCGTCCCAGGACTGGATGTGCAGGTCCGTGCCGCAGATGCCGGTGGTGAGCACGCGGATCTTGACCTCGCCGGGTCCGGCCTCGGGTTCCGGGCGGTCGGTCAGTTCAAACCCGGCGTGTGCGCCGGCCTTGTAGAGGGCCTTCATTGGCTTCCTTACGTTCGGCATGCAGTGGCATGCGGGAATTCTCCCTTCATTAGAGCCACCTGCAACCCGTTAGCACAAGGGGAATTTTCTCAATCGACGATTAAGGGATTGCTAAGGAATAGGATGGAGCGATGGAGATCCACCAGCTCGAGATGTTGCGGGAGCTTGGCGCGCTCGGAAGCGTCAAGGCGGTTGCCGATACCCTGCTTGTCACACCTTCGGCCGTATCCCAGCAGCTCGCCCAGCTGCAGAAAAGCGTTGAGGTGCCGCTGACCCGCAAGGAGGGCCGGAACCTGGTCCTCACAGAGGCCGGCCAGGTGCTCGCGGACGCCGGCGCCGCCGTTGTCAGCGCCATGGCCGACGCTCGGATGGCGATCGGCGCGTACCACGGCTCCACGGTGGCGCCGGTGACGGTGAGCGGTTTCCACAGTGCGGGGCAGGCGCTGTTTGCGCCGCTGGCCCGGCTCCTGGACGGTCCGGACAAGCCGAAGGTGCTGCTCTCCGACGAGGACGTGGCACAGCAGGACTTTCCCGCGCTGACGGCGCGGTACGACCTCGTGCTGGCGCACCGGATGGACCACAGTCCCAAGTGGCCGGAGGAAAGGGTGGAGGTGATACCGCTGGCGCACGAGCCGCTGGACGTGGCGCTGCCGGCCGGCCACCGGCTGGCGGGCCAGGCGGCGCTGACGGCGTCCGACGTCGTCGGCGAACCGTGGGTGACCAGCCGCGCTGGCTACTCCCCCGCGGACGTGCTGTCCGCCGTCGCCGCGGTGTCCAGCCGGGAGCTGAACATCGTGCATCGGATCAATGATTATTCCACGGTGGCGGCGCTGGTGGCATCGGGAAGCGTGATCGGTCTGCTGCCGCGGCACACAGCACGGCCCGTGCTGAACCCGGACATTGTGCTGCGGCCGCTGCACGGGATCAGCACCCGGCGCCGGATCGATATCCTGGCGCGCCCGGAAAACCTCAAGCGCGCTTCCGTCCGGGTGGTGTGCGAGGCCTTGCAGGACATCATGGCCCGGCTCAGCCACGGTTAAACCCAACTGGGTCGCAGCACAGGGCGTTCTGAGCGCTCAGAACCCCCGCAACTGCGACCCAGTTGGGTTAAAAACCGCTAAACGTTGACGCCGAGCTTCTCCAGGATCAGCTCGCGCACGCGGCCGGCGTCCGCCTGGCCGCGGGTGGCTTTCATGACGCCGCCGACGATGGCGCCGATGGCCTGCACCTTGCCGCCGCGGATCTTCTCCGCGACGTCGGGCTGCGCGGCCAGGGCTGCGTCGATGGCCTCCAGGAGCGGGCCGTCGTCGGACACCACGGCAAGGCCGCGCTTCTCGACGACCTCGGCCGGGGTGCCTTCACCTGCGAGCACCCCGTCGAGTACTGCGGAGGCCATCTTGTTGTTGATCTTGCCCGCTTCCACCATCTTGCTGAGTTCCACAATGGTGGCCGGAGTGACGCCCAGCTGGCCGGGGTCGACGTCGGCGTTCTTGGCGCGGCCAACGATCTCGCCCATCCACCACTTGCGGGCCACGGATGCCGTGGCGCCGGCGGCGATGGTTTCCTCGATCTCGTCCAGCACGCCGGCGTTGACGACGTCGCGGAACTCCAGGTCCGAGTAGCCCCAGTCCTGCTTCAGCCGCTTGCGGCGCTCGGCCGGCGGCTCGGGCAGGGTCGCACGGAGCTCTTCCACCCATTCCCGGGAGGGAACAACGGGAACCAGGTCAGGCTCCGGGAAGTAGCGGTAGTCGTCGGCGTCGGACTTGGCCCGGCCCGACGTCGTCGTGCGCGTGTCCTCGTGCCAGTGGCGCGTTTCCTGGATTACCGGCTCGCCGGAGTCCAGGACGGCGGCGTGGCGCTGGATCTCGTAGCGGACGGCATGTTCGACGGCGCGCAGCGAGTTCACGTTCTTCGTCTCCGAGCGGATGCCGAAGCGTTCGCGGCCGTGCGGGCGCAGGGAGACGTTGGCGTCGCAGCGCACGTTGCCGCGCTCCATCTTGGCGTCCGAGACGCCGAGGTTCTTGACGATTTCACGCACGGCGGCAACGTAGGCCTTCGCGAGCTCGGGGGCGCGGGAACCGGCTCCCTCGATCGGCTTGGTGACGATCTCCACGAGCGGAACGCCTGCACGGTTGTAGTCGACCAGCGAGTATTCGGCGCCCTGGATGCGTCCGGCCGAGCCACCGAGGTGGGTCAGCTTGCCGGCGTCCTCCTCCATGTGCGCGCGTTCGATTTCGACCCGGAACACGGTGCCGTCCTCGAGCTCGATGTCCAGGTAGCCGTCATACGCAATCGGCTCGTCGTACTGGGACGTCTGGAAGTTCTTGGGGGTGTCCGGGTAGAAGTAGTTCTTCCGGGCGAACCGGCAGGACTCGGCGATCTTGCAGTTCAGCGCGAGGCCGATCTTGATGGAGGACTCCACCGCGGTCTTGTTCACCACCGGCAGGACGCCGGGCATGCCCAGGTCCACCTCGTTGACGTTGGTGTTGGGCTCGTCGCCGAAGACGTTGGGTGCGGAGGAGAACATCTTGGTCTTCGTGTTGAGCTCCACGTGGACCTCGAACCCCAGGACGGGGTCGTACTTCTCCATGGCTTCTTCGAAGCTCAGGGTTGCGTCAGTGCTCATTATTTTGCCTCCTGGGTTTCGACAAGCTCAGCCAACGACGGGGCCTTGTCCAGCAGCGGGCCGCCCCATTTCGCTTCCAGCAGGGATTCCAGGACAGCGCCAACCCGGTAGAGGCGGGCGTCCTCGCGGGCCGGTGCCAGCAGCTGGATGCCGACAGGCAGTCCGTCCTCGTCGGCCAGGCCGCCGGGCAGGGACAGGCCGGGGACACCGGCCATGTTGGCGGGGATGGTGGCGACGTCGTTGAGGTACATCGCCAGCGGGTCATCCAGCTTCTCGCCGAGCTTGAACGCCGTGGTGGGCGCCGTGGGGGAAATCAGGACGTCGGCCTTGGCGAAGGCAGCCTCGAAGTCGCGCTGGATGAGCGTGCGCACCTTCTGGGCGGAGCCGTAGTAGGCGTCGTAGTAGCCGGCGGACAGCGCGTACGTGCCGAGGATGATGCGGCGCTTGACCTCGTCGCCGAATCCGGCGGCGCGGGTGGCGCCCATGACGCGCTCGATGGTCAGCGGCGGCTCCTCGGGGAGCACGCGCAGGCCGTAGCGGACGCCGTCGAACTTGGCCAGGTTGGAGGAGGCCTCCGACGGCATGATCAGGTAGTAGGCACCCAGCGCGTACTGGAAGTTGGGGCAGGACACCTCAACGATCTCAGCACCCGCCTCCTTGAGCAGCTCAAGCGATTCGTTGAAGCGGTTTTCGACGCCGGCCTGGTAGCCCTCGCCGTGAAGCTCCTTGATGATGCCGATCTTCATGCCGTCCACGTTGCCGAGGCGCGCCGCGGCCACAAGATCGCCGAGCGGGTCGGGCAGGGAGGTGGAGTCGTGCGGGTCGTGGCCGCCGATGACCTGCTGCAGCAGCGCCGAGTCCAGGACGGTGCGGGAGACGGGGCCGATCTGGTCCAGCGAGGACGCCATGGCGATGGCGCCGTAGCGGGACACGCCGCCGTAGGTGGGCTTGACGCCGACGGTTCCGGTGACGGCGCCGGGCTGGCGGATGGACCCGCCGGTGTCCGTGCCGAGGGCCAGCGGAGCTTCAAAGGCGGCGACGGCGGCAGCGGACCCGCCGCCCGAACCGCCGGGGATGCGGTCCAGGTCCCACGGGTTGCGGGTGGGGCCGAAGGCCGAGTGCTCGGTGGAGGAGCCCATGGCGAACTCGTCCAGGTTGGTCTTGCCGAGGATCGGCATCTTGGCTGCGCGCAGCTTCTTGACGACCGTGGCGTCGTACGGGCTGTGCCAGCCTTCGAGGATCTTGGAACCGGCCGTGGTGGGCTGGCCGATGGTGACGATGAGGTCCTTGACGGCGATCGGAACGCCGGCCAGCTCGTGCAGTTCCTCGGCGGCCTGCCCGCCGGCTGCGCGGATGGCGTCCACCTCGGCCGCGACGGCGAGCGCTTCCTCGGTGTTGACGTGCAGGAACGCGTTGACGCCGCGTTCTCCCCCGTCGACGGCGGCGATGCGGTCCAGGTGCGCCTGGGTGACCTCGACGGCGGTGACCTCACCGGCGGCAAGCTTCGCGGCCAGCTGTGCTGCGGATAGACGGATGAGTTCCGTGCTGTTGGTTTCAGTCATGTTCTAGTCCTCATCCAGGATTGCCGGGACCTTGAAGCGGTCTGCGTCCGAGTCCGGAGCGCCGGAGAGTGCCTGCTCGGCGGTGAAGGTGTGGCCCACCTCGTCCTCGCGGAACACGTTGCTCAGCGGAATCGGGTGCGAAGTTGCGGGAACACCGTCACCTGCGGCCTCGCTCACGGATTTCACCGCGTCTACGATGACGGCGAGTTCGCCGGCCATCCTGTCCAGCTCTTCAGCACTCATCTCAATGTGCGCGAGCCGCGCTAGGTGCGCGACGTCGTCGCGGTTGATCGCAGCCATGGATCTCCCTGCAAGTTCGGAATGGGTTTCCGAACTAGTCTACTGTCACGTTGCCCTGCCACCCCGCACTGTCTTGCCCTGCCCGACTGGTCGCCTTCCGGCGCCAGGCCGGACGATCCTCCGCGTGCTCGCTCGTACACCCCGCCGCCCCCTCCCCTCGCAAGCTCGGGCAGGGAACCCGGCGGCGGGGCACTCACTTAGACGCACGCTTCCGGATGCCCGTCCCGTCGCCGTCGTGCCCCTCTCACCTCGGCACTCACTGGCTCCCGGCTGGAAACGCAAGAAAGCAGAGTGCGGAAATCATTCCGCACTCTGCTTCTTTTTGTTATTTCGTTCGGGCTAGTGGATGCCGATCGCTCCGGTCAGGACTGCTACTGCCAGCATGACGAGGGCTACTACTGCGCTCCTCCAGAGGACCTTCTTATGGTGGTCACCCAGGTCCACCTTGGCCAGGGAGACCAGGAGCAGGATCGCGGGAACCAGCGGGCTCTGCATGTGGAACGGCTGGCCGGTGATGGAGGCACGGGCCATCTCGGCGGCGCTGATGCCGTAGTGGGCAGCGGTCTCGCTCAGGACCGGCAGCACACCGAAGTAGAAGGCGTCGTTGCTCATGAAGAACGTCATGGGGATGCTGAGGAGGCCCGTGATGACTGCCATGAACGGTCCCATGCTGGACGGGATGATCTGGACCAGCCAGGCGGACATGGCCTCGACCATGCCGGTGCCCTTGAGCACACCAGTGAGGACTGCGGCGGCCATGACCATGCTGACGACGGCGACGATGGACGGTGCGTGGGCCACGAGCTGTGCGCCCTGGTCCTTGACGTGCGGGAAGTTCACCAGCAGGGCGATGGCCGAGCCCACCATGAAGACGTACGGCAGGGGCACGAGGTCGGCGATGAGCATGCCCATGACGGCGACGGTGAGGGCCAGGTTGAACCACTGCAGCTTGGGGCGCAGGGTCTTGCGGTTGGGGTCAAGGGCGGTGTCCGCCATGGCGGTGTCGCTGTCGTCGACCAGGATCTCGGTGCGTTCCAGGACAGCGACGGACGAACCTTCAGGGGAACCGCCGAGGGCGGGGCCACCCGTTGCCGGGACAGGTGCAGACCCACGACCGGAACCGACCGAACCACCGCGGCCGCCGCCGGCGGGAGCTCCGCCGTCGAACACTTCAGCCGTGAACTGTTCTGCCGTGGACGGCGTGCCCCAGATTTCCGGCTGCGTGGCGCGGAGGCGGTTGCGTTCCTGCAGGCCGAGGACCCAAGCGAAGACCAGGACGACGGCGAGGCCGGCGATCAGCGACGGAACCATCGGAACGAAGACGTCGTTGACGTCGATCTTCAGGGCGCTGGCGGCGCGGGCCGTGGGGCCACCCCAAGGAACGATGTTCATGGTGCCGTTGGCCAGGCCGGCCACGCAGGTGAGGACCACAGGGCTCATCTTCAGGCGGAGGTAGATCGGCAGCATGGCGGCCGTGGTGAGGATGAAGGTGGTGGAACCGTCGCCGTCGAGGGACACGGCAGCGGCCAGCAGGGCGGTGCCCAGGACCACCTTGGCGGGGTCATTACCGAGCTTGCGCAGAATGAACCGGACCAGCGGATCGAACAGCCCGACGTCGATCATCAAGCCGAAGTAGATGATGGCGAACATCAGCAGCGCCGCCGTGGAGGTCATGGACTTCATTGAGTCCATGACCATGTCGCCGATGCCGAGGCCGGCACCTGCGAAAAGACCGAAAACGGTGGGGACGATGATCAGCGCCAGCACTGGCGTCAACTTCTTCGTCATGATCAGCACCATGAAAACCGCGATCATGGCGAATCCAAGTAATACCAGCACAGCCGGCTCCTTCTAAGTGAACAGCACCACCCCGGTGTGATGCGTACTACAGAGATTAGAGTGGCCCCGATCACGGCAGTGCCTTTGGCTCAATTGATTGGCATACTGCTTATTGGGAGCATTTTGCTCATTCTGCTCAAACGCCCCGCTGCCGGCCCGAACCGCCCTGCAGCCCGCCCGCCCCGACCCACAAAGGAGTGCCATGATGAGCCCGCCCGGCAGGCTTCCGCTCAGGTTCTCCACGCAGACGTTGCTCCTGCAGCTGGGCGTGGTGCTCCTCGTCGTGCTCCTCAGCGGCGCGGTACACGCGTGGCTGACGTTCGAACGGCTGGGCCGCGAGGCGGAAAACCAGGCCCTGACCCTTGCCCGTACCGTGGCCTCGGACCCTTCAGTCCGCGCCAACGTGCAGGCCATCAGCCGGCAGGCGGGCACTCCCCCGCCCGCGGAACTGAAGGCCGGGCCGCTCATGGCAGTGGCCGAGGGCGCCCGGACCAGTACCGGGGCCCTGTTCGTGGTGATCACCGACGAAACGGGGCTGCGGCTGGCCCATCCCGACGCCGACCGGCTGGGCGAGCGCGTAAGTACGGACCCGTCCGAGGCACTTGCCGGCCGCGAGGTGACCACCCGCAACACCGGCACGCTGGGCCCGTCGGCCGGGGCGAAGGTCCCGGTGTTTGCCCCGGGTTCCGGTTCCGGTTCCGTGGTGGGCGAGGTCAGCGTCGGCTATTCCACCGAGTCCATCGGCCAGAGCCTCGCCCGGGACATCGTGCCAATCGTGCTGACAGCGGCCGGCTCGCTGGCCGCCGGGGTCCTGGCGTCATTCCTGCTCCGGCGCCGGCTGCAGCGGCTCACGCTCGGCCTCGAACCGGAGGAAATCGGCGCGCTGGTGCACGACCAGGTGGCGGTCCTGGAAGGGGTGGACGAGGGCGTCGTGGGCATCTCCGCCGACGGCCGGATTAGCGTATTCAACGCCGCGGCCCAGCGGCTCCTTGGCCAGCCCGATCTCTCCGGCCAGCTCTGGCAGGACGCCCCGGTTCCGGCCCGGCTCAAGGCCCTCACGCTGCCCGACGCCCGTGAGGGCGAGGCCGTGGAACTGGTGGCCGGGGAGCAGGTCCTCGTGGCCAGCGCCCGGAAGGCGCTGCACCGCCGTGAAGACCTGGGCTGGGTGGTCATGCTCCGTGACCGCACCGAACTCCAGCACCTGACCAGGCAGCTCGACGCCGTGGGAACCATGTCTACCGCGCTGCGGGCGCAGCGGCATGAGTTCGCCAACCAGCTGCACACGATCGCGGGGTTCATGAGCATCGGACAGCACCAGCAAGCGCGCACTTACCTTGAGCGGATCGCGGCCACAGGGCCGCTGAAGTTCCCTGTGGACCAGGCCGAACTGCTGCAGGACCCCTACTTGCAGGCCTTTATCGGGGCCAAGGGCGTGGAAGCCGATGAGCGGGGGGTATCGTTGCGGATCGGGCCCGAGACCCTGGTGCGCGGCCAGGTTACGGAGCCGCAGGACGTCACCACGGTGCTCGGAAACCTGATCGACAACGCGGTCAACGCGGCGGTGGCCGGCACGGCCGCCGAGCGCTGGGTGGAGCTGGAGCTCCTGGATGAGGAGGGCGGCGGCGGCACCCTGCACGTCGTCGTCGCCGATTCCGGCGACGGGCTGCCGGACGGCGGCGACCCGGAGGCGGTGTTCGCCGAGGGGTTTACGACGGCGGGCGGCGGTGCTCTCCAGGGACAGGTCCGCGCCGGCGGCCAGGGCCTGGGCCTGGCATTGGCGCGGCAGCTGGCGCGGCGGCGCGGGGGCGACGTCACGGTGCTGGAACCCGGCAACGCCGGCGGACCCGGTGCCGTGTTCATGGCCACGCTGCCAGGCACCACCACGGCGCGGAAAGACTGACTGCGCAAAGACTATGAAGACCGGACGGAAGGACGAGGATGTCTGAGGATTTCAGGGTGCTGATCGTGGATGACGACTTCCACGTCGCCAAGCTCCACGCGGCCTATGTGGATTCCGTGGCCGGGTTCCTGGCGCTGCCCCCGGCGGGTTCGGCGTCGCTGGCCCTGCAGTCCATCCACAGCCTGCGCCCGGACCTGGTGCTGCTGGACGTGTACCTGCCGGACGCGTCTGGCCTTGACCTCCTGCATCAGCTGGACGTGGACACGATGATTCTCAGTGCGGCGTCGGATGCGGCGTCACTGCGGACAGCGTTCCGGCGGGGCGCCCTCGGATACCTGCTCAAGCCGTTCACCGCCGAATCCCTGTCGCAGCAACTGCGCTCCTATGCCCGGTACCGTCGTATCCTCGGCCAGCCCGGTTCCCTGGACCAGGACACCGTGGAGCGGGCAAAGCGGGCGCTCATTCCGGGTGATGTCTCGCCGTCGGCCAAGCCCAGATCCGCCACGGAGGCGGCGGTGCTGGAGTCGCTGGTGCCCGGCGAGCAGTACTCGGCAGCCGATGTCGCAAGGCGCGTCGGCGTGTCCCGGGCCACCGCGCAGCGGTACCTGTCCTCGCTCGCGGACGACGGGGCCGTCGAGATCCAGCTCCGCTACGGCACCACCGGCCGGCCCGAACACCGCTACGGCCTCCCGCCGCAGTAGCCCTCCAAATAGCGCGAACTGGCAGGTAACGCCCTCAAGCCCGGGATTTGAGGGCATCTGCTGCGAGTTCGCGCATGGTCAGCTCGCCTTTTAGGCTGCTTCCCTGACTGTCCCCGGCGCTGTCTCGGGAGGAGCGGAGCTTTCGGGCAGGCCGGATTGTTCAGGCACGCCAGAGTCAAGCGCCTTGAGTAGGGCTTGGGTGTGTGGTGGCCAGTGGGGTGGTTCCCAGTCGGGTTGTTCGCTGGGATAGTGCCGGCCGTTGGGCGAGGTCCACCCAGGCGGGTCGTTTGCGCTGGCGGCGGTGGGCGTCCAAGCCGAGTTGTGTTTGAGCCGGTGATGTTTAGGACATGGTTGGGCCAGGTTACTGATTCCGGTAGGTCCACCGCGGGCCCAGGCAAGGAGGTGGTCGGCCTCGTTGTCCAGGGAATGGTTGTTGCAGTTGGGGAACGTGCATTTGGCATCCCGAAGCCGGAGCCACTGCCGCAGTGGTTTGGGGATGCGGTAGCTGGTCCGTCCGATCTCCAACGGTGCGCCGTCGCGGGGGTCTATCAGAACCCTCCGGAACGAAGTCGCCCCATCGGCGACTAGTGCACGGGCCATTGACGGCGGGATCGGCCCATACCCGTCGAGCATGGCAGGTTCCTCAGTCATGCCGAGCAGGGAAAGCGCCGGAACGGTGACCAGGACCTGGGCCACGGGCGAGGGCACACCACCGGCAGGAAGCAAACCGGCCGGATCCGTGCCGGGGAAGCTGCCGTCCGCAGCGCCATCACCGGCTGCGTCCGGGATGGCGGGTGGTAGCTGTTCGAGGCCTGCGGTGAGAAGCCAGGCTGAGGTGACGTCGGCGCGGAGCTGGGTGAGGGTCCTAGCCTCGTCCGGTCCCTGCATGGCCCGCGCCGCGCCGGTGGTGCGGTCCCAGATCCCAGCCGCCTGGTCCGCGGGCAGATAGGCCGAGAACCAGGCCATCCCGTCACGGTCCGGGGCGTACTCCACCCGCCGGTCCGCCGTACTGCGGGCATGGCGTTTTTCGATGCTGACCGGGTGGTGCCGCTCCCGCCAGGTACGCACCTTCGCCCGGAACGCAGGGGACAAGCTCCCCAGCCGGGATGCCGCGGGCCGCCTCCGGCGCGTCCGGGTCCAGGAAGTGTGCCTCCAGCGCCGCAGCCCCGGCAGGATCGAGGTTCGCGGTCTCGTCGACCATGATCCGGGCGTGCTGCCACGACAGGGCCCCTGCCTGCAGCGCGGACAGCGTCAGCGGCCGGACGGTGGTCAGTTCAAGCGCGTCGCACAGCAGTGCACTGGCGGCGCGTTCGCTGATGGTCAGGACACACGCGATCTCCGAGGTCACAGCCATCTCCCTGACGGTGCGGTCCTGCGGGGACTCGGCCGGCGACGCCAAGGCCTTCTCGGCCTTGGCATACCCGGCGACGAGCTGCACCTTCAGCGCCGCGAGCTGAGCCTCGACTTTGGCCAGCTCAGCCAGGCCGTCCAGGTGCGCGTCGGCCTGGTCCCGCAACGGATCAACACCTGCGCTGTCCGGATCACCCGTGAGAGCCACACCGTCTGTCCCGGGGACCGCGTTTCCCGTCGCGCGGCGAACAAAAGCAGCCAGCGCAGAGACCGAGGCGTCGATGGCCTCCACCGTCTCCACAGCTGTACGGCTTTCCATACCCGAAGCCTTTCACGCCCCACTGACAATTTAGCGTCGGGCGAGCCAGGCACCTGCGCCGGGGACTAGGCGTCGGGAAAACAAAAGCGCGAACTGGCAGGAAACGCCCTCAAACCCGGGATTTGAGGGCATCTGCTGCCAGTTCGCGCTTGAGGCAGGGAAGTTCTAGCTGGCGCTCTTCTGCGCGACGAGTTCGATCTCCACAAGCATTTCAGGATCCAGGAACGGCAGCACGTGGACCAGCGACAACGTGGGGCGGATCTCGCCGAAAACCTCGCCGTGCGCTCGACCGGCGTCCTCCCACTTGCTGATGTCCGTCAGGTACAGCTTGGACTGCACGACGTCGGCGAGCGCGAATCCGGCGTCGGCCAGGACGGTCTCCAGCTTCTGCAGGATGAACTGGGTCTGCTCGTAGAAGTCGTTGCCGACGATGCCGTTCTCGCCGCTGGCAGAGGTGGCGGAGATGTAGAGCGTGTTGTCCACCCGGACCGCGCGGGAGTAGCCGAGCTTCTGTTCCCAGACCGAGCCGGTGCCGAACGTCTTGCGCATGCTGCTGCGCCTTTCACTAGGGGTTTTAAGTCGGCTCCACTCTAGGCGGGCTGGACGTCCAGCCTGAAAACCAGCAGCTTTATGTCGGTGCCCGGCACATACCAGTCGCGCTCGGGCGCCCGGCGGAAGCCTGTCTTCCGGTACAGCCCGTGGGCGCTTTCCCAGTCCCCGCCGGTGGTCAGTGCCACGGCACGGATACCGTCCAGCGTCCTGGCGTGCGCGATGATCGCTTCGACCATGGCCCGGCCGGCGCCGCTGCGCTGCACGGCCGGATCCACCACCAGCATGCGGAACTCAAGCTCGTCGTCCAGCGCGATGTCGGCGTACTTCTCACCGGCCAGCGCCAGGGTCACCGAACCGACGATTTGGCCGGCGCGCTCCGCCACCCAGATGGTGGCCCGGTCCGCTCGTGTGGCGACGTCCTGGATCTGCTTCATGTACGGGTGGTCCGCGCTCTCGAAGTATCCCGCCGCCAGATAGGCGTCCCGGGTAATACGGGCGATGGCCGCGTAGTCGGCGGGGACGGCGGGACGGACGGTGATCTGCGGCTGCACCCGTCAATGGTAGTGCCGTCCATCCGATGCGCTCTGCGAAACAGCTGTTTCCGTGACTGAACTATCAGGTCTGCGCCTACAGCGGGAACTTGCCTGACATCTCGAGCGTGCCCGCGCATGTCCAGGCCGACAGCCGTTCCTCGGCGGAGGGCCCTCCTTCAAGCGGGCTGGTAAGCCGGGGGCGCCGCACCCAGCAACCGGCCTCCTCGGCCACCAGGGCGCCAGCGGCGAAGTCGTGCTCATTCAGGCCACGCTCGCCGAAGGCATCGACTGTTCCGTCGGCGACCATGCAGAGGTCCAGGGCAGCCGAGCCGAGCCGGCGGACATCGGCGAAGCCGTCTACGAAGCTGCCCAGCGCCGCGAACTGCTCTGCCCGCACCTCGGGGTCATAGCTGAAGCCTGTGGACAGGATCTGGCCGGTGCGGCCGGAAGCCGGGCCGGTGAGCTGGACCCTTTTTCCGTCCTGTTCCAGCCACGCGCCTTGGCCCCTGGATGCGTAATACACGCGACCCAGCGCGGGGGCGTGGACGACGCCGGCCAGCCAGACGCCGTCGGAATCGGCAACAGCCACTGAGGTTGCGTAGTAGACGATATTGCGGATGAAGTTGGTGGTCCCGTCGAGCGGATCAATGGACCACCGCATCCCCGTCGGTTTCTCGGGGCGTGTTGTCCCGTGCTCCTCGCCGGTGATCACGTCGTCCGGCCGCGCACTGCGGATAACGGTGCGCACGGCTTCCTCGGCAGCCACGTCGAAGGCGGTAACCCAGTCGCCGGCTTCGCCCTTGTTGGTGACGGTCCCCGAGTCCAATGCGCCGTTGCTGCGTTCGCCAAGCACCCCGGCACCGGCAGCCGCGGCGGCCTTGGCCACGGCGAGGAGCCCGGTCACATCGAAGGTGTTTGCGGTATCCGGTGTCATTCGGAATCCTCCCCGTCGGCCCGGTGCGGCGATGCCTCAGAATCCTCAGCCGGGGCTTTCGCAGCAGCACCATCCGCGTCAGCCCCGGCGGGCCCGTTGGCCAGCAGCTCCCGGAACCCGTCCTCGTCCAGGATGGGCACACCCAACTGCTCGGCCTTGTCCCGCTTGGTGCCGGCGTTATCACCGGCCACCAGGTAGCTGGTCTTCTTCGACACCGACCCTGCCGCCTTGCCGCCGCGGACCAGGATGGCCTCCTTGGCCTCGTCGCGGCTGAAGCCTTCCAGGGTCCCGGTGACCACCACGGTCAGCCCCTCGAGGGTGCGCGGTGTGGACTCGTCCCGCTCATCCTTCATCCGGACCCCGGCGGCTGCCCAGCGGTCGATGATGTCGACGTGCCAGTCCTCGGCGAACCATTCCTTGAGGGCCGCGGCGATGGTGGGGCCGACGCCGTCCACCCCCGCGAGTTCCTCCTCCGAGGCTCCCCGGATGGCGTCCATGGTGCCGAAGTGGTTGGCCAGGGCACGTGACGCGCGGGGGCCGACATGCCGGATGGACAGCGCCACCAGGACACGCCATAGCGGCTGGGTCTTGGCCTTTTCGAGTTCGTTGAAGAGCTTCACGGTGGTGGCCGTCGGCTTCGAGGGCGTCTTGGCGGTGCCCTTGCTGTAGAAGTACGGCACCAGCTCGAACTCGCCGCTGGGAACACCCTTGGAACGCTTCTCGCGCCGGATCTTCACCGGTTCGAGGTCCTCGGGTGTCAGGTCAAAAAGGGCCGCCTCGCTGACCAGCGGCGGGACCTCAGGCTCCGTCGGCTGGGTCAGCGCGATCGCAGCCTCCCAGCCGAGGGCTTCGATGTCGAATGCTCCCCGGCTGGCAACGTGGAACACGCGCTCACGCAGCTGCGACGGGCAGGACCTGGCGTTGGGGCAGCGGATGTCCACGTCGCCTTCCTTCCCGGGCGCCAGCGTCGTGCCGCAGGACGGGCATTCCGTGGGCATGACGAAGTCACGCACCGGCGGGTCCTGCTGGTCCCGGAGCGCCAGCACCGGGCCAACGATCTCCGGGATGACATCGCCGGCTTTCCGGAGCACCACGATGTCGCCGATCTTGACGCCCTTGGCCTTGACCACGTCCTGGTTGTGCAGCGTCGCCATTCCCACGGTGGATCCTGCCACCTTGACCGGTTCCATGATCCCGAACGGCGTGACGCGGCCGGTGCGCCCGACGTTGACGGCAATGTCCAGGAGCTTGGTGTGCACCTCCTCAGGCGGGTACTTGTAGGCGACGGCCCAGCGCGGAACCCGCGTGGTGTAGCCCAGGGCGCGCTGGGTGGCGAAGTCATCGATCTTCACCACGATGCCGTCGATCTCGTGGAGCAGGCTGTGCCGCTTGTCCCCGTAATTCTCGATGAACTTCAGCACCTCGGCCGGGCTGCCGAGAACCTCGAAGTACGGACTGACCGGCAGCCCCCACTCCGCCAGCAGCCGGTAGGTCTCCGACTGGCTGGCGGCCTGGAGGCCCTCGCGGGCGCCGATGCCGTGGACGAACATCTGCAGCGGGCGCTTGGCGGTTTCTGCCGGGTCCTTCTGGCGGATCGAGCCGGCCGCGGCGTTACGCGGGTTGGCCAGCGGAGCCTTGCCCGCTTCAATCAGCGCCTCGTTGAATTCGGCGAACGCCTTGGACGGGATGAACACCTCGCCGCGGATTTCCATCTCGGCGGGAAAGCCGCTGCCGCTGAGCTGCTGCGGGATCTCCTTGATGGTGAGCACGTTGTGCGTGATGTCCTCGCCGGTGGTGCCGTCGCCGCGGGTGGCTGCCCGGACCAGTTTCCCGTCCCGGTAGAGCAGGTTGACGGCGAGGCCGTCGATTTTCAGTTCGGTCAGCCAGGCGGCCTCCGGATTCCCGGACTTGGCGACCCCTGCCTCCGCCTTGGCGATCCAGGCCTGCAGTTCCTCGATGGAGAACACGTCCTCCAGGCTGTACATGCGCTGGAGGTGTTCGACGGCGGCAAACGCCGCGGACACTTCCCCGCCAACCTCCTGGGTGGGCGAGTCATTGGAAACGAGCTCCGGATGCAGCGCCTCGAGCTCCTCCAGCCGGCGAAAGAGAGTATCGAACTCGGCATCGGAGACGAGCGGCTCGTCCTCCTGGTAGTACGCGAAGCGGTACTTCCGGACGAGGTCCGCCAGGTTCTCGTACTCATCCCGTACGGACTCAGAGGGAATGGCTCCCGGCTCAAGCTGGTCCGTTCCGGTGGCTGCGCTGTCTGTGGGGCCTGATGGTGTGCTCACAGACCTATCTTGCCCTACAGCCCGGACATTTTGCCGAGGCGGCGGGCCCCCTACCAGTGACCGGGGCGGTTCCGGCTCCACAGGGCGAAGGCCAGTCCGCCCAGACCCACCAGGAGGACGCCGCCCATGACGGCGAACAGGCCGAAGATGCCGATGCCGGGCCCCTTGTCCGCGACTACGACGGCGGCGGCCTGGCTGGCGGCGGGCGCGGCGATCGGTTTGGTCCAGCTGGACTCGGCAGAAAACGCCGACGACGACGGGGCCGGGCTGGCGGAGGCTGGGCTCACCGGCCGTGTTGCAGCGGGGACCGCGGCCACAATCCCGTCATTCGCTGCCGGGACGACGGCGGGAGCGGCGGCCGGTGTGACCGGCGCAGGAGCCATGCGAGTCGCGGGCGCCATGGGCCGCACCGGCGCCGCAGGGGCCGCCGGTCGCACCGGCTGTACGGGCGCGGGAGCCGGCTGTACGGGCGCCGGCGCCGGCGAAGGTGCGGGCGCTTTCTGGGTCGGCGGCGGCGCGGGGGCAGAGGCGGTTGCCGTCGGGGTTGGGGCGGGGGCCGGTGCCGGTGCCGGGGAACCGGACGACGGCGGAGCGACAGGCGTGGACGACTCCGAGCACGGTCCCTCCGGCAAACAGGCAGCCTGGGCAGCCCCGGCGGCGCCGGTCACAACCGTGAAAGCCAGCATCGCAGCGGCAGTTCCGGGCACTAGCGCGCCGCGCAGAAGAGGAAGACGGTTCATGGAGTACCTTTGCAGCCGCGCGGGACCCTCCCGCGCCGAGTTTTGTCCCGGGTATCTTCCTACAGTCCCGCGCGGCGCACCAAATTAACTAATACTCAACTACTGTCGGCTTTCCGGCGGCAGCGCGATCTGGAGCTTGCGCACCTTGCCCCTCCCGACGATGTAGCCGCGGCCCGGAATGAAGCCGGCGCCGACGCGTCCGAGTGACGTGTTGAGGAGGCTGTCGCCGTCGATGTCGCCCGGGTTGATCAGCAGCCCCCTCCTGCCCGACTTGAAAGGCTGCGCGAGCGACCAGGCTGAGGACCAGGTGGACGTTTCGGATTCCCCGACCACCCACTGGTCGGCCTTGATGGACGCCGCCACGAGCCTTCCGATGCCGGACTCGGCCAGGGTGTCCGTAAACTCCGTGAGTCCCTCGATGAAGATGGCCACCTTGCCCGGATTGGCCGAGGCGTGGTCCGTGAGCGCTTCCACCGCCTCCTCGACGTCGTCGGCCCCCACCAGCGAGCGGTCCCAGACCGGCAGGGACGCCACGGCGGACTTCCTGGCGGCAAGGTAAACCAGTTCGGTGCCGGGGTTGGACCGGCGCAGCGCGTAGGCCATGGTCACCAGGGCCACGGTCCGGCCGGCGCCGGGCGGGCCAGCGAGCAGCAGCGGGCCCTTGGCCATGAGCGTGGCGGGCTGCAGCGTTTCGTCGTCCACGCCGACCACGGGAAGGTCCGGCAGCCCGGCAGGCAGGATGTCCAGGTCGATCTGCTCGGGCAGCCGCTCGATCCGCGGAGCCCGTTCCACACCCTGGCGGAGCATGGCCCCGCTGAGCTTGTGGACTTCGCGCGCCTGCAGCGCCAGGTTGGAGTTGCCGCCCAGGACGGCGAGCTGCACCTCGTGGCCGCCCAGCAGCCCCCGTCCCGGAGGCGAGGCCTGGCCCAGGACGTCCTTTGGCACGTCCATGGACAGGTAGTCGTCCTCGGCGTTCAGCCGGAGTACCAGCCTTCGCTGGATGGAGGCAAGCAACGACGCCGGGACGGAGTTGGGGCGGTCACCGGTAACAACGAGGTGGATGCCCAAGGGACGGCCGTCGGTCGCCAGCTGCAGGAAGAGGTCCCAGAGGCCGGAGAGCTTGCTGTACTCATAGGCCTCGCGGAAGGCCGACATGCCGTCCACCAGCACGAAGATGCGCTTTTCATCCGGCAGGCCGGCAAGCTTGCGGTACTCCCCGATGGTGGAGGCGCGGACCTCTGCGAAACGGGCTGCCCGGTCCTCGGCGAGGTCACTGAGCCAGCGCAGCAGCCTGCCCACGCGTTCCACGTCGTCGCCGTTGATGATCCCGCCCACGTGCGGCAATTCTTCGAGCATTTTGAGCCCGGCGGAGCCGCAGTCGATTCCGTAGACGTGGACGGGGCCGCCGCGGGGCGTGACGGCAGCGGCGATGGCGATGCCCCGCAGGGCGGCGGACTTGCCTGAGCCGCCCGTGCCGTAGATGGCCATGTTGCCATCCTTGTCCGGTTCATAGAAGACGGTTGGCTGGTCCTGGCGGGCGGGGTCGTCCGCAACGCCCAGCAGGAGCCGTTCGTCGGTGCGCGGGTTCGGCAGCAGCGAGAAGTCGTAGGTGGTGGCCAGTTCGTTCAGCCACGGCTTCCGCGGCGGTTCGACGGCCAGCAGGTCCGCGGCGGCGATGACGTTGGCGGTCATCCTCGCGATGTCGTTGGGCCCGGCCGGTTCATCCTGCACCGCAGTACCGGGGGCCGGCGCTTCCCAGGCGGGACCGGACCCGAAGGCCATTTCCACGATGTCGATCTGCGGACGCTGCGGGCGTTCGGTGGTCCAGCCGCCGGCGTAGCCGGTCTGGAAACCCTGGATGCGGCCCGGACCGGTTTTCGCCGCACCGCGGCCCGGGATGGAGGGATCGAAGTACGCGGCGTCCGGCACGCCCAGGATGTCCGTGGCGTCGTCCTCATCGGCCATCCGCAGCGCCACCCGAAGGTTCGTGTTGGCGCGCAGGCTTTCCTTGATGACGCCGGCGGGGCGCTGGGTGGCGAGGATCAGGTGCAGCCCGAGGGACCGGCCGCGGGCGGCGACGTCGACGACGCCGTCCACGAACTCGGGCACCTCGGTGGCCAGGGCAGCGAATTCGTCCACCACGATCACCAGGTAGGGCGGGGCCTCGGGATCCGCCTCGCGCTGGAGCGAGAGCAGGTCCTTGGCCTTTTTCCTGTTGAGCAGGTGTTCCCGATAGTGGAGCTCAGCCCGCAGGGACGTCAGGGCGCGGCGCACGAGGTGCGGCGAGAGGTCGGTGACCAGACCCACGGTGTGCGGCAGGTGGACGCAGTCAGCAAAAGCGGCGCCGCCCTTGTAGTCCACAAACAGGAAGCTGACGCGGTCCGGGCTGTACGCAGTAGCCATGCCCATCACCCACGACTGCAGGAACTCGGACTTGCCGGCGCCGGTGGTGCCGCCCACCAGCGCGTGCGGGCCCTCGTTCTTGAGGTCCAGGTGGAGAGGTTCCACACCCTTGGAACCCACCAGGGCGCGCAGCGAGCCGTTGTCCTTGCGGTTGGCTACGGCGGTGGAGCGGACGGAGTTGTTCTCCTGCCAGCGTTCGGCCACGGCCTGCGGATTTTCCAGGAAGTCCTTGCCGATAAGCGTCGCGTAAGACACGGCGCGGGGCAGGTTCGAGTCGTCCTCCAACGGTTTACCGGCGTCGACCACGGGTGAGAGCATGCGGGCCAGCTGGCCTGCCAGTTCGGCGTCGAGGCTTTCACAGCTCACGGGGTAGGTGTGGCGTCCCAGCCGGACCTGGCCGGTGGTGTTGCCGTGTTCGCCGTCCACCGCCAGGAAGTCACGGCAGGCGGCCGGAAGGGATTCGACGCCGGCAGCCACCCACAGGACGTGGACACCGGTATCGGGTCCACGCTCCACGAGCCGGGTCAGCCGGCCACGGTCCACCGGCGCGTCGTCCTCGATGATTACCAGCACCGACGGCAGCACCGGCGCCGGAACATCCGCGGTTTCCTCGGGGATGCCCGGCCGGTGCGCCGGACCCTGCGCTGGACCCTGCGGACGCATCGCAGTTTCCCGGAGTTCCACGAGGTCCTCGAGCCGGGACAGCAGGCTGGTGCCGCCTGCCGAGCCGGCAGCAAGGTGGTCGCCGCTGACCGGGCTGTGGCTCGAGCCGACATGCGGCAGCCACTGCAGCCAGTTCCAGCGTTCCCGGGACCGGGCCGAGGTGATGGCGGCAACAGCTACTTCCGCCGGGGAATGCAGGCCCACGAGCTGCAGCACCACTCCCCGGGCCACGTCATCCACGAGTCCGCGCGGCCCGGCGAGGCCGAACGAGCCGGCGGTCCGCAGCTGCGAAACCACCGGCACGCCCTCGATCTGCCGGAACTGGTCCAGGCAGCCCTCAATTTCGCGCCGGTACTCTGTCTCGGTTTCCGAGGAATTCGGCTCCTCGAACGGAATCCTGGAGGGCACAGTGCCGAGCCCGAACCGGAGCGCCAGGAACCCGGAGTGCTCCGGCCTGTGGGTCCAGAGCAGCGGACCCAGTTTGTAGATGGAGTCGACGGTGTCACTGACGGACGGCGCCTCCTGGAGCCGAACGGCCCGCTCAACGCGCTGCAGCTCGGTGGTGTCCTGCCGGAAGGCGGCCATGGCCGCCCGGAACTGCTTCAGCTGTTCCTTGCGCTCGCGCTGGCTTCGCAGCTTCTGGTCCACGTAGTGGCCCACAATGAACAGGGGCATCATCAGCATGAACAGTACTGACATCATGCTCTGGGTCACCGCGAACAGCACCGCGCCCATCATCAGCGGGGCGATCAGCATGATGTAGGGGAAGGGGTGGTGCTCCTGCCGCTTGGGTCCGGCCGGGGGCACGCGCTTGGCCGGGGCGAACCGTGGGATCACCCGCGGGGATCGGTTGAAGTCCACCAGGGGCGACGTCGGAGTCGCCGCGCCGCTGCGCGCCAGCGGCACCACGGTGAGCTCAGTGTCTCCCAGCGTAACGGTGTCCGAGGAGTTCAGCGTGGCACGGGTGACCGGCAGACCGTCCATCTGGAGGCCGTTGGCGGAGTTCGTGTCGACGATTTCGATGCTCTCCCCCACGGTGATGCGGGCGTGCCGCTTCGACGTCAGGGGATCGGTGAGCCGGACGTCTACGTCCCGGTCCCGTCCGATGTAGCTGGTGCCGGAGGGCAGGGAAAATTCCCGTCCGACGTCGGGCCCGGAGACTATGCGCAGCGTCGCCGCGGCGGGGCCGCGGTCTGCGGCCGGGCCGGCGTCGTTTGGGTTCCCGAACTGGTCGCTGACTTGGGTGAGCGAAACGACCGACCCGGGCCGCAGTCCCGACTCGAGGAGGTTGTCCGCCCGGTCCAGGACGATGCCGCGCATGCCGCCGGCTACGAATGCCTCGTCAATCCGGAGCGAGAGATTCGGCGGAGCAGGCTGCTGCCGTCGGGCGGGGTCCGCCGTCCACAGCTCGGTGGCGATGTCGGCGACGGTGGCCCGGCCGTCCACGGTAACTGCCAGGTCCTTGGCCTCGGCGGGGTCCCGGCGCAGTGTCAGTCGGATCCTCATGCTTCGCTGTCCCCGCGCATCTTTTCCAGGAGGTGAAGGTCGGTGGCTGTGACCAGGTGTGAGGTGACAGCGTGCTCGACGAGGCGTGCCCGGCGGTTGGTGGCCAGCTTCCCGCCGCCTCCCCGGAGGCCTGCCACTCCGGCACGGTCCAGTTTGTCGCACACGTTGTCGAGCTTCCGGTTAAACCGGGTGATGGCCCAGCCCAGGGTCCGGGCCGCCTCCGCGGAGGAGGGAATGGCGGTGAATCCGGTGCCTTCGCGCCGGAGCATGGGTTCGGCAAGCGCCACGATGAGGGCTTTCTGCGAGTCCGTGAAGACCACCGGGCCGATGGTGGTGTCACCGCCGCTGGTTTCGCTGCTGGCCTCCTGCCGGAACGACGGCGTCTTCAGGTGGACGGCAAATTCATAGGTGGTGGGTCCGGCCGTGAAGATGATGCTGGTGTGGCTGAAGACGAGCGGCAGCCGGGCGCCGGGCGAGAGCCAGGCCTGCATGCCGCCGGATCCGTCGGCCACCGTGGCGGAGAGGCGACTGCCCACGTTGCTGAGCCACCAGATGCCGTCATACCTGGCGATCTGCAGGAAGCGTCGGTGCAGGTACGGGTTGTCGTCCACTTCCAGGTCGCCCTCGCGGCCGATGCTGAAGATGTCCTCATCGGCCGGCTCGTACCACTCGCCGCAGAAATCTATGGCCAGGTCTCCCATGTTTCCCTGTCTTGTCGTCGGTGCTGTTTGATGCTGGGCAGCTGTTGACGCCTTACGCGTCTTGCCGCTGCCGGATGTTAAGTCTGCCGGGTGTTGGAGCTGCCATGGCTACAGGCAGGCGATGGAATCCTCGCCCGCCGGTGATGCGGTTCCGTCGCTGCGGACCAGGATGACCTGGACGCAGGTGGGTTCCGCCGGATTCGCAGTGACGTCCACCCGGGTTGCCGACGTCGACAGATAGCTTCCGCCGCCTTTGACCGTTTTGATCCGCCATTTGTACATGTCCCCCGGCTTCGGCTGCGGGTTGGTCCAGGTGAAGCGGACCTTCCCCTGGGCGCCTGCGCTGCCGGCCAGCTTGGCGACGTCGGGCACGGACCCGTCATCGACGGCGTCGGCGGGCGGCTTGCTGACCGTCTCCGTGGGCCGGGCCTGTGTCTGCGGCGCAGCTGATGCCACCACAATGCCCACGATGACCGCCAGAACCAGGAGCGTTCCGCCGGAGATGGCGAGCCACAGGTTGCGCTTCCCATGATCGGCCGGCTGGTCCCCCGCCTGGCCGGGTGCATCATCCTCGGCAGCCTTCGGTTGGTTGCTGCGCAGGACCGTGGCGCCTGCCCAGTCGTCCGCCGGCGTAACCGCCGCAGGCTCCCGGGACGCCGCGGCACCTGCCGTCGAAAATGTGCCCTGGGGCGCCACGCGGGCCGGCCCTGGCGCTGGTGCAGCAGGACCCGGCACCAGCTCCGGCGGGGTTCCCGCGGCAGCTCCTCCGTCCAGCGGCTTGGTGCGGGCCGGGAACGGGGCGCTTCCGGTCCGGTCGGGGTCGATGGAGGCGACGTTGCGGACGCGCGTCTCCTCGACGCCGTCGTCCAGGTCCACGTCCTCCTGATGGCGTTCCTCGAGCACCTCGAACGGCGTAACGGACAGGTTGAGCTCGGCCTGGATCCGCTGCAGGGAAAGGGCAAAAGCATGAGCCGACGAATAGCGCGAGGCCGGCGACTTGGCCATTGCCGTGGCCAGGGCCAGTTCAAGGGATTCCGGCACATCGGCCCGGCCCAGCCGCGGGACGGGCATGCTGGTGATGCGCGAAATGAGCTCGCGCTGGGAGTTGTCGGCCCCCGGCAGCACGAAGGGCGACCGTCCGGCGAGCAGTGTATACAGCGTGGCGCCGAGGGCCCACACGTCCACCATCACGCCGTCGACGTTGCCGTCGCGGAACTGTTCCGGCGGGGACCACGGGATGGACATCCCCGCGTCCTCATCGACGTCGCCGGCCAGCGTGCCGGAGATGCCAAAGTCGGTGAGTGCCGGGCGGTTGTAGTCCGTGACCAGGATGTTGGCGGGTTTGATATCCCGGTGGGCAATGCCGGCCCGGTGGGCCGTCTCGACGGCGGACGCCACCTGGATGCCGACGGCCAGGACCTCGTCGACGCTGAACCGCTGCCGCCGGTACCGGACGTCCAGGCTGGGCCGCGAGCAGTATTCCATGGCGAGGTACGAATGCCCGTCCTCGGTCACCTCGGCCTCGAAGATGGTGACGATGAAGGGGTGCGAGGACAGCTGGGCCATCAGGTTGGCCTCGGACTCAAACCGGCGCCGGGCGCCCTCCGTCTTGAGGCCGGACAGCAGCACTTTAACCGCCACCTTGCGGCGCGGCCGGTCCTGCTCGTAGAGGTAGACGTCAGAGAAGCCGCCCGAGCCGAGCAGGCTCACGTAGCTGAAACCGGGGATGCGGGGCGGTGGGGCCGCCGGCCGCTTGGAACTCACAGGATCTCCTCAAAGCGCAAGGAAACGTCATCGCCGAGTTCTGCGATGTCGCCGTCCAAGATAATGGCCATTTCATTCTGGGCAAGCCGCCGCGGCGGCTGCCCTTCGCGGACCAGCACGGTGCCGTTGGTAGCTTTCAGGTCGCACAGCATCACGTGCCAGCCCTCGAGCCGGACCTCCACATGCGATCTCGAAATGTCGCCGCCGGGGCTGGCCACCTGGACCAGCCGGGGCATGGTGCCGCCCTGGACCCGCGACACGGACGGCTGCCGCCCGATCACAATCGACTCGTCCAGGTCGATCAGCTCGCCCGTGGACAGCCGCAGGCGGCCGAGCCTGGGGCGCGGCACCTGCACGGCCACGTCCGGTAGCTGCATCCCGCAGGTGAAGCACTGGCTGCTGGTGGGAGGGTTGGCATGGCCGCCCGGGCACACCTGGGCGAGCACGAGTGGCCCGTTGCCTGCCACCCCGCCCTGTCCGGGTTCTGCGCCCTGGCCACCTTCGTGTCCCTGTCCTGCCTGCTGCGCTCCGGAGCTGGGGAGCTCGCTCTTGAGGATGGTCTGACCGTCGTGGTCCCCTTCCGCAGCCTCGCGGGAGGCGGGCATGGAGATGAACGACGGCGGGACGTGGGGGCCGGCGAACGACGCCGGGACCTCCGGCGCTGGAAACTGCGGCGGGACTTCCGGTGCAGAGAACTGCGGCGGGACCTCCGGTCCCGGGGCACGATCTCCTCCGGTCGCCCACGGCACCGAGTCGATCAGTCCTGCCTGCGAAGGGGCTGATGGGAGCGCCGGGGCTGGCGCTTCCTGAGCCCCTGTTTCCTCGTCCGCCGTATCCTGACCAACAGTTTCCGGAACTGCCGTGTCCGGAACCGCCGTCTCCCCAGCGGCCGGAGTGCCGCCGTCGTCCTCCTCGCCTGTCCGCACGGCGGCCTCCTCGATGCTGCGCACCACGGTCTTGTCCCAAAGATGGTCGTACGAGCTGGTGAATTCGGTGACTGAACCGGTGAGTTCGGCGGCGGGCTCGTGCTCATCCGCTTGGGCCGGCACCTCGATTGCAGCCACGGCAGCCTCCGGTTCCTCCGGTTCCTCTGCCCCGACGGACGCGTCCTCGGTGAGGCCCACCATGGTCTCAGCCGACACTTCGGAGTAGGCGGCCTCGGCCTCCGGAGCGACGGAAAGCTCGGCGGCAGTATGAGTCCCGGCAGGCAGGGCACCGGCAGGCACGGCGCCGGCTGGCACAGCACCGACCGGCAGGGCAGCGACTGATCCGGCAATATTGACCCGCAGTGACTGCAGGAGAACAGCCCCCTCCACCACAGGCAGCTCTGACTGCCGGGATGCCGCCCCGGCCGGCGCCGAGACGCTGAACCACTCGGGGGCGTCCAGCCAGCGCTCGGTCCAGGTGGTGACGTTCCGGCCGTCGAGGTTCACGGGACCCGACGGAAGCTGGACCGTCAGGTCGATGTCACCGCGCAGGAACACCCGCAGCGAGTCGCTGAACCCGATGATGCCGAACCACGGGCTGGCGGACAGCGGTGCACCGAACCCTCCCGTCACGGCATGCAAAACCTCGGCTGCGTCTGGGCTGGTCTCCAGCAAATCCCACACCGTGCCGACCAGCGGCGCCGGGGTGGCGGGGTCGAGGATCACCGCAGTTCCCGAGCGGATGAGCCCTAGCCATCCGCCGGGGACATAGCTAGCTGCGGCCATCGACAGCATCCTCGGCTCCGGCACGCGGCAGCGTGTCCTCCTCCTCCGCGTCGGCGGCAGTCCGGGGTGCGGTCGTGGCCACACCTGCATCGTTGAGCACGTTCCTGGCATCGACGACGATCACCGTGATGTTGTCCCGGCCTCCGCGCCGCAATGCTGCCTGGATCAGGGCGTCCACCGCCTCCTGCGGGTCCTCGACAGTGCTGAGGACATCCAGAATCTGTCCGTCCGTCAGTTCCCCGTTGAGCCCGTCCGAGCACACCATCACCCGGTCGCCTTCCTCTATGGGCAGGAGCCAGTAGTCGGCTTCAGTCTCGTCGCCAGCGCCCAGCGCGCGCGTCACGACGTGCCGGCGGGGATGCACCGCGGCCTCCTCGGCCGTGATCTCGCCGCTCTCGACGAGCTCCTGGACCTCGGAGTGGTCCACGCTCACTTGGCTGAGCCGGCCCTGGCTCAGCCGGTACGTCCGGGAATCCCCGATGTTCATAACCAGCCAGTAGGGAACACCCATCTGTTCCACCACCACCACGCCGCTGAGCGTGGTCCCTGCCCGCGAGCCGGTGGCGGAACGGATCGATTCGTCGGCGCTGGCCAGATAGTGCTGCACCACTCCCGCGGTGGCCGTCCGTTCCCCCGTGGCCAGCTGTGGCAGCTGTGCCAGTGCCCGCACGCACATGCCGCTGGCCACCTCGCCGGCTTCGTGGCCGCCCATGCCGTCCGCCACGGCGAACACAGGATCCGAGGCTATGTAGGAGTCCTCATTGAGCTCGCGGCGAAGGCCGCGGTCCGTTCCGTAGCCATAGCTCAGCTTGAGGCCGGGCTCGCTGCCGGTCCCTGGGGTTCCGGCCGCCTGCTGTGAATTCATGCGTGTCCTACGTTGAAGGTGCGGTCCCCGAAGTGAACTGTGGTTCCGGGGCTGACAAATGCGGGCACTCCCGGCTGCAGCGCCGTGCGCATGCCGTCGGGTGTGGTGACGGCGCTGCCGTTGGTCGAGTGGCGGTCGGTTATCCAGACCCCGGTGCCGTCCGTGAGCAGGTGGAGGTGGGTCTTGGAAATGGTCCTGCCGGGGTCCGGGACCGGCAGCAGCTGGGCCTGCGATTCTCCAGCAGCGGGGGCAGGGTTCCGGCCGATCAGGACGGTCCGCTCCAGGCGGAAGTCGCGGCCGTCGTCGAGCCTTATCCTCAGCACAGCCTCGGGGGCGTCCTGGCGCGCCCCGGCGCGCACCTGGGTACGGTCCATGGCGTCATCCGGGTGGACGGCGTTGACCGGATGATCGGTGGCGTCCGCGGCCCCAGGGGGTGCCGGCTCAGCGGTGGTGCTGGAAGCAACCTGGGTGTTGGAAGCAACAGTGGTGTTGGAAGCCAGCGGGGTGCGGGAGGCAACCGGCGAGGCCACCTGCTGCACCGGGGGCAGGTCCAGGGGCGCGAAGCTGTACGGCCCTTCAATGCCCCCGGTGGCCACGGGGTTGCGGCCACGAACGACGTCGAACACCAGGGTCTTGGCCGCACGGTCATGCCATCCGCGGAGCCTGCCGTTCCGGTCCCAGGCGCTGGAGAGCACCACCACCACAGCCCAGGCCGTCCCAAGGAGCAGCAACGGCCCCAGGATGAGCAGGGCGGCGTCGAACAACCTGAAAACAGCCATCAATACTGCGGCAAGGACGGTCAGCAGGATGCCGGCTCCGGTCACGATGCCCCGCAGGAACACAGCACCGAGGCCAGGCGCGTAGCCGTCCTTGTCGGCACTGCGGATGCCCATGAGCCGGTTGCCGATGGTGTTGCCGGAGCGGCCCTCGACACTGGCGACGGTGAACGCGTAGACCAGCACCAGTCCGGCGCCAAGGCCCGACAGGATGGCCAGCAGGCTCGTGTCGTAAATGATGAGCCCGGCGCTCCGCGTGCTGGTGATGCCAGCGAACCCGAAGGACATCAGAACGGTCAGGATCGCCACCGGGGCCAGCCAATCGAGGACGGCGGCGCCGAGACGCTTGCCCGGCGCCGCTGGAACCAGCGTGAGCTTGCCTGCCATATCCGTTCCTTCCCCCAGCCCTACCGGGATGCTACCGGGAATCGGAGCCGCTTGCCTCCCGCCCAGGCCGGGCGGAACTCCCGGAGTGCGCGTGGCTCCCCGGTCGAGCCGGGGTCCCCGGTTAGACAGTGGCGTCCCGCACGCGCCACAAAAGCTTGCCCCGGCGCGGACAGGCTGCCCGCAGCGCGGGCACGGCCCGGTGAACTCGGCAGCCCCGGACCCCCCGGCAGCTACGGGTCCGTCACCGGTCACAGGCGAACCGTTCACCGCCGGAACCCCCGCGCGGCCAGGGCGGTCCGGGCCTCGGCCAGCAGCGACCGGGGCGAGAACCGCGCCCGCTGGCGCCGCCAGAAGCCGACCGTCCCGGTCATCTCCTTGAGCGAGCCATCCACCACCTCCCAGTACTCCCGGACCTCATCCTCACTCGGCTGGCCCGCCCCGAAAATGGAGGCGTCAGCCCGGTGCGCCAGCACGGTGGTGGCGGCGCCGGTGGCGGGGAACGCCTCGGCAACTACCGCCGCGGTTTCCCGCCTGGTTGCGCGGCTGTCCACGGCGGCGCCCATGTCCGTTGCCAGGCTGAGGACCTCGTTCCAGCCGCCGCCGACGCGCTGGGCAGGATCGCCGCCGGTGAAACGGGCCTTCCGGCGCCGGGACTTCAGCAGGGCGATGAGCAGCAGCGGCAGGGCAAGGATGCCTAGGGGAATCATGGCGATGCCGATGGCCGTAAGGATGGGACCCCACAGCAGCCAAGGATTGTTCTGCTTCTCGTCGGCGTCGAGCGCGTCGGGAGAGGAGTCCGGCGGCAGGTCGGCGGGTTCCTGCGGCGGGGGCGGCGGCTGCAGGACCTGGGGCTTCGGCTTGGACTTGCTTTCCGGGTCGGGCGGAATGGGAACGTTGTCCTTGGGCGGTGTGGGGTCGAAGGCCACCCAGCCCACCCGGTCGAACGCCACCTCCACCCAGGCGTGGACGTCCTTGCCCATGATCTTGACTTCGCCGGCTCCGTTCTCCGGGCTCTTCGGATCGGGGTAGAACCCCATGACCACGCGGGAGGGAATGCCCAGATGGCGAAGCATCAGGGACATCGCCACGGCATACTGCTCATCGTCGCCCAGCATCTGCTTGGCGGTCAGCAGGTCGCGGATGCGCCCCGCACCGTGCCCGGAGACGCTGGGAAGCTGGCCGTCGGCAATGAGCCCGTTGCTGAAAGCACCCTTCTTCTGGAAATGCGCCTCGATCTGCCGGACCTGGTCCACGGCGGTGGGGGCGTCAGCGGCCAGGTCGTTGGCCTGGGCGCCCACCACCGGCGGCACTTCGCTGGTGTCAGGCAGGCTGATCCTGGCGAAATCGTATTGCGTCAGCTGCCCGTGCTCGAGCTTCACCGGGTCCGAGACCTGGACAGTGTAGGAGTCACCCCGGGACAGGCCCTGGGTGGTCACCGCGGTGTCGGTTCCGGAGTTGAAGTACAGCCCTGAAGCAGCGCCGGACGAGGCCTGGCCGAAGCTGAGTCCGGTGGTCTTCCGTCCGCCCGGAACGAAGTAGCCCTGGTAGTCATCAATGCTGATGTCCAGGCTGTAGTCATTCGTCGGGACCGTGTCCGTGGCGTCGGCGAGCGTGTTGATCGATTTCGCGTCACCGACCTTGCTGAAGCTCCCGGAACCGTTCGGATCCATCGCGTAGTTGGTGCCGTTGAAGGAATCGAATGCTCCGAGCCGGACCCGGGCGTCCTTGGGCAGTCCCTTGACTGTGAACAGGGCGTCGTCCTTCTTGTCCTTGACGAAGTTCCGGAAGCTCGCCAGCGGCGTGACGTAGTCCTTGGGATCAAAGGGCGGAACGACGACGTTGCGGAGGACGCGCCGCTCGTCACCGGCGGCGATGAGCGGCGACACGGCCGCGGTAATTGCCACCGTTGCCGCCAAGACCGCCGCTCCAGCCGCCAGGCGGCGCATGCGTACCTTACCGGCGGTGCCGGCGTCGTATTGGGGACGGTTCACCGAGACCTTGCGGGTGTCGCGCCGGCGCAAGGCGTCCCGCCGGAAGGTTGCCCAGGCGATGCCCACCACCGTCAGCGCGATGCCCCTTTCCACGGTCAGGAATCCGGCGTTGGTGCTGAAGGCGATGCCCGTGACAAACAGAACGAGGACTGGCAGCAGCGGCCAGTAGGGGCTCCGGATCCGCCAGGTCAGGACACCGGCGGCCACGGCCGTGATGAGTGAGCTCAGGAACGGAACGATCAGCACCCCGCCCGCGGTGCCCACGGGCACTCCGACGGTCAGCATGTCCTTCCACGAGAAGGCGACGCCAAGCAGCAGCGTCCGCAGGGATTCCAGGCTGGGGAGGAATCCCGCCACCGCGGCATCGGGAACGGCGAGGACTGTCCCCAGCACCAGGTAGCCGCCAAAAGCGGCGGCCGTGGTGATCACCAGCCCCAGCCGGAAATGGGCATTGCAGGCAGCGATGGCCAGGCCCAGGATGATCCCGCCAAAACCGGCAACCAGGTAATGCGGGTCGCCGCCGAAGCTGAGGCTGAACCCGAGGACACCCAGCCCGAGCAGAACGGTGAGGGCACCGCCGTCGAGCACAAAATGCCACAGCGGCCGGCCATCGGCGAAGGCGGACTGGGCGGCCGGCGTGACCGGGCGGCCGGGCCGGGTTGAACGGCGGGGGCGGAGACCTGTGGCCTCACTCATGCTGCAGCCTTTCGCAGGACGGAGGGAAGGTCGGAGAGGTCACCCACGGTGAGGACTGTGAGGTCGCCTATGTTGGCGCGGGCCGGGGCGGCGCCCAGGTCGGCGAGCACAGCGAGGCTTCGGACGCCGGGCGGCACCGAGGCAGCGGCCGAGCGCAGCTGGGTGGGCGTCACCTGGCTGCCCACCACGAAGAAGACCACGGAGGCGTTGGGCACCGTGTCGGCAAGCGTGCGGGCGAGGTCGACGGCGGTCTTCCGCAGCGGGGTGCCGACGACCCGGGTCATGTCGTCCAGCATGTTGCGGCCGGTCTCGCAGCGCAGCGGACCCCCCTGGGTCAGGACGTCCAGCTCTCGCTGCTCGCGGATGGCCTGGCGTCCGATCGACGCGGCTGCCGAGATAGCCAGCTCGAACTCGTCTTCCGAGGCATATTCGTCGGTGTTGATGGACAGCGAAATGGCAAGGTGGGCCCGGCGGGTTTCCTCGAACTGGCGGACCATGAGCTTGTTGGTGCGGGCCGTGGTTTTCCAGTGGATGTGCCGCCGGTCGTCCCCCGGGACGTAGTCGCGCAGGGCGTGAAAGGAAACATCCGCGCTGGACAGCTCTGTGGTGGGCATGCCTTCCAGGTCGCGGATGAACCCCGCGGCAGAACCGGCCAGCGCCACGGTCCGGGGATGCACGTACAGGTCCTGCGGTTCCGTCCAGAGCACCTGCCGGCGGAGCAGGTGCAGCGGATCGGCACGGACGGAACGCACAGGACCCACCACGATGACGGCCCTGCGCGCCGTCGGGATGGTGAACAGATCCTCGTGCACCTGCTGCGGCTTCATCCGCGGGAGGTGGAAGACGGCGGTGGCTGCCCCGACGGGGAGCTCGAGGTCAGCCGGCAGGAGCGGCCGGGCAGAGGTGTTGGACACCGCAATGCTTCCCACGGCGCTGTCCCCCACCGCAACCCTGGTCCGCGCGAGGTCAAGCAGGACCCCATAGGAGGACCTGCCCAGGATGAAGCCGCCGGCGATGACGAAGAGAACCACCGCCGCAATCGCGGCAGCCTTGGCCTCCTGCCAGCCGAAGGCGTTCCCGGCCGCCCACAGCAGAACTGCACCGGCCAGCACGGACCAGCCCAGGACGCTGACCACGGACAGGACAGGCCCGACACGGCGGGCCCACACGCCGTCGGCCATGCGCCAGGCGGGACCCAGCGCGAGCCGGGCGATGCTGCTGAACTCGGACCACACCCTGGCCGGGCGAATTTGGTGCTGCACCTTGGGCAGCTGCAGCCCGGGCCGCCGCACGCTGGACAGCCGCACCTTAAACCGCTGCACGCTAGACGGCGGCGCGCTGCTGCGGCGCTGCGACATCAGCCAGGACACGTCCCAGAACGGCTTCCGCCGTCGCCCCGGAGAACTCTGCCTCGGGGTCCATCACGAAACGGTGGGTCCAGACGACGCCGGCGAGGTCCTTGACGTCGTCCGGCAGGACGAAGTTGCGCCCCTGGCTCGCGGCCCAGACCTTGGCCGCCCGGACCATGGCCAGGGCGCCGCGGACCGACACACCCAGGCGGGTCTCCGGAGCGTTGCGGGTTTCCTCGCAGAGCCGGGAGATGTACTCGAGCACGGCGGTATCGACGTGCGCGGTGGCGGCAAGGTCCGCCATGTCAGCAACGGCCTGCGTGGTGATGACGGGCTGCAGGTCCCGGGACCGGTCCTTGAGGTTGGATCCGCCCAGGAGCTGGACGGTGGAGGCATGGTCCGGATAGCCGATGGAGGTCTTCAGCAGGAAGCGGTCCAGCTGGGCCTCGGGCAGCCGGTACGTTCCCGCCTGCTCGATCGGGTTCTGGGTAGCCAGCACCATGAACGGCCGCCCGGCTTCGTAGGTGGTGCCGTCCACAGTGACGCGGGACTCCTCCATGACTTCCAGCAGAGCCGACTGCGTCTTGGGCGAGGCGCGGTTGATTTCGTCGGCGAGCACGATGTTGCTGAAAATCGGTCCCTTGTGGAATTCGAACTTCTGGGTCTTCTGGTCGTAAATGGTCACGCCGGTGACGTCGGAGGGCAGCAGGTCCGGGGTGAACTGGATGCGGCTGTTGGACCCCTGGACGGTGGCGGCGAGGGCCCTGGCAAGCGAGGTCTTGCCGGTACCGGGTGCATCTTCAAAGAGGACGTGGCCCTCGGCGAGCATCGCGGTGAAGGTCAGGCGGATGACGTGTGCCTTGCCCAGGACGGCCTGGCCCACATTGGCGACGAGCTTCTCGAACGTCCCTGCAAACCAGTCGGCCTGCTCGCTAGTCATTGTCATGATTGTTCCTCTTCTGTGTAATTGCAGGCTTATTCGTTCTCAGCAGGCGGTGGCGTTCCAAAAGGCGGTGGGGCGGAAAGGTCAGCACTGCCCCACGCCCGGTCCCCTGATGTCCACCGTGGTGCCCTTGACGTACCAGCCCTTGTGCGGCCCGCCGTCCATCAGATACCAGCGGGTTCCGTTGTTGTAGATTTCGGACCAGCAGGTGGTGGGAATCCAGCCGTCGGACCAGGACACCCAGTTGGCGTCGCTGCCGCCGCAGCTGCGCGTGGCGGCGTTGTACCGGTCCGGGACGCCGGGTTTTCCGGGGCAGCTGTTGTTGTCGGACCGCTTGACCCGGACCTCGGTAAGGGGAGGCGTGGGATCAGCACCCGACGTGGCAACGGCAGAGCCCGGCTGTCCGCAGTCCTTGTCGCCATCGGTGCCGTTGCATGCACGGACCCGCAGTGTATGTCTTTGGTTCCAGCCTCCGCCGTCACGGTTGTACTGGCGTTTCAGCCCCACCGACGTAAACCCGCCCCCGTCAAAGCTGACCTCGTAGCGGTTGATGACCCGGCCGTTGTCGTAGGGCGCGTTCCAGGTCCAGTGAACCTGCGGGTCCCCCTTGGCTGACGTCTCGCCGGTGACCACTGGCGTGGCCGGCGCACCATAGGGAACAGCCGAACCAATGGCCTTGGCATCACCTGAAACATTGTTCTTGGTGGAGAAGGCAATGATGTTGACCGTGATGTTCTTGCCGTTCGGCTGCCCATAGATGGTGCCGCCGGGTGCGTTGATGGGGCCCGAGCCGTAGGCAGTAGTCCAGCGGTAGCCAATCTCCGATGTCTGCGATCCATTTCGCTGGGCCTCTGTGAGGGGCGTGAAGGCGACCTTCAGCTGTCCGTTGTTTCCTGGCGCCCATACGCTGCCGCCGTTTACTGTCCCCGGCTTGCCGGCGGCCCGGATGGGAGCGGACTGGGCGCTGGTTCCGGACGTGCCGGCCTTGTTTCTAGCGGAAATGGTGAACGCATAGTCAGCCTCGGAGTTGTCCACGGTGACGTTGAGGGACGTGCCGGAGGCCACCTGCTGGCTCTTGACCACCGCCCCACTGTGCAGGGTGGTGAGTGTGTAGGAGGAGACGGCATCCCCGTTGTTGTTCGGAGCAGTCCAGTTCACCTGCAGCTGGCTCTGGTCCCCTACCGGCGCGACGTCCGAGACGCTCGGGGCTGCCGGCGTCACCGGCACGCCGGCCGGCACCTCGGCCGCGGAGTAGGTGCTCCACTCCGAAGGGTCCTTCGCATCGTTCCGGGCGAGGACGCGCACCTTGTAGGCCACGCCGTTGGTGAGTCCCTTCCAGACGTAGCTGGTGGACGTCAGGTTTTGGATCTGGGGGTTCTGGCCGCTGGGTGCCGGAGAGATTTCCAGATCGTAGGACTTGATCGGCGAGCCCTTGCTGGCCGGCGCCTTCCAGGCAATGGAGAGCTGCTTATCGCCGAACTTCAGACCCGGCGCCAGCGGCATCTCGGGCTTGACGTCCGGCCGGACCTCAGCCGAAGCCGGTGAGCGTTCGGACTCGCCAAACTCGTTCGTCCCCGTCACCTGGAAGTGGTACTTGGTGTTGTTCACCAGGTTGTTCAGGGTGCACGAGTTGGCCGGACAGTCCTGCTTGTATCCGCCTTCGCCGTACACGGTGTACTTGGTGATGGGCGAACCCCGGTCCGCGGGGGCAGTCCAGTTCAGCAGCGCAGTCCGGTCCCCCACACTCTGTGCCTGGGGCGTGGTAGGTGCGAGCGGCTTGTCCTTGACCGTGAGCCGGATGCGGGCGGTGGCGTACCGGGACGAGTCCTCGGTCTTGTCCCCCACCGTGTAGGACACAATCAGGGTGCCGGAGAACCCGGCCGACGGCGTGACCGTCACCGAGTCGCCGCTGATAGCGGCCGCGCCCTGGCCCGTTTCCGTGGCGACGCCGATGATCTTAAGCGGGGTATCCGGGAACGGGTTGGCATCGTTTGCCAGCACCTGGAGAGTCACCGGCTTGCCCGCCGCGGCGTTTGCCTCCACGTCGTCATTGGCCACCGGTTTGGCCCGGTTGGTCGCCGTGACGGCGAGCCGGAACGTGGCGGTGGAGTCAAGGCCACGCGGATCCTTCGCCTTCACCTGCACGGCGCCCCCGTCGCCGGGCCGCAGCCCATCCTTGGCGGAGACGTTCAAGGACGCGCCGTCGATGGCCACGTTGAAGCCTTGGGGAATTGTGCCGGCGATCTCGTACTTCATGTTCGCGGCGTCGTCACTATCCGGGTCGGTGGTCAGCTTGGCCAGGTCCGCGGAGGCGGGGTCACCCAGCGGAACATCCACCGCGCCGCCGAGCAGTACCGGCGGGTTGTTCCGGTTGGGGTCGGGCAGCACCCTGGTGCGGATACTCAGCGTGGATTTGAGTCCGGCGGGGTCGTCCGGGCCGGAACCGTCCGTCACCTCGAAGGTGATGGACCCGGGGCCCACATAGTCCTTGTCCGCGGTATACCTGACGGCTGTGCCGTTGCCGGCCACCGGGTTGCTGCCGTCCGCACCGATGAGCTTGATCCGGTCGGTCTGGGTCAGCCGGGGCGAACGTCCGCCCCGTACCTTGACCCATTCGGCGAGGTCAGCGGTTACGGACTGGCCCGCGACCACTTCGAGGACCTCGTCCTTGGCAAGGGTGGGAACCTGCTGGCCGAGGCCCGGCACCCAGATGATCGCCGTAGACTTCTGGCCGTCGACGTCCTCAACCGTGTAGGGCACCAGCTGCGGCTGGCCGGTCAGTTCGACGATCATGTTGCCCTCCGGACCTGGGCGGGCGGTCTCGGCGGCGCTGCTGATCTTCAGGTTCTCGCCGACGCCGTCAGGGTCCTCGTCGTTCTTGAGGACGGGGACGTCCACGGCGGTCTTGCCAAGCGTCTGCGCAGAGGTCACCCGGTCATCCCGGGCGATCGGTGCCTGGAGCGGAACGTTGCTGTCCACCACCATCCGGATGGCTGCCTGTGCGGAGGCCCCGCGTTCGTCGGCCACCGTGTAGCGGACATTGACGGTGCCTTCGGTGGACGGAGCCTGCAGCAGGATGCGGCCGCTTTGCTTGCTGACAGTGGCCTTCAGCGCGGCATCGGCTTCGATGCCGTCGCTGACGATCCTGATCAGGTCCCCGTCCGGATCGGTGTCGTTGCCGGCGGCGTCGACGGCAATCTGCCGCCCGGGCCGCACCTTGACCTGGTCGTCGACCGGCGCGGGCTTCTGGTTGGTGTCGCTGCGCGGTGCGATGCCGACGGTGACGGTGCCGGTGTTCACGGCGCCCTGCCGGTCGACCACCTTGTAGCGGAACGTATCGGTCCCTGCACCGTTGCCGGCCGCGACGAAGTCGATGAAGCTGCTGCCCGCCGTCGCGGTGCCCATGCCGGGCGTGCTGTCGATGCCCGTCAGTTGGACGGAGTCGCCGTCGGGGTCAATGCCGTCCAGCGGCACCGGGATGCGCACCGTGCCGCCAGCCACCACCCGGGCGGTCAGGTTTTTGGGCTGGGGCCGGGAGTTTTCGGCACCCTCCAGCGGCAGGATGTGGATGGTGACGGCGGCGGCGCTCTTCTGGCCCTGCGGGTCCACGGCGTTGTAGATGGCGCGCACGGTCTTGGGCTGGCTGCCGGCGATAAAACGGAGTGTGTTCTCGGAGACGAAGCTCTTGCCGTCCTCCGCCGTGGCGGCCTGCGGCAGGACCGGGTCAACCGTCAGCTTTTCGCCCTGCGGGTGCGTGTCGTTGTCCAGGACGGGGATGGTCACGACGTCGTTGACACGGACGTTAACCTCATCGGGCTTGGGCTGCGGCGCCTCCACCACAGCCGGGGCGGGAACAGGCACCACCGAGACGCTTCCCGTGGCGGAGGATTTGCCGTTGGACATCGTGTAACGGAACAGGAAGGGATCCTTGGTGCCGGCGATGTCGGTGATCCGCAGGACGCTGTGGTCGATCACGCTCACCGACGCCGTGGCGTTTTCCGGCACCGCAACGGATTGCAGCACCAGGACGCCCCCGGAGGGGTCAGAGTCGTTGGCCAGCGGGTCCAGCAGCACGCTGCCGCCCACCGGCAGGAGTGCCACGTCATGGACGGCGACGGGACTTCCGGAGTCCTTGCCGGATTCCACATCCACCCTGATGAGGCCCTGGCTGCTTTGCGGTCCGTTGCTGGCCAGGTACGTCAGGTAGACCGGGCCCGGGGTCCGGCTGCGGAAGGTGAAGGTGCCGCCGTCGGTGACCGGGCCCAGTTCTGCAGCTCCGCTGGCTTCCACCTGGGCGAGGCGCAAAGCGCCGCCGTTGGGATCGACGTCGTTCTTCAACGGCGCGATGACCAGGTCCTGGCCCACCACCGCCGTGACGTGGTCGGCGTTGACCACGGGGGCGAGTGCTCCCGGCGGCTGGACGTTGACCACCACCTTTCCCGTGGTGGTGGCGCGGCCGTCCCAGACGGTCACCGTGACGCTCTTCTTGCCGGCCGAAGCGCCGGAATCCTGGAAGGTAAGCAGGCCGTCGCGGCGGATCTTGACCTGGTCCTGTTCGTTGTCGGCCGTGGCTGACATGAGGACGAGGTCGTCGCCGTCGGGATCGGCCCAGTCGGTGAGGATGTTCTGGCTGACGGTCTTGCCCTGCTCCACAAGGAGTGTGGTGGGGTCGCCGCGTTTGAAGGACGGGGGCCGGTTCTCGTCCGGCCCGACGACGCTCAAGCTTACTTTGCCGCCGGCGGACAGGCCGCGGCCGTCCGCTGCGGTGTAGTCGAAGGTCTCGGTCCCCGGCCCGGCGTCGGCCGGCACCGTGATCTGGAAGGCGGACCCGCCGTAGATGCTTTCGATGCTGCCGGCCCGCGGCCCTTCTGCGCCGAGCGAGGCGGTCAGGACGTCGCCGTCGGGGTCGGAGTCGTTGTCGAGGACGCTCAGGACAGTGGTTCGCCCCGGCCGGACGCCGACGGCGTCGGGTTTCGTTTCGGGCGGACGGTTCGGTTTGGTGCGGTCCGGCAGAACGTTGATGGTGTTGTCGTCCGCCGACTCCTCATCGGGGTCGTCAGCCTGGTTCTTGGGCGGGACAACGTCGTCCCAGTTATTGACCAGCTGCATGTTCTGGTTGACCAGCCACACGTTTCCCGAGTTCACGTCATTCAGGACCACGAGGTCCCGGTTGACCCGGAAAACGTAGCTGGGCGAGGCACTGGCTTTGGGCACTGCCACGTTCTTGTTGTCCGCGGCATTCGCGCAGTCCCGGACATACTTGTTGGCTCCGGACCATGCCGCGTGGACGCAGCCGCCCAGCTGCACCGGCGCCGCCGGTACCCCCTGGCCGCCGAACGTCACGGCCTTCGCGGCGGTACCGTTCAGCGGCTGCCTGAGGAGTGCCTTGCCGGTGGCCACGGCCACGGTGTCGGACGCCGGGCCCGGCTGCTGGAGCTTCGCCTCCCGCGCGTCTGCCAGCGGCACCACGCGTCCGCCGGGCAGGAACAGTTTTCCGGCGGACGCATCCAGGACCACAGTCTGGTCCCCCACGACGGAGATCTGGAGGTCCCCGGCGCCCTTCAGCCCGTCCCACGTGCTGGACTCGGTGCCGGTGGCTGCCCCCGCGGCGTCCACCGTGGTCACTGTCACCTGGCCCGTCTTCGGATCCGCCGAATAGATCCGGTCATCGGAGCCGACGGCGGACACCAGCCCTTCGGAGCCCGCCACGGCGGGCTCAGTGGACTCCTCGTCGAAGGCATTGACCGTCGATGGCGACATCGCCCACATCTTCCCGGCGGCAGGGTCGGTGACCGAGATGGTGTCGGCGCCGAAGCTCACCTGCGCCGAGCCGGGAAGCTGTTTATCTCCGCCGAGCCTCATGTTGGCGGCGGACACCTGGTTCAGGGTGGAGCCGGATTCGTCGTCGACGAATACCTTTCCGGCGTTCTGCAGGACATCGAACGTGGTGCTGGCCGGGGTCACCGCGCCGTCAAGGACCCGCGAGGGGTAGTTGAGGCGGCCGACGGCGTTCCGTGCCTTGCTGACCACCCAGACGCCGCCGTCGTTAAGGTCAACCTCGGTTGTCTTGAACCCCGGGTAGATCACGGCACCGGCCACCAGCGCTGCAGCAGCAGCGGAAAAGACGGTTCCGGTGACGATCTTGTTGCGGCGGTTCCTCAGCCCCAGCTTGCCGAACAAAGTTGACACAGCGTTATTATTCCCCTGAAATCACAGCCGCCTGAGCGCGGCCTGCTAGCCCCTGATGTTCATCAGGGGCCGGTGACATTCCGCCACTCCCCCGTAGAGACGCCGGAACAATTCTGAGCCTCGACTATGACATGGGCGCTGGCGGCTTGTCCAAGAACAGCCGCCGGGGCCGTCCGTTACCCCGCAAGCCTACCCGCGCAGTCCGGTCCCCGCGATGGGGAGGACTGCCCACGCTGCCTCAGTCCAGGACCAGGCCCTTGCCCCGTCCCCGCGCCAGGGTGACCGGCTGGATCTCCCCGAAACCCCGGACGTTCTCCACGTCCTGGGGAATGAGCACGAACCGCTCGTCCTGGTCCAGTGCCGCCGCCGTCATCGAATCGACCAGCACGGTCCCCGGATCGGCCAGCGTGGTGAGGCGGGCGGCAAGGTTGACGGTGGGCCCGTAAATGTCGCCCAGCCGGGAAAGGATCCGCCCCCAGACCATGGCAACCCGTGCCTCGGGCAGGATCTCGTCCCGGGTGAAGGCTTCGGCCAGTGCAAGCGATATTTCGGCGCCCGCGGCCGGTGTCTCGGCGATGTAGAGAACTTCGTCGCCCACGGTCTTCACCAGCCGGCCACCGCCCACCGAGATGATCTCCGCGCACTTGTTCTCGAACCGCTGCACCAGCTTGGCGAGCGTCTTCTCGTTCATCCGCCGTGAAAGGCTCGTGTAGGACACCAGGTCGGCGAAGCCAACGGCGCGCGCCAACGGAAGCGGCGCATCGTCCTCGTCGCCTTCGCGGCCCTCCTCGCTGGCCTGCAGGCCGGCTTCCGCCCGGACAGCCAGGCGCTGGACACCGGCGTTGAGCTGACGCCGCCAAGAGTAGACAAGCATCTCCTCCAGGGGATCCACCAGGGCAGGCAGTTCGTGGACCAGCCGCTTGCGGGCCTGGGCGTCGGTAAGCCCCTGTTCGTGGACCATGTCCTCAACCAGCGCCTCAATCTGCCACACCACCATGCGGTCCGTCATCTGCCCGATGGCACGGGTGACCGAGATGGCGGCCTCCTCGGTGAGCTTTCCGTTCCGGACCATGCCCACAGCCGTGGACAGGGCCTCCTGGTCGCGCTCGGTGAAGGCGACGTCGTCGTCACCGAAGTTAGGGAAGCCGAGTGCTCGCCACAGCTTGCGGGCAGAGAGCAGCGACAGGCCCACACCGCCCGCCACCTCGCGGCGGCGGAGCTTGCGTTCCCCGCCGAGAAGCCTTGATTCGAGACTCTTTGCCGCAATGCGCTCCGCGGACAGGGTACCGGTGGCCGGATTTTCGACGACGGCGTCCGTCACCTCCCGGTGACCGGTGTCCTGCGCGCCGGACCCGCCTGTGTCAAACCCGTCTGCGCCAAACCCGTCTGTGCCGGCCTCGTGGGTGCCTGTCTGCTGGGCGCCGCGCTGATCCTCATCGTTCATCTCTTCCACCTTCTCTCACATCCCGCGGAAACCGGCGCCGGGCTCATCCGGCGCCTGACCAAATCCAAATGGTTCGTCGTCCGGAAGCTCATCAAGGGCATCCAACAAGAACCTGTGGAAGGTGGCAACTTCCGGCACATCCTTCAGCACGTTGCCGAAATGATGCCCGGCATCCAAGGATATATTCCCCGAACGCAACATCCGCTGGAGCATCGACTGGCTGATTGTGACATTACGCACCGAGGCCAGGAAGACCTGCCGGTCCCGGCGCCGGAGCATGCCGTAACGCGCCAGGACCCGCTGGCTGGTCAGGATATACCTGGTCGTCTGCCACCGCAGCACCCTGGGCAGGCAATACCCCAGAAGGATCCACAGGCCAGCCAGCACACAGCCGGCCACCGCCCAGAACGTCCCTTCCCCGGTGATGGCCGGGGCAAGCGCGGACAGTCCGCCGCGAATGATCCACGCGCTTCCGAATGCGGCAAGGGCGGGCACCACAATGAAAACCACCGCCGGGACGAACAGCACCCTGGGCTGCGGGCGGGTCACCACGATGACCTGCTCGCCGGGGAGGAGTTCCTTACGCATAACCGCTTTCGCCGGACCCCTGCTGGTCAGTGCTGTGCTTGGCAGCCCCATGCTTCTCCGAGCCCTGCGGGGACCACGGCCGCAGGTGGACCACATCCCCGGCGGTCACGACGTGCTCATGGGAAGAGGCATCCACCACCAGCAGCGAGCCTGAATCATCAAGCCGCGAGGCGTGGCCGATGATTTCGTGGTCGCCGGGAAGCTGGGCGCGGACCTGCTGGCCGAGGGTGACCATCGCCGTCTCGACGCGCTTGTGAAGCGACGGCCCGCCAGCCAGGCCGGCCGTGGCATCGCCGTCGGCATTGCAGAAGCTGCGGTAGAGCGTGCAAAAGCGGGAGAGATAGCCCTTCAGGAGCGCCGTGCGGTCCACTGTTCCGGCACCCTGCAGCTGGACGGACGTGGCAGTGGGCACCGGTAGCTCGTCCTCGGTGAGCGTGACGTTCAGCCCGGTGCCCAGAATGACGGGCGGTACCGATCCGTCGCCCAAGGGGCCAAGCTGGGCGAGGATGCCGGCGATTTTTCCGCCGCGCACCAGGACATCATTCGGCCATTTCAGCTCAGCCGGGATTCCCGCCGTCTCGTCCAGCGCGTCGCGCAGCGCGACGGCGGCCAGGAGGGACAGCCATGAGTAGGTCTGGGTGGGCAGGGGGCGGCCGTCAGCATTAACGGGCCGCAGAACCAGCGAGACCAAGACGGAGCTGCGGGCGGGCGCTTCCCAGGCCCGGTCCAGCCGGCCACGGGCCGCAGTTTGATGCTCCGCGGTCAGGACTGCCAGATCGGGGCAGGCCTGGGGATCCGCGGTCACGGCCCGCAAAAGGTCGGCGTTGGTGGACCCGGTTGTCTCCACGACCGTCAGCTGCGCGATGCCGGTGGCGGCGAGGAAGTTGGCGTCGGACAGGGCTTCCCGGTCCAGCGCCGGCCGCTCGGGCAGGCCCTTCGCTCCGGTCAGGTTTTCCTGAGGTCCACGGCTATCGTCGGGGCGTGCGGCATCCATAGTTGAATCCTAGCGACTCGCCGGGCCGCACGGCCGGGAAGGCCCATGGTCAGAGGCAGGCACACAGGGCGAACGTACACTTGTGGCCCCTGCCGGGATGGAAACGGGGCCGCAAGTGTACGTTCGCGCTGGATGACGTCAGATCACAGGAAGATGTCCTGGACGAGGTCTGCTTCGTCAGCTCCCAGGCTGTACGGCCGGAAGTCCGTGACGCCGGCGGCGGCCAGGACCTGCTCGTCCGTATAGAAGTTCCCCGTGTTGACGGTGCCGTTAGTGCGCTCGCCGGCACGGTCCGCGGTACCGGTGAGCACGGCGTGGGCCGCGTCGGCCATGATTTCGGGTCCGCGGGCAGCCCGGACCATTGACTCACCGCCGGCCATGTTCCGGATGGCGGCCGTATCGATCAGCGTCCGAGGCCACAGCGAGTTGACGCAGATGCCATCGTTCCTGAGCTCCTCCGCAAGGCCCAGGGTGGTCAGGCTCATGCCGTACTTGGCGATGGTGTAGGCCAGGTGCCGGCCCGCCCACTTCGGGTCGAGGTTCAGGGGCGGCGAGAGCGTGAGGATGTGGCCGCCGGAGGATTTGCGCAGTGCGGGAAGCGCCAGCTTGGAGAGCAGGAAGGTGCCGCGGACGTTGATGTCCTGCATGAGGTCGTAACGCTTCATGTCCACCGTGTCCGTCGGCGAAAGGTCGATCGCGGAGGCGTTGTTGATGACGACGTCGATTCCCCCGAAGCGGTCGACGGCGGCATCCACGGCGCGCGCGACGTCGTCGTCGTTCCGGACGTCCCCCACCAGCGGCAGGGCACTGCCGCCGGCGGCCTCCAGTTCTTCGGCGGCGCTGTAGACAGTGCCCTCAAGCTTCGCATGCGGCTCTCCGGTCTTGGCGAGCAGCACCACGTTGGCACCGTCGCGCGCCGCCCGCCGGGCGATGGCCAGACCGATGCCGCGGCTTCCTCCGGACATCAGGATGGTCCGGCCCTGAAGGCTGCCGGTGGCCCGGTAAGGCGTTGCCGGAACAGGGTAAGCGTCGCTGCTCGAAGTCATAGGGACACTCTAGCCGCACTTTGCTACCCGCCAGTAACATCGGCGTTTCCGTCGGCGCCACGAACGAAAATTGTAGGAACCCTACAGCGGTCCGGGGAATTTGCGTCACTAGACTAGCCATCAGGGCTTTGGATTTGTACGGATGCTACTTAAGCCGGCAGCCAGAGCCCGCGTCACGCTGCCACAGCAGACAGCTACAGCACAACAGCTACAGAGCCGGAGACACTTCATGAGCCACGATCTGACCACGACGGCGGGAAAGATTGCCGATTTCCGCGACCGCCAGGCCCGTGCTGAGCAGCCGTCCGGCCCTGAAGCCATCGAGAAGCAGCATGCGCGCGGCAAGAACACCGCCCGCGAGCGCATCGACCTGCTCGTGGACGAAGGCTCCTTCGTGGAGTTCGACGCCCTGGCGGTCCACCGCTCCACCGCCTTCGGCATGGAGAAGAAGAAGCCGCTCGGCGACGGCGTCGTGTCCGGTTACGGAACCGTTGACGGCCGGCTCGTGGCCCTCTACAGCCAGGACTTCAGCGTCTACGGCGGCTCCCTGAGCCAGGTCAACGGCGAAAAGATCGTGAAGGTCCAGGAGTTCGCGCTGCGCAACGGCTGCCCGGTGGTGGGCATCAACGACGGCGGCGGAGCCCGGATCCAGGAGGGAGTCGCCTCGCTGGCCATGTTCGCGGACATCTTCCGCAACAACGTCCACGCCTCCGGCGTGGTGCCCCAGATCTCCCTCATCATGGGCCCGTGCGCCGGCGGCGCAGCCTACTCGCCCGCACTGACCGACTACGTGGTCATGGTGGACAAGACCTCGCACATGTTCATTACCGGCCCTGACGTCATCAAGACCGTCACCGGCGAGGACGTGGACATGGAGACCCTCGGCGGCGCCCGGCAGCACAACGCCACCACCGGAACCTCCACCTACCTGGCCTCCGACGAGGCCGACGCCATTGAGTTCGTCCGGGAACTGCTGGACTTCCTGCCCTCCAACAACCTTTCCGAGGCGCCGGTGCAGGAGCACCAGCAGGAGCTGGAGCTCGACGACGACGACCTCACCCTGGACACGCTGATCCCGGACTCCGCGAATCAGCCCTATGACATCCGCAAGGTCATCGAACAAATCGTCGATGACGCCCACTTCCTGGAGATGCAGTCGCTGTACGCTCCGAACGTGATCATCGGCTACGGCCGCGTCGAGGGCCACACGGTGGGGATCGTGGCCAACCAGCCGCTGCAGTTCGCCGGCACCCTGGACATCTCGGCCTCGGAAAAGGCGGCCCGCTTCGTCCGCCACTGCGATGCCTTCAACATTCCGATCATCACCCTCGTCGATGTCCCGGGATTCCTGCCCGGCAAGGACCAGGAGTTCCAGGGCATCATCCGCCGCGGCGCCAAGCTTCTCTACGCCTACGCCGAAGCCACCGTGCCCAAGCTGACCGTGATCACCCGGAAGGCCTACGGCGGCGCGTACATCGTAATGGGATCCAAGAAGCTCGGGGCCGACCTGAACCTTGCGTGGCCCACGGCCCAGATCGGCGTGATGGGCGCGCATGGCGCCGTCAACATCCTCTACCGGCGCGATCTCGCCGCCGTTGCCGAGGCCGGGGGCGACGTCGAGGCCAAGCGCGCCGACGTGATCCGGCAGTACGAGGAAGAGCTGCTCAACCCGTACCAGGCCGCAGAGCTGGGCTACGTTGACGCCGTCATCGCGCCCTCGGACACGCGGCTGCAGATCATCAAGGGGCTGCGGGCGCTGCGCGACAAACGTGCGAGCCTGCCCACGAAGAAGCACGGAAACATCCCGCTGTGAGCGCCCGGAACCCGGCGGTTGACCCGGCCGAAACGGTGGGGCCGGCCGCGGCCCTGTTCTCCGTCACCAAGGGCGAACCGACAGCCGAGGAGCTCGCGGCGCTTACCGCCGTCGTACTTTCCCTGGAGCCGGGCGCAGCAGCCGGCCCGACGAAGCCCAGCACACGCCACTGGGTACGGCGGCAGCAGCTGCGGCTGGAGCCGACGCCGGGTCCGGGGGCCTGGAAGCGGAGCCGGGGCTGACGAAAATTCAGTAAGTCTTTCATAACCGGAACCCCGCGGTTAGTCTCGTGGGGTGACTACTGAATCTGCCGCCCCAGCGCGCCCCCGGACCGCCATCGACGCCGCCGCCGACGCTTACACCGACACGCTTGTCTCCCTGGATCCGAGCCTGGCCACAACGCTCGGCATCCCGGGGCACGACACCGAGTTCCAGGACTTTTCCCCTACCGGACTCGGCAGGTTCGCCGCGGCGGAGCGAAAGACCCTGGAAGCCCTCGAGGGGCTGGAACCCGTTGACGACGTCGACGCCGTCACCCTCGATGCCCTGCGCGAACGCCTCGGACTCCAGCTTGAGATCCACGACTCGGGCTGGGACCTCGCCGAACTGAACAACATCGACTCCGCGGCGCAGAACATTCGGTCGATCTTCGACCTCATGCCCACCGACACCGAGGAGCACTGGGCGAACATCGCTGGCCGCACGCACAGCGTGCCGGCCGCCATCAGCGGCTACATCGAGTCGCTGCGGACGGCCAGGGACAGCGGCAAGGTCTCGGCCCGGCGCCAGGTGTCGATCGTGATCGAGCAGACCACCAAGTACGCCGCGGCGGACGGCTTCTTCGCGAAGCTCGCCGCTGACGCCAAAACAGCAGACGGCCCGCTGCCGGCGGAACTGCAGGAGAAGCTCGACGCCGGTGCTGCCGCCGCCCGGGCGGCGTACGCCGGACTGGCCGCCTTCCTCAAGGACGAACTGCTGCCCATGGCCCCGGAGAAGGACGCCGTGGGCCGGGAGCGCTACGCCCTCGCCTCGCGGGTGTTCCTTGGCGCCGCCGTCGACCTCGAAGAAACCTACGCCTGGGGCGTTGAGGAGCTCGAACGGATCATTGCCGCCCAGGAACAGGTGGCCGGGCAAATCAAGCCGGGTGCCTCCATTGCGGAGGCCAAGGAGATCCTCAACAGCGATCCAGCCCGCCGGCTTGTGGGAACGGAAGCCCTGACGGCGTGGATGCAGGAGCTGTCCGACCGTGCCGTGTCCGACCTGGCCGGCATCCACTTTGAGATTCCCGACGTCATGAAGACCCTCGAATGCCGGATCGCGCCCACCGACGAGGGCGGCATCTACTACACAGGGCCGTCGGACGACTTCAGCCGGCCGGGGCGCATGTGGTGGTCCGTGCCCGCGGGCGAGGACACGTTCACCACCTGGGCCGAGACCACAACCGTGTTCCACGAGGGTGTGCCCGGACACCACCTGCAGATCGCCACCGCCGTTCACCGGCGCGAGCTGCTCAACAGCTGGCGGCGCAACGTCTGCTGGACCTCGGGGCACGGCGAGGGCTGGGCACTCTACGCCGAGAAGCTGATGGAGGAACTCGGCTACCTCAAGGATCCGGGCGACCACATGGGCATGCTGGACATGCAGCGCATGCGCGCCGCCCGGGTGGTGTTCGACATCGGCGTCCACCTGGAACTCGATGTTCCCGCACGCTGGGGATCGGGCACCTGGACGCCGGAGAAGGGCTTCGACTTCCTCAAGGCCAACCTGGACATCAGTGAGGGCAACCTGCAGTTCGAGTTCGCACGCTACCTCGGCTGGCCGGGCCAAGCCCCGTCCTACAAGGTGGGTCAGCGTTTGTGGGAGCAGATCCGCTCGGAGCTCGAAGCCCGGCCGGATTTCGACCTCAAGGCCTTCCACACCAAGGCTCTCAACATCGGCTCCGTAGGCCTCGACACCCTCAAGCGCGCCATGCTCGACCAGCAAGATCCCCGCTGAGGGATCCGAGTTTTTGTCCAGATGTCGCGACTTCGAGGCCTCCGAAGTCGCGATATCTGGACAAAAACTCGTCGGCGGGGGCGAGAGGTTTGCCACACGCGCCGGGGGAATAACTTCACAAAACTCCCGTGTGGCGCCGTTTTTCCGGGCATCCATGCGACGGTCAGCCAGCCAAGGCGCGTAACATTTCTCAATATCGAGTGGAAGCTGTATTTTCTTCGCCCTAACTTGTTCGGGTGAGCAATCAAACCACTTCATCCACGGCCGGGCGTTCCGGCTTCCAGTTGCCGCGGTGGGCAGGTTCCTTCGGGTTCCAGATCATCGCCGCCCTGATCGTCGGGCTTGGCCTCGGCCTGCTGGCCAAGTACACAGGCAGCACCAAGTCGAACCCCAACGGGCTGGGCGCGACACTGCAGACCGTCGGCTCGAGCTACGTGTCGCTGCTGCAGACCGCCGTCGTGCCGCTGATCTTCACCGCCGTGGTGAGCTCCATTTCCAACCTGCGTGAGGTCTCCAACGCGGCACGGCTTGCCTGGAACACGCTGCTGTGGTTTGCCATCACGTCGCTGGTCGCAGTGCTGATCGGCATCGGCCTGGGCGTGCTCCTGCAGCCGGGCGCAAACACGGGCATCGCCGGCGACGCTGAGTACGACGGCAAGCAGGGCGACTGGTGGGCATTCCTCATCGGCCTGTTCCCCAAAAACTTCCTGGGCCTTGGCGCCAGCTCCACTGTCACCGACACCGGCGCCGTGACCACGTCCGTCAGCTTCAACGTCCTGCAAATCCTGGTGATCGCCATCGCCGTCGGCGTTGCCGCCCTGAAGGTGGGAAAGCAGGCCGAGCCGTTCCTGGCCCTCAACGCCTCTGCGCTGGCCGTCATCCAGAAGGTACTGTGGTGGATCATCCGCATCGCACCGCTGGGCACCGTGGGCCTGATCGGCAACGCGGTGGCCGTCTACGGCTGGGACACCATCGGCTCGCTGGGCAAGTTCACTGTTGCCATCTACATCGGCCTCGCCCTGGTGCTGTTCGGCGTCTACCCGGTCCTGGTCCGCTCGCACGGCCTGTCGGTCAAGCAGTACTTCTCAGGCGCCTGGCCGGCCATCCAGCTGGCCTTCGTTTCCCGTTCCTCCATCGGCACGCTGCCGCTGACCCAGCGCGTCACCGAACGCAACCTCGGCGTTCCCCGGGGCTACGCCTCCTTCGCCGTTCCGCTGGGCGCCACCACCAAGATGGACGGCTGCGCGGCAATCTACCCGGCCGTGGCTGCGATCTTCGTGGCCCAGTTCTTCGGAATCCAGCTCGACTTCAGCCAGTACCTGCTGATCGCCCTGGTCTCCGTCCTCGGGTCTGCTGCGACGGCGGGAACCACCGGCGCCGTCGTCATGCTGACGCTGACCCTCTCCACGCTGGGACTGCCGCTTGCCGGCGTCGGACTCCTGCTGGCCATCGACCCCATCCTGGACATGGGCCGCACGGCGGTCAACGTGGCCGGCCAGGCACTCGTGCCCACCATCGTGGCCAAGCGCCAGGGGATCCTCGACGAAACCCTCTACAACGCACCGCGCACCGGGGAGGCCTTCCGCGAGGAAGAGACACCCGCCGCCGTCGAGCGTGAGCTGGCTGAGTCGAAGGCCTGACCTTCACAGAATGGGTGTGCCCCGGGGTTTTCCCCGGGGCACACCCATTTAAAACCGCCGCCCAAATGGGTCCCGGGCGGCAGGCGGCAAGGGTAGGGTACCGGCATGGACATCATTCTGGTTCCCGGGTTCTGGCTCGATGGTTCATCCTGGTCCGGGGTCACTCCCCCGCTGGTGGAGGCGGGCCACCAGATCCATGCGCTGACCCTCCCGGGGCTCGAGGCGAAGGACGCCAAGCGGACCGGCATCGGGCTCCGCGACCACATCAACGCGGTGGTGGAAGCCATTGACGGCATTGAGGGCCCGCTGGTCCTTGTCGGCCACTCCGGCGGCGGCGCCATCATCCACGGTGCTGTGGACGAGCGCCCGGACCGCGTGGTGCGGGTGGTCTACGTGGACAGCGGACCGCTCGGGGAAGGCGGGGTCATCAATGATGAACTGCCTGCCGACGGTGATGAGATTCCGCTGCCTTCCTGGGACCTGTTCGACGACGCCGACCTCACCGATCTCGACGACGGGCTGCGGGAGGCATTCCGGGCACGGTCCATCCCGCAGCCAAAAGCCGTGGCATGCGACAGGCAGCACCTTCACGACGTGCGCCGCTACGAGGTCCCGGCCACGGTGATTGCCTGCGAGTTCCCGTCCTCATTGCTGACGGAGTGGATGGACGCGGGGCACCCCTACGTTGAAGAGCTGGCCCGCATCCGCGATGTGGAACTCGTGGACCTTCCCACCGGACACTGGCCGCAGTTCACCAAGCCGGCGGAGCTCGGAGCGGCAATCCTCGCCGCCGTCGACCGAACAAGCTGACAGACCACTTGGGCACGCTCATCGCATTTCATCACCGCACTGGAACTTCAGTGACCGCCGAATTGCGTGTCCGGCAATTTGGCGCAGCGATATCGACCCACAGTACGGTTAGGGTCAGGTAAAGGTTCGCTAGGGCGGGAGTTTGTCAATATGGGGAATGCATCACTGTCGCCGGCGGCTAAGGGGATGCTCCGCACCGGAAAGCTTGTGTGGGGCTGCATTTTGACAATTGCAGGCTTGTTTTTCTTCACCAGAGATATGCCAGCGTTGGCCGTTGCCCTGCTCATCGCCGGCGTACCGTTGTCACTGGTCGGTCTGACAGCCGGTAGGACGGCCAGGCGATTCAACCGGCATGACGCTGCTGTCGCTGAGAGAATCGGCGAGGAATTCTGGCACATGCTTCAGCGCCCGGCACTTTCAGCCTACGCACCGGATAATCAAGGCGGGGAAATCCAGGAAGCCCGCGTCGTGGAACTTCAGCGCCACTTTGACCAGGAAACCGCAGGAAATCTCGACGGTGCCCTGCATCACAATTTTTCTTCCTTCTCCTCCTCTTTCGGGCTGTCAGTTGGACGAGGAGGGCAAAACTGGTTTGGGGCGGCTTCCGCCGGCAATACCACCGGCCTGCTGACCGGTCTTTCGAATGTAAGTTTGAGCATGCACAGCACAACGCGTGACAACCTCATGGGCGACGCCCTCTTTAGCGTCCTCGAGTTCCCGACCAATAGCGGGGAACTCGACACCATGCGGCTCATCAGCATGTCGCAGCCCGGCGCAGCGGCGTGGATCGGCGATCTGGTCAATGCTGTAGGGCAAAACCTTGGCGGGCACTCAACACACTCCGGCGAAACGGTGCTGAGGCATGTCCCGGACCTTGTAGGCCACTTCACGCCCAAAGACATCAGCTACACGACGGACAGGCTGAAGGCTCTCGAAAGACGTCATCGCGACACAGGCCTAATTCCGACCCTTCACGCCTTCGGGCAGCCCATTGGTCGCAATGCGATGATCGCTACGGAGATCCGTTTCGCGGACGGGCAGCGGTCCCACTTATTCCCGCTGCAGTTCCCGCGGATACTGGGCAACGCCATCGGAAAAGCATCAAGTAGCGCGCTGGAGGGCCTCAGCCAAACTCCACAGAAGGCCGTCGCGCAGAATTGACGCTGCAATTGCCCGGCGACCGGGTGCAATCTGATCAGTGGCCGCCGATCACGCCCTTTTCGACAGCCTTCGCGACCGCGTCGGCTTCGGCCTGCGTCAGTGTGCCATCCTTCACCGCCTGATCCAGCCGGCCCTTCAGGGCAGCCGCCCGGCCTGCCTGTGCCTGGGTGCGGAGTTCCTCCAGTGCTGCCTTGACCTTGGCCTCATCGATCCCCAGCGATTTGGCCAGCGAGGCTGCCAGTGCCGCTTCCCTAGCTGCCTTGTCCGGCTTGGTGCCGTCGGCGCGGCGGCCGGGCGGGTGGTTGGCCTCGCGGAACGCCCTCAGGGCATCCTCCACCTTGGCCTGGTCCACGCCCAGCTTGGCGGCGAGCGCCGCCGCGTCCGCGTTGACGGCACCGTGGCCGCGCCCATGTCCGTGCCCGTGCCCGCCGCCGTCAAAACGCGGTCCGTCATTGGGAGCGCTGAATGGGCTGCTTGAACTTGGTGCAGGCGTGGGAGTGGACGTCGTTGCGGCCGCCATGCCGGTGACACCAAACCCGGCACCCAGTGCCAAGGCTGTGGCGCCCAAGCCGAGAGCCACCTTCTTTGAACGCTCCATGGTTTGCTCCTCGCTCCGCCGGCCTTGAGGCATCCTTGCCGCCGTGCCGGCCACGACAACAGCATGCACCCTCGTCCTCAAGAACGGCTTTAGCCAGGCTGTGTGGAGGCTGTGACTTTACCGCCCAACCTGTGAGGCACGCCAACCGGATTGCCCAGAGTGCAAACTTGCACGTAGTGTAATTGAGTGCCTACTTCCAGTTCTTCCTCGTCGTCGCCTCCGTCGTCATCGGTTCCCGCCCCGGCCGACGCCAGTGGGCCCGTTTCCCGGCGCGAACTGAACAAGGCTGCCACCCGGCAGGCCATCACCGGCTCCACGCTTGCCCTTCTGCGGCGGCACGGCCCCGGCAACTTCACGGTCGAGGACATTGCAGAAGCGGCGGGCATCTCGCGCCGGACCTTCTTCAACTACTTCAGCAGCACGGAAGCCGCCATTGCGTCGGTGACCCACGGTTTCCTGGACAGCGCCCTCGAACAGTTCCGCCGGCGTCCCGCTGACGAACCCATCCTTGAATCCGCCCGCGCCGCTTTGGTGGCACTGGCGGATCCCATGACGGTGGCGCCGCTGGCCGAGCTGTTCGGCCTGACCCAGGGCAACCCGCTCATGGCGCGCTCCGAGCTTGAGGCCTGGGACCACTGCACCGAGCAGATTGTTGCTGCGGCCCGTGAGCGTTCCCCGCAGGGCCCCAGGACTGAACAGGGCACCGGGACTGAACAAGGCCCCAGCACTGACAAGGACGAGCTCTACGTCCGGGCCCTCGCAGGTTCGGTCGTCTCCTGCGGCAAGGCTGCCATGGACGTGTGGTTCCGCCGCTGCGGCCCCGACCTCTCCCCCGAGTCACTGGCGATCCTCCGCCAACTGCTCATCGATTCGATGGGGCTCCTCGGATCCGGTTTCGCCGGGCCGGGATCGGATCCCCCGTCGAATGAATCTTCCGCCAAACCTTCCACCCGCAACGCAGAACGGTCCTGACATGGCACTTCTCCTGTACCGCCTCGGCAAGTTTTCCTACCGTCACCGATGGCTCGTCGTCTCGCTCTGGCTGGCGATCCTGCTGGCAGTCGGCGGCGCAGCGGCAGCCTTTTCGGGCGCGCTGTCCAACAACTTCCAGATTCCAGGCACGGAAACCCAGCAGATGGCCGACAAGCTCCAAAAGGAGCTGCCGACCTCATCCGGCGGCTCGGCCGGGGTTGTCTTTCAGGCAAATGACGCCCAGTTCAGCCAGGCGGGCAAGGACGCGGTGTCCGCTGCGTTGACCAAGCTCAAGGCCCTCCCCGACGTCCGGGGAACCGTCGACCCGTTCGCCACCCAGGCCCAGTTGAATCAGGCGGCCAAAGATCTGGCCGCCGGCAAGGCCAAGGCAACCGCAGGCAAGGCCGCGCTGGCCCAGGCCGCGGCCGAACTGGCCGCCGGCAAGGAACAGCTGGCCGCGGCCGAGGCGCAGATGACCGCTGCCGGACTCCCCGCGCGGGCGATCGAAGCCCGGCTGGGCCAGCAGAAGGCCGCACTGGCCGCCGGCCAGGAAAAGCTCGACGCCGGCACAAAGGAAGCGCAGGCCGGCGCCGCCAGGCTGGAGCTGGCCACGCGCCAGGTCGAGGCTTCGCAGGGGTTGCGTTTCGTTTCGGAGGACGGCAAGGCCGCCATTGCGCAGGTCCAGTTCAAGACCTCCATCAACGGACTGGACCCCAAAGTGCGCCAGGAAGTCCAGGACATCGTGCAGGACGCCTCCTCGGCCGGTGTTACCGCGCTGCCCAGCAAGGAAATCAGCGAGGACGTCTCCGAGATCTTCGGCGTGGCTGAGATCATCGGCATCGGCGTGGCGGCACTGGTCCTGATCATCATGCTCGGGACACTGGTGGCCGCCGGGCTGCCGCTGCTGATGGCCGTGATCGGCGTGGCGGTAGGCGTTGGCGCCACCATGGCACTGAGCGGCCTCATCGACATGAGTTCCATTTCCCCGATGCTCGCGCTCATGCTGGGCCTCGCCGTCGGCATCGACTACTCGCTGTTCATCGTCAACCGCCACCGCGGGCAGCTGCTGGCAGGCATGGACGCGGAAGAGTCGGTGGCGCGTGCCACCGGAACCTCCGGCAATGCCGTGCTCTTTGCCGGCCTGACGGTCATCATCGCCCTCGCGGCACTGGTGGTCCCGGGGCTTCCGTTCCTGGGAGTCATGGGCGTGTCAGCGGCCGGGACCGTTGCGGTTGCTGTTCTGGTCGCCCTGACGCTGACCCCGGCGATCCTTTCCCTCGTGGGCAGGAAGCTGATCTCCAAGCGGGCCTGGGCCAAGGCTGAGCGGCACAATGCCGACCCCAACCGCGAGGCCGAGGACCGTGCCAAGGACGAGCACCGCAGCAGCCATGGCTGGGGCGGACTTGTCACCAGGCACCCGGTCCGGGCCATGCTGGCCGGTGTCCTGGCGCTGGGCATTGTGGCCCTGCCCGCTGCCCAGCTGCGGCTCGCACTTCCCGACGGCGGCTCCGAACCTGTCGATTCCCAGGCTTTCAAGGCCTATGACGCCACGAAGCGCAGCTTTGGCGAAGGCATGACCGGACCGATCATCGTGGTGGGTGATTTCCCTGACGGCCTGAGCGAAACCGAAGCACAGGCCAAGCAGCTGGACGTCGCGGACATCCTGCGCAGGACGGAGAACGTCACCGCCGCCATTCCGGTGGCGCTGAGCGAGGACTTCGGGACGGCGGTGTTCCAGGTCATCCCGAAGGAAGGGCCGGCAAGCGCAAGCACCGTCAACGTGGTCTCCGACATCCGCGCCGAGAAGGCCGGCATTGAGGACGCCACCGGAGTCAGCATCGGCCTGACCGGCCAGACGGCAGGCAACGTTGACGTTTCCAGCAAGCTGGGCGACGCCCTGCCGTCGTACCTGGCCATCGTGGTGGGGCTCTCGCTGATCCTGCTGCTGCTAGTGTTCCGCTCGATCGTGGTGCCGCTACTGGCAACCGGCGGCTTCCTGCTTTCGCTTGCGGCCGCATTCGGCGCCGTGGTGGCGGTCTACCAGTGGGGCTGGCTGGGTGCAATGTTCGGCGTCGACAACCCCGGCGCCGTGCTGAGCTTCCTGCCGATCATCCTGATCGGCGTGCTGTTCGGGCTGGCCATGGACTACCAGGTGTTCATCGCCTCGGGCATGCGTGAGTCCTTCATGCACGGCGAGTCCGCGAAGCACGCCGTCCGCTCCGGCTTCAGCCATGCTTCCGCGGTGGTCACCGCCGCCGCGATCATCATGGTCAGCGTCTTCGCGGGCTTCATCTTCTCGCACCTGAACATGGTCCGGCCGCTCGGCTTTGCGATGGCATTCGGTGTGCTGGTCGATGCCTTCGTGGTGCGCATGACGATCGTTCCGGCGGTCATGTACCTCCTCGGCGAGAAGGCATGGTGGCTGCCGCGCTGGCTGGACCGCATCCTGCCGGATGTTGACGTCGAAGGGGCCAAACTCCGCAAGCGCGTACCCACGGCCCCGGCCTCTCCCGACGCCGAGCCGGATGCCGAGCCCGCGGAGGTGGCCGCGCGCTGAGCAGGGCCGCGGGCATGAATTAGGCTGGAGCCGTGACCCGCCTCATTCTTGCCTCCCAGTCCCCCGCCCGCACCAAGCTCCTGACTGAGGCCGGCATCGAACACGAGGTCCTCGTGTCCGACGTCGACGAGGACGCCGTGCAGGAACGCTACGGCGTCACAGATCCGCACGACACCGCCCTGCTCCTGGCCCGGGCCAAGGCCGAGGCCGTCGCCTCGCTTCCGGAAGCCGAAGGGGCCCTGGTGCTCGGTTGCGATTCCGTTTTCGAGTTCGACGGCGAGTCGCACGGCAAGCCGTACACCGTTGACGTTGCCCGGCAGCGGATGCTGCGGATGAGCGGCAGCAGCGGGGTCCTGCACACCGGCCACTGGCTGGTGGACTGCCGCGACACGGACGACGACGGCGGCTCCGGCGCCACGCTGGGCAGCGTCGCCTCGGCCGAGGTGCACTTCATGGAGATGGAGCTCGCGGAGATTGACGCCTACATCGCCACCGGCGAGCCGCTGCACTGTGCAGGCTCCTTCACCATCGACGGCCTGGGCGGCGCCTTCATCCGGAAAGTAGACGGCGACCCGCACGCCGTCGTCGGGTTGTCGGTGTCCACCCTGCGCTCCCTGCTGGCCCAGGCGAACGTGGGCATCACCGAGTTCTGGCAGGACCTGCCCGACTCGGCAATTCCCGGGGAGTTGTAGCTTCCCTACAAAGGCAGGGCCTCTTACCCGCGGATTCCGCCAGTAATATCGGCGGAATCCTCAAAATCAGGCTAGGCTCCCTGAAGGAAAGAAGGAGACGCCTTGTCAGTAAAGCCGGAGCAGTCCGCAGGTCCAGTGCATTCAAAACTCACCAAGGTTCTGATCGCGAACCGCGGTGAAATCGCCGTCCGCGTCATCCGCGCAGCCCGGGACGAGGGCATCGCCTCCGTCGCCGTCTACGCCGATCCTGACCGGGACGCCCTCCACGTCCGGCTCGCCGACGAAGCATATGCCCTGGGCGGCAACACGGCAGCCGAGTCCTACCTCGTGATGGACAAGCTGATCGAGATAGCCCGCCAGTCCGGCGCTGACGCCATCCACCCCGGCTACGGCTTCCTGTCCGAGAACGCCCAGTTCGCGGCCAAGGTCATCGACGCCGGCATCACCTGGATCGGCCCGTCACCGGAGGCCATTTCCGCCCTGGGCGACAAGGTCCAGGCCCGCCACATCGCCGAGAAGGTGGGCGCCCCGCAGGTGCCCGGGACCGCCGATCCCGTTGAGTCCGCCGAGGAAATCCTGGAATTCGCGGACAAGTTCGGACTGCCCGTGGCCATCAAGGCTGCCTTCGGCGGCGGCGGGCGCGGCATCAAGGTGGCCCGCACCCGCGAGGAAATCCCCGAACTGTTCGACTCCGCCGTCCGCGAGGCCACGGCCGCCTTCGGCCGCGGTGAGTGCTTCATTGAGCGGTTCCTCGACGCCCCCCGCCACGTCGAGACCCAGTGCCTCGCCGACGCCCACGGCAACGTGGTGGTGGTCTCCACCCGCGACTGCTCACTCCAGCGCCGCAACCAGAAGCTCGTGGAGGAGGCCCCGGCCCCCTTCCTGACGGAGGAGCAAAACCGGCGCCTCTACGAATCGTCCAAGGCCATCCTGAAGGAAGCCGGCTACCTCGGCGCCGGAACCTGCGAGTTCCTTGTCGGCCAGGACGGCACCATCTCCTTCCTCGAGGTCAACACCCGCCTGCAGGTGGAGCACTGTGTCTCGGAGGAAGTGACCGGCATCGACCTGGTCCGCGAGCAGTTCCGCCTGGCCTGCGGCGAGGAGCTTGGCTACGGCGACCCGGAGGTGCGCGGCCACTCCTTCGAGTTCCGCATCACCGGCGAGGATCCGGGCCGCAACTTCATGCCCGCACCGGGCACCGTGAGTACCCTGAAGAACCCCACCGGCCCCGGCATCCGCATCGACTCCGGCATCGAAGAGGGCGACGTCATCAGCGGCAACTTCGACTCCATGCTGTCCAAGCTGATCGTGACCGGAGCGAACCGCCCGCAGGCTCTGCAGCGGGCCCGCCGCGCCCTCGAGGAGATGGTGGTGGAAGGCATTCCCACCGTCATCCCCTTCGACCTGGCCGTGGTCAGTAACCCGGCGTTCGCGCCGGCCGAGGGCCCGTTCAGCGTCCACACCCGCTGGATCGAAACCGAATTCGTCAACGACCTTCCCGCATGGACGCCCAACGGCGCCGCGCCGGAGGGTGAGGAAGCCGCTGAGCGCCGCACCGTGGTGGTGGAAGTGGGCGGCAAGCGCCTCGAGGTGGCACTGCCCGCCAGCCTCGGCTTCGGCGGGGCCCCAGCCACCGGCGCAAAGCCGGCCAAGTCCAAGAAGCGCAGCCGCACCGGCGGCGCCACTGCCGCCGCGGGCGGCAACGCCCTGACCTCCCCAATGCAGGGAACCATCGTTAAGGTGGCCGTGGCCGACGGCGACGTCGTCGCCGAAGGTGATCTCGTCGTCGTACTGGAGGCGATGAAGATGGAGCAGCCGCTCACGGCACACCGCGCCGGCACCATCACCGGACTATCCGCCGCGGCCGGCCAGACGGTGGCAGCAGGCGCCGTGATCGCGACGATCGAAGACTAAGCCGACTGACGACCCGGTCGATCGAAAACTGAAGCAGCACATGAAAATGCCCGGTGTGATCCACACCGGGCATTTTTCGTTGATGCATCTAAGCCTGGGAATCAGGCCACGTTGTTCTCGTAGTCCGTGTTCTTGGTTTCGCGGGTGATCCACAGCGCGATGAACGTCAGTACGGCAGCGGCTGCCATGTAGACGCCGACGAGCCAGGTGCTGCCGCCGGTTGCCTGCCACAGGGCAATGGCAATGAACGACGCCGGAGCGGCGCCGATGACGCTGGAGAGGTTGTACGCGACGGCCGAGCCGGTGTACCGCACGTTGGACGGGAACAGCTCCGGCAGGATCGCGGCCATCGGGCCGAAGGTCAGGCCCATCAGCGTGAAGCCGACGATGAGGCCGACGATTGCTGCACCCGGGCCGGGGCCGAACATGGTGAACCAGAGCGCGCCGAACACAAAGATGCCTGCGGTGACGCCCATGAGGAACTTGCGGCGGCCCCACTTCTCGGCCAGCGGGCCGGACACGAGGGTGAAGATACCGAAGAAGACGACGCCGAGGATCAGCATCCAGAGGAAGTCACCGCGGGAAACACCCAGGCCGGGAACGAAGCTGGCGATTTCGGCAGCGGACATCGGCTTGCCGGCCTTCTCCGCGGCGGCCTGGGCGGCCTCAACAGAGGCGGGCTTGGTGCCGTAGGTCAGGGTGAAGGAGGTCATGATGTAGAACAGCACGTAGGTGGCCAGCATGATGAAGGTTCCGGCCAGCACCGGGCGCCAGTGGTTCTTGAAGGTTGCCGCGAACGGAACCTTTACCACTTTGTCTTCTTTCAGGACCTTCTGGAACGAGACACTCTCCACGAGCTTGAGGCGCACATACAGGCCCACGATCACCAGGACGGCGCTGAGCAGGAACGGAACCCGCCAGCCCCAGGCCGCAAATTCCTCCGGGCTGAGGGCGGCGTTGAACCAGATGAAGAGCAGGTTGGCCAGGATGAAGCCGATGGGGGCACCGAGCTGCGGGAACGTGCCGTAGATGGCGCGCTTGCCTTCGGGGGCGTTCTCCGTGGCCAGCAGTGCCGCGCCGGACCACTCACCGCCGAGCGCAAGCCCCTGGGCAAAGCGCAGCAGCACCAGCATCAGCGGCGCGAGGACGGTCCAGCCGGCCACGGAGGCGGTCGGCAGCAGCCCGATGAAGAAGGTGGCAAGGCCCATCGTGAGGAGGGAGGCCACCAGGGTGCCCTTGCGGCCGAACTTGTCGCCAAAGTGTCCGAACAGGACCGAGCCGATGGGCCGGGCGACAAACGCGACGCCGAAAATTGCGAAAGAGCTCAGGAGGGCGTTGATCTCCGTAGCTTGGGGGAAGAACAGCTTGGGGAAGACCAGCACCGACGCGGTTGCGTAGATGTAGAAGTCGTAGAACTCGATCGTCGTTCCGATGAGGCTGGCAAAGATCACTTTGCCCTTGGAGTTCACCGGTTTGGCGGTGCCATGTTCCGTTGACGTTGCAGGCGATGACATGTGGGGACGCTTTCATGAGAGCTGGACGGACCTCGCTCGGAAGCCCCTCCAAACATGGGGATAAAACAGAGTTCAATCTTAGTTCCCGCCGTCCACGCAACGGACAAGCGGTCCAGTATACGGACTTCCTGAGTTGTCTCAACATGAGGTCGTCCTGCAAGCCTAACGCCGCCCGAAGCGGGCTGATAGGCAAATGTCACAGCACGTTAACAAAGGGCGACCGTCTGCGAAACGCGCCATCCCTACCTTGGAAGGACAACATTCCCCAAGGAGGTATACCGTGACTGCTGACCGCACCGCAGACGCCGGAACCCATAATTCCCTCGATCTTGCTGCCGCCACCACCACCGAGGCACCCGCCCTTGAAGAGCGTCCCGGACGCTGGATCGCCAACTGGGACGCCGAGAACAAGCAGCAGTGGGAATCCCAGGGCCGCTCCATCGCGCGCCGCAACCTTAACTGGTCCATCTTCGCCGAGTTCCTCGGCTTCGTCGTCTGGCAGCTGTGGTCCATCGTGGTGGTCCAGCTCCCCGCCGCAGGATTCACGTTCAGCACATCCGAAATCTTCTGGCTGATCTCCATGCCGAGCCTCGTGGGTGCTACGCTCCGGATCCCCTACACATTCATGGTTCCCCGCTTCGGCGGCCGGAACTGGACCATCGTCTCGGCCCTGCTGCTGCTGATCCCCTCCACCGGGCTCGCGCTGTGCGTCTCCAACCCGGAAACACCGTTCGGCGTCATGCTGCTCGTAGCGGCCCTTGCAGGCTTCGGCGGCGGCAACTTCGCCAGCTCGATGGCCAACATCACTTTCTTCTACCCAGCCCGCGAAAAGGGCTGGGCCCTGGGCCTGAACGCCGCCGGCGGCAACCTCGGCGCAGCTGTGGCACAGCTTGCTGTCCCGATCGCCATCACGCTGCTGGCCGCCGGCACTGTCAACCTCCCCGTCGCGGGCCTCATGTGGATTCCGCTGATCCTCCTGGCAGCCTTCGGCGCCTACAAGTACATGAACAACCTCACGAGCGCCAAGGGCGACGTGGCCGGATCCCTCGCAGCGATCAAGGAACCCCACCTGTGGGTCATGGCGCTGCTCTACATCGGAACGTTCGGCTCCTTCATCGGCTTCGCGGGCGTCTTCCCCAAGCTCATCAAGGACTACTTCCCGGCCTTCTCCTCCATCTCGGTCGGCGCCGTGGCCCTTTCCCTGGCCTTCCTCGGCCCGCTGGTCGGCTCGCTGGCCCGCCCCTACGGCGGCCGCATGGCGGACCGCATGGGCGGCGCCCGGATGACAGTGTCAGCGTTCGCGGCCATGGCCGTCATCACGCTGACGATGATCTGGACGCTGCCGCTGAAGAACTTCTGGCTCTTCCTGGTCCTGTTCCTGATGCTGTTCACCGCCAGCGGCTTCGGAAACGGCGCCACCTACCGCATGATCCCGGTGATCTTCGCGACGTCCAGCCGTGCGGCCCGCTCCGGAGCCAGCTCGGTGCAGACCCAGCGCCTGGCGTCCTCCGCACTCGGCCTGATCTCCGCCATCGGCGCCTACGGCGGGTTCGTCATCCCGCAGGTGCTGAACGCCTCCAACACGGCCAGCGGCTCCTACACCCCGGCCTTCTACGGCTTCGTCGGAGCATATGTCCTGATGCTGGCCGTCTGCTGGTTCTGCTACATCCGCAACGCCAACCGAAACGCGATGGGACACGTCTAACATGACCAAAAGCGCCGACACGCACTGCCCTTACTGCGCCTTGCAGTGCGCCATGACGCTCAAGTCCCCGGCGGCTCCGGCCGCTACGGGCCTGACCCCGGCTGTGCAGCCGGGGTCAGGCCCCGTGCCGGCTGTGCCGGCCCTTGAAGTGAGCGGCCGCGACTTCCCCACGAACCGCGGCGGCCTCTGCCGCAAGGGGTGGACGTCCGCGTCGCTCCTGCAGCACCCCGGACGCGTCACCGAGCCCATGTTCAAGGGCCCCGACGGCGTCTTCCGCCCCATCTCCTGGGAGGAGGCCCTGGGCCGCGTTACCGCCGCCGTCAAGGACGCCCGTGCCCGGTACGGCGCGGACTCCGTCGGTGTGTTCGGCGGCGGCGGCCTCACCAACGAAAAGGCGTACCAGCTGGGCAAGTTCGCCCGTCTCGCACTGGGCACTTCGCGGATCGACTACAACGGCCGGTTCTGCATGTCGTCCGCGGCTGCCGCGGGCATGCGGGCCTTCGGCCTGGACCGCGGGCTCCCCTTCCCGCTTGAGGCGCTGGACACCGCCAGCACCATCCTGATGCTCGGCTCCAACGTCGCCGAGACCATGCCGCCGTTCGTCCAGCACCTGCAGGGCGTCCGCGATGCCGGCGGACTCATCGTGGTTGACCCGCGGCGCTCCGCCACCGCCGCATTCACCTCCGACGGCGGCGGGCTGCACCTGCAGCCCCTTCCGGGCACCGACCTCACCCTCCTGTTGGGCCTCTCCCACGTGGTGATCCACGAGGGCCTCCTCGACGCCGACTACATCCAGGCGCGCACCGCCGGCTTCGACGCCGTGGTCCGGTCCGTCAACGCCTACTGGCCGGAGCGGGTCCAGTCCATCACCGGCGTACCCGCCGACCTCATCCGCGAGACGGCCCGGCGGCTGGCCGCCGGCGCCCGCCGGGGCGGCAGCTACATCCTGACCGGACGCGGCGTGGAGCAGCACGTCGACGGCACCGACACCGCCACCGCCGCCATCAACCTCAGCCTCCTGCTGGGCCTGCCCGGCAGCGCCCGCAGCGGCTACGGCACCCTCACCGGCCAGGGCAACGGCCAGGGCGGCCGCGAGCACGGCCAGAAGGCCGATCAGCTGCCCGGCTACCGCAAGATCACCGACCCCGCCGCCCGGGCACACATGGCATCGGTCTGGGGCGTGGACGAGTCCCTCATCCCCGGCCCCGGCCTGCCGGCTGTGCAGCTGCTCAAGTCACTGGGACAGCCCGACGGCGTCCGCTGCCTTTTCGTGCACGCCTCCAACATCGCGGTCGCCTCGCCGGACGCCAACGCCGTCATCCGCGGGCTCCGCAGCCTGGATTTCCTGGTGGTCTGCGACTTCTTCATGTCCGAAACCGCGGCCGAGGCTGACCTCGTCCTGCCGGTGCTGCAGTGGGCCGAGGAGGAGGGCACCCTGACCAACCTCGAAGGCCGCGTCCTCCGCCGCCGCCAGGCGATCCAGCCGCCCGCCGGTGCCCGCAGCGAGCTGTGGATCATGGCCCGGCTGGCCGAGGCACTCGAGGCACCGTCCACCTACAGCGACGATCCGGAGACCGTCTTCGAAGAGCTGCGACTGGCCTCCGCCGGCGGCGCGGCCGACTACTCCGGCATCGACTACGCCATGCTGGACAGCGGCGCAGCCGCGTACTGGCCCTACCCCGCCGGCAGCACCGGAACGCCACGCATGTTCCTGAACAGCTTCGCCCACCCCGACGGCAAGGCCGTCATGACCCCGGTGGCGCCGCGCCGCCGTCGTACCCCTACCGCGAATCCTGACCCTGCCGCCAAACCCATGACGCTCATCACCGGCCGGCTGCTGGAGCACTACCAGTCGGGCGCGCAGACGCGGCGCGTGGCCGAGCTCCTGGCCGCCCAGCCCGAGGCGAGGATGCAGATCCACCCGGCCGCCGCGGCGGCCATGGGTATCACGGACGGCGCAGAGGTCTCGGTGGCCAACGAGCGCGGCGAGGTGGTCTGCCGTGCTGAGCTCAGCACCACCATCCGCCCCGAAACCGTCTTCCTGCCGTTCCACTTTCCCGAACTGGAAAGCGCGAACCGCCTGACGGAAGCGGCAACTGACCCCATCTCGGGAATGCCCGAATTCAAGTTCAACAAAGTGTGGGTCCGGCTGGCAACGGCCACCCCGATCACCAGTCTTCTTCAGACAGCGGAGGTCTCATGAGCGAGCAGATTGTAATTGTCGGATTCGGTCCGGTGGCCGCACGGCTGGTTGACGAACTGCTCCCGGCACTGCGTGCGGGGCAGGTGGGGCTGACGGTCATCGGCCAGGAAGCCGAGGCAGCCTACAACCGGGTGCTGGTGGCCGACCTGGGGGTTGGCCGCACCACCCCCGAGGCGCTGGCCCTCGCAGACGCAGCAGCGCTGGTGGCCGACGGTGTGGACGTCCGGCTGGGCGTAAAGGTCCGGCGCGTGGACCGCGCCCGGCAGTCCGTCATCCTCTCCGACGGCACCTCCGCCCACTACGACAGGCTGGTCTTCGCCACCGGTTCCCGTCCGGTGATCCCCAACCTCACGGGGCTTAACCCGGACCCTGCCGCTCCCGTGCTTCCACCGGGCGTCACTGCACTCCGCGACCTCCGCGACGCCGAGGTGCTCCGCCGGGCGGTAGCTGGCCGCAAGCGCGTGGTGGTGCTGGGCGGCGGCGTACTCGGCCTTGAAACGGCCCTCGCCGCCGCAGAGGAAGGCGCCACCGTCACGGTGGTGCACAACGGACCGCACCCGCTGGGCCGCAACATTGACCGCGGCGGCGGCGCCGTCCTGGCCGCGAGCCTGCGCAGCTGCGGCGTCCGGGTGGCCGGCAACGCCCGTTCCACGGGCGTTGAACACAACGCGCCCGACGGCGGGTTCTCGGCTTTGCTGCTCGACGACGGATCGGCGATCGACGGCGACCTGCTGGTCCTGTCCTGCGGCGTCCGCCCGCGCATTGAGCTAGCCGAGGGCTGCGGGCTCTCCACCGGGACAGGCATCCTGGTGGACCACCGGCTGCGCGCCCACCACGAGCCGCACATCTTCGCCGTCGGCGACTGCGCCGAGGTCCGCTGCCCGGATCCTGCCTGCATCGAATGCCGCACCGCGCGCGGACCGTCCGGCCTGGTAGGTCCCGGCTGGCGGCAGGCCGAATGGCTCGCCGAATACCTCCTGCTCCTTTCCGAGGGTGTCGCGGAGGACGCCGATTCACTGCCCCCGCTCCCCCAGGAAAAGCCCGGTGTGATCGTGCTGAAGGCCCGCGGCATGAACATGGCGGTTGCCGGCGAAAACTCCGCAGAACCCTGGGATGAGGAAGTCCTGACAGCCGGAGCTGTCAACGGCAGGCCGCGGCTGCAGATCGCCCAGTGGGCAGACCCCGAGCACGGGCGCTACGTCAAGATGACCACCCGCGGCGGTGTGCTGGAGGGCCTGGTCAGCGTGGGCATGCCGCGCACCGCGGGAGAGCTGGTGCAGCTCTTCGAACGCGGTGCCGAACTGCCCGCGGACAGGTCCCTGCTCCTGCGCCTCGACGGACCCGACCAAGTGGCGTCCGCGGGTGCCTCCAACGACCCCGAGAGCACGGTATGCCGCTGCGCCGGCGTCAGCGGCGGCAAGATCGCCGAAGCCGTGACCGGCGGCTGCTCCACGGTGGCCGAGGTCTCCGCTTCCACCCGTGCCGGCACCGGCTGCGGCGGCTGCCACGAGGACATCAAGGGACTGATCGAGAAGCACTTTCAGGGGGCTGCAGCGTAGTGCCGCTGCGTAACCGGGCCCTGACAAGTATCTTCGAGGGGCCGCGTCACACAAATCGGGCAAGCCGCGGCTGGCCGGTAGCATCGGTGGCATGAATGCCGACGAAGACGACGACATCACCGAAGAACTGCTGGCCGACTCCGAGAAGCTCACCGGGCTGAGCCTTGAGCTCCTGGGGCTGGACCCGCATCCCGACGACATGACCGCCGAGCAGCGGCTCCAGTTCGACCCCGAGGACCTGGCGGAGATGGCCTCCGCGGGCTCCGACGACCGGGAGCGGTCGGCGCGCCAGACGCGGCTGTTGGCCGGCCTGCTGTGGAATTCGTCCAGCATCCTCATCGACCAGCTGTTCCGCGACCTTGGCACGCTCCACGAACTGGACGCCGTCACGCCTGAGGCCATCGCCGGAACGTCCGTGCTGTCCTCACTGCCCCCGCAGTTCGCTTCCAACTATGACGCGAAGTTCACGCAGCGGTTCATTGTGGTGGCAGCGGACGTCACCGCGTCCCTCGCCCGCGGCTGGGCTGCTCCCGGCTGCCTCGCAGGCGAGCTCGCTGTCTATTGCCTGCTCGACCAGGCCAGGATCACCGAGGACATTTACGAACTGGACCTCCCCGAGGAGTGGCGGGCCATCGTAGAGGAGGTCCTGCTGGAGGACGCCGACTCGGGAACCCTGTACGCGGACGGCGCAGTGCACGCAGACGGCGCCAGCGACCAGGGCACTGGCAAGCTGGATATCCGGCACTGGTTCGAGCCCTTCGCGCCCGGCGACGCCGTTCCTCCTTACGCCTGTTCCTGAGCCACCGGCACTTACCTGCGTCCCTGTCCGGCTTGGGTGGCCGTGAGGTTGAAGGAACCGTCCAGCTTCACTGTGGCCCGGGAGCCGTCAGCCTTCGTGATGTGTGCTTCGTAGACCGCGCCCTCGGCGTCGGTCTCAACCCGGTGGACCGTCGCGCCGGGGTTCGCCGCGAGCACCGCATTCTTCACCCGGGTGGCCGTGGTCCCCGTCAGCAGCTGCTCGGTAATCCCGTTAGCCTGGTGGCCACCTTTGGCGGAGTCCGTACTGGACTGGCTTCCGGTCGAGGAGGCAATGACGGGATACCCCATGGCGAGGTAGGCACCGCCGCCCACGAGGGCCGCGACGAGGGCGGTGTTGATTGCGGCTTTTTGAACAGTGATCATGGCATGCTCCTGGCTTCCGCGGTCCGACCGTCCGGAAGTACTCTCCGCTTGGCTGACCGCTCGTGATCGGTCTGTCGCAGCCCGGTGCCGCCAACCCCGGGGATCGACAGTCTGAATCTTACTCAGCTCGGCCGGTGGCGACTAGGAGCAAGCCGCCATTCACAGGATGTGCGGCACCCCTTAGATGTGCACGTGCAGCCGGCGTGCAGCCTCGGAGATGGAGCCGCTCAGCGACGGGTACACGGTGAAGGTGCTGGCGACGTCGTCGACGTGCAGTTTCTGCTTCACCGCAATGGAGATGGCGAAGATCAGCTCGGAGGCGTTGGCGCCCACCACCACGCCGCCGATCACTGTCCCGGATCCCTTGCGGGCGAAGATCTTGACGAAGCCGTCCTTAACGTTGCGCATCTTGGCGCGGGCGTTGCTCTTCAGGGACAGCTTGATGATGTCGCCCTGGTACTTGCCGGACTCGATCTCAGCCTCGGACACACCCACCGACGCGATCTCGGGCGACGTGAAGATGTTGGACGCCACCTGGTGCAGCTTGATGGGGGTCACCTGGTCGCCCAGGAAGTGCGCAATCGCGATCCGGCCCTGCATGGCGGCGACGGAGGCGAGGGCCAGGACGCCGGTGCAGTCGCCGGCGGCGTAGATGTTCGGGGCAGTGGTGCGGGACACGCCGTCGACCTTGATGTGGCCGCTTTCGGTCAGTGCGACGCCGGCTTCCTCCAGGCCGATGCCGGCCGTATTGGGAATGGAGCCCACGCAGACCAGGCAGTGGCTGCCCGAGACCTTGGAGCCGTCACCGAGGGTCACCACCACGCCGTCGTCGGTCCGTTCCACCGTCTCGGCCCGCGAACGGGACAGCACCTTCACGCCGCGGCGTTCGAAAACCTCTTCCAGCACCTCGGCGGCGTCCGTGTCGGAACCGGGAAGCACGCGGTCGCGGCTGGAGATCAGGGTGACCTTCGAGCCCAGGCCGTTGTAAGCGGAGGCGAACTCGGCACCGGTCACGCCGGAACCCACCACGATCAGTTCCTCCGGCAGCTCGTCGAGGTTGTAGATCTGGGCCCAGTTCAGGATCCGTTCGCCGTCAGGCCGTGCCGTGGGCAGTTCCCGGGGGTGCGCACCGACGGTCAGCAGGATGGCGTCCGCCTCGACGGTTTCGGTTCCATCGGCGGTCAGGACCTCGATGGTGTGGTTGTCCACCAGCTTGCCGGAGCCGTTCAGGATGCGGACGTTCTGGTGCTCCAGGCCGGTCTGGATGTCGAGGGACTGCTGGCGGGCAAGGCCGAGCAAGCGGTCATTGATGTGCTTGAGATCGGCGCGCATGACCGGGACGAAGTCCCCGCCGTCGACGTCGAACTTGACCCCCAGCTCCCCCGCACCGCTGACGCGGGTCATCAGGTCGGCGGTCGCGATCAGCGTCTTGGACGGTACGACGTCGGTCAGCACCGCGGAGCCGCCGAGGCCGGACCGCTCAATGATGGTGACTTGGGCTCCCAGCGAGGCGGCCACCATGGCGGCTTCATAGCCACCCGGACCTCCGCCGAGAATTGCGATTCGGGGGGCGCTGAAATCAGGATGCATAGTCACAAGAAGTCATTCTCCTGCATCCGGCGCCGGACCACCAACCTTCCGGGGCTGGCCGGGCAGCCCGCGAGGGCGCGTTTCTGCTGCCCGCGCCGGCTCCGGCACGGTAGCTTGGACCGGGTGAGCACAACAGATTTCCTCGACACGGATCCCTTCGAAGCAGCGCGCACGGCCGCGGACTACATCGCGGCAGAGACCGGCGTCGAAGCACACGACACCGCCCTGGTCCTGGGCTCGGGCTGGGCCGAGGCCGCCGACCTCATCGGCGAGACCACCGCGACACTGGCGGCCTCGGAGGTCCCCGGCTTTTCGGCTCCCGCCGTGGAGGGACACGTGGGCACGATTCGTTCCGTGCTGACGCGTGAAGGCAAGCGCGCGCTGGTCCTTGGCGCCCGCACCCACTACTACGAGGGCAAGGGCGTCCGCGCCGTGGCCCACGGCGTGCGCACCGCGGCCGCCGCCGGCTGCCGGACCCTGGTGATCACCAACGGCTGCGGCGGACTCAACGAAGACTGGACACCCGGCACCCCCGTGCTCATCAAAGATCACATAAACCTCACCGCGGCGTCCCCGCTCGAAGGCGCAACCTTCGTGGACCTGACCGACCTGTATTCGTCGCGGCTGCGGGATCTGGCCCGGGACGTCGACCCGTCCCTGGACGAAGGTGTCTACGCCCAGTTCACGGGCCCGCACTACGAGACGCCGGCCGAGGTGCAGTACGCCAAGCGGATCGGTGCCGACCTCGTGGGCATGTCCACGGCGCTGGAGGCCATCGCCGCCCGGCATGCCGGCATGGAGGTCTTCGGCATCTCGCTGGTCACCAACCTCGCGGCCGGCATCAGCCCTACCCCGCTGAGCCATGAGGAAGTGCTCGAAGCCGGACACGCTGCGGGGCCGCGCATTTCCAAGCTCCTCGCGGAGATCATCGGCCGGCTCTAACCGCAACGCGGGGTCAGTTAGCGCCCGTTGCGGCCTTCGGAAGGGGCGCTACGTGACCCCGCGTTGTTGTTGCCGAGGAGTTGGGCGAGCGCGTCGGCGCGCGCCTGGGGAAAGCGCCGTTCGAGGGACTGCGCGATGCCTGCCACGGTCTGGCGCGCGAGTTCGGTCCGCCAGGCCAGCTCCGCCTGGCGCATGGACTGAGAAATGATGCAGGTGCGGAAGTAGTCCTCGTCCGCGTCACCGCCGGGGCAGTTCGCCAGGATGCCGTCGCAGCGGAACGCCAGGTCCCGGCCTTCGATGGCCAGCACCACGTCCAGCACCGAGATCCGGTCAGGCCGTCGCGCCAGCTGGAACCCGCCCCGGGGGCCGGACACGGACTGCAGGACTCCTGCCCGCACCAGGCACTGAAGCTGCTTGTTCAGGTACGCGGGCGGCAGCTTATACAGCTCGGCCAGCCGGCCGCTGCTGATCGGTTCACCGGCGGGCGCCCATGCCATGTTGACGCAGCAATGGAGGGCCCACTCCACCCCCTGGTTCAACTTCACAACCAAGACACTACGTGTCCGGAATCTGTTGTCAAGGAGCATTCCGGACGCCATGAACCGGTGAGGTTGTGACCGGACCGCAGCCCCCTCCGGCACCCGCTCCGCCGCACTTTGACGATAGTTTGGATTCCATGACGTCTTCCCAAGCCGATCTGCAGCTGCTCAACGACGCCCGCGCCTGGGCCGCCCAGGATCCGGATCCCCGGACCGCGGCAACGCTGACCGAGCTCGTGAAGCTCACCGAGGCCGGCACACCCGCCGCCCGGCAGGACCTTGAAGACAGCTTCCGGGGACCGCTGCAATTCGGAACGGCCGGCCTGCGTGCCGCCCTCGGCCCGGGGCCCAACCGCATGAACCGCGTCGTGGTCCGCCGCGCGGCGGCGGGCTTCGCCAATTTCCTGGTCCGGGCGGTGGCGGAGGCCGCGCCCGGAACTCGGCCCCGCGCCGTCGTCGGCTATGACGCCCGCTACAACTCCGAAATTTTCGCGACGGAGACGGCGGCGGTGTTCACTGCGGCAGGCATCCAGACGTTCCTGATGCCGGCTCCCCTGCCGACGCCGCTGCTGGCGTATGCGGTCCGGGCGCTGGAGTGCGACGGCGGCGTGATGGTCACAGCCAGCCACAACCCTCCGCAGGACAACGGTTACAAGGTGTACCTCGGCCGGCATGCGGTGGAGGAAAGCGGCCGGGGCGCGCAGATCGTGGCTCCGTACGACGCCCTGATCGCCAGCGAAATCAGCAAGGCGGGGGACCTCGCCTCGATCCCCTTGGCCCAGGACGGCTGGAAAGTCCTGGACGACGGGATCGTCCAGGACTACTGGACCGCCACGGCAGGGCTGGCGGACCGCGGGTTATTCCCCGCGAGGGACCTGAAAATCGTCCTGACACCGTTGCACGGCGTCGGCGGAGCGACGGCTGTCTCCGTCCTCGGGGCAGCCGGATTCACCGACGTAACCCTGGTCAGCGAACAGGCGGAGCCGGACCCGGACTTCCCCACCGTCAGTTTTCCCAACCCTGAGGAACCGGGCGCCCTGGATCTGGCCCTAGCTGAGGCGATGCAGGCGAACGCGGACATTGTCCTGGCCAACGATCCGGACGCAGACCGTGCCGCGGTGGCCGCGAAGGACCCGGACACGGGTGCGTGGCGGATGCTGCGGGGTGATGAGGTGGGCGCCCTTCTGGGAGCGCATGTCGTGGCGCGCCTGGCCGCTTCCAAAGCGGACGCTGCCGGAGTGGCCGCCTCCGGAGCGGAGGCGGGCGGCGGCGTGTTCGCCAATTCGATTGTTTCGTCGCGGCTGCTTTCACGCATCGCCGCCGCAGCCGGGTATGAGCATGAGGAAACGCTGACCGGGTTCAAGTGGATTTCCCGGGTGCCGGGCCTCGTCTACGGTTATGAGGAGGCGCTGGGTTACTGTGTAGCGCCGGATCTGGTCCGCGACAAGGATGGTCTGTCCGCCGCGGTGCTGATCGCGGAATTGGCGGCCGCAGCCAAAGCCGGGGGCAAGACGATCTTCGACACCCTGGACGAGCTGCATCTGGTGCACGGACTCCACGCCAGCGACCAGCTGAGCATCCGCGTGGCGGACCTCGGCCTGCTGGACGCCATGATGAACCGGCTGCGCGTAAACCCGCCCGAATCGTTTGGCGGGTCGGCCGTGGAGTCATTCGTGGACCTGGCCGAAGGCAGCGAACAGCTGCCTCCGACCGACGGGCTGCTCTATGTAACCCGCGACCTCAGCCGCGTGATCATCCGGCCGAGCGGCACGGAGCCGAAGCTCAAGTGCTACCTGGAAGTCATCCAGAGCGTCGGCTCGGCCGCTGAACTGCCCGAGGCCCGGCTGGCGGCGAGGGCCGCGCTGGACCAGGTGCTCACTGACGTGCGCGAGGCCCTGGGGCTGTAGGCGGCCCCCTGCCCGTTACAAGGGGCGGGCCGCTGGGAGCTGGGCCTTAGAGCTCAACCTCGATGAAGCCGTCCACGATGCGCGTGCTGAACGCGGCCAGGCGCAGGTCCGCGTTGCCGAAGCACTCGCCCGTCTCGAGGTCGTAGACCTCCTTGTGCAGCGGCGAGGCGATGGTGGGGCGCGTGCCGCGTGATCCGAGGATGCCGCGCGCCATGACGAAGGCGCCGGTGGCCGGGTCCTCCTGCGCAACGGCGAAAACCTCGCCGGGGCCCGTACGAAACAGGGCCACCTGCCGGCCGGCCACGAGTGCCGCTTCGCCCCAGGCCAGTTCCAGGTCCTCCACCGCGCAGACGCGGTGCCAGCCTGCTGCGTATCCGGTGGCGAGATCCTCAAGTTCCAGTGTTGCCGTCATGTCCGGCTCCTCTCCCTTTTGCGTGCTTTCCGGCGGCGGGCCGGTCCTGCCAGGCATGTGTTTGCGCCTGCTGTTGCCGCCGCTGCGGCCGTATACCAAAGCTAGGGTGACGGTGTTTCGACGGGGTGCAGTCAATGTGTCAAGAACGTAAAAGACACCTCACATGGCCCGAAACAATCCCGTGATGCAGAAGTTAAGTTCACGAAACAATTGGGAAACTGAAGCGAAACTGCGGCTCCCTAGGCTGGAGGCACAAGCTGCAGAGCACCGTCTGCGGCCCAGCGAAAGGCCCACAGTGACCGAACAGACTTCAACCTCATCGACTCCGCGCCGCATTGTGGTCGCCGGCGGCGGCCCTGCAGCCCACCGTTTTGCCGATGCCATGCATGCCCGTGGCCTCGAAGGCTGGCATGTCACTGTCCTCACTGAGGAAGCCCACCTCCCCTATGACCGGGTGGCGCTCTCCAAGGCCCTCACCGATATGGACTACGACCTCACCCTGGGCGACGCTGCCATGTGGGACCACGCTTCCGTGGACCTGAAGACCGGCGAGCGCGTCGTCAAGATCAATGCCGAGGCCAAGACGGTGGAAACCGCGGCCGGCAACACATTCGAATACGACGAGCTGGTGGTGGCCACCGGTTCGAATGCCGCCCGCCTGCCGATCCCGGGCGCCGAGCTCACCCACGTGTACCGCACGCTTGAAGACGTCTGGGCCATTAACAAGGCCATCGCCGAGCTGACGGAAAAGCTCGGCCGCAAGGTCAAGGCGGTCACCATCGGTGGCGGCCTCCTGGGGCTCGAGTCGGCCGCCGGCACGGAGCAGCTGGGCGCCACGCCGATCGTCATCGACGGTTCGCAGTGGCTGATGGCCACGCAGCTCGATGAAGGAGCTGGCCAGGCAATGGGCCGGCTCATCAAGGCCAAGGGCTTCGAAGTCCATGGCGGCGTCTTCCCGTCGGAAGTCCTTTCCGACGGCGAAGGCCAGGTCACGGGTGTCCTTATGGCCGACGGCCGCACCATCGATGCCGACATGGTGATCGTTGCCATCGGCGTCCGGCCCCGCGACGAACTCTTCCGCGCCGCCGAAGGCGAGGAACAGGTGTTCAGCCTTGGCCAGCGCGGCGGCGTGGTCATCAACGACTACTGCGCCACCGAGGTACCGGGCATCTGGGCCATTGGTGAAGTAGCCAACTTCGGCGGCATGTGCCTGGGCCTCGTTGCCCCGGCCAACACCATGGCCGAGATCGTGGCGGACCGCCTGCACGGCGGGGATGCAACCTTCCCCGGCTTCGACACCGCCACCAAGCTGAAGCTGTCCGGCGTGGATGTCGCCAGCTTCGGCGACGCCTTCGCCAAGACCGAGCACGCCCTCGAGATCGTCTACGCCGACCCCGCCCGCGGCGTCTACCAGAAGATTGTCACCACGGATGACGCCAAGACCCTGTTGGGCGGCATCTTCGTGGGCGACGCCTCACCATACATGAGCCTGCGTCCGCTCCTGGGCCGCGAACTTCCCGCCGAGCCCGGAGCGTTCCTCAGCGCGGCCGGCGGCGGCGACGCCCCCGAAACCGAACTGCCGGACGACGCTACCCTGTGCTCCTGCAACAACGTCACGGCCGGAACCATCCGCGACGCCGTCAACGGCTGCGGTGCCTGCGAGGGCAACGCCCCGGTCCAGGAACTCGGTGAGCTGAAGGGCTGCACCCGCGCCGGCACCCAATGCGGTTCCTGCGTGCCCATGCTCAAGAAGCTGCTGGAAACCGAGCTGACCAAGTCCGGCGTCGAGGTTTCAAAGGCCCTCTGCGAGCACATCGAACTGTCCCGCCAGGAACTGTTCGACGCCATCCGCGTCCTGGAACTGACCTCCTTCGAGGAGATCATGGCCAAGTACGGCACCGGCGCCGGCTGTGACATCTGCAAGCCGACCATCGGCAACATCCTCGCAAGCCAGAACAGCGCCTATGTCCTGGACGCCGGCCGCGGCACCCTGCAGGACACCAACGACCGCGCCCTGGCCAACATGCAGAAGGACGGCACCTACTCGGTGGTCCCCCGCATCGCCGGCGGCGAGATCACCCCGAAGAAGCTGGGCGTCATCGCCGCCGTCGCCGAGAAGTACAACCTGTACACCAAGATCACCGGCGGCCAGCGCATCGACATGTTCGGCGCCCGGCTGGAGGAGCTCCCCGAAATCTGGAAGGAACTGGTGGACGCCGGCTTCGAATCCGGCCAGGCCTACGGCAAGAGCCTGCGCACGGTGAAGTCCTGCGTCGGTTCCACCTGGTGCCGCTTCGGCGTCCAGGACTCGGTGGCCATGGCCATCCAGCTCGAGCTCCGCTACCGCGGCCTCCGCAGCCCGCACAAGCTCAAGATGGGCGTCTCCGGCTGCGCCCGCGAGTGCGCCGAGGCCCGCGGCAAGGACGTCGGCGTCATCGCCACTGCGGACGGCTGGAACCTGTACGTCGGCGGCAACGGCGGTGCCACCCCGGCCCACGCCCAGCTGCTGGCCAAGGATCTCGACGACGAGACGCTGATCAAGTACATCGACCGCTACTTCATGTACTACATCCGCACCGCCGACCGCCTGCAGCGCACCGCACGCTGGCAGGAAGAGCTCGACGGCGGCATCAAGCACGTCGAGGACGTGGTGGTCAAGGACACCCTGGGCATCGCCGAGGACCTCGAGGCTGCCATGGCCAAGCACGTCGACACCTACATCGACGAGTGGGCAGACACCCTGAAGGATCCCGAGCGCCTCCGCCGGTTCCGCTCCTTCGTCAACGCCCCGGACCAGAAGGACGATTCCATCACCTTCGTCCCGGACGAGCGCGGCCAGATGCGCCCGGCAACGGCCGAGGAAAAAGGGAAGGTCCTGATCGGCGCTTCCATTCCCATGCGGCCCCGCGATGAGAACGAGGTATAGGCATGCAGCTCAGCATTGATCTCACCGGCCGCGACGTCCTGGTCACGGGCTCGGATTTCGCCGCCCGCCAGGCCGTCCGCCGCTACGAAGCAGCCGGCGCCGTCGTCTCCCGCCTCAGCACCCCGCAGGGTGCCGGGCACGACGGTCCCCTGCCCGAGCGCCCGTTCCTCGTCGCGGCGGTCGACGACGGCCAGACCGGCTGGGAGCCGCTGCTGGACCGCTGCCGCGCCGCCGGCATCCCGGTGGCGGCCGAGCCGGCCGCCGGCCGGGCCGGCCACGTCACGCTGGTTGGCGGGGGCCCGGGCACCGGCGAGCTGCTGACGGTGGCCGCCGTCAAGGCCCTGCGCGATGCCGACGTCGTGTTCTACGACCGGCTCGCCCCCTACCAGGAGTTGGCATCCCTCACCTCTGCCGAACTGGTCGACGTCGGAAAGCGGCCGGGACACCACAAGGTGAGCCAGGGCGACATCGAGAAGCTCATGGTCGCTTCCGCCTTGGAAGGCAACAACGTGGTGCGCCTCAAGGGCGGCGACCCGTACGTCTTCGGCCGCGGCGGTGAGGAAGTTGCTTCCTGCGTCGCCGCCGGCGTCCCCGTCCGCGTCATTTCCGGCGTGACCAGCGCCATCTCCGTGCCGGCTGCAGCCGGCATCCCCGTAACGCACCGTGAAGTCAGCCACATGTTCACCGTCGTGTCCGGCCACGCGCCGCTCACGGAGAAGGAACTGACGCACCTGGCCGGCCTGGGCGGGACCATCGTGGTGCTGATGGGGATCGGCACGCTGCACCACCTCGCCGCGGGCCTGCGCCGCGCCGGGATGCGAACCGACATGCCCATGGCGGTGGTGGAGCGCGGCTACCGGCCGGGCCAGAAGACCACCATCGCGGAACTGGGCACCATCGCTACTGCTGCCGCCGGCTGCAGCAACCCCGCTGTCCTGGTGATCGGTGAGGTGGTGCGGGTGGCTGAGGCCAACCGCGGGCATGCCGAGGCCGCGGCGGAGCTCGACCGCCTGGCGGCCTCGCTGCTGGGTTCGTGATAGGCATGAACGCAATGAATGCACTAGCCCCCGCTCAAACAGCCCCCGCCGAAGCAGCCACCGAAACAGCGCCGGAGGCCGCCACCGAGGCGCCGCTGGAGGGTTTCCGGATCGGAGTGACATCCCACCGCCGTTCGCGGGACCTCATCGAGGCCCTGGAACGCCGCGGCGCCGAGGTCCTGCATGCCCCGGCACTGAAGATCGCCCCGGTGAACGAGGACATCAGCCTCATCGAGGACACGAAGGCGATCATCGCCGCCAAGCCCGACCTGTGCATCGCCACCACCGCCTACGGCATGCGCCGCTGGTGCGAGGCGGCGGACGCTTCGGGGATCGGTGAGGAGCTGCTGGAAACCCTGGGCGCCTGCCGGATGTTCGTCCGCGGACCCAAAGCCCGCGGCGCTGTGCGCGCGGCCGGCCTGGCCGACGTCGGAATCAGCAGCGACGAGACCACCGCAACGCTGGTGGACATGCTGCTGGCGGAGGGCGTGCGCGGCAAGACCGTGGCGGTGCAGCTGCACGGCTACACGGATGTCCGCCAGCTGGAACGGCTGCGGATGTCCGGTGCCACCGTCCTCACCGTGACCCCGTACCGCTGGGTCAAGCCCGACGGCGCCGACCGGCTCCCCCGCCTGATCGAGGCCGCATGCAGCGGCAACCTTGACGTCCTGACCTTCACGAGTGCCCCCGCCGTGGACGCCATGTGGAGCACGGCCCACGAGATGGGGCTGTACAAGCAGCTCGTGGAGAGCCTCAAGACCACTGTGACAACCGCCGTCGTTGGTCCGGTGACGGCGCAGCCGCTGCTGGACGCCGGCATCACTCCGCTGGTGCCGGAACGGTTCCGGATGGGCGCGCTGATCAGGCTGGTATGCGAGCACCTCGCGCTGAACCATGTGCGTCGCCTCGACACGCGGTCCGGAAACGTGGAACTGCGTGGCCGGTCGCTGCGCATTGACGGCGAACCGGTGGAGATCGCCCCGGCACCGCTGCTGCTGCTCCGCGCGCTCCTGGGCGCCGGCGGTGCGGTCCTGTCACGGGAGTCCCTGTCTGAGCTGCTGGAACTCCGCGGCTCGGTGCACGCGCTGGACATGACGGTCAGTCGGCTCCGCTCTTCACTGCCTGACGGCAAGCTCGTGGAAACCGTGGTGAAGCGCGGCTACCGCATCCGCGTCTAGGGCTTTTCCTCATGCTCCAACGCGGGGTCACTTAGCGCCCAATCAACCCCCTGAATTGGGCGCTAAGTGACCCCGTGTTGTTTTAAGGTGGGGCTTTTGTTACCGGTTGGTAAATAGCAGCGAACGGCCGGGGACAATTCCGCAATGGCAGGGAAACACCCCCGAAAAACGTTCCCCCTAGGCTGGGTCCCATCAGCACAACAGGGCCCCAGATCGGCCCGCCTGGTGCAGCACTCGAAAGGGCCCGCACATGTCCGCTCCGGCACAGTTTCCGTCCACCGCCACCCCTGCCGCCAAGATCGTCATCGCCGGGGCAGGCCCGGCCGCCCAGGCCCTCGTGGCCCAGCTGGCCGCAGCACAGTTCTCCGGAACCGTCACGGTGCTGAGCAGCCGCGACGACGCCTCCGACGATCTGATGGAACTGGCCGCCCTGCCGTTCGTCTCCGTGCGCTTCGGCCAGCCCGCCAGCCACATCGACGCCGCCGCCAAGGTGGTCACCACCGCCGACGGCATGGAATTCGGCTACGACCAGCTGGTCATCGCTACCGGCTCGGCCCCGGTGGAGTCCCCTGTCGATGGCTCAGGCCGCTGCCTCAGCTACTCCACCATCGATGATGCCGCGACGATCGGGGACGCCGTCAAGGAAGTCACCCGGCGTCTTGGCCGCAGGCCCTTGGGCATTTTGGTGGGCACGGGTCCCGCCGCCGGGCAGGCCGAAGCGGTGCTCCGCGCCCGCGGCGTCCGGCCGGTCCGCACCACGGCCCGGCCCGCCGCCGTCGTGCCAACGCTCGCAGGCTCCGTACTGCCGGCCGCCGGCGTCGTGTTCGAGGACGGCAGCCGCATGAATGGCGACCTGGTGGTTCTCGCCGAGGACCGCACGCCCCGGGACGGCCTGGCAGCCGCCGCCGGCGTGCAGACGGCGGCGACCGGAGGGATCGTCGTCGGCCGCGACTTCCGCTCCTCCGTGCCGGGCATCTGGGCCCTCGGGGATGCGGCAGCGTTCGACGGCGTGCGGCTGGGTCTGCTGGTGGCGTCCGGGTCCGCTGCCGGCGTCTGCGCGGCCGAACTCATGGCGGAGCTTTCAGTGGGGCAACTAGCCACCGCTGCCTAGCTTCCTGCTGTGGCAGGATGGTTCGCAAGGCGCCGCGACACCCGGGGCGCCGCGGCCAAAGGCCCATGGAAAGGACCAGCATGAGCAACGAAGCCAGCCCCGGAACGGGCACCGCGACCAGCCCCGCAGGATCTGCCGGGGAGGGCAGCGGGGAGCCGGGCATCGCTTCCTTCATTGACCACACGCTGCTGAAGCCGGAGGCCAGCGAGGCGGAAATCCTCAAGGTGTGTGCCGAGGCCGCCGAGTACAAGTTCAAGTCGGTGTGCGTGAACCCGGTGTGGGTCAAGACGGTAAAGACGGCCCTGAAGGGCACCGGCGTGCTCACCTGTTCCGTGGTGGGTTTCCCGCTGGGCGCCACGCCCAGCGACGTCAAGGCGTTCGAGGCGCGCGGGGCCGTGCTGGACGGCGCCGACGAAGTGGACATGGTCATTAACATCGCTGCGGCCAGGGCCTCGGACAAGGGCGCAGTGGTGGACGACATCAAGGCTGTCGCCGAGGCCGTCCACGCCGGAGAGGCAATCCTCAAGGTCATCATCGAGACTGCCCTGCTCAGCGATGACCAGATGGTCCTGGCGTGCGAAGCGGCCGTGGAGGCCGGCGCCGACTTCGTCAAGACCTCAACGGGCTTCAACGGCGGCGGCGCCACCGTCGAAGATGTGGCCCTCATGCGGCGCACCGTGGGCCCCAACTTGGGCGTCAAGGCCTCCGGCGGCGTGCGTTCCCTCGAGGACGCACAGGCTATGATTGCTGCAGGTGCAACACGTATTGGCGCCAGCTCCGGTATTTCAATCGTCAAAGGCGAACAGGGTTCGTCTGCGTACTGACCGGCGGCAGCCACAGTTTGAGCCCCGCGGGGCCGAGGAGGAATGAATGTCCAGCAAGATTGACCAGCAAGTAAAGACGCCCCAGAACGAGAACACCCTGGTTGGCAGCATCGTTCTCTTTGTGGTCATCATGGCCCTGTTCCTGGGCGCCATCTACTCGCTGTCCTTCCTGTCCTTGGAGAACCCGTGGCCGATGGCCGTGTGCCTTGGCCTTTTCGCCCTCGCATTCTGGATCCCGCAGACCATCACGGGCCGCTCCGACTCCGCCGGCGAATACTAAAGACCAACTGAACTAAAAAGCCGAAGCCCCGGACAGTTCAAACTGTCCGGGGCTTCGTCGTTTAAGTAGTGAATCAGGGCAGTCCCAGCAGGCTGCTGGCCAGCCGGCCGGCCAGGGCCAGCGCCGCAGGGAAATGCGTGCCGGCCAGCGACCAGGCCGCCAGGCACATTCCCACCATGGCGTAGCCGCTGACCGGAATCAGCACCAGCCACTCCCGCCGCGACCCGGCCCGGCCCAGCAGCGGGATGGAGAAGGCGCCGTTGGGCCGCCAGAAGTTCCTCAGCACCCACAACCGGCGCAGGAACCGTGGCGGTTTGATCACCAGCGGCCAGAGCAGCGGAACACCCCCGGTGGTCACCATGTCCCCCACAATGTGGACCGCGACGCCGATCAGCATGGACATGGGCAGCCACGTCCACTGGTGCGGTGCAAACCAGGTCACCAGGCCGGCCATGGCCAGGGCGAAGATCCAGTTGCTGATCCACCCGGACTTCGGAAACAGCTTCAGCGCCTTGGCCGCGATGTTGATCATGAACATGCACAGCAGCCCGGCGCCGACGGACAGCACGCCCCACTGCGTGTCCACCTGGATCTGCGCCGCCACCGCGGCGAGCAGCACGAACATGGCCGCCCCCAGCACCGAATGGGTGCCCTGCCGGTGGCCGCCGCTGGCATTCTCGATGCCCACCGCGATCATGTTGGACAGCGGCGGCAGCGAATGCGCCACGGTGCTGGAGCGGTGGTCCCAGTCGCACACGAGGGCGGTGCCCGCCGTCGCCATGCCGCCGATCAGCACCCCGGTGGCATCCAGCGGATACCAGCCCAGGGTGTATGGACCCGTTGAGGCAATAGCCACCCACGCCGCGGCCCCTGACGCGGCGTGGTGTCCTCCCATCACGGCTAGCCCTTCGTGGCTTCGAGCGGGACCGGAGCGTCAGCGAAAATGTTGCGGATGACGCCGTCGGCCCATGCCAGGATTTCGGCGTCCTGCAGGTCGCGGCCGCCGATCCTGGCCGTTTTCGGCTTGGGGATGAGGACGGCGTCGAGGGCGGGCTTGGACTGCGCGCCCGGGTACATGCGGTTGAGCCGCATGGTCTTCGATTCGGGCAGCTGCGCCGGGGAGAACTTGATGAAGTTCCCCTGCAGGGCAACATCTGAAAGCCCGGCTTCGCGGGCACCCACCCTGAAGCGTGCCACGGCGACGAGGTTCTGTGCGGGCAACGGCGGCTCGCCGTAGCGGTCCACGAGCTCGGCGAGGACCTCGTCGATGGCTTCGTTGGTGAGCGCCGACGCCAGCTTCCGGTAGGCCTCCAGCCGCAGCCGCTCCCCCGGCACGTAGTCGTGCGGCAGGTGCGCGTTCACTGGCAGCTCGATCTTCATCTCGGCGGCCTTCTCCTCGGCTTCGCCGCGGTACTCGGCCACGGCCTCGCCCACCAGCCTGATGTAGAGGTCGAAGCCCACGCCCTGGATGTGGCCGGACTGTTCACCGCCCAGCAGGTTGCCGGCGCCGCGGATCTCCAGGTCCTTCATGGCCAGCTGCATGCCCGCGCCGAGTTCGTTGTGGGTGGCCACGGCCTTCAGCCGTTCCAGCGCCACCTCGCCCAGGGGTTTCTCGGAGGGGTAGAGGAAGTAGGCGTAGGCGCGTTCGCGTCCGCGGCCGACGCGTCCGCGCAGCTGGTGCAGCTGCGACAGACCGTACTTGTCCGCGCCGTCCACAATCAGGGTGTTGGCGTTGGAGATGTCCAGGCCGGTTTCGATGATGGTGGTGCACACCAGGACGTCGAATCGCTTCTCCCAGAAGTCCACGATCATCTGCTCGAGGCGGCTCTCGGACATCTTGCCGTGTGCCACCTCTACCCTGGCTTCGGGGACAAGTTCGCGGATCTTGGCTGCGGTCTTTTCGATCGTGGACACGCGGTTGTGCACGAGGAACACCTGGCCCTCGCGCATCAGTTCGCGGCGGATGGCGGCGGAGGTCTGCTTGTCCGTGTACGGGCCCACATAGGTGAGCACGGGGTGCCGCTCCTCCGGCGGGGTGGCCAGCGTGGACGTTTCGCGGATGCCGGTCAGGGACATCTCCAGGGTCCGCGGAATCGGGGTGGCGCTCATGGCCAGGACGTCGACGTTAGTGCGCATCTTCTTCAGCGCTTCCTTGTGCTCGACGCCGAAGCGCTGCTCCTCGTCCACGATCACCAGGCCCAGGTCCTTGAACTCAAAGTCCTTGGACAGCAGCCGGTGCGTGCCGATCACCACGTCCACGGAGCCGTTCTTCACGCCCTCGGCCGTTTCCTTGGCTTCCTTCGACGCCTGGAACCGGGACAGCGGCTTGACGCGCAGCGGGAAGCCGGAGAACCGCTCGGTGAACGTCTCATAGTGCTGCTGCGCCAGCAGCGTGGTGGGCACCAGCACCGCCACCTGTTTGCCGTCCTGCACCGCCTTGAAGGCCGCGCGGACTGCGATCTCGGTCTTGCCGTAGCCGACGTCGCCGGACACCAGACGGTCCATGGGGATCTCACGCTCCATGTCGGCCTTGACCTCGTTGATGGTGGTGAGCTGGTCCGGGGTCTCCACGTACGGGAAGGCCTCCTCCAGCTCGCGCTGCCACGGCGTGTCCGGCGCGAAGGCATGGCCGCGCGACGCCATCCGGGCCGAGTAGAGCCGGATGAGCTCGCCGGCGATTTCCTTGACCGCCCGGCGCGCCTTGGACTTGGTGCTGGCCCAGTCGGCGCCGCCCATCTTGCTGAGCACGGGGGTGTCGCCGCCGACGTAGCGGGTCACCTGGTCCAGCTGGTCCGTGGGCACAAACAGTCTGTCCCCCGGCGCCCCGCGCTTGGACGGCGCGTATTCCAGCACAAGGTACTCGCGGACGCCGTCGCCGCCGCCTGCCACCTTGCGCTGGATGAGCTCCACGAACCGTCCGATGCCGTGCTGTTCGTGCACCACGTGGTCGCCGGCCACCAGCTGCAGCGGATCCACGGCGTTCCGCCGCTTGGACGGCATGCGGCGCATGTCCTTCGTGGAGCCTGCGGAGGTGCGGCCCAGCAGGTCGGCCTCGGTCAGGAGACCGAGCTTCAGTCCGTCCAGGACAAAACCGCGTCCGACGGCGGCAGTGGTCACTTCGATGATCCCCGCCTGGGGTTCGTGGTCCAGTGTGTCCACCCGGGCACAGGGGATGTCCGCGTCGTGGAACAGTTCGGCCAGGCGCTGGGCCGGGCCCGGGCCCTCGGTGGCCACCACGATCCGCCACTGGTCCCGCACGTGCGAGCCGATGAAGTCCATCATCTCCGCCACGTCGCCCTGGTAGCCGCGCGGTTCGCGGGCGTGAAGGTTGAGCACGTCGATGTCCGGCGTCAGTTCCTCGTCCGTGGCCAGCGACGTGATGGACCACCAGGACACCTCGTGCCCGAGGGCCGCCGATCGGGTCTCGGCCAGCGAACGGAAGCTGGCAGAGTGCAGGGCTGCCGAGGCCTGCGAGCTGAGAACTGTGTCCAGCGCCAAAGGCGCAACTCCGCCGTCGGAGGCCGTGGACCACGCTGCTTCCAGGAACTCCTCGTTGGTGGCCGCGAGGTCGTGGGCGCGGGTGCGGACCTTCTCCGGTTCGATGACCACGGAGATGGACCCCGCTGGCAGCTGCTCCATGAACGGGACCATCGCGTCCACCAGGACGGGCGCCAGCGATTCCATGCCCTCCACAGCGATGCCGCCGGCGATCTTCTCCAGCATGTCCGCAGCCGCGGGCAGCTGGGGCTTGAGCGTGGCAGCCCGGGACATCACCGAGGGGGTAATGAGGATTTCCCGGCAGGGCGGGGCGTGGAGCTCGGTGGGGTGGTGCACGCCGGGGGCGGACAGCGAGCGCTGGTCGGCGACGGCGAACCAGCGCATCTGGTCCACCTCGTCGCCGAAGAACTCCACCCGGATGGGGTGGTCCTCGGTGGGCGGGAACACGTCCAGGATGCCGCCGCGGACGGCGAATTCGCCGCGGTGCGTGACCATGTCCACCCGGGAGTAGGCGGCGGCGGCGAGGTTCCGGATCACGTCATTGAAGGGGACCTCCTGGCCGACCTTCAGTGTCACCGGAACCAGTTCCCCCAGGCCGGCCACGATCGGCTGGACCACGGCCCTGGCGGGGGCCACCACCACGCGGAGGTGGCCCGCTGCGTTTTCCGGCTGGGCTGCGTTTCCGGGTTGGCCTGCGTCTCGCGGGTGCGGTGCGTCTTCAGGATGCGCCAGGCGCCGCAGGACCGACAGGCGCCGGCCCACCGTGTCCGAACGCGGGGAGAGCCGCTCGTGCGGGAGGGTTTCCCAGCTGGGGAACTCGGCCACGGCGTTGGCCGGCAGGTAGGCGCGGAGCGCGGCGGCAAGATCCTCGGCCTCGCGTCCCGTGGCGGTGACGGCGAGGACGACACCCGGCACGATGTGATCCGCGGCGGCGCCGTCGCTTTCTGCTGCGTTCAGCAGGCCGTCCGCCATCTCCGCCAGGAGCACGGGCCGCAAACCTGCGGGGGCGCTGATCTGGTAGTCCTCGCTGCGGACGCTGAAGCTCCGCGCCGCCTCGGCCTGCACCCGGGTAAAGGTCCGGTCCGCCTGAAGGGCGCGGCGCAGGCCGTCGAGGGGCAGGCCGTTGGAGGGCTGGCCGGTGGGGCGCTGGCCTTTGGAGCTCATGGGCAGGATCTCCTGGAATCTCATTCGAACGCAGGCAACACGAAAAGCCGAGATTCTTGCGAATGCCGGGGGTTCCAGCCTACCCCCGCGGGCAGGCACGCGGCATCCAGGCGCCGGGTGCGCATTGCTAAGCTTGCTGAGCAAGTGAAATTCAGCACATCCTGAAGTCCAGCACAGCCATGCCGCCGCCCCAAGGAGACTCCCGTGAGCGACCAAACCGGAAATGACAGCAGCGGAAACGACAGCGGCGCTGGCGGCACGGCAAGCCCCGGCGCCAGCCCCGAGGGCCGGACAGCGGAAGGCCGGACAGCGGAGGCCCGGACAGTGCTTGTCACCGGCGCCACCGGGTACATCGGCGGGCGGCTGGTCCCCCGCCTGCTGGACGCCGGCCACCGCGTCAAGGTGCTGGTCCGGTCCCCGAAGAAAATCGCCGGGGTGCCGTGGTTCGACGACGTGGAGGTGGTCCGCAGCAGCCTCGACGACTCCGCGGCGCTGGAGGAAGCCCTGCAGGGCGTGGACGTGCTGTATTACCTGATCCATTCCATGGCGGCGGGGTCCGGTTTCGAGGCCAAGGAAAAGGCCATGGCCGAGCTTGTGGCCGGTGCCGCCGCGGCTGCCTCCGTCCGGCGGATCGTTTATCTGGGCGGCCTACACCCGCGCAACACGGCACTGTCAACGCACATGCGCTCCCGGGAGGCGGTGGGTGAGGTATTTCTCTCCGGCCCGGTGGACGCCATCGTGTTCCAGGCCGGGGTGGTGATCGGCTCCGGCTCGGCGTCGTTCGAGATGATCCGCCACCTCGCCGAAACCCTGCCCCTCATGCCGGCGCCCAGCTGGGTCCGCAACCGAATCGAGGCCATCGCCGTCCGGGACGTGCTCTACTACCTGGTCGGAGCCGCCGCACTGACGGAACCCCTCAACCGCACCTTCGACATCGGCTGCCGGGACGTCCTGACGTACGCCGGGATGATGAAGGAGTACGCGGTCGAGGCAGGCCTGCCGGCGCGGCCGGTCCTGGCACTTCCAGTGCCGGCGCCCAGGCTGGCCGGACTGTGGGTTGCCCTCGTGACTCCGATTCCGCTGTCCATGTCCGTGCCGCTGGTCCAGTCGCTCCAGCACGATGCCGTCTCGGCCGAACATGACATCGACACCTACATCAAGCAGCCCGACGGCGGTCTCACCGGCTACCGCAGGGCCGTGGCCCTGGCGCTCGGCAAGGAACGCGACGGCCAGGTGGAAACCACCTGGGCCAACGCCGGAGCGGACGCCGACCCGCTGCCGAGCGACCCGGGCTGGGCCGGGCACCGGGTGTATGTCGACGAGCGGACCTTTGCCAGCGATGTGGACCGGGCACACGTGTGGACGATCATCGAGGGGATCGGCGGCCGCAACGGCTGGTACTCGCTCCCACTGGCTTGGAGCGTACGCGGCTGGCTGGACAAGCTCTCGGGCGGAGCGGGCCTGCTCCGCGGCCGGCGGCATCCGCACCATCTGGTGGCCGGCGAGGTGGTGGACTGGTGGCGCGTTGAGCGGATCGAGCGGGGCCACCTGCTCCGCCTGCGGGCAGAAATGCGCGCACCGGGACGCGCCTGGCTGGAGCTCTGCGTGGAGCCCGACGGCACGGGAAGCCTTTACCGCCAGCGGGCGATCTTCTTCCCCAAAGGACTCAGCGGGCGGCTCTACTGGCTGGCTGTTCTGCCGTTCCACAGCATCATCTTCCCGGCCATGTCCCGCAACATCACCGCGGCGGCCCGGAGGCTGTCCGCCGAGGAGAAAACCGGCGCCGCAGGGCCCGATGCCCGACGTACCGGTGCCGGGGAAGCGCGGCCAACCCCGTAGGATGTGGTGAGCAAAAAGCGTTCTGACCCCACAACGACGGAGGATCAATGGCACTGAGTGCTTCCACCACCCTTCCCCACGGCGTCGACAGCGTCACCGCAGTCTTCGCGAACGAGGACTTCCAGCGCCACACCAGCGAATACGTCGGCGGCACCCTCGAGTCCTTCACCGTGGCGGGCGACATCGCCGGGGAATTCAGCACCACGTCGGTGCGCACCCTGCCCACCACGCGCCTGCCGGAAATCGCCCGCAAGTTCGTCGGCGAAAGCCTGAAGGTGACCCAGGTGGAGAACTGGGACGCCCCCGCAGCCGACGGCTCGCGCCAGAGCACCATCTCCCTGAAGATCGCCGGCGCGCCGATCGACGTGGCCGCGGTGCAGCGTCTCGTGGCGGACGGCAGCAGCACGCGGGTTGAGCTTGTTGGCAACGTCACGTCCTCCGTGCCGTTCCTGGGCGGCAAGATTGCCGACGCCGCCGAGCCCATGGTGGGCAAGGCACTGAACATCCAGTCGCAGCAGGCCCAGGCCTGGCTCGAAAGCCACTAGTCCCATGGACGTCCCCGCCTTCCTTGCCCTGGTCCTGATCGTTTCGGGCGTTTGGTCCCTGGTGGTGTGGCCGCAGTTCCTGCGCCGCGTCATGAAGGACCCGCGGGCACGGGACGCCGCCGGCAAGGCCACAAAGTTCCTCACCGTCCACGTGGTCCTGGTGACGGTGTCCATGGTGCTGGGTGCCGCGACGGCCGCCATCGGAATCGCAGCGCTCGTCAGTTGACGGCGCGGGCTCACGGTCACGGGCTGGGTCCCTGGTTGGGCTTGTCGAAACCCGGGTTTCGACAAGCCCAACCAGCGAAGACACGCCAAACCAGCGGACCTTCGCCAGTCAGATAAGTTGGGTACAAATGGTGCGCCGGGAAGTCTGGTCGGCAAGTTTTTAGCCGAGCCTGCAGCACTGATCGGGGGCAAGGCCTGGGCGTCTTCGGGGCAACATTCCTGGTCACGAAAACCACCCGCGCGCAGCTCGACGCCGGGCTGAGATGGGTCGACGTCGCCGGGCTGTCCCTCCTGGCAGGCGTGGGCTTTACCGTCTCGCTGCTGATCGCCGAACTGAGTTTCGGCTCGGGCTCAGCCCGGGACGATCACGCCAAGGTGGCCCTCCTCGCCGGTTCGCTGACCGCCGCGGCGTTGGCCGCCGTCGTGCTTAAGGCCCGCAACAGGCACTACCGCCGCCTTGAAGCGGAGGAGACAAGGGACGACGACGGCGACGGCGTGCCGGATGTCTTCGAACGGACCGACCAGGACCGCTAAGTCGGAACCGCCAGGTCCGGTCGGACGGCTAAAGTGGACGGTCAGGCCGCCTGGTTCAGGGCATCCTCTGCCGCAACCCAGGAGATCATGGCGCACTTTACCCTCGCGGCGTAGCGGGCCACGCCTTCGAAGGCGGCTGCGTCGCCCAGGATTTCCGGGTCGGCCGGGATCTTTCCCCGGGACCGCAGTACGTCGCGGAAGTTCCCGATCACCGAGCGGAGTTCGTCCACGGTCATGCCCTCGGCCAGCTCGCTCAGCACGGAGGCGGAGGCCATGGAGATCGAGCAGCCGGCCCCGTCCCACGCCAGCTGAGTCACCGTGCCGTGGTCCACGGCCACGCGAAGGGTGACCTCGTCGCCGCACACGGGGTTGAGCTGGTGCGACTGGCCGGTGGACGCGCCGTCCGGGGCAGCCGTGGCGGCCAATCCGCTGCCGTGCCGGGCCTTGGAGTGGTCCAGGATGATCTGCTGGTAAAGCTGGTCGAGGCTCATGCTCAGGTACCTGTCGTCGGGGATCGGGCTAGTCCTTGGGGGGGCTAGGCCCGGAAGTAGGCGCGGACTCCGGACACTGCGTCCAGGAATTCGTCCACGTCGTCGGTGGTGTTGTACAAGTAGGCGCTGGCCCGGGTGGTGGCCGTCAGGCCAAGGCGCCGGTGCAGCGGCTGTGCGCAATGGTGACCCACGCGGACCGCGATGCCCCGCGCGTCAAGGAACTGGCCGACGTCGTGCGCGTGGACACCGGCAACGTCAAAGGCCGCCAGGCCGATGCGGTCCTGGCCGGCGGCCGGACCCAGCACGCGGACGCCATCGATGGCTTCCAGGCCTGCCACCATCCGCTGGCCGAGATCGGACTCCCAGCGGTGCACCCGGTCGATGCCGGTTTCAGTCAGGTAGTTGACCGCGGCGGCAAGGGCCACCGCCTGCGAAATTTTCTGGGTGCCGGCTTCGAACCGCTGCGGCGCGGGGAGGTACTCGGCGCGTTCCATGGTCACGGTGGTGATCATGGAACCACCGGTCAGGACCGGCGGGAGCACATCCAGGAGCTCCTGCTTGCCGTAAAGCACTCCGACGCCGGTTGGCCCCAGCATCTTGTGGCCGGAAAACACGGCGAAATCGACATCCAGATGCTTGACGTCCAAAGCAAGGTGCGGTGCCGACTGGCACGCGTCCAGCACCACCAGGGCACCTGCCCGCCGGGCGAGGGCCACCAGGTCGCTGACCGGGTTGATGGTGCCCAGCACGTTCGAGGCGTGGGTGAACGCCAGCAGTTTGGTGCGCTCCCCCACGATTTCCGCGGCCTTATCCATCCGCAGCACCCCGGCGTCGTCCAGCGGGATGTGACGCAGCGTGGCACCTGTCCGGTAAGCCAGTTCCTGCCAGGGAATCAGGTTGGCGTGGTGCTCCATTTCGGTGACCACGATTTCATCGCCAGGTCCGAGGGCCAGGTCCCGCAGGCGGGAGTCCCCGCGTCCTTGGGCTGCCCACAGCGCGGCGTTCGACAGCGCATAGCTGACGACGTTCAGGCCCTCGGTGGCGTTGGAGGTCCAGACGATCTCCTCATAGGCCGCACCGACAAAGTCGGCCACGGTCTGCCGGGCATCCTCGAACACCTCGGTGGCCTCCACCGCAAGGTGGTGGGCACCGCGGTGCACGGCAGCGTTCCGCTGCTCGTAGAACTCCTGCTCGGCCTCGATCACGCTCAGCGGATTCTGCGAGGTGGCGCCGGAATCCAGGTAGATGAGCGGGCGGCCGTTGACCGTCTGGTTCAGCACGGGAAAATCGTTGCGGATCCGCAGGACCTCGGCATTGTCCATCGCAGAAAGGGCACGCGTCAGCGTGGTTGGCGTTGATACTACGGCCAATGGGACTCCTTGGGTGCCTTGAGGTACGTCTCAATTGTCCCACAGCAGATTTCGGCGAAGCACGGGCCGGCGCTGCATTCCCGGGAGCCCACACACTAAGGGGCGGCCCTCGTCGGTGCGGGCCGCTCCCTGCGATGCCGATCCTCCGGCGTATTATCTTTAGTTATTACATACCGTCAGTTAAAAGGGCCGGCGACGGCTGGGGGGAGAGCCTCGGTCTCAGAAGGCTCTGACGTCGCCGGCCCCGCCTTGCCCGGACCCTGGGGCCGGAAATCTGGGTGCGAGACCTGGAAAATCTGGTGGCAGCTTCGGAGGGGAGATCAGCCCGGCTTCCGCTGCCACTATTAGTTAATCGCGTACTGGCGCCCGCGGCACCAGTAGCAGGTACTCGTTTTTCTGAGTACTTAACTACTGGTTCCCGCAGGTAGCGATGTCTGGCGCGCAACCGCGCCGAATTTGCCTGGAGAGGGCCGGAAAAAATCAGCTTGGGGAAGCGCTACTTCTTCGGAAGGGCGAGCGCGAGCTCGTCGCGTCGGCGGACGCCGAGCTTGACATAGCTGCGGTACAGGTGCCCCTCGACGGTCCGCACGGACACCATCAGGTGCTGGGCGATCTCCCGGTCGGAGAGGCCCTGCACCGCCAGCTCCACGATGTCCCGCTCGCGGCGGGTCAGGTGGACGCTGGGGACGGAGGCGACAAACGGGCTTTCCCGGAACCGCTCGCCGAGCTCCTGGTCGCATTTCTCCCGGTGCGCGATTGCCTGGCGGGCGCGGCGCCGCTCCCCCGCGGCATCCAGCAGCGCGCCGGCCCGGGCGTATGCCTCACGCGCCAGGTTCAGCATGCCTGCTTCCTCCAGGGCGGCGGCTGTATCCGTGAGGACGTCGGCGTCCTCCGAGGCCCAGGCCTGGGCCAGCTGCCGCCAGCCGGCTGCCCACCGGCCCTCGACGGTGGCGGCGAGCGCGGCGAGTTCCCGCACCAGCGACCGCTCGCCAAGATCCGAGCAGAGGATGAGGCACTCCATCCGGGTTCCGGGATGGTCCGTAACGGCCTCGGAACCCGCGAGCTCACGGAGCCTGTCCAGGCCGCTGCCCTTCCTGTCGAGGTATTCAGCCGCGGCGGCCGCGTAAGCCTCCGCGACGGCGTCGCAGCCGGGTCCGCTGGCGTGCCGGGCCGAGATGAAGTCCTGTTCGAGCCGCTTCGCCTGGGCGGCGTCGCCCAGGCGTGCTGCGGCGTAGAAGGCAAGCGACGAGCCGAACCTGAACTCCTGCAGCGGGTCATTGACCCGAAGCGCCTCAACGGCCGGAAGGAGGACCTGGTAGGCGCGCTCCAGCTGCCCCTGCCGCAGCAGTCCCAGGCCGCGCAGTGCCTGGATCCCGCCCCCGAAGGTCGAAGCACCCTCGGTTCGCTCCGCCGGATAACTGGACAACTCGTGTTCGGCCGACTCCCAGTTGCCGGCAGCCAGGGTGCTGATGGCCAGCCGGGTCAGGACAAACTCATTGAAGAAATACAGGCCGCCGCTGAGTGCGGGCAGGAAGGGGCCGGCGGCCGCCGCGGCGGCGTGCGCCTGGTGTGACCTGCCGGCGGCGACCAGCGTCTGGGCAAGAAGGGCCTGCGCCACGGCGTGCAGTGTCGCTTCGACGCCGGACGCCGTGTCAGGATCCGTGGTCCCGAGCGCCGTGATGACAGCGTTAATGCCTTCGTGATCCCCGGCGGCCGCCATCTCCAGCAGCCCGTGGATCCTGTCCTGCCAGGCATCGTCCGGGGCGATCCCGGCCTCCTCCAACTGGTGGCTTGATTCAGCCCTGAGCGACGGCACGGACTTGCCCAGCGCCATGTGCGATGACGCCCGGAGCATGAGGACCTGCGGAGCTTCCGGATCCTCCGCCAGGTCGAGCCAGCAGCCGTCAAGGAGTTCGGCGGCCTCGCGGTACTTTCCCTCGTTGAAGTGGGCCCGCGCGGTGATTGAGAGCGCATGGGCCTGCAGCTCCGGTGCCCGCACATGACCGGCCATGAGCCGGGCGCCGGCGTTGTTGAACGTCGTCGCGGCCAGCAGCCCCGCGTCCAGCAGGTCCCGGTCGGGCACCTCCAGGCCGCATTCCAGCGACCATTCGACCAGCCGCAGCCTGCCTTCAGCACTTGCGGCGGCGGGATCCAGATAGGCATCAAGCTTCTGCCGCAGCTGCAGGCTCCGCGAGACGGACACCTGGCGCCGCGTAGATTCCCCCAGGATGGCATGGGTAAGCCGCAGCTCGGTATGCATCGCGGCGGATTCGCTCACCACCTGGTTGTCCAGCAGGGAACGCACGACGCCGGCGCCGCAGACGTCCTCGATCAGGCCCCTGGGCACCGGCTCGGCCAAGGCGATCACCTTGAGCGCATCCTGCTCCTCCGGCGTTCTCCGGAGGAGATCCTTCGCCACGAGATCCGAAAGCCTGGGTCCGTCGGCCGGCAACGGTCCGAGCAGCACCCAGATCCCGTTCCGCTGGACCAGGGTTCCGGCGGCTGTTGCGTCACCCAGCAGGCAGTCGAGGAGCAGCGGGTTGCCGCCCGAAGCAGACCACAGCGACTGGACGGTGCTGACCGGAACCGTCCCCTGGAGGGCGTGTTCCACTACCTCCCTGACCTGCTCGCCGCTGAGCGGCCGGAGATCGATGCGTTCGGCGAGGCCGTCATACCAGAGCTGGTTCAGGGCCTGGGGCAGCCCCGGCCGCGGCCGCCCGGCTGCCAGCACGGTCGCCCAACCGGCCGAGGTCATGTCCACCACCATGCTGGCCGTGGCGTCATCAAGGTGATGGGCGTCGTCCACCACCAGGAGCACGGGTGTGTCGGTGCCGCCGTTGAGGTCGCTGATTCCCTTCAGCTCCTGAAAGTGGGCCCAGACGGCCCGTAGCACCGCCACCGGGGAGTCGGCTTCCTCAGGGGCGAGTCCGGAGGTGTAGGGCGCCAGAACACCGTAGGGGACCTTGGCCAGCGAGGAACTGCCGTGGATGCGGAGCACGGTCATCTCTGCCGCCAATTTCTCCCTCACGGCGTCAGTTACGGATGTCTTTCCGACGCCGGGGCCTGCCATCAGGTAGACCGCCTGGCTGGCACGGCTGCGGATGACGGTGCAGACATGCTCTATCGCCTCACGGCGGCCGGTCAGCTGCCGGAGTTCGGATTCCGGTTTGGCGCCGCGGCCATTGGACGCGACGCCGTGGGACGAAGTGCTGGACGAAGCGCTGTGTGCTGAGGAGCTGTTAAACGAGGCCAGGCAGATCACCCCTGGATGTCACGCCGAGCTTGGTGAAGACCTGGTAGAGGTGGCCCTCCACCGTTCGGACTGATACGCCCATCTCCAGGGCGATGTCCCGGTTGGAGACGCCCCTTCCGGCCAGCCGGGAGATCTGGCGTTCGCGGGCGGTCAGGAGCGGACTGCCGCTGCTGGGAACGATCGGGAGGCTGGGCACCGTGGCGGTGAGGGTGTCCAGACGGGCCTGGGCAACACGGGCGGAGGCGGAATCGCCGGAGTGGCGGGCAAAGTCGACGGCCAGGGCAACGCACCGGGCCTCGACGGCGTCGAGTTCCAGTTCCGCGCAGAGGTGGGCGCCTTCCAAAAGAACCTTGGCGTCCTTGGTGCGGGTGCCCACGGCGATGAGGCGTGAGATCTCGGCGAGGGTCCCCTGGCGGTGGCCCGCCACCTCTTCCATCAGGCGGAAGTCCTCATCGGTCCCGTTCACGGTCGCTCCGAGCAGGCTGATGCCCGCCTGCGTGTATCGGCCGGCATCGATATCGCGGTGTGCTGCCTCGAACAGACGTTTCGCGGCGTCGGTGTCGCCCAGCCAGCGCCCTGCCATGTCCGCGCAGAAGTCGGTGACGAATACTGTGCCGTAGTTGCAGTGCCCGCGCACTCCGCGGAGCTTGTCGAGGTACTTGTGTGCCTGCCCGGCGTTGCCGATCTGGGCGTAGGCGAAGGCTGTGGCGGCGTAGGCGGCCTGCAGCATGTTCAGTACAGGGCGGAGCTCGAGCTGGGCTACGGCGGACAGCAGAGAATCCAGGGCTACCGCGCCGCGGCCGGAAAAAACGTAGGCGATGCCGGCGGCCAGTTCCGTGGCGGATGTCCGGTAGGCCAGCCGGCGCTCCTCCTGTCCCTTGGGCGGGCCGACGAGTTCCAGGCACCGCTTCCACTGGCCGGCCTGCAGCAGCACGTTGAAAGCTGTCATCGCGAACCGCTCCCGCAGTCCGGTCTGCGGCTCCGCGTCCGAGAGCTGTCCTCCCACTCGCCGCATCAGTTGGAGGGCGTCCATTTCCCGACCGACGGCCGAGAAGGCTTGCATCAGGATCAGCGCTGCTTGGATCCTCAGGCCCGGATCCTTGTTAACCGCGGCGTCGGTAGCTTCCTCCAGCTCCCCGACCATCGAGGCGTAATCGCCGATGAACGATTTATATTCGAATTCGGCCAGGGTGATGACGTTGGCTGCCGTGGCAAACGGATCGGGCCAGCTCGACGCCACACCAGTGGCAACGTCCAGCCGCTTGCGGGCAGCTGCCAGCTCGTCCGGCACCTTGTCGCACAGCTCCGGCAGCCAGACCATGACCCGGATCTTAGCTGCCACCACGCGGGCAAAGGCCTGCTCGTCGAGCGCGTCCAGCTGTACCCGGGAAATGTCCTCCAGCGCGGCCATGGCCTGCAGCGGCAGGTCAAGCAGCAGGTAGGCGGTTGCCTTGTACAGCTGGGCTTCCACCCACACGGAGTCGGTCTTCTTGATGCCTTCGACGCAGGAGATCGCGAACCGCGGGTCAAAGAGCTGCACCGCCGCCTCCGCCGCCGCCACCGCCATGGCAGGGCTGAGTTCGGCCTGGCATTCCCTGGTCCAGGCTGCGAACTCTATCCGCTCCTCCATACTCAGTGCGGACAATTCGGGCTCGTGGCTGCCCAGCAACAGGGTCCGGAGTTCACGTCGGCGGGAGATGCTCAGCCAAGAGCGCACCACGTCCCCAAGGTACTGCTCCCGCAGGGAGACCCAGCGGTCCTCTGTGACGCCGACGGTGAGAAGCCCGGCGTCCTCCATGTCGGCCACGGTGGCGGTGCCGTAAACTTCGGTCAGCCTGGCCAGAGGGACACGCCGCGCACAGGCAAGCATCTCGATGACCTCGCGGGTTTCCGGTTCTTCCCGGGACCAGCGGGACCGGACGATGTCATCCAGCCCGGTGGCGCCGTCGAGCACTACCCTGTCCCGCAAGGTCCACACGGAATCCGACAGGACGAGGTTTCCCGACTGCCGCTGCTCGGTGACGAGCGCCTTGAGCAGGAGCGGATTGCCGCCCACGATGGCGTGGTAGGTGCTCACGAGCGAGGCCGAAACCCTGTGGCCCAGCAGCGTCAGCAGCACCTGCCGGGTCTGCAGCTCGTTGAGGTTGTCCAGCCGGACTTCCGTCAGCCGCCGGTCGGTGAGCAGCCAGTGGAAGTCCGCCGGAAGGTCGCTGGTGCTGGGGGCGATGGCGATGACGCGGGCGGTGTGCGTCAGCATGATGTTCAGGATGACGCCGGCACTCATGTCATCGATCTGGCCGGTTGTGTCCAGGGTGATGACGCAGTCCCGGCCGGCGGCGTCGGACCGGATCAGGGAGGTGATGCCCTGGAGGATGGCGGTCGGGGAAGCCAGCGCCGACTGCGGAAGCCTGGCCAGGAGGAAGGCGAGGCAGCCGTACGAGGTTTGTGAGCCGGTCAGGGGGCTGCGCAGCTGAAGCGCCCAGGTGTCGGCACCCAGCTCAGCGACGGCGGTGCGCGCCAGCGAGGATTTTCCCACACCGCGGGCACCGGTGATGACTACGCCCAGGGACTCAGGATCTGTCAGGGCAGTGCGGATGGCTTCAAGGTCTGCGCTGCGTGCCGGAACCGACCATCGTTGGAGGTCCGTTCCGCCCGCGACGCCCGCCGGTCCCGCAAGCACGCCCGCCGTAGACCCACGTCCCCAGCTCAGTGGCTCAATTGACATGAACTTTTCCTTACATCCCGCCCGGCAGGATAAAGGCTCCATCGCCTCCCCCGCTTAGAAAGTAGACTACCCCGTTACTTTGCAGGGATACAGGGCACTGCGTTCACATTTCGCAGACCTTGATGCGACCTTGAGGTTTGTGCGGTGGGGAGGAAACCCGGGGCGGAGGCCGCTAGACCTTGGCGGTGTGGAACTGCTGCTGCGCGGCCGTCAGGCCCTCCCTGACCAGGAGATCGACGGCGTCGGCGGCGTCATCGAGCAGGAAGGGCAGTTCCTTCTTTTCCGCAGTGCCGAAATCCCGGAGCACATAGTCGGCCGTGTCCATCCGGCCCGGCGGCCGGCCGACTCCCACCCGGACGCGGAGGTAGTCCTTGGTGGCGAGGGCCTTGGAGATGTCGCGGAGGCCGTTGTGCCCTCCCTCGCCGCCGCCGATCTTCAGCTTTACGGTATTGAAGGGGATGTCGATCTCGTCATGGACGGCCACCACCCGGGACGGCTCGACGTCGTAAAACCTGGCGAGCGCGGACACCGGGCCGCCGGAGACGTTCATGTATGTCCCTGGCTTCGCCAGCACCACCCGGGGACCGCCGATACCGAGCCGGCCTTCCAGGACGAGGGCCCTGGCCTTGTGCGCCTTGAACTTCCCGCCAATGCGCCCGGCCAGCCCGTCCAGCACCATCTGGCCGACGTTGTGCCGGTTGCCGCTGTATTCGGGTCCGGGGTTGCCGAGGCCTACGATCAGCCAGGTGTCAGTCATGAATCAATCCTAAGGCGGGGGTTTGCACACAAGCGGGGCAGGGACGGCAGTGGCCGGGTCCGAAAGGACCCGGCCATCGGTCCGCGCTTCAGTTAGCGCGGGAAGGGGTTCTACCCGAATTACTCGGCAGCAGCTGCTTCGGCCGGAGCCGCCGCTGCGGCGGCTTCCTCGGCTTCGCCCTCTTCGGCCGTTGCGGCGGCCTCGGAGATGTTGACAACCAGGGCCTCGGCGTCGGTCAGCAGGACGGAACCCTTGGGGAGCACGAGGTCGGAGGCGTGGATGTGCTCGCCGGCGGTGCGGCCCTCGATGTTCACCTCAACGGACTCGGGCAGGTGGGTGGCCTCGGCCTCGAGGGAGATGACGGTGAGTTCCAGGTTGTGCACGGTGCCCGGGGCGGTTTCACCGGAAACGTGCACAGCGACGTCCACGGTGACCTTCTCGCCCTGGCGGACGGTCAGGAGGTCGATGTGCTCGATGATCTGCTTGATCGGGTCGCGCTGGATGTCCTTGACCAGGGCCAGGTGGCCTTCGCCGTTGAGGTCGAGGGACAGCAGGGCGTTCGCGGTGCGCACGGCCAGGGTGGTGGCCTTGGCGGGGAGGGTGATGTGGATGGGCTCTGCACCGTGGCCGTAGATCACGGCCGGGATCTGACCGGCCATGCGGGCGCGGCGGGCGAATCCCTTGCCGAATTCGGTGCGGGCTTCTGCTGCGAGCTTCTGCTCAGACATGTGAATCTCCTGGTGGATTTATTGGTTCAGCAAGGGCGGAGGTCTGGAGTGACCTTCAACGCCGGGCGGCCCGAAGGCGGCCCCACCAGAAGGGTGGTTCAGACCCAGTCGATAACGGAGACCAGCGGTCCGGTTTTCCGTGCATACGGATTTCCGGGGCTCTCCCTCGCCAAGGTATCGGGAAAAAGTTTACCAGTGCCCGGCCCGTTTACTGAAAACGAGCCGGACTCTGGCGCAGACAGTGCCGTTAGGCGTTGCCGTCGAAAAGGCTGGTGACCGATCCGTCGTCGAACACTTCCCGGATGGCCCGGGCGATGAGCGGCGCGATGGACAGCACGGTGAGCTCGGGGAAGCGCTTGTCTGCGGGGATGGGCAGCGTGTTGGTGACCACTACTTCGCGGGCGCCGGACTCGGAGAGCCGTCGGCCGGCGGGGTCGGAGAACACCGCGTGGGTGGCGGCAATGATGACGTCTTTGGCGCCGGCGTTCTTGAGCACCTGCACAGCGCCGGAGATGGTTCCGCCGGTGTCGATCATGTCGTCGATGAGCACGCAGGTGCGGCCCTCGATCTGGCCCACCACGGTCTTGGACACGGCCTGGTTGGGCACGGTCAGGTCGCGGCTCTTGTGGACGAATGCCAGCGGCGCGCCGCCGAGGCGCTCGGCCCACTGTTCGGCCACGCGCACGCGGCCGGTGTCCGGCGAGACCACGGTGATGTTGTCGGCGCTGACGCGGGTGCGGATGTAGTCCGCCAGCAGCGGGATGGCCATGAGGTGGTCCACAGGGCCGTCGAAGAAGCCCTGGATCTGCGAGGTGTGCAGGTCCACGCTCATGATGCGGTCGGCGCCGGCCGTCTTGTACATGTCGGCCACGAGGCGGGCGGAGATCGGCTCGCGGCCGCGGCCCTTCTTGTCCTGGCGTGAGTACGGGTAGAACGGCGACACAACGGTGATCCGCTTGGCGGAGGCACGCTTCAGCGAATCAATCATGATCAGCTGTTCCATGAGCCAGTTGTTCAGCGGCGCGGGGTGCGCCTGGATGACGAAGGCATCGGTTCCGCGGACGCTCTCCCCGGCGCGGACGTAGATCTCGCCGTTGGCGAAGTCGTAGGCGTCCACAGGCAGCAGTTCCGTGCCCAGCTCCTTGGCGATCTCCCGGGCAAGCTCCGGGTGTGCACGCCCTGCGGCGAGCACCAGTTTCTTCTCGCCGTGAGCCGTAATTTCGGTCATGGTTGCTAGCCCTCTTCTGTAGATGCGGGGGAATTTGAGGTCTCATTGCGGCCTTCGCGGGCCACGGCGGCTTCTGCCAGTTCCGCGGAGAGCGAGCCGGGGCGGTTGGCCGCGACCCAGCCCTCGGCGTTGCGCTGTGCTGCCATGGACAGCGCCAGGGCACCGGCGGGCACGTCCTTGCGGATCACGGCTCCGGCGCCGCTGTAGGCACCGTCCCCCACCGTGACCGGAGCGACGAATACTGTGTTGGAGCCAGTGCGCACGCCTGAGCCGATCACCGTGCGGTGCTTCTTCTCGCCGTCGTAGTTCGCGGTGATGTTTCCGCAGCCGATGTTGGTGTCCTCGCCGATTTCGGCGTCCCCGGCGTAGCCCAGGTGGGACAGCTTGGAGCCGCGGCCGATCCTGACGTTCTTGGTTTCGTAGAACGCGCCGATCTTGCCCGTCTCGCCCAGGACCGTTCCCGGGCGCAGGTAGGTGAAGGGGCCAACGCTGGCTCCCGCGCCGATCTCCGCGCCGGATCCGTGGGTGCGGGTCACCTTGGCGCCCTCGCCGATGCTGACATCCGTCAGTGTGGAGTCGGGGCCGACGACGGCGTCCCGCGCCACCGTGGTGGCGCCGTGCAGCTGGGTGTTGGGCAGGATCCGGACGTCCTCCGCCAGGGTGACCGTGGAGTCGATCCAGGTGGTGGCGGGGTCAACCACGGTAACGCCGGCACGCATCCAGGCTTCCACGGTCCGGCGGTTGTGCTCCGCGCCGAGGGCGGCGAGCTGGACGCGGTCGTTGACGCCTTCCACCTGCCAGCGGTCGGCGGTGACGACGGCGGCCACGCGGCCGCCTGCGTCGCGGGCCAGCCCGAGGACGTCGGTCAGGTACTTTTCGCCCTGCGAGTTGTCGGTGGTGACGTGGCCAAGGGCGTCGCGGAGGACCGCGGCGTCAAAGGCGTAGATGCCGGAGTTGATCTCACGGATCGCACGCTCGGCGTCGGTGGCGTCCTTGTGCTCGCGGATGCCGGTAACGGTGCCGTCTTCAGCGCGGAGAATGCGGCCGTAGCCGGTGGCGTCGTCCAAGATCGCGGTGAGCACCGTGATCGCGTTGCCCTGGCGCTCGTGGGTGGACACCAGCTCGGACAGCATGTCACCCGTGAGCAGCGGGACATCGCCGTAGGTGACCACGACGGTCCCGGCGACGGGTTCCTTGGCGTCCAGGGCTTCGAGGGCAACTTCGACGGCGCGTCCGGTGCCGGGCACTGCATCCTGGTCCACGATCAGGGCGTCAGGATCGAGTTCGGTGAGGTGGGCGGCGACGCGGTCCCGCTCGTGCCGGACCACCAGGGCCAGTCGCCGCGGGTTGATGCTGCGGGCGGCCAGGAGGGCGTGGCCCACCATGGAGCGGCCGCCGATTTCGTGGAGGATCTTGGGGGTACGGGATTTCATCCGGGTACCGGCACCTGCAGCTAGGACGATTACGGCGGCTGGGCCGGACTTGTCGGGGCTCACGTACGGGCTCTCCTTGCTCGGTTGCGCTGTCCTGCATCCGCGGCTGCCTGCGCGGCGGCGTCCGGGCCTGTGCCCGGAACCGGCAACAGAATTTCATCCTACTGGACAGCTCTGATGCAGCTGTTCCGCCCATAGGATTCGAACCTATACTCCACGGCTCCAAAGGCCGGGGTGCTGCCATTACACCAGAGCGGACCGTGCCCGGCGCTAAGCCTGGGCACGAGAACCAATTCTGCCACGAACGTTGACGCTCGTGCGACCTCGGCGCTTCGGGTGCGCCGGCGCCGGTCGGGGCACGCGCCGGGACCCGCCGCCACCCCTGCCAGCCGCTTGGCGTAGGGCATGATTGGACGGTGAGCAACAGCACAGGGACAACTGACGGTCCGGGGAACCTGCCAGCAAGGCCCGACGCAGCCGCGGGTCGCATCCCCCGGTCGCGGATGACCGGACCCCAGCGGCGGTCCCAGCTCATCGAAGTAGGGCGGGCCCTTTTCGCGGTGCGGGGGCTGGACGGCACAACCATCGAGGAGATTGCGGCCGCCGCCGGCGTTTCCAAGCCCGTGATCTACGAGCACTTCGGCTCGAAGGAAGGCCTGTACACGCAGGTCGTCGAGTACGAGTTCCGGATCCTGCTCGCAGCCATCAATGACGCACTCACCCAGGAAGCCAAGCCGAGGGTCCTCGTGGAACGAGCCGCCCTGGCCCTGCTCACCTACATCGAGGAACGCACCGACGGCTTCCGCATCCTCATGCGGGACGCTCCACCGTCCCAGCCCGAAGGCGCCTTCTCCACGCTGCTCTCCCACGTGACCGCGCGCGTAGAACACATCCTGTCTGACGAATTCGCCCGCCGCGGGTTCAGCGCAGCCGACGGCGCCATGTACGCGCAGATGCTCGTCGGCATGGTGGCGATGACGGGCCAGTGGTGGCAGGACGCCCGCCAGCCCGACAAACGAGCCGTCGCCGCGCACCTCGTCAACCTCGCCTGGAACGGCCTGACCGGCCTCAAAAAGGACCCGGAACTCCGCAGCGAGGACTAGTCCGGCAGATCGTCGTCGGGGTTTCCACCCTGCTCCGCTCCTGATGGAGTTTTTGTCCAGATAATGGGACTTCGGAGGCCTTGAGCGCCCGATATCTGGACAAAAACTCGGAACCCGCTACTCGCCGAGGACTTCCAGGGCCTCGAGCCACTCGAGTTCCAGGGCTTCGCGTTCTTCGGCCAGGGTCTTCAGCTTCTTGTTCTGCTCGGCCATGGCGTCGAAGTCGTTGTCCACCGTGCTCTTGACCATCTGGGCGTGGATCTTCTCTTCCTGCTGCGTCAGCTTGCCCAGCTGGCGGTCGATCCGGTTTTTGGCCTTGCGGGCGTCGCGCTTCTCGGCTTCGGACGGGCCTGCGACGGCCGGTGCCGAACTGCCGCTGGCACCGGTGACGGGGTTGCCGCCGCCGGTGATGGTGGAGCCGGCCAGGGCACCTTCGCGCAGTTCGAGGTACTGGTCCACGCCGCGGGGCAGGGCGCGGATCTTGCCGTCGCCCAGCAGAGCCATCTGGTGGTCCGTGACGCGCTCCAGCAGGTACCGGTCGTGGCTGACCACAACGAGCGTCCCCGGCCAGCCGTCCAGGACGTCTTCGACGGCGGCCAGGGTGTCCGTGTCGAGGTCGTTGGTGGGTTCGTCGAGCATGAGCACGTTGGGCTCGCCCACCAGGAGGCGCAGCAGCTGGAGCCGGCGGCGTTCACCGCCAGAGAGGTCCCTGACCGGGGTCCACTGCTTCTCGTTGGTGAAGCCAAGCTGTTCCACGAGCTGACCGGCGCTGAATTCCTTGCCGCCAACGTTAAAGGACCGCTTCTCGCGTTCGATCACTTCGATGACGCGCAGGTCCTTGACGTCGTCGAGCTCCTTGACCTCCTGGGTCAGTACGGCGGTGACCACCGTCTTGCCGCGCTTGACCTTGCCGGAGGTGGGCTGGATTTCACCGTTGAGGAGCTTCAGGAGCGTGGTCTTGCCGGCGCCGTTGACGCCGACCAGCCCCAGCCGCTCCCCCGGTGCGAGGCGAAGGGTGATGTTGTCGAAAAGCTTCTGCCCGGCGTCGCCACCCAGAAAGTCCAGGGAAACGTGCTCGAGGTCGAGCACATCCTTGCCTTGGCGCGCCGTGGCCATCTTACTCAGCGCCATCGAGTCGCGCGGCGCCGGAACGTCCGCGATCAGGGCATTGGCTGCCTCGATCCGGAACTTGGGCTTTGCAGTGCGGGCAGGGGCGCCACGGCGCAGCCAGGCGAGTTCCTTCTTAACCAGCTGCTGCCGCTTGCCTTCCATCACCGACGCGGCGCGGTCACGTTCGGCACGCGCCAGGACGTAGGCTGCGTAGCCGCCTTCGAAGGGGTCCATGATGCCGTCGTGGATTTCCCAGGTTTTGTTGCAGACTTCGTCGAGGAACCAGCGGTCGTGGGTAACCACCAGGAACGCACCCTGGTTGGCCCGCCAGCGGGTCTTCAGGTGGCGGGACAGCCAGGCGACGCCTTCGACGTCGAGGTGGTTGGTGGGTTCGTCGAGCATGATCACGTCGTGGTCTTCGATCAGCAGCTTTGCCAGGGCCACGCGCCGTTTCTGGCCGCCGGAGAGTGCGTGCACATTGGCGTGCCAGTCAACGTCGGACACCAGTCCGCCCATGATCTCGCGGATTTGCGGATTGCGGGCCCATTCGTAGTCCGCCTGGTCGCCGACGATCGCGGCGCCCACCGTCAGGTCGGCGTCGAGGACGTCGCTTTGGTCCAGGTATCCGATGTTGACGTCCCCGCGCTTGGTGACCCGGCCGGAATCAGGGGTGGACCGCAGTGCGAGCAGCCGCATCAGCGTTGACTTGCCGTCACCGTTCCTGCCGACCATCCCGATCCGGTCACCCTCTTCGAGTCCAAGGGTGATGCCGTCAAGAACGGTGCGGGTTGCGTACGAGACTGTGAGGTTCTCGCCGCCGAGCAGGTGTGCCACGGGGAACTGCTTTCTGATGTGATGGTTGGAAGGTATTAAAGGAGCGTATCGGAGATGATGCGCGCGCCGGGCACGGGGCCGTGGACGGCCAGTGCGTTGAGCCCCTTGTGCTGCAGCTCCCCGGCGAGGTTCTCCGCCGCTTCGGGATTGTGCGCCAGCAGGGCCACGGTGGGCCCGGAGCCGGAAACGATCCCGGCAATGGCTCCGCAGGACTCGCCCAGTCCCAGTGTGTCCCGGAGCCCGGGGGCGAGTTCGATGGACGCGCGCTGGAGGTCGTTGACCAGCACCCGGCTCAGGGCATCGGCGTCGCCGCTGCGCAGGGCCTGCAGGATCTTGGGGTCCACAGCCGTGGGCTCGTCGCCGTCCACGCCCTCGGCATCGCGGAGCCGGTCCAGCGTCCGGAATACCTCCGGAGTGGACAGCCCGAACTCTGCGGTGACAAGGACCCAGTCCATCTGGGCCTTTGCGAGCGCGGGAGACAGCTCATCGCCCACGCCCAGCCCTACGGCCGTGCCGCCCAGCAGGGCGAAGGGAACATCCGCCCCGAGCTCGGCGGCGAGGTGGGCGAGCTCATCCCGGGACAGGCCGCTGTTCCACAGCGCGTCGCAGGCCAGGAGCGTCGCGGCAGCATCAGCGGAACCGCCGCCCATGCCGCCCGCCACGGGCACCCGCTTCGTGATTTCAAGATGCACGCCGCTGGAGTGTTCTGACACATCGGCCATGATGGCGGCTGCCTTGTAGGCGAGGTTCCGTTCGTCGAGCGGGATGTCCACCCCGTCGAGGTCAAGCGTGCTGTCGGGGCTGATGCTGACGGTGATGCCGTCGGAGGCCGTGCTGGTGGCCGCGACTTCCTCGTACAGCGACACTGCCAGGTAGACGCTGGCCACGGAGTGGTAGCCATCCGGCCGCAGCGGCCCGACGTTTAACGAGACGTTCACTTTGCCCGGAGCCTTGACCCGGACGGTCCTTGCCGCAAAGCGCCCCCGCACGCCCTGGACCGCCATCAGGCGTCCGCAGCCGCGCGGGCTTCGGCGATCCTCGCGAACGCCGCGATGTCGATCACTTCGCCCCGCGCGGTGGGGTCGACCCCGGCCGCAACCAGGCACCGTTCCGCTTCGGCGGCGCTGCCGGCCCACCCGGCCAGGGCTGCGCGGAGGGTCTTGCGGCGCTGCGCGAACGCAGCATCGATGACGGCGAAGACCTCCTGGCGGCTGGCGGTGGTGGCCGGGGGCTCGCGCCGGGTGAAGGCCACGAGCCCGGACTGGATCTTGGGTGCGGGCCAGAACACGTTCATGCCGATGATGCCGGCCTTGCGCATGCTGCTATACCAGGCTGCCTTGACCGAGGGCACGCCGTAGATCTTGGATCCCGGTTCGGCGGCGAGCCGGTCGGCGACCTCGTCCTGGACCATGACGAGTCCGTGGCGGAGCGACGGGAAGTGCTGCAGCAGGTGCAGCACCACGGGCACCGCGACGTTGTACGGCAGGTTGGCGACGAGCGCTGCGGGCTCGGCCGGCAGCTCGGTCACCTTCATGGCGTCGGCGAGGACCAGGTGGAAGTCACCGGTTGAGTCGGGCCGCCATTGCCGGATGGTCTCCGGCAGCTTCGCAGCCAGGACGGGGTCAATTTCGACGGCGACCACCGCCTTGGCGGCGTCGAGGAGCCCCAGCGTCAGCGACCCCAGCCCGGGTCCGATTTCGAGGACCGTCTCGTCGGGTCCGATGCCGGCAGCGGCCACGATCCTGCGGATGGTGTTGCCGTCGATGACAAAGTTCTGGCCAAGTGTTTTGGTCGGGCGGACGCCGATCTCCCCGGCCAGCCTGCGGATATCGGAGGCACCAAACAGAGGAGCGGGCGCAGTGCCGGAGGCGGAGGGGGTCGGGTCAGTCACCTAGGTATCCTATCCCGCAGTTCAGTATTGGGCGGGGCCCGCTGTTGGGCGGGGACGTCATTGTTATGAGGGGACGGCGAAGGCCGGGCCCGGAGATTCCGGACCCGGCCTTGGCAGCCTCCGCGGCTGTGGTCAGCTGCCGCAGCGGCAAGGGTTTGTTTTGCGCCGGCTGTTGTTGGCGCCGGTGGCTAGCTGCTGGCAGCCCAGCCGCAGCCCCACGGCTGAAGGCCGCGCTCCGCGTAGATGCGGTTGGCAATGTCGATCTGCTGCGCCTTTGTGGCCTGGCTTGCATTCGGAGCATAGGAGCCGCCGCCGGCGCCGATCCAGGTCTGGACGTCGAACTGCAGGCCGCCGTAGTAGCCGTTGCCGCTGTTAATGGACCAGTTGCCGCCGGATTCGCACTGGGCGATCTTGTCCCACATGCCCGGGTTCATCATGGCCGGGGCCGCGGCCCCGGTGTTCCCGCTGTCGGCCTCGGCGGCTGGTGCCGGCTTGGGCTCTTCCTTGGTGCCGACCGTGATCTTCTCGGTCACCGGCTCGCGGGTGGTGGTCTTGGAAACGAGCGTCCGGGAGGCCTCACGGCCATCGACGAGGACGAGCTTGTAGGTGAGGGTGGTCTCGCCGGGAACGCCTTCCTGGGTGACTTTCTCTTCACCCTTGGGGAGGGTGTCGCTGTCCGCGGTGAGCGTTTGGAACGCGACAGCTTCGGTGACGGTAGTGGTCTTGCCGGTAACGCGGGACACCTTGATCACCATGTTGCTGACCACCGGGGCGTGTGCCGGCTGCGACGTCCGGTCAGCGGCGGCGAGCCGGATCCCTGCGTCCTTGAGGACCTCGCCGACGTTGGCGGCCGTGGTGGTGGTCTTCTTCGCCATGCCGTCGGCGATGATGCTGACGGTCTTCGGCGTCGAGATGGCCACGAACGAACCGTCCACGGCCAGTTGCGCGTCCTTCGGCACGGAGAGCTCCGAAGAACTGGCCACGCCGAGCTGGGTCACGAGCCCGGCCACGTCCTGCGCCGTGGTGTTCACGGTCTTCTCTGCGCCGTCCAGGCTGACCTTCACGGCCTTCGCCATGTTCACGTTGATGACGGAGCCGTTCTGGACACCGGCGTCGAGTGCGGGAGAGACGCGGTCGGCCGGGTGCAGCTCGACATTCGCGCTCTTGACCACCTGTTCGACGGTGCCGCCGAAGGTCTGGACGGAGCTTACTTTCCCGTCGACGTTCAGGGTGACTGTCTTGTTGTTGCCCACAAAGGCAACGAGCCCCAGCACGAGGGCGCAGAGCACCACCAGTTGCGTTCCGACCTTGATGAAACTGAACTTGCCGTCTGACGTGAAGAAGTTGACCACGATTGCCCGTAACTTTTGAGCCATCCGGGCACGGGGAAAAACGCACAGGGGGACCCGCAGCGGTCACCGAAGAGGTGGCTCCGGGCAGGCCGGAGCAGGCCGCAGGCATGTGCGTCGCCACACTCACATGGCAGGACATCCGAAGGCGCCCTGCCTGTCACGAAAGTGAGTTACATCATCCGGAGGCCTTCCCCGACCCCGGCTAATAGTTTTTCACTGTAACCGAAGCGTTATAACCCATCCAAAATATTTGCCTACCAGGTATGCATTTTTCGTCTTATAGCCCGCGAGGCCTTAGTCCCAGGATCCGTAGGCCCGCACGGTATTTGCGCTTACTTGGCCACAAAACTCGGCCAGGTCCGTTTCTGTCAATTCCGCCATCGCCCGCACGGTGTACGGCAGCATGTAGCTGGCGTTGGGGCGGCCGCGGTGCGGGTGCGGAGTGAGGAACGGCGAGTCGGTTTCGGCCAGCACCAACTCCGGGTCCGCCACAGCGAGCGCCTCCCGAAGATTGGTGGCGTTCTTGAAGGTCAGTGTCCCTGCGAAGGACATGAACCACCCTTCGTCGTTGCAGATCCGGGCAAGCTCCCCGTCCCCGGAAAAGCAGTGGAAAACGACCCGCTCCGGGGTGCCTTCCTCACGCAGGACCTGGACCACATCCTGGTGCGCGTCGCGGTCATGGATCTGCAGCGTCCGGTCCAGCCGCTTCGCGATGTCGGTGTGCCGGCGGAAGGAGTAACGCTGATGCGCCAGCCCCTCCCCTTCCGTGCGGAAGAAGTCCAGGCCGGTTTCGCCGATGGCCCGTATCCGTGGGTGGGCCGCGAGCTCCTCGATCTCCGCCAGGGCGTCCTCAAGCTCACCGCGGACCGCATAACCCGGCGCGTCATTCGGGTGGAGGGCCACCGCCCCCAAAAGGCGCGGATCCAGGTCGACGGCGCGGACGGTAAACCTCGAGGATTCGAGGTCACAGCCCACCTGCACGGCGCCACAGACCCCCACCGCTTCGGCTGCATCGAGGGCAGCGGCAATGTCCACCCGGACATCGTCAGTCGGGAAGTCCAGGTGCGTGTGGTTGTCCATCACGGGAACGGGCAACGGTTCGGGTGACGGTGGGAACCCGCGCTTGCCGGAACCGTCGCTGCCGGGCGCCCGGTAGGGCCGGGGAGTCAGGGAATGCCGCATTCCTCCAGCCTATCCGCCGCCCCGGCTGTGCATTTCCACCACCCGGTTGCGCCTCCCCCGCCGCCCCGGCAGCGCTTCTCCCGCCGGCCCCGCCATGACTTCTCCCGCGAGGCGCCACCCGGAGACTACCCTTGGTATTACCGGGAGATTTACGGGGAACTCTCTGTTAGCCACGGCAGTTGTGTTAGTACGCTGGTACGGACGGATGTGAGCGCCCAACGCGGGCAACGGCAGGCCTCCGCCGCTTCGTTCCGCTTCACTCTGGGCTGAAAGGTTGCCGATGGAACCGCACCGACGCATCACAATCGACGAAGCACTTCCGGGCGGACAGGGCTTCACGGGAAGTACTGCGCGCGGCGTCAATTCCTTCAACGGCCACAAGTCTGTTCCCCTGGAAGCTCCGGCTTTCCGCGCCGCGAGCGAACGCATCCTCTCGGCCATCAACACGGTCATCGACGGCAAGGCCGAGGCTGCAAAGCTGGCGCTGACGGTCCTGCTCGCCCAGGGCCACCTGCTCCTGGAGGATGTCCCCGGGGTGGGCAAGACGCTGCTGGCCAAGACCCTGGCACGCACCATCGACTGTTCCGTCAGCCGGATCCAGTTCACGCCCGACCTGCTCCCCTCGGATGTCACCGGCGTCTCCATTTACAACCAGTCCTCGCGCCAGTTCGAGTTCCGGCCAGGCGCCGTGTTCGCGAACATCGTCATTGGCGACGAGATCAACCGGGCCTCCGCCAAGACGCAGTCTGCCCTGCTCGAATGCATGGAGGAGCACCAGGTCACGGTAGACGGACACTCCTACAAGCTCGGCGAGCCGTTCATGGTGGTGGCCACCCAGAACCCCATCGAGATGGAGGGGACCTATCCGCTCCCCGAGGCCCAGCGGGACCGCTTCATGGCCCGGATCTCGATGGGATACCCGGACAAGGATTCTGAGATCGAAATGCTCGAGACCCACCAGGCCACGTCGCCGCTTGCCCGGGTCAAGGCGGTCGTCACGGCAGCGGATGTGGCTGCCATGATCGCCACCGTCCAACAGGTGTTCGTCTCCGAAGCCGTCAAGGAGTACACCGTGGCCGTCGGCCGGGCCACGAGGGACAGCGCCATGCTGCGCCTGGGCGCGAGCCCGCGCTCCCTGCTGCAGCTGATCCGGGCCGCGAAGGCGACGGCGGCGCTGGACGGCCGGGATTTCGTCCTGCCGGATGACGTCGTCGCCGTTGCCGAGGCGGTGCTGGCCCACCGGATCATCCTCGACCGCAAGGCCGCCAGCACAGGCGAGACCCCGCAGGGTGTGATCCGCAGCGTCCTTGCCCGGATCCCGGTCAGCCGGGAGATGACTGACACGGCAAACGCCGGGCGGACCTCGCCCGAACTCCGCCCTAGCCGCTAGTCAGGACCATCGCCGTGGCACTGCTGGACAGCCTTCCCCGACATCTCTTCAGCTCCCGGGGCTGGGGACTCCTGGCGGCCGGCGCCGTCTCGCTGCTGTGTGCCCAGGTCATGGGCCGCCGCGACCTTCTGGCCCTCGGCGTCCTGCTGCTTGTCCTGCCGCTCGTTTCACTGGCCGGCATCAGGGTGGTCAAACCGCGGTTCCGGGTGTACCGGGAGTTCAGCCCTTCCACGGTGGAGACAGACTCGGTCACCACGGTCCGGCTTGCCGTCGCCCGGACCGGGCTGGGCACAGGCCGGGTCATCATGGAGGAGCGGCTGCCGCCCCGGTTCGGTGAATCCCCGGCCTTCCGTTTCCCCGCCAGGTCCGCCTCGGGCGGCACCAGCCGCTATGAGTACCATCTGCGGTCCGGAAAGCGGGGACAGTTCACCATCGGCCCCGTCACCGCCGAGTTCACGGATCCGTTCGGGCTGTCACTGCACAGGCATTCGATCGACGACGGCGACACCCTCACCGTGACCCCGGCCGCCGTCGAACTCCCGTCCACCGGCCTTGCCGGCGCGCGCGGCAACGACGGCATCACGGCCACCCGGACGAGGGCCAATCCCAGCGACGACGATGTCATGACGCGCGAGTACCGGCACGGCGATCCGATGCGCCGGGTGCACTGGCCGGCCACCGCGCGGCACGGCGCCCTGATGGTCCGGCAGGAGGAATCGGTCACCACACCCGAGGCCACGGTGATCCTGGACCACCGGTTCGGGGCCCACTCCTCGGGCTACGGCTCGGTGTTCGGCAGCCAGGCCGACGACGGAAGCGACCTCGTCACCAGCGACACCTTTGAGTGGGCCGTCACGGCGGCCATGTCCGTGGGCGCCCACCTCGCCGAGCTCAATTACACCCTGCGTTTTTTGGACGCGGCGGGTGAACCAGCCTTCCAGCGCTCGTCCTCGGCCCCGGAGCCTGACAACGACCTGTACAGCGGCGCGGCCGGCATCCAGTCCATCGCCGAGAGCCTCGCCGCGATCCAACTGACCGGCCCGCACCATGCGCGCAGGGAACACGACACCGGGCGGCGTGAGCATGCGGGCAGTGCCGATTCTGCCCAAACCGTCTTTGATGACCGGCTCATGGACAAGCTCGCGGCCCACCGGATGCGCGGCCCAGTCCTGGCGCTCCTCGGGAAGATTTCGCTTGCGGAGGCCCGGGCCCTCGCACCCGCGGCGGGCTATGCCGCCAACGCGTTTGCGGTGCTGATCACGGACAAACCCGCGGAGTGCCACGATCTGCTCGAGGCCCTGCGTTTGGGCGGCTGGCGCGCTGTTGCCGTCGAGGCGTCCACGTCGCTGCCGGCCGCCTGGACCTATTTCGACGAGGGCGACGCCGCCCTGTGGACGGCTGCGGCGGACGTCCGCCGCGGGGCGGAGGTGGGGCGATGACACTGACATCACAACCGCAGGCGGGAACCGGAGTACAGCCGCAGCCTGTTCCGGGCTCCCCCGGCAGCGGAAGGTTCGGGGCCGGCGCTTTTCCGTGGGTCATGTCCGGCGCAGTGGCGTTGTCAGTATGCGGCGCGTCACTGTCTCTCAACGGGGTCCTGCGGGGATGGGCATGGTTCCTGCCTGTCCTGACCACGGTGGTGGTGGTCTCGCTGACCATGGCCCTGCTCCGCACGTTCCGCGCCCAGCCCTTGCTGGTGGCCGCCGGAGGCCTTGCATCCCTGGCCCTCATCCTGACGTTCACCTTCTTCCGGCGCGACAGCATTGCGGGATTCCTCCCGTCGCAGGCAACCTTCGATGCGCTGGGCAGGCACCTTCGCCGGGCGAGCGAAACGGTGCTGGCCGAGAGCTCGCCGGTAGCACCCAATGCCGGCATCGTCCTGGTGACATGCGCCGCGCTCGGACTCGTCGTCATCCTCGTGGATGCGCTGGCCCTCCCTTTGGGCATGCCGGCCACGAGCGGACTTGGCCTGCTGGCGGTGCTGGTAGTTCCGGCCATGATCAAACCGCAGAGCGTCGGATGGCTGGGATTCGTGACGACGGCGGCCGGCTACCTGGTGATCCTCGCGTGCAGCCAGTGGTTTGCCCCCGATGCCCGTACACAGGCGGACACGGCCCGCAACCCCGGCCAGGTCAGGCGCGCCGCGCTGACCGGAAGCGTGGCGCTGGTGGTCACGCTGCTGCTGCAGCTTGTGGTTCCCGGCTTCGACCAGGGCACGTTCCCCCAAGGCTCCCGGCTGAACCCCTGGGGTACGGCCACGGGGCTGAATCCCATGATCAGCCTCGGCAACAGCCTGCGCACCCCGACGGGCGAGGGGAGGATCACCTACGCGACCAACTCCACCACGCCGCTCTACTTGCGCTCCGTCACTGTGGACCGTTTCGACGGCGAGTCCTGGTCCCCGGACGACCGCAACGCGAACCGCCGGGCAGGCACCGGACGGATGGACGCGGGACACGAGATCCTGGCACCCGAACAGACCCGGCAGGTGACAGTGGTCAACACCGGCGATTTCACCAGCCCGTACCTTCCCGTCCCGTACGCCCCCGAATCCGTGAACGGGCTGACGGGGCGGTGGAGCTGGGATCCTGCGACCCTGAGCATCAAAGGCACCGATACCAACTCCCGGGACCAGCAGTATCTGGTGCAGTCCTCGGTGCCGAAGCTGACTACGGAGCTGCTGGATGCGTCCTCCGCCCCCGTCCAGGGCGTGCCGGAGGAGTTCATCCGGCCGCCGTCGAATGTTCCGGACATCGTCCGGACCACCGCCGAGTCCGTTACCGCGGACAGCCGAACCGCCTATGCCAAGGCGATGGCGATCCAGAGGTTCCTGCGCGGCCCGGGCTTCACCTATTCCTTGGAGTCGCCCGTCCAGAACGGGTATGACGGCAACGGGTTGTCAGTCCTGGCGGATTTCCTGACCCAGAAGAGCGGCTACTGCATCCACTTCGCCTCCGCCATGGCGGTGATGGCCCGGCTCGAAGGCATCCCGAGCAGGATCGCAGTCGGCTACGCGCCGGGCAGGCAGACCGGCGCCACGGTGTCCGTCGCCGGCCAGGGAGCACTCCCGGAGTACGAAGTCGACGCACGCGACGCCCATGCCTGGCCCGAGCTGTACTTCCAGGGCCTCGGCTGGGTTCCGTTTGAGCCCACTCCCTCACGGGGCGTGGTGCCGGCCTATGCGCAGGATTCCTCGGCGTCCGGCGGAACCAGCACGAACGAACAAAACAATGACGGCCTGGTGCCGAGCAATGGCGCCACAGCACCGTCGTCGGCGCCGGCGCCTGACCCCCTCCCCCTTCCGGGCAGCGGAACCGCCGACGCCGGGAAGCAGTTGGCGCCCGCTCTCTACACCGCCGCCGGGGTTCTGCTGCTGGTCCTCCTGGCCGCCTCACCCCGCCTGGTGCGCGGAGGCATCCGGGCACGGCGCCTCAGGGGAACGGGCACCGGCAGGAACCGGCTGGCCGAGCCGCCGCTCGTCTGGTCGGAACTCCAGGACCTGGCCACTGACTACGGTGTGCGTCCTGAGCCCAGCGAGACTCCGCGGACATTCTCGGCCCGGCTGCGCGGCTCCCTGGCCATGCGCCTGCGGGCCGAATCAGACACCAGCGGCGCTCCAGACACCGGCAGCGGACCCGGGCACGACGCCGGGACTTTCAATGCCCAGACTGTCCATGCAGTGACGGCACTGACGGATGCCTACGAACGGCATCAGTACGGCCGGCCCGCGGGCCAGGACGCCGCGCGCCACGGCCTTCCGGAGGACGCCGCCGTCGAACACATCGGCCAGGTGCGGCAGGGGCTGCGCCGCAATGCCGGCATAGTCGGCCGGCTCCGCGCCGACTGGCTGCCGCCGTCGGTCCTCTCCCGCTGGGGATCCGTGGCCCGATGGGCTTTCGGCGTCCTTGGCCGGGCGGCATCCCGGGTGGGACACGCCGCCTCGGCCCTGTGGCGCAGGACCCGCAACGGCCTCCGCCGCCTGCGGGCAGGCTAGCCGCCGCCCCCCGAAAGGCTCAACGCCTGCCGGAACGCCAGTAGCGTACAGGCCGTTCCCCGCGGACGCGCCGCCCGGCGGCAGGCAGTCCCGACGTTTGACATGTGACCGGCACCACCCTATCGTTGAGGAACGGGAAAGCGCATTCCGGACGGTTTCCCAAGGCGTGGCCCAAGCAAAATGCCTGCGGACCGTAGCGGCCCTGGCGAGGGCAACCTTTCTGCCTGATCCGGCACCCCACGACGGGTTGATTCGGCGGAGCAATCGATTGTCCAAAGGAGGACGACATGAAGAGCGACACACACAAGCCGCGGACTTCGACTGAACCGCAGCAGTCCAGCTCGCGCCGCTCAAGCAGCACCAGGAAGGCTGCCGCCAGCGGCTGGGTGGGCAGCGCCCTTGAATACTACGACTGGTTCATCTACGCCCAGGCCGCTGCCCTGGTCTTCCCTACCGTCTTCTTCCCCGCCGGAAACCCGACCGTCGCGCTGATCGCATCGCTCGGCACGTACGCAGTGGGATACATCGCCCGCCCGATCGGAGCATTCGTCCTCGGCCAGTGGGGCGACAAGCACGGCCGCAAGAACGTCCTGGTCCTGGCCATGCTGCTGATGGGCGCCTCTACCTTCGCGGTCGCCCTGCTGCCCACCTACGACCAGGTTGGCATCCTGGCCGCGGCCCTGCTGCTGGTCCTTCGCCTCATCCAGGGATTCGCCGTGGCCGGGGAGCTGAGCGGGGCCAGCGCCATGATTGTGGAACACGCACCGTTCGGCCGCCGCGGCTTCTATGCGAGCTTCGCCCTCCAGGGCACCCAGGCCGGACAGATCATCGCCGCCGCCGTCTTCCTTCCGCTCTCGGCTGTGCTGTCCGCTGAAGACTTCCACGCCTGGGGCTGGCGCATCCCGTTCCTCCTCAGCGCCCTGGTGGTGTTCGCCGGCTATATCATCCGACGCCGGGTCGAGGAAACGCCCGTCTTTGTGGAGGAGAAGGCGCACCGCGACGTACCCAAGATGCCGGTGGTCCAGGTGCTGCGGGAAAGCGGGCTGAACGTCGTGCGGGCGGTCTGCATGACGCTGGTCAACGTTGTGGGCGTCACCGTGGCGGTCTTCGGCGCAGCCTACGCCACCCAGCCGGGGTACGGCATCGGCATGAGCACCACGGTCTACCTCTGGATCCCGGTGCTGGCCAACGTCGTCGCGCTGGCCCTTATCCCCTGGTTCGGGGACCTTTCGGACCGCTTCGGACGGCGGCCTCTGATGATCGTTGGCTCGCTGGGATCCGGCGCGCTGGCCTACGGGTACCTGTACGCGGTCAGCCAGAACAACGTGCCGCTGACCATTGTCCTGGCGATCCTGATGTGGGGCACGCTGTACCAGGTTTGGAACGCCACCTTCGCCAGCTTCTTCCAGGAGCTCTTCCCCTCCCGGACCAGGGTCACCGGATTCGCCATCTCGCAGAACATCGGGCTCCTCATCACGTCCTTCCTGCCGAGCCTCTTCGCGGTGGTCGCTCCCCCGGGTTCGGCCAATGTTCCGCTCACCGTCGGGTCCATCTGCTTCGGCATCACGGTTGTCGGGGCGATTGCGGCCTGGTCCGCGAAGGAGACGCACCGGATTCCGCTCAGCGAGCTGGGATCACCGGACGCCACCCCGGTCTCCCGCCAGGAGTACGCAAGCGTCCGGGCCGCAGCCCGCTGAGCTCTGCGGCAACTACCCGTCGCAAAAAAACGCACTGGCCCGCAGGGATTCCTGCGGGCCAGTGCGTTGTGTCGCTGTGCCCGGCGTGTCCGGCGCTGGCCTTGTTAGCCGGCGTAGGGGTCGGCGATGCCGATGTACTGGGTGTAGAGGTATTCCTCGATGCCTTCGAGGCCGCCTTCACGGCCCAGGCCGGACTGCTTGACGCCGCCGAAGGGTGCTGCGGCGTTCGAGATGACGCCGGCGTTCAGGCCGAGCATGCCGGTCTCGAGCCGCTCCCCCATTCGGATGCCGCGGTTGAGGTCCTTCGTGAAGACGTAGGCCACAAGGCCGTATTCGGTGTTGTTGGCCAGGCGCACGGCCTCGTCCTCGGAGGAGAACGTGATGATCGGGGCGACCGGGCCGAAGATCTCCTCGGAGAGGATCCGGGTTCCCTCGGTCACGCCCTTGAGGATGGTGGGCTGGTAGAAGTAGCCCGGCCCTTCGACCGGGGCGCCGCCCACGACGGCGGTGGCGCCGGCGGAGACGGCGTCGGTGACCAGTTCGTGGACCTTGTCCCGGCTCTTCGCATCGATCAGCGGGCCAACCTTGGATTCGGGCTCGGTGCCGCGGGCGGTGGTCATGTCCTTCATCTTCGCGGCGAACTTCTCCGCGAACTCGTCGGCCACGGACTCGTGCACGATAAAGCGGTTCGCGGCGGTGCAGGCCTCGCCCATGTTCCGCAGCTTGGCCAGCATGGCGCCGGCGACGGCGGCATCGACGTCGGCGTCCTCGAACACCACGAACGGGGCGTTGCCGCCCAGTTCCATCGAAGTCCGCAGGACTGTTTCGGAGGCGTCGGACAGCAGGCGGCGGCCCACCTCGGTGGATCCGGTGAAGGAGAGCTTCCGGAGGCGGGAGTCCTTGATCAGCGGGCCGGTGGTGGCGCCGGCCGTGGACGTGGGGATGACGTTCAGGACGCCGGCGGGCAGTCCGGCTTCCTGCATAACGGCAGCGAAGAGTTGTGAAGTCAGCGGGGTCAGGTTGGCGGACTTCAGCACCATCGTGCAGCCGGCCGCGACTGCGGGGGCGATCTTGCGGGTGGCCATGGCCAGCGGGAAGTTCCACGGCGTGATCAGCAGGCACGGACCCACCGGCTTCTTAGTCACCAACAGACGGGATTTGCCGTCCGGGGAGACAGAGTAGCGGCCGAAGGCACGGACGGCTTCCTCGGAGAACCAGCGCAGGAACTCGGCTCCGTAGGTGACCTCGCCGCGCGCCTCGGCCAGCGGCTTGCCCATCTCCAGGGTCATCAGCAGCGCGAAGTCCTCGGCCCGCTCGGTGACCAGCTCAAAGGCGCGACGCAGGATCTCCCCGCGCTCCCGCGCCGGCACCTTGGCCCAGGACTCCTGGGCAGCGGCGGCCGCGTCCAGGGCAGCGGCGCCGTCCTCAGCGCCGGCGTCGGCGATGCTCAGCAGTGTCTTCCCGGTGGCGGGATCCTCGACGTCGAACGTCTTGCCCGACGCCGCGGGACGCCACTCGCCGTTGATGAGCAGGCCTGTGGGAACAGACGCGAGCAATTCGCTTTCGCGTTCTGCGGTAGCAGTGGACTGTGTAGTAACAGACACGGTGACTCCCTCGTCAGCAATCGGATTGCCGGTTATGTGCAGCTCCTGCATACGGCGTGCCGCCGCCTGCCGCCCGCTGCTTGCTTGGCTGGATTAAAAGCCACGCTACTGCCCGTGTCTTGGCAGTGTCTACGCATCGGCGCACTGCCCGTCCCGCCACTCGTTGTGCAGCTGCACAGCGGTCCGGCGGGCTCGCCGGAGCGGGGATGCTACCGCGCCGCGAGGACGGCGGAGTACAGTTCCCGCTTGCTCACGCGGGTTTCTTCGGCGACGGCAGCGACGGCTTCCTTGAGCCGGACACCCTTGGCCACGAGTTCATTGACGGCGGCGACGCCGTCCTCCGGCGAGCCGGGCGCACGCTCCGGCGCACCTGCCACCACCACAGCGATCTCGCCGCGCACCTCGTTGGTCTCAGCCCACTGCAGCATCTCCCGGAGCGAGCCGCGGAGGACCTCCTCGTACGTCTTGGTGAGTTCCCTGCAGACCGCCGCGCGCCGGTCCGGGCCGAAGCGCTCGTGCAGCGCCCGCAGCATGGCCTGAAGCCGGTGCGGCGCCTCGAAGAAGACCATGGTGCGGCGTTCGGCGTCGAGATCCGCCAGGCGGGCGGCGCGTTCGCCGGCCTTCCGGGGCAGGAACCCTTCGAAACAGAACCTGTCGGTGGGCAGGCCTGACAGGGCCAGAGCGGTGAGGACGGCGGACGGCCCGGGGACGGCCGTGACGGTGAGGCCGGCGGCCACCGCGCCTTCGACCAGCCGGAAGCCGGGGTCGGAGACTGCGGGCATGCCCGCGTCGGTGACCATGACAAGGGTTTTTCCGGAGCGGACCTGCTCCAGGAGTTCCGCGGTCTTGGTGGCCTCGTTGTGCTCGTGGTAGCTGATGATCCGCCCGCTCACGGCGACGTTCAGGCTTTGCACCAGGCGGTGCAGGCGCCGGGTGTCCTCGGCAGCCACGATGTCCGCCGTCGCCAGCAGCTCCACGAGCCGGGCGGAAGCGTCGCCCACATTGCCGATGGGTGTTGCCGCAAGGACAATCCGTCCCGGACCGGCGCGGCGGAGGTCCTGATCCCCACTGCCGGCACTCGGTTCTGAACTGCCGGCCGCCTCTGAATTGCTGCCGGGGTCGGAACTGCTGTCAGGGGCGGTGCTCGCTTCATGGTCCACGGATCCAGCCTACTGCCGTCCGGCGAACTCCCTCGCCGCAAACGGTAGCATGGGCTCGTGACGCAGACCTCCGTGCGGCCTGACGGGGCCGAACCCGCAAGCACCCCGGCTTCCGCACCCGCCACCGAAGACCGTGGCCCGCACCGGAAGCGCTGGATCAGCCGTCCCTCGGAGGCATTCACGGCAGATGCCCTCACCCGGCGCCTGATCGGCGGCATCCGCACCTGGCGGGACTACCCGCCGTCGCTCCGGCTCTGGTTCTGGCTGGTTCCCGCCTTGACCGCCGTCGTGGGCGGGATCCTGAGGTTCGTCCGGCTGGACGTCCCCCGCAGCCTCGTGTTTGACGAGACGTACTACGTCAAGGACGGATACTCCCTGCTGGTGAGCGGCTACGAGCGGAGCTGGCCGGACAAGGCCAACGACGCGTTCGTGGCCGGCAACCCCAACGTGCTGCTGACCACTCCCGAATACGTGGTGCACCCGCCCGTGGGCAAGTGGATGATCGCCGCGGGCATGGGGCTCTTCGGAGCAGACAACCCCTTCGGCTGGCGGTTCGCCGCGGCACTGACCGGCACCCTGTCCGTCGCCCTTCTCGCGCTGATAGCCCAGAAGCTTTTCGGCTCCCTGGTCCTTGGCGGCGCAGCTGGGCTGCTGCTCGCCGTCGACGGCCACCACCTCGTCATGTCCCGCACGTCGCTGCTGGACATCTTTCTCATGTTCTGGGTCCTGGCGGCGTTCGGCGCGCTGTTGCTGGACCGCGACGACGGCCGGCGCCGGCTGGCCGCCAGGCTCGGCAGGCAGGCGGCCGCCTCCCCCACCGGCAGGCCATCCACGCTCCAGCTGCTGTCCGGGCCGTGGCTGGGAGTCCGCTGGTGGCGGATTGCGGCGGGCATCTGCCTGGGCCTGGCCGTCGGCACCAAGTGGTCGGCGCTGTTCTTTGTGGCCGGTTTCGGGCTCCTGACGGTGTTCTGGGACCTGAGTGCGCGCCGGATAGCCGGCATCCGCGGCTGGGTCAGCGCCGGAATCATCAAGGACGGGATCCTGGCCTTCCTCAGCATCGTTCCCGTGGCCGCCGTGACGTACACCGCCAGCTGGACTGGATGGTTCCGGTCCACGGATGCCTACTACCGGCGGTGGGCGGAGACGAATTCCAGCGCGGAATGGGGCTGGCTGCCGGACTCCGTGCGGTCCCTGGCGCACTACCACCTTGAGGCCTACAAGTTCCACCAGGGGCTCAGCTCGGAGCACCCCTATGAGGCGAGCGCCTGGAGCTGGCTGGTGATGGGCAGGCCCACGTCGTTCTTCTACGAGTCCCCCAAGCAGGGCACCCCCGGCTGCGATTTCGCCGGCTGCACCTCGGCCATCCTGTCCGTCGGCAACCCGCTGATCTGGTGGAGCGGCGCCATTGCACTGGTCATCCTGCTGTTCTGGTGGGCGGGCAGGCGCGACTGGCGGGCCGGGGCCGTGCTGGCCGCCGTCGCCTCCGGCTACCTGCCGTGGTTCATGTACCCGGAACGCACCATGTTCTTCTTCTACGCGGTGTCCTTCGAGCCGTTCCTGGTCCTGGCGCTGGTGTACTGCCTGGGCCTGGTACTGGGGAAAACCACCGACCCGCCGTGGCGACGGCGCTCCGGGCTGTACGGCGTCGCCCTGTTCCTTGTGGCCGCGGTCCTGGTCTCCTCCTTCTTCTACCCCGTCTGGACCGCCGACATGATCACGTACCAGGACTGGCGCCTCAGAATGTGGATGCCTTCCTGGATCTGAGGCACGATTGCAGGTGTAGCCCCGACGTGATCATCTACGAAATGGAGACCCGCCTGTGAGGGAAGCAAGCACGGAACTGATGGTTGCAGTGGATGACAGCAGCAACGTCACCGACCTGCTCCTGGACTGCTACCGGCACAATCCTTCGCACGCCGTCTACGCCCGCCGGGACGCCAGCGGCTGGCAGAACATCACCGCCGGACATTTCCTTGACCAGGTCACAGCCCTGGCCAAAGGCCTCATTGCCGGCGGTCTGGCACCCGGGGACACCGTCGGAGTCCTCTCTGCCACCCGCTACGAGTGGACGCTGGTGGATTTCGCCATCTGGTTTGCCGGCGGCGTGACCGTGCCCATCTACGAAACCTCCTCGGCGAGCCAGATGGAGTGGATCCTGTCCGACTCCGGCGCCGGGCGGGTCTTCGTCGAAGACCGCCGGAAGGCGGCGCTGCTGGACCAGGCCCTGTCCGCTTCCAGCGTCCTGGCCGGCCGTTTGGTGCCGGTGGTCCGGATGGATTACGACGGCGAAGCCCCCAACCTTGCCAGCCTCGCCGCCGCGGGGGCAGGGGTGACGGACGCCGAACTGGAGCGGCACCGCTCGGCAGCCGTACTGCAGGACGTGGCGTCCCTCGTCTATACCTCGGGCACCACCGGCAGGCCCAAGGGCTGCGAGATCACGCATGGAAACTTCGCCCTTGTTGCCAGGAACATCGTGGCCGTCCTTCCCGAACTGCTGCAGCGGGAGGACGCCAGGACACTGATGTTCCTGCCGCTGGCCCACGTGTTGGCCCGGGCCGTCCAGGTGGTCTGCCTGACGGCCGGAGTGACTCTCGGCCACACCTCCGGAGCCACCCAACTGCTTGATGACCTGGGAACCTTCAAACCGACCTTCCTGCTGGCTGTCCCCCGCATCTTCGAGAAGGTCCACGCCGGAGCCGAGCAGAAGGCAAAAGATGCCGGGAAGTCACGGCTCTTCGGCACCGCCGCGGGGGTGGCGGTCCGCTACTCGGAGGCGCTGGATGCCGCCCGGCGCGGGAAGGGCAGCGGGCCGGGCGCCATGCTGCGGGCGCAGCACGCGCTGTTCGACCGCCTTGTGTATCCCCGGCTGCGTCAGGTGTTCGGCGGCAATATGGAGTACGCCGTTTCCGGCGCGAGCCCGCTGAACGCCCGCCTTACGCACTTCTTCAGGGGCGCGGGGATAGCCGTCCTCCAAGGCTACGGTCTGACGGAGACCACCGCGCCCTGCACGGTGAACACCGCCGGCCTCGCCCGGGTGGGCACCGTGGGGATCCCGGCGCCGGGCACCACCATCCGCATCGCCGAGGATGGTGAGGTCCTGGTCAGCGGCATCGGCGTGTTCAAGGGCTACCACGCGAACGAGGCCGCCAACGCCGAGGCCTTCGCGGACGGCTTCTTCCGCACCGGGGACCTGGGCTCCCTGGACGCCGACGGGTTCCTCACCATCACGGGCCGCAAAAAGGACCTGCTGGTCACGGCCGCCGGTAAGAACGTTGCGCCGGAGCCGCTCGAGGAGAAGATCCGCGAACACCAGCTCGTGGGCCACGCCGTGGTGGTGGGTGACGGGAAGCCGTTCATTTCTGCCCTGGTCAACCTCGACCCCGAGGGCCTCGAGCACTGGTGCACCGCGCGCAGCGTTCCGCTGCTCAGCCCCGCGGAAGCCCGCACGGACCCCGTGGTGCACAGTGCCATCCAGGAAGCGGTGGACCAGGCCAACAGCCTCGTGTCCCACGCCGAATCCATCCGCAAGTTCCGGGTCCTGGATGCAGCCTTCACCGTGCAGTCCGGGCACCTGACACCGTCCCTCAAACTCAAGAGGGCCGCCGTCGTCAAAGACTTTGAAACGGAAATCGAGGAGCTGTACGGCTGAGCAGTCGTCCCTGCCGAAAGGCCGCTAAAGGTTCACGGGACGGATGTTGCCTGTCCGCGGAGCCTCGTCGGCGCCGGTGTCGTCCTTCATGTCGCTGCCCTCTGCATCGCCCTCAACACCGGCACCCTTGCGGCCCTTCCTGGCCGGGGCCAGTCCGCGGCGCCTGCGGGTGGGCCAGGTCAGGATCAGCGTCACCACCGCTGTGATGAGGACAAGGGCGGCGATGACCAGGCCCGCGTCGATCCAGAACTGCCCGGGGAAGAGCCGGATCAGCGTATCCTCAAGCGCAAACGTCCAGGAGCCGGCAGCGAAGAAGATGCGGTGGAACTCGGTGAAGAACTGCTGCCACCCGAGGGCGGCGAGGGTGCCCAAGCCGATGATGAGCACCAGCGTCACGATGGATCCGGCGAACAGCCCCCGGCGCACTCCTCCGGGCGTACGCCGCCGCAGGTAGATGATGGCGATGATGCTGATCAGGATCAGCAGTGCCCCGGCTCCGAACGCGGACAGGAAGACGAGCTTCACGTCGGCCATGTGGCTGACCTCGCCGTCCTTGAACAGCTTTTCGCCGCTGCGGTTAACCAGTTCGCCCAGGTAGCGCGGACCGGACCAGTTGCTCAGGTAGTCCACGGCGTAGGAACCGTACGTCATGCGGTCATCCGCATTGAAGCCGTAGCCGTCCCCGGGGAAACCGGGCCGGTGGTACTCCACCCAGAGGAAGAGCGGGCTGGTCACGGCGCGCACGGCGAGGACCAGGAGGATGATGGGATAGAAAACGGCCAGCAGTACCTGGAGGAACCGGGGCAGCACCGGCTTGGCCCTGGCTGCCTGCTCGCGCTCGGCGTTGCGGCGTTCCACTTCCTCCTGCGGAGGGCGTACCTGCAGGGCGGAAGTGGGGAGCGGTTCGCTGTAGTGGGTGCCCCTGGACGAGGAACCGACCGAAGACGGCTGGCGGAACTCCGTCTTCCGGTCTGTCGCAGCGTCCCGGCCCGCCTCCGCGTGGTCTGACCCGGCGCCGTCGGCGGCAGCCGCCTCCGCCGCCTTGCGGTCGGCACGGCTTTCCGGCTGGGGCGCGGCAGGACCGGCGGCGCCCTCCTCCTCGGCGGCGCCTGCTGCAGGCTCGGGCTTCATCCAGTCAAACGCCGGCTCGTCGGTGTCCTCCGCGGGATCCAGCGCGGGGTTTGCCGCCGGATCCAGCCGCGGATCAAGGCGTCCGGACGGGGTCGGAGTATTGTCTTTCACTGCAGCTTCACTTCCGTAGGCGTCCACGCTCCGAGGCCACCGGGAATGCCGGGGCCGGGCAGCGCTTTGTATCTCCCCAAGAGCCTACCGTCAGCCGCTCCGGCACCGCGATGTGCCACCCCGCCACCTGCGCGAATATTCAGCCGGCAGTAATAATCAGGCTGCAAGTTCCGTATAGCCGGCGTCCTGGCTACCCAGGTCGCCGCGGGCGCCGGCGCGGTAAGCGCGTCCCCCGCAGACCAGCACATACCACCAGTATGCCGCCAGCACCGCCGCGCCGATACTGATCTTCGCCCACACCGGCAAAGTGCTGGGCGTGACGAAACCCTCCACGAGGCCTGAGGCAAACAGCACCAATACCAGGCCAAGCGCCACCGTGATCATGGAGCGGCCCTCTGCTGCGACGGCGCGGGACCGGGTCCGGGCGCCGGGCGCCACCATGGCCCAAAAGATTCTCAGCCCGGCCGCGCAGGCCACGAATACCGCCGTCAGTTCCATGAGCCCGTGCGGCAGGATGTAGCTGAAGAACACGTCCGTCTTTCCCACCGCGGCGAACATCCCGGCCGCCATACCCACCCCCTGGGCGTTGGCGAACAGGATCATGGGCACCCAGAAACCGGTGATGCCCAGGGCCACGGCCTGGGCACTGATCCAGGCGTTGTTGGTCCAGACGGCTCCGGCAAAGGACGCCGCCGGGTTCTCCGAGTAGTAGTCAATAAAGTCCTGCTCCACGTACCGCTGGACTTCCGCTTCCGTGGCAACCGCACGCAGGGCCTCGGGCGAATTGCCGATCCACAGGGCGAAGGCGCAGCCAACGAGGCAGAACGCAGCGCCGCAGGCCACTGTCAGCCAGCGGATTCGGTACAGCGCGGCCGGGAGCGCCAGCACGAAGAACTGCGCCAGGTCCTCCATGAAGTTCGACCTTGCCCCGGTGAAGCGGGTGCGCGCCTGCGCCAAAGTAGCAGAGAGGGATGCGGACAGGCCGCTTTCCGGCCCGGTGGAACGCAGCAGGGAGAGGTGGGCGGAGGTCACCTGGTAAAGGCGCAGCAGTTCATCGGCGTCGGCACCGTTCAGGCGCCGCTGGTGCGCAAGGTGATGCAGCCGCGACCACGTGTCAGAGTTGACGGCGGAGAAGGCGTCCATGTCCACGCTCCTACCCTAGCCTGCAGCGAACTAGACTTTAGGCGACCGGTGGCCGGAACGACGTACGGGGCAGGAATTGAGTCCACTCATCACAGGCGAGGCAGTCGTCCTTGAACTCCGTCCGGCGTCCTTCGCTGCCCGTTCCCTCGGCCTGTTGCTCGACGTCGTGGTGCATTCCGCCCTGCTGATAGCAATACTCATGGCAATGGGCGCCGCCCGGGATGAACTGGACGAGGCGGCAGCCGGGGCACTCACCCTGGTCAGCGTGGTGCTGTGCTTCGTCATTCTCCCGGCAACGGTGGAGACCCTGACCCGGGGCCTGACACTCGGGAAACTGGCGGCCGGGCTGAGGATAGTGCGTGACGACGGCGGGGCCATCCGTTTCCGCCACGCGGTCATCAGGGCACTGATCGGCTTCCTGGAGATCTACCTGACCTTCGGCGGTGTTGCCATCGCCGTCGCCCTCTTCGACGGCAGGTCCCGCCGGCTGGGCGACATTGTGGCGGGCACCTACTCGCTGCGGCGCCGGGTACCGGTGGAACCCTCAATCGTCCCCGTCACTCCGCGGCACCTGGCCGCCTGGGCTGAAGCCGCGGACATCGGCCGGATTCCGGACGCCCTGGGACGGCGGGCCGCGCAATTCATGCGCCAGGCGCCGCGGATGTCGCCGCTGTCGCGCAGCGGCATGGCCGCTTCCCTCGCCACCGAAATGTCCGGATACGTGGCACCGTCACCGCCGCCAGGGACCACTCCCGACGACTACCTGGCGGCGGTCCTGGCCGAACGCCGCATCCGCGAACTCCGCCGTTTGGGCGCGGCACGCACGGAAAGCAACAGGATCGGGGAACGGCTGCGCCGGCTGCCGTTCACGGTGTCGCAGGACAGTTAACGCTTCGCGTACTGGGCCCAGGGGATGTTCCAGTCGCCGTAGCCCTCGAGCGGCTCCACCGGCGCGGCCCCCGTGTTCAGGACCTGGACGACGTCGCCGGACTTCATGTTGTTGAAGAACCAGACAGCGTCCACGGGCAGCAGGCCGACACAGCCGTGGGAGACGTTGGATACACCCACGTAGCTCCATGCCGACTCGAGCGCCTGATGGACATAGACGCCGGAGGACGTGAGCCTGTTGGCATACTCAACGGTCAGCGGCGGGTAGTACCCCTTGTCGCCTGGCTTCAGGCCGATACTCCCGGCGTTGAACTTGGAATGCCGTTCCTGCTCCATGATCACGGCGTAGCCGGACGGGGAGAGCCAGTCGGAACCGCCCAGGGTGACGGGCGCGGTCCTAACCAGCTTGCCGTCGAAGTAGACCTTCATGGTCTTGGTGTTGTCGTCCACCACTGCCAGGCGCTGCTGGCCCACCTTGAACTGCATTTTGGCGTTGAAGTTGCCGATCATGCCGTTGCCGAAATCGACGCCGAACAGCTTCATGTCCACGGTGACCTGGGCGTTGGATGCCCAGAACTTCTCGGGGCGGATGCGCACCTTCTGGTCCGAGTACCAGTGCCAGGCGACGGGCTGCTTGGAGGAGACGGTGATCTTGACCGCCTTTTCAACCGCCGCCTTGTTGGTGACAGGTTCGCTGAACACGATGTCGATGGGCTGCCCTGCGCCGACCGTGGAGCCGTTCTCCGGGTACACGGCGGCGTCCGCCTCATTGGCGGGCTCCACGGTGGTGAATGTCTGGGCCTTCTTGGTTTCCCTGCCCGCCTCATCCACGATGGTGTAGCTGTAGTTGTAGGGCGTGTTGAAGAGCAGCGGGTCCACGGCTGTCCATGTGCTGCCGTCGGCGCTGACGGTGCCCTTGACGGCCTCTCCCCCGGCGGCCGGCACCAGCACAACGTCCTGGACGCGGCCGTTGACCGCCTTGACCGAGGGCGCCACCGCGGGATTTACGCCTTTGGCGCCATCGAGCGGCGTCACACCCAGTTCCACGGCCTTGACCACGGGGGTGGCCAGGCCCGGCTCGTTGCGCACGGGGCTGGAGGCCTCGGATTGGGGCGCTGGGTTGGCCCAGCCAGGAGCGGTGGCGACACCGATTCCGCCGGCGGCAACCGCAGCGCAAATGGCGACGACGGCGATGATCTTGCCGGTTTTGCGGTTGTTCTTTTCCGTCATGACTGGTTTCTCCGTGTCCCACCGGGCTGCCGATCGGCATCCGTCCGGGTGCCCAGCGGCAACGCTGACCAGTCGATTTTATCGCACGGCGGCGCTGCCCCTGACGCGGAGACCCACGGCGCGCCGGGTTGCCATGACGCGCAGCGGCCGCCACGGCGCACTGCGGTGCGCCGTGGCGGGCTACTTTTAGTAGCGGTAGTGCTCCGGTTTGAACGGGCCGGCCACGTCCACGTCCAGGTACTCAGCCTGGTCCTTGGACAGCTCGGTCAGCTCAACACCCAGGGCACCGAGATGCAGCCGCGCCACCTTCTCGTCCAGGATCTTGGGGAGCACGTAGACCTGGTTTTCGTATTCCCGCTCGCCTTCGGGCTGGTCCTTCTTGGTGAACAGCTCGATCTGGGCGATGGTCTGGTTGGCGAAGGAGTTGCTCATGACGAACGACGGGTGGCCGGTGGCGTTGCCCAGGTTCAGCAGGCGCCCTTCAGACAGGACGATGATGGACCGGGTGGCGTCCGCCGCGTCGCTGCCGAACACCCATTCGTGGACCTGGGGCTTGATTTCGATTTTCCGGATGCCGGGGATCCGGGCGAGGCCCGCCATGTCGATTTCGTTGTCGAAGTGCCCGATGTTGCCCACGATGGCCTTGTTCTTCATGCCAGCCATGTGCTCGGCCATGATGACGTCCTTGTTGCCCGTGGTGGTGATGAAGATGTCGCCCTGGTCCAGCACGCTCTCCAGCTTGGCCACCTGGTAGCCGTCCATGGCGGCCTGCAGTGCGCAGATGGGATCGATCTCGGTGACGATCACGCGGGCGCCCTGGCCGCGGAGCGCCTCGGCGGCACCCTTGCCGACGTCGCCGTAACCACAGACGACGGCGACCTTGCCGCCCATGAGGACATCGGTGGCCCGGTTGAGGCCGTCCGGCAGGGAGTGCCGGATGCCGTACTTGTTGTCGAACTTGCTCTTCGTCACGGAGTCGTTGACGTTGATGGCCGGGAAGAGCAGCTTGCCCTGTTCGGCGAGCTGGTAGAGGCGGTGCACGCCCGTGGTGGTTTCCTCGCTGACACCGTGGATGCCGGCGGCGAGCCGGGTCCACTTCTTCGGGTCCTCGGCCAGCGTCCGGCGCAGGACGTCAAGGACAATCCCGTATTCCTCGGGGTCGTTGGCGGCGGCGGCCGGAACGGCGCCGGCTGCCTCAAACTCCACGCCGCGGTGCAGCAGCAGCGTGGCGTCGCCGCCGTCGTCGAGAATCATGTTCGGGCCCAGCTCGGCGTTCGTGTCAGCACCGGGCCAGGTGAGGATCTGCTCGGCGGTCCACCAGTATTCCTCCAGCGTTTCGCCCTTCCAGGCAAACACGGGAACGCCCTGCGGGTCCTCCGCGGTGCCGGTGCCCACGACGACGGCGGCTGCGGCCTCATCCTGGGTGGAGAAGATGTTGCAGGAGGCCCAGCGGACCTCGGCGCCGAGTGCCGTGAGGGTCTCGATGAGCACTGCGGTCTGCACGGTCATGTGCAGCGACCCGGCGATCCGGGCGCCCTTGAGGGGCTGGGTGGGTCCGAATTCCCGGCGCAGCGACATGAGCCCCGGCATCTCGTGCTCGGCGAGGCGGATCTGGTGGCGCCCGGCCTCGGCCAGGGAGATGTCGGCAACCTTGTAATCGAACGTCATGGGAATCCTTTGCTGTATCCGGCGTCTAGCCTTCTGCGGTGCTGGCTGGGTGTTAGGCGGTGGGGGCGGCCGCTGCCGGGCCGGCGTCGTGCTGGTCTGACCGGGCGGCCGTGGCCGCGGCGCGGAGCTCCGGGGGAAGCAGCAGCGGAATGCCGTCTTCGATGGCGTACCGCAGCCGTTCGCCGCCCTCCGCCGCCGACGTTGAGACGAGTTCCTCGCCCTCCTGGGTCAGAGCCGATCCGGTGACCGGGCACCGCAGAACGGACAACAGTTCAGGACTGATCTTTGGCATGGTGGATGCTCCCTGCTGGGCACAAGCGCTGTGGCTGACGGATTTCAGATTCCAGCCTACCGCCAGTTCGGTATGAGGACAGTCGGTGCAGCCTAGGACGGTTCGCGCAGGACGCGCAGGTGGCCGCGGCGGGTGCCTTCGGTTGCGGCGGGCGCTTCCAGCGCCGAGTGGGCGGCGCGCTGCCCCGGGGCCGGGGACGCAGGGCGGGACGCAGCCTCACGGACGGCGTCCGCCAGGGCGAGGAGGTCGTCCGGCCCGGGCTGGGGCGGCTGCGAGGGCATGGCGAGGCGGAGCACTTCCCAGCCGCGCGGGACGGTGAGCGAATTGGCGTGCTGCTCGCAAAGGTCGTAGCAGTGCGGCTCGGCATAGGTTGCCAGCGGGCCGAGGACGGCGGTGGAGTCCGCGTAGACGTACGTCAAAGTTGCCACCGCAGACTGGCGGCAGGCTGACCTGGAACACTGACGTATTGCACCCACGAAAACACAGAATACTCCGCCTCGGGCAGATTTCCCGACATTGACGATTGGCCCGCGCCACGGCAGCGCCGCTCCGGTCCGGTTATGTCGCACAAATCATTCGGCGGGTCTAAAGTCTGTATATGCAGTCATCGCACCATTCTTCGGGTTTCACGGTCCGGTTGGCTGACCCGGAAACGCCCCGGGACGCTGCCGGGGCTCCCGCTGGCCGGAGCTTCGCCCAACGCCGGCGCAACCGGCACGGCCGCGGCCTCCGGGGCGAACTGCTGTTGCCCACGCTCCCTGGCTACCGAAGCCGCTCGGACCGGTTTGATGAACTCGTCATGGACTCCGCCCAGCGGCTCCATGACATCTGGGGCAAGCCGCTCGACGGCGTCCGGTTCGCCGTCGACGAGATCCCGCCCAACCTGGAACAGCTGCTGGCCGACGGCTCGCCCGCTCCCCTGGGCTGCTACACCCCCGCCACGGAGGACGATGGCCCCATCATCACGCTGTACCGCCGCGTGGTGGAACAGGCCTGCCCCGTCAAGGAGGAACTTCAGGACCTGGTGCATGACGTGGTGGTGGAGCACACCGCCGAAATGCTGGGCGTCGCCCCGGAAACACTGGATCCGGTTTACCGCCGCCGCTACTAGGCCAGACACCGTCAGTTCCAGCCCACGGCCCGTTGCAGCACACGGCGGCGAAATCCGAGGCTAGTAGCCCAGCGTCACCGGCACTTTTTCCTGTCCTTCTGCGCCCGGGGCGATGGCCACGGTGGAGACATCGTTCCGGCCTTCCCGTTCCAGCAGTACCGTGCCGTAGGCGGATCCGCCGGAGGCGGACACCAGATAGCCGACGACGGCGGAGTCCCCGATCCGGTCGGCTGCCTCAAGGGTGGTGGTGGTCCCGGCGGCGATGTCCGCGGTAGCTGCCGTGCGGAGTTTCCCGTCGGCTGTTATCGGGGTATAGGAAATGGTGGCCCTTCCTTCCAGGGCTCCGAAGACCAGCAGCCGCTCCCCACCTTGCGGAAGAGGGACCACGTGCTGGCTGCCCAGCTGGGCCGTGGCGGGCGACCATGCGAAATCCAGGCTTTGGCTGGCCTTGAGCCCCCGGCTCACGCGCGCGGCGGCCACGATGCTGACGTCCGACGTGGCTGAAACGGTGTACCGGCCGGCCGGTACGCCGGACAGGGGAACCTCGGCAACGGTGCCTGCCTTGGCCGTGACAACGCCTCCCCCCGGGAGGGCCTGCTGGCCGGCACGGCCAAACAGCTTTATCTCCACCACGGCGTCCGACGGGCCGGGAACAGTGATCTGCAGCGACGGGCCGGCGTCGTCAAAACCGGATCCGCCGGTCAGGGACTTCACGTCCCCGGCATCCTGGATGTCGATGCCTGTCATCACCTGGGACGGAGCCGCGGAGGTCCCCGGTGAGATGAAATCCACGCCGCCGGAGGTCAGCCCGCGCAGCACGCTCTGCTGGATGAAGGCGCTGACGGGTCCGCCGGAGCTCCGGACGTGCACGCTCAGCCGTTCTTCCCCGGGAGCGAGACCGGCCAGGACGATGGAGCGCGTCGACTTCGGTCCCACCAGCAGGCCGCGGCTGCCGGAGGCCTTGACCTGGCCGGACTTCCCGTAAAGCTCGAGGTTAACCGTTGCAGGGGTGGTGGAGGCATTGGTGAGGTTGAGGACGCTGCTGCGGCCCAACGCAGTGTTGGCCCCGCCGAGCCAGAGGTCGTTCGAGGGCGTCTGGCAGGCGGCTGCCGCCGAACCCTGCAGGTCCCCGTCGGTTGCCGTGTAGGCCATGAGGGCTGCCGCCGCCGGCTGCCGGTTGGCCAGGGCATCCGCGGACAGCACGCTGACGTCGTCCACGGCTTCCCCTTCTACAACCCCGGCGAGTACACCGGAGGAGCCTGCGGGAGCCGCCGCCGAGCCGGGCGTCTTGGCGATCCGCCGCAACTCGGACCCCTTCAGGGCGGAGAGCACGCTGCCGGGAAGACTACCGCCCGCCGAGCTGACCACCGCTGCGGACACGGCGCTCTTGGCCGTGGCGGATTCGGGGCTGAACTGGGGGTCGGTCCCGACTGGCGTTCCTTCGAGGAGCCGCGCCGGAGCAGGGCACACGTCCTGGACGCTTCCGGCCGGCACAGCCGCTTCCGCAGGGTCGAGCGTCCTGGCTGCCGACGGCTGCGGCCCCAGGGCGGTTGCCGCGACAAGGCCTCCGCCGGCGGCGAGGATGGCCACGCCGGAGAGCATTCCGGCCACGATGCCACGGCGGCCGGCGATGCGGCTGGCACCGCTGGACCGGGTTCCGGAAGCGCGGGTTCCGGAAGCGTTAGTCCCCGGAGCGGTGCCCCCAGTAGCCCGGGCTACCGGGACGCTGCCCCGCTTCGCCGGCGTCCCGCCGTCGTTCTCTTCCTCATGCATTCTGGTATTCCTTACGCAGGGAGCCTTCGTCCCTGGACAGGCCGGTGTTAGGGCGCCGTGCCGGCATCGGGAGCGCCAGCAGGACCGTCAGGCCGATGACGGCGGCTTGGAGGATGCCGGACCAGAGCGCCCAGGGGCTTTCATACCGGACTGTCAGCTGGCCGGCCTGCGGTGGCAGGGTGAAAGCCTGGGACCAGCCGGAGGTGGTGGAGGTCAGTTTGCGGCCGTCTAGCCAGGCGGTCCAGCCGGGATCTGCCCGCTCGGCGAGCACCAGCAGCCGGCCCTCAGGCCCCTTCGGCACCGAGGCCTGGGCTCCGGTCAGGTCGGAGCGGACCAGCCCGATCGTGGCACCCTTGCTGTCCACCATGCGCACCCGATGGGCGACGTCGGCGGGCTGCAGGACGGCGTCATTCAGCGGTGTCACGCGCCAGAGCCAGCCCGAGTCAGTGGGCCCCACGGCGGTCAGCCCGGGGACCGCGTCCATCCGGCTGGCGGTCAGCTGCGCCGCAGTGTCAGCGGCGCGCAGGACGACGAATCCGACGCCGAGCCGCTCCAGTTCGGGCCGCGGGTCGACCCCGCGGGCAGCCACCAGGGTGGCCACGCTGGTGCGCAGCGCCGCGGTAACCTCGTCGTCGTCGCGGACCGATTCCTGCCCGGGGCTGCCCATGATGTCCCGCGCGGCCGCGATGGTTGAGAGGCTGTCCAGCGTGGTGCCCCCACCGCGCATAAGGGTGGCGCTGTACGTTCCGTCCTCCCCGGTGCTGATCAGCAGCGTCCGGGTCTGCTCGGGTCCCTCACCGCGGTCCACAGCGGTGGCAGGCAGCATCCGCGGGTCCGTGGGGCCCACCAGCCGGGGCGCCCCGAGGTCGGCAGTGTCAGCGTGCACCGCGGCATCGGCCGGCTGCACAACATTCTGCACGGTCCAGGCCGCCAGCCCGGCCAGCGGTCCGGCGAGCAGGAGCACTAGCGCCAGCGCCGCGGCACCGCGGGCCACGGCGGCGGACCGCGCTCTCCCACTGCGGGACACGTTGTCTGATGCGGACCCGGCAAGCGTCAGGAGGCCGTCGCCGCCGATGATGGCCGCTCCAAGTAGCCCGAACACGGCGGCGGAGACTGCCGGACCGGTGAAAGGCGCCACGAGGGCCTGCGGGCCGGCCCCGGTGGCGACGTGTCCTGCCAGCCATCCCCCGGCCAGCACCACCAGCGCCGCGGCCCAAAGGGCCCTGGCGACACGGCCGCGGCGGTCCGGGTGGATCCGGAGCGGAACAAAGAGCGCGGCTACAGCCAGCGCCAGGAGCGGGGCTCCGATCAGGAGGGCCAGCAGCAGCGCCCAGGGGACGGAGCCGCCGGAAAAGAGCGCCAGCCCGGACAGGCCGCCGGCCGGGTCGAAGCCGAGCGGCTGGCCCAGGATCTGCTGCCACACCGCAGCGGCCTCAAAGGGCAGCGGCAGCCCGGGGTCGGCAAGCAGTGCCCGGGGGCGGTCGAGGGTGGACAGCGCAAACGGCACAAACAGCGCAGCGCTCGGCAGCAGTGCCCACCAGAGCGTGCGTCCGCGCCTGCCCAGCAGCAGGCTCAGGACAATGATCACGACGGCGGCCGGCAGCAGGAGCGACGGGGCTGCGGCGGTGATGACCGCCAGCGCCAGCCCGGCGGCTGCGGCTGCCGTCCACGACGGCGTGCCATTGACGCCGGGCTTGGCCGGCGGCTGGTCCGCGAGGCTGCCGGCCGGAACGGGGGCGAAGCGGCCTCGTCCGAGTGCGGAACCTGTGGCCCGCAGCAAAGCCAGGACCAGCAGCGGCATCATGACGTGGGCCAGCAGGGCTCCGACGCGCCCTTGGTTGACAGCGACCTGCAGGGCGGGCGCCGCTGCCCAGACCAGCGCAGCTGCCAGTCGGAACCGGCGGTAGGAGGTCAGGGCGCCGGAGGCGAACCAGGCAGCCAAACCGGAGAGCGGCATGGCCAGCAAAAGCAGCCAGATAACGGCGCCGTTCGCGTTGCCTCCGCCCAACAGGCCGAGGATCCAGAGGACGTAGCCGAAGGGGTCGCCGTGCCCCGGAAGCCCGGCGCCCAGTCCGATCCACCAGGTGGAGGCGTGGTGCCAGATGTCCTCCAGCCGGGCTGAGACGGGCAGGAGTGCGCCTCCGCTGGCAGCGTCGGCCTGGAAAAGCGCGGCAAGGCCGGCGAAGGACGCCACAGATGCGAGAATCACCGCGGCGACGGCCCCGTTGCCAACCCAGCCCCGCTCGTTCGTCGACAGGGCCGCGAAGTCGTCCGTCGAGTCGCCGCTGGGCTGTTCCTCCAGCGGATCATTGCTGTCCTCGGAGGACCGGGCGTCGTCTGCGCCCAGGGCCTCCATCAGGGAGCGCCGGTGGCCCCACACTTCGCGCCGTTCGGTCTGCAGCGCTTTGACCACGGAGCGGCGGACTCGGCGGGTGCGGGCAGCGTTGCGCCGTCCCCGGGCGAGCGCGGCGGGCCTGGCGAGGGCTGCGGCTGTTGACAGGAGCTGCGAGAAGCCGTACCCGGGATCCTTCACGGCGATGCTGAAGATCAGCCGGAGGAGGCTTCCGAACAGGGCGCCGACAGCGTGCAGCGGCAGCGACCACAGCGGTGCGTGCTTGAGCCGCAGGTGCACCTGCGCCCGGCGCGCGGCCGAGGCCGTGCCAAGGGCATGCGGCCGGTGGGACACATGGAACATCCTCGCGCTGGGAACCACCACCACCCGGTGACCGGCCAGCCGGTTCCGCCAGCAGAAGTCGACGTCGTCGCCCGTGCCGGGGAGAGCCGGGTCAAACCCTTTGAGATGCTCCCAGATGTCGCGCCGGACCAGCATGCCGGCGGAGTTGACCGCAAAGGTGTCGGACCGGCCGTCGTATTGGCCCTGGTCGAGTTCGTCCGCCTCGATCAGCGTGAGCCGCTCAGCCCAGCGGCTGGTGGAAAGCCCGACGTCGATCAGGCGCCGCCTGGCGTTCCAGTCCAGCTGCTTGCAGCCCGCGACAGTAACGGACGGGGCGCGCTCCACCGCGTGCAGCAGTTCGGCCAGTGCTTCGGGGTCAGGTGCCGCATCGTCGTGCAGCAGCCAGATCCATTCGGACCGGTCCCGCGCGCCCTGCCGGCTCCATGGAGCCAGGGCGGCGAGGCCGGCCCGCACTGCAGCGCCCATCCCTGCCTTGCCGCCATTGACGGTGAGGACATTGACCTCGCCGACGGCACGCTGCAGGAGGGCAGCCGAATTGTCCTGTGAGCCGGTATCCACCCCGATCACGGTGTCCGCAGGCCGGGTTTGTGCGGCCAGCGCTGAAAGTGTCTTGGGCAGATAGTCACTGCCGTTGTGGGCGACCACAACGGCAGTGACGTGTACTTCCTGAAGAATTAGACTGCTCGCTTCCTCAGCCGTCGGCGCTCACGCTCGGAGAGGCCACCCCAAATCCCGAACCGTTCATCATTGGCCAGGGCGTACTCCAGGCACTGCGAGCGCACGTTGCACGCTCCGCAGACTTTCTTGGCGTCCCGCGTGGAACCGCCCTTTTCCGGGAAAAAAGCCTCCGGATCGGTCTGGGCGCACAGGGCATCCGTCTGCCACCCAAGCTCGCCTTCGTCGTCGAAATCCTGCCCCAGCGGCAAACCGATCCACACCGGCTGGGCCAGCGTGGAGGGTGCCGGGTTCCGGAGCTCCATGGGGGGATCAAGAACGTCTTCGTCCTGCTCCGGCTGACCGGCCAGCAGGGACTCATTCTGGAGGGCGTCGTGCTGGGCCAGGAAGGCCGTGGCCTGGTCCTGCAAAGAGGCAGACGTGTCCTTGTTGTACCGCTCTGCGGCATCCGGATCAGCCGGATCTACATACCAGTCACTGGGTACCCCCCGAGACCTGTACTTTGCTGTGGCCTGGCCGGCCACAAGAGCATCATCATGCATGCGCTCCGCTTGCCCCATGGCGTCCCCTCCTGAGTAGTGCGGCCCCCGGCCCGACGTTCAGGGACACTACGTGGTGTCCCTTAGAGTTCGCCGCGGCTTTTCGATATCTAATTACACGCGTGTAAGTAGGGGGAGTCAAGCCGCGACGGAATAATAATCAATGTCCGAGCCAATCAGCAGGCGCGCCACGCCCGGGAATTTTTTGCCCGCAGCATTCGACTCCCATCCGAAATTTGACAGGAACCTTACTATCTTGCTCGACGCGCGCACAATTCCGGGAATTCTGCCGTCGGCCGGAGCGCTAAGGCAAACGATGTTACAAACTGCTGTGCCCGAGATCACGCAAGAAGGCGTGGCAAGATGAAGCCATGAACATCCCGGCCACTGATCTGATGACGGCCCTACGCTCGGGCCACTCCACGTCCCCGCGCCTGACCTGGTACGGGCCCGATGCCGAGCGCGTGGAACTCTCCGGGCGCGTGCTGGACAACTGGGTCGCAAAGACCAGCAACCTGCTCCAGGACGAACTCGACGCCGAGCCCGGAATGAGGTTGCGGCTGGACCTTCCCGCGCACTGGAAATCCATCATCTGGGCCCTCGCCGCCTGGCAACTGGGGATGGAAGTGGTGCTCGGATCAGGTGATGCAGACCTGCTCGCCACGTCCGAACCGGACGCCGCCGAGGACGGGTTCGACGCCGTCGTCGCCGTTCCGCTGCCGGCCCTGGCGATGCGGTGGCCCGGCGACTTGCCTGCCGGAGTTCTCGACTACGCCGCGGAGGTCCGGTCCCACGGTGACGTGTTCATGGCCCATAACGACCCCGATCCGGTATCTCCCGCGGTTCGGAACGCGGACGGTGCAGCCGTCCGCCATGAAGCCCTCCTGGCGGACTTTGCCGCGGGACACGAGCCGAGCGCGCGGCTCCTGGTGCGCGCCGCCGACGGCCTCGAGGCGGCGCTGGCCAACGCCCTTGGCGCGTGGAAGAGCGACGGCTCAGTGGTCCTGGTCCATGGCGACGTCGAGCTGACGGACAAGCTTCTCGCAGCGGAGCGGATCCACGGCGGCTGAGCCGGCTTGGCCGGACGGGGTCGGGCTGCCGAAACTAACTCGGCCGGACGGGCCGCTCGGGTTCGTCCACGTCCGGTTCCAGGACGTGCCCCGCCTGCCGGGCGGAGTGGTGGTGGACCTCGATGATCTCGTGGTCGTGCGAGAACTCCGGCTCCTGGTCCAGTTCCTGGTTGAACACGAGGAACCGGTAGGCAAAGAAGCGGACCACCGTGGCGACCAGAATGCCCACGACGCCCGCGGCGAAGAGCATGTTCTTGTCCGTGACGCCCATTGAATACTTCGCCAGGGCCGTAAACCCGGTGGAGATGCCGATGCCGATGCCGTTGATGAGGATGAACATCAGGAATTCACGTACGACGTTGGCCTGGCGGCGGTGCCGGAACGTCCAGAGACGGTTGGCGATCCAGGAAAACACGGTGGCGACGGTGGCACCGACAAAGCGGGCCTTGGCCTCGCTGTCCGTCATGGGCCCGTGCATCAGGTAGTAAGTCAGCCCGTTGTCAATGACAAACGCCACACCGCCCACGGCACCGAACTTCGCCACCTCGCGCCAGAAAAGCGAGGCGAGTCCCCGGATGCGCTCTGCAAGTGTGTTAATCATGACCCTCCGTGGCCGTCTGAATAGTGGGGGCCGATGGGCCAAGTTCCCATTTTAGCGCCGTTTGCCGGGAGTAACCCCAAAGCGCCCCGCGCTGGACGGTCCTGTCAGCGGCCGTCTCAGCAAAATCGGGCGACTTCGGGACCTTCTCAGCCATGAAAGACGGCAACCGCGCTCCTTTTCTGTAGGCTGGAAGATGTGACTTTTCCAGTAATCGGCGTGGTTGGCGGCGGCCAGCTTGCGCGCATGATGGCCCCTGCCGCCACTGCCCTGGGCTTTGAACTCCGTGTTTTGGCTGAGGGCGAAGACGTATCCGCGGTCTCTGCTGTCCCCAACGCTCCCGTGGGCGACTACAAGGATCTCGCGGCCCTGATGGAATTCTCCAAGGGCCTGGACGTGATGACCTTTGACCACGAGCACGTCCCGGGCGATCACCTCTATGCCCTGATCGAAGCCGGAGTAAACGTCCAGCCGCGCCCGGAGGCGCTGGTCAATGCCCAGGACAAGCTGGTCATGCGCGCGGCCATCGACCGCCTCGAACTCCCCAACCCCGAGTGGGCCGCAGTGGACGACGTCGCCGGCCTGGTTAGCTTCGGAGACCGGATCGGCTGGCCCGTGGTGCTCAAGACCCCGCGGGGCGGCTACGACGGAAAGGGCGTGCGCATCGTCGGCTCCCCTGAAGAAGCCGCGGAAACCGCCGACTGGTTCGAGGCCATGAGCCCGCTCCTCGCCGAGGCCAGGGTGGAGTTCAGCCGCGAGCTCTCTGCGCTCGTGGCCCGCACCCCGGACGGGGCGTCCCGTGCATGGCCCGTGGTCCACACCATCCAAGTGGACGGCGTCTGCGACGAAGTGATCGCACCGGCACAGAACATTTCCGTTGAGGTGGCTGCAGCCGCCGAAGAGGCTGCCCTCCGAATCGCCAATGAACTCGGCGTCACCGGCGTCATGGCCGTGGAGATGTTCGAGACGCCCGGCACCGGCGCCGGATTCCTGATCAACGAATTGGCGATGCGCCCCCACAACACCGGACACTGGACACAGGACGGCTCCGTCACCAGCCAGTTCGAACAGCACCTGCGCGCTGTCCTGAACCTGCCGCTCGGCGCAACTGACCTCCTGGGCCAGGTTGCCGTGATGAAGAACTTCCTGGGCGGCGACAACCAGGACCTCTTCTCCGCGTTCCCCACCGCACTGGCGGCGGAACCGGGTGCCAAAGTCCACTGCTACGGCAAGTCCGTGCGGCCGGGCCGGAAAATCGGCCACGTGAACCTGGTGGGCGCGTCTGCCGCGGACGTCGACTCCCTCCGGCAGCGCGCCACCACCGTGGCAAACATCATCCGCGACGGCAGACTGCCGGCCGCGGCAACAGGCACCACCGAGGAGACCCCATGAGCCCCGTATCCGATGCAGCACCGGAACCCGGCGCCCCCGCTCCCCTCGTAGGCCTCGTCATGGGCTCGGATTCAGACTGGCCCGTCATGGAGGCGGCGGCTGACGCCCTGGCCGAGTTTGGCATTCCGTTCGAGGCGGACGTTGTCTCCGCGCACCGCATGCCCACGGAGATGATCCGCTACGGGCAGACGGCGCACGAGCGCGGCCTCCGCGTGATCATTGCCGGCGCCGGCGGCGCCGCGCACCTTCCCGGCATGCTCGCTTCCGTCACTCCCCTGCCCGTGATCGGCGTTCCGGTCCCGCTGAAGACGCTGGACGGCATGGATTCCCTGCTCTCCATCGTGCAGATGCCCGCCGGGGTTCCGGTGGCCACGGTCTCCATTGCCGGAGCTCGGAACGCGGGCCTGCTCGCCGTCCGTATGCTGGCTTCCGGCACCGACGACCTTTCCGCCCGCCTCCGCAAGGAGCTCCTGGACTTCGCCCAGGAACTCAACGACGTTGCCAGCCGAAAAGGCGCCAACCTCCGCCAGAAAGTCAACGAAGTCTTCTCCGAAGCAAATGTGGCTCTCCGGAGCAGCCGATAGGGATCTGCCATGTCCAATAACGAACTGCCGTCCCAGGGCCTCCTGACGGATCCCGTCCGAAACCCGTCGAGTGCCGCCGAACCTGTGCGGACCAAGCGCGCGTTCCTGCTGATCCTGCTCACGCTGCTGGTGCCCGGCAGCGCGCAGATCGTGGCCGGGGACCGCAAGATCGGCCGGATCGCCCTGCGCGTGACGCTGGGCGCCTGGCTGCTCGCGATCATTGCCCTGGTACTGCTGTTCACCAACCGGACCCTGCTGATCAACATCATCACGAATCCGGTGGCCTCGCTGCTCATCGTCCTGGTCCTTGCCGCGCTGGCGGTGGGCTGGCTGGTGCTGTTCGTGAACACCCTGCGGCTCATCCGGCCGGTGCTGCTGCCCGCCCGGATGAGGCCCGCCGTCGTGATTGCGCTTGTCCTCGCCATGGTGGTGAGCAGCGGATCGCTGGGCTACGCCGCCTACCTGCTCAATGTCAGCCGGAATGCGATCGGCAGCATCTTCAACGCCGGACCGGCCATTGACCCCGTCGACGGCCGCTACAACTTCCTCATGATGGGCGGCGACGCGGGTGCCGACCGCACCGGACGCCGCCCGGACAGCCTGTCCGTGCTCAGCGTCGATGCCAAGTCCGGCCAGACCGCCATCATCTCGGTGCCGCGTAACCTGCAGAACGCCCAGTTCAGCGAGGGTTCGCCCATGCGGCAGATCTATCCCGAGGGCTACAACTGCGGCGACGAATGCCTGATCAACGCCATCAACACCGAGGTCACGAACGAGCACAAGGACCTCTACCCCGGCGTCGCCGACCCGGGAGCGCAGGCAACCCTGGAAGCGGTGTCCGGCACTCTCGGGATCACGGTGCAGGCCTACGTGCTGGTGGACATGGACGGCTTCGCGAAGCTGATTGACGCGATGGGCGGCATCCGGATCAAGGCCGGCGGCTGGGTCCCCATCAGCGGTGACATGGTCGACGAGGCGAACGGCATCCACGGCATGCCGCTGGGCTGGATTCCGGCCGGGGACCAGAAGCTGGACGGATATCACGCCCTCTGGTACGGCCGCTCCCGCGAATTCGTGGACGATTACGCCCGGATCGCGCGGCAGCAGTGCGTCCAGCAGGCCATGCTGAAACAGCTGGACCCCGCAACCCTGCTGGCAAAGTTCGAGGACATCGCCAACGCCGGCACCAAGGTGGTTGATTCCAACATCTCCTCCAGCCAGCTCGGCAGCTTCGTGGACCTGGCCATGAAGGCCAAGGGCACGGACGTCAAGAGGCTCACCATCGGGCCGCCGGACTTCGACGCGTCCTTCTCCACGGTGCCCGACTTCAACCAGATCCATGACCGCGTCAAGAAGCTGCTCGCTTCCGCCAGCTCCGAATCGTCGCCGGCTGCTGCGGCGGACTCCGGGCTCCAGGACGCTGTGCTGCAGCCCAGTGCCGTGCCGGGCACCGGGCTCTCCGCGGCCGGTCGGTCAGCAGGTCCCCTGGCGGGCCTTCCGGCCACCGCCCCCTCGCCGTCCCCGTCGTCGTCGGACTTCACCCCAGTGACCACCACCCCCGGGGGGGAACCGATCACAGAAGCGATGCTGAACCAGTTCAAGCGCGAGGGCAACGAGCAGGCCATCCGCGACCTCGTGGCCACCAACGGCCAGTGCGCTGCCCTCTAAACCTTTAGCCACACCTGTTGCAAGAGAGAAGGACACCTGGCTTTGTACGAAATCGACAACGTCCTCCGGCCGTACGCCTGGGGGTCGACGACGGCGATCGCCGGCCTGCTCGGCCGGCCGGCGTCGGGCGGACCGGAAGCTGAGCTGTGGATCGGCGCGCACCCTGACTCGCCGTCGGTGGCCAGCCGGCCGGACGGCACGACAGCACCGCTGAATGAGCTCATCGGCGAGGACCCGGAACATTTTCTGGGATCTGAGTCGGTGGCCGAATTCGGACCGCGCCTGCCGTTCCTGGCCAAGATCCTCGCCGCGGCCAAGCCGCTGTCGCTTCAGGTGCACCCGAGCCTTGACCAGGCCAAAGCCGGCTTCGCGCGTGAGAATGCCGACGGCGTGCCGACCGGAGCTGCCCACCGCAATTACCGGGACGACAACCACAAACCGGAGATGATCTTCGCGCTGACCCCGTTCGATGCGCTGTGCGGTTTCCGTGCACCGGAGAAGTCCCGCGACATCTTCCTCCACCTGGCCGGCTGCCTGGAGCTCCCGGGCAACGGTGTGCCGCAGCTCTTGAAGGACGTCATCGAAGACCTCTCGCAACCCGAGGAGGCCACGGCGCTAAGATCTGCGTTCGAACGGCTGATCGCCGGGGGCAAGGAAATCCAGGAAGCTACGTCCCGGGTGGTTGACGTGCTGGCCTCGGGTGCGCCCATGGCGCCCTACCAGCAGGAGCTTTCCACGGTGCTCAGCCTTCACGGCGAGTACCCCGGCGACCCCGGCGTCCTGATCTCCCTGCTGCTGAACCGGCTGTCGCTGGAGCCGGGCCAGGCGGTGTACCTGCCCGCCGGAAACGTGCACGCCTACCTGCACGGACTCGGCGTCGAGGTGATGGCCTCCTCGGACAACGTGCTCCGCGGCGGACTGACGCCCAAGTTCATCGACATTCCCGAGCTGCTGAGCACCATCGCCTTCGAGTCGGTGGGCGTCCCCATGCTGCGGCCGGAGACCTCCGAGCTCGGTCAGGAACTGTACTGCCCGCCGTTCCGTGAGTTCCAGCTCCAGCGGATCGAACTGCTGCCGGACGGCGAGCCCGTTCCGCTGGCACAGTCGGGCGCCGCTGTGGTTATTGTCGTGGCCGGGTCCGTGATCCTTGACTCGCCGAAGGGTGACCTTCAGCTGGGCCATGGCGCAAGTGCCTTCCTGCCGGCCGCCGACGCCCCCGTCAACGTCCATCCCGTGTCCGGGGCAGCGGAGAACGCCGTGGCCTTCGCCGTGACCACCTCGATGAAGGCCTGACCGCGGTGGAGTACTTTCTGCAAACGAAGGCCTGGGAGGATTTCCAGAAGTCGCTGGGCCGCCGCGTGCACCGGCAATCCGGTCCCGGCTGGAGCTTCCTGGCCATCGAGGAAAAGAATCCCGCGGGCAAGGTCCTGTATGCGCCCTACGGCCCGGTGGCCGGGTCAGTCGAGGCGTTCGACGCCGCGCTGGCGGCGCTACGGGGGCTGGCGACGTCCTGCGGCGCCGTCTTTATCCGGGTCGAGCCGGTAGCTGCCGGACTGGACCCTGATTCGGCGCCCGAGGCACTGCGGAGCCGGGGCCTGCAGCCTGCCCCGGTCAACCAGCAGCCCGAACTCAGCTGGATCGTGGACCTGGACCGGGACTTCAAGGAGGTCCTGGCGGAGATGAAGCCGGTCAACCGGAACCTGTACCGGAACATCCACAAGAAGGGCGTGACCTTCCGCTCCACCCAGGACCCCGAAGACATCCGCGTGCTCCTGAACTTCCTCCACATGACCGCTCGGCGGAACGGCTTCAAACCGCAAAGCGACGAGTACCTGACGCAGGTGGCCGAGTCCCTCATGCCCGCGGGCGCGGCGACGCTGTTCATCGCCGACCTGCACGGCGGTCCGGTGGCGGCAGCGCTGGCCTACGACTCGGCAGACACCCGGACGTACGCCCACGCGGCCATGGATGACACCCACCGCAAGCTCAGCGCGGGCATCCCCCTCCTCGTGACGCTCATGGCCGATGCCCAGGAGAAGGGGCTGAAGCACGTGGACCTGTGGGGCGTGGCCCCGGCCGGGGAGCCCGACCACAAGTGGGCGGGGTTCACAGCGTTCAAGAAGTCGTTCGGCGGCCGCGAGATCGCCTACCCCGGCACCTGGGACCTGCCCGTCAACCGGCCCCGCTACGCGGCCTACCAGGTGGCACGCAAACTCCGCGACGGCATCAAAACCCTCATCAAGCGCCCCACCCGCTGAGCGCGAACGTACACTTGTGGCCCTAAAACCGAGCGGTTTTGGGGCCACAAGTGTACGTTCGCGCTCTCCCCGAGGTTTGCGCTTGTGGATAACCTCCCGAGGGCCCTTTGCCCGGTACAGACTGGAGCATGCGTCTCTCGCCACTGCCCCAGGAACTACTTACGGGATCATTCACCTCGAGCGACGCTGCCGCGTGCGGCGTGTCCCGAAAGCGCCAGCGGCAACCGGATCTCGCCATTCCCTCGCGCGGTATTCGCGTTCCGCTGGGAGGAGATGCCACCACGGGCACGTACCTTCGTGCGTACACCGCGCTGGATGACGCTTCAACCCTTACTCATCATTCCGGGGCACGGCTCTGGGGTTACGGCCTTCCCCGGTGGATGCAGGAGGACTGGAAAATCCACGTCGCGCGCGAGAGAGACGGCAGCAAGCCGCGCCGGGGAAACGTCGTTGGTCACCGCCTGACGTTCAAACCCGGCGAGGTGGTGATCCACGACGGCGTCCGGGTCACCTCGCCTGCAAGGACCTGGCTCGATCTTGCCAGCCTTCTCAGCGTGGACGAACTGATCGCCGCAGGAGATTCCGCGGTGGTTGCGCATGGACCCGATTTTCCGGTGCCGCGGGCTCCACTGGCAACGATTGACGACCTGCGGCGCATAGTTGCGTCACACCCTGGCATGCGGGGCGTGAAGACGGCGCGGCTCGCACTCCCCGAGGTCCGCGTCGGGGCTGATTCCCCGCAAGAGACCAGAATGCGGCTGGTGCTTGCCCGCACCAAGCTCGGCGAACCAGTTCTGAATCATGTCCTCCGCAATAGCTGGGGCCAACCGGCGGTGTGGCCGGACGCCGCCTATCCGGAACACCGCCTCGCGCTGCAATATGACGGCGGGCACCATTCGGATCCGGTCCAGGCCACGAGTGACAGGAAGCGCAGGGAAATGACGGAGCGCCTCGGTTGGACGGAGCTCAGAATATTCAAGGACGATCTTGAGGGCGAGAAGCCCTTCGTTCTCGAGAAGGTCAGGGCTACGTTGGAGGGGCGGCTGCGACGCCAGGCATCGGGAGACCGGACCCAACCCGTTGAAAAAGTGCGCGAACGTACAGTTGTGGCCCCGGATCCGGTCGGATTCGGGGCCACAACTGTACGTTCGCGCTAAGAACGCGCTGGGAAAGCCGGGGGGGCTAGCTCTTGCGGGCGTAGCCTTCCCACTTGCTGGCCTGGTGCTCGCCGTCCACAAAGCGGATGGTGCCGGACTTGGAGCGCATGACGATCGACTGCGTCAGGACCTTGTCCTTGGAGTAGCGCACGCCCTTGAGGAGGTCGCCGTCGGTGATGCCGGTGGCGGCGAAGTAGCAGTTGTCGCTGGTGACGAGATCATTCGTGGACAGGACCCGCTCGAGGTCGTGGCCGGCGTCGATCGCCTTCTGCTTCTCGTCGTCGCTGGTCGGCCACAGCCGGCCCTGGATCACGCCGCCCAGGGACTTGATGGCGCAGGCCGCCACGATGCCTTCCGGGGTTCCACCGATGCCCATGAGGGCGTCGACGCCGGTGCCGGAGCGGGCAGCCGCGATGGCGCCTGCAACGTCGCCGTCCATGATGAACTTGGTGCGCGCGCCGGCATCGCGGATCTCCTCAACCAGCGGGCGGTGGCGGTCACGGTCCAGGATCATGACGTTGAGCTGGTTGACCTTCACGCCCTTGGCCTTGGCGATCAGGTGCAGGTTCTGCTTGACGGGCAAACGCAGGTCGACCATGTCGGCGGCTTCAGGACCGGTGACCAGCTTCTCCATGTAGAACACGGCGGAGGGGTCGAACATGGAGCCGCGCTCGGCGACGGCCAGGACGGCCAGGGCGTTGTTGATGCCCAGGGCGGTCAGCCGGGTTCCGTCGATGGGGTCGACGGCGACGTCGCACTCGGGGCCGGTGCCGTCACCAACCTGTTCGCCGTTGAACAGCATCGGGGCTTCGTCTTTTTCGCCTTCACCGATGACCACGACGCCGTTGAAGTGGACGGTCTGAAGGAAGGAACGCATCGCGTCGACGGCGGCGCCGTCCGCCTTGTTCTTGTCGCCGAATCCCACCCAGTGGCCGCCGGCGATCGCCGCGGCTTCAGTGACGCGGACAAGTTCAAGGGCGAGGTTGCGGTCCGGCTCGTCGATTCCGACGGCGAGCGACGGGGAAAGCGTTGAGTACTTCTGGGTAATGGACGCTGGTGACACGTGAACCTCTTCTTCGAGTGGCGATCATTGGGCCCGCTAGGCCTGGGTCGACCATCGCGGTGATTCCTCTGTAACTGATCATAGTCGCCGCCGCAGGCCCTGCGCGGGTGATGACCACACCTCGTAACGGACGGCGGGCCTCACCGCCGTCGGCTTCGAATGTGAGTTCGGAGCCCGCATGGGCGACTATAGAAGGGTGAGTGATATGCAGGACCAGTCCGCCCCCTCGAGCCGCGTGCAGGCTCCCGCCCCCTCCTCCTCGTCGGCCGGCCAGCCCGTCAAGCCCGTAATTCCCGCGGCCGCCGCGAAACGGGCCAATGCCTCGGTGATCGGAATGATCATCGCCCTGCTGGTGAGCGTCGCCGCGTTCCTGCCGATCGTCCTGATGAATCCGTCCCCGAAGTCGGATGGCTTCCGCCCCAACATCAACGTCAGCGCCGTAGCCGGGAACGCCGCGGGTGTGGCGGGATTCACACCGGTGGCCCCCGCGGCGGGCGACACATTCCACCCGAATTACGCCCGCTGGGCGGCGGCCAGCGGCACCGGCGTCGCGGCCTGGGAGGTCGGATACGTGACTCCGAAGGAAAAATTCATCGGCCTGACGCAGACCAGCAAGGCCAACCCCAGCTGGCTCGTGCAGCAGACCAAGAGCGCCCCGGTCACCGGCACCCGCAACGCCGGCGGCAAGGAGTGGGAACTCCATGACACGGGCAAGGGCGAGAAAAGCATGGTGCTCGCCTACCGCGGCTCCACCGTGGTCCTGGCGGGAGACGCCAACCTGGAGGAGTTTGCGGTCCTGGCTACCGCCGTCGTCAAGTCCTTGGAAAGTAACCCCGCTGTCACCGTTTCCCCCTCGGCGAGCCCCGCACCGTAAGGTGGGGCTGTGACCACTTACCTGACTCCTGCCCTGGCCTGGCGCCGTCTGCGCGAAGGCAATGAACGCTTCGTTAAGAGTGAATCCTCGCACCCGAACCAGGACGCCTCCCGGCGCTCATCCCTGGTGGAAACCCAGCATCCCTTCGCGGTGATCTTCGGCTGCTCCGACTCGCGGCTCGCGGCCGAGATCATTTTCGACGTCGGACTCGGCGACGTCTTCGTCGTCCGGACCGCGGGCCAGGTCATTGACGACGCCGTCCTCGGCTCCCTTGAATACAGCATCGGCGTGCTGGGCGTGCCGCTGATCGTGGTGCTCGGGCACGACAGCTGCGGAGCGGTCACCGCCACGAAGTCCGCCGTCGAAACCGGACAGATGCCGGCCGGCTTCATCCGGGACCTCGTCGAGCGCATCACGCCGTCGGTCCTGACCTCGCTCCGCAACGACCAGACGGAGGTCAACGACATGGTGGTGGAGCACGTCAAGCAGACCTCACACCGCCTCGTGGACAGCTCGCGTGTGATTTCGGACGCAATCGAGACGGGCCGGGCCGCCGTGATCGGGCTCTCCTACAGCCTCGCAGACGGCCACGCGGAGCTTGTTTCCGGAATCGGCGAGCTCTAGAAGCAGCCTGGAGACGCCCGGGCGGGCCGCCTGTAGCAAGCCGTTCACGGTTTTCGATGCGGCGCCCGGGCGTCCTAAGCTAGCCCCATGACTTCCACTGAAGAGTTCCGCATTGAACATGACACGATGGGCGAAGTCCGCGTCCCCGTGAACGCCCTGTACCGCGCGCAGACGCAACGTGCAGTCGAGAACTTCCCGATCTCCGGAAAAACCCTGGAACGCGCCCACATTGAGGCGCTGGCCCGGGTCAAGAAGGCCGCTGCCCAGGCCAACGCTGAACTGGGTGTGCTCGACGGCGAGCTGGCCAAGGCGATCGCGGAAGCTGCCGACGAGGTGGCTACGGGCAAGTACGACGGCGACTTCCCCATCGACGTTTTCCAGACCGGCTCCGGCACGTCCTCGAACATGAACACCAACGAGGTCCTCGCTGAACTGGCAACGCGCGCCCTGAAGGCTGCCGGCAGTGACAAGGTGGTCCACCCCAACGACCACGTCAACGCCTCGCAGTCCTCCAACGACGTGTTCCCCACCTCCGTCCACGTTGCAGCCACTTCGGCCCTGATCAACGACCTCATTCCGGCCCTCGGCTACCTGGCCGAATCGCTGGAGCGCAAGGCCGTTGAGTTCAAGGACGTCGTCAAGTCCGGCCGCACCCACCTCATGGACGCCACCCCGGTCACCCTGGGCCAGGAATTCGGCGGCTACGCCGCGCAGGTGCGCTACGGCATCGAGCGCATCAACGCCGCACTCCCCCGCGTGGCCGAAGTTCCCCTCGGCGGCACCGCCGTGGGCACCGGCATCAACACCCCGGCCGGGTTCCCGGAGCGCGTCATCGAGCTGCTCGCCACCGACACCGGCCTGCCGCTGACCGAGGCCCGCGACCACTTCGAGGCCCAGGCCAACCGCGACGGCCTCATCGAAGCCTCCAGCCAGCTGCGCAACATTGCCATCTCCTTCATGAAGATCAACAATGACCTGCGCTGGATGGGCTCCGGCCCCAACACCGGCCTCGGCGAAATCGCCATCCCGGACCTGCAGCCGGGCTCCTCGATCATGCCGGGCAAGGTCAACCCCGTCATCTGCGAAGCCTCCATCATGGTCTGCGCCCAGGTCATCGGCAACGACACCGCCATCGCCTGGTCCGGCACCAACGGCGCCTTCGAACTGAACGTCGGCATCCCGGTCATGGCCGCGAACCTGCTCGAGTCCGTCCGCCTGCTGGCCAACACCAGCCGCGTCATGGCCGACAAGATGATCGACGGCATCACCGCCAACGTCGAGCGTGCCCGCTTCCTCGCCGAGGCGTCGCCGTCCATCGTTACCCCGCTGAACAAGTTCATCGGCTACGAAAACGCCGCGAAAATCGCCAAGACCGCCGTCAAGGAGGGCCTGACCGTCCGCCAGGCCACCGAGAAACTCGGCTTCGTCGGTGAAGGCGAAGGCAAGGTTTCCGAAGCCGACCTGGACAAGGCACTGGACGTCACCACCATGACGGCTCCGGCCCACAAGGCTTAGTTTTTCAAGAAGTACGACGGCGGCCGCCCACCTTCCCAGCGAAGGCGGGCGGCCGCTGGCGTTCTCTTGGAGTTTTTGTCCACATATCGCGACTTCGACGGCTTTGAAGTCGCGGTATATGGACAAAAACTCAATGGGCTATGACCGGCACTTTGGCCACGCCCTGATAAGTTGCACTATATTTGTCTTAGTGCAAAACTTTACTTTGTGACTGAAAGTGCAGCTATTGGCGGTGGACTCCGCGAGCGTAAGCGGGCAGCAACGCGGGCGGCGATTACCGCCGTCGCGCGTTCCCTGACGTCCGAGCGCGGATTGAACGGCTACACCGTGGAGGACGTCTGCGACCAGGCCGGCATTTCCCGCCGGACGTTCTTCAACTACTTCCCCACCAAGGAAGACGCCATTCTGGGGCACGTGGACGACGAACTGCCCGCCGAGGTCTTCGCCGGGTTCATCCGCGGCGGCGTCGGTTCCCCGTCCGGCGAGATCTCCCCCAGCCTCCTCCAAGACCTGGTGGAACTTGCCCTGAAGATGTCGGAACGCATGAGTTCCTCTGAAGAGGAAACCCGCCAACTGATCGGCGTCATCAAAAAAGAGCCCCAGCTGATGCTCAAGATCATCGGTGCCACGGAGGAACGGGAAGCCCACTTTGCCCGTGTCCTCGCCGCCCGTGAAGGTGTGGCCCCGGACCATCCCGTGGTCCGGATGGCGGTGGTTGCCATGGGCAGCATTGCCCGGCACGCCAGCATGGCCTATTTCTCCGAAGGCAACACCCGGTCCTACCAGGACCTGCTGATTGAAAACATCTCCTCCGCGCGACTGCTTTTCTCACAGCCCCTCAATCTCCCCGAACACCACCCCGCAGAAGGACAGCCATGAGCACCGCCGTCAGTTCCAAAGCCGCAGCCGGACCGCTGCTGCTGACCCAGAAACGCATCTGGATCATCTTCTCCGCGCTGATCGCCGGCATGCTGCTCTCCAGCCTGGACCAGACCATCGTCTCCACGGCCATGCCCACCATCGTCGGCAAGCTCGGCGGCGTGGAGCACCAAGCGTGGATCACCACCGCATACCTGCTCGCCACTACCATCGTCATGCCGGTCTACGGCAAGTTCGGCGACATCCTCGGCCGCAGGAACCTCTTCCTCGTCGCCATCGCGCTGTTCACGCTTGCGTCCGTAGGCTGTGCCTTCGCCACGGATTTCTGGGGCTTCGTGATCTTCCGGGCCATCCAGGGCCTGGGCGGCGGCGGCCTGATGATCCTCTCGCAGGCCATCATCGCGGACATCGTCCCCGCCAAGGAGCGCGGCAAGTACATGGGACCGCTGGGCGCCATCTTTGGTCTCTCGGCCGTGGCCGGACCGCTGCTGGGCGGCTTCTTCGTTGACCACCTCACCTGGGAGTGGGCCTTCTACATCAACATTCCCATCGGCATCGCCGCCTTCACCATCGCCTGGTTCACCCTGACGCTTCCCAACAAGAAAGCCGAAAAGCGGATCGACTTCCTGGGCGTCCTGTTCCTCTCCGTTGCCACCACCTGCCTGATCTTCTTCACGGACTTCGGGGGCAAGAAGGACGAGGGCTGGGACTCGCCCCTGACTTGGGCCTTCGGCGCCGGCCTGGTCCTCGCCGCAGCTGCCTTCGTCGCCGTCGAACGCCGCGCGGAAGATCCGATCATCCCGCTGAGCCTGTTTCGGAACCGGATCTTCGTGAACTCCACGGCCATCGGCTTCACCCTGGGCCTGGGCATGTTCGCCGCCATTGCCTTCGTGCCCACGTTCCTGCAGATGTCGTCTGGCACCTCCGCCGCCGAGTCCGGGCTCCTCATGCTCCCCATGATGGCCGGCCTGATGGGAACGTCCATCTACTCCGGTATCCGCATTTCCAAGACCGGCAAGTACAAGATGTTCCCGATTCTCGGCGCCAGCCTGACCATCGCCGCCATGCTGTGGTTCACCACGCTGTCTGCCGAGACGCCCATCTGGATCATCTGCGTCCAGCTGTTCCTGTTCGGGTCCGGCCTCGGCCTGATCATGCAGGTCATCGTCCTCGTGGTGCAGAACTCCGTTCCGGCGGACCAGATCGGCACGGCCACCAGCACCAACAACTACTTCCGCGAAGTGGGCGCTGCCCTGGGCGTGGCCGTGTTCGGCTCGATCTTCACCAACCGGCTGGCGGAGTCCCTGACGAACGCCTTCACCGGTGCCGGAGCGTCGGCCGACCAGGCCTCCCAGTCAACCAGGACCCTGGATCCGCAGACCCTGGGCCAGCTTCCCGGGCAGCTCCGCGACGCCATCGTCAACGCTTACGCCGATTCCCTGGCACCGGTGTTCTGGTACCTCGTCCCATTCATCGCCGTTGCACTGCTCCTGGCCATCACGCTGAAGCAGATCCCGCTCTCAGACACGGCCGGCATGGTGGCCCGCGGCGAGGCGGTGGGCGGTGAGGAGGCCGAGCTTCTCGAGGCAGAGCGGCAATCCGCCACGGTCTAAGGAGCTGCCGGGGAACTCAGGGCTCGTAATGGACTGAGTCCCCCGGCAGCAGTGCACGGCGGATGCATTCCCGGTCTCCGGGCTGCAGATCCGGTAACCCGTCCAACGCAAACCAGCCCACGGCCACGGACTCGTCGTCATTCACCCGTGCCTCACCGGAAACGTGGCGGCAGCGGAACACGATGTCCAGGAAATCGCATACGTCGCCGTTGGGGAACGTCACCGGCCCTACTACGCCGACCGACACCATCCGCTCCGTTTCGGCGACGACGGCGGTCTCTTCGAAGATCTCCCGCAGCAGTCCGGGCGCGGGATGCTCACCGGGCTCCAGCATCCCCGTTATCAATGTCCATCTGCCATTGTCGGACCGCTGGCCCAGCAGGACGTGGCCGTCTTCGTTGAACACCACACCCCGCACAGCAGGAACCCACAGCGGGTCGTGGCCGATTTTTTCGCGGAGCTTCAGGACAAATTCAGGTGCCGGCATGGGTTCAGCCTAGCCGGACCCGTGCGCGGGCCGCACCGGGACAACGCCCCTGTCCGAAGACTAACCCGCGGGCAGCAGGACCATCGCCACGGCGGCCCCCGCCAGCATGAACGGCCCGAACGGAATGGCCGATTTGAGCGTCCCGCGCCGCAGTGCCAGCAGGCCGATGCTCCAGAAGCCGCCGAGCAGGAACGCTGCAAACGTCCCGGCGAATACATGCGGCCAGCCGAGGTAGCCCAGGTACAGCCCCAGAACGCCGGCGAGTTTCACGTCCCCAAAGCCCATGCCGGGCGGATACACCAGCCGCAGCACAAAGTAGAAGAGCCACAGCACCGCTCCCCCGGCCGCAATCCTCAGCGCGGGCACCCCGAAAAGGCGTGCATCGCCGTCGGGCAGTCCGGACGGGTCCACCGCCGCGAGGGGGAGCACCGCCCCCAGCAGCAGCACACCGGCAATGCCATAGGAGGGAAAGACAATCCGGTTCGGCAGGAGGTGGTGCCGGACGTCGATGACCGTGAGCCGCACCGCCATCACGGCGAAGTAGGCGCACGCGGCCAGCAGCAGCCAGAACGCGAGCGGTGCCGCTTCCCACAGTCCGCCAAGTCGTTGGATCACTCTCGGATGCTACTGGATTGGCCCGCCTGCCGCTCGGGGCCGCGCGTAAACTGTGGATATGGGGACCTGGGACGCCAAACACCGGCAGGAACACGGCGGCGGTGCCACGCCCACGTCGGCCGTTTCCTTTCGCAACCTTTGCCGCTCGTCTCCGTGGAAATGGCAGTCCCTGCGCTTCGAGTACGCCGAAACCCCCGGCACCGGCACCGTCCACGCTTGGCTGCGCCGCCCCGGCGCGCTGCGCCTGGAGTCCGACGACGGCACGCTGCTGGGCAGCACCACCGGCATCAATGATTCGCGCGACGGACTATACATCAGCGCCACGCGGAAGTCGTGGCTTCTTCCCGCGCATCTGGTGACGCCGGTGTACGACGACGGCGGGCTGGTGCGGCGCCGCCCGGAGGCCGCGTATGGCGAACCCTCGTTCGGAAACGGCCGGTTCGCTGCTGCACTGGATCCGGTGGAGCTGGCGGGAAATGCCCCGGTGCCGCTGGAGTTCCCCAACGCCAACGCCGTCGAACTGGTGGAGCCGGTTCGACAGTTGACGCACGAAGGCCGCGCGGCGCTGGAAACCGTGGCCTCACCGAATGCCGGGTACCGTCCGCTGGATCCGGATGCACCCCTGTGCGGACCGGGCCGGACCAGAATCCGCATCGATGCCGGGACCGGAGTGTGTGTCGCCGCCGAACCGCTCGACGACGGGGGGCAGCTTCCCGGGCACCGCATCCGGATCCTGGCCGTGGATGAGTACATGCTGGACGATCTTTTCGTGGCGGAACCAATGAACCTCACTGATGTGCGCGAGCACATCCCGTGGCCGCTGCGTCCCAACCCGGCCTGACGAGCCCGGCCTGACGGCCCCCCGAGGAACCCGGCCTGAGGAACCCAACCCGCGGGCCACCCGGAATGCGGGGTGCCGCGCAGGTTTTTTCCAACCTGCCGGCCGCAAACTGCTGCCATGTCAACCATGGCTCCAGACGTCTCGAAACCTGCCACGGCCGCCACTAGCAGGACCGGTACGCGGCGCCGTCGGAAGCTGCTGCTGATCCCGCTTTCCCTGCTTTGCGCCTTGGCGCTCGTACTGGGATATCTCTTCCTTACGGCCAAGCCGGAGGCCAGCACCGCGCTGGGCGCCAGCGCGGTGATCCCCGGCGGAACGGCGCGGATCAACGGCGTCATCCCGCTGGAAAAGGACGGCTGGCTTCCGCCGGAACGCGTCCAGGTTTTGGACGAGGGCCCGTCCGCGGGGACCCACCGGGTCAGGATTCTGGTGCAGTTCACCGCTCTCGAAGGTGAGGGCACGACGCTGGACACATCGCAGTTCTCTGTGACGGGACTTGGCGCCAACAGCATCCATCCGCTGTGGACGGCACCGGCGAAAGCGGAGCTCCAGCAGGGAGATACAGCGGACGCCACCATGGTCTTCGAGCTTCCCAACCAGGCGATCGCCCTCGTGCTGGAGGGGCCCGGCAACACCCGGCTGTCCCTCGGACTATCGCACCACACCAGCTGACGGCGGCGCCCGCAGCAGCATAGGGCGGGGCCCCTCCTGGAGATTCCCGCCGGTTGAGCTTGGCTTGGCACCCACCCACGCGTTACCAAAAAGGGCCGCGGAATCCCGCACTAAGCGGCCACATTGGGCAAAACGACGTCGCCCGGCGGTCTCACTCGTTTCGGCAGGCTCAACCAACGGCAAGCGCGCCCTTCGGGTTTGGTTTCGACAAGCTCAACCAACGACGGCGGGGCGCCGTTGCCGCGGAACTCAGCCGCGGCAACGGCGCCCCGATGGAGTTACGCCCCCTCGAGGAGGTCCGTAACGAGCGCAGCGATGGGCGAGCGTTCGGAACGGGTAAGGGTGATGTGGCCGAAGAGCGGGTGGCCCTTCAGGGTTTCGACGACGGCTGCGATGCCGTCGTGCCGGCCGACCCGGAGGTTGTCGCGCTGGGCAACGTCATGGGTGAGGACGATCTTCGAGTTCTGCCCGATCCGGCTCATGACGGTCAGCAGGACGTTCTTTTCGAGCGACTGGGCCTCGTCCACGATCACGAAGGCGTCGTGCAGGGAGCGTCCGCGGATGTGGGTCAGCGGCATGACCTCCAGCATGCCGCGGTCCATGACCTCCTCCACTACCTCCTGGCTCACGAGCGCGCCCAGGGTGTCGAAAACCGCCTGCGCCCAGGGGTTCATCTTTTCCTGCTCCGAGCCCGGCAGGTAGCCGAGCTCTTGGCCGCCTACCGCGAAGAGCGGACGGAAGACGATCACCTTGCGGTGCTCGCGGCGTTCCAGCACCGCCTCCAGGCCGGCACACAGGGCAAGGGCCGACTTACCGGTGCCCGCGCGCCCGCCCAGGGACACGATGCCCACCGCGGGGTCCATCAGCAGGTCGATGGCGAGCCGCTGCTCCGCGGAGCGCCCGTGGAGGCCGAAAATGTCGCGGTCCCCCTTGACCAGGCGGACCTGCTTGTCGGCTCCGACACGGCCGAGCGCCGAGCCGCGGCTGGAGAGCACCACAAGGCCGGTGTTGACCGGCATCTCTGCAGCCGCCGGGATGAAGACCGGTTCGTGCCCGTAGAGCGTGGAGATCTCCTCGTCGCTGGCATCGATCTCGGCGACGCCGGTCCAGCCGGAGTCCTTGACGAGCTCGTTGCGGTATTCGTCGGCCAGCAGACCCATGGCCGAGGCCTTGACCCGCATGGGGAGATCCTTGGACACCACGGTGACGTTGCGCCCCTCGTTGGAGAGGTTCTTTGCGACGGCGAGGATGCGGCTGTCGTTGTCCCCGCCGCGGAACCCGGCCGGCAGGACGTCGGCCGAGATGTGGTTCATCTCGATCATGAGCGTACCGCCGGCGTCGCCCAGCGGGATGGGCCGGTTCAGCCCGCCGTGCTGGATGCGGAGGTCATCAAGGAGCCGGAGCGCCTTCCGTGCGAAGTAGCCGAGTTCGGGGTCATGCCGCTTCCCTTCAAGTTCGGTGATCACCACGATCGGCACAATGACTTCGTGCTCTGCGAATCGCAGCAGGGCGCGGGGGTCGGAGAGCAGCACCGAGGTGTCGATGACGAAAGTGGAGACTGCTGGCTGGGATTCAGTCTGTGGGCCGGAAACAGCAAGACCGGCTGCGGCGTCTTGCGTGTCCGCACCGGTCTTTGAATTGGCTCGCTTGGCGCGAGAGGTAGCCTTCTCACCCTTGTCCGTGATGACGTCGGGCAGTTGTTCAGAAATAGCCACATCGACTCCAGCCCCGGGGCGCTGCCCGGAATTGTTAGTGGTGAGGCGGCTCGGCCACGAGGCCGGATCCGGCCTCCCATACAACCGGTGCGAAGAATCGCTCCATGTACTGGCCTCCCCGATCAGCCGGCGGTTTGCCTGCTGATGGATTCAACGTAATTCGCCCCGAACTAATTTCCAACGTCTTCTTCCGGCGATTCCTGTTGCCGGCATGTGAATTTGGCGTGAACGGCGGCGGCCAAAGCGTGCACGACGGCGGCCCAAAGGTGCGGCCCGTAGGGCCGCCAACGCACGCCGACAACGGTTAGGAACCGAAGCGCCGTTGCCTGCCGGCGTAGTCGCGCAGGGCGCGAAGGAAATCCACCTTCCGGAAGGCCGGCCACAGGGCCTCGCAGAAGTAGAATTCGCTGTAGGCGCTCTGCCACATCAGAAAACCTGAGAGCCGCTGCTCGCCGGAAGTCCGGATGACCAGGTCCGGATCAGGCTGGCCGCGGGTATAGAGGAAGCGCGAGATGTCCTCCACGCTCAGGGAGTCGGCCAGTTCACTGATGTCCGCCTTGTGCGCCACGGCATCGTGCAGCAGCTCGCGCACCGCGTCCACGATCTCGCGCCGGCCGCCGTAGCCGACCGCCACATTCACGTGCAGCTTCTCCCGCACCGGCGTCCGGGCCGTGAGCGTGGTCAGGCGCTCCGCCAGGTAGTCGGGGAGCAGCTCCGGGGCACCCATGGCGTGGACCGAAATGTCGGCGTCTTCGTCGAGGCGGTCCAAGGTGTTGGCGATGATGCCCATGAGCAGGTCAAGCTCTTCGCCGGATCGGTTCATGTTGTCGGTGGAGAGCATATACAGGGTGACCACCCTGACGCCCAGCTCCTGGCACCAGCCAAGGAACTCATGGATCTTGTCCGCGCCGGCCTGGTGGCCCTGGCTCGTGGGGGCATTGAACTGCCGGGCCCAGCGCCGGTTGCCGTCCACCATCACGCCGATGTGCCGGGGGATCCGCTCCGGCTCCAGGGAGCGGAGAAGCTTGCGCTCGTAGAAGCCATAGAGGAACCCGGGCCATTCCATCCGGACACTCACCTGACTTCCTCTGTACGACTTTTGTGCAAGTCCTAGGCTACCGCCCGGAGGCTGCGGCCGCGTGCAGGTGGCGGTCCGACGCCCCACCGAAGGAGCGGCAGGTACCCAGCAGGAAGACGTTACCGAAGAGTAACTTACTGTACCGTAGGTTATTCTGGATGACATGAAAAGCAACGCCCAGGACGGCGGACCGGAGCCGTCGAAGGCAGAGCCCACCGCCGTGGATGACGTCGCGGCACACATCGCGGAACTGCTGACGATCAAGCCCAAGTGGCGGGGATGGATCCACACGATCACCGCGCCGTTCGCCCTGGCTGCCGGGATCGTCCTGGTTGCGGTGGCGCCAACCGCGGACCGCAAGATCACGTCCGCCATCTACGCCCTCACGGGTGTCCTGCTGTTCGGCATCAGCGCTGTGTATCACCGCGGCAACTGGTCCCCGGGGGTCAAACGCGTCCTCAAACGGCTGGATCACACCAACATCATGCTGGTGATCGCCGGCAGCTACACGCCGCTTGCGTGGAGCCTTCTGGCCAGGCCGACAGCGGAGTTCCTGCTCTGGCTGATCTGGTCCGCCGCCATCCTGGGCGTGCTGTTCCGGCTGCTGTGGACGGACGCACCCAGGTGGCTGTACGTGCCCATCTACATCGGCCTCGGCTGCGGGTCCCTCTTCTACCTGCCCGCCTTTTTCGCGGCGAGCGTCCCGGCGGCGCTGCTCATCTGCGTCGGCGGAGCCCTCTACATCGCCGGGGCCGTGTTCTACGCGCTCAAAAAGCCCAACTTCAGCTACCGGCACTTCGGCTTCCACGAACTGTTCCACGCCTTCACGGTGCTGGCATTTGCCGCGCACTTCGCGGCCATCCTCATCGCCGTGCTGAGCTAACGCGTTCCAACGCCGCCGCAACGGTCGCCACGGGCCGGTCGCAGACCATCCCGCGGCAGACGTAGACGAGCGGCGCACCGCCGGGCCCGGCCGGCCTCTGCCGCAGCAGCGGCACCTCGGCCGGCTTCCCGCCGTCGGCCGCCTCAGCCTCCCCTGCCGCCACCACCAGCCCCGGACTCGGGGACAGCAGCAGCGCGCGGTGAAGGGCGTCCCGTTCGGGACCAACAGGTCCGACGACGGCGGCCTCAAGCGGCCCTGACAGCGCGGCCTGCGCTGTGGCCAGGAGCCAGCCCGCCACCCGCGGCGCCCGCGTGGCGAGCGGGGGCAGGAGCAAGAGGATATTCCCGGCCATGGTCCGGTGTTCCCCGGAACCGGACAGGGCAGCGTAGCTAAGCAGGGCCCCGGAAAAGGCCGCGGCCCCGCTGGGTGTGGCGTCGTCAAAGAAGTCCAGGCCGGGCTTCCCGCCCTGGGCGTTGACCACCTGCGCCGATTCCCCGGCCGAGTCGGCGAGGTGCCCGCCGTCCACGAACCGGGTGCACGCCGCCTGGATCACCGCCTCGGCCAGCATGTACCAGCGCGGCGAGCCCGTGGCCGAGTACAAGGCAAGGAAGCCCTCCGCGCAGAACGCGTAGTCCTCGAGCAGGCCGCCGATGCCACGGGCCGCGCCGGCATGCGAGACACGGACCAGCTCCCCCGACGCCGGCTTCACTGCGTCCGGCCGCCAGTGGACCCGTTCCAGATATCCGGCGATCCCGCCGGCTGCCGCCATGAGGTCGGGCCGGTCCAGGACTGCCCCGGCCTCCGCGAGCGCAGCCACCGCCAGGCCGTTCCAGCCGGCCACCACTTTCTCGTCCCGCGCGGGCTGGGGCCGGCGCGACCGGGCCTCCCGGAGCCTGGGCATCACGTCCAGCCAGAGCCGTGCCTCGTCACCGTCCAGCGCCCGGCCCGGGTGCAGCGGCGAGCCGAGCTCCGATACGGTACCGCGGGCGCCGACGTTCATCATCCACGCGACGGCCGCGGCATCGTCCGCACCAAGCACCCGCTCCAGCTCACCTGGGGTCCAGAGGTAGCTGGCCCCTTCGTGGTGCTCGCCGTCCACCACAGTGTCGGCATCCAGCGAGGACGCGAGTCCGCCATCGGGCAGCCCCAGGGCCCTGAGCATCCAGTCGGCGGTGCGCGCCGCGACGTCGGCGGCCTCGGTGGCCGGGAACCCGGCCGTTCCGCCGAGCCTGATCCAGTGCACGTAGACGCGCAGCAGCTGGGCGTTGTCGTACAGCATCTTCTCGAAGTGCGGAACGGACCAGTCCCGTGTCACCGAATAGCGCGCGAAGCCGCCGTCGAGCTGGTCGAAGAGCGCCGAGCGGGCCATGGCCGCGAGGGTGCGCCCGGCCATCTCCCTGGCCTCTTCGGCGGTGTCCGAGGGCACCGCCGCGTGCCGGACCAGGAACTCCAGAACGGCCGACGGCGGGAACTTGGGGGCGGTGCCGAACCCGCCGCCGTCGGGGTCTTCGGACCTGGCCAGGGAGCGCACGGCGGCGGGCAGCAGTCCGGCGTCGAGCGGTTCCGGTGGCCGGGAGACGTCCACGACCGCCGCGAGCTGCACTTGGCCCATGTTCTGTGCGAGTGAGCGGGCGTTCTCCTCCACGGCGCCGCGGCGCTCCGCCCACGCCTCGTGCACCGCCTCGAGGACCTGGCGGAAGGAGGGCCGGCCGGGCATGGGCCGCGGCGGGAAATAGGTGCCGGCATGGAAGGCCCGGCCCTCCGGGGTCAGGAAGACGGACATCGGCCAGCCGCCCTCGCCGCTGATGGCCTGCGTGGCGGCCATATAGACGGCGTCGACGTCCGGACGCTCCTCACGGTCCACCTTCACCGCCACGAAATGGCCATTCAGATAGTCAGCGGTGGCCTGGTCCTCGAAGGATTCCCGGGCCATGACGTGGCACCAGTGGCAGGCGGCGTAGCCGATGGACAGGAACACGGGGACGTCCCGGGACGCTGCACTCGCAAAGGCGGCGTCCCCGAAGGGCTGCCAGTGCACCGGGTTGCCGGCGTGCTGGCGCAGGTAGGCAGAGGGTTCCGCGCCGAGGGCGTTGCGCTCCCCCGGCTTGGGCTCCCGTGATCCGGGCTGCCCTGATCGTGGATCAGGTGTCCGCGCGGCCTGCATTGCCGTTGGCGGCATCGTCGCGGGAGATGTCCGCGGCCTCGGCGGCAGCCATCCGTTCCTCCTCCACCTGGGCGCGGTACCGCACCCGGCGGATGCGGCGCACCATGTCCACGATCAGCAGCGCGGAGAGCACCACAATGAAGGCGGTCAGCAGGAATCCCAGCAGGCCGGGCGTGACCTGGTCCTGGGACAGGCCGGGGCGCAGCGACGGCGAGGGTGCCGGGGACGATGACAGGACGATGAGCAAATGGTGCACTGTTCAAACCTTCTCAAGGCTGGGGCCGCCGTCCGCCGCGTAGGCTAACGCCTGGCCCGTTGGTACGCGCGCAGCCGTGGCCGGTTTAGCCGCCACACGGTGCTCTACGCGGTTTCTTCTACGCGGGATAGAAAATGTCTCTTGTCTCTATCTTAGCCCCGCGAAGAGATCCTTCTCCGGCAGCTCCGGGGCCACCTTCGATTGGATCAGCGTGTAGTCCTCCCAGGGCCAGGCGCGCGCCTGCATCTCCGCTGACACGGCGAAGAAGAAGCCCAGCGGGTCCACTTGCGTCCGGTGGGCCCGGAGGGCGTCGTCGCGGGTTGCAAAGAAGTCGCCGCAGTCCACCTGGGTGGTGGTTTCGTGAGCGGGCGGAGGCGGAGTGTGCCCTTCAGCGTCGGCCTCAAGCCAGGCGGCAAGGCGCTGGGCGTAGGGCGACTGGAGCCCGGCCTCCTCCAGGGCAAAGTGCAGGGCACGGAAGCGTTCCGGGCTGAAGGCGCGGTCGTAGTAGAGCTTGCTCGGCTCCCATGCATCACCGGTGCCGGGATACCTGGCGGGGTCCCCTGCGGCCTCGAAGGCCTCCACCGCAACCCGGTGCGCCATGATGTGGTCCGGATGCGGGTAACCGCCGTTTTCGTCATAGCTGACAATGACGTGCGGCTTGAAGTCCCGGACCAGCCTGACGAGGGGGCCCGCGGCCCGTTCCAGGGGCTGCAGCGCGAAGCAACCGGCCGGCAGGGGCGGGAGCGGATCGCCTTCAGGCAGCCCCGAGTCCACGAAGCCCAGCCAGCGCTGCCGGACGCCCAGGATCCTTGCGGCCTCATTCATTTCGAGGCGGCGGGCGCCGGCCATGTCGCGCTTCGGATGGGGCGCGCCCTCCATGGCCGGGTTCTGGATGTCACCGCGTGAGCCGTCCGTGCAGGTGGCGACCATGACATCCACACCAGCCGCGGCGTACATGGCCATGGTGGCTGCGCCCTTGCTGGATTCATCATCCGGGTGGGCGTGGACTGCCAGCAGGCGAAGCTCGGACGACTGGCTGGTGGACGCTGTCATCTGGGACTGCTCCTCTTTCTCCTGGGACTGACTACAATGCTGACGCCGGATTTTTCCCCGGGTGATCGCCACTAAACTGGAAGGGTGACTACCGAGGACAAGTCGGGCACTGCCCAGCCTGCAGACATTAGCCTAGCCAATCGCTATGGCCGTCCCAAGCGCAGGATGTCCGCAACGGGCAAGCGCTGGGCAGGTATTGCGGCGCTGGCAGTCGGGATGGGCTTTCTGGCCTGGGTGTCCACGTCCAATGCCACGGCGTCGGTAACGTTCAAGGACATCGGCTACCGGACCACGGATGCCACCCAGGCCGAGGTGGACTTCCAGGTGACGAGGGAACCCGGCACGGCAGTCAAGTGCGCCATTAAGGCGCTCGATTCTAAGTTCGCCGTGGTCGGCTGGAAAGTGGTCGACATTCCGCGGGTGGAGCAGGACGCGCAGGGCCAGAGCGCTGACGGCGGGCGCACCCTCGCCCAGCGGGTTGTCCTGCGCACCGAATCGCAGGCCGTCTCGGGCGTCGTGGACAGCTGCTGGATCCCGAAGCCCGCGGCCTAGGAACCAGCCGGGGCCCACGGCAAACCGGCAGCAGAAGAAGGCATGTGACCCACACCGCTTGGTTATTGGGTTTACTCCACGGGATTGACTACAATGGATCAATACCTTTACCCCGCTGAGATGGTTACTGAGTTCCACAGGTGGCCACCGTGGCGGGGTGTTTGTTTGTATGACCGCTTGTACACCCACTAGAGGAGAAGTCCGTGTCTACCACTAACAGCGCGCCTGCAGCTTGGCTTACCCAGGAAGCTTTTGACCGCCTGAAGGCAGAGCTGGACCACCTTTCCGGCCCCGGCCGTGCGGAAATCGTCCAGAAGATCGACGCGGCGCGTCAGGAAGGCGACCTCAAGGAGAACGGCGGCTACCACGCTGCGAAGGAAGAGCAGGGCAAGATCGAGGCCCGCATCCGCCAGCTGACCGTCCTGCTCCGCGACGCCCACGTCGGCGAGTCACCGGCCGACGACGGAATCGTTGAGCCCGGCATGATCGTCGTCGCCCGCATCGCCGGCGACGAGGAGACTTTCCTGCTCGGTTCCCGCGAGATCGCCGGCGACTCCGACCTGGACGTCTTCAGCGACAAGTCCCCGCTCGGTGCCGCGATCATGGGTCACAAGGAGGGCGACAAGCTTAGCTACACCGCCCCCAGCGGCAAGGACATCTCGGTGGAGATCATTTCCGCCAAGCCCTACTCGGGCTAACACCGCGTCCGCCCGCGGTCGCAGCAAACGCACGACGCCGGCCTCCCCACTATCGGGGACGGCCGGCGTCGTGCTTTAAGACGCGTTGGCGGATGTCAGCGCCGGGATGCCCGCGCCCGGAGAACGACGGCGGCCAGGACGCCGCCCGCGGCCCCGCCAAGGTGGGCCTGCCAGGAAACGTAACCGGCGATGTTCGGAATGATCCCGAAAAGGATGCTGCCGTAGGCCAGGAACAGCACCACCGAGAGAAGGATCTGCCACCAGCTGCGGTTGAAGAATCCCCGCACCAGGAGAAAGGCGAACAGGCCGAAGACCAGGCCGGACGAGCCCACGGTGACCCCGCCGGCGCCGATCAGCCAGACGGCCAGCCCGGAGCCCAGCCAGCTGCAGGCAACGGCCGTGAGGAAGACCCGGAGCCCGGACAGAAACACCAGGAACCCGAAGATGACCAGCGGCAGCGCATTGGACAGCACGTGGTTGAGGTTGGCGTGCAGCAGCGGGAAGGTGAACACGTCAAGGATTCCGTCGGCGCTTCTGGGCCTGAGCCCGAAGACGCCGTTCAGCGAGTGCAGCAGCACCGTGTTGAGCAGCTCGATAGCGAACAGGAGCGCCACGAACGATCCCACCACCAGCAGCCCGCCCTTGGCGCGGGCGGCAGCCGTTTGCCTGGTGGGTGCCTCTCCCGGGCTGTCCAGCATGGCGTCTCCTAGTGCACGACGATCGGCTGGAAGCCCTCGGCGCGGAGAGCGCCGAGGACCTGTTCGCCGTGCTCGTGGCCCTTGGTCTCGAGGTTCACGGTGATGGAGACGTCGCCCATGCTGATGGAGCCGCCCACGCGGGTGTGGTCGAGGCCCGTCACGTTGGCGTCGTTCTCGGCGATGATGCGGGCGATGGTGGCGAGCGAGCCCGGGCGGTCATCGAGCATCATCCGCACGGTCATGTACCGGCCGGCGGCGGAGAGGCCGCGCTGGATCACCTTGAGCATCAGCATGGGGTCGATGTTGCCGCCGGACAGGACGACGGCGGTTGTTCCGGGGTTCTCGATCTTGCCGTCCATGAGGGCCGCCACGCCCACCGCGCCGGCAGGCTCGACGACCATTTTGGCGCGTTCCAGCAGGAAGATCAGGGCCCGGGCCAGGGAGTCTTCGCTGACGGTGACCACATCGTCCACCAGTTCGCGGATGATGCTGAACGGCAGCTGCCCGGGCCGGCCCACGGCGATGCCGTCGGCCATGGTGGAAACCTTCTTGAGCGGCACCAGGGCGTCCGCTGCCAGCGACGGCGGGTATGCGGCCGCGTTCTCTGCCTGCACGCCGATGATGCGGATCTCGCGGCCGAGCTCCTTGGCGCGGGCCTTGACGGCCACCGCGACGCCGGCCAGCAGGCCACCGCCGCCGACGCCCATCAGGATGGTGTCGACGTTGGGCACCTGCTCCAGGATCTCCAGCCCCAGGGTGCCCTGGCCGGCCACGACGTCCACGTTGTCGAAGGGGTGGACGAAGACCGCGCCGGTGTCGTCGGCATAACGCTGGGCCTCTGCAAGGGCTTCATCCACGTTGTGTCCGTGCAGGACAACTTCGGCGCCGTGGCTGCGTGTCGCGGCGAGTTTGGGCAGTGCCACGCCGAGCGGCATGTAGATGCGGGCCTTGATGCCCAGGCTCTTGGCGGCGACGGCCACGCCCTGCGCGTGGTTGCCGGCGGAAGCCGCCACCACGCCGCGCTTCTTGTCCGATTCGGAAAGGCGCGCCATCCGCACGTAGGCGCCGCGCACTTTGAAGGAGCCGGCGCGCTGCAGGTTCTCGCACTTGAAGTAGACTTCGCCGCCCACCATGCGCCCCAAGGCCCGGGAGGACTCCACCGGGGTCCGCGCAATAATCCCGTCCAGCAGCTTCTGCGCCTCAAGGACATCGTCCAGCGTGACGGGAAGGCTTTCGGGGGTGTTCACGAACTATTCTCCTTTGGGTGAATCGACGTCGGCACCGGGAGCGGCCTTGCCGCCCGGGGTGCCGTGTGCAGTGCCGGCCGCGTTGCCGTGGCCGGAATGCGAGCCCGGCAGCCGGGCTTCTTTGAAGGTGTTGTCCTCTTCGGCTGAGGCCAGGTCTGCGGTACCCGCGGCAGCCGGCACAAGTTCATGTTCCCACGTTCTGGCAGCAATATACCGAATCGCCGAATTTGCTACGGCCAGGATAGGTACCGAGAACAGCGCCCCGGGGATGCCGGCGAGGTAGGAACCGGCGGCAACGGACAGGATCACGGCCACCGGATGCAGGGCGACGGCTTTGCCCATGACCAGTGGCTGCAGGATGTGGCTTTCCAGCTGCTGCACCAGCAGCACGATGCCCAGCATGATCAGTGCGTTGACCGGGCCGTTGGCCACCAGGGCCAGCAGCACCGCGATGGCGCCCGTCACGAGCGCACCGACCACGGGGATGAACGAGCCGATGAAGACCAGCACGCCCAGCGGCAGGGCCAGCGGGACACTGATGATCGCAGCGCCGACGCCGATGCCCACGGCATCCACGAAGGCCACGAACATCTGGATCCGCGCATAGCTGACCATTGACGCCCAGCCGCGCCGGCCGGCGCCGTCGGCGGGGATCCGCGCCTGCCGAGGGAGGAGCCGGACCAGGAACGCCCAGATGCGGCCGCCTTCGAGGAGGAAGAAGATGAGGATGAACAGGGCCAGGACCATTCCGGCCGCAAAATGCCCGGCCGTGCTGCCGAAGGAGAGCGCGCCGCTGAGGATGCTGCTGCTGTTGTTCTGCAGGGCGGCCGTGGCCTCCTGGATGTACTGGTCGATCTGCGCCGCACTCAGGTGCAGCGGCCCCTGCGACAGCCAGTCCTGAATCTGCTGGACCCCGGTCAGCGCCTGGCTCCACAGCTCCTGGAAACCGAGGGCCAGCTGCCGGCCCACCAGGGCAAGGGAACCGGCGATGAGCCCGATGAAGCCCAGGATCGTAATGGCGACGGCGGCCCCGTTGGGGACGCGCGATTCGCGCAGCCTCCGCACCACGGGGTTCAACAGGCCGGCAAGCAGAGCGGCAACCATGACGGGAATAATGAGGAAGCTGACCTTGGCCAGCAGCCAGACCAGGGCACCGGTGATCAGCAGGATCAGCCCCAGCCGCCAGGCCCATGCCGCCGCAATGCGCACGCCGTAGGGAATGTCCTGCTCAAGGTCACGGTCGGTCCTGATGCGCCGCGGTTCCAGGCGCCCGAAGGGCCGGGCAGACACCGGTCTGCTCGCCCCGCCCGTGGCACTGCCACTGCCCGTCGTGCCGGCACTCGTGTTGGCTGCGTCGTCTGGTGTGGCGTCCTGTGCTGGCGTCATAGCCCAATACTTCCCTAGCCGCCCGGCTATGGGAAACGCGCCACGGCCCGACTGGCACTGCTCCAACTGTCCGCTGCGCGGGTCGATCCACTGGGCAGGTCAGCCACTCCTCGGCTTAGGCACCAGCCAGGTCAGCGCGGATACCCCAGGTGATGGTGAACGAGTCACCGGGCGTCAGCCAGCGGAGGCTGTCACCGGAGTTGAAGGCGTTGGCCGGACCCGTCATCGGTTCCACCGCCACGGCCGCGGGCCGGCCCGGGTAGATACGGCTGACAAACACGTGGACGAACGGGCAGGTCTCGTCCTGCCACAGGCTGACGCTGCGGCCGTCCGGTGCGGTCAGCGTGTGGCGGGCGATCCCGCCGTCGAACGCCAGGCCCGTCAGTGCGGCGTCGAGATCCAGGTCCCCCACCGTTCTCCCCTGGCGCAGGTCGCTGTCCGCGGACACGGGTTCGGAGCTGCGCGGGATGAGCCGCTCATCCGCCACCAGCCGCGTCGCGGCATCCACCGTCAGAGTGAGGGTCTCGGAGGGGACGTCGCCGATCCGGAGATACGGGTGGGCGCCCAGCACGAACGGCGCCTCGGCCTCGGAATCGTTGACCAGCGTTTGCCGCACCTCCAGGCCCAGGTCCTCGGCCAGGGAGTACTCCACGCGGTGCCGCAGCAGGAAGGGGTAGCCGTGCTGGGGGAAGACGGTGGCCTCGAGGGTCACGGCAAACTCCGATTCGGCGACCAGGGCGTACGACGCGTTGCGCAGGAGCCCGTGGCTGGCGTTGTTTTTGGAAACCTCGGTGATGTCCAGTTGCTGCTTCTTGCCGTTCAGGTGCCAGACGCCGTCCTCTACCCGGTTGGCCCACGGCGCCAGGGTGATGCCCGTGGCGCCGGGCGGAATGTCGGCGTCCCCGTAGGACTCCGTCAGCTGGACATCCCCGCGGCTGTACCACCGCAGCCCGGCGGCCAGCTCGGTGACCACGGCGAGCGCATCGCCCCGCCTGAGCTCGTACTGCCTGCCCGTGGCGTAGCGCTGCTGGGCAGTGTGGGTATCGCTGGCCGTGGGAAAATCGCTGGTTTCGGAAGTCGCACCGGAAGTCATGGACCTACCGTACAACGCACGCCCCGCAACGCATGTACCGCCCGCCGGGAGCACTTCCTGTTATTTTTTGTTAGAAAGTATTTGTTTTTGATCGCTTTGTGCCACAATGGGAACAGCCACCAGCAGTGACCGCGCACACAGGCTTCCGAGCCCACGAGGAAGGAGGAGCACCATGCTCGCGACGCAGCGGCAACACCGCATCCTCCAGGAGCTCGACGCCGAAGGCACTGTTCGCGTGGCGGCACTGGCCGACCTGCTCCGCGTGTCCGAAATGACCGTCCGGCGCGACATCGACGCGCTCGATGCCGAAGGCCAGTTGCTGCGGGTTCATGGGGGTGCCACACGTGCTGCGGCGTTCGGTGCGCTCGAACCGGGGTTCGGCGCCAAGTCGGCCCGGGAAACGGAGGCGAAGCGGGCCATCGCCGCGGAGGCCCTCACGCTGCTCCGCCCCGGCATGACCCTGCTGGTTTCCGGCGGCACCACCACCCATGAGCTCGCGCGGCTGCTCCCCCGGGACCTCGGGCTCACGGTGGCCACCAACTCCCTCATGGTGGCTAGCGCCCTGGAGCCGGCAGGCGACGGCGGCATCCGGACCGTGGTCCTGGGCGGCCAGCGCACTCCCTCCGAGGCCCTGGTAGGCCCGGTGGCGGTACACGCCCTGGACACCCTGCATGCCGACCTGTGCTTCATGGGCGTGCACGGCTTCGACCCGAAGGCCGGCATCACCTCACCGAACCTCCTCGAGTCCGAGGTCAACGCCGCCATGATCGCGGCGTCGGACAGGTTGGCAGTGCTCGCAGACGCCACGAAGTACGGGATGGTGGGGCTCGCCGGGATCGCCCCGCTGTCAACCGTCGGCACCCTCATCACCGACGACCGGATCAGCACAGGCTCCGCCGGCCCTGGCGCCGAGGGCTTGCTTCGGCAGTCCGTCGGGGAGCTGCGGCTGGCGCCCATGAAACCGGTACCCGCCCCGGGGATCCCCGCTCCCGCAACACCAGACCCCTTAACACCAGCCCCCTCCATTCCCCGCCTCGCGGACGGCCAGACGCCGTCGGCTACCGCGTTCAAAGGACACGACGCATGACCCACATCACCAGCACCCAGCTCGCCGACGGCCGCGAATTGCTTTATTTCGACGACGCCGGCTCAACCCGCCGGCGCTCCGTCGAGGCGAGCCAGGACCGAAGGGACCTCCCGCCCCGCGGGGAGCCCGGCGAAGTCCGGTACGACGCACTGACCGGCGAATGGGTGGCCGTGGCCGCGCACCGGCAGACGCGCACGCACCTGCCGCCCGCTGACCAGTGCCCGATCTGCCCCACCACGGACGCCAACCCGTCGGAGATCCCTGCCCTGGACTACGACGTCGTGGTGTTCGAGAACCGCTTCCCCTCCCTCGGCCCGGCCCTGGGCCCGGTTCCCGCCAACCCTGGCTGGGGTACCACGGGTCCCGCTTTCGGACGGTGCGAGGTTGTCACCTTCACGCCGGAACACACCGGGTCCTTCAGCGGCCTGAGCGAAACCCGGGCCCGCACCGTGGTGGAGGCGTGGGCGCACCGGACGGCAGCCCTCAGCGCACTGCCCGGGATCAAGCAGGTTTTTCCGTTCGAGAACCGTGGCGCCGACATCGGCGTCACCCTGCACCACCCGCATGGCCAGATCTACGCCTACCCCTATGTCACGCCGCGCGCCGCCGTCATGGGCGCCGCCGCGCGCAGGTTTTATGACGACGCCGGCGGGCGGCAGACGCTGACGGGCTCGCTGCTGCGCTCCGAACGGGAGGACGGCAGCCGGATGGTGCTGGAAAGCGACAGCTTCAGCGCGTACGTTCCGTTCGCGGCCCGGTGGCCGCTGGAGGTCCATCTCGTTCCGCACCGCCAAGTCCCCGACCTGGCCGGGCTGACCGGGGAGGAGAAGGACGAGCTGGCCCACGTCTACCTGGACCTGCTCAAGCGCCTCGACGCCCTCTACCCCACCCCGACGCCCTACATTTCGGCCTGGCACCAGGCCCCTGTGGATGACCTGCTGCGCCCCGCCAGCTACCTGCACCTGCAGCTGACCTCACCGCGCCGCGCGGCAGACAAGCTCAAGTTCCTGGCCGGCTCCGAGGCGGCCATGGGTGCCTTCATCAACGACACCACCCCCGAACAGGTGGCCGAGCGGCTCCGCTCGGTGACCGTTCCGGCATCCCCGGCCGAGGCGCTCGCTCCGGCCGCACCGGGCCTCGTCGAAGCCGGCCTCACTGAACCAGACCTCATCGAAGGAGCCCACGCATGACCGCCCCCGCCGCCGCCACCGACCTTGAGGCCCGGTTCTCCGCCGCGTTCGGCCGCCAGCCCGACGGCGTGTGGCGGGCCCCCGGCAGGGTCAACCTGATCGGCGAACACACGGACTACAACGAGGGCTTCGTGCTGCCGTTCGCCATCGACAGGACCGCCCGCGTCGCGGTGGGGGTCCGCCCGGACTCCACCCTCCGGCTGCTCTCGACCTACGGCGACCAGGGAATCACGACGGCGGACACGGCTTCGCTGGCAGGCCCGGCGGCCAAGGGCTGGACCAAGTACCCGCTGGGCGTCATCTGGTCCCTGCAGCAGCGCGGCATCGACGTGCCGGGCCTGGACCTGCTGCTGGACTCCGACGTACCCCTCGGCGCCGGGCTGTCCTCCTCGCACGCCATCGAATGCGCGGTGATTTCGGCACTCAATGACCTCACCGGCGCAGGCCTGGGACCGGAGGACATGGTGCTGGCCACCCAGCGCGCGGAGAACGACTTCGTCGGTGCGCCCACGGGCATCATGGACCAGTCCGCCTCGCTGCGCGGCTCGAAGGGCCACGCTGTGTTCCTGGACTGCCGCGACCAGAGCGTCCAGCTGGTCCCCTTCGAGGCCGAGGCTGCCGGCCTCGTCCTGCTGGTCATCGACACCAAGGTTTCGCATTCCCACGCCGACGGCGGCTACGCGTCCCGCCGTGCCTCGTGCGAACTGGGCGCCGAGGTGCTGGGCGTCAAGGCTCTGCGCGATGTCACACCGGGTGACCTGGAGGAAGCCAGCGGGCTGCTGGACGAGGTCACTTTCCGCCGTGTCCGGCACGTCGTCACCGAGAACGACCGCGTGCTGCAGACCGTGGAACTCCTAGGACAGCAGGGCCCGTCGGCAATCGGTGCCCTGCTCGACGCCAGCCATGCATCCATGCGCGACGACTTCGAAATCTCCTGCGCCGAACTCGATCTCGCCGTCGAGGCCTCCCGGGCAAACGGCGCCATCGGCGCCCGGATGACCGGCGGAGGTTTCGGCGGCGCCGCCATCGCCCTGACTCCGGTAAGTGAGGAGCAGCAGGTGCGCACCGCCGTCGTACGGGCCTTTGCGGATGCGGGGTACACCGCTCCGGACATCTTCACGGTCACCCCGTCGGCCGGGGCCATGCGGCTGGCGTAGCTGATCATGCGGGGGTACGGGCGTAGGCTGGTCGCATGCCCGAAGCAGTCATTGTTTCAACCGCCAGGAGCCCGATCGGCCGTGCCTTCAAGGGCTCACTGAAGGACGAGCGGCCGGACGATCTGGCCGCGGCCATGGTCCGGGCGGCGCTGGCCAAGCTGCCGGCATTCGACCCCACCGGGGACAGCGGGCCCGGCCTGGACGACCTGTACCTCGGCTGCGCCGAACCGAGTGGTGAGGCGGGTTCCAACATGGCCCGCGTCGTCACCATCCTCGCCGGCCTGGACAACGTCCCCGCCGCCACGGTCAACAGGTTCTGCGCCTCCAGCCTGCAGACGCTCCGGATGGCTTTCCACGCCATCCGGGCGGGCGAGGGCCAGGCGTTCGTGGCGGCCGGCGTCGAGGCCGTGTCGCGCTACCAGGAATGGGCCGGGGCGGGCGAAACCGGCGCCGGGAACCACAACCCGCTGTTCGAACCGGCCCGCCAGCGGACGGCCGCACGTGCCGAGTCGAACACGCCCTGGACGGATCCCCGGCTGGGCGGCCGCATGCCGGACATCTATATCGCCATGGGCCAGACGGCCGAGAACGTGGCCACCTCCTACGGGATCAGCCGCGCGGACCAGGACGAGTGGGCCGTGCTGAGCCAGAACCGGGCCGAAGCCGCGATCGCCGCCGGATTCTACGCCCGCGAAATCACACCGTATGAGCGGCGGGACGGAGCGGTGGTGGACCGGGACGATTCGCCGCGGCCCGGCGTGAGCCTGGAAGCCGTCAGTGCCCTGCAGCCGGTGTTCCGGCGGGAGGGCACGGTCACGGCAGGCAATGCGTGCCCGCTCAATGACGGCGCCGCCGCCCTGGTCATCATGAGCTACGACCTGGCCAGGGACCTGGGGCTGGAGCCGCTGGCCAAGATCGTCTCCACCGGAGCCACCGCGCTGTCCCCCGAACTGATGGGGATGGGGCCGGTGGAAGCCTCCCGGCAGGCGCTCGCCCGCGCCCGCCTGGACATGAACGACATCGACCTCGTGGAGCTCAATGAGGCCTTCGCCGTCCAGGTGGTGGCCAGCGCCCGCGAACTCAAGATCGACCCGGCCAAACTCAACGTGCACGGCGGCGCCATCGCGCTGGGGCATCCGTTCGGCATGACCGGTGCCCGGATGACCACCACGCTGCTCAACGGCCTGCGCGAGACGGACGGAACGCTAGGCCTGGCCACGCTCTGCGTCGGCGGCGGGCAGGGCATGGCCGTGGTGCTGGAGCGCCTCACCTAGCCTGGAGTTTTTGTCCACTTGTCGCGACTTTAGGGCCCCGAAGTCCTAATAAGTGGACAAAAACTCCAGCCTTAACCCGAGAGTGGGCCCCGCCGGTTGGCTGGGCCCACTCCCTGTTGGTGCTTTGAACTCTTAATCGTCGCCGCGGAGGATGGCCAGCAGGCGGATGATTTCCACGTACAGCCACACGAGCGTGACGGTCAGGCCGAAGGCGGCGGTCCAGGAGAAGCGCTCCGGGGCGCCGTTGCGGACGCCTTCTTCGATGTTGGTGAAGTCCATGACCAGTGAGAACGCGGCCAGCCCGATGGCCAGAATGCCGATAACGACGCCGATGATTCCGCTGCGCAGGCCGAACGGTTCATTTGTCAGCCCTGTCATCATCATGACCATGTTCACCAAGGAGAACAGCGCGTACCCGACGATGGCGATCATAAAGAACTTCATGGCCTTGGGCGTGGCCCGGACCTTGCCGCTCTTGAACAGCAGCAGCGTCACGGCAAACACGGACAGCGTGCCGACCACGGCCTGCAGGCCGACTCCGGGGTACATGGTGTCGAGGACACGGGTCAGGCCGCCGAGGAACAGGCCCTCCAACGCGGCGTAGGCCAGGATGAGGGCCGGCGACGGCTGCTTCTTGAACGTGTTGACAAGGGCAAGGACAAATCCGCCGAGTGCGCCGACGATCATGAGCATGGATGCCAGGCCCAGGGCCACCGACAGGGTGACCGCGGCACCGACGACCACGGCGCCCAGGCAGACCGCCGTCTTGACGATGACGTCGTCAAAGGTCATCCGCCCGGTTTCAGCCGGGCCGGCAGCAGGCCGGTTGTACATCTGCTGCAGCTGGTCGTCGGACATGCTCTGCTGGCCGTAGCCGGGCTGGCCATAGCCCTGCTGGCCGAACTGGTTCTGGCCGTAGTTGTTGTGGCCGTACGCCTGCGGGACAGGCGGTGCCTGGGTGGCTCCACGGAAATTTTTTCCGTTGAAGATCGGGTTTCCGCCAAGTGCCATTGCGGGTGTCCTCCATGTATGGGGTTGAGTGATGAATCTACTGCTCACGCTATCAATTCCCACGGATCAGCGGCACGGAAAGTTCCGGTTCGGGACGAGCATTTGAGTTGTTACCGGATCGCTATCTGATGGTCAGCTCCGCCCACGCGGTTTGTACTGCTTGCGCTGTACGATAAGCGGGTCAGGGTGACGGATATCACAGCTAGTCAAGACCCGCTCCACCAGCACGGATATCCGCCGCCCTCCGTTCGCAGCGGCTGCAATGACGCGGCCGCAACCACCCCCACGTGGAGGTTTTCAATTTGAGACGCACACCGAGAGGCCTGCCTATCCGGCGGCCGGCCGGGCTGCTGAAGGTATGGGGGGCCATTGCCTCCGCCGTCGTGGCACTTCTGCTGGTCGCAGCGCCGGCATCGCAGGCCGGCACTCCAGCTCCGACGCCACCCCCGTCGAACCAGCAGTTCCAGAACAGCATCAGCGGCTTCCTCCGCGACGATTCACGGCGCCCCCTCGAGGGCGTCAAGATCACCGCGAAGAGCGGTGACTTCACCGGCGAGGCAACCTCGGGCGCCAACGGTTCCTGGCGGATAGGCGTTCCCACCCAGGGCGCCTGGGAAATCGAACTGGACGAATCGACGCTCCCGGAAGGCATCAAGCTCGCCGACGGCCAGGCCAATCCCCGCAATGTCACGTTCGGCCAGACGTCAAACCTCTCGGTTATCTTCGCCTTCGGCAAGGGCATCGTGGTGCAGCAGCAGGACTTTGGCCAAAACCTGCTCAACAGGCTCGTGGCCGGCCTCAGTTTCGGGCTTCTGCTGGCCCTCGCCTCGGTGGGGCTGTCCCTGATCTTCGGCACCACAGGGCTCACCAACTTCGCACACGGCGAGATGGTGACCCTCGGCGCCGTCCTGGTCTTCGGATTCAGTGCCATGAACCTGCCATTCTGGCTGGCCGTCATCCTGGCGCTCGTCGGGGGCGGACTCCTGGGCTACGTGCAGGACGCGGGGCTGTGGCGTCCCCTGCGCCGCCGCAGCACCGGTCTGGTGCCCATGATGATCGTCAGCATCGGACTGGCCCTGGCGGTCCGCTACATCATCCAGTTCTTCTTTGGCGGAGCCACCCAGCAGCTGCCGTTCGCGCAGAGTGCGGAAATCCAGATCGGCCCGGTCTCCATCTCCCCCAACAACCTGTGGTCACTGATCATCAGCGCCGTCGTGATTGCCCTCATCGGCGTTGTGCTGCTGAAGACGAGGCTGGGCAAGGCAACCCGGGCGGTGGCCGACAACCCCGCCCTTGCCGCCGCCTCGGGCATCGACGTCGACTCCGTGATCCGGATCGTCTGGATCACGGGCGGCGTACTGGCCTCGCTCGGAGGCATCCTCTGGGCCTATTACCGCCCCGGGGTGACCTTCGACATGGGCTCGCAGATCCTCCTGCTCATCTTTGCCGGTGTAACCCTCGGCGGTCTCGGTACCGTATTTGGCGCCCTCATCGGATCCGTAATCGTCGGTATCTTCGTCGAACTGACCACCGTCTTCGGCCTGGCAGCCGACCTCAAATACGTGGGAGCACTCTTCATCATGATTGTTGTCCTCTTGTTCAGGCCCCAGGGCATTCTGGGCCGTCGCGAGCGCGTGGGTTAGGAGACAGCCATGGACTTCGGATTCATCCTTTCCAGCGCCGCGGCGGAACTGTTCAGCCCAACGACGGCGGCCTACGCCCTCGCGGCGCTCGGCCTCGCCGTGCACTTCGGCTACTCGGGCCTGCTGAATTTCGGCCAGGCCGGCTTCATGGCCGTGGGGGCCTACGGCTTCGCCATCTCCACACTCAGCTTCCGCGTGCCCTTCTTTGTGGGCCTCCTTATCGCCGTCGTCTGCTCCGTACTCTTTGCGCTGGTGCTGGGCATTCCCACCCTCCGCCTGCGGGCGGACTATCTGGCCATCGTCACCATCGCGGCGGCGGAAATTGTCCGCTACGTCGTGACCACCAACCAGCTCACCTCCGTGACCGGTTCCGCCAACGGGCTCGCCGCTTTCGAGGGCGGGTTCTATACGATGAACCCCTTCCCTGAGGGCACCTACTTCGGCATGAATAACAGGGACTTCTTCATCCGGATCGTTGGCTGGGGCCTCGTGGCGGTCGGCTGCGTCCTTGTCTGGCTCCTGATGCGCAGCCCCTGGGGACGCGTGCTGAAGGGCATCCGCGAGGACGAGAACGCGGTGCGCTCACTCGGCAAGAACGTTTACGCCCACAAGATGCAGTCGCTGGTGATCGGCGGCATCTTCGGCGCCCTGGCCGGAATGATCTTCACGCTCCCACGCGGTGCCGTGCAGCCTGCCAACTATGGCACCGAGCTGACGTTCTTCCTGTGGACCTGCCTGCTGCTGGGCGGCATGGCCACGGTCCTGGGGCCGGTGATCGGCGCCATGATCTTCTGGGTGGTCCTGTCCCTCACACAGGGCGTCCTGTACGGTCTCATCGAATCCGGCGCGGTGACCTGGCTGACCACGGTCCAGGCCGGCCAGCTGCGCTACATCCTGGTGGGCGTCGCCCTGATGCTGCTGATGATCTTCCGGCCGCAGGGTGTCTTTGGCAACAAGAAGGAGCTCGCGTTCGCATGAGCAAGCACAGCGAAGAATCCATGGAAGAGGGCGTCGACTACATGACGGACACCCGGCCGATCGCCGTTGGGGACAACGCCCCCGGCTGCAAGAAGCGGGACCCGATCGTCGTCGCCGAAAACGTGACCCGCAGCTTCGGCGGCATCAACGCCGTCGATGTCGAATACCTCGAGATCCCGCGGCACAAGATCACAGCGCTGATCGGCCCCAACGGGGCCGGCAAGACCACCCTGTTCAACTTGCTCACCGGCTTTGACACACCGAACTCCGGCAAGTGGCAGTTTGAGGGCCACAGCATCGCCGGTGTTTCCTCTTACAAGGTGGCCCGGATGGGCATGGTGCGCACGTTCCAGCTCACCAAGGTGATGGGCAAGCTGACGGTCATGGAAAATATGCGCCTCGGCGCCGCGAACCAGCCGGGCGAGCGGCTGTCCAAGGCCCTGTTCAAGAACATCTGGGGTGGCCGCGAGAAGGAAATCACGGAGCACGCAAACGTCCTGCTGGAGAAGTTCAAGCTCGACACAAAGAAGGATGACTACGCGGCGTCGCTGTCCGGCGGCCAGCGCAAACTCCTGGAAATGGCCCGTTCCCTGATGGTCCGCCCCAAGCTGGTGATGCTGGATGAACCCATGGCCGGCGTCAACCCGGCGCTGACGCAATCACTCCTGGACCACGTCAAGAACCTCAAGTCCGAGGGCATGACCGTCCTCTTCGTGGAGCATGACATGCACATGGTCCGCCACATCGCGGACTGGGTGGTGGTCATGGCGGAAGGAAAGATCGTGGCTGAGGGACCACCGGGCGAGGTCATGAAGGACCCCGCCGTCATCGACGCCTACCTTGGCGCGCACCACGACGTCGACCTCGGCGGCACCGAGGGGATCAAGGCTCTGGAGCGGGAACTCGCGGCGGACGAGGAATCCATCGTCGGCACGGAAAACGCGGGCATCATCGCCGTGGACGCCGTCCTGCCAGAGTTGAGCGGCCCGGGTCCCGATGACGGACGAACAGGTGCCGGTTCCACAGTTGTCGGCCAGCCAGAAAAGGACAAGGAATGAGTGCCACGAGCGCGGCCCCGGCCGCAAGCAGCGCTGCCGAGGACGGCGTCGTCGTCAAAGTCACCGATCTGGTGGCCGGCTACCTCCCCGGCGTCAACATCCTCAACGGGTGCAGCATCGAGGCACGGAAGGGCGAACTGATCGGGATCATCGGCCCGAACGGGGCCGGCAAGTCAACACTGCTGAAGGCCATGTTCGGCCTGGTGAAGGTTCACTCGGGTTCTGTGATGGTCAGGGGGCATGACCTCACAGGGCTGAAGGCCAACAAGCTCGTGACCCAGGGCGTCGGTTTCGTGCCGCAGACCAACAACGTCTTCGCCACCCTCACCATCGAGGAAAACATGCAGATGGGCATGTTCCAGCGGCCGAAGGACTTCGCCGAGCGCTTCGACTTCGTCACGAGCCTTTTCCCGGAGCTGGGAAAGCGCCGCGCACAGCGTGCAGGCTCCCTTTCTGGCGGTGAGCGGCAGATGGTGGCGATGGGACGGGCCCTCATGATGGAGCCTGCCGTGCTGCTGCTGGATGAGCCTTCTGCGGGCCTCTCCCCCGTCAAGCAGGATGAGACCTTCCTTCGGGTGCACGAGATCAACCGGGCCGGCGTGTCCGTGATCATGGTGGAGCAGAACGCGCGCCGCTGCCTTCAAATCTGCGATCGGGGCTACGTCCTGGACCAGGGCAGGGATGCGTACACCGGCACGGGCCGCGAGCTGATGAAGGACCCCAAGGTCATCCAGCTGTATCTGGGAACGCTCGCCGACGAGGACTGAAATCCTCGATCACACAGAAGCCCCCCGTCCGGCTGGACGGGGGGCTTCTGTGTGAAGTTTGGGAAGCAGGCTTACAGCTTGCCGAATTCCTCCTTCGCGGGCTGGGGCTTGTTGCTGTCGTCATACTGGTAGATGCCGATGTAGGCTTCCGTGGGGTCACCGGCATCAGAGAACGTGACCGGACCGGACTGGCCGTCGTAATCGATGTCCTTGCCATTGCGGAGCAGCGTGATGCAGGACGGGAAGGTGTTGCACTTCTCGCCGCCTTCGGAGACTGCCTTGAGCTGCTTGGCGATGTCCGTTCCCTTTGTGCTCTTTGCCGCCTCCGCTGCAAGGGCGGTCATGTTGACGGCGTCGTACGCCTCGCCTGCATAGTTGAACGTTCGGAGAGCGGGGTCAATTGCAAGGAGTGACTTCTTGAAATCTTCCTTGGCAAAGGTCCCGGGCTGCGTACCGCGGGCACCCTTGAGCGTGCCGGCCTTAAAGTCCTTGCTGTAGTCGAAAAGGTTGCCGTCTACGAGGAACAGCTGTTCCGCCTTAATGCCCTTGCCCGTGAGCAGCGGAATGATGCTCTTGGCTTCGTCGAAGGTGATGAGTGCGATGGCGTCCGGCTTAGCCGCAACTAGCGCATCAACCTGGCTGCTGAACTGCGAATCGCCGGTGTTGTAGAGCTGCTCAGCCACGACCTGGCCGCCGGCAGCGGTGAAGGCCGCCTTCACGTTCTTCTGGAGGCCGGTGCCGTAGGCGTCGTTCAGGACCATCATGCCCAGCGTCTGGGCGCCGCAGGTAGCCATGTAGTTACCCAGGACTTGACCCTGCAGGACGTCAGAAGGAGCCGTACGCCAGTACAAGCCCTTATCATCCCAAGTGGTGAAGTCCGGAGAAGTGTTGGCCGGCGAAAACTGCAGAACACCGGCTCCGGTGATCTGGTTGATGACCGTCTTTGACACGCCCGAGGAGGCCGCCCCGATGACGGCGCTGACGCCCTGGCCCAGCAGAGCCGTGGTCGACTGGGTGGCGATGTCGGTCTTGGTGTCGCCCGAATCGCGGTGGACCACCTGGACGGGCTTGCCGAGCACACCACCGACGGCGTTGATTTCCTTGATGCCGAGGTTAACGCCTGCGATCTCGGGCGGGCCAAGGAACGCCAGCGACCCCGTCGTCGGCAGAAGCGATCCGATTTTCAGCGGAGTGGGGGTGGTTGTTGTTGCTGCCGGCACGGCGCCGGTCTCGGTGGCGGTGCTGGACGCCCCGGCCGTGTCACTGGGTGCAGGGCACGCGATGCCGCCGGCCGCTGCGGAGGATTCTGTCGCGCTCGGGGTGGAACCGCCACCACAAGCCGTGGCCAGAAGGGCGACGCCGATGCTAAGCACTGTGAGCTTAGCGACCCGTGGCGCCGTCTGGGGGAGTGAAATCATTTAGAGTCTCCTCGATCGAAAGGTGCGAACGGCCTTTGATGCGATTTTGGTCAGGGGTTCCTGAGTTAAGTTCAAGCTAATGCAATTTGGGCGTGAAAATAAGTGACTAAGGTCACATCCTCATAACACTCGTTGCATATTGGAACACCGGCGGCGCGGAGGAGAAAAGTTGTACCCCAGGTGGGACTCGAACCCACAACACGCGGATTTTAAGTCCGCTGCCTCTGCCAATTGGGCTACTGGGGCGCCCGGTCAATCGTATCGCCTCAGAGGGAGGCCAAAGGCCCCGCGTAACGGAATGTGCCGTGGACCCCGCCGGGCCACACGGCGAGGGGCAGCAGCTGGAAATGGTCGCGCCAGTTCCTGTCCGGTGCCTCGACGCCCAGGGACGACGCCGGAACGAAGCCGAACCGCGGGTAGTACTCGGGGCTTCCGAGCAGCGCGATGCCCTTCTCCCCCGCGGCGTTCGCACGGACGACGGTTTCGCGCATCAGCGCCGAACCGATGCCGTGGCGCTGCAGCCGGGGCGTCACGCCGATGGGCCCGAGGCCCAGCAGCTCAAGGTCCTCCACCCAGGCACGGGTGCTGATCACGTGGCCGACGATTTCGCCGTCGAGTTCTGCGACGATGCTGAACTCCGGCAGGTACTCCTCGGCGACGAACAGCTCGCGGAGCACCCTGACCTCAACGGGCTCCCCCGCCACCGGCAGCCCGGTGACCGGGGAAACGGCGAACGCGTCGGCGGTCAGGGCAAGGATGGCGTCGCGGTCCCCGGGCCGCTCGCTGCGCAGCAGCACTTCGCGCACCGGCTCGGGCTCTGGGGCGTTGGCGGCCGAGAGCTCGGCCAGGACCTCCAGCGCCCGCGCCGAGTCAGCCATCGGCACCAGCAGATGATCGTGGTGGAAGCCGGCCAGCACGTTGCAGCTGATCCGGGCCTGGGACAGCGCCCTGCTGACCGACGCCGTCAGGCCCACCGCTTCCAGCGCCGAGTGGACCTCCAAACTGATCCAGGCAGCCACGAAATCGTAAGGCAGCTCCAGCCCATCCGCTTCGGCCCGGGGCAGGACCACCGTGAGCCCCTCGGCCTCCCGGACGGCAGCCTCAATGTGCCCCGCCAGCGGCTTGCCGTGCGGCCAGAGAACGTAGACGTACTCCCCTTCCCGGAGCACCGGACGCATCGAGGCAAGGAGAGTTTGAAGGTTCTTTTCACCCGTCATGGAGCCAGTCTATGTGTGCACCGTGTCGTGCCCGGGAGGGTGCACCGGGGAAGACCACGCGGGAAAAGCGAAAGCGGCCGCTCCCCGGAAGGGAACGGCCGCCGTCGTTATTCTTGCCTAAACGCTGCTACTTGGCTTCAGCCTTGACAGGATCCTTGACGCCGCCCTGGGCAGGGGCCGGAGCCGGCGCGGCAGGTGCGGCGGGAGCCGCAGCAGCGGGCTTCGGAGCCGGGGTGGCGGCGGCCACGAAGGCGCCGCGCGGGTTGTCCAGGTCCGGCAGCTGCGTGGTGTCGCGGCCCGCGAAGAAGCTCAGGATCCAGTTGACGATCACGCGGAACTTGCGCTCGAACGTCGGCATGGCCATGCCGTGGTAGCCGCGGTGCGCCAGCCAGGCGAGGGGGCCCTTGAGCCCGATGCGGCCGAGCAGATTGATGTTGGCGACACCCTTCCACTCGCCGAAGCCGGCCACAGCGCCGAGGTTCTTGTGCTTGTAGTCCACCAGCGGCTTGTCCCAGCGGGAAGCCCACAGGTTCTTGGCGAGGCGCTTGGCCTGGCGCAGCGCGTGCTGGGCGTTGGGAACGCAGGTGCCGTCCGGCAGGCCGCCGCCCGTCAGGTCGGGAACCGCGGCGATGTCACCGGCGGCCCAGGCGTTGTCGATGATGCCTTCGTCGCCCGAGATGCGCAGGTCCGGCAGAACGCGGACGCGGCCGCGGGGCTCCAGCGGGAAGTCGGTGGAGCGGACCATCGGGTTGGCCTGGACACCGGCAGTCCACACGAGGGTGTCGGTTTCGAATTCCTGGGCGGGCGTCTTGTCCGGCAGGTTGATGAGCTTGAGGGAACCCTCGGCGTTGTCCAGCGAGGTGTTCAGCAGGACCTCGATGCCGCGGCTGCGCAGGTGCTCTACAACCCACTCGGCCTGCTTCGCGGTGACCTCGGGCATGATGCGGCCCATGGCCTCGACCAGGACGAAGCGGACTTCCTCCTGCTTGACGCGCGGGTTGTTCTTGACCGCCGCGCGGGCAAGGTCTTCCATTTCGGTGATGCACTCGATGCCGGCGAAGCCGCCACCCACCACCACGAAGGTCAGGGCGCGGGCGCGTTCGGCGGGGTCGGTCATGGTGGAGCCGACCTCGATGCGGTCAAGGACCTTGTTGCGCAGTGCAACGGCTTCCTCGATGGTCTTCAGGCCGATGCCTTTGTCCGCCAGGCCCTTGATGGGGAACGTGCGGGTGATGGCGCCGGCGGAAAGCACGACGTCGAAGTACGGCACCTCGAAGTTGTCGCCACCGTCAGCCGGGGCAACCACGGCCGTGCGGTTGGCGTGGTCGATGGATACGACGCGGCCCTGAATGAGCTCGGTCTGCTTGAGGTGCTGGCGGTGGGAGACCACTGCGTGGCGGGCCTCGATGTTTCCGCCGGCAACTTCCGGCAGGAAGGGCTGGTAGGTCATGTAGGGCAGCGGATCGACGACGGTGACGATGCCGCCTGCGTTCGCGATCTTCTTCTGCAGTTTGAGGGCTACGTAGAGGCCGACGTACCCGCCGCCGACGACGAGCACACGCGGACGATCCTGGAGCTGTGGGGTGGTTGCCATAACTCCAGAATACAGTACTTTGTGAAAATCTTCACTAACTCGGGCGGTCTGCCGGATCCACCCTCGTCACCGCACCGGTTTCCGGCTCCTCCGCTCCCCCGCCCGAGGCCCGGTAGGCCCGCCGCAGCTGGACGGCGCCAGCCGCAATAATGGCTATGAAGAGCGCGCCGAATCCGATGACCACTGCCGCCGGCAGCGCACTGTCCAGCTGTGACGGCGGCACGGCGACCGGCACCGTCGCCTTGGGCAGCGTGGCCTGCGGGGCGGGGGCTGCGGTCGTCGGCTCGGGAGCGGGAGTAGCAAAGTTCCCGCGCCGGTGGACGCGGATCCACTCGGCGATGGAACCCAGCGGGTTGGCCTTCGTTTCGGCCACATCGCCCTTGAGCGCCGCCTCCGCATTGAGGACCCCGAAGCCGTACAGCGGGTCCTTGCCCGGTGTCCCCTCGTCCTTGGCGGTGGAGACGATCCTGTTGATGACCTGCTTGGCGCTCATCTCCGGCCACTTGGAGCGGATCAGGGCCGCAACGCCGGAGACGATGGGAGTGGCACCGGACGTGCCGGCCCATTCCGCGTAGCTGCCGCCGGGCAGTCCGCCGGCAAGCTTCTCCGCCGGTGCGGCCACGCCGATGCTGATGCCCTGGGAGGAGGAATCGGTGCTCGCCTGTCCGGTCCGGTCCAGGCCCGCGACGGTCAGTACGCCGGGGATGGTAGCAGGAGCCCCCACCTGAACGTTGCCGCCGACGCGGTTACCGGCCGCGGCGACAATGACCACGTCCTTCTGCTCGGCGTACAGAAAGGCGGCGTCCCAGCTTTGCGGCCACTCCGGCGACGTGCTGCCCAGCGATATGTTAATGACCTTTGCGCCATTGTCCACAGCCCAGCGCACAGCCTCCGGGATCTGGTCCTGGTCGCTCTTGCCGCCGGGATTCTCCGATCCCAGCCAGGTGGATACGGAGAGGATCTGGGCCTCGGGCGCCACACCCATGATGCCGTCGGGCAAGGGTTTGGATGCCGTTGCAGTGGCGTTCTGGGAGGGCTTGGCGCTGGCCGATGTCTTCTTCGGCGCCTGGTGCCCACGGCCCGCAAGCATGGTGGCCACGAGGGTGCCGTGCTCGGGCTTGGCACCGATGCTCTTCTCGCCGTCGGGGGCGCCGGCACCGGAGACGTCATGGCCGCCGGCCAGCACGCCCTTGAGGTCAGGATGGCTTCCGTCCACGCCGCTATCGATCACAGCGACCTTCACGTTGGCGCCTTTGGAGACTTCCCATGCCTTGGTGATGCCGGCTTCCTTGAGCCAGTACTCCTTGTCCCGCCAGGAATCGGCCTGCGCGGCGGGTGCGGTGGCGACGGCGGACGCGGCGATGCCACCGGCAAGCACCCCGGACAGAAGGGCCGAGACCGTCCGGCGGAGCCGGGCTCTTGCTCTGGTCATTCAGGATCCAATACTCGGTTAACTCGGTGCCTCGGCACTCAGGGCAATTCCGTCAAGAATATCGTGCTCACTGGCGGTGGCCGTAATTATGCGGCCGCCGCTCAGCTCACCCATGCGGGTGAGGATGCGCCGCCAGACCAGCGCGCCGGCGCCGATGACGTCCACCCGGCCGGGGTGCATGTACGGCAGAGCCGCCCGCTGAGCCCGGGTCATCTGCAGCAGATCGGTGGCCGCGGCTTGGACCGCGGAGATGGACAGTTCTGCGCCGTGGATGGCCCCCGGCAGGTATTCCGGAAGCCTGAGCGCGTGCGCCGTGATGGTGGTGATGGAGCCGGCAACCCCGACGACGGCGGTGCTGCGTTCCAGCGGAACGGCCAGTCGCGCTTCGGCGATGGCGGCGTCGACGTCGGCCTCCGCGGCGGCGATCTGCTCAGCCGTGGGCGGGTCCGATGTGAGGTGGCGTTCGGTGAGCCTGACGCAGCCGATGTCCACGGACCTAGCGGCGATCACGCCGCTGGCGTCGCCGAGCACAAACTCCGTGCTGCCGCCGCCCAGGTCCACCACCAGCACCTTGTCCTCTGCCGCAATGGGCAGCACGCTGCTGGCACCGGCGAAGGAAAGCGCGGCTTCCTCGCGGCCGGTGATCACCTCGGGCTCCACCCCGATGAGGTTCTGGATGCCGTCCACGAAGACCTGGCGGTTCCGGGCGTCCCGGCTGGCCGAAGTGGCCACAAACCGGACTTTCTGGGCCTGGTACTCCCGGATGAGCGCCGCATAGTCGGCCGTCGCCGCAAAGGTGCGCTCCAGCGCTTCGGGCGCCAGCTCGCCGGTGGCGTCAACGCCCTGGCCGAGCCGCACCACACGCATTTCACGCACGACGTCGGTGAGCTTCGTCGTTCCGTTGCTGCGGTCAATATCGGCGATGAGCAGGCGGATGGAGTTGGTTCCGCAGTCGATGGCGGCCACGCGGGTCATGCGCCGGCCTCCGTTGTTGCGTCCGTCTTGGAATCAGCTGCTTTGTCAGTCGTGGATTTGCGGACGGGCGCCGGCCGGCCGACGATGTCCGGCAGGCCCTGTGGGCCGTGGCGGCTGAGATCCCTGGACGGCGCTTCGCCGGCTGTATCCCATGCCCCCTCGCAGTAGCAGCGCTCGGCGGTCCACCATTCGCTGATGGCTGCGATGGCTTCGTCGCCCAGCGGATTCACCCCCGGCCCGGCGGCCAGCGAATGTCCTACCAGGACGTGCAGGCACTTGACGCGGGTGGGCATGCCGCCGGCCGAGACGCCGTCGATCTCCGGGACGGCGCCGATCCCCGACCGTGCCCCGATTTCCGCGCGGGCGGCCAGGTAGGCCTCGTGGGCGGCCCGGTAGAAGGCTGCCAGGGACTCGTCGGCGGCAAGCCTGTCGTTCATGTCGTTCATGAGACCGGCCGCCTCAAGGCGGGAGACCGCCGATGTGATGACGGGGTGGGTCAGGTAGAAGGTGGTGGGGAAGGGAGTTCCGTTGCTGAGCCGCGGGGATGTAGCGGCCACAAGCGGGTTCCCGCAGACGCAGCGCGCCGGGATTTCCACAACGTCACGCACCGGCCTCCCCAGCTGGCGGCTGAGCACATCGAGGTCCTGTGCCGATGGCTGCCTGGAGTCACCGGGGGCGGTTGCCGTGTTGTCGTCCACTGGCGTGGCCGTCCTTCCTGCCCGGATCTGGCTGCACCGAAATTCCGGTAGGCAGTCCCGCGGCGGGCGCCGCTCCTAGTCTGTTGCCGAGCGCCTGATGGACTCCCAGAGGGAATCCACCCAGGGCACGTCGGCTGGGTCTTGTGTTTCTGATGCACTGGGCTGGCTGCCTGATGCGCCGGCCGGCAGGTCGCTGCCGAAAACCCAGTAGCCGGTCTCACCCGGCATAACCATGTTAATGCGGTCCCGTGCCTGCTGCTTGACGTAGTTGGGATCCTGCCAGCGCGAGACCTGCCGTTTGAGGTTGTCCTGGTTCGCCTTGCTGTCCGAGATGTCCGACTCCAGGGCCGCGATTTCCGCCCGCTTTTCGATAAAGATCTTCACGGTGGGGGCCAGCATGATGGTGATGGCAACCATCACCACGGCCAGCGCCAGCATGCGGCCAGAGAACGCTTTGGCAGGAACGGGGTCGAGGTTGTCTTCCCCGGCGGTGAGGGCAGACGATCCGGACTTCCCGCGGCTGCTGCCTGTCTTCCCGGCGCTGGCTTTGGTGCCCGCGCCAGCTTTAGGGGCAGCGCCAGCTGCTGCACCGGGGCCCTTCGTACCTGGGCCCTTCACACCGGCGCCCGTGGCACCCGTGCCTGTGGTCCTCGAACCCGTGGAACCGGTGGAACCGGTGGAGCCCGTGACAGTCCTGCTACCAGCGCCGGGTTTGGCACCTGCACCGTTGGCCCTGCCCGCCGCTTTGGCCTCGTGTCCCGTTCCCGTCCCGGACTCGTGGGTGGCGTGCGCCGAGCGCGGGCCACCAAAGTCCGCCTGGATGACGTCTCCCCCGGCCGATCCGGCGGAGGACTGCTGTGCTGGTGGGGTCACCCTGGGAACTTTGGGACGGCGGGTAGCCATGACACTCCTGTAACGTGTGGGCGCCTAAAACAAAACCGGTGGCTATGGTCTTTCCACCATAGCCACCGGTCAGCTGTTTCTTTGGCTACTAGGCCTTGAAACGCGGGAACGCGCTGCGGCCGGCGTAGCGTGCGGCGTCGTCAAGTTCCTCTTCGATGCGCAGCAGCTGGTTGTACTTGGCAACGCGCTCGGAGCGGGCCGGGGCACCGGTCTTGATCTGCCCGGCGTTGGTGGCAACGGCGATGTCGGCGATCGTGGTGTCCTCGGTTTCACCGGAGCGGTGCGAGGTGATGGTGGTGTAACCGGAGCGCTGGGCCAGGGAAACGGCGTCCAGGGTTTCGGTCAGCGAGCCGATCTGGTTGACCTTGACCAGCAGGGAGTTGGCCGTGGCGGCGTCGATGCCCTGCTGCAGGCGCTCGGGGTTGGTGACGAACAGGTCGTCGCCCACCAGCTGGACCTTGTCACCGATGGCGTCGGTGAGGATCTTCCAGCCTTCCCAGTCATTCTCGTCCAGCGGGTCCTCGATGGACACCAGCGGGTAGTCGGCAACGAGTTCGGCGTAGTAAGCGCTCATCTCGGCGGCGCTCAGGGCCTTGCCTTCGAACTGGTAGGCACCGTCCTTGAAGAACTCGGAGGAGGCGACGTCCAGGGCCAGGGCGATGTCGGTGCCCGGGGTGTAGCCGGCGTTCTGGATGGCTTCCTGGATCAGGTCCAGGGCAGCGCGGTTGGACGGCAGGTTCGGGGCGAAGCCGCCCTCGTCGCCGAGGCCGGTGGAGAGGCCCTTCTGCTGCAGCACGGACTTGAGGTTGTGGTAAACCTCGACGCCCCAGCGCAGGCCCTCGGAGAAGGTCTCGGCGCCGATCGGGGCGATCATGAATTCCTGGATGTCGACGTCGGAATCCGCGTGCGAGCCGCCGTTGAGGATGTTCATCAGCGGAACGGGCAGGACGTGGGCGTTCGGGCCACCCAGGTACTTGTACAGCGGCAGGTCGGCGGAGGCTGCTGCGGCGTTGGCAACTGCCAGGGAGACACCGAGGATGGCGTTGGCGCCCAGCTTGCCCTTGTTGGCCGTGCCGTCCAGGTCGATCATGGCCTGGTCGATGCTGCGCTGGTCGGTGGCGTCAAAGCCGGTCAGGGCCGGTGCGATCTGGTCGATGACGGCGTCAACGGCCTTCTGGACGCCCTTGCCGAGGTAGCGGCCCTTGTCGCCGTCGCGCAGTTCAACGGCTTCGTGCTCGCCGGTGGACGCACCGGACGGAACGGCAGCGCGGCCGATCTGGCCGTCGGAGAGGAGAACTTCAACTTCGACGGTGGGGTTGCCACGGGAATCGAGGATCTCGCGGGCGTGGATGGCATCGATAAGCGCCATGGATGTGCTCCTTGTGGGCGATTTACTGGGGACTTTAGGGGAAAAATCTCGACGTCCTCGTCAGTGACTAGCGTAGTCGAGAGTGGTGCACGTTACGGAAACCTATCCAGAACCCGGACGTCATGATCCGGGCGCGGACGTCTCCGGGTGGCGGTTCTGGTACCGCCGGACGGCCCCGCGGAGGGCGCGTTCGGCGTCGAACCCCCTGTTCCGGGCAGAACGGACGACGGCGAGCAGCAGCTCGCCGAGTTCGGCTTCGGTGTCTATCGATTCGGTCAGCTCAACCAATGGGGTTCGTTCAATCACTGGGGCTTGCAGCCCGGCCCGCTGGGCCCGGTCAAGGGTTTTCTGGGCCTGGGCCAACGCGGGCAGGGCCACCGGGATGCCTTCGAAGGGCGTGCTGCGCTGCGGGCTTTCCGCCTTTTTCACGGCGTCCCATTTGAGCACGATTTCCTCCACCGTGGCAGGAAAGGTGTCCTGCAGGGATCCGTCCGGTCGGAACACGTGGGGGTTGCGGCGGATCATCTTCTCGGTGAGGCCGCGCGCCACGTCGCCGAAGCCGAACAGGCCTCGTTCCTCGGCGAGCCGGGCGTGCAGCACCACCTGGAGCAGCACATCGCCCAGCTCGCCTTTCAGTTCAGCCTCGTCCGCACCGGTCTCGATGGTCTCGGCAACTTCGAAGGCCTCCTCCAGCAGGTATTCCACGAGCGACTCGTGGGTGAGGGCGCCCATCCAGGGGCAGTGCTCACGGAGGGCAGCGATCACCGCCAGCAGTTCCTCCGTTTCACTGGCGGGTTCGGGCTGTCGGACGGCTTCAGCCAAGGTCGCCGTACGCCTCGTTGATGTACTCCACGAGGGCTTCCTTTTCCTCCAGTGGCAGGAAGGATGCCTCGGCCGCGTTGAGCGTGAGTTCCAGCAGGTCATCGAGGTCGTAGTCGAAAGTCTCCACCAGGAGCTCGAACTCATCGGTAAGCGTCACGCCGCTCATGAGGCGGTTGTCCGTGTTGATGGTGACGTTGAATCCCAGCTGGTACAGCATGTCCAGCGGGTGGCTTTCGATGCCCTCACCGAAGGCTGCAATGGCACCGGTCTGCAGGTTGGAGGACGGGCAGATTTCCAGGGCGATGCCGCGGTCGCGGATCCAGCTGGACAGGTTGCCGAGGGTGACCAGGCCGATGTTGTCGCTGTCCTCGTCGTCGGCGTCGTCCTCGTCGAACTCCACCATGATGTCCTCGGCGATGCGTACGCCGTGGCCCAGGCGCAGCGCGCGGCCGTCAACGAGGGCGGACTGGATGCTGTCCAGTCCGGCGGCTTCACCGGCGTGCACTGTGGCCGGGAAGTTGTTCTCGGCCAGGTAGGTGAAGGCGTCGCGGAAGCGCGAGGGCAGGAAGCCGTCCTCGGCGCCGGCGATGTCGAACCCGACGGCGCCCTTGTCGCGGTGCCGAACGGCGAGTTCAGCGATTTCCTGGCCGCGGTCAGCATGCCGCATGGCCGTGATGAGCTGGCCCACCTGGATCTCGCGGCCGGTCTCGGCCACGGCCGCCACGCCGGCTTCGAGTCCTTCCTGGACCGCCTCGACAACCTCGTCCAGAGTCAGTCCATTCTGGAGGTGCTGCTCAGGTGCCCAGCGCACTTCGCCGTACACCACGCCGTCGTCCGCCAGATCCTCCACGAACTCCTTGGCGACGCGGAACAGACCTTCCTTGGTCTGCATGACGGCGACCGTGTGGTCGAACGTCTCAAGGTAGCGGACCAGCGAGCCGGAGTCGGCGGATTCGCGGAACCATTCACCCAGCGCCGTCGGGTCTGTGGACGGGAGGGCGTGCCCCACGGCCTCCGCCAGCTCGATGATGGTGGCAGGGCGCAGGCCGCCGTCCAGGTGGTCGTGAAGGGATACCTTGGGGAGGCTCTTCAGGTCGAAGTCAAGGGCAGGGGCGGCGTCAACGATTGGCTCAGTCACGTACCAACTCTAGGGTTGCACCGGCGGCAAAGCCAACGGGCGCGCGGCATGGCGACGGGCGGCCTGAAAGGCGGCCCATCCGCGCGCTGCTAAGCCACGCGGCTGCTCTGTTCCGGGACGTTGCCCTGTTCCGGTGCCGGGCTCTCGTCCGGGGCAGCGTGGGCATCGTTGCGGCCGAGCCGCTTGTGCCACCAGCGGAGGGCGTGGTCGATGATGATGCCCAGAATGATGGCGAACACGACGGCGATGCCGGCGCCCAGCAGGGGGTTGCTGTGCAGCCACGGGAAGGAACTTGCGACGAGGCCGATGCCTATCGAGTAACCCACCCATGTGAAGCACGCAAGGGCATCCAGCAGGAAGAACCTGCGGTGCGGGAACCCGGTGGTGCCGGCCACGTAGTTCACCGCCACGCGCCCCCACGGGATGTACCGCGCCGTGAAGATCAGCACGGCGCCGCGCTTCTCCAGTTCGTAGCGCGCCCACCCGAAAACTTTCTGCACTCTGGGCCGGCGCATCCATTTCCAGCGCTCCAGGCCGATCTTCCGGCCCAGCATGTACGCCATGTTGTCACCGGCCATGGCGCCGGTCAGGGCAGTCAGGCCGAGGATCCACAGGTTGGGCTCCCCGCTGTGCCGGGAAAAGGCCGCCAGCGCCACGATCAGCGTCTCGCTGGGGACCACCATCGCGAACCCGTCAACGAAGAAGAACATCAGCAGAACGGGATAAATCCACCACTGACCCGCTGCATGGAGCACGGCCTCATTAATAAACTCCACGCGGGTGTTGCTCCTCGGCAATATGACAAGACAGGAAGTGACGCAAATCGCTCTTTAGTGTCGCACGGCCGGAGGATAGTCCGCTACGCCCTGATTGGAAAGTCAACTTTCCTGGAGCGGATCCTGAATGCGGCCCCGCAGCCGGTTGATGACGAGGTCCACCAGGATGCCCAGCACAATGGCGCAAACAATGGCGATTACGGCTCCCAGCAGGTGGTTTTCCTCGAACCACTGGCCGAAGAACAGCCCGATGGCCACGGAATACGAGGCCCAGAGGGTGGCGGAAACCACAGTCAGACCGATAAAGCGCGGATGCGAATAGTGGGTGGCACCTGCGGTCAGGTTGACTGCCACCCGGCCGATGGGAACGAACCGCGCCACGAGGATCAGCGACGCCGGTCGCTTGCGCAGCTCCCGCCCGGCCCACCGGAACGCGCGCTGCATCCGCGGGCCGCGCATCCACCGCCAGCGCTGCGTGCCCACGCCGCGGCCGATGAGGTAGGCGGCGTTGTCGCCCGTGAAGGCGCCGAGTCCCGCCACGGCAGCGAGCAGCCATGGGTTGGGAACGTCCGCCGTCGCGGCGACGGCGGCCAGCCCCACCACCACGGATTCGCTGGGAATGGGCGGGAAGAAGCCGTCGATGACACAACAGGCGAGGACTACGAACAGGACCCAGGGCTGGCCGGCAGCGGCGAGGATGAAGTCATTGATGGCCTGCACGGTCAGGCGATGCGGTCGATGATGAGCTGCTGGGCAGGCCTGGAGCCAATGGGGGCGATGGTGACGGCATGGTCGAGCGCCTCCTTGGCCCGGGCAAACTTCTCCGGTGTGTCCGTCAGCAGGGTCATCAGCGGTTCGCCGGCACGCACAGTTGCGCCTGGCTTGGCGTGCATGCGGACGCCCGCACCCGCCTGCACTGCGTCTTCTTTCCGGGCCCTCCCGGCGCCGAGCCGCCAGGCCGCCACACCCACGGCAAACGCGTCGAGCTCCACGAGGACTCCGTCGGCGGGCGCGTGGATGGTTTCAGATTCCCGGGCCACCGGCAGCTTCGCCCGCGGGTCCCCGCCCTGGGCCTCGATCATCCGGTTCCAGACGTCCATGGCCCTGCCGTCCTTGAGCGCGGCGGCGGGATCGGCGTCGGAAACACCGGCGCAGCGCAGCATCTCCTCCGCGAGTCTCACTGTCAGTTCGACCACGTCGGCCGGGCCGCCGCCGGCGAGGACCTCAACGGATTCCTCCACCTCGATGGCGTTGCCCGCGGTGAGCCCGAGCGGGGTGCCCATGTTGGTCAGCAGTGCCACGGTTTCCACGCCGGCGTCCTTGCCGAGGGCCACCATGGTCTCGGCCAGTTCGCGTGCCCCGGCCTCGTCCTTCATGAACGCCCCGCTGCCCACCTTGACGTCCAGCACCAGCGAGCCCGTGCCCTCGGCGATCTTCTTACTCATGATGGAGGACGCAAGCAGCGGGATGGACTCGACGGTGCCCGTGACGTCACGGAGCGCGTAGAGCTTCTTGTCCGCGGGGGCGAGCCCTGGTCCGGCGGCACAGATCACCGCGCCCACCTCCTGGAGCTGGGCAAGCATTTCGTCGTTGCTCAGGGCCGCGCGCCAGCCAGGAATGGACTCGAGTTTGTCCAGCGTGCCGCCGGTGTGGCCCAGCCCGCGGCCGGACAGCTGCGGCACCGCCACCCCAAAGACGGCGACGAGGGGCGCCAGCGGCAGGGTGATCTTGTCCCCCACTCCGCCCGTGGAGTGTTTGTCGGTGGTTACCTTCACGCCGCCATCGGGCCGCCGGAGGCCGGAGAAGCCCATCCGTTCCCCCGAGGCGATCATGGCCGCGGTCCACTGCGAGATCTCGGCGCGGTCCATGCCGTTGAGCAGGATGGCCATGTTCAGGGCGGCCATCTGCTCCTCGGCGATGACACCGCGGGTGTAAGCGTCGATGGTCCACTCGATCTGCTCGGGGCTGAGTGCGCCCTTGTCCCGTTTGGTCCGGATGATGTCGACGGCGTCGAACGCCTCGTTCTTCTGGGTCACCGGGTTCCCTCCAGGTGTTCGGGGCCAAAGGCGTCGGGCAGCACCTGGTCCATGGTCTTGATCCCGTGGGTGGTCATCAACTCCATACCGGGTGCCCGGAACTCATACAGCAGCTGCCGGCAGCGTCCGCAGGGCATCAGCACGTTGCCGCCGCCGTCGACGCAGCAGAAGGCGCGGAGCAGGCCGCCGCCGGTCATCTGCAGGTTTCCCACGAGGACGCACTCGGCGCACAGCGTCAGGCCGTAGCTGGCATTTTCCACGTTGCAGCCGCTCACGATCCGGCCATCCGTCGTGAAGGCCGCGGCCCCCACCGGAAAGTTCGAGTAGGGCGAGTAGGCGGCCTTCATGGCGTCGAGCGCGGCGGCCTTCAGGGCCGTCCAGTCAATACTGGCGCCCTCGTCGTTGGCGTCGTTCTGCACGGCCGTCACCCCTTGGCGTACGGGATGCCGCTGGCCGGCACCCGGGTGCGCCGCAGCGCACTCATGAGCCCACTTTAGTGTCCTGCCCCGTGTCCCGGTAACACGCCGAGCGCGAACGGACACTTGCGGCCCCTCGGGCAGGGGCTTAGGGATCCCTGCGCTCGGGGATGACGGCAGCTGCACGGGCTAAAGCCGGACGAGCATCTTCCCCGTGTTTCCGCCGTCGAGCATGTCCATGAAGGCCTGTGGCGCGTTCTCCAGGCCGTCAACCACGGTCTCGTCGTAGCGGACGGTGCCGTCGGCCAGCCAGCCGGCCATCCGCCCGGCGAACTCGGCGGCGTGCTGCCGCTGGCCGCCCACCAGGAACCCGCGTAGCGTGAGCTGTTTCCCGATCGCCACGGCGAGGTTGCGCGGCGCGGCCGGCGGCTCCGTCGAGTTGTACTGGGCGATGGCGCCGCACATGGCCACGCGGCCGCCCACGTTCAGGACGGACAGTGCGGCTTCGAGGTGGTCGCCGCCGACGTTGTCGAAGTACACGTCTATGCCACCACTGCCGGCGGCGGCCTTCAGCTGGTCCAGGACCGGGGCATCGCGGTAATTGAACGCCGCGTCGAAGCCCAGGTCCAGCAGCCGCGCAACTTTCTCCGGCGTGCCCGCGCTGCCGATCACCTTCGAGGCCCCCATCGCCTTGGCGATCTGCCCCACGAGCGAGCCCACCGCACCAGCGGCGCCCGAGACGAACACGGCATCTCCGGGCTTGAACTCCGCAACCTTCAGGAGGCCTGCGTACGCCGTGAGTCCGGTCATGCCCAACGCGCCCAGGAAGGCTGAGGCCGGGGCGAGGTTCGTGTCCGCGGGAGTTATCCGTTCCGCGTCCACCACCGCATGCTCCCGCCAGCCGAGCTGATGGACGACGACGTCCCCCACCTTGCGCGCATCGGACCGGGACGCGATCACCTCACCCACCGCACCGCCGTCGAGCGCTTTGTCCAGCGCAAACGGCGCTGAATAGGATTTGGCGTCGTTCATGCGGCCGCGCATGTAGGGGTCCACCGAGATGAATAGGTTCCGGACCAGGACCTCGCCTTCCTTGAGGGCCGGAACTGCCGTCTCGGCGAGCCTGAAGTTCTCCGGAACCGGCCGCCCTTCCGGCCGGGAGGCCAGCTGGATCTCCCGAGTGGTCACCGGCAGTTCCGTTGCTGCGCCGGCGCTCACGCTGCGAACTCCACGAGCGTGAGTGCGACGTCCATGTTGCCGCGCGTCACGTTGGAGTACGGGCAAATGCTGTGCGCCTTGGTCATGAGGCTCTCGGCAGTGCCTCGGTCCAGTGCGGGGAGGGCAATTTCCAGTTCGGCGGCCAGCCCGTAGCCGTCGCGGTCCTCAAGGGCGCCGAAGTGGATCTTGGCGGCGACGGCGGAGTCCGTGAGGTCTGCCCGGGCCTGCCGGCCGACCACGCGGAGGGCGGAGTGGAAGCATGCCGCATAGCCGGCGGCGAACAGCTGCTCCGGGTTGGTGCCCTGGCCGCTGCCGCCCAGCTCCACCGGGCTGGCGAGGGTGACGTCGAGTTTGCCGTCCTTGGTACGCGCGGAACCGTCGCGGCCTTCGCCGGACGCCAGCGCCTCTGCTGTGTAGAGAGTCTTCAAGATGATTCCTTCTGGTGGGGAGGTCTGTTTTGGTGTCTTGGGGGTTGCCTAGAGCGAATTGTGCAGGGCGGCTGTGAGCTTGCCGAGGGTTTCGCGCAGCTGGTCAAGCTCGCCGGGGCTCAGGCCAGCCGCGGCAGCGAGGTGCTGGGGCACTCCGGAGGCCTTGCTGCTCAGGGCCTTGCCGGCGTCGGTCAGGTGCACGGCGACGCGGCGTTCATCCTCGGCCGAGCGCCGCCGCTCCACAAGGGCCAGCGCTTCGAGCCGCTTGAGGAGGGGCGAGAGGGTTCCGGAGTCGAGCCCAAGCTCCTCCCCCAGTTCCCGCACGCCGCGCGGCTCGTTTTCCCAGAGCACCAGCATGACGAGGTACTGCGGGTACGTCAGGCCGAGCTCGTCCAGGAGCGGGCGGTAGACGGCCGTAGCAGCCCTCGAGGCGGAGTAGAGGGCAAAGCACACTTGGCGGTCGAGACGGGGAGCATCGGGCATGCCTACAACGGTAGCGGACAATTCAATTGTGCACAACTTACCTGAGCAAAGGAAGCGCGAACGGACACTTGCGGCCCTCGGATCGGGGCTTAAATGTCCGTTCGCGCTGGAAGGTGCTGCGGGGTCTAGAGGTCGCGGATGGTGCGGAGCGCTGCGGCGGTGAGGACCTGGATACCGAAGCCGAGGGCACGCTCGTCCAGGATGTAGTCGCCGCGGTGCAGGTCGTACTCCTCGCCGCCGGGAGTCTTGGTGCCGAGGCGCATCATGGCCCCCGGCAGCTCGGCGAGGAACCAGGCGAAGTCCTCCCCGCCCATGGACTGCGGCGTCAGCACCACTGCGCCCTCGCCGATCTCGGCGCGCGCGGAGGCCTCGATCAGAGCAGTCTCGTGCTCTGAATTGACCACCGGCGGAACGCCCCGGGTGTGCTCCAGCCGCACGTCGACGCCGTAGGGCGCGGCCACCTGGTGCACCACTTCATCCAGCAGTTCACCGGCACTGTGCCAGGCGTCCCGGTCCAGGCACCGCATAGTCCCTGCCATGTATCCGGTGCCGGGGATCGCGTTGGGTGCCGAGCCCGCGGAGATGTGTCCCCACACCACCGAGACGCCGCTGCGGACATCCACCCGGCGGGACAGGACGGCCGGCACGTTCACGGCAATCTGCGCCAGCGCGAAAACAAGGTCCTCGGTCAGGTGCGGGCGGGAGGTGTGCCCGCCGCGGCCCGACAGTTCAATCCTGATGGTGTCCGACGCCGAGGTGATGGCGCCGATGCGCGTGCCGATCTTGCCGACTTCGATGCGCGGGTCGCAGTGCAGTGCCAGGATGCGGGGCACGCCTTCCAGGACGCCCTGCTCGATGCAGGAGTGCGCCCCGCCCGGCATGGTTTCCTCGGCCGGCTGGAAGATGATGCGCACCGTGCCGCCCAGCGGGGACTCCTGGTGCATGCGGTGCAGCACCAGCGCGATGCCCAGCATGGTGGTGGTGTGCACGTCGTGGCCGCAGGCGTGCGTGACGCCGTGGTTCTTCGAGGCGAACGGGAGTCCTGTTTCCTCGATGATTGGGAGCGCGTCGATGTCGCCGCGCAGCGCCGTGGCGATCGGACCTTCACCGATGTCCACGGTCAGGCCGGTGCCCTCCAGCCGGCGGGGCTGGAGGCCGGCAGCCTCCAGCCGCTCGGCCAGCTTGTCGGTGGTCCGAAATTCCCTGAAGGACAGTTCGGGGTGCGCATGCAGGTCACGGCGAAAATCGATCAGTTCCGGCAGCAGGGGCTCGAGCCACGGCCCCACCAGGGCGGTGGGCTCAGCTTCAGTAGTGTAATTGCGCACACCTCAACTGTAGCGAGGCCGGAATAATTAGCGGCATCGCCTTCTCCGCGTTACGTGTCCGTCATCCCCGCTTAACGCAATATTGGAGGGCGCCGCCGGACTATCGGCGGCGCCCTCCAATAAGAGGTCGGTTTGCTAGAGAACGTCGGTGTCGCCGCTGGCCTTCAGCGCGTCCACCGCCTGCTTCACCCGCTGGGAGTGCTGCTTGGTGGTGACCAGCAGCGCATCCGGGGTGTCCACAATGACGACGTCCTTGATGCCGATCAGCGCGATGACACGCTTGGTGTCCGAGACCACCACGCCGCTGGCGTTTTCGGTGAAGACGCGGGCGCCCTCGCCGAGGACCGTCACCTCGTCCACTTCTTTGGCGCTGTTGAGCCGGCCCACGGAGGCGAAGTCACCGACGTCGTCCCAGCGGAAGGAGCCGGGTACGACGGCGACGTCCCCGGCGGCCGCTGCGGGCTCGGCCACGGCATAGTCAATGGCGATCTTGGGCAGCGTTGGCCAGATCCGGGCGGTGACCTCGTCCCGCTGGGGGGTATCCCAGGCCTGGGCGATTTCCTGGAGGCCAGTGAACAACTCGGGCTGGTTCGCTTCCAGGTGCTTGAGCATGAGGGAAACGGGCGCCACGAACATGCCGGCGTTCCAGACGTACTCGCCGCTGTCCACGTACTGCTCGGCGACGTCCTCGTCCGGCTTCTCCACGAACTCCACTACCGCCTGGGCGCTGGGCGCGCCGGGGATGTGCAGCGAGCTTCCGGACCGGATGTAGCCGAAGCCCGTGGACGGGTGCGTCGGCTTGATGCCGATGGTCACGATCTTGCCGGCTGCTGCGGTGTGGATGGCTTCGCGGACGGCGTCCTGGAAGAGACTGTCGGGGCTGATCACGTGGTCCGCGGCAAAGGAACCCATGATGACGTCCGGATCCCGCTGGTGCAGGATGGCTGCGGCCAGGCCGATGGCGGCCCCGGAGTCCTTGGGTTCGCTCTCGAGCACGAGGTCGCCGTCCTGAACCTCGGGCAGCTGGCTGCACACGGCGGTCCGGTGCGCCACGCCGGTGACCACGAGGACGCGGTTGCCTGCCAGCGGTTCAAGGCGGTCGTAGGTGGCACGCAGGAGCGTGCTGCCGGAACCGGTGAGGTCATGAAGGAACTTGGGAGCTGCTGCACGTGACAGAGGCCAGAGGCGGGTCCCCACACCGCCTGCAGGAATCACAGCGATAAAACGGCTGAGAGGTGAATCCTGGCTTGTCACTTTGTCGTTACTCATCAAGGCCTACTTTAGCCGACGCACCTCATGACGGTCTTTCGCGGCCGGCCAGCATGTGGATACAGTGGCAACAGATGTGGTCTTCGTCTCAAAATAGCCGAAAATCCGTACAGTACGTGGCGGGCAAGGAACGCCTGAATTGAATAAGCTGTGAGCGAAGCCTAGATTTAGGCCTGAGCTACGAGTGCTCTCGCAGTAGGCGTTCCCCCCGCGTGGATCCCACGCCAGCGCCACTGTTTTGCAGGGAGGTTTATTCAGTGCCGACGAAACCAGCTGGCACCTTGTACCGCGGCCGTGAAGGCATGTGGTCTTGGGTTGGACACCGCATTACTGGTGTAGTGATCTTTTTCTTCTTGTTGGTCCATGTGCTGGACACCTCCCTGGTGAGGGTGTCGCCTGAGGCTTACACCGCCGTAATCGGCGCCTACAAGAACCCGCTGATGGCCCTGGGTGAAACGGGCCTCGTCGCAGCGATCGTGTTCCACGCCTTCAACGGCCTGCGGATCATCGCCGTCGACTTCTGGAAGAAGGGCGCCAAGTACCAGCGCCAGATGCTTTGGGTGGTGCTGGGCCTGTGGGTCGTCACCATGGTCGCCTTCGCCATCCGCCACCTGTCCCTCGCGCTCGGAGGTCACTAAGCCATGTCTGCAACTGAGATCCAGTCCCCGCGCAGCGGACAGATCGCCGGCAAGCCCGAGTCCGGCAAGATCGCCCCGAAGTACCGCCGCAACGGCAACTCGCGCGGCAACTTCGAAATGCTGGCCTGGCTGTTCATGCGCCTCTCCGGAGTGGTCCTGGTGGTGCTGATCTTCGGCCACCTGATCGTGAACCTCCTGGTGGGCGAAGGCATCCACGCCATCGACTTCGGCTTCGTCGCCGGCAAGTGGGCAGATCCGTTCTGGCAGTTCTGGGACCTGGCCATGCTGTGGCTCGCCATGCTGCACGGCACCAACGGCGTGCGCACCATCATCAACGACTACGCCGAGAAGGACTCCACCCGCTTCTGGCTCAAGATGGTCCTCTACGCAGCGTCCGCCGTCATCATCATCCTCGGCACCCTGGTGATCTTCACCTTCAACCCGTGCCCGGTAGTGGACGGCGTCCAGCTGCCCGGCGGCTTCTGCCCCGCGTAGCATCCCGTGGCGGCCCGCCATCCGTTGGCGGGCCGCAATTTTGTGCGGAGACGGCTCAGACCGCCCGCTGTTTTATTGCGAATTTTGAGAGAAAGAGCGTCTGGTATGCAGGTCCATAAGTACGACGTCGTCATCGTCGGTGCCGGTGGCGCCGGGATGCGCGCCGCGATCGAATCCGGTCAGCGTGCGCGAACAGCAGTACTGACCAAGCTGTACCCCACCCGCTCCCACACGGGTGCGGCGCAGGGCGGCATGTGTGCAGCCCTGGCCAATGTCGAGGAAGACAACTGGGAATGGCACACCTTCGACACCATCAAGGGCGGCGACTACCTGGTTGACCAGGACGCCGCCGAGGTCATGGCCAAAGAGGCCATCGACGCAGTGCTGGACCTCGAGAAGATGGGCCTGCCGTTCAACCGCACGCCCGAGGGCCGCATCGACCAGCGCCGCTTCGGCGGCCACACCCGTGACCACGGCAAGGCTCCGGTGCGCCGCGCGTGCTACGCCGCCGACCGCACGGGCCACATGATCCTCCAGACCCTGTACCAAAACTGCGTCAAGCACAACGTTGAGTTCTACAACGAGTACTACGTCCTGGACCTCCTGACCGTCGAGGAAGACGCCGTACGCGAGGACGGCACGCCGTTCAAGCAGAAGCGCGTGGCCGGCGTCGTGTCCTACGACCTCGCCTCCGGCGAGCTGCACGTGTTCCAGGCCAAGTCCGTGGTGTTCGCCTCCGGCGGCGCCGGCAAGGTCTTCAAGACCACCTCCAACGCCCACACCCTGACCGGTGATGGCATGGGCATCGCGTTCCGCCGCGGCATCCCCCTGGAGGACATGGAGTTCTTCCAGTTCCACCCGACCGGCCTCGCAGGCCTGGGCATCCTCCTGTCCGAAGCCGCCCGCGGTGAAGGTGCCATCCTGCGCAACTCCGAGGGTGAACGCTTCATGGAGCGCTACGCCCCCACCATCAAGGACCTCGCCCCGCGTGACATCGTGGCACGCTCCATGGCCAACGAGGTCCGCGAAGGCCGCGGCTGCGGTCCGAACAAGGACTACGTGCTCCTTGACCTGACGCACCTTGAGCCCGCCCACATCGACGCGAAGCTGCCGGACATCACCGAGTTCGCCCGCACCTACCTCGGCGTGGAGCCCTACACGGAGCCGGTTCCCGTGTTCCCGACGGCCCACTACGCCATGGGCGGCATCCCGACGAACATCACCACCGAGGTCCTGCAGGACAACGACACCGTGGTTCCGGGCCTCTACGCCGCCGGCGAGGTGGCCTGCGTTTCCGTGCACGGCTCTAACCGCCTCGGCACCAACTCCCTGCTGGACATCAACGTGTTCGGCAAGCGCGCCGGCATTGCCGCCGCCGAATACGCCAAGACGGCCGACTTCGTGGAGCTGCCGGAGAACCCGGAGGCCTACACGATTGAGCTGCTCAACATCGCCCGCAACGGCACCGGCGACGAGAAGGTGGCCCAGATCCGCAAGGAACTGCAGGACACCATGGACGCCAACATGCAGGTGTTCCGCACGGCTGACACGCTCAACCAGGTCCTCCGGGACATCGAGTCCTTCGAGGAGCGATACACCCGCATCAACGTCCAGGACAAGGGCAAGCGCTTCAACCTTGACCTGCTGGAGGCCGTTGAGCTCGGGTTCCTGCTGGAACTGGCCAGGGTCATGACGGTTGCTGCCCTGCACCGTGAGGAATCCCGCGGCGGCCACTTCCGCGAGGACTTCCCGGACCGCGACGACGAAAAATTCATGAAGCACTCCATGGCGTACAAAGAAGACCACGCACCGGCCGACGGTTCCGCGGAGGAGGCAATCGCCGGTGTCCGGCTTGCCACCAAGCCGGTTGTCTTTACGCGCTACGAGCCGATGGTGAGGAAGTACTAATATGTCCGCTGAACTTGCTGAGCCAGCCTCCAAGATCGAACTTCCCGCCGGTGTTGGCGGCGGCGGGGAAATCCCGACGTTCGACATCACCCTGCGCGTCCGGCGCTACGACCCCGAGGTTTCCGCGGAAGCCCGCTGGGACGACTACAAGCTGACCATGTACGGCACGGACCGCGTGCTGGACGCCCTGCACAAGATCAAGTGGGAAATTGACGGTAGCGTCTCCTTCCGCCGTTCCTGCGCCCACGGCGTCTGCGGTTCCGATGCCATGCGCATCAACGGCCGCAACCGTCTCGCCTGCAAAACCCTCCTGAAGGACCTGGACACGTCCAAGCCCATCACCGTTGAGCCCATCAAGGGCCTGCCGGTGGAGAAGGACCTGATTGTGGACATGGAGCCGTTCTTCCAGTCCTTCCGCGAGGTCATGCCGTTCCTCATCAACAAGGGCCACGAGCCCACGAAGGAACGCCTGCAGTCCGCCGAGGACCGTGAGCGCTTCGACGACACCACCAAGTGCATCCTGTGCGCCGCGTGCACGTCCTCCTGCCCGGTGTTCTGGACCGACGGCCAGTACTTCGGGCCGGCAGCGATCGTGAACGCCCACCGGTTCATCTTCGACTCCCGTGACGACGCCGGCGACATGCGCCTGGAGATCCTCAACGACAAGGAAGGCGTGTGGCGCTGCCGCACCACCTTCAACTGCTCGGAGGCTTGCCCCCGCGGCATCCAGGTCACGCAGGCCATCGCGGAGGTCAAGCAGGCCATCCTGGCCCGCAAGATCTAAGGATTAAGCGCGGACGACGGCGTCGCTCACCACGTGCGGTAAACGTACGGTGAGCGGCGCCGTCGTCGTTTTCCTCATAAAGCCGCTCGTATTTCCCACTAGAGCCATTCGCATCACACGAAAGGGGACACCGTGTCCCGCTCCGAAAAAGTCTCGTTCGAAGGCACCACCGGCGAACTGCTCTCCGGCATCCTCGATGTGCCGGACGGCCCGGTGAAGGGCTGGGGCGTCTTTTCGCACGGCTTCACCCTGGGCAAGGACAGCCCCGCGGCATCCCGGATGTGCAAGGCGCTGGCGGACAACGGGATCGGCATGCTCCGGTTCGACAACGTGGGCCTCGGCGGCTCTGCGGGCCAGTGGTCCGCAGGGTCGTTCAGCCACAAGGTGGCGGACACCGTCCGGGCTGCGGAGTACATGCGGGCCGAGGGCCGGGCCATTTCCCTGCTGGTGGGGCATTCCTTCGGCGGTGCAGCCGTCCTCGCTGCCGCGTCCGAGATCCCGGAACTGGATGCGGTCGCCACGGTCGGGGCGCCCTTCTCCCCCAAGCATGTAGCCCACGTCTTCGATGCGGCGCTGGACAAGATCCTCAGCGAGGGCAGTGCCGAGGTGGACCTGGGTGGCAAGCGGGTGGAGATCCGCCGGCACTTCGTGGAGGACCTCGAGAACGCCGACCTCACGGACTGCATCAAGCGGCTGCACAAGCCCCTGATGGTCCTGCACTCCCCCACGGACAACACCGTGGGCATCGAGAACGCCAGCACGATCTTCCAGACCGCCCGCCACCCGCGGAACTTCGTCTCGCTGGAGGGCAGCGACCACCTGCTGACCGGCAAGGGGCAGGCGGCGCGGGCCGCGAAGATTATCGCGGCGTGGGCCGACCAGTACCTCGACGCCGGACACTGACGCCCACGGGGCGCGGGTGCTCGGCCGGATGGAGCCCTTCTACGGGCGTCTTTCCGGGCTGCACCTGCCGTGACCCCCAGCCGACGGTCTTGGCCGCGGGGGAGGCCTTCAGGTCCCCCTCGCGGATGGCTGACCAGGACGCGGCCACAAGGTAGACCTGGCTGACCAGGTTGAACCAGATCAGCAGCCCGATGATGATCGCGAACGGCGCCAGGATGGGGTTGCGGCCGGCACCGGCCAGCAGTTCTGTGCTGAAGACCTGCAGGACAGTGGTGCCCAGTCCGGCGAGGATGGTTCCCTCCAGCAGCGCCTGCCGGGACAGCTTGAGGCCTCCTGCCAGGCGGAACATGATCAGCGCCGTGATCCAGTTCAGGACCAGCGGCACGGCGATCTTGATCAGGGCCGCCAGCGGCCCCGCCACGGCCGGGTCCAGGCGGAGCTGCTCCATCGCCCAGCCCGCCGCGGTGCCGAACACGAGCGACGCACCCGAACTGATGACCAGGGCGACGCCGAGCAGCAGCAGGGTGCCGGCGTCGTGCAGTTTGACGACGACCGGATTGAGTTTTAGCGGGCCCAGCATCATCACGCCGCGGAGCCCCTCCCGGAGGCCGGCGATCCAGCCCAGGGACGTAATGACGGTGACGACGGCGGCGATCACTGCCGTCCAGCCGAGACCGTCAGGGTTCAGGAGGTCCTTCGGATCGACAAGCCCATCGCCGCCGTCGACCTTCAGCAGCCCGGGGGCGCTTTCGGCGACGCTGGCGGTGATCCGGTCCAGGAGTGCCGGCTGGCCGCGGAGGGCAAGCCCTGCGATGGAGAATCCCGTGGCCAGCAGGCCGGTGATGGAGAAGAACATGTTGAAGCCGGTGCCCGCGCTCATCAGCGGGCCGTGCTGGCGCGTGTAGTGCTGCCAGGCCCGCATCGGCCGGAAGGCGTTCAGCCGCGCCTGCAGCCACTGCACCAGGGCCATGAGCTGGGGAAACGCTCCCTGGCCGGACCTGCGGGCCTTGCCCCACTGCACCTGCTTGCGGATGACCTCCAGCTGCAGCTGCGCACGCTCAGTGGGGAGCGGTGGCTCCGTCGGCGTTTGGTGCCCGGAGGGCGTCCCGTTCGTCGTCTGGTTCGGTACCAAAGTCAAGCTCTTCCCGTAGCTGCCAAATACCGTCGGTGTCGTGCTCGTAAAGTCCCATGCTAACCACGGGGAAGGTGGCCCTGTAGTCTTTCAGCACCGTTTCGGCCTCATCGAGGCTCTCGGGTGCGACGTCGTGGGCAATGGTCACATGGGGATGGTAGGCAAAAGGCAGCTCACGTGCGAGTGGTCCGGTCTGGAGCTTTTCGTGCAGGTCGACGCATTCCTGGAACCCGTCCTCCACGTTGATGAAGACCACCGGGGAGACGGGCCGGAAGGACCCCGTGCCGCAGATGGTCACCATGAACGGCGCCTGCGTCCGGGCCACCGCCCGCACGTGATCCCGGGCAGCTTCCCAGTCCTGCGTGGGCGTGGTGGTGACCAGCGTGATGTGCGCCGGGATGACGGTGGCCATGGGGTCCCCGAAGGACGCCCGCCACCGCTGCAGCTCCTCGGCGATTTCAGGCGGGAAGCCCAGAATGACCCCGAGGCTCATTCCGTTGCTGACTCCGCTGTTGGCGGGCATGGGGGCCGGCATCTCGCTAGCGGGCTCCGGCATATGGCAGGAAGCCGGTCTTGGCATAAACGTCCGCGAGGGTGGCGGAGGCGATGGCGCGGGCCTTGTCGGCGCCGTGGGCCAGCAGCCGGTCCAGCTCGGCCGGGTCGGCCAGCAGTTCGTTCGCGCGGTCGCGGATCGGGGTCAGGCGCTCCGTCACCACCTCGGCAAGGTCCACCTTGAGGTGGCCGTACATCTTGCCCTGGTAGTCGCCAACGAGCGCATCCACCGACCGGCCCGTGATGGCCGAGTAAATGGTCAGCAGATTCGAGACCCCGGGCTTGGTTTCCCGCTCGAACCGGATTTCCGTTTCCGTGTCCGTGACCGCCGACTTGATCCGCTTGGCGATGACCTTCGGATCATCCAGCAGATTGATCAGGCCGGCCGGGGATTCTGCCGACTTGGACATCTTGGCGGTGGGGTTCTGCAGATCGTAGATCTTCGCGGATTCCAGCTGGATAAAGGGCTTGGGCACGGTGAAGGTCTCGCCGAAGCGGGAGTTGAACCGGGTGGCGAGGTCGCGGCTGAGCTCGACGTGCTGGCGCTGGTCCTCGCCCACCGGAACGCCGTGGGGCTGGTAGAGCAGGATATCCGCGGCCTGCAGGATGGGGTAGGTGAACAAGCCCACGCTCGCCTGGTCCGAGCCCTGCTTCTGCGCCTTGTCCTTGAACTGTGTCATGCGGGACGCTTCGCCAAAGCCCGTGATGCAGTTCAGGACCCAGGCCAGCTGGGCGTGTTCGGGCACCTGGGACTGGACGAACAGGGTGCACTTGTCTACATCCACGCCGCCGGCGATGTACTGCGCCGCCGTGACCCGCGTCCGGCGGGCCAGCTCGGCGGGGTCCTGGGGAACGGTGATCGCGTGCAGGTCCGGGATGAAGAAGATGGCGTCGTACTCATCCTGCATCCGAACCCAGTTGACGAGGGCGCCGAGGTAGTTGCCAAGGTGCAGCGAGTCGGCGGAGGGCTGCATGCCGGACAGGATCCGGTGCCGGATCCCGGCGGCCGGCTGGGTTCCGTTTGCTGATTCGGGCTGCGCAGCTGCGGCGTCGGTCACGGTGGAAGTGGAGATCATTCGTCGGAACCTTTGAAACTAGAGCCGGTAGTCCACTACCAGCGGGGCATGGTCAGAGAAGCGGGTGTCCCACGAGGGCGCCCGGTCCACGACGGCCGAAACTGCTGCGGCCGCGAGGGCGGGGGTGGCCAGGTGGTAGTCGATGCGCCAGCCGGTGTCGTTGTCGAAGGCCTGGCCGCGCTGCGACCACCAGGTGTAGGGGCCGTTGACGTTGCCCGCCAGGCCCCTGTGAACATCCTTCCAGCCGATCTCCTCACCGAAGAAGCGGTCAAAGTAGGCGCGCTCCTCAGGTAGGAAGCCGGCACGCTTGACGTTGCCCTTCCAGTTCTTGATGTCCAACTCGGTGTGGCCGACGTTCAGGTCACCGGTGACCAGGGCGTGGTCGCTGTGCTTGGTGAGCTCGGGCAGACGCGTGCTCATGAGATCCAGGAAGCGGTATTTGTCCTCCTGCTTGGGGGTGCCGGCCTCGCCGGAGTGCACGTAGGCGCTCACTACGGTCAGCTGGGACGCGTTGCCCTCGGCGTCGCGGACCCGGAAGTCCGCCTCCACCCAGCGGCCGGCCGTGGCGAAGTAGTCATCGCCGATGTGGTCGCGGGTAACGAGAGGCTCGTCACGGGAGGCGATGGCGACGCCGGCGCGGCCCTTGGCCTCGGCTTCGGCGTGCAGGATGTGCCACCCTTCGCCGATGAGCTGGCGGACGATTGCGTCAGGGGCCCGGACTTCCTGCAGCGTCAGGATGTCCACTTCGCGGGTCGCGAGCCATTCGGACATGCCCTTTTTGTAGGCAGCACGGAGGCCGTTGACGTTGACTGTTGCGATGCGAAGGTGGTCCTTCTTCAATGCCGAGCTCACCCGTTCCACTCTAGTCGATGATGGTTCCGGTCACGGGCTCGCCGGAGCCGCCGGACGACTTGATCATGTCACGCGCGTTGGTGGCGGTGATCTCGATGGTCTCCAGGGCGCGGCGGATGGTGTCCTGGTCCGCGGCCGTGCCCTTGGCATGCTCCTGCTCCACCACGCGCACCTGCACCTGCACGATCTTGAAGGAGTGGTCCAGCTTCATGTCCCGGATCTCCTCCGCCTCGCCGCGTTCGCGGACCAGGCGGGTTCCGCCGTGGTCGGCCGAAACGGTGGAGGGCGCGCGGCCCGCGGCGGCGTTGAAAGCGTTGTGCGCCTCGTTGATCTTCGCCCCGGCCTTCTTGGCCGCCCGCTGGATGCTGAAGACCACGAAGGAAGCCAGCGCCAGCCAGAACAGCGCGATGACCGCAACAACCCAGCCCACGACGTCGTTCTGGTTGGCCGCGAAGATCACTGCCACCAGGAAGGCAGTGATCAGGACCAGCAGGCCCGGACCGCTGATGCGGAACATGGAGAATCCGCCCCGGCCGGTGGTGGATGAAGACTTGGAGCTGCCCAGAGATTGCATGAAGCTATTCTCTCAAATCCCCAGGCCGCCCCAGGACGCTTCCACCGGCGGCGAACACCTGTCTACTTCAGGAACAGGCTCCGCAGCCTGCCGGTGGTGAGCATGAGGCCCAGCACGATCATCACCAGGTAGTAGCCCGCGTGGATGGCCGTCGCCGGGGTGAAGGAAGCCGCGCTGATCTGCCGCAGCAGCTCCACGCCGTGCCACAGCGGCATGGCCTGGATCAGCCACTGGATGTACTCGGGGTAGACGCTCAGCGGATAGAAGGTGGCACTGAACAGGAACATCGGCAGCATGATGAAGTTCACCCAGTCCATCTGCTGGAAGGTCTTCATGAAGCTCGTGATGCCCATGCCGAAGCTGGCGAACCCGAACGCGATCAGCACCGAGGCTGGAATCATCAGCAGCGCCCACGGGGTGGTGATCAGGCCCATCAGCCCCATGACTGCCGTGAACCCGGTGGCGTACAGCAGGCCGCGCAGCAGGGCCAGGACGATCTCGCCGATGGCCACGTCCAGGGGCCCGAGCGAGGTGTACAGCATCCCCTGGTAAAGCTTGGCGAAGTTCATCTTGAAGAAGACATTCCAGGTGGAGTCGTACACCGCCCCGTTCATGGCCGAGACCGCAAGGAGCGCCGGTGCGATGTACGCTGCGTAGCTGATCTCCTGGCCGCCCGGCCCGGCGACGGACCCCACCACGGCACCCATCCCGACGCCCATGGAAATCAGGAACAGCACCGGCTCGAAGAACCCGGACAGCATGACCATCCAGTTGCTGCTCTTGGTGGCCATCAGCCCGCGCCCGATCACCGCGCGGGCGTTGCGCGAGTACAGCGGACCGAAGCGCCGGTTCCGGGCTTCCTCGGTGACGGCGTGGCCCTGGGTCAGGAGTGTCACTGTCCCATCCTCCTGACGAATTGGCGCTTGGTGAGCACCCAGCCGATCCAGGCCAGGGCCAGCAGGAACACCATATGGATGATGGTCAGCACCGGGGATTCCTCGTAGCCGAAGGTCATCACCCGGCCCAGCTCCGTGCCGTGCCAGATGGGCGAAATCCAGCCGATCCAGCGGACCAGCACGGGCAGGGTGTCCAGCGGGAAGAACGTGCCGGAGAACAGAAACAGCGGCATGACGATGAACCGCATCACCATGGCGAACTGGCCCTTGTCCTCCTTGATCGATGCGGCGTAGGCCATGAGCGGCAGACCGAACGAGAGCCCTGCCAGGGTTGCCACCAGCACGGAGCCCCAGCCCCAGCCGCTGGGTGATGCGCCAAACAGTGCCACGATGGCGAAGTAGATGACGGACTGCAGCAGGAACCGCAGGGTTACCGCGATGATCTGCCCGGCCGCGATCTGCTCCGGGGTGAGCGGGGAGGCGTGCGGCCCGTAGTAGACCCGGCGCCATTTGAAGCCGTCCATCACAGGGAAGGTGAATTCGGTGGCGGCGGTCATTACCGCAGCAGAGACGAGCAGTGCCGGCGCGATGAAGGCGATGTAGCTGACGCCACCGAACGCGGAGACAGCGTTGGTGTCCACCAGCGTGGCCAGGCCGACGCCCATGGCGAACAGGTATGCGGCGGGCTGGCCCACGCTGTACAGGAAGATCGACCAGCCGTACCCCTTCATGACGCGGAGGACCTGCTCGGCGTAGTAGAAGGCGCCCCAGCGCCGCGCCTTGGCGGCCGACACCTCGGGAGGGTGCGCACGCAAGGCGCGTCCCGCCGTCGTACTTTCCGCTGAAACGGCGGTGGCTGGCACAGTAGCCGACGGCTCAGTCAACGAGGCTCCTGCCGGTGAGCCGGAGGAACACGTCCTCCAGCGAGGATCTGCGCACCAGCGACGTCAGCGGGCGCAGCCCGCGCGCTGAGACTTCCTCCAGCGCGGACTCGCCGTCGTGCGTGTAGATGAGCACCCGGTCCGGGAGCGTTTCCAGGCGTTCGCCGATGCCCTCGAGCTCGGCCCCGATGCTGGCGTTGCGCTCCGACCCGAACCGCAGCTCCAGGACCTCGCGGGTGGAGTAGTCCCGGATGAGCGCGGCCGGCGATCCCTCCGCCATGATCCGGCCCTTGTCCACCACGATCAGCCGGTCGCAAAGCTGCTCGGCCTCATCCATATAATGCGTGGTGAGGATCAGCGTGACGCCCTGCTCCTTCAGCCGGAACAGCCGGTCCCAGAGGATGTGCCGCGCCTGCGGATCCAGGCCGGTGGTGGGCTCGTCGAGCAGCAGGATGCGGGGCTCGTTGATGAGCGAGCGCGCGATGGTGAGGCGGCGCTTCATGCCGCCGGACAGGGCGTCCACCTTGGACTTGGCCTTGTCCGTCAGCTGCGCGAATTCGAGCAGCTCGTCGGCCTTGGGCCTGAGGTAGCTCATGGGCAGGCCGAAGTAGCGGCCGTAGACCAGCAGGTTGTCCCTGACCTTGAGTTCCTCGTCGAGGTTGTCCTGCTGCGGAACCACGCCAAGGTGCGCCCGCACCTCGGGACCGTTCTGCTCGGGATCCAGCCCCATGATGGTCAGGTTCCCGGACGTCCGCTGGGACACTCCGCCGATCATTTTCATGGTGGTGGACTTCCCCGCGCCGTTCGGCCCGAGCAGCCCGAAGGACTCCCCCGCGGGAACGCGGAAGGAAATGCCGTCGACAGCGGTGACGTCGCCGTAGGTCTTTGTCAGGTTCTCTGCGGTGATGACGTAGTGCGGCGGCTCGGGACCTTCTTCGTGAGCGGGCACAGGCTTGTTGGACGTTCCTTCGGCGGAATGGAGTTCGGGCACCCCATCACGCTAGTACGCGGCGCGGGCCAAAGGAATAGCTAAATCTCAAAAACCCGAACAAGCAACGCGGGGTCAGGTATCGCCCAATTCCGAGGCGCCATTGGGCGGTATCTGACCTCGCGTTGCGGTAGGCGTTACCGGCGGTTCCCCCGCGAGTCGCCGCGCAGGACCTCCAGCCGCTGGTGGTATTCGGTCTCGTCTATTTCGCCGCGTGCGTAGCGCTCGCGCAGGACGCTTTCGCCGCCGCGGGCTGTAGCCCACTCGTGGTTCCTGCGCCAGGTGCGCCGGGCGAAGAAGATGAACAGTCCGATCACCAGGATCCAGAACAGCGGGAACAGCAGGAACCACGGCGAGAATCCGGTGCCCCACGGGCCGTGGGCGGCGGGATCGGCCAGCAGTTGCGCGGACTGTACCGCGAACGCTGTGGCTAGGGATGAAGTCATGTCGTGCTCCCAAAATCTCGGTAAGGGCCGTCTTTCGGCTCTGCTTCGAGTCTGGCCGTCCGACGGCGGCGGGTCGTCCGACGCCGGGAGTCACCTTGGGTGCCGCGCATACTCCGCCGGGAGTCAGGTGCCTGCTGCCTCAGCCGGCCCAGCCGGGCCGGACGAGCCCCGATTCGTAGGCCAGCACCACCAGCTGTGCCCGGTCGCGGACCAGCAGTTTTGTCATGATGCGTGAGACGTGCGTCTTGGCTGTGAGCGGCGTGATCACCAGCCGCTCGGCGATCTCGGCGTTGTTCAGGCCCTCGCCCACGAGCCGCAGCACTTCGCGCTCACGCTCGGTGATGTTCGCCAGCGACACTGGAGCCGCCGTCGCCCGGGACTGCAGCGCCAGCTGGGCCATGATGCGCCGGGTGACCGACGGCGAGAGCAGCGCGTCGCCGTCGTGGACCACGCGCACGGCGCGGAGCAATTCCTCGGGTTCGGTGTCCTTCACCAGGAACCCTGCTGCCCCGGCCCGCACCGCCTCCGCGATGTATTCGTCCAGTTCGAAGGTGGTGAGGATGATGATGCGGGTGCCCGCGAGGCCCTGGTCCGCCATGATTTTCCGGGTGGCCTCCAGCCCGTCCGTCTCGGGCATCCGGATGTCCATCAGCACCACGTCGGGACGCTCCCGGGCCGCGAGGCGGACGGCGTCGCGGCCGGTCCCGCACTCGGCCACCACCTCCATGTCCGGTTCGGCGTTCAGGAGGGCCCGGAAACCCGCGCGGATGAGATTCTGGTCATCAGCCAGCAGGATGCGGATCACTGTGCCTCCCGTTCGGATCCCGGCAAGGGGCCGGCCAGCGGCCCGGTGACCGGTATCACCGCGCGGACCCGCCAGCCAGGATGCAGCGGCGCGAGGTTTAGGGGCTCAACCTGAAGCGAGCCGCCCACGGCGGCCGCCCTCTCCCGCATCCCCGTCACCCCGTTGCCTTCGGGCACTCCGGTGGCCCCGGCGCCGTCGTCGTCAACGGTCACGGTGAGCTGCTTTCCGGGGTTCCCCACCGGCGCCGTGCCCTGCAGGGCAAGGACGACGGCGGCCTTCCGAGCTCCGGAATGCCGCACCACGTTGGTCAGGGCCTCCTGGACGATCCGGTATGCGGCTCCCTGGACGGCGTCCGGCAGCTGCTGCACAGCGGCCGCCTCCGGCTGGGTCAGGCTGACTTCGAGCCCCGCGCGTCGGGCGTCGTCGGCGAGCCCGGGAATCCTGTCCAGCCGCGGCGGCGGAGCAGGGCTCAGCGGGGCGTCCTCGCGGAGCACGCCCAGGAGCTGGCGGACCTCAGCGAGCGAATCCTTGCTCGCGGCCTTGATGGCTTCCAGCGCGGGGCGGAACTGGGCGGGGTCCTTCTCCCCCAGGTGGAGCGCCACCGAGGCGCGGACGTTGATGAGTGAGAGGGAATGGGCGACGACGTCGTGGATGTCCCGGGCGAGCGTCAGCCGGTACTCGTCCCGGGCGGCCTGTTCGCGGGCCTCATGCTGGCGGCGCCGTTCCGCCACCCGTTCGGTGCGCAGCCGCACGCCCTCCCCCAGCAGCACAAGAATAGCCAGCCACGAGGTGCCGGCAAACGCCCGGATCAGGGCGAACTCGTCGCCACCGGCTGCTGCGCCTGCCACCAGGACGGCTGCGCATGCGCCGGCCACGGTCCAGGTCTGCCAGCGCTTCCCGGCCGCCGCGGAAAGCACGATCGCCAGCGCCAGGGACAGGAACACCGGACCCCACGCGTAGCCGAGCGCCAGATACGCCGCGACGGACGCCGCCGCGGCAGGAAGCATCACCAGCGGGGCGCGGCGCCGCAGCGACAGGGAGACCGGACCGGCCAGCAGCAAGACGAACGCGAGGGCATCCAGCGGCCGGTGGTCCGGCTGGCGGGCGGAGGCGAAGACGGTGCCCACCACCTCGAAGACGGCCACGGCAACCACGATGGCTGCTGTGGGCGGTCCCCGGAAACGGCGCTGCATACGTCCGAGCCTAGCCGGGAAGCCCCGGGCCGTCGTCGGCTTAAGGGCGTAGGGCGCCTACTCCCGGAGGAGTAGACGCCCTACAGCGGGGCGGGTGGGGAGCGCTTAAGCGATGCCCGCCTGGCGTTCCGCGGTTTCCACCACGTTGGCCAGGAGCATGGCGCGCGTCATCGGACCCACGCCACCCGGGTTCGGGGACAGCCAGGCGGCGACGTCGGCAGCGTCGGGGTGCACGTCTCCGGTGACCACGGCTTTGCCGGTGCCGTCGTCCACACGGCTGACGCCGACGTCGAGCACGATGGCGCCCGGCTTCAGGTCCTCCGCCCTGACCAGGTGCGGCACGCCGGCCGCGGCGATCACGACGTCGGCCTGCCGGAGTTCGGCAGGCAGGTCGGCGGTGCCGGTGTGTGCCAGCACCACGGTGGCGTTGACATCCTTGCGGGTCAGCAGCAGGCCAACCGGGCGGCCGATGGTCACACCGCGGCCCACCACGAGGACCCGCTTGCCCTTCAGGTCAATACCGTGCCGGGTGAGCAGTTCCACGCAGCCTTTGGGCGTGCAGGGCAGCGGGGACTTCATGGGGCCGCTGATGTTGGCCACGAGCCGGCCCAGGTTCATCGGGTGCAGGCCGTCGGCGTCCTTCTCCGGATCCATGGCCTCCAGGATGACGTCCTGGTCGATGTGCTTGGGCAGCGGCAGCTGGACGATGTAGCCGGTGCACTCCGGGTTGTCGTTCAGCTCGCGGACCACGGCCAGGAGCTCGTCCTGCGTGGTTTCCTCGGGCAGGTCACGGCGGATGGAGTTGATGCCCACCTCGGCGCAGTCCTTGTGCTTGCCGCCCACGTACCAGGTGCTGCCGGGGTCAGACCCCACCAGGATGGTGCCCAGTCCCGGAGTGACGCCCTTGGCCTTGAGTGCGGCCACGCGTTCGGTCAGCTCGGCCTTGATAGCAGCGGCGGTAGCCTTGCCGTCAAGGATCTGCGCGGTTTTTGCGGTTTCAGTCATGGATCACCACTGCTCGTGCTGCGGGTACAGCGGGAAGTCGGCGGCGAGCTTGTCCACGCGGGCCTGCAGGGCCTCAACGTCCGTGGCGGAGCCGGCCTTCAGTGCGGTGGCGATGATCTCGGCGACCTCGGTGAATTCGGTGGCGCCGAAGCCGCGGGTGGCCAGGGCCGGGGTGCCGATGCGCAGGCCGGACGTGACCATCGGCGGGCGCGGGTCGAACGGCACGGCGTTGCGGTTGACGGTGATGCCCACGGAGTGCAGGAGGTCCTCGGCCTGCTGGCCGTCCAGCTGCGAGTTGCGCAGGTCGACCAGCACCAGGTGAACGTCGGTGCCGCCGGTGAGGACGGAGACGCCCGCCTCGGCAACATCGGACTGGTTGAGGCGGTCGGCGATGATCTTGGCGCCTTCCAGGACGCGCTCCTGGCGCTCCTTGAATTCGGCGGTGCCGGCGATCTTGAAGGCCACGGCCTTGGCGGCGATGACGTGCATGAGGGGTCCGCCCTGCTGGCCCGGGAAGACGTTGGAGTTGAGTTTCTTGGCCCACTCCTGCTTGGCCAGGATCACACCCGAGCGGGGGCCGGCCAGGGTCTTGTGCACGGTGGAGGTGACGACGTCGGAGTACGGGACCGGGCTCGGGTGCAGGCCTGCTGCCACGAGGCCGGCGAAGTGCGCCATGTCTGTCCAGAGCAGGGCGCCCACTTCATCGGCGATCGAACGGAACGCGGCGAAGTCGAGGTGGCGCGGGTAGGCGGACCAGCCGGCGATGATCACCTGCGGCTTTTCGGCGATGGCCTGCTCGCGGAGCTTGTCCATGTCGACGCGGAAGTTGTCCTGCTCCACCTGGTAGGCGGCCACGTTGTAGAGCTTGCCGGAGAAGTTCAGCTTCATGCCGTGCGTGAGGTGTCCGCCGTGGGCCAGGGACAGGCCCAGGATCTTGTCACCGGGGGTGATCATGGCGGAGAGCGCGGCGGCGTTGGCCTGCGCGCCGGAGTGCGGCTGGACGTTGGCGTATTCGGCGCCGAACAGGTCCTTGACCCGGTCAATGGCCAGCTGCTCGGCCACGTCCACGTACTCGCAGCCGCCGTAGTAGCGGCGGCCCGGGTAGCCCTCGGCGTACTTGTTGGTCAGAACGGAGCCCTGGGCTTCCATGACCGCGCGGGGCGCGAAGTTTTCGGAGGCGATCATTTCCAGGGTGCCGCGCTGGCGGCCGAGTTCCTGGTCCAGTACTGCGGCGATCTCGGGATCGAGCTCAGCCAGCGGCTGATTGCTGACGAAGGAGGTGCTAACGGAAGTCGGTGAAGTAGTCACGAAGAACTCCTGGCTAGGGATGGGCACTGCTAAAGGTCAGGCTACCGGCTTGAACGTTGCTCCGCCCTTCGATGACCACCATCCGGAAACGCTTCCGGGCGCACGTCTGTTAAGGGCGCCGCAGCGCACTGGGTGGCTGCTCTTCGAGAAGCGCAGCGCTACCGGCAAAACATGACCCTCGGCCCAGGCGTACGATCCGTGGTCTTCGTGAATGCCGCTCCCTGGTGGTTAGCCACCCAAACGCCAGTTGCGACGCCACCACACTATCAAAAGCGGCGCCGACGCGCGGGTAGGCTGTTCTTCGTGAATGAAGACCAGCTCGCCAAATCGTACGTAGTAACCCTTTCCTGCCCCGACCGCCCTGGAATTGTGCACGCCGTTGCCGGCGCTCTGCTCGTGGCCGGCTGCAATATTACGGACTCCCAGCAGTACGGCAGCGAGTCCACCGGCACTTTCTTCATGCGCGTGGAAGCCACCACCACCGCCCCTCAGACCGAGGTGGTGGCTGCCCTGGAGCCAGTGGCCGATGCCTTCGGCATGCAGTGGAACCTGAACCCTGTGGGCCGGAAGGTCCGTACCCTGCTGATGGCAAGCAAGTCCGCCCACTGCCTGAACGACCTCCTGTTCCTGCAGCGCTCGGGCACGCTGCCCATCGAGGTTCCCGCTATTGTCTCCAACCACCGGGACCTGGCCGGCCTGGCCGAGTTCTACGGCATCCCGTTCCACTACATCCCGGTGACGTCCGACACGAAGGCGCAGGCCGAGGACCAGCTGCGCAAGATCATCGCTGAAGAGGGCGTCGAACTGACCGTCCTGGCCCGTTACATGCAGATCATCTCGGACGAGCTGTGCACGGAGCTGACCGGCAAGGCCATCAACATCCACCATTCCTTCCTGCCGTCCTTCAAGGGCGCCAAGCCCTACCACCAGGCCCATGCCCGCGGCGTGAAGCTGATCGGTGCCACCGCGCATTACGTCACCGCCGCATTGGACGAGGGCCCGATCATCGAGCAGGAAGTCATCCGGGTGGACCACGCGCGCACGCCGGAGCAGTTCGTGCAGATGGGCCGGGACGTGGAAGGCCGCACTCTCGCCCAGGCCGTGCAGTGGCACGCCGAACACCGCGTGCTCCTGGACGGCAACCGGACGGTCGTCTTTAACTGATCACTCTTAAACCACCCGCCGCCGGCATTGTGCCAGCGGCGGCGGTTCTGGGTTCCCTGGGCGGCGTAGCGGTTCACACTCAGCGGGTTTTAACCAAGACTGGTTAACAGGATGACTCTGCTGACCGAAACTTCGCTGGAACCCTTCATCGCCCTGCTCAAGGCACAGGGCAGGCACGCCGTGCTGGACGTGTGCTGCGGCCCGGGCGACGACGGCCTCCGGTTCGTCCAGGCCGGCATCCACTACACGGGCGTGGATCCCTTCGACGGCAACGTCCGCTACGCCATGGCCCGCCGCCTGAGCGTGTCAGTGGCGGAGCCCACGTGCCTGCCGTTCGCCGCGAATACGTTCCCCGCAGTCTGGGCGGTCCAGTCGCTGGAGGGCCTTACGGCAGACCAGGCGGACGACGTCGTGCGGGAGCTGGAGCGGGTGGCAGAACCGGGTGCGCCAATCGCCGTCGTCCTCCCCTGAGCGCGGCCAGCACGGCGCACCAACCCGGGAGTACTCCCCGAAGGCACCCGGGTTATCGGCCAGGAGCTCTCGCGGACCCTTGGGTGAGTCCGCCGTTCCGCGCGCACCTAGGATGGGAGTGGTTGGGTGCGAAGCGCCGGCGGCACGCCGGTTACGCCCCAGCAATGAGAGAGGACAACACTTCTTGGGCTACGTGTATCTGGCACTGGCGATCGCCGCGGAGGTTCTAGGCACCAGCCTGCTGAAGTCGACAGAGGGATTTAGCCGGCTCTGGCCCAGCGTCTGGTGCCTGGGGGCCTACGGCGTTGCCTTCGCGCTGCTGTCGCAGGTGGTCAAAAGTGTGCCTGTCGGCGTCGCCTATGCCCTCTGGTCGGGCCTTGGAACGGTTGCCATCGTGGCCATCGGCGCCGTTTTCCTCGGCGAGGAACTGAACCTCATGAAGGTCCTCGGGATCGCATTGGTGGTCGCCGGCGTCGTCGTCCTGAACGTCGGCGGAACCCACTGACGGCCGCCGGACTCAGACCGGGACGCCGTGGCAGCGGACTTCATTCTGCCGGGACGCGCGCTCACCTTCATCGCATGAGTTTTTGTCGAGATATCGTGCCCTAATTGCCCCCTAACCCGCGGCAACTGGACAAAAACTCCAAAGGAGGGGTCATCAGGTCACCGTGTCCTAGGCTTGGGGCATGGCTCCCATTTACCCCTTTGCCGGTGACACACCGGACATCCACCCCTCCGTTTTCGTTGCGCCGACGGCGTCGGTCATCGGCCGTGCCACGCTCGCCGAGGACGCCAGCGCGTTCTACGGCGTTTCGGTGCGCGCGGACACCGCCGCCATCACCGTGGGCACCGGCAGCAACCTGCAGGACAACGTGGTGCTGCATGCCGACCCCGGCTTCCCCTGCAGTGTCGGGGCGCGGGTCAGCGTCGGGCACAGCGCCGTCGTCCATGGCTGCACCGTGGAGGACGACTGCCTTATCGGCATGAGCGCCACCATCCTCAACGGAGCGGTGATCGGCGCCGGATCGCTCGTGGCGGCCGGTGCCGTCGTGCTGGAAGGCACGGTAGTCCCGCCCCGCTCGCTGGTGGCCGGGGTCCCGGCCAAGGTCCGCCGCGAACTCACCGATGAGGAGTTCGACGGCGTGAAGCGCAACGCGGCGCGCTACCGCGAGCTCGCCCAGGCGCACCGCGAACTCCACGCACCCAAGTAGGTCGCAGCACAGGGCCTTCCCAGCGCTGGGAACGCCCTGGCGTGCTACCTAGTTGGGGCCCGCCGGCTCAGTCCAGGCTGATCGGTCCCAGCTCGTCCAGCAGGTCGCCGGGTCCGGGGTTGCCCGGGGCCGAGGAGCCACCGAGGTGGTTCACCACACCCCACACCGCGTTCAGTCCGGTGGTCACCGCGCCCTCGGCCCAGCCGGCGGTGAAGGAAACGTCGTCGCCGGCGAGGAAGATGCCGCGCTGGCTTTCCGGCAGTTTGTCCTGCTTGAAGTGGGTGAAGAGCCGCTGCTGGTAACGGTAGTGGCCGGGCAGGTTGGCCTTGAACGCGCCCATGAAGTTGGGGTCGGCCTCCCAGGAGACGGTGATGGGCTGGCCCACGATGTGGCTGGCGATGTCCACTCCCGGGTAGATCTGCTCAAGCGAGTGCAGCATCAGCTCCACGCGTTCGTCGGCGTCGAGCGCCAGCCACTTCAGCGCGTCGTCGTTCCACGTGTAGGACAGCAGGATCACTGCAGGCTGGTCCGGGCCGTTGTCCAGCAGGTAGGTGGCGCGGTTGAGCCGGTCCGTGAGCGTCATGGACAGAACGTCCCTGCCCGTTTCCGGATCGATGTCCTTCCAGAACGGCCGGTCCACCATCACGAACGTCTTGGACGACTGCATATAGTGCGAGCGCTCGATCGCCGTCCACAGCTCAGCCGGGAACAGCGCCTCCTGGGTGTGGATCCGGGTGGACAGCAGCCACGACTGGCAGGTGGTGACCACGGCCGGGTAGGAGGCTTCCCTCCCCCAGCGCTCACGGATGCGGAGGTTGCCGTCGGCATCGCGGCTGATCCGCTCCACTGCTCCGCGCGGGGAGCCTGAGTGCAGGGACGCCAGGGACGTCCCCTCCGGCCAGTGAACCATGCCCGACGGCGCGTGGCGCCAGAGTGCCTCGGGGAGCCTTTGCGCTCCGCCGGCAATAAGCCGGTGCTGATCGTCGGCGTCGGTGTACACGACGCGCAGGATTTCCAGGATGGAGTTGGGGAAGTCGGTGTCCCAGCCGCCGGTGCCGAAGCCGACCTGGCCGAATGCCTCACGGTGCGCGAAGCCTGCCTTCCTGAAGGCCTGGCTGCCGGCGATGAAACCATAGAAGGTCTCCTCGTCCAGTTCGGGCAGTAACTCGTTCCACAGTTCCTTGATCCGGGCCGTGTCCCGCGCCCGGATGGCCTCCTGCATTTGAGTGAACTGCGCGCCGTCGTTCACGGCGGCCTTCCAGGCGTCGGCCACTTCGCGGAAGAACGGCGGAAGGTCCGCGGAGGTGGTGGCGTAATGCTTCTGCCCCGCCAGCTCAATCACGGTGCTGGAGGTCGCCGGGGCCAGCGGGTTGGGGAAGTCCTGCGTCTCCAGCCCCAGCAGGTCGATGTAGTGGTAGAACGCCTTGCCGGAGACCGGGAACCGCATCCCGCCCAGGTCCGCCACCACATCCGGGGCCGCCGGGAAGCTTGCGGTGCGGAGGCGTCCGCCGAGCTGGTCCGCCTCATAGAGCACCGGACGCAGCCCGAGCTTCATCAGCTCGTAGGCAGTCACCAGCCCGGACAGGCCGGCACCCACCACGGCGACTTCGGTGCCGTGCAGTTCCGGCGGGACCGAACCCAGTCCGTCCGGGTGGGACAGGTAGTGGTCGTAGCTGAACGGGAAGTCCGGGTTCAGCATGGTCACCGGGGCCTGGCCCGGCGCGCCGGCACCCGGCAGGCCAGGGGCGGTGGTGGTCGTGCTGGACGGGTCGGAGGCCGGCAGTTCGGTAGCGGTTGTCATGGAAGGTCTGTCTCCGTGGTCTCGTGTGTTGTCTTACTGGTGAAGAGTTGTTGCTTCAGCGGATGCGGGAGCTGGGGAAAAGTCACGGCCGGATAGTTCACGGTATTCCTCCTGCCCCAGCGCGGCCACACGAGAGTGCCGCCTGCCGTAGCCGAAGTAGGCGGCCAGTCCCACGAGCATCCAGATCCCGAAGGTCACCCACGTTTCTGCACCCAGGTTGGCCATCAGGTAGACGCACATGAGCGCGCCCAGGATCGGTGTCAGCGGGAACAGCGGCACCCGGAAGGTCCGCGTGAGCTCAGGGCGGGTCCTGCGCAGGTAGATGACGGCGACGTTGACCAGGGCAAAGGCGAACAGGGTCCCGATGCTGGTGGCGTCCGCCAAGGCGCCGAGCGGGACCAGCCCGGCGGTGAGGGCGACTGCGGTGCCCACGATCAGGGTCCCGGCAACCGGCGTGCCGGTGCGGTGCGAGACGCGGCCAAAGACGCGGGGAACGAGGCCGTCACGGGACATGGACAGGAGGATGCGGGTCTGCCCGTAGAGGACGGTCAGCACAATGCTGGCAATTGCAAGGACCGCACCGACGGCGAACACCAGCGCGATCCACGGCTGTCCGGTGATTTCCTCCAGAATCTTCACCAGCGCAGCCTCGGTGCCGTCGAACCAGCCCCACGGGCGGGCGCCGATGGCGGCAACGGCAACCAGCACATAGATGGTGGTGACGATCAGCATGGAGAGCATGATGGCCCGGGGCAGGTCTCGCTTGGGGTTGCGGGCTTCCTCGCCGGCGGTGGAGGCGGCATCGAAGCCGATGTAGGAGAAGAACACCCGGGACGCAGCAGCGGAAACACCGGCGGCCCCCATCGGCAGGAGCGGTTCGAAGTGGCCGCCGTTGAAGGCGGTGAAGGCCACGGCGCAGAAGAAGACGAGGATGCCCACCTTGACCAGCACGATGGCGGTATTGATCCACGCGCTTTCCTTGGCGCCGCGGACCAGTAGGACCATGGCCAGCACCACGATGATCATGGCCGGGACGTTGACCACACCGCCGCCTCCCGGCGGCTGTGAGACAGCATCGGGCAGGGCCTGCCCGAAAACCGCCAGCGCTTCGTTGACGTACTGGCCGGCACCCACGGCAACGGCGGCTACGGAAACGGCGTATTCGAGCACAAGACACCAGCCGCAGACCCAGGCCATGCCCTCACCCATGGTGGCGTACGTGTACGAGTAGCTCGAGCCCGCCGCCGGCACCAGGCCGGCCATTTCCGCGTAGGAGACGGCGGACAGCAGCGCGGCAAGCCCGGCGATGGCGAATGAGATCCAGATGGCCGGCCCCGCCAGCGGCACGGACTCGCCCAGGATCACCAGGATGCCGGTGCCGAGGGTGGCGCCCACGCTGATCATCGTCAGCTGCAGGACCCCGAAGCTGCGCACCAGACGGGTTCCGCCATGGCCCGTCTCGGCTTCCTGGACCATCTGCCCGATCGGCTTGCGACGGAGCAGCTGGGCTGCCAGTCCGGGGCGGCCGGCCTGCACGGGAGGCCGCTGTCCTGTTTGGGTGGGCACAGTCATCATTGACGTCCGTTCGTGAGTAGTGGGGCTTTCCGTTGCTCCAGCCTAGGCGTGTGAGTCACCTCTCAATGCTGTGCAAAATGACCTAGAGTGTTCTGGCATGGGACGTAATGCACAACAGGTCGGTGTATCTGAGCCGGCTGGCGGAACCCCTCCGGCGGGCGGTTCGGCGGTGGAACATCAGAGCGGGGTCACCCTAGACCAGCTCCTCGCGAAGCTGCCTTCCGAGCTTGAGATGCTGCACGACGGCGGCTACGGTTCCGGCCTGCTGCGGTGGGTCGAGCCGAGTGAGCTGGAGGACCCCACGCCCTACCTGCTCGACGGCGAATTTCTCCTCACGGCGGGGTTGCCCTTCGTTGGCGGCGCGGGCGGCGGCGCCGGGGTCGACGCCTATGTGCGGCGCCTGGTGCAGGCCGGGGTGGTGGCACTCGGCTTCGGCCTGGAGCCCTACTTCAGTGCTGTTCCGGAGACCGTGGTGGACGCCTGCGTGCGGCACAACCTGACTCTGGTCCAGGTGCCGAGCACGGTCCCGTTCGCTGCCATTGGCCTCGAGTTCTCCCGGCTCCTCGAATCGGACAACGCCAAACTGTTCCGGCACCTCGCCGACACCAACCGGCAGCTGATGCGGGCCGTCCTTTCCGCACGGCCGGAACACGAACTGCTCGCCGCCCTGGCCCAGCGGGTTCCGGTGTGGGCCATGCTGCTGGGCGCCGACGGGCGGGTGCGCGCCCGGGCGGGCTCCGGCGTCGAGGTTGCGGCCCTGCAGCCCCTGCTCGGCCGGCTCCTGGGCGGCAGCGGTCCCCGCGTGGAGATGGATTCCCTGGACCGCCCCGGCTCCCGGCTCGTGTTCGGGCATCCGCTGCGGAGCACCCGCGACGCCAACCTCGGCGCGCTGGTCCTGGGCTCTGACGTCCCCCTGACCCCGGCGCAGAACAGCGTGGTCTCCTCCGCCGTCGGACTCCTGGAGCTCTTGGTCCGGCAACGGACCAGCGGGTCGCTGGCGCCGAGCCAGCTGGCGACGTCGCTGCTGCTGCATCCGGACAGCCTGTCCGCCGGCGGGGCGCGGCACATCAACGGGCTCCGCGACCTGCTGGCCCAGAGCACTTCCTCCACGCGGTCCGGTCCGCTGCGCATCGTGCAGGGAAGCAGGGCAGCGCAGGGAATCGGGGCGGAGCAAGGCAACCGGCCGGAGCAGGCGGCGGGGCGGGCCGCCGGGCGCGCCGGCGAGAGCCCCGTACGGGAGCTGCTGCAGTGGCGCCGCCTGTTCGACACGAAGCTCGTGGAGCTCACGGACTACGGCTTCGCCGCCATCACCCGGCTCAGGGTGGACGACGCACTACTGGGCGAAATCGAGAAGCTCGGGTGGCGGCTGGTCATCGGGGATGCCACCGAGCTCACGGATCTGAGCAGCGCCTACCAGCGGGTGACGGCGCTGCGGCAGCGCGTCCAGACCACAGGCAAGAGCGCCAGGGTGGGTGAAGTGACGTGGACGGTTGCCGGGCTGCTGGGTGAGGAAGCCGGAACCATGCTGGCCGGCCGGCTGCTGGAGCCGGTGCTCAGCCAGGACAGCGACCGCCGGACCGCGCACCTGTCCGTGCTAAGGGCCTGGCTCGGCGAGAACGGGAACTGGGATGCCACTGCAAAAGCGCTGGGCCTGCACCGCAACAGCGTCCGGCGGCAGATCAACGCAGTGGCGGAACTGCTGGACACGGACCTAAACCAGGCGCAGGTGCGGGCCGAGCTGTGGATAGCGCTGCAGTACGTCGACGAGTTGCCGCCCGGCGCCTAGGCGTGCACCCTAGGAGGGCTTGGCGCCGCCGTTCTTTTCCCTGCCGCTCTCTTCCCAGGCGCGGTAAACATCGGGCCGCCGTTCGCGCAGATAGGGCACGGCATCCCGTGCCTCGCGGGCCGCCTCGGCGCTGACCTCCGCATACAGCAGTTCCGGGTGGGGACCGGCAGCAGCGAGCAGTTCGCCGTCGGGGCCGGCAATGACGCTTCCACCCAGGAAGGTGCAGCCGTCCTCCTCCCCGGAGTGGTTGGCGTAGGCCACTGTCAGCTGGCTCTCCAGTGCGCGGGCCCGCAGCAGCACCTGCGGCACTGCTTCGAAGCCGTGGGCCAGCGCCGTGGGTACCAGGAGCAGGTCGGCGCCGGCCGTGGCGGCCGCGCGGACCGTCTCGGGGAACTCCACGTCGTAGCAGATGGCCAGCGAGGTTTTGATTCCGGCCAGATCGACGACGGCGGGGGCTGCTTCCGCGGGGCTGAACGCCTTGCGCTCCTCCGGGCCAAAAAGGTGGACCTTGGCGTAGCTCAGGAGTTCGTCCCCGCGGCCGTCCAGGACTGTCGCGGTGATCTGCCACTGCCCGCCGGCCATGACCGCGGGCAGGCTGTAGACGAGGGCGATCCGGTGCCTCGCAGCGATGCCGGCAAGGGTGCGCCGGATGCCCGGCAGGGTTTCGGGGTCCAGCTCAGCCCTGACGCGCAGCGGCGCGTAACCCACCGGGAAAAGTTCGGGGGTCAGGAGCACGGCAGCACCCGCTTCCGCAGCCCTCTGAGCCGCCCGGTCGATGGCTGCGCAGTTCCGTTCAATGTCCAACACACTGGAGTTCGCCTGCATCAGCGCCAGCTTCACCGTGATCACCTCAAGTCTTCGTGGACGCCCAACACTGGACGCCGTTTCCTTCAGCGTATCCGCGGCAGCGGCCGCCGATTCGGCCCATTTGCACCGTATGGTGCTGCCGGTGGGACAGATTGCCCGGCGCCCGCGCCCTTCCATATGCGGCGCGTTGCGTTAACTTCTTGACTACAAGGCTGCTGATGGTGCAATGTTCATTTCATGCCCTCACCATCGAGCTCAACGAGGAGCCGAACCAAAAACCCAGGGTCGCAATCCGCGCTCAGGCACCTGAACCAACAGCGGATCATCGAATGCCTGCTCAACGGCCCCTCGACCCAGGCGGAGCTCGCGCGGCAGACGGGTCTGTCCACCGCGACAGTGTCCAACATCGTCAAAATCATGCAAGACTCTGGCCTCGCCTCCACCGAGCCGACCACCAGTTCAGGGCGGCGCGCACTGAACGTCCGGCTCAACAGCAACGGTGCCGTGGCGGTGGGCATCGACTTTGGCCGGCGGCACCTGCGGGTGGTTCTCGCTTCGCTCAGTTACCACATCATCGCCGAGGAATCGGTGCTCCTGCCCCTTGGCCACCAGGCGGAACAGGGCATCCAGGCCGCCGTCGTCCTGCTCGATAAACTGCTGGCGGACAGCGGAGTGGAGCGCAGCGCCGTGGTAGGTGCCGGCGTCGGAATCCCCGGCCCAATCGACCGCCGGACCAGCACCGTCGCGCAGGGGGCGATCCTGCCTGAGTGGGTGGGCATTGACATCCTGGAACGCCTCGAAGAGGCGTTCCAGTTCCCCATTTTCATAGACAATGACTCGAATCTGGGCGCCCTGTCCGAGGTCACGTGGGGACCGCACAGCGGCATCAGCAACCTGCTCTTCATGAAGATCGGTTCCGGCATTGGTGCGGGCCTGATCCTCAACGGCAATCCGTACTACGGCAACGTCGGGATCACCGGTGAAATCGGCCACGCGACCATCCACGAACACGGCCTGATCTGCCGCTGCGGCAACAGGGGGTGCCTGGAAACCATCGCCTCCACCACCACCATGATCGAGTTGCTGGGCCGGGGCGAGGAGCGCCCGCTTACCCCTGAGGACATCGTTCGGAACGCCCTGGCGAGGGATGCCGCCACCCTGCGCGTGGTGGACGACGCCGGCCTTGCGGTGGGCCGGGCTCTCGGGAACGTGGCCAACCTGATCAATCCCGAGGTGATCGTGGTGGGCGGCCCCCTGGCCGGGCTGGGCGACATCCTGCTGGACCCCATCCGACGCGGATTGGTGCGGCACGCCGTGCCGGTCATCGGTGAAACCACCACTTTGACCATGTCGTCGCTGAATGACCGCGCAGAGGCCCTGGGTGCCGCGTCCTTGGTCTTCCAGCACGCCGGAATCCGGCGTACGTAGCGTTTCGTTATCCCGCAGTTGCGTTAAAGACTTGACGACAACGGCATGCTCCATCTACTTTTTCATCAGACGGCCCTGCGAATTGCAGGGAAGACAACGAAGTCAATGCATTGGAGGCGTAAGGGCACATGACGTCCCTCAACACGCAAAGCGAGCCGGTTCTCCTGGAGATGCGCTCCATCACCAAGGAGTTCCCGGGCGTTAAAGCCTTGTCCGATGTCAGCCTCAGGGTGAAGGCCGGCGAGATCCACGCGATCTGCGGGGAAAACGGGGCCGGAAAGTCCACCCTGATGAAGGTCCTCTCCGGCGTGTACCCCTACGGCAGCTACACCGGCGACATCGTCTACCAGAGCGAGGTCCAGCAGTTCAAGGACATCCGGGCCAGCGAGCACGCGGGCATCGTGATCATCCACCAGGAGCTGGCGCTCATCCCGGAGCTCTCCATCACGGAGAACATCTTCCTGGGCAACGAGCCGGTCAAGCGCGGCGTGATCGACTGGGCCGAAGCCCGCACCCGCTCACGGGAACTGCTCGCCCGGGTCGGTCTCCGCGAGGACCCCGACACCCCGATCAAGGAAATCGGTGTCGGCAAGCAGCAGTTGGTGGAGATCGCCAAGGCGCTGAACAAGTCCGTGAAGCTCCTCATCCTGGACGAGCCCACGGCCGCCCTGAACGAATCCGACTCCCAGCACCTGCTGGACCTGATCCTGGGCCTGAAGGGCCGCGGGATCACGTCCATCATCATTTCCCACAAGCTGAACGAGATCGAACAGATCGCGGATGAGATCACGATCATCCGCGACGGCAAGTCGATCGAAACCCTGAACGTCAAGGCCGACGGCGTCGACGAGGACCGCATCATCAAGGGCATGGTGGGACGCACGCTGGAATCACGCTTCCCGGACCACGAGCCGAAAATCGGCGAGGTGCTCTTCGAGGTGAAGAACTGGAATGTCGGGCACCCGCAGATCCAGGACCGCCTGGTGTGCAAGAGCTCCAACTTCTTCGTCCGCCGCGGCGAGATCGTGGGCTTCGCGGGGCTCATGGGCGCCGGCCGCACCGAACTGGCACGGTCAGTGTTCGGCCGTTCGTACGGCCGCTTCATCAGTGGCCAGATCTACAAGAACGGCAAGGAACTCCACCTCAAGAACGTCAAGCAGGCCATCGACGCCGGGCTGGGCTACGTCACGGAGGACCGGAAGTCGCTCGGGCTGAACCTGCTGGACGACATCAAGACCACCACCGTCTCGGCTGCACTGCACAAGATCAGCAAGCACTTCGTAGTGGATGCCAACAAGGAATTCACCGTGGCCGAGCAGTACCGCAAGTCGCTGCGGACCAAGACGCCATCCGTGGAGGAAGGCGTGGCCAAGCTCTCCGGCGGCAACCAGCAAAAGGTGGTCCTGGCCAAGTGGATGTTCACTGACCCGGACCTGCTGATCCTGGACGAGCCCACCCGCGGCATCGACGTCGGGGCCAAGTACGAGATCTACGGGATCATCCAGCAGCTGGCCAACCAGGGCAAGGGCGTCATCGTCATCTCCTCCGAACTCCCTGAACTGCTGGGCCTCTCGGACCGCATCTACACCATCTTCGAAGGGTCCATCACCGGCGTCCTGGATAAAGACGACGCCAGCCAGGAAAGCCTGATGAAACTCATGACCTCCGCCCGAAAAACCGCCTGACCCTCTGGAATCCTCCAGAACCTTCCAGAACAAGGACTGACACAATGAACGCGCTCAAGAAGCTCTTTGGCGGCAACACCCGCCAATTCGGCATGATCTTCGCCTTGGTTGCACTGATCGTCTTCTTCCAATTCGCCACCGAGGGCCGCACGCTGACACCGGGCAACGTGATCAACCTCTTCAACGGCAACTCCTACATCCTGATCCTCGCTATCGGCATGGTGCTGGTGATCATCGCCGGCCACATCGACCTGTCAGTCGGATCCGTGGCGGCCTTCGTCGGCGTCACGGTGGCCCTCGCCATCCGCGACTGGGGCATCCCCTGGTACGCGGGCATTCTGCTCGGCCTCGCCCTCGGTGCCCTGATCGGAGCCTGGCAAGGGTTCTGGACGGCCTACGTGGGCATCCCCGCGTTCATCGTCACGCTGGCCGGCATGCTCCTGTTCCGCGGCTTCAACCAGTTCGTGGGCAAGTCCAACACCATCCCGGTCCCCTCGGACTTCCAGTACATCGGCTCCGGGTACCTGCCCGAGGTGGGCCCCAACACCGGCTTCAACAACCTGACACTGCTTCTGGGCCTTCTTGGCGCAGCCTTCGTGGTCTTCAGCGAACTCCGCTCCCGCCGCACTGCCAAGGCCCTCGGCGCCGAGGTTCCCGAAGGCTGGGTGGTCATCACCAAGCTGGTGCTGGTCTGCGGCGCGATCCTCTACGCCACCTACCTGTTTGCCACAGGCCGCCCGGGCACGTCCTTCCCCATCCCCGGCCTCATCCTCGCCGTCCTGGTCCTGATCTACGGTTTCATCGCCTCCAAGACCGTCGTCGGCCGCCACATCTACGCGGTGGGCGGCAACCGCCACGCCGCCGAGCTCTCCGGCGTCCAGTCCAAGAAGGTCAACTTCCTGGTCATGATGAACATGGCAATCCTGGCCGGCCTCGCGGGCATGATCTTCGTGGGCCGCTCCACGGCCTCCGGACCGTTCGACGGCGTGGGTTGGGAACTGGACGCCATTGCCGCAGTCTTCATCGGCGGCGCAGCGGTGACCGGCGGTGTGGGCACCGTGATCGGCTCGATCGTCGGTGGCCTCGTCATGGCCGTGCTGAACAACGGCCTGCAGCTCCTCGGCGTCGGCGCCGACCTGACCCAGATCATCAAGGGTCTGGTCCTGCTGATCGCCGTCGCGTTCGACGTCTACAACAAGAGCCAGGGCAAGCGGTCCATCATCGGCATGCTGACTCAGAGCTTCAACCGCCCCAGCGGCGGTACCCCGCTCCAGCCGGACGAAGTGACTTCCACCAAGGAAACTATCTCCCGGGAAGCCTGAGCACCGCCGCTCCCCGGATGCATTTCCCACCCCTATAGAAAGTGAACCGAACAAATGCGAATGATTGGTAAAGCAGGAAAGGCGGCAGCAGTCGCTGCCATTGCGGCACTGGCGCTGACAGCCTGCGGCCGTTCCGACACCGGCACAACGGGCGCTGGCACTGCGGGCGGCGAGGCATTCCCCAAGGATTCCTCGATCGGCGTCGCACTTCCCCAGAAGACCAGTGAAAACTGGGTCCTGGCGGAGAAGCTGTTCAACGACGGCCTCAAGGAGGCGGGCTTCAAAGCGGACGTCCAGTTTGCCAACGGCGGCGTTTCGGAGCAGCAGAACCAGATCAGCGCCATGATCACCAAGGGCGCCAAGGTCATCGTCGTCGGCGCGATCGACGGCGCCCAGCTGGGTACCCAGCTGAAGCAGGCCAAGGACGCCGGCGCCACCATCATCGCCTACGACCGGCTGCTGCTGAACACGGAGAACGTGGACTACTACGTGGCCTACGACAACTTCAAGGTCGGCGAACTGCAGGGCAAGGCACTGCTGGAAGGCATGCAGGCCAAGAAGCCGCAGGGCCCCTACAACATCGAGCTCTTCGCCGGTTCCCCTGACGATGCCAACGCCAAGGTCTTCTTCGACGGCGCCATGAGCGTCCTGCAGCCGAAGATCGACGACGGCACGCTCAAGGTGGTCTCCGGACAGAAGTCCTTCGGACAGGCTGTGACCCAAGGCTGGAAGGCAGAAAACGCCCAGCGCCGTGCAGACACGCTCCTGACCGGCAGCTACGGCAGCGCTTCGCTGGACGGCGTCCTGTCCCCGAACGACACCCTGGCCCGTGCTGTCCTGACCGCGGTCAAGGGTGCCGGCAAGCCGACGCCAGTCATCACCGGCCAGGACTCCGAGGTTGAATCGGTCAAGTCCATCATGGCCGGCGAGCAGTACTCCACCATCAACAAGGACACCCGCAAGCTCGTTGAGCACGCGATCGTCATGGTCAAGGACATCCAGGCCGGCAAGAAGCCTGAGATCAACGACGACAAGTCCTACAACAACAAGGTCAAGACCGTTCCGGCCTACCTGCTGGAGCCGGTCATCGTAACCAAGGAAAACGTCAAGACGGCCTACGTGGACGATCCCGTACTCGGCCCGATCACCAAGTAACACCGAGACAGACGCCACAGAGCCCCGGCTCCCCCGCAAGTGACCAGTTCACTAGGGAGGGCCGGGGCTCTTGCGTTCACTTTCGCACCACAACACCACCATCATCGTGGTCACGCACGACCGCACGCTCGCCAACAAGACGGACCGCCGGTTCCGGCTGCAGCAGGGCAGGCTGACGGAGGAACCCGTCCGCGGCCGCGCTGCGGAGCCGGCGGCAGTCTAGGCAGGCTGTGGCAGCGGCGTAGCCAGAGCGTCGCAGATGGGACGGAAAGGTGGGGGCGGGCCGAAACCCTCCCTCACCTTTCGCAGGTATCGACCCGACCCTTCCTCACCTTTCGCCGGTTTTGACGCGACCCTTCCTCACTTCCCGCCGGTTTTGACCCAACGCTCCCGCACCCGGGTGAGAGGATGGCGTCATGACGTCGCCGATCGCCAAGCCGTGGCTCTTCAGCCAGTCCAACCAGGATCCCCTTGCCGCCACAGGCCGGCGTCTGCGCTGGGGTGTCATTGCCACCGGCCGTATCGCTTCCCTCGTGTCGCAGGACCTAGCGCTTCTGGAGGACGCGGAACTGTACGCCGTCAGCTCCCGTGCCCAGCACACAGCGGACGCTTTTGCAGCCGAGTTCGGCTTTGCCGTGGGGTACGGCGACGACGGCGGACGGCACGGCTATGAACGGCTCCTCGCCGACGACTCCGTGGATGTGGTCTACGTGGCCACGCCGCACGCGCAGCACCACCGCGTGGTGCTGGCTGCGCTGCGGGCGGGCAAGCATGTGCTCTGCGAAAAGGCGTTCACCATCAACGCCCGCGAAGCGTCCGAACTGATCGACGTAGCCGGCGAAAAGAAGCTGTTCCTGATGGAGGCCGTGTGGAGCCGCTTCCTGCCCAGCATGCAGAGGGTCTTCGAGATCGCACATTCCGGCGAGCTCGGAACCATCCAGTGGGTTACTGCGGACCTTGGCTTCCCAGCGCCCTACTCTCCCACCGCCCGGCTCTGGGCCATCCAGGACGGCGGCGGCGCTCTTCTGGACATCACCGTCTATCCGCTGCTGTGGGCCCTCGGCACCCTGGGTTTCCCGCAGACGGTCAGTGCGATGGGCACTTTGAACGACGACGGCGTGGACGCCCAGAATGCTCTCACGCTGGGTTACCACCACGGCGCCCAGGCACAGCTCACCTCGTCCCTGCTCGCCCATGGCCCCCGCGCGGCAACGGTTGCCGGCAGCCTGGGGTACCTGCAGACACTCGGCTCGATCAACAATCCCAAGAAACTGGTGGTGGGGATCGGGCAGGAGACACCGCGGACGGAACACTTCGAGGTGACGGGGCGGGGTTATACATACGAGCTTCGTGAGGTGACCCGGTGCGTCCAGCAGGGCCTCACCGAGAGCCCGGTCATGCCGCTGGAGGACTCGCTGAATACGATGCGGCTGTTCGACGGCGTGCGCGCCCAGCTCGGTGTCGCGTATCCGAACGATGCCCACTGAGGAGCCTTCCGGCCCTCCACTGAATCGAAAAAATTACCTTCCCGGGTCTGGACTCTCACTTCGGGGCAGGCTTAGTCTGTAGTCGATCGTCGATTCATTCGGTGAGGGGGTGGTAGGCATGACCATTGCAGCTTTGTCGTGGTCTGCACTGCACCCCTTGCGCCCGGTTCTTTTGGCTGGCGCCGCTGCTGCGGCCTGGCTGGCGGTATCCGCCCCGGCCGCCGACGCCGACAATTCAGACCTGACTGATTCGCTGGGCGGTAGCATTTCCTCGGCTGTCTCGTCCGTCGAAGGCAGTACGGACAGCGTGGCGGGAACCGTTGGCGCGCTGGTCTCGGCGAAAGCACATGAAACCGGCGCCGCTGCCCAGCCCACGCCGACTGTAGCTCCCCTCCCGCTTTCGGCCGTCGATCCGGCAGCCCTCCCGGCATCATTGCCGGCTTCGGTTGCGCCAGCGCCGGCCGAACAGCCTCCGGTTGTTGCGCCTCCACCCATGACTCCCGTTCCTTCCGCGCCAGCGGCACCCGTCGCCGTCGTTGCGCCGGTTGTGGCGTCCATTGTGGAGCCCGTTGACGCCGCTCTCGGTGGACTGCCTCCGGGCGAGGCGCTTCCTGATGACACCCTGGCCGGCGTTACCGGCCCCGTAGTCTCCGTTGCTGATGGGGCGCTGACAGACACGGCCCAAACTATCGTGAAGCCGGTGGCCGAGGCCGCTAAGCCAGTAGCCGAGCTCGTGGAACCAGTAACCGATGCCGTGAGCCCGGTGACTGATGCCCTCCCTGTCGAGCTTCCCGTCGAGACGGTCACCGACGTGCTCACCCAGGCACCCCCGCTGACGGCACCTGTCACTGCACCCGTCACGGACGTCGTGGCGGGCCTTGTCGCGGTTCCAGAACGGCTCCCCGTAGTTGACCTCGCCGGAACGAGGCAAATTGCCGCAAGTCCAGAGGCCCCGTTTGGCGCCGTCGCCGGCCCCCCTGTGGAGTCCGCGCTGCCTGTTCACCCGGCCGTCGGATCACCGGATCATTTCAGCCACCCTGTTGCGCCGAAAGCTGCCAACCCCACGGGCTCCACCCCAGAGGTCCCTGCCGGCGGAGACTCGCCATCCGGCGAAGACCGCACGCCATCACCGGAGGCGCTGCTTCCGGCCCCGGCCTCAGGCTCGGGAAACGGCACGTCATCCGGTGGCCCTTCCGCCTCGGCCGCCTGGCTGAACAGCCCCTTTGAATACCTGCCGCTCATGGGCTTTGTCCCTGTCAGCGGCCCCCTTCAGCATGTTCCTTCGCCGGTGGCCATCGACCCCGGCTCCTCTCCTGACTAGTTGGGCCCCTTCTGCCTCCCTGCGGCAGACACACGGCCAATCAGGTTGCCATGAGCACCTGACAACAACTTTTCAGGAGACATCACAATGCACCAGACACTTCGCAGGGGCCTATTAGGCACCCTCTTTGCCGGCGGGCTACTCGCCCTCGGCGCTACCGCGGCGAGCGCGGATACCACTGCCACGGCCGCGGTCAATATCGCGTCTGAAACCGCTTCAGCGGACCTAAATGCTTCGACGTCGCTGGGTCTGCTGGGTGGCCCAGCGCCGTCGAATTCTTCCGCGGTCAGCGTTAATGCCGACCTCAACCTCGGCACCTCGAACGGCAGCACTGCCGCCGTGGCACAGGCCGCCACCGCCCTGGTGGACGTCAATCTCGGTGGCACGACGACGGGTACCACCCCGGCTGCTCCTGCCGCTGACTCCACCGCACAGGTCGACGTCAACCTCGGTGGCACGACGACGGGTACCACCCCGGCTGCTCCCGCCGCTGACGCCACCGCACTGGTCGACGTCAATCTCGGTGGCACGATGACGGGTACCACCCCGGCTGCTCCCGCCGCTGACGCCACCGCCCTGGTGGACGTCAACCTCGGCAACACCACCGGCACCGGAACCGACACCGTGGTTCCCGCGGCCGACGCCACCGCCCTGGTCGACGTCAATCTCGGTGGCACGACGACAGGTACCACCCCGGCTGCTCCCGCCGCTGACGCCACCGCCCTGGTCGACGTCAACCTCGGCAACACCACCGGCACCGGAACCGACACCGTGGTTCCCGCGGCCGACGCCACCGCCCTGGTCGACGTCAACCTCGGCAACACCCAGGTGACAGGAACCGACACCACCGTTCCTGCCGCCGACGCCACCGCCCTTGTGGACGTCAATCTCGGCAACACCCAGGTGACAGGAACCGACACCACCGTTCCCGCCGCCGACGCCACCGCCCTGGTCGACGTCAACCTCGGCAACACCACCGGCACCGGAACGGGCACCACTGTTCCCACCGCCGATGTAGCAGCCGCACTCGACGTCAACCTCGGCAACACAGGTTCCTTGGGAAGTGGTGCTGAAGGCACCGTTGACCTCGGGCTCGGCACGGGAACTGATGCTGCATCCGTAGACCTGGGTGTTGACTTGGGCATCGGCCTTGGCGCAGGGACTGTGACGACGCCGCCCGCTGTTGATCCGGGTGATGGAACCGGCAATGGCTCCGATCCGGGCGACGGAACGGATGGAGCCGGAACCGGAACCGACGGCACGGCCACTGATGGAACCGCCACAGACGGAACCGAAACCGACAGTAATGGAACCGACAGTAATGGAACTGACAGTAATGCAACCGGCACCGACACGACCGGAACCGACGGTAGTGCAACCGGCACGGACACGGCCGGTGGAGCCGCAAATGGCACCGACAATGGCGCTGTGACCACGACAACTGGTGCTGCCATCCTGCCCGCCGGCTCGCTGACCACAGGCGCCTCGGCATCGGCAAGCCCCGCAAACGCAGCCACGGCCACCATGACCACCGCAAGGCAGACGCTCGCTAACACCGGAGCCGATGCTGGGTTGCTGCCACTCGCCCTGGTCCTGCTCGCGATCGGCGCGCTGCTGGTGATCCGCAGGAAGAAGGCCTAACAGTCCGGAACCTGTCCGGACAGGAATAAACCGCACTTCGTCGGCGGCCCGCATCACGGCAGTCCTCCGGACTACCGGATGCCGGGTCGCCGGCGAAGCCGCGCCCGCCCGCCGGGCACCCCGGCGCCCGGGAACCCGGGGCCGCTTCCCGGGCAATCAGCCAGCGGCATCAATTAGTAAGTAGACGTATTACTCTTAACACCGAGCCAGAACTGAGAAGGACGGCAACGTGTTGAAAGAAACGCACAGCGGGGTGGCAACGGATGTACTGGGCGGGCGCTACCTGCTGGGTGGGGTGATCGGACGCGGCGGCATGTCGTCGGTCTACACGGCCAAGGACCAGAACCTGGGCAGGGACGTGGCCCTGAAGCTCTTCGCCCCCCAGGCCGCAGATGCTGATGAACTCAAACGCCAGGAAGCCGAAATCCGGCTCCTGGCAACGCTGAACCATCCCAGCCTTGTCACGCTTTTCGACGCCGGCGTGGACACCCGCGTCCCGGACCAGCCCAGGCCCTTCCTCACCATGGAACTCGTGGACGGGCAGGACCTGCGCAGCCGCCTCCGGCATAGCCGCGTTCCGCTCGAGGAACTGTCCGTCATCGGCGCCGGGATCGCGGATGCCCTAGCCTACGTTCACGGGCTGGGCATCATCCACCGCGACATCAAACCCGCCAACATTCTCCTCATCCAGGTTCGCCCCGGCGAGCCGGTGCGCCCCAAACTGACGGACTTCGGCATCGCTCGGATCGTGGACGGGACCCGCCTCACGGCCACCGGCACCATGGTGGGCACGGCAGCCTATCTGAGCCCTGAGCAGGCGATGGGCTCCCCGCTCTCCCCCGCGTCAGACATCTATTCGCTCGGCCTCGTGCTGCTGGAATGCATCAAGGGCACTGTTGAGTATCCTGGCAGCGCGGTGGAATCGGCGGTGGCCCGGCTGCATCGGGCCCCGGAAATCCCTGCCGACCTGCCCACACAATGGCAGCACCTGCTGGCGTCCATGACCGCGCTGGAGCCGCTCGAGCGACCCTCCGCCGCGGATCTTGAAGTGGCTCTCCGGCACGCCCTCGTTTCGCCGGACTCCGCTCCCGGAAACCTGGCCGAGGAGCACACCCGCGTTCTCCCCACACTCCCGTCGCGGCCGCCGTCGGTTACTCCGCCGGGGTCGTTTGAGGCGTCCGGGCCTTCTGGGACGCAGTCCACCGCCAAGACAACGGCCACGACACCGGCCAAGTCAGCTACTCCCGGCCGCAGCAGCCGCGCGGCCGGGACGAAGCGCCGGAGCCGCCGGTTTCGCATTGGTGCCGCCCTTGCGGCGGCGGCCCTGCTTGGCGGAGCAGCCGCCGTGACAGTGGCTGCCAACTCAGCTGTAACGCCCGACGTCGTTCCTTACCCCAGCGTGAGCGGCACCTTGGGTGACCATCTCGTGGAGCTGCAAAGGAGCGTTGAACCATGAGCCCTAGCAGGGCACCGGCCGTGTGGCGCCGGGCGATGACCGTCCTCACCGGGTGCACGTTGGCGGCCGGACTGGCAGGCTGCGCCGGCGCCGCCCCGGAGCTTGAGTCAACCGCTTCGGCACAGCTTCAGCAGCGCGTCCTCGAAGTCACCAAGTCCGCGGCAGGTAGCAACCCCGCCGCCGCGCTGAAGTCCCTGGACCGGCTGACCTCTGAGCTGGACGCTGCGGCGGCTGCCGGACAGGTTTCCTTCAAACGCCACCGGAGCATCACGGCGGCCATCCACTCCGTGCGGGCCGACCTTACGGCCGCGCAGGCAGCCAAAAAGGCAGCGGCGGACGCGGCCGCCCGGGCGGCCGCGGCGAAGGCCGCGGCATCCGCGGAACTCTCGCCGACGACTGAGCCCGCAGTGGTGGTCCCGGCTCCCGCCCCCGCCCCGGCTCCTGCGAACAGCGGACGGCAGGAAAAATCCGGCAAGGGCAGCTCGGAGGGGAACAAGGACAAGGGGTCGGGCAAGAACAAGGACTAGTCCCCGCCGGGAACCAGCCCTTGTTCTTACTCGATCAGAAAGCTTCTCCACCCATCAGGAAGATCCTTACCCCGTCAGGAAGAAGCTGCGGGGAACCGCTCCCACGCCCGGTGTGCGGCCAGCAGCTCCTGGATCCGCGGAACCACCTGCCCGGCGCTGTCGCCCAGCACCACGCCCGCCGCATCGTCCGGGATGCTGGCCGCATCCACACCCGCGGAGCCGGATCCCCACGCCCCGATGGCCTTGGCGTGGCGGAAGGCCTCTGACAGCAGCAGCACGATGCGCGGATCAAGCGACGCACCGGGATCGCCGGCCTTCGCGTCCAGCCCCTGTTCGGCGTCATCCGCCGGCGCGCCGGATCCTGCCACGATGACCGCGTCGAACTCGGTGGAGCGGGCCGTGAGATAAGTCCGCTGAACCGGGATCCCGCCGTCGGCCTCTCCCCCGAGCGTCCCCCCGGACGGTGCGATCACCAGCGGCACGATACCGGCGTCGTCGAGCGCCTTTCGGGCATCCCGGACAGCCTCCAGATCACTGGACTCGTCCGCCACGATTCCGACGACGCGGCCGGCCACCGGCCAGGTTTTTCCCAGCTGAGACACGGCCGGGCTGGGCTGGGCGTCCGGCACGTCCTCGGTGGCCTCAGGGGCGGGCATGCCCAGCCCGCGGGCTACTGCGGCGCACAGCGAGGCATCGATGTTGGCCAGCGCGAGCAGCTGGCGCTCACGGACCGGCTTTTCGTAGCACTTGCCCAGTTCGAAAGTGTAGGCCTGGATCACGTGGTCCTGCTCCACGGGCGTGAGGCTCCGGAAAAACAGCCGCGGCTGGCTGTAGTGGTCGTCAAAGGAAGCGGGGTTCTTCCGCTGCTTGATCGCTTCGGCCACCGCTTCCGGGACATCCACGAACGCCCCAAGGTCTGCCCCGGCCTTGAACGGGCAGCCACCGTCTAGGGAATTGGGCCGGTAGGGCGCCACCCCGGCGTGGACGGCGGTCTGGTGCATGCCGTCGCGCAGCATGTCGTTCACCGGAGCCTGGGGACGGTTAATGGGGATCTGCGCGAAGTTCGGCCCGCCCAGCCGCGAAATCTGCGTGTCCAGGTAGGAGAACAGCCTGACCTGCAGCAGCGGGTCGTTGGTGACGTCGATGCCCGGGACGAGGTGCCCCGGGTGGAAGGCCACCTGCTCCGTTTCGGCGAAGTAGTTGACCGGGTTGGCGTTGAGCGTCATCAGGCCGATCGGCTGCACCGGGGCGAGCTCCTCAGGCACAAACTTTGTGGGGTCAAGCAGGTCGATGCCCTCGAACATCTGGTCTTCGGTGTCGGGGAAGGTCTGGATGCCCAGCTCCCACTCCGGGTAGGCACCGGCCTCGATCGCATCGGCCAGGTCCCGCCGGTGGAAGTCCGGATCCATGCCGTTGATGATCTGGGCCTCCTCCCAGACCAGGGAGTGCACGCCCTGCTTGGGCTTCCAGTGGAACTTGACGAGCGTCGTGGCGCCCGCGGCGTCAACCAGGCGGAAGGTGTGGACGCCGAAGCCTTCCATGGTCCGGTAGGAACGCGGAATACCACGGTCAGACATGTTCCACATGGTGTGCGCCTGCGCCTCGGTGTGCAGGGACACGAAGTCCCAGAACGTGTCGTGGGCACTCTGGGCCTGGGGGATCTCGCGGTCCGGATGCGGCTTTGCGGCGTGCACGATGTCCGGGAACTTAATTCCGTCCTGGATGAAGAACACGGGAATGTTGTTGCCCACCAGGTCGTAGGTTCCCTCGTCCGTGTAGAACTTGGTGGAGAAACCCCGAGTGTCGCGGACGGTGTCTGCGGAGCCGCGCGAGCCCAGGACGGTGGAGAACCTGACGAACACGGGCGTCTCCACGTCCTTGGCGAGGAAGCCCGCGCGGGTGATGTTGGCGGCGGTGCCGTACGAACGGAAGACGCCGTGGGCACCCGCGCCCCGGGCGTGCACCACGCGCTCCGGAATCCTCTCGTGGTCGAAGTGGGTGATCTTCTCCCGGAGGTGGTGGTCCTGAAGCAGAATCGGACCCCGAGGCCCCGCTTTCAGCGAATGGTCTGTGTCCGCCAGTCGGAGCCCCTGTGCGGTGGTCAGGTACTGCCCGGATTGCGACCGGGAGTGCTCCGGCGCCCCCGTGGGGCTGCCGGTCGGAGACACCGCTTCCGGCCCCTGCTGGTCGGGCTTGGGCGGCAGCGGTTCCCGCGGGGTGGTGGGTTCGACGACGGCGGGTTGCTCGCTTGCCGGGGCTCCCGGGATGTTGATAGCTGGTTCTTCAGGCACAGAGACGATCCTTTCCGAAGCGGCGGCCTAGCCGGGCTCGGCCTCGGCGCTGGGCACCTGGCCGAAAGATAAGCCTGCTTAGTACCCTACGAAAACGCGTGGCCTTCCACAAACGCGGGCCGTCATTTGGGCCTGCCTGAGCTTCATAGTCAGCAGCCTTAGTTTCTCTCTTCAAATGCCGACTGCTTCCCGCTACGTTGGAGGTGTTCCATCCGAACAAGGGCAATCAGAACCACGGGCGGCCATCCGCCCGTACGCCGAAGGAGTGAACCAAGCATGGCAACTGTCCAGGAATCGATCACTGTCGATGTCCCCGTACGCCAGGCCTACAACCAATGGACCCAGTTTGAGGATTTCCCCAATTTCATGAGCGGCGTCGACGCCGTCCGTCAGCTCGACGACACCACTGTTCATTTCGAAACCAGCATCGCCGGTGTGAAGCGCGAGTACGACGCCCAGATCACCGTTCAGGAGCCGGACCAACGGGTCACCTGGGAGAGCCTGAACGAGCCCCGCAATGCCGGCACTGTCTGGTTCGAGTCCCTGGGTGCCAACGAAACCAAGGTGAACGTCGAGCTGACGTGGGAGCCCGAATCCGCGATGGAGAAGCTCGGTGCGGCCACCGGACTGGATTCCCGGCAGGTCGCCTCGGACCTGAGGAAGTTCAAGAAATTCATCGAGGAGCGCGACACGGAAACGGGCGCCTGGCGTGAAAGCGTCAGCGGTGGCGAGGTGGAAGGTGATGCGGGTTCGACGGCGGCAGGCACGGGAGGCGGCATGGGTGCCGGCCTGGGGGCTGGAACCGGAGCCGGAGGGTCCAGCACGGCAACGGGTGCCGGGACGACGGGTGCCGGCGTAGGAGCCGGAGCGGCCGGCGTCGGCATGGGGACTACAGCGGCCGGAGGCAACGGCGACCCGGGCGCGAGCACCGGCTACTCCGAGGGGGCCGGTATGGACGCGGTCCCGGGCCGCAGCTACGAATCAGGCGACGCCTACGACGCCTCGGCAACCGAGCGGCCAGTCAGTACCGACCCTGACATGGCGGTCGACGCCCCGTACGGCGACGACGACACAGGCGAGCCGCGGAACGAAACCCGGCACACGGACACGCGCCGCGACGACATTCCCGACCGGTAGGACGCACTCCCCTGCCGGCAGTCCCGGCAAGCAAAGAAGCGCCCCGCCACTCACATGAGTGGCGGGGCGCTTCACTGCTCAGCTCTGCGACTCAGCCGAGAGCCAGAGAATCAGCTCAGGCTGGCAACGATCTTGTTGAGCGTCGCGGACGGCCGCATCACGGCGGCAGCCTTCTCGGCGTCCGGGTGGTAGTAGCCGCCGATGTCCGCCGGCTGGCCCTGGACGCCCAGGAGTTCGGAAACGATGGCCTCCTCGTTGGAGGTCAGCGCGTCGGCGACCGATGCGAAGGAGGCTGCCAGCTCGGCGTCCTCGGTCTGCTTGGCGAGTTCCTGCGCCCAGTACTGCGCCAGGTAGTAGTGGCTGCCCCGGTTGTCGAGTTCGCCGGCCTTGCGGCTCGGGGACTTGTTCTCGAGCAGGAAGGTGCCGGTGGCGCGGTCCAGGGTGTCGGCCAGGACCTGCGCGCGGGCGTTGTCCGTGGTGTTGGCCAGGTGTTCGAAGCTGACGGCCAGTGCCAGGAATTCACCCAGGCTGTCCCAGCGCAGGTGGTTTTCCTTCAGCAGCTGCTGGACGTGCTTCGGAGCGGAGCCCCCGGCCCCGGTCTCGAAGAGGCCGCCGCCGTTGATCAGCGGAACGATGGACAGCATCTTGGCACTGGTGCCCAGTTCCAGGATCGGGAAGAGGTCCGTGAGGTAGTCACGGAGCACGTTGCCGGTGACGGAGATGGTGTCCTCGCCCTTACGGATGCGCTCCAGGGTGAAGGCGGTGGCCTTCACCGGGGACAGGATCTCGATCTGCAGGCCCTCGGTGTCGTGCTCCTGCAGGTATTCGCGGACCTTCTCGATGAGCTTGGCGTCGTGCGCCCGGGTCTCGTCCAGCCAGAACACAGCGGGGGTCTGGGACGCGCGGGCGCGGTTCACTGCCAGCTTCACCCAGTCGCGGATGGGCAGGTCCTTGGTCTGGCAGGCGCGCCAGATGTCGCCCGGGGCAACGTCGTGTTCGATCAGGACCGTGCCGGAGCCGTCGACAACCTGGATTTTGCCGGGGACCTGGGCCTCGAAGGTCTTGTCGTGGCTGCCGTATTCCTCGGCGGCCTGGGCCATGAGGCCGACGTTCGGGACGGTGCCCATGGTGGTGGGGTCGAAGGCGCCGTTGGCGCGGCAGTCGTCGAGGACAACCTGGTAGATGCCGGCGTAGGAGCTGTCCGGGAGGACTGCCAGGGTGTCGGCTTCCTGGCCGTCCGGGCCCCACATGTGGCCGGAGCTGCGGATCATGGCGGGCATGGAGGCGTCCACGATGACGTCGCTGGGGACGTGCAGGTTGGTGATGCCCTTGTCGGAGTCGACCATGGCGATCGCGGGGCCTTCTTCGAGGCCCTTCTTGATGGCGGCTTGGACGCCTTCGCGGACGTCCTCGGGCAGCTCGTCCAGTCCGTTGAGGATGGAGGCAAGGCCGTTGTTGGGGCTGAGTCCGGCCGCGGTGAGCTGCTTGCCGTAGGTGTCGAACAGCTCGGCGAAGTAAGCCTTGACCACGTGGCCGAAGATGATGGGGTCGGAGACCTTCATCATGGTGGCCTTCAGGTGTGCGGAGAAAAGCACGCCTTCTTCCTTGGCACGGGCTACCTGTGCTGCCAGGAATTCGTCCAGGGCGGCGGCGCGCATCACGGTGCCGTCGATGACTTCGCCGGCGAGGACCGGGAAGGCCTTCTTCAGGACCTTGACCGTGCCGTCCTCGCGGACCAGCTGGATTTCGATGGTGCCGTCGGCGGGGACCACCACGGACTTCTCGTTGGAGCGGAAGTCGTTGGCGTCCATGTGGGCCACGTTGGTCTTGGACTCGGGGGTCCAGGCACCCATGGAGTGCGGGTTCTGGCGGGCGTAGTTCTTGACCGACAGCGGTGCGCGGCGGTCTGAGTTGCCTTCACGCAGGACCGGGTTCACGGCGGAGCCCTTGATCTTGTCGTAACGGGACCGGATGGCGGTCTCTTCGTCGGACGTCGGGTTGTCCGGGTAGTCCGGCAGCTTGTAGCCCTGGGACTGAAGCTCGGCGACGGCGGCCTTCAGCTGCGGCACGGATGCGCTGATGTTGGGCAGCTTGATGATGTTGGCTTCCGGCTTCTTCGCCAGTTCGCCGAGTTCAGCCAGGGCGTCGCCGATCTGCTGCTCTGCAGTGAGGTAATCGCCGAAGACGGCGATGATGCGGCCGGCCAGCGAAATGTCGCGGGTCTCCACCTGCACACCTGCCGTGGACGCGAACGCCTCAATGATCGGCAGGAACGAATATGTGGCCAGCATCGGCGCTTCGTCGGTGTGGGTATAGATAATTTTGGCCATGCTCGGGCGTCTCCCTGAAGGTCGGCTTGTATCTGGTATTCCGGTCTATTTCACCAACCTTTAACTTACCCGAGGTGAACCGGTTGAACCTTACCCAGGCTGCCGGATGCCCTTGGATTACCCCGCTCCTGTGTCATTCGCCACACTATCCATTGTGCCCGGCGCGGTGGGGCTCTAATCTTTCTCTCATAAAGGAACACCGCTTCGGCGGCTGAACTGAGTTGGAACCCCCTTGCGGCGGGGGCAGATCACCCTATCTGGCAAGAAGACTGGAATCGTTAGTAAGCGAGCTTGTCATCCCCGGGTAGGTCAATCAGTCACCCGGCGTGCCTCCCGGGCCCGCCCCACCTGATAGGTAGGACCGCAAATGACGAGCAAAAAGACTCTGGCTGGCAGCCTTTTGAGCCTCTCCACGGGCCTGCTGCTGGTAGTTAGCGCCATCGGCGGCGCTACAGCATCTTCTGCAACGTCGCAGGATTCAACCCAGCTGCAGGTTGCAAGCACCCCCGTGTCCAGCCAGCAGGGCTACTGGACGCCCGAGCGCATGCGCGCCGCCCTTCCCGGCGATGTGCTGGCCGTCAAGGCCGTGGCAAGGCACGAAAACCAAGGCTCCTCGCCTTCGGCTGCCGTGGCGACGGGAGCGCCAACGAGAATCGCCGGCACCGCCGCGCAGACCACGCTAACCACAGCCCTGCACGCAGATGAAAAACCGGTGCCGCACATCGGCAAAGTCTTCTTCACCCTCGCCGGAATCAACTACGTCTGCTCCGGCAACTCAGTCGCCGCCCAGAACAAGAGCCTCGTGGCCACCGCCGGCCACTGTGTTAATCAGGGGCCGGGCGCCTTCGCCACCAACTGGGTGTTTGTTCCCGGCTACGACAATGGCCTGTCCCCGTATGGTCAATGGCCGGCCCGGTCGCTGCACGCGGCACGGAACTGGACCTCCGGCGGCGATATCCGGTACGACACCGGCTTCGCCGTGGTGGCCCGGGTGGGTGGCAAGACGCTGGCCGACAGGGTGGGTGCCTCCGGTGTGGAGTTCAGCCAGCCCCGGGGGCTGACATACAAGTCTTATGGGTACCCGGCCGCGGCCCCGTTCACCGGCAAGGCCCTGGTCAGCTGCACAGGCACGGCAAAGAACGACACGATCAACCCCCAGTTCAACTCCCAGGGCATTTCCTGTGACATGACGGGCGGTTCCTCGGGCGGCCCATGGTTTGCCCGGGGCGGCACGGACGCTGCAAACTCAGCCAACGGCTTCCAGAACTCGGTCAACAGCTACGGGTACGGAACGAGTTCCACCATGATGTTCGGGCCGTTCTGGGGCTCGACCATCATGAAGGTCTACGACAGTGCGCAGCGGAAGTAAGGATGACGCGGGCAGCGCTGACGACGCTGCGGTAAGCCACAGCGTCAGCCAGGCGCCCGAGGAGATCCTGGCCTACTGGACGCCGGAAAGGATGGCCGAAGCGGTCCCCCGGGACATCCGGTTGCCGGCTCAGGAGGAAACGGAAGAAAGCTAAAGCAAGTTAAAGCCCGACGGCGGCCGTCCCCTTAAGGGGGCAGCCGCCGTCGGGCTTTAACTCTTTTAGTGGAAGAAGTGGCGGGCGCCGGTGAAGTACATGGTGATGCCCGCAGCATTGGCGGCGGCGACGACTTCCTCGTCACGGACCGAGCCGCCCGGCTGCACCACAGCCCGCACGCCGGCGTCGATCAGGATCTGCAGCCCGTCGGCGAACGGGAAGAACGCGTCGGAGGCAGCCACCGCGCCGCGGGCACGGGCGGGAGCGCCGCTCGCGTCGGCGTTGGAAGCCCCGCCGGCACCCTCGACGTCGGACGCAACCTGAACGCCCAGCGTGTTGGCCCGCTCAACGGCGAGCTTGCAGGAGTCCAGGCGGTTGACCTGGCCCATGCCGATGCCCACCGCGGCGCCGTTGGAGGCGAGCAGGATCGCGTTGGACTTGGCCGCGCGGCAGGCGGTCCAGGCGAAGGCGAGGTCGGCCAGTGTAGCGTCGTCGGCTGCTTCGCCGGCGGCAAGCGTCCAGTTGGCGGGGTTGTCGCCGTCGGCGTCCACCTTGTCGGTGACCTGCACCAGGACACCGCCGGACACCTGCCGGATTTCCGCCGGGTAGCGGCCGTAGCCCTCCGGGAGGGACAGCAGACGGATGTTCTTCTTCTTGGAGAGGATCTCCACAGCCTCGGGCTCGAAGCCGGGGGCGATGACCACCTCGGTGAAGATGCCGGCCACGGTCTGGGCCATGCCGGCGGTGACCGTGCGGTTGGCCGCGATGACGCCGCCGAACGCGGAGACGGGGTCGCAGGCGTGGGCCTTGGCGTGGGCATCGGCGATGGGATCGGCCGCGTCGGCAGAGGCCACGGCCACACCGCAGGGGTTGGCGTGCTTGATGATGGCCACGGCGGGCTCGGCGAAGTCGTAGGCGGCGCGGAGTGCTGCGTCGGCGTCGACGAAGTTGTTGTAGCTCATGGCCTTGCCGTGGATCTGGTCGGCCTGGGCGATGCCTGCCGGGGCTGCCTTGTCCACATAGAGTGCGGCCTGCTGGTGCGGGTTCTCGCCGTAGCGAAGCACCTCGGAGCGTTCCAGGGCGAGGCCGGCGTAGGCGGGCCAGTCGATGACGCCGTCGCCGTCCTCGTCGAGGAACTGGCTGGCGGTCCAGGTGGCCACAGCGGTGTCGTAGGTGGCGGTGTGCGCGAACGCCTTTGCGGCGAGCCGGCGGCGGGTCTTGAGGTCGAAACCGCCCTCGGTGGCGGCGCGGACCACGTCGCCGTAGAACGCCGGGTCCACCACAATGGCGACGGCGGCGTGGTTCTTAGCGGCGGAGCGCACCATGGCGGGTCCTCCGATGTCGATCTGCTCCACGACGTCGTCCTGCGCGGCACCGGACTTGACCGTCTCCACGAACGGGTAGAGGTTCACCACGACGAGGTCGAAGGCCTCGATCTCCATCTTTGCGAGGGTTTCCATGTGGGCGGGGACGCGGCGGTCGGCGAGGATGCCGCCGTGGACGCGCGGGTGCAGGGTCTTGACCCGGCCGTCGAGCATCTCGGGGGAACCGGTGACCTCTTCGACTTCCTGGACCGGGATGCCGGCCGCGGCGATCTTCTTGGCGGTCGAGCCGGTGGAAACAATCTTGACGCCTGCTGCGTGCAGGCCCTTGGCGAGCTCCTCCAGACCGGTCTTGTCGTATACCGAGATCAGGGCCCGGCGGATGGGAACACGGTCAAGCTGCGTGAAGCTCACAAAAGTCTCCGTCTTTATCTCGCGGTTGATGTGCCGCGGTTGGTGGGGATACGGCCCAGTTTATCGTGTCGGCGGGCCCCCGGCTGCTGGCGGCCCCCGTGTGAAGGCCTGGCTGTTCCCGGCGCGAGGGCTCGCCCTTCCGGGCGTTCCCGGTCAGGCGTCCCGGGGCGTTCCGCAACGTAAGGTTTAAGCAGGAGGCCGAGATGAATATTTACACCGCTGTGCCCAGCGGCGAGCAGGTAGTCCAGGAATTGCCGTGGCGCTGGAAAGTGCAGGGCCGCATCTTCGTGATCGGCGGCCTGGGGTTCATGTTCGACGCCTGGGACGTCACCCTCAACGGCATTCTCATTCCGCTGCTGTCCACCCACTGGAGCCTCACGCCGGGCGAGGCAGGCTGGATCGGCACGGCCAACCTCATCGGCATGGCCCTGGGTGCCTTCATCTGGGGCACCATCGCTGACACCATCGGGCGCAGGAAGGCCTTCACGGCCACGCTGCTGATCTTCTCGCTCTTCACGGTGCTCGGCGCCTTCTCCCCCGACTTCCTCTGGTTCTGTGTGTTCCGCTTCATGGCCGGGTTCGGCCTGGGCGGCTGCATTCCCGTGGACTATGCGCTGGTGGGCGAGTTCACGCCCCGAAGGCAGCGCGGCAGGGTGCTCACCGCGATGGACGGCTGGTGGCCCGTGGGTGCTGCGCTCTGCGGCTTCGTCTCTGCCTGGCTCGTCGCCGCTTTTGCCGACTGGCGCCTGACGATGCTCGTCATGGTGCTGCCGGCCCTGCTGGTGTTCTGGGTGCGGCGCAGCGTTCCCGAGTCGCCGCTGTTCCTGATCCGCACGGGACGCCGTGAAGAAGCCGCCCGGGTGATCGACGGCCTGGTCGAGGCCACCGGGGCCGAGCCCCGGGCCTACAGCCTGCCCGAGCCGCAGGCTGTCCCGCGGTTTTCCGCCGGCAGCGCGTGGCAGCAGCTGCGCGGGGTCTGGCAGTTCAACTGGAAGATCACCACCGCCGCATGGGCGCTGTTCATGAGCATCCTGCTGGTCTACTACCTGTCCCTGACCTGGATGCCGCGGATCCTGATCGGCGCGGGGTTCGCCGAGTACAAGGCGTTCCTGACGACGGCGGGGATGGCCGCCGTCGGACTTCTGGGCGTGATCGCGGCAGCGCTGCTCGTGGAGCGCGTGGGCCGCAAGTGGCTGCTGGCTATTACCGGGCCGCTGTCCGCGCTGACCCTGGTGGTGGTGGCCTTCGTGGTGGATGTGCCCACGGCTGCCGTGTTCTGGCTGCTGGTGTTCGGGTTCGTGGTGCAGGTGGCCATCCCGGTGCTCTACGCCTACGTTTCCGAGCTGTACCCCACGGAGCTGCGGGGCAGCGGCTTCGGCTGGGCGTCGACGTTCTCGCGGCTGGGCGCAGGCTTCGGCCCACTCATTTTTGCGAATTACTTCTGGCCGCAGCTGGGGCTGGCCACCTCGTTCGCCCTCGCCGGCGGGCTGGTGGTCCTGTCGGTGCTGTGGATGGCGTTCTTCTCCCCCGAAACCCGCCAGCGCCGCCTCGAATAGCCCTCTCCCCGGTTCCCCCGCACCCAACTAACTCGCAGTTAGTGTCGTTTTGACGGCTCAAAACGACACTAAATGCGAGCTATTTGGGTGTGCGCGCGGCGGCGTACTCGGCCGCGAGGGAAGCCAGGGTGGAGACCAGGAGCCGCCGCTCCACCACCTTGATCCGTTCGTGCAGGGTTTCCTCGGTGTCGGCGTCCTCGATGGCCACAGCCTCCTGGGCGATGATGGGTCCGGTGTCCACGCCGGCGTCGGCCCAGTGCACGGTGCAGCCGGTGACCTTCACACCGTAGGCCATCGCGTCGCGGACGCCGTGGGCGCCCGGGAAGGATGGCAGCAGGGCGGGGTGCGTGTTGAGGTATTTACCCTCGAACGCGTCGATGAACTGGGGGCTCACGATCCGCATGAAGCCGGACGACACCACCACGTCCGGCTGGTACGCGGCCACGGCTTCCGTCAGCGCGGCGTTCCACTCCTTGCGGTCCGGGTAGGCCTTGAAGTCCACCACGAACGTGTCGATCCCGGCCGCAGCAGAGCGCTCCACGCCGTAGGTTCCAAGGCGGTCCGCGCCCACCGCGGCGATCTCAACATCCAGGTCCCCGGCCTGAACGGCGTCGATGACGGCCTGGAGGTTGGAACCGGTTCCGGAGACGAGGACTACTATGCGCATTGCTCAAGCTTAGGCGGCTGCTCGCGTAGGCTGGAAAACATGAACCCCACTCCGGGCCCCCAGGGGCCGCAGCGGACCGCGCGTCCGCTCAGCGAGGAGGCCAAAGCCTCGCTCCAGAAGACGCACACGCTGTTCCGCATGTTCATTGTGGCCGTGCTGGGCGCCTTCTTCGTGTTCCAGCTGGACATCGCCTACCTCTGGCTCACGGCCCTTCTGACGGCGGCGGGCATCGCGCTGGGGATCATCGTGCTCATCCGGGCCATCCGGTTCAAGGAATCCAAACTGGTGCTGTTCGGCACCATCTCCGGCCTGGTGGTTTCGGCCGTGCTGGTTCTCCTGGTCCTGACCTCGGCACTGTTCTTCAACCAGGTCCGCGACTTCCAGCAGTGCTCCCGCCAGGCGCTGACCAGCAAGGCAAGCACGGAGTGCCGGGTCCAGCTGGAGAAGTCGCTGCCCGGACCGCTTCAGCAGCCCGTCCGCTAGCGCCGCCCCTGCATCAGCCCCGCGAGCAACCGGCCCCGGCCGGGCTGCCCGGCCGGCTATTTGCTGTTGGGTGCAGTCCCCAGCTCGGCGTCCCGCAGTTGCTGGCGTTCCAGCCACGGTCCCGCCGCATACCCAATTACGACGCCGATGCCGACTTCCGCCGTCAGCCAGACTGCCGTCCACAGCGGGTCCGGGCCGATGTCCGTCAGGCGGCCGATGCCGGCCGAGCCCCGCGCAAGCCAGGCGAGGGCCGCGGCCAGAACGCCGGCAACAGCCCCGACGATGAGGGCCAGGAACAGCGTGGACGCCGCGGCGGTCAGCCAGCGGACGGGGAGCTTGATGGACAGCCACTCGTCGAAGTGATTTTCCCCCTCGCGCAGGAACCACCAGCCGGCCAGGACCCCGGCGAGCACGGGAACCACCAGCGCCACCGGTCCGAAGTCGAGGGGTCCGGAAGGGATCGCAGCAAAAACCGGAATGGTGGGCAGCGGTCCGACGGCGGTCCCCAGCGGACCCACCTGCGAGCCGGCTCCCAGCGCGAAACCGGAGCCGCTCAGCCACGCGAGTGCGAATACTGCCAGGTTGGGCAGGAAGCCGAGCTGCGCGATGGTGAGGGCCGCGCCTCCGACGGGTCCGGCGTCGAGCGCTTCGTAAACCGCCACCACAAGGTTCCAGTGGATGAGAAGATCCACGGCCAGGAGCGCCGAGGAAATGGCGAGCGCCGCGACAACAGCCACGAAGCCTGCCTTGGCGGCGGAAGCCAGATACGACCCCGCCCACCGCGAATGCTGGCTGGTGCGGGCGATCCAGTCCACGGCGTCGACGCCGATCAGGCGGCTCCATGAACCGGCCTCCCGCCGGGCGCCGATCACCATGCCGAGGCCGAACGGAACCAGCGGCAGGAGCCCGGCCCACCACAGAAAAACCTCCACATCCTCGGTCCGGCAGATGAACCCCGTGGCGATGCCAAAACCCGCATAGGCCAGCCACGAGCCGAGCAGCGCCTGCCACAACTGGTCCGTATACGACGCCCGGGCCAGGCGCCTGCCCGCCCGCCAGGCCAGCAGGAACGGGATGAGGGTCAGGCCCAGCGGAAGCAGCGACAGTGTGCCGGTCTCGGGCCTGGCGGCAGCACCCTCCCCCACCGCGGTGAGGTAGAGGGGCACCCCGTGGATGACCAGCCAGGCCTGGCCGGCGAGCCGCGCCAGGGCATCGGGGCCGCTGTTTCCGAAACCCGAGGTGGCCCAAACCGCAACGATGGGTGCGATGACCAGCAGTGCGGAAATCATCGCCGCCTGCGCGGACTCGAGCCCGCCCTGCAGCCACAGGGGCATGGGGAGGCCACGGTCTCCGGTCTGGTCAGCGCGCAGTTTCATCGCCTCCCATCGTGCCATGCGAGGCCGGGCACGCCTGTTTTCGACAGGCTCAAGAGCGCGAGAAGTCGGACGAGACTCGGCTGGGACCAGTACGGGCAAGTCTCACCGCGAGCGCTTTTTCAGAGGGCCGGACGTAAAATTAGCTTGTCCGCATTCAGTGGTTGGAGGCAGAAAATGACTACCGCATCCCCACATGCACACGGCGTTCACTTTGGCAGGACTGACGTCCAGAACGCTGGCATGGGTGTAGGTATTGTCTTGATGGTGGTCGGTGTACTTGGGTTCATTCCGGGCATCACCGCACGGTATGGCGAACTGATGTTCCTTGGGCCTGATTCGCACGCCATGTTCCTCGGCCTGTTCCAGGTATCCATGCTGCTCAACATCGTGCAGCTGGTTATTGGCGCAACCGGCTGGGCCATGTCCCGCGGTGAGATGGGCGCGCGGAGGTTCCTCATGGGCGCCGGTGCGCTGTACATCGTCCTCAGCATCTACGGGCTCAGTGTCGGAGTAGATTCGGCGGCCAACTTCCTGTCGCTGAATATGCTGGATAACTGGACGCACATGGTGCTTGGCGTGCTGATGATTGCCTGTGGCTGGATGTTTGCACGGCAGCATTCGGTCGAGGACAGGAGATAGCCCGGACCGCGAACGCCGGGAACTAGGAGCCGCGAATGAGTAGATATCTAATCTGAGTATTCGTACTACCGGTTGGTGCAGGCGGCCACGCAGAGTCGTGGGCGACTGCACCAACTTTGTGTCCGGCAGGGGCAGCGAGATGGTTTCCGGGGTCGCTACTTAAACCGCATCACGGCGTAGGGCTCACTGGGCAGATGTCCCGCAGTCCACGGCTCCTCAGTCGGTTCGCTCCGGACTTCGCCGCGCCCGTCGCGCAGGACGGCCAGCACTGTTCCCGCAATGGCCAGGACGGCAATTGCGGCCAGCAGCACAAGGACGACGACTATGGATCCAGACATCCTATTAGCACCTTCTGCCTCCATTTTATTGCGGTTCAGCGGGCCCGATCATGCGCAGGTGCTTTTTTCCTCTGGACGGAACCGGGCGCCGGGCATATTCTGGTCTTCCATTGCGCTGGGGGGTGATTCGAATGGGCAACAGCTTGCGCCTTCACAAGGCTGCGGTCGTGCGTGCCCTCCTGTTGCCCGTTCTCCTCGCCTTGGCCTGGATTGTCTGGAGCGCGGCATCCGCCGGGGCGGCCTCCGGGGACAACGACTCGTTTGGCTCTGGTTCCCTGAATTCCGGTTCCCTTAGCGCCGGTTCCCTCGCCGCAGCTCCAGTCGCTACCATCGCGCAGTCGGCAGTGTCTGCTCCGCTGGCTTCCCCCGTCTCCCAGATTGTCCCGGCCCGCAAGCTGTTGCCGGTGGTTCCTGCACTGCCGGCGGCACCCGGCCTCCCGGCTGCAGTCACCAAGCCTGTGTCGGGTGTCGTCGGCACAGTGGCGGGCACGGTGGGCGCCGTGGTCAACGGGGCATCGACGGCGGTTTCCACAGTGACCACCGCGACGGCACCCGTGCTCGACAAGGCGGACAGCCTGATAACAACCGCAAGAGACATCGTTTCGTCGGTGCCGCATCTGCCTGCAGCGCCTGCTGTGCCCGGCATTCCTTCGCTACCGCGTCCTTCAGTGCCTGTCCCGTCAGTGCCGGTCCCTTCGCTGCCGATTCCTTCAGTGCCCGTTCCTTCGCTGCCGGTTCCCTCAGTGCCGGTTCCCTCAGTGCCAGTTCCCTCACTGCCGGCGCCGGAACTGCCCGCAGTTCCCGTACCCGGGGTAACGCCGACGACGCCGGTTCCCCACGCCGGGGGGAAGTCACAAGATCTTGCTGCGCCGCCACAGGCCGCTTCGCCTTCGGCAGTTGGGCCGAGGACCACCGCTCCGAGGGCACGAGGCAGTGCGGGGTCGGCAATATCGGTGGAAATTGCAGTCCAGGCCATGCGGGCCCCAGCCGCCGGGCTGCCGCTCGCCGGCACAGGCCTCTCGCTGGCCGAGCTTCACATGACTACGCCCCAGGTACGTGAACTGGCCGGCGCCAGGCCCGCTGCCCACAAACCGCACCTCGATGCACGGCCCGGCGACGGCTATCTTCAATCCTTTGCCGTGAGCGAGGGAACGTCAGGGAACTCCTCCACGGGTTCCGAAGGCTCTGGCGCCCAGGCCGCCGAAGTGGCGGGAGATTGGGACCGGACGCCCCTGTTTGCCGGCGTCCGTGTGTTCGATGCTGCCCAGCACCTTCCCTCCAGTCCAGCCTTCGATCCGGGGTGTTCCCCCGACTGAATAGGTCAGCTCTGCCCGTATTCCGGGCAGAAAAGACCACCTGCGCAACCCTGCGCAAGGACCATCAGTTCAGTCAGGAGAACATGTCATGTCTACGCACGCCCCGCTGTCTGCTGCCCCCCGCCCGTCCCGTCCGCAGTCCGGACCCGCTAGCGGCCGGATCGGCAACTGGCCCGACCCCATGTCCGGCCGGATCGGAAACTGGCCCGACCCCATGCGCGGCCGGATCGGCAACTGGCCCGACCCCATGTCCGGCCTCATCGGCAACTGGCCGGACCCGATGCAGCAGGGACGCTAAAGCCGTCCCAGCGAAGCTGGAGCACGGTCCGGCATTGGGCCCGGACCGGAGTATGCCAACCAGGAAAGTGTCGCCGTGCGCGGCGCGGCGACACTTTCCTTCGTCACTGATCAGTCCGCCGACTCAGGGGCGGAGCGGCCGCCGTCTGGATTCTGCCTTGTTCCGGCGTCGTCCTGCGGCGCTGGCTCAGCGTCCTGGGCGGCAACCTCATCTCCGGAAGCGGGCTTCTGTAAAGCAGGTTCGGCAGCAGTATTCGCGCTCGTGGCCTGCTGCCCACTTGCGGGCACACGTTCTGTAAGCGCACTGGCTGTAGGCAGCACGCCTTCTTTCGCAGCACCCTCTGTGGGTGCACCGGCTACGGGAGAGCCCGTTTCCGCGGTGCCGTCCGCGGCTGGGTCGCCGACGGCTGCGGCCGGGTTCTGGTTCTTGACCGAGCCGGGCTTGGCACGGCCGGGAAAGTAGCTGATGACCCGCGCCAGCTCCCGGCCCAAGACAGTGCCCTCGACGACGTCGGGGGGCAGTGCCTCCTGCTCAGCCTTCCTGGCCGCCTCCAATGCCTGGCGGCCTGCTTCCGTGATGGAAACCTCGTTGTGGCGCCTGTCCAGAGAACTGGACGCACGAGCCACCAGACCTGCCTCCTCAAGCCGCGACAGGACCCGGCCAATGGACTGACTGCGGACCTTGATGTCGGCGGCCAACTGTTCCTGGTTCAGCGGCCCGGCAAGGAGGCCCTGCAGCGCTATGACTGCGGCGTGGGTGAGGCCGAGTTCGGCCAGCGCCTGGTCCTGCCTGCGCTGGACGAGCCTGGCGGCCATGGACAGCAGCTGGTGAGGCCCCCACTGCTCCGCGTCAGGATTCGGGACCATCGGTTTAAACCTTCTTTCCCCTTTGAGCCCGTGCTGGCGACGTGGCCAGCCCACAATGCCTGCAACGCCGGGGCCGGTGCCCGGCCCCGGCGGGAGGCAAGTTAGCGGCGGGTGTCCTCTACGCCGTCGGCCTCAATGCGCTCCTTGCGGACTTGTTCATCCACGGTCACCGAGTCCGTGACAGTTTCGGTGTCCAGCCTGACCCGCTCAACGGGCACAGTTTCCTTGTCCACCACCGGACGCTCCTCGTGAAGCACCACTTCGTGTTCTGCCTCGCTGATGTCCGGGCCGCCCAGCGCCTCACCCCTGTTTACTTCGGTGATCGGTTCTCGCTCCAGCCGCACTTCCTCGCGCTGGACGGGAACGGTCTGGGTCACGTTTTCGGTCACCACGTACTTGCGCAAACGCGCCCGGCCGGCAGCCTGCCTTTCCGTGCCGACATTCACGCGTTCCTCCGAGCGAGTCATGGCGTCACCGTCGGCCAGTCCGGACGTGTCACTGCCCGCCCTCTCATCCGCCGCGCTGTACGTGCCGCCACCGCTACCGGCAGCGAATCCCGCATCCCGCTCTGTGGCGGCAAGGCCGGCCGCGGACCGGTCAGCCGTCCGGCCGGAGTCGGCGGTATGCCCGTTCGCAGCCTCGGCGTAAGTTACCGTTCCGTTCAGCTGGTAGTGCTCGTAGAGCCGGTCCTCTTCGGCCGGGTCCAGGTGTCCCTCCGCCTCCACGCGCGGGGCGTCCTTCACCTGCTCCTTGGTGTACGGGACGACGATGTCAGCTCCATCAACCCGTGCGCCTTCGAGGGGAATGAAGGATTCGGAGGTACCGAATAGGCCTGTCCGTGCCGTTACCCAGGTAGGCTGCCCATTGTCATCGTCCGCATACACCTGTCCGACGGAACCGATCTTGCCTCCGTCGGTCGAGAGGATGTTTCCGTTCTTGTTCAGCAGGTCGTCGATGTGTTCCTTGGCGAGCATTCTGTCTCCTTGAATGTTGACTTCTTGTCCACTTTTGGCTGTTCACGTTTAACCGGCAACGGCAGAGCGACGCTACACGGCGCGCTATCGCCGCGAAAGAGCAGCGACTGGCGCGCGTGGCGGCATCCGCCGTCGCGCCGAGGCAGATAATTCGACCTCGCACCTATACCCTAAGCATGCTTACTATCCGATTGGCAAGCCTACTTAGCTTTTTTCTCGACGCCGGAGTCGGGGGCGCGTCGCAATTCCGCGCCATTCCGCTGCACTCCCCCGCTTAACGCCAGGGCGGCAGAAGTAAAGGTGGGAAAAAATGCCAAGCGTGCTTACTATTTATTAGTAAACATGCTTACCATTGCATGCCAGCAACGCTGGTTCCTGTACAGCAACTGACCCTTTCGGAAAGAGAGAGCGAAGATGACTGAGAACCAATGGCCGCAGGATGAAGACCTCACCAATCTCCCGGCCACACAGAATTCGGGTTACGGCGCCGGCACCACCGGATACGACGCAACTGGCGCGGGCACCACTGGCTACACCGGCAGCCCGGTCTACCAGGATGATGCGTCCTCGAAGAAGGACGTGGCGAAGGATGAGGCCGCTAACGTCGCCGGCGAGACTAAAGTCGCCGCCAAGAACGTTGCCGGGACGGCCAAGACCGAGGCGAAGAACGTCGCGTACGAGGCGAAGAACAGCGCCAAGGACCTGCTGCACCAGGCAAAATCCGACCTCACCAGCCAGGCCGGCACGCAGCAGACCAAGGCCGCCGAAGGCATCCGCAGCATCTCCTCGCAGCTCCGCTCCATGGCCGACGCACCGGACCAGCAGGGCGTGGCCTCGGACCTGATCCGGCAGGCCGCAGACCGCTCCGAATCGGTCGCATCCTGGCTGGACAACCGCGATCCGGGCTCACTGCTGGACGAAGTGAAGTCCTTCGCCCGCCAGCGTCCCGGCACCTTCCTGCTCCTCGCCGCAGGCGCGGGCATGCTCGCCGGCCGCCTGGGCCGCAGCCTGCAGGCCGGAGCCCCCGACACAGGAACCGGCGCAGGATACGCGGGCACCGTTCCGCCCTACCCCGTCCAGCCGCCGGTCACTGAAAGCAGCCTTGACGCCGGCGTCGGCACACCGCTCTATGACCAGGCCGGACTGGGAGAGCCCGCCTACACCCAGCCGGCCTACGGCGAGCCGACTTACGGGGAACCCGCCACCGGTCAGCCCGCCTACGGCGAACCAGCCTACGGCGAACCAGGCGTCGGAGAGCCTGCCGCCGGCCAGCCCGTCTACGGCGAACCCGCCTACGGCGAACCGGGCGTCGCAGAACCTGCCATCGGTGAGCCGGGTTACGGCGAGCCAGGGTACGGGGAGCCGAGGCGCCGGGATACTGACGATACCGAGGGTGGAGGTCGTCCCCTGTGAGCAGCCAGATACCTGATACCCCTCCCACGGAGGCGCACGCCAAGGCCGACACCACCTCCCTCGGTGACCTCCTCGGCGAGGTCACCCGGGACCTATCCACCCTGATCCGGCAGGAAATCGAACTCGCCA